>NZ_PCZT01000093.1:0-1089 GCF_002968895.1 Paenibacillus sp. AR247 | reverse complement strand
TTATATTTCTTGTGCTCACGGTATTTTCCGGGGGTAATGTCCTTCAGTTTGCGGAATACCCGGATAAAACTGTTCTCATGCTGATACCCGACCATTCGGGCGATTTCTGATAGCTTGTAATCCGTTTCGATTAGCAGCTCGCCGGCACGCTCGACACGCAGCCTTGTAAGATAATCGTGAATGGTTTCGCCCATTTCCTGTTTGAACAATTGGCTGGCCAGGCTCACGCTGATCGGAACGGAAGCGGCGATTTCCTGCACGCCGATATTTCCGTCCAAATGGCGGTTCATGAAATCGACCATCTGCTGGACCATCATGAATTCTTTGCTGCCGCTTAAACTTCGGAAGTGGTCCGCAAGACGGCAGGCCTCCCTTTCCAGCAAAAGAAGGATTTCGCTGAGATCCAGCGTCTCGAGCTCCAGCACAACCTCCGCCTCATCCCATCCTGTGCCGGATTTTATACCATCCAATTTGAGCAGACCCTTCCGGATCGTCGTCAAAAATGCCAGCGCTTCGGAAGGTGAAGGTTCCTGGTTGCCCAGGTGTTCGCCAAGTCGTCCGATAATTCGGAGCACCGGCTCCGTTGAACCCGACTGCACCGCTTCAAGCAGATTCGCCGTTTGGGCCGCATCCTGTATCGGTTCCGCCGAATGTCCGGACATCTCGATTTCCCTGTACGGAATAACTGTGCGGTAGCCGAGGTAGAGACGGTAACTGACGGCAGACTGTGCCTCATAAAACGCAAGCCTCAGCTTCAGAATGTCATCGAATGGCAGGCTGGCACCAATCGATATGTCCGTTCGCAGCATTCCCTGCACCATGCGTGTGGCGTCGCTAAGCCGATGCAGGAGATCAGGCTCCTGCCCCTCACGGCCGGATGCGTGCTGCACCAGCAGGGCTAGTTTATCTCTTCCAAGGTCAAGATTCACACTGCGGTAGGCGCTCGCAAGCAGTTCCTCCACAATATTCAGCATGGCGTATTTATACAAAAAACGGTCGTTGTCCGAAACGTTCTCCGCCCACGCCTTATACCGGTCGATCGAAATGACGATGACCCGCAGAGGAGCATCGGTCCATTCCTGAAAGTAT
>NZ_PCZT01000092.1:0-1097 GCF_002968895.1 Paenibacillus sp. AR247 | reverse complement strand
ACTAGTGTCTATTTCGTGCTATTCCATGACTTGATAACCATGGTTCACAATGAAAGCGTGCTCTATAATTTAATTACCTAAAATGTTTATATAGGTAAGCTCCTACAAGGTGCACCTGTCTCTCCTCTTCCCGGCCGTCCTTTTGGGCGGCCTTTTTGTTGTACCCATTCTTATGTTGAAATATGGTAAAATCTCGGAGAGAGGTGAAACTTGATGAATAGCAAAAGTTTTTTGAAGCCCCTGACTCCCCCGATCCATTTCCATACAGCCATGATAGAGCAAATCCCTGTGGCCGCCTTTATCGGACAAGAAATGATCGGCAACGGGAAAATCGTTGAAATTACAGACTTTGCAGTCAAGATCGGTGATGAATTCTACATGCGCGAAGCCTGCACGTTTAAATATGCAGTATAAATAAAGGAGCAGCTGGCAAGCTGCTCCAAGAAACGTTAAGCTATCGTCTCCCGTTAGCGAAATGAGATATCAGGTGATCACTCTGAAAACGGCCTCAGTTGTTTCATTTGCCCATCCGCCAGAAAATCCCGCTCATCATGCCCTCTTACACTTTGGAGCTTGAAGCATCCAATCGACAGCACTTTGGGCTAGGAATGATTTCGCGACCGCCAGGCCAATACCCGAAGTACCGCCTATGATGACGGCACGATGATTTTGCAATGACATGTTTCACACCTCCTTATAGTTTTGCGCATCTGCAGGCTGTTACGCACATAATTCCAATTTCGATCCTACTCTATTTTCTTAACCCTAAGTGGCGCTGAGATCAGACGAAATCGTCAGGTTGTGAAGTAGTGACCCTGTTCGATGTCCTGAATGAGTGCTGGTTGCACAGGGCGCCATCCCAGCCGGTCACGGGTCAGTGCGCTCGACGTCGGGTTGTCGATCGCTACCAAGTGGCTGAGGAAGGTGAAATGGTTGCCTGCGTCCTCGGGGGCGATGCTGACGGCCGGTAGCTTCAGTCGGCGGCCGATCGCCTCCGCGATGTCTCGGAACTGCACGCCCTCCTCGTCGGTCGCGTGCAGGCGCGAGCCGGCCGGGGCGGCTTCCAAGGCCAGCCGGAACAGGAGCGCCGCATCGAG
>NZ_PCZT01000091.1:0-1323 GCF_002968895.1 Paenibacillus sp. AR247 | reverse complement strand
TCCAAGCGAAATTTTAGAATCCGCAGTGCACCTTGAAAATACAGTTCGTATCGGTGATGTATCTATCCATGAATTTGATGCGGTTTTCCTGCCCGGCGGTCATGGAACAATGTATGACCTGCCGGATGATCAACTCCTTCATCAATTGGTCCGTAACTTTTATGAAGCGGGGAAAATAGTTGCTGCAGTGTGCCATGGTCCTGCAGGGTTAACAGGAGTCAAATTATCGAATGGACAGCCCCTTGTAGCAGGTAAGCGAGTGAATGCATTCACAAATATGGAAGAGGCACAAACTGGCTTTGGATAATGTTCTTCCTTTCCTCCTTGAGAGTAAGCTTCGTGAACTGGGAGCCATTTTTGTGGCGGCGCCAGATTGGACACCCCATCTTGAAGTTGACGGAAATTTGATTACAGGTCAAAATCCTCAGTCCACTCTGACTGTTACCAGAGCTGTTATTGAAAAACTAGGTTAAAGGGGTGATGGGGCTGCTGTTTATATTAAGTAGTGGCCCCATGCTTCTTTTTTGTATAAATGGATAGGGGGTTATTTATTTGGGTGCAGTAAATACAGAAAATAAACCTGCAAGTAAAAGCCCCACATTGGCGTTACTTGCGCTAACATTAGGGGCATTCGCGATTGGGATGACCGAATTTATTATTATGGGGTTGCTTCCTGAAGTGGCAGAAAGCTTGCAGGTGTCCATCCCATCAGCTGGGCTACTCATTACTGGGTATGCACTGGGCGTTGCCATAGGTGCTCCCATCATCACAGTCGCGACTCATCGAATGAAACGAAAGCAGTTGCTCCTCTTTCTAATGATTCTTTTCATAGCAGGTAATGCTTTGGCTGCTCTTGCACCGAACTATGGTGTTTTAATGGTAGCCCGCATCCTGGCAGCATTAACTCATGGGTCTTTTTTGGTGTTGGATCTGTAATCGCAGCTGAACTGGTTCCTAAGGAAAAGCGGGCTGGAGCGATTGCCATCATGTTTACCGGTCTGACACTCGCAAATATATTGGGTGTCCCTATCGGCACATTTATTGGGCAAGCTTTTGGATGGAGATCCACTTTTTGGACGATCACAGTAATAGGATTGATTGCTTGGATTGGAATATCCATACTCGTGCCAAAAGTAAAAGCATCTCCATCCAGCCTAAGGCAGGAGCTCGGTGTACTGCGTCGACCAGCTGTTCATGTTGCTCTTTTAATGACAGTGTTTGGTTTTGGAGGAGTTTTTACAGTCGTTCACTTATATTTCGCCGATATTAATTGATATTACAAAATTTTCGGCAAATTCCGTCTCTTACATTCTTGTCTTGTTT
>NZ_PCZT01000090.1:0-517 GCF_002968895.1 Paenibacillus sp. AR247 | reverse complement strand
CCCTGCATGCGGAAGAGCTGAATCCTTATATTGATTTCGACCGCTCNCCGTTTTATGTCCAGAACAAGACGGAGGCGTGGATGCATCCTGTGGTAGAGCAAAACGGGTTACAGGTAACCTTGCCTAGGCGTGCCGGCCTAAGCTCTTTTGGGGCAACAGGCTCCAACGCCCACCTTTTGCTGGAGGAATATGTAGGACCGCCCAGAAACATTGAGCAGCAGGACAGAAATGAAAACCAACGGGTAACGAGAACGGCCGTGCCATTATCCGCCAAAAATGCTGAACGGCTCAGGGCATATGCCGAGCGTCTTCTGGATTACCTGCTGCAGGGCAAGAAAACCGGAAAGATTGAAGAACGAATTACCGCTCAACAACCGCTTGTAAATCATGTCAAGGAACGGCTTGAAGCAGCATTATGCGGGTACCTGGCCCGAATCCTGTTTGTTCGTGATGAATTGATCGAAACCGGCGTTCCGTGGGGAGACTACGGCGTTGAGCCGGTTCACTTCGGGCTGCT
>NZ_PCZT01000089.1:0-509 GCF_002968895.1 Paenibacillus sp. AR247 | reverse complement strand
TATCGGCTTTACTGTTTCTCAGCCTGGGAAAGGAGAAAGTACGTTCATTTCCGGGCCGGGGCTGACCCCAGGTGAATGGCATCATGCAGCGCTCACTCTATCTGGCAAGACCGCCGTTCTTTACCTAGATGGCGCTGAATTGGCCAGAAGCACGAATGTAAATCCAGGTACGGTCAAGTCCGTTTTGAATAGCGGGACTTCTTTTTATATCGGAAGGTCGCAGGGCGATGATCATTATTGGGCCGGAACGCTCGATGAGATCAAGCTGTATCAACGCGCGTTATCCGGCGCCGAGATTGCCGGCCTGGCAGAAGATAAACCGGTGCCGCCCGTTGTCGATCCGCCAGTTCCGGTCAATCCGAATGCAGCGGTTGATGCCTCAGTCACCACCTCCTACGTGTCTCCATGGGAAAGCCTGGTAGGGCTGAATGACGAGTTTGAACCGTCTAGCTCAGCGGATCGAGGTCATCCTATCTATGGGAACTGGGATACCCATGGAACGGAGCAAG
>NZ_PCZT01000088.1:0-3189 GCF_002968895.1 Paenibacillus sp. AR247 | reverse complement strand
GTAAAGTTCGATTCCCATCTGGTAATATTGGGAGCCTTGACCGGGAAACAAGAAAACGACGGGTTTTGCCATGATGTTGAAGTAACCTCCAGATTATTGAAAATGGTACGCTTGGCTTTGGTTTGGTCTCATACGGAAGTCGACAAAGTGCTTGCGGGACTCCAGCTGCACGTAAATGTTCCGGTCATACAAGTGGGAAAAGCTTGCACCGGGAGCTTCACCGAACGAATGGCCGGGAAAAACGCGCATGTCGGGTGTAACACTGGCTTTGATTTTTTGAATGCTGTCAAACATCTGGTCTGCTGAGCTCCCTCTAAATTGACATCCCCCGCACCCTTCAATGAAAAGCGTATCCCCAGTGAACACGCATTCCCGCAGAAAGTAGCACATGCTTCCCGAGGTGTGCCCTGGCGTCCAGATGCACGTCACCGTAGTTTCTCCAAAGCGCAGTCTCTCTCTATCATACACCTTTTTCAAATTTTTACATCTGAACCCATAGTCATCTACCTCTATCGCGGACATGTAAACGGCACAACCGTAAATTTCCGTTAACTCTGATGCTAGATGAACATGGTCTTGATGGGAATGCGTCAGCAGGATTCCTTGCACTTTCACTTGCAGCTCCTTCAGTTTACCTGTAATGATTTGGATGTCCCAAGCCGGATCAACCAGCATGCCTTGGCGTGTGCGGGAATCCACCACGATATACGTGTAATTGATAAAAGGCAGGGAAACGGTTCGCAGCGGATAAACATCATAGCTCAGTTGAGCTCCCCTCCTCTCCTGTTCTTCAGCGGAAGCGCAGGTCCCGGTCGAATGGCGGAGCATACAGCCTCACGACCGGGAAGCGCGCTTAGCCGCTTATCGCGTTTGCCGTTCTTCTTTTAAAATCGTTCAGAAATGCCTCCGAAACACCTTCCTTCGAGTATAACCGGGCGCAGAACTCGTAGATCTTCTCATAAGACTGAGGTTCCGAGAGCAGCACCATATGATTGGAGGGATCGATGTCAATCATGTGAATGTTGGGGAACTGCCGCTCCCATTCTTCCCAATAAGCCGCTTGGTCCAATGGTGTTGTGTCTTCGTGAATGGAAAAGTACGGTTCGAGCTCTCCGAAAATCAAGCCTCGTTTGTTACGGAAATAATAGCAGGTGATCTCCGCTGCATTACTGAGCGGCTTCACCGAGAAACGGTCAAACTGGTATGCGTGCTGCATTTTGATATTTGCATCGATCATCGCGCGGATCTGCTGCTCCGTTTTGGTTAAACCCCGCCCGTAACCTAGCTGTATAAGCTGCCGCAGGAGCCCTTCTTCGTCCGAGGCAAGCTCCAGCTCGTCCCTGTGGATGAGGGCTTCGGCAAAAGTGTCCGGACGCTGAAATTGGTTTGAAGCCAAGGCGAGATTGACCGCCTGCAGCACCGCTGTCGGCCTGGAAATCTCCCCTTGCTGAAAAGCTTCGCCATACGGGGAATCGAGCATGACAATGGTATTTACCTTGTGCTCCAGCTCTTGAAGCTGTCTCGCAACTTCGTAGGCCAACACGCCGCCAAGGGAGTAGCCGCCCAGATCGTACGGCCCCTCGGGTTGCACGGAGAGAATCATATGCACATAATAGGCTGCCATAGCGGCCACCCCCTGAAGCGGCGCCCGCTCAGACATCCATCCTCTTGCCTGAATGCCATAGAATGGTCGATCGCTCTGGCGTGATAGATCCTGGTACATCTCTACGCCGCCAAGGCCGCCGTGAAACCAGAAAACCGGCCGCAGCGTCCGGAAACCTGAGTTCAGCAAAATCAGCTCCGGAAAGGCTGGCCATGTCCTGACTTCGCGTATAACCCGCTGTTCGCCATCAATGGGATTGTCCCGCTGTGTTTGGACAACGGATGGCGGGACAATCCGAATCAAATCTTTAAGAGTATGGCATTCCTGAAGGCTCGATAAGTCGATTCCCGGATCGATGTGCTGCTGCAGCCGCTGCAGCAGCTGCATGAACAGAATCGAATCGAGTCCATATTGATCCAGCGGAAGGTCGGGATTCATTTCTTCAGGATCCATCCCAAGCAGGGCGCTTACGACTCCAGTGATTCGTTTGCCTGCCTGTATGGCGGCAGCGGCTGCCTCCGTCTCCTCCCAGGCCAGGTTATTCATCTTGGCTGTACCCTCCGCGTCCCGGCGGCTCATCGGGACTTCGCGCCAGCACCTTCTGGTTTCAAATGGATAAGTCGGCAGCGGGATTCGGCGTTGTTTGCTTCCTTGATACAGCTGCTCCCATGGCACCCTGACGCCCTGTACCCAATAAGCCGCAAGCTTCTGAATATTTTCAGCTGCTATCCATTCGGCTACATCCTGCTCCGAAACATCCTTTGGCGGGCTTTCTGCGCTGCCGACGGCAATAGAAACCGCACAAGATACTGTTGATCCGGTTATTTTGCCATCCTGCAAAAATGCACTTAATCCGGCAAGCAGTTCCTCACGGGTGCCGGCGATCAGGGCGAGGCGCGAATGCATGGCTTCTCTGCCCAGCTGAAGCGTAAACGCCATGTCCGCGAGCGGCAGACGCTCCATGCCCTCGACATACTCAAGCATCTGACGGGCATAGGCTTTCAAGCGGTCCCCGTTTCGCGCAGACAAAGCAAATAGGTGCTTCCTGTTTGATGGATGTTCCTGTGCCGCCTTCGTATGTTGAGAGGTGTACTCCTCCAGAAGGATATGTCCGTTCACCCCTCCGATCCCGAAACTGTTCAACGCGGCCCTCCGTGGAAGCTCCCGCCCTTCCGCATCCGTCAATGCGGACCAAGTCAAGTGCTCCGAGGTCAGCCGCAGCGGACTGCCATTCAAGGAAATTTGGCTGCTCGGCTCCGTAAAACCGTGTATTCCAGGTATCACCTTATGCCGGAAAGCGCAGAGCACTTTGATGAGAGACGCCATTCCTGAAGCGACCTCGCAGTGTCCGATTAATGGCTTAAGCGAACCGATATAGCACGGATCATTCCACGGTTTGGAGGAGTTTTCTTCCGCCATCTCGAGATAGCCTGTTTTGAGGGAATGGATTTCGACTCCGTCTGCCATGGGAGACGCAATCCCATGCGCTTCGATGTACGAAACCGTCCTCGGATCGATGCCGGACTGGCGGAAAGCTTGCTTCATTGCTGTCTTCATCCCCTGGGCATTGGGCGATGTTAGAGACA
>NZ_PCZT01000087.1:0-351 GCF_002968895.1 Paenibacillus sp. AR247 | reverse complement strand
CAAGTGGCTCCCCGAACAGGACTCGAACCTGTGACAACTCGATTAACAGTCGAGTGCTCTACCAACTGAGCTATCAGGGAATATGTATCGCTTGGCAACGTCCTACTCTCCCAGGACCCTTCGGTCCAAGTACCATCGGCGCTGGAGGGCTTAACGGTCGTGTTCGGGATGGGTACGCGTGGAACCCCTCCGCTATCGCCACCAAACGGAGCATTGGTTAATAACCAAATGCATAATTCAGGTTTCAGCATCGCCAAATGCTGAAAGTCATACACGCTTCTCTCACCCGCTTGGAGTGAAATCAGCAATTTTGACTCCCTGAAAACTAGATACGAAACGAATCTGCGCTTT
>NZ_PCZT01000086.1:0-2245 GCF_002968895.1 Paenibacillus sp. AR247 | reverse complement strand
ATAAATTTGATCACCGTCTTCGACGGCTTTGGCCAAGGGTTTCAGCAGAACGGCGCCGACTCCTTCGCCCGGAACGTAACCTTCTCCGCCCTGTCCGAAGCTTTCGCACCGTCCCCTGCTGGAAATGAATTGGCCCTGGGAAAGGTACAAATACTTATTGGGATGGATGGATACATTGACTCCACCCGCGAAGCAGACATCGCTTTCACCCGATTGCAGGCTCTGGCAGGCCAGATGAATGGCCGTCAGCGAGGATGAGCACATCGTATCTATCGTCAGGCTTGGGCCATGGAAGTTGCAAAAATACGACACGCGGTTGGCGATCGACGCCGGCAATCCAGGCAGCGCGATCTGACGCCCATGCGCCTGCTCCTGTGCTCCGTACAGTTGGTATTCCTGATACATGGATCCCACGTAGACACCGACCGTTCCCGAATCCGCTAATGCGTCCCGGGTGTATCCGGCATCCTCCATCGTTTCATAGACACATTGTAAGAATAGACGTTCTTGAGGATCCATCAATTCGGCTTCGCGCGGAGAGATATGAAAAAAGAGCGGATCAAACAAGTCCACCCCATCGATAAAGCCTCCCCATTTGCTGTAAGCCTTCCCGGGTTTCGTCCGGTCCTCGTCAAAATACATGCGGTAATCCCAGCGTTCATCCGGGATCTCCGTAATGCAGTCCCTCCTTTTTTAAGCACTTCCCAAAATTCATTGACATTGCCCGCTCCGGGATAACGGCCAGCCACCCCGACGACGGCGACATCAAATCTGCCTGAGACACTGCCCGCGCCCGCCGTTCTGGCGGTCTCCTGCGCAACAAACCTTGGACGGCGCCGGTTGGCGAGGAGAAGTCCTTGCCCATCATAGTCCATGTCAACCGGAACCTTGGATTCCGTGGTTTGGACTTGTGATGCCGAAGCCCGCTCCTCTCCTCCAAGGGCTTTCAGCATCGAATCCCTATGCTCCCGTAAGAAGTAGCCTGTCAGCTCACGGATATTTTGATACTCAAAAAAGAGCGTTTTGGACAAGGAACCAAACGTCTTTTCCAGTTCGCGGGTCAATTGGGTCGTCATGATCGAATCAATCCCGTACTGCTCCATCGGTGCTTCGGCATCGATCCGGGATGCCGGCGTTTTCAAGACGCCGGAAATGAGCTGCTTCAGCAAGCTCTCCGATTGTTCCTGCAAAAGCTGCGGCGAAGAATAACCGGCTGGCCGGATTTCGCTGTCCGGTTGAATCAGACTCCGATCCAGAACCGCCTCATCCGTAAGATTGGCGGAGCGCGTGAGCCGGGAGTAGAATAAGCCCGGGTTGCCCTCTACGATCAGGACTTGGTTCGCGCCGGAGGCATAAGCCTGGTAAAATGCCTCTAATCCCGTTCCGCTTGCTATGGCTGCCATGCCAAGCTCCGCAAGCATGCTGCGTTCAATGGACTCGGCGACCTGCATGCCGCCGTCCTTCCATAACGGCCAATTGACCGACAAGGTATGTCCGCTCCGTTCGCCTGAGCTCACAAGCGCGTCCCGATATGCGGCATAAGCATCCATAAAGGCGTTGGCCGTGCAGTAATCGGCTTGGCCCGAATTCCCGATCGGACCGAATACGGAAGAAAACATCACAAAAAAATCGAGGTCCACATGGCGGCTCGATTCATCCAGATTGATCAGACCTGTCACCTTCGGAGCCAGTACGTCTTGCAGCTCGCCAACGGTTTTATGGATCAGATAGCTATCCCGAATCAGACCCGCAGCGTGGATGATGCCGTTGATCGTTCCGTGTGACTGGACAATCTTTTGCACGAGCTGATGGGCTTCGTCCTTATTCGTTATGTCCGACTGAACATATTCCACGAGCGTCCCTTGCGAACGCAGTTCTTCCAGCATCATGTTGTTGTGATCGATTAATGATGACCGGCCAGACAGGATGATCGTGGCATTCTTTACACGCGCGCCGATTTCCTTGGCAAAGTGGAAGCCGAGCCCTCCCAAGCCGCCGGTAATGACATAAACGCCACCATTTTTCCAGGGCTGCGGATTCGGCATGGGCTCCGCTTTAGCTTCCACCGACTTCCAGTCCATTACAGAACGGGATCCGTGTAAGTATCGGATGTGGAACCTGCCGGTATCCTGCATACTCGCTCTGATATATTCCATCGCCTTATCCGGCGTTGCATCTGTGTCCACTTCAATCATTTGCCCGGTTAACTTTGGATTTTCCAGGATAGCGGTTTTCAGCATGCCGC
>NZ_PCZT01000085.1:0-652 GCF_002968895.1 Paenibacillus sp. AR247 | reverse complement strand
CGACCTGATTGACAGCCTCGGGGCCGTTTCTGGTATGACTGACCGCCAAGAAAAACTGTGTTTTGATTGGCTTGTTTTCGCGTTTTCATCACCCAATGTTCGCTGAGTATTGGGATGAGGACACGCAAGACGATTTTGAGCGAACCTGGAAATTCGTTGAACCTTATTTTAATACAAAAACCAACTTATAATTTCGTAATATGGTTTTTAATTTCCGTGAACACTTTTTCTTTGATGCTAAGATAGCGTTCCCCATTTAGGTGCTTTTTAGAACCATAATATGTGTTATACCGTCATGAACAAAAAGTCTTCAACTACCAGTGATACATCATTATTATTGAATTAAAGTGATTTAAAGATTTAAGACGGAATATAGACTCTTTGCTCATGTTCAAAAAGACTCACCGATTAGCGGTGCGTCTTTTTTGCGTTAACCTGCCCGTTAGCTTAATGAATTAGTGTAGTGAAATGTAGTTTGATGCTTATCTAATCGGATTAAGTTCTTGTCCTTTACGGCAATCGGTACAAGTTCTTGTCTTTTCTTCGGGACAAGAACTTGTACCGATAAACAATAAAACTGCTAAAATAGCGGCTTTCATTGGGACCATGTTCTTGTCCCTCGACACTTTTGCGGGATGGCTTTGGCTCGATT
>NZ_PCZT01000084.1:0-1155 GCF_002968895.1 Paenibacillus sp. AR247 | reverse complement strand
TCCAGGAAGGCGGTGCTTCCATTGGTAAGAGTATGAGGTTGCTGACAACAGAATACAAATATTCGATCCATGGAGGCTATAGGATGCCAAACGTAGAGCAGATAACGAAGCGGCTGGACCAGCTGCTGAATGATTATATCGCGCAGGATGGCGCGGCGGCGGGCATGGCTGTAGGAATCGTGTATAATCGCGAGCCTGTCTACGCCAAAGGATTTGGTGTGAAAAGTAAAGAGACCGGAGCCCTGGTGGATGAGAATACGCTGTTTCACATGGCTTCAATTTCCAAAACCTATGTGGCTACGGCGGTTATGCAGCTCGTGGAACGCGGACAAATCAAGCTGGATGAGAAAGTGACCGCGTACCTGCCTTACTTCAGGCTGGAGGACACGCGTTATCGGGATATCACGATCAGGCACATGCTCACCCATACCTCAGGAATGCCGGATGAGGATGATTATGAATGGGATCGGCCTCAGTTGGATGCAGGAGCGCTGGAGCGTTACGTTCGCAGCGTATCGAACCGAGAGCTGTTATGGGAACCCGGTCAGGGAACATATGCTTACAGCAACATAGCCTTTGAGGTTCTCGGTGATGTCATCGCGAAGGTCTCGGGGGTTTCCTTTGAACAGTACATGCAGGAGCATATTTTGGATGTGCTTGGCATGGAAACGAGCACCTATACGATGCCGGATGCAGACCAGGGCCTGCTTGCCGCCCCGCACATTATGGGGATGGGCTCTTCCTTTGGAGCGAAGGTCAGCCGCGTTTATCCGTATAACCGGGCGCATGGTCCAAGCTCCACCTTGCTGACGAGTGCGGCGGAATCGTGCAGCTACGCGGCGGCTTACTTAAACGGGGGAAAATGGGGCACTGCACCCGTTCTGCAGCCGTCCAGCATTGAGGAGCTGTGGCAAAGCCATGCACCGGCTGACGATTTCGGTTATTACCGGAACATTGGCCTGGGCTGGTTCATGGGACCGTATAAGGGGCTGGAAGCGAAAGCGCATGGCGGATCGGACACGGGATTTCGTTCCAATCTGGTTGTCTTGCCCGAACCGGGTATCGCGGTAACTCTCATGTTCAATACCGATTACCTTGGACTCCATCAGGTCAACAACGCCATCTTGGACGTGCTGCTTGGGGAGCAGGTCGAAG
>NZ_PCZT01000009.1:2321709-2345423 GCF_002968895.1 Paenibacillus sp. AR247 | reverse complement strand
ACACCTCGCGCTGCAGCGTGACCAGGGATAGCATGCTGCTGAGGTTGCCCCCGGACGCTTTGTACTGGTTCTTGACGAAAGAAGTCACACCGTCGTACAGCGCCTGCTCCTCAGGAGAGAGCTGCAGGCTGACGTTGCGTACCGTCCGCTTGGTGAACTGCACAGGGCCTTCGCCGCGCCGGTTGCGGATCATCACCTTCGCCAGCTCATCCCGGAGCTGGTCCTCGTTCTTCGCCTGCCGTTTGCCGACGACGAAGTTGGCCGCAAAATCCCCCTGCCGCCCGAGCTGGCCGGGCTTCAGCAGCGTAATGAGGTTGAAGAGCTCGCTCATATCGTTTTGAACCGGCGTCGCGGTCAGCAGCAGGCAGTACTTTTTCCGCAGCTTCTGGATAAATTGATAGTTCGTCGTCTTCTTGTTCTTCAGCTTGTGCGCCTCGTCGATAATGAGCATGTCGTATTCCTGCTCCATCAGCATGTCCTTGTGGGGCTCGCGCTTGGCGGTATCCATGGAGGCGACGACGACGTCGGAATGCCAGGAATAAGCCTTTTTCTGCGCGACCGCCGGGATGCCGAATTTGCTGTTCAGCTCGCGTACCCACTGAAGCACCAGGGAGGCGGGCACCAGAATCAGCACTTTGGATACAAGCCCGCGCACCATGTATTCTTTTAAAATGAGTCCCGCTTCGATCGTCTTGCCCAGTCCGACCTCATCGGCCAGAATAGCTCTGCCGGACATCTCAAACAGCACCCTCCGTGCCGTGTCGATCTGATGGGGAAGGGGGGACAGGTCCTGCAAATGCTTCACACACTGCAGCTCGTCAAAGCTCGTCACAAGCCGCGCCTCTTCGCCTTGAACGGCCAGCTGAAACAGCCGGAAGTCACCCCAGGGGCCGCCTTTATCCAGGCGGGATTCGAGGTTATCCAGCCAGCTGCGGTCAATATTCAGGGGAACGGGAAGGTCCCCGGCCTGCGCCCCGCTACCGAGATGAGAAGTTTTCAAGCCTTGTACCTCCTTCATAGGTTCGTAATCTCGCGTAACAGTAGTATGCACGTAAACCGGAGAGTTCATAACCTCCGTATGGATGAAGGCATCCGCTGATTTTCACAATTTTTTTCAAAGGAACTGAAGCAAAAAAGTGAGATTGGCGGAGAAAAGCAAAGGTTGTCCCAGAGTGAAGAGCTTTCATGGTCTAAATTTCAGGATTAAAGCGTGGAGTAACAATATGTGGTATAGTATAATCATCTATGCACACAATATATGGTACATGACGAGCGGATTTGCGTTTTAAATGGGGTTATTTCGTTTATTGAATGGAAGGAACCCGGCTACATACAGGCCTTTTTCCTGGAAGTGAACCGGCACTTTTAGCGCAGTCGGCAGACCGACACCATCCGCTGATCGGAACCGGAGCCGATACGTTCGGCAGAACAGTCATGGGAGGAGAATGTAACAGTGAATCAAGTTCAGAGCAAACAGAAGCTTGAGGGGTTAAGCGAAAAAATCTTTTTGGACCGGTATGCATGGAAGGACCCGGACCCGAATCACGCCAAAGTAGGGGACGTTGTACTTGTACTGACCAAGGATGATCCGAAGTTTCCGACAAAGGAAGTCGGCGAGATCGTATCGCGCGAGGGGAAACGGGCGACGGTAAAAACACGCCGCGGCGAGCTGGTGGAGACGGATGTCGAGAAGCTGACGCTGAATATCGAGAAGACGCCTGAGGAAATGTGGGACCGGCTGGCCGGAGCCATGGCATCGGCGGAGCCGACGCCGGAGCTGCAGGCCGAGTGGAAAGAGAAGTTCCGCTACATTTTGGAAGACTGGAAGCTCGTTCCGGGCGGGCGGATTGCCGCCGGAGCGGGTGCCAGTGACGAGCTGACGCTGTTTAACTGTTACGTCATTCCTTCGCCGAAGGACAGCCGCGGCGGTATCATGGCGACGCTGTCCGAGATGACCGAAATTATGGCGCGGGGCGGCGGTGTCGGCATCAATCTGTCCTCGCTCCGTCCGCGCAGAGCCGTGGTCAAGGGCGTGAACGGATCCTCGAGCGGTGCGGTATCCTGGGGCGGACTGTTCAGCTACACGACCGGCCTGATTGAGCAGGGCGGCAGCCGGCGCGGCGCGCTGATGCTCATGATCAACGACTGGCACCCGGACGTGCTCGATTTTATACGGTCAAACAGACGATGGGACAAGTGACGAACGCCAACCTTTCCGTCTGTGTCAGCAATGATTTCATGAAGGCAGTCAAGGAGGACCTGGACTGGGAGCTGGTATTCCCGGATACGACAGATCCGGATTACGACGAGCTGTGGGACGGCGACCTTGAGAAATGGAAGCAGGGCGGCCATGCCGTCATTCCGTACCGGACGGTGAAGGCGAGCGAAATCTGGCATACCATTATCGAATCGGCGTGGAAATCGGCCGAGCCGGGCGTCGTCTTTATGGAATATTACAACCAGATGTCTAACAGCTGGTACTTCAACCCGATCATCTGCACGAATCCGTGCGGCGAGCAGGGGCTTCCGGCATGGGGCGTCTGCAACCTGTCCGCGATGAATCTCTCCAAGTTCTACGATGAAGAGAAGCATGACGTGGATTGGGATGAACTGGCGACGGTGACGCGTTACTCCGTGCGTTTCCTGGATAACGTCATCGACACGACGCCGTACCATTTTGAAGAAAACGAGAAAAACCAGAAGAAGGAGCGCCGGATCGGCCTCGGTTCGATGGGTCTTGCGGAGCTGATGATCAAGCTGAACATCCGGTACGGCAGTCCGGAATCGCTTGAATTCCTCGACAAGCTGTACGGGTTTATCGCCCGCGAAGCGTACCTGGCATCGGCCGACATTGCGGCAGAGAAAGGCTCGTTCCTGGCGTTTGACGCGGATCCGTATTTGCAGAGCGGATTTATGAAAAATATGACCGAGGCGTTCCCGGAAGTCGGCACGGCCATCCGTGAGAAGGGCATGCGCAACGTGACCGTCATTACTCAGGCGCCGACCGGCAGTACGGGGACGATGGTCGGCACGTCGACCGGTATCGAGCCATACTTCGCGTTTAAATACTTCCGTCAGAGCCGTCTCGGCTTCGACGAACAGTTCGTACCGATCGCGCAGGACTGGCTGGACGCCAATCCGGGCGAAGAACTGCCGGATTACTTCGTGACGGCGATGGATCTGACGGCGGAAGACCATATCCGCGCCCAGGCTGCCATTCAGCGCTGGGTGGACAGTTCCATCTCGAAGACTGCAAACTGCCCGGCCGACTTCACGGTCGAGGAAACGAAGCGGCTGTATGAGCTGGCGTTCGACCTTGGCTGCAAGGGCGTGACGATCTACCGTGACGGCAGCCGCGATGTGCAGGTGCTACAAACGGAGAAGAAGGAAGACAAGAGCGAAGCGAAGGCCGCTCCGGCTGCGGAAACAGCTGCCTCCGAGGCTGCCGTACCGGCTGCCGCAGAGCAGGCGGGTGCCCAGGTAGCCGCTGCCGTGGCAAGCAGCCAGAGCTCCGTAGTGGATAAGCAGTACAAGCGCCGGCCGCAGGTGCTGCGCGGCGCAACCTATAAGATCAATACGCCGTTCGGCATGGCGTACATTACGATCAACGACCTCGACGGCATTCCGAGTGAGATCTTCCTGAACGTCGGCAAGGCAGGCTCCGATGTGTTCGCCATGGCGGAAGCGCTGGGCCGCGTCTGCTCCCTGTTCCTCCGCTACGGCGACCATGGCCACAAAGTGGAGCTGCTGATCAAGCACCTGAAGGGCATCGGCGGGTCCGGCGCGATCGGCTTTGGCGTCAACCGCGTGGAATCGATCGCCGACGCGGTCGCCAAGGCGCTGGAAGCGCATGTGCAGAGCGGCATCGACGAAGATCATCCAGAGCCTGCTCCCGTGGCGGCTACGCTGGCACCGGAGACGGCGGACCATGGCGGCACACACTCGCACAGCCATGATGCGCCGAAGGCCTCGGTGGACCTGTGTCCGTCCTGCGGTGCTGCGGCACTGATCAATATCGAGGGCTGCAAAACTTGCGGCAACTGCGGGTACAGTAAGTGCTCGTAAGGTGGATGTGATGATAGCTCTCATCGCTCGTGTATGAGCTGTAACTAAACACGTGTCCTTCGCCTGATCCTTAATGGATCAGGCGTTTTTATTTAAGTCGGGCTACCGGGTGGGTAATAATCCAGGTGACGCTGCAAAGCTATTTTTTGTTTCGTTACATGAATATGTTCGGATGCCTTTTTTAGTAAATAGAGGTTCGAGCTTTCCTATAATTCCGCTCAGGAACATGGTACAGGTCAATGTAATATCCTTACATTAGACCATATAACAAGGAGAGCTTAGATGAGCGGAAAATTAACCTTTGATTATATTATCGTAGGAACGGGTCCTGCTGGCGCCGTCATCGCCAAAACATTAAGTGATAACAAAGAAGTATCGGTTCTTGTCCTGGAGGCCGGTGGGAACAACGATAAAGACACACCCATTAAGGATTCTACATTCGCTCTGGAATTGGAAGAACAGTTCTTTCCCCAATATTTTTTGGCAGGGGGAAGGGGTTCCGCAAGAGGAGCTGGATGAACGGGCATTTGAATGGACAACGGGACGCCTTTTAGGCGGAGGGTCATCGATTAACGGTGAGCAGTATGTACGTCCTACATCAGCCGTTTTCAGGGAATGGGAAAAGCTCTTAGGTCCGCTGTGGTCACCTAGACGGGCCATTCGCCGATTCAAGAAATTAGAGAAGTATAACGGAGAAACCGATGATCTAAACGCCCGTGGATTCAATGGGCGGATCGATATCAGGCAGGCCCCGGTAAACCCTACGTCTATGGCGGAAAAGCTCACGACGGCTATCGAGAGAGCTACAGGCTATCCCGAGATCCTTGATTACAACGATCCTAAAACTCCCCTGGGTCCATTTACCCGCTGGCAGTTGTATCAAAATCCTAATGGCCGAAGAGAAAATTCCTCCAGAGCCTTTCTCTCCCCGGACATCATGACGCCTTCCGGCCGCGGTGTAGACGGCAGGAAACTAAAAGTGTTCTTTAATTCAACGGCTCTGCGCGTGCTTTTTGACAAGAAACGCGCCACAGGGGTCGAATTCCTGAAAGAAGGAAGACGCATTCGTGCTTACGCCCAAAAAAAGGTCATTATATCTGCGGGCATCAATAGCGCTCAGCTATTAATGCTGTCCGGAATAGGCCCGGCTGCTCTACTTAAAGAAGCTGGGATCCCAGTGGTTTTCAGTAACCCGAACGTAGGGAAGAGATTGAGAAATCACACGCTTAACACTGCGGTGTTCACTACGAATCCGAACGATTCTGCCCTGCCTGCGAATGACCCGGATGCACTTTATACAGGGGGAGCCTTTTTGCCTGATCCGACGGGTGTAAACAGCAATCGCCGGGCTGTTCAACTGATTGGCATTGGTTCTGACAGCACGTTAACTTTAGCGGTTCTTTACTTGCGCCCCAAGAGCCGCGGCTCGATTAAGATACAGAACAAGGATCCGCTTAAAATCGTGCTTGCGGATGAAGGATTTCTCGACAATCCGGATGACATGGAAGCCGTTAAAAATATTTTTAGAACTTATGTGAAAAATATAGCGGCAGAACTCGCATCCATCGATCCGTCATACCAGCTTGTTTCGCCGACACTGGATATGATTGAGGACGACTCCCAGTTGGAGGAGTATATTAAACAGAATTTCGACCATAATCATCACCAGCAAGGCTCCCTTCGTATGGCCCCGTTAAAAAAGGGAGGAGTAGTGGATCGAACGGGTCATGTGCATGGGGTAGAGGATCTGATCGTTGCAGATGCTTCCATCATCCCATTTACGGTGGACGGGAATACATCCGCCGCTACTTTCCTTATTGGTTATACGATCGCCAGGCAATTGGTCTCACCGGATAAAAAAGGCAGAAGACAGCCATCCGAGGGCGACGAAGAGTAATGGCCCATCTTATTCATCAAGAACACAAAAGTCCCCGAGTTTGAAACCCGGGGACTTTTATTTGGGGTGCAGCCACTATCATGAAGCGCTTTGCTCCTTGTTGCTCCTCAGCCCAAAAACTTAATGGATTCTTTGGTTTTTCTGGCAAATGCAATGGGATCATCGATCGACTCCCAGTGAACGTACATCAAGCGCGGATTCTCGAATAACCAGTGATTGTGGACGGCCGTTACTTTAATCCCGTTTTTGCGGAGATTGCTCAGCAAGCGGTTGACTTGATTTTGGAAGAGAGCGGTTTCGCCTAAACAGAGTGCCTTGCCTGAACTGTTCAGGGATTCGAAGGAGAAAAGTTGATAGCGGACCAAAGGAGAAGTGGTACGTCTTCCTAAAATCGAGGCTCTGATGACCCGATTTCTGGAGACGAAACAAACCGGACCTTTCGTAATTTCGTGCTCGGTTCCACCTAAAATAGCTGAAAATTCGTCACAAAGCTTTTTAAAGCGAGGACTTACTTTAACTTGCGCCATCCGAAATCATCCTCCCATAAATGATATAAATGAACCTGCCCGTTTAACCGTGTTAGCCCAGGAATTTAATGGATTCCTTTGTTTTTCTGGCAAATGCAACCGGATTGTCAATAGACTCCCAGTGCATATACATTAAGCGAGGCTGCTCTTTCAGCCAGTGGTTATGAACTGCGGTTACTTTAATCCCGCGTTTACGGAGGTTCGACATCAACCGATTCACCTGATTTTGGTGAACGGCCGTTTCACCCAAGCAAAGCGCGCGGCCCGACTTATCAAGAGACTCGAAGGAAAACATTTGCATTTGAACCAAAGGGGAACGTGTTCTTTTTCCCAAAATGGTTTCTCTTAAATTCGTCATCCGCGTAACAAAACAAACCGGACCTGCCTCAATTTCCGATTCGCCCCCCAATATCTTTCCGAATTGGGTACAAAGCTTTTTGAATTGCGGGCTAACCTTTACTTGTTCCGCCATTGTAAGTCCTCCTTTAATCAAGTTCTATGTATCCTATGATCAAAGAGGAAAGAGGTATGGACTGATAGCGTAGGGTACTAGCATAAATAACAAAATATCGACGCTGCATCATGAGCAGGCCGGTCCGTTATCTGAACCCACAACGCTTATTATTCACGGGCAGCATGACAAACGCTTGACGGGAAGAGGTATTTTGTGATAGTTTCATCCATATCAAATGAACAGGAGGGATAGAGCGATGACGATTTCTGAGATTGTAGATGATCAGGTGAACCTGTCTTCGGGAGCAATGCTGGGCAAGGTTCACCAAATTACAAATCGGATACCGGAGCTTTATCCTTCTATGCGTAGATATCGCGGGTGACTTCTTTATAGGATAGTCGCTTGTTTGTGTATAGCTAGGTTAATGTATCGCAAGAAAGCACCGGTAAACCGGTGCCTTTTTTGCGTTGTCTCCGTGTAAAAGGAGATCGTTAACGTTGAAGCACATCACGAAATATGAAAAAATCCGCCAGATCCTGTCTATCCTGAAACAACCGGATTATAGATACAAGCAAATCACAGAGGCTATTTTCAAGCAAAAAATCGGACATTTTGAAGAAATGACGAGCTTGCCAAAAGCCGTAAGGAACGAATTAATCAAGGAGATTGGCAACCCTGTGCTGGGCATTACGCCCAAAATCGTGCAGCAGTCCAAGCAAGTTAGCAAAATTCTTTTTGCCATCCCTGGCGACGAGCACATCGAGTCCGTAAAGTTAAGTTATAAAAACGGGTGGGAATCCTATTGCATCTCATCCCAGTGCGGCTGCGGGTTTGGCTGTACCTTTTGCGCTACGGGAACGCTGGGGTTGAAGAGAAATCTCACAGCGGATGAAATCACGGACCAGCTTCTTTATTTCCACCTGAATGGCTACCCATTGGACAGCGTGTCCTTTATGGGGATGGGCGAAGCCCTTGCAAATCCGTATGTATTTGATGCCTTACATGTGCTGACGGATCCTGAGCTTTTCGGCTTGGGGCATCGGAGAATTACGGTGTCTACGATAGGCATACTGCCTGGAGTAAAGAAATTAATGAAGGATTTTCCGCAGATGAATCTAACCTTTTCTCTTCACTCCCCATTTCCGGATCAGAGAAGCGAGCTCATGCCCATCAATCATCATTTTCCGCTGGAAGAAGTGATGAAAGTGCTTGATGAGCATATTCAAACGACGAAACGAAAGGTATACATTGCTTATATCCTTTTGAGGGGAATCAACGACTCGGCCAAACACGCTGAAGCGGTTGCTGATTTACTGCGGGAAAGAGGACCATGGGAACATTTATACCACGTCAATCTCATCCCTTACAATGCCACCACGGCCACCCCGCAAAGTTATAAAGAATCGGATCACAGCGGAATCAGCATGTTCCTTAAAATCTTAAAGACCAAAGGAGTCCATGTTACCGTCAGAACCCAGTTCGGTTCCGATATTAACGCAGCATGCGGTCAGCTGTACGGATCTAAAAAAAATTGAGCCAGGTTCCCTAATCTATTGATCCAGGCCATCTATGCTCCTTTTTCATCTACTAGAATGACTTCAGTTAAAAGGAGATGACGATAGATGGCCTCTACCATTCGTGTCGTAGGTATTTTTACGAACGGTGCACGGTCGAGTGCAACGGCCGAAGAACGCCAAGCCAGGTTTAATAACGATTTAACCCTCGCAAATGCAGCATGGGGAACTGGTTTTGCTCCGGGTGTAAGCTGCGGCCTTCGATTTGCTTCATTAAGAATATTCTATCATCCGGATGTCACGATCGATGCGAGTACCGTGTCTAACGTCAATGACCCAAGAGTAGCGAATCTGATTACTCAAGCGAGAAACACTCTTAATGATGCGACCGCCATATACGTTGTTTATCTAAGCGGAGACAGCTTATCGCCGGGATCGATCGGAAATGGTGGGCCGGAATTCACCTTTTTCCGGAGCACAACAGATTATGGACTCACAGGCCGTGTTGTATTGAGTGGTAGAGCTATTGACACGTATGCATTTGCGCATGAGGCAGGCCATGTATTATTTGGACGCTTTTTGGACGACAGCAACCCCGGGAGTTTTACGATCAATGATCCTTCGAACCCTGGCAGTGCCCACAGCAATAATCCACAAAACCTGATGTATCCCATTATTCCATCAAGTGATCCAATCATTAATTCGGCTCAGTGCTCGGTTGCCAAGCAAAGTAAAGTGATCGCACAAAATGCCGCGAGTTCTTATCTGAAAAACAAGAAATTAGGGAGCGCCCGGAAGAAGAACAACCGGCCAATGGTGAAAAAAGCTCAATAATACCCTGACTGCGAAAATGAGAAGAATGAAACCGGATGTAAGCCGGCGCAGACGCACCGCGAAAGCCATTTCAAAGGCAAGAAAGCCATGCTGTAGACCCGCCGCAATCCGTCGGCGGACTTTGAAGAAAAAATGAAGTGACTCAACCAAGTAACCGTTCCGTCTGTCCGGACTTTCTCGGATGTTCATTATGCGAAGGCACTCCAACCTGGAGTGCCTTCTTCGCGTGGTGCTCGTTAAGGCAAACCGAACCGAGAGACGTGATATTCGCCTAGAACGTTTATGCATTTGCCCTAATAAGATGTTGTTAGCCTTAGCAATGTTAGAATGGAGGAGGATTTTACAGATGCCGAAAAAAAAGGCCGTAATCTCAACGAAAAAAACATCTTCCAAAAAGCCGCAGCGGCATGTACATGAATTTGAAGGCAGTACCCAACTGGCCGAAGAAGGCGAAGAACGTCATAACCATCGTTTTGCCGGGGTTACGGGTCAGGCCATTCCTGTAGGGAATAGCCATGTGCATGAAATTGATCTGACAAGAACCGATTTTTTTGATCATTTTCATAATCTGAAAAAAATTAGAACCGGACCAGCGATTTCAGTAGGGAATGGGAAACACGTCCACTTTGTTACCGGCCAAACGACTTTAAATGACGGTCACGTACACAAATTTAAATTCGCCACGCTAATTCAATCCCCGCTCGTTAATTGAAATCAGCATGGAAAAAGCCGGAGTTTCCGGCTTTTTTGATCCATAAATGGGATACAATGCATACGTGATCTGCTCAGTATTTCTCCAAGTGGTAATAGTTGCGCGGGGATTTGCGGTATTGCCCAGGGCTCATGTCGAACATTTTTTTAAAAGTCCATTGAAAATGGGTGACGTTGTTGAACCCGACCGAATGAGCGATATCCGTAATCCTCTGGTTCGTATACAGGAGCATTTCCTTGGCCCGCCAAATGCGTTTGAAGGTAATGAACTCCACGACGGAAAAGCCTGAGTTTTGCTTGAATACGCGGCTCAGATAGGATGAATTCACTCCGATAAAATCGGCGATACGGTCCAGAGTGATTTCTTCGGCATAGTACTGCGCGATGTATTCCATAGCTTTGGATACAACGGGTTTGAAATGCACATGCGACGCGTCCTCCATCTTAGAATATGGGGAATTGTCCTCATAACCTTCTTTGATCTCCAGTAAAATCCATTGCAGGAGTGACTTGATTTTTTGGCTCGAATAACGGTTTTGATGGTCGTAATGCTCTTGCAGCTGACTGAAGCCGAATTCGAGCTTCTTTTTTAAAGGTTCATTGACTCTAAGGCAATGGGAGAACCCCGGCTCGCGTTTTTCGAACAATGACAGCAGATTGACCTCGTCCTGCAGCGGATCGGTTTCGGCAAGCTGCCGGTTGAACATAAGTACTTTGGCTTCAAACGGCTCGTTGTTGATCAGCTGGCTTTTATGGAGCTCCTGATTGCCGATGACGAACAGGTCGCCTGGTTCAAACACATAGGTTTTGTTATCGATATAAAACTGCCCCCGTCCCGATAAGACATAGAACACCTCCAACTGCTCATGCCATTCAAAGGGCATCCGCCACTCTTCCTCGTTTAGATTCGTAAATATTTGAAATTCATCGAATCCCTGAAACGTTTTTAATGAATCGGGCAGACCATCCTTTGGGGAGATATCGTTCTTGTGCTTATCCATCTCTTCATCCTCCCCCGGTTTTATTGGTTTATATGAGATATGAGCTGCCATAGATTTTGCGAAAGGATTCGGTTTTCCGAAGCTCGCCATCTTTCGAAGCGGACTGCACATGTCTCAAATAGTTCTCCTTGAACGTTCTGCCTCCGGAACCTTGACTGACATGCGAATCAGCGGCTTGAAGCTTGGCTTCCCATGTGTCAGTGACATCCACCGTATAATTAGGTTCATCCGACCAGAGGAGGTAGACCTCGCGCGGCTTCCACGGCTGAATGCCTTCTTCCAGATGCTCCGGATAATAACCGTAGCCGTCGGCCAAATAAGCGGCTTCGGCAGCGGCCAGACCGAGGGCGCGATGGTCGGGGTGGAATTCCCATTTTCTCCAGGCGTCCAAAGTGATCACCACATCGGGTTTTTCATTCCGGATCAGGCGGAAGATGCGTTCCTTCAAGTCCGGCTGTTCGCTTAAGGTTCCGTCATCGAATCCGAGCTGGATCACTTGATTCACGCCCAGAATGCGGGCGGCATCCGCCATTTCCTTTTCGCGGATCTGGGCTAATTGTTCCGGCTTTACTGACGTATCCTGCGTTCCCCGATTCCCGTTCGTCGCGATGGCGATGGTTACCGAATGGCCTTGTTCGGCCAGTTTGGCCAGCGTGCCGCCGCAGGATACTTCGTCATCGGGATGAGCCGTGATTACAAGTACGTTCCACTTTTCCATATGAAACCCTCCAGTTCATTTAGGTTTTGAATCGTTATCCCTTTAATCCGCCCAGGGTAATTCCCTCGATAAACTGCTTTTGCAGCAGAAAAAAAATAAGGATCATGGGCCATACGGCCAAGAGCATGCCTGCCATCAGTACCGGATAATTTGTCGTGAACTGTCCCTGAAGGGAGGCAAGTCCGACGGCCAGCGTCATTTTGTCCATCGAATCATTGACGACAAGCGGCCAGAGGAAGTCGTTCCACGACCATAGGGTAGAGATGATCGCCACGGAAATCAATCCCGGCTTTGCTAACGGGAGCATGATATTCCAGTAAATGCGGAAGGGATTGCACCCATCGATCCTGGCAGATTCCTCGAGTTCCGAAGGAAGCCCAAGAAAAAACTGACGCAGCAGAAAAGTGGAGTACGCGCTGAACATACCGGTTACGGTAATGGCTTTCAGGGAGTTCAGCCACCCCAAATCTTTCATTAATAAGTACTGGGGAATCAGAAAGACTTGGCCGGGCACCATCATGACCGATAAAACCAGCAAAAACAGCAGGGTTCTGCCGGGAAAATGAATTCTGGCAAAGGCATAAGCGGCCAGGGAACTAAATAATAAACCGAAAAGCACCTTGACGAGCGTCGTTACAACCGTATTCCAATAAAACGTCATAAAAGGAAGCAAGTCGGCGACCTTTTGGAAATTGTCCCAATGCAGCTTGCCCGGAAGAATCGTGATCGGGATCCGGGTAACTTCATCAGGAGCTTTTAAGGAAGTAAGAAGTGACCATAATACAGGGACAACCATAAGGAACGACCCGACCATGAGCACGATATGGATGATCATAGGCTGGAATCTTCGTTTCTGTTTTGCATGCGTGACTGTGGTCATCTTTGCGGCCCCTCCTTAATCATAATGCACCCATTTTTTCTGCAGTTTGAATTGGAGCGCCGTCACGATCAGAATAATGATAAATAATAGAACGGCAATGGAAGATGCATATCCCTTATCATTTTTAATAAAAGCTTGTTGATAGAACAAGTAGACAACTGTATTGACATGATCGATGGCTACCGTGCCGACCATCATATAAATGAGATCGAATACCTGCATGGCTCCGATGAGCGAAGTAACTGATACGAAAAACAAGGTCGGCGTGATCAGAGGGAGCGTGATCCGGAAAAATTGGGACACTCGGCCAGCGCCTTCGATGGAAGCCGCTTCATAAAGCATAGGGGAAATTCCCTTAATCCCCGATATGATAATGACGGCTTGAAGACCAACCGCTCCCCATACAGCTACGCCAACGACGGCGACGAGAACGGTTCGGGAATCCGTCAGCCAGCTAACTCCGTGAATCGAAAGCAGCTTCAGACCGGCGTTCAGCAGCCCGTAATCGCCATTTAATATCCATTTCCAAGACATGGCGATGGCGGCCGGCATCAACACGGACGGCAGGAAAAAAATCGTCCTATACACCGATATGCCGCGCACCTTGCTGCTCAGCAGAACACCCGCCAAGGTGGACAGAATGACAATCGCGGGCACATAGATGATCACGTATTGAAGCGTGTGCAGAAGGGAATGGTATACGGCCATATCACGGATCAGCCTGATGTAATTGCTCAGGCCTGTCCAATGATAATTGCCAAAATCGCTCCATTCCGTGAAGGATAAATAAATGGTCCGCAGTACCGGCCATATGAACAATGCGCTCATGCCGAACAGAAGGGGAAATACCATGGCGTATCCCCATCCATATTCCCTTCTCTTCAGCTTTGAACGCTTGGCGTTGAAAGAGGATGGTTGTTTTGCATTCATCACATGAGTTTCCCTCCGATGCAATGACGTTTATGGATTGGATGCGATGGCTTCGTTCACGGCCTTGGCATACGCTTTGGCGGCTTCCTCAGGAGTGGATTCACCTGTATAAGCACTTTTCAGGTATTCTTCTTCCAAACCGTCGAGCTTGGCATTTTGCGGTCCGCGCGGTAATGCTTTTGCAGCGTTAGCCATATCCAGCAAGTTCTGCAGGTGGAACTGGGGCACCGATTTGAGCCACAATTCCTGTCCGCCATGAAATGCAGGCAGTGCGGTTCCGTCTTCCCCTTGGATATCGGCAGATTCTTTGGAACCCAGGAAATCAAGGAATTCGATGACTTCTTTAGGGTGCTTCGTATTAGCTGCACCTACATTAGCCAGCCCATGAATGACGCTTGTTCTCAACTTATCTTTAGGTAGAAGAGCAACATCGACATTGTTCTTGGTATACTCATTGGTGGCAAAATCTTTGACATTCCAAGACCCGTCTATCAGCATGGCTACTTTGCCGGATCTAAACAAATCTTTGGGCGACGTATCCGTCATTTGGGCAAGCGTTGGAGAAACCTTATACTTGTGAATCAGATCGGTCTGAAGCTGGAGGCCGCGAATGCTCTCCGGAGAATCGTACAAGGATTTCTTTCCGTCATCCGTATAGAATCCACCCCCGGCTTCAAGTATTGTATTGTAATATCCTGTTTGTCCCTGGAACTGAGCGGGAAGCCCCCATATGCCTTTGGCCGGATCAGTTAATTTCTGCGCGGCCTCGACGGCCTTGTTCCAATCCCATGTTTCATCCGGATAAGGGATGCCTGCTTGATCAAATAAACTTTTGTTGTACCATAAACCGATAGCGTCCATGTCTTTGGGTACCCCGTAATGTTTGCCATCGTATGTATAGATGTCAACGAGGCCCTGAGGATAATTTCCGAAATCGAGGCTTGTGTCTTTCGCGTAGTCGTCCAGATTCAGCAGTTGATTGTTGGATGCATACTTCGGCAAACTTGCTCCGTTAATCCAAAATACATCGGGGAGGTTTCCTCCGGTAGCTGCCGTTTCCAATTTGGTCCAGTATTCATTCCATGGGGTTAACTTGATCTCAACATGGATATCCGGATGCTGTTCCTCGAATTTCGCGATAATTTTCTCCATGGCCGGCTGTTGGACTTGATCCCACAGTCCGTATGTCAGCGTGACATTGCCAGAGGCGGACTCTGATTCGTTGGACGAATCGCTGGCTGAATTGCCGGCTCCGCACCCGGAAAGAAGAAGTGTGAGCATAACCGTAAAAATGAGGATGGATGCATAATTTTTGTTCATATCCGTTTGTCACTCCCCTATGAATTAAATAGAATAAATCCGTGTAAACCACTAGGATTTAATGATATTTAATATCTTAGGATAATCTATCGTGATTTTCAAATGATTCCTTGCGTGAAACATTAGATATTTTTACCTTTTGCTAATTTATTTTTTTGAAGAATATAGCATTGGAAATGAAGGGGAAGCCTCCAGTGCGGCGGTCTTTTTCTATATGCGCATGAACGGTGTAGGATTATAGTTATAACTAAGACCGATCATATAAAAAATCATGCTTGAAGAGGAGGGAAACGCATGGCATCCGGTACGGAGACAGGCACATACGGCTTTCGTTTCACGGCGCCTTCGCACCTGGCGTTGTGCGAATTGTTTGCGGTCGGGCGGGACGAGATCAGGCATCCGTCGTACCGATGGGACGGGAAGGAGCGGAAGGACGGTCCGCTGCTGCTGTTCCAGTATACACTGGAGGGTGAGGGCATGTTCGAGTCGGGGACGGAGACGTACCGGATCGATCAGGGACGGGCTATCATGACCGAGATCCCGGGTGATCACCGCTACTATTTTCCGGCGGACGGGTCGCATTGGTCCTTCGTGTTTATTCTGATGCGCCCATCGCTCATCCTGCCGAATTGGGAGGAAGTGAAGCTGCGGTTGGGAGAGGCTCCCTACTTGCCGCCCACAAGCCGGCCCGTCCGCGCGCTGCAGGAGATTTGGGATCAGGCGGGCCACGGCCGGATTACCGACCCTTACACGGCCTCTTCCTGTGTATACTCTTTCATTTCTGAGCTGTGCCGGTATGCGGTAGCGCCGCATGACGAGCGCCGGAACTGGCCGGAGAAAGTACGCCAGGCCGCCGAGTATATGGATGCGAATTACCGCTCGATGATCAGTCTGGACCAGCTGTCGGACCGGCTCGGCTGGTCCAAATACCATTTGCTGCGCACGTTTGCGGCCGCGGTCGGCCAGACGCCGAGCGAATATTTAAACCGGGTCCGCATTGAACAAGCGATGCGGCTGCTCCGTCAGACGGATATGAGCGTTGAACAGATCGCGGAGCAGGTCGGATATTCCGGTGGAAGTTACCTGATCAAGGTATTCCGCAAAATGACCGGGCTGACACCCGGCGGCTTCCGCTCCGAAGAGGGGCAGCTGACGTTCAGCCGGATGTTTTTTGAAGATTATAACGTCGACAGACGTTTTTCTGAATAGTCGGCTATTAAACCGCAATATTTTGCTGTAATAGAAGAAAGATTACTATGGAAACGTTGTTCTTCCCGGACGTAATATAGGAGGCGTAAAAGCAATTTTATTATACGAAATCAATTCGGGAGGAACGTCATGCAGCATCATTCGTATGCACCAACACCCCCTATGGGATGGAACAGCTGGGATTGTTACGGCGCAACCGTTACGGAAGCGGAAGTTCGGGGCAATGCCGAATATATGGCGCGTCATTTAAAGGATTACGGCTGGGAATACATTGTCGTCGATATTCAGTGGTACGAGCCGGGAGCGGTTTCAGACCTGTACAGGCCCTTCGTCCGGCTGGAAACCGACGGTTACTCGCGCCTCATACCAGCAGTGAACCGCTTTCCGTCTGCGGAGGGAGGCCAGGGCTTCAAGCCGCTGGCGGATTACGTACATAGCCTTGGACTAAAATTCGGCATCCATATCATGCGCGGCATTCCACGGCAGGCCGTACATGATAATACGCCGATCAAGGGCACGAACGTTACGGCCCGGGATATCGCCCATACCTGCTCTTTCTGCGGGTGGAACACGGACATGTATGGCGTTGACGCGGGCAAGAAAGGGGCTCAGGAATACTATAATTCCTTGTTTGAGCTGTACGCCGAATGGGGCGTCGATTACGTCAAGGTAGATGACATTGCGGATTCTTGGCTGCACGGAGGGCCGCATTTGGCGGAAATAGAGCTGATCCGCAAGGCGATCGACCATGCCGGCCGGCCGATGGTGCTGAGCCTGTCGCCCGGACCCGCACCTGTGAAGCATGCCGATTTCCTTGAAGCCAATGCCAACATGTGGCGGATGACCGACGATTTCTGGGACCGCTGGCCGCTGCTGCTTGATATGTTCAACCGCTGCGAGACCTGGCAGGGTCGGCCGAAGCCCGGCTGCTGGCCGGATTGCGACATGCTCCCGCTGGGCCGCATCGGCGTCCGGTGCAGCCATCCCGACCGGATGACGAACTTTACGCGTGACGAGCAGTTGACGATGATGACGCTGTGGACGATCTTCCGCTCGCCCCTCATGTTCGGCGGGGAGATGCGTGACAACGACGAGTGGACGTTATCGCTGCTGACGAACCGGGACGTGCTGGACATGCATCAGCACAGCTTCGGCGCCCGCCAGGTGAGACGGAGCGAAGGCCGAGTGATATGGGCTGCTGAGGGTCCTCAGGGCGAGCGTTACGCCGCGCTGTTTAATACCGGCGAGGAGGCTGCCGAAGTTTCCGTATCGCTGGCTGAGCTAGGCATTCCCGGCTCGGCGAATGCGCGAAATTTGTGGACCGGAGAGGAGCGAAGGGAGCTGGGCGGCACATTGGCTTCTGCCGTTCCGCCGCATGGAGCCGCTTTGTTCCGGCTTATAGCGGAATAACAACCCTTTTGTTGATGCAGACATATCAGAGGAAGTCTATCTTTTATAGATAGGCTCCTTTTTGTTAAGATGATCGAATTCATAAAGCTCTGTATGGCCTGGCTGCCCGATCTGACGATATATCAATTAGATGTTGGTATAGATCATTGTTTAAATGAGGGGAGTCATTTACAATTTTTTAAATTTAGTGCAAGTCATATAGAGATACAGTTGATATCTCGAGAGATATATGGAGGTGTTCCGAAAAAACAGATGAGACCATTTTGATAGGAGAAATGGATGGGGTCAGAGCGTTTCTTGCTTATTATTGAAAGCGTTTTCGAATGATTGACTGGGAGTGGATATTGTAGTCCCCCGTCAAATCTACGAATCTTTAGGGAAGGTGACACGATGCGCATACGAGAGTACAGCACGAAAGGCATATCTTTTAGGAAATTCCTCTACATACTTCCGTTCATGCTTTTGCTTGCTGTCTTTGCCTACTATCCGCTATACGGATGGGTCTATGCATTCTTCGACTACTCGCCGCCGATTCCGTTGTCCAAATCTCCGTTTGTCGGCTTACAGTGGTTTCGTTCCTTGATCGAAAATCAGGTCAAGATCGACCAGCTGCTCCAGGTCATCAAGAACACGTTCGGGATGAGTGGATTGGGACTGCTGTTCTCCTGGCTCCCCATGATTTTTGCCATATTCCTGAACGAAATGAAGGCCGTGCGGTTCCGGAAGTTTGTGCAGACGGTAACGACCCTGCCGAATTTTATCAGCTGGGTACTGGTATATTCTTTGGCGTTTTCCATGTTTTCCAGCGAAGGCATCGTCAACGGTCTGTTGAAGCAGCTGGGACTGATCGATTCCCCGATTTTGTTCCTTCAGAACTCCGATCATGTCTGGATCACCATGTGGTTGTGGACGATCTGGAAAACGTTAGGCTGGTCCGCCATTTTGTACATAGCGGCGATTACGGGTATTGATGATTCCCTTTATGAGGCGGCTCATGTGGACGGGGCAACGAGAATGCAGGTGATATGGAACGTCATCCTGCCGAGCATGCTCCCGACGTATTTTGTTCTGCTGATGCTGCAGATCGCCAGCTTTCTGAATAATGGCTTGGAGCAATATTTCGTATTCCAAAATGCATTCAACAAGGAAAATATACAAGTCCTGGACCTGTATGTTTATAACCTGGCGATGGGGGGCGGCAGCTACTCCGTATCGGTCGCGATCAGCATGCTGAAGAGTTTGATTAGTGTTGTTCTTCTCTTTTCGGTAAACGGATTCTCCAAATTGTTAAGAGGAGAGAGTATCGTATGAGAAAAGCAGTTCAGGTAAGCCCGACCGACAAAATGATCACCGTATTGATCTACGTCCTTTTTTCCCTGTTTGCTTGCGTGTGCGTCTATCCGTTTTACTCCATCATCATTAATACGATAAGCGCAAACGATATCAGTGCCCGGGGGGACGTCGTCTTTTATCCGCGGAACATCCATTTCCAGAACTATTTGGACGTTTTTAAAATACCGGGACTGGGGAATGCGGCTTTGATCTCCCTGGGCAGAACCGTGATCGGAACCCTGCTGACGGTAGGGGCCTCCGCCTTTTTGGGATTCATGTTCTCCCAAGAGGATATGTGGGGGAGAAGATTCTGGTACCGGTTCACCGTGATCACCATGTTCTTTAACGCCGGCATTATTCCGTGGTATCTCACCATGCGCTCCCTGCATTTGACCAACAATTTTTTGGCATACATTCTGCCGACCATCGTAGCCCCGTTCTTCATCATTCTGGTCAAGACCTTCGTGGAATCGACGCCGAAGGAACTGCAGCAGGCGGCAAGCATCGACGGAGCGGGAACGATGATGATCTTTTTCAGGATCATATTGCCGATAAGCAAGCCGATCTTGGCGACCGTCGCGATATTCACTGCAGTGGATCAGTGGAACTCTTTTCAGGATACGCTGCTGCTCGTTACGGACAGTAAATTATACACGCTGCAATTTATTCTCTATAACTATATCAATCAGGCGAGCTCATTATCGACCATGGTTAACCTGCAAAATGCCGGTTCGACGGCCATAGCCAGTCTAGCCACAGAGCAAACCACGACTTCCATTCGCATGACCGTTACCATTATTGTCGTTGCCCCCATATTGCTCATCTACCCGATCTTCCAGAGGTTTTTCGTCAAGGGAATTATGATCGGGGCGGTCAAAGGTTGATTTTCACTTGATATTAAAATGGATTTAGGAGGATGGCCAATGAGTAAAAGCAGGAAAGCAGCAAAAAAATCGGTCATGCTATTGTTCAGGAAAGCAGCAAAAAAATCGGTCATGCTATTGTTCGCTTGCCTCTTCATCGCCTCGGTCGGGCTGGCCGGCTGTGGAGGCGCATCCAATGAAGAGTCGGGTACCGATGCAAAAACTTCCGAGAATAACACAGCCATCGATCACAGCAAGCCGCTGACGATTACGGTGTTCGATAACGCGGCGAATTACCAGGGCGAGCAGACCGGATGGTATGGCAAGCTGCTTAAAGACAAGTTTAATCTGACGCTGAACATACTTGCTCCGCAGGTTGCCGGGGACCAGTTATACAAGACGAGGTCGGCAGCGGGGAATTTGGGGGATCTCTTGATCATTGATAACAGTCAGCTGGAAGAGCTCATTCCGGCCGGTCTGATTATGGACTTGACGGATAGGGTCAAGAACACCAAGTACTTGTCCCAGTATGTGGATAATCACTTCAAACCTTTTAACGAGGCTTTCGATAAAGTGAATCCGGACGGCAAAATTTATGCGCTACCGACGTTTACAGCCGATACTTCGCCAACGACCTTCTCGGAAGACCAGCCTTATTCAAGCCCTATTTTACCCTGGGATTATTACAAGGGGGTAGGGGCGCCCAAGCTGAACAATTTAACCGACCTCCTGAATGTACTGAAAAAATGCAGGAGAAGTATCCCAAGACTCCGGACGGGAAGCCGATCGTTCCGATCACCCTGTGGAAGGATTGGGATGGCGGAGGGATGGAGAACGTACGCTGGCTGAGCAACTGGTACGGCTATGAGCAGCCCGACGGAACTTCAACCTTACAGCTGAATGCAAAAGGCGATATTGTTCCGCTCATTGATGATAACAGTATGTACAAAAAGATTTTGCAATTTTATTTCACGGCCAATCAGATGGGGCTGATCGATCCGGATTCCGCGTCGCAGGATTGGAACAAAGTCTCCGAAAAGCTGACCAACAAACAGGTGCTCCTCTTATGGTATTCCTGGCAAAGAGGGTTCTACAATTCCATTGAAAGGGGCACAAACGGCGACGGCTATGTTTCAGTCCCGATCGCGGATTCCCGGATCATTCAGACCAGTGACGCTTATTACGGCAACGGGAGGGTTTTTGCCATCGGTTCAAAGGCTAAAAATCCCGAACGAATCATGGAATTCCTGGATTGGTCGGTTTCTCCCGAGGGCTTGCGGTACTACACGAATGGCTTTGAAGGGTTCAATTACGAAAAGACGGATGACGGCAAGTTTAAGCTGACCGAAACAGGGCAAACAGCGTTCCAGAAGAACACCCCCGTACCGGATCAATATGGAGGCGGCGGATACCAGGACGGACAGAGCAAGATCAACAGCATGATCATGAGCGATTTTGTCAAGGACCCGGACACCGGCGAATTCTATAACAGTAATTACTGGAGTTCCACTATAGAAGCTAACAAGACCGCCTTGACCACGGACTGGCAGAACACCTACAACGCCAAGAACGCAACAGACTACTATTTGAAAAACAAGATGATCGACATCGTACCGAATATCAATACAAGCTTCGGCGTCGACTCGTCGGATATTAAAAATAAACGCAGCCAGATTTCGGACTATGTAAAAAATGCATCCTGGAAAATGGTGTTTGCGAAGGATCAGGCGGAGTTTGACCAGCTGTGGGAAAAGATGAAAACGGATGTGGCCGGTCTTGGCTGGAATGACGTACTTGCTGCCGATACCGCAAAAGCGCAAAAAATCGTTCAAATGCGTTCCGAGGCATCGGCCGGCAAATGAAAGCAGCCGATGTGAAGGCCGGTGAATACCAACAATGAAGGGAGTCGTTACACATGCTTCGAATCGTACAAGTTGAAAACGGGTTGGTGCAGGGACTGCCGGCAGCCGACCCCCGAATCACCAGTTTCAAAGGAATCCCATTCGCCGCTCCGCCCGTAGGCGACAACCGGTGGCGTGCCCCGCAGCCTGCCCAGGACTGGGAAGGCGTGCTTAAGGCGTACGAATTCGCGCCGATCTCGATGCAGGTAAGGCAGGAGATCGACGAAAACAATATCTATACCCGGGAATGGGCCGTGGAACCGGACATCGCCATGGACGAGGACTGTCTCTACCTGAACGTATGGACACCGGCCAAACGTACCGATGAGAAGCTGCCGGTCTATGTATGGTATTTTGGCGGAGGTCTTCAGGTCGGCCATACGGCTGAAATGGAGTTCGACGGTGAACGCATCGCCAGAAGAGGGATCGTGGTCGTCACGATCAACTACCGCCTCAATGTGTTCGGATTTTTATGCCATCCCGAAATTACGGCTGAAGCGCCCGAAGCACCGGCTAACTTCGGCAATCTCGATCAGCAGGCGGCCACCAGATGGGTCAAGCGCAATATCGCGGCTTTCGGCGGCGACCCGGACAACATCACGATCGGCGGTCAGTCCGCCGGCGGCGGCAGCGTGATGACCCAGCTGACTTCGCCTCAGAATGAGGGGCTTTTTCAGAAGGCGATCATTCAAAGTGGAATCTATACGAAGCTGTATCCGGGGACTCGCGTGCCTCCGCTTCGGAGTCATTTGGCTGAGGCCGAACAGGATGGCGTGAAATTTTTTGAATACCTTGGCGTATCTTCACTTGCGGAAGCGCGGCAGCTGGATGCCGTCACTCTTCGCGACAAGGCTGTGCAATACAAGGGATTCTGGGGCACCGTCGCCGATCAGGTGTTCAGCGTAGGCAACCCGTTTGAATTGTTCCTTGAGAACAAGCGCTGGAAGGTGCCGGTCATGTTTGGCCACACGTCCTCCGAATTTATCAGCGTGCCGGACGTCGATACACCTGAAGAATTCAAGAAGCTGGCGGAAGACATGTTCGGAGATGACGTGGATGCGTTCCTGGAGCTGTGTGGCGCATCATCGGCCAACGTGGAGGAGAGCCGGCAGAAGGCTTCGGTGAGCGGCATCGAATATGCGATCCGCATCGCCGCACAGGCCAATGCCGAGACCGGCTCCGGTACCCCATTGTACTATTACAATTTTGATGCCGAGATCCCAGGCTGGGATCATCCGGGCACCTTCCACTCGGTAGATCTCTGGTTTTTCTTCGAAACGCTGGCTAAATGCTGGCGGCCGTTTGTCGGCAAGCATTACGATTTGGCCCGCCAGATGTGCAATTACTGGGCGAACTTCATTCGTAACGGTGATCCGAACGGGCTGGATGCAACGGGAGAGGAAATGCCGCGATGGGAGCCTTATACCCCGGAAGCCCCCTATGGAATGCTCTTTGCTGATCAGGCCGAATTTTCCCAAGAGCAGCCGAGCGAGATCATAAAATTTCTGGTGCGCCAATATTTCAAGAAGAACAGACCCGCCTTGCAACCAGAGGCTTAGTATGACGTGATATGGATATCAAGCTTGTTTATGCTCCTGGAATTTTCTTGGCGAATAGCCTGTCAACTGTTTGAACTGTCTGCAGAAGTGCTCCACATTTTGATACCCGCATCGGGAGGCGACTTCAGCAACGCTTTGGGTGCTGTGAATTAAATATTCTTTGGCCAACCGGATTCGGCTGTTGATGACGTCTTCCATGCAGGTGACCTTAAAGGTTTTTTTGTAGATGCTCTGCAGGTAGCCTGGGCTGATTCCGAGATAATCGGCCATTTTCGCAATCGTCCAGTAATCGCCCGGATCGTTCTGGATCGCGGTTCGAAGCTTCAACAAGTTATAATACTGAGGCGTAATCGGTTCATGAAAATAAGATTCCAGCAGCTTGTTGAACAGCGTCCGCAGCAAACAGTCGATGGACGAAGCCTTGTAATCCCGATGAAAGTTGTGTTCGATGGTCAACAGTTCAAACAGCATGCGGCAGTAGTCCGGATCATCCAGGGAAAAGGGGACTCCGAGCGGCAGCGGCGATTCCGTAATATAGGGTTCATTGGATTCAAAGCGGATCCAGTCATTGATGAATTGATCGGCGCAG
>NZ_PCZT01000009.1:2302744-2321609 GCF_002968895.1 Paenibacillus sp. AR247 | reverse complement strand
ACTTTCTGCTGCGGGCGGTAGAGGATAACGCTGTGCGTAGGATATTCCTTGAGTGCACCATTGACCCAGAACTGCGCGGGAGTCTTGGTGATGACAAGAAGCCAGTGATGACCCACGGGAACATCGATCACAAAGTTGCTTGGGTGCGTCGTGTTATACTCAACAAAATGAATATGGGCCATCCTTATCCCTCCTTGAATGATGTCTCTACTATACTATAACAAGGAAAATATGAACGAAACCCTATGAGTTCTACCTTAGCATCAGGTAATATGTTCAGTGAACGGATCATGAGATGATCCACCGTATGCAAGCGCCTCGCGGCTGTCGTCAATTCGCCGCGGGGCGCTTGTTTGTGTCAAACCTTGGGCGACTATATTTTTAGGGGGAACATCTTGAGTTTGTGAATTGTAAGCGATTTCTAGAAAGATATAATTTAGTTATCACCGGGTGAGAATGTGTAACAATAGATGAAAAAGGGGAGGGCACAAAGAAATGCGCAAAAAGGTAAAACGTTCACTCATCGTTTTGTGTATCGGCATGATTTCTACGGCACTGCTGCTATCCGGCTGCAGCGGATCAGGAAAAACGAGCGGCGGGGGATCGGCGGCTGAATCAAGCGGGGACGATACGAAACCCATTACCCTGTCTGTATTTATGGACGCCCCGGGCCAGCAGCCTACGGCCGACAACAAAATTTATAAATTGATTAAAGAAAAAACCGGCGTCAGTCTGAATATGGAATTTTTGGTCGGGGATCTGCAGCAGAAGCTGGGCGTTATGATCGCAGGCGGCGACTACCCGGATCTCATCTCGGGCAATGACAAACTGATCAATGCGGGGGCTTATATTCCGCTGGAAGATTTACCAATAGCTTTGGAGTTTATACATTCTGATATTATAAGAAAAACGTCTATCGACGTACCTTCAAAGAAGACAGACCGCGTTTAAAGGTAATTTTCTTGTCAATATCAGGAAGCAATAGCTCTGGAGTTTATACATTCTGATATTATAAGAAAAACGTCTATCGACGTACCTTCAAAGAAGACAGACCGCGTTTAAAGGAAGTTTTTCTTGCAATATCAGGAAGCAATAGGCTCTGGAGTTTATACTGCGGAAGTATGGAATCAAATGAAGGATCCGAAGGACGGACATATTTATGTACTCCCAAGCTACGGCGTGTACACCGGTTCGGTTCACGATACGACCTATCAGGGACCGGGGTTCTATTTGCAAAAGGATGTTTTGAAAGAAATGGGCTATCCTACGCCGAAAACGCTGGAAGAGTACTTTGATATTATCGCGAAATATAAGGCCAAACATCCGGATATGATCGGATTTGAAACCTTGAATTTTGACTGGAGGGTATTTCCGCTCCAGAACGCGCCGGAGCATTTATCCGGTCACCCTAATGACGGCGGCGTGATCGTGGACAACAACAAGGCGCAAATTTTTGCGGACAAGGATATCGCGAAAACCTACTATAAGAAGCTGAATGAAGTGAACGCGCAGGGCTTGCTGGATAAAGAAGCCTTCGTGCAGAACTATGACCAGTACCTGGCCAAAATCGCCAGCGGGCGGGTGATCGGCATGTTCGATCAGCATTGGAACTTCCAAGATGGTGAGAATTCCCTGATTTCCCAAGGGAAAATTGGAAGCACTTACGTCGGCTTTCCGCTCATGTATCCCGGTGCAAAGGAATACTACCGCGATCGCGGAGGTTTGAATCTCAATCGCGGATTCGGTATTTCCGTAAAAGCCAAAGATCCGGTCCGGATTATAAAGTTTATGGATGCATTGATGACAGAGGATTGGCAGAAGACGCTGCAATGGGGAATCAAGGGAGAAGATTATGAGGTAAAAGAGGACGGCACGTTCTACCGGACTCCGGAGCAGCGGAAAAATGCGGACAACAATACCTGGAAATTAGCGAACAAGGCAGATTCGTTCTTTGGATACATGCCTAAAATGCAGGGATCTTACAGTGATGGCAACGCGACAGATCCCGGAACCCAGCCGCAGGAATTTTACGATAGCTTGAAGCCTTATGATCAAGAGATCTTGAAAGCATACAATCATAAAACCTGGGCGGAATTTTTCAAGGAGCCCGGCCCGAACCCGGTATATTTTCCGGCTTATACCATCATTCTGGAGGACGGCTCGGCCGCTCAACTGGCCAGCACCAAATTAAACGACCTATCGGTAAAATATTTGCCGAAAGCGATTATGGCTTCCCCTTCGGAATTTGATAGTGTATGGCAGGATTATGTGAATCAGATCCACAAGCTGGATATTAAGGCTTACGAAGACCGCATGAATGAGCAAATTCAATGGCGGATTAAGAACTGGAGCAGCAAGTAAGAGCTGTAGAAATCCAAACGGGGCGGGGAATTCATTCCCCGCCCCGTATTGGAAATGACATAAGGGAGGGGAACAACGAGATGTCTGAAATCGTGCTGACCGGGGAGGTCAAGAGCAAGAAGAAGAAGAGAGTGGACCCGGAAATTGGCGTCAGCCTGAGCTGGAAAACCCTGAAAGCCCAAAAGCAGCTGATATTCATGTCGGTTCCAATTGCCATTTACTTAATCATATTTTCATATGTCCCCGTCTGGGGATGGCTGATGGCTTTTCAAAACTATCGTCCGGCCCTGTCCTTCTGGAAACAGGATTGGGTTGGACTGCAGCAGTTCCGTTTTCTGTTTCAGGACGATGCCTTCCTTGGGGTGCTGCGAAATACGATTGCCATGAGTTTCATCAACCTGGTTTTGGGTTTTGTAACGGCGATTGCCTTGGCACTGCTGCTGAACGAAATCAAGGTGCGGTTCTTTAAAAGGACGGTACAAACCATATCCTATCTGCCGCATTTTCTGTCATGGGTCATCGCGGCAGGCATTGTTGCGACTTCCTTATCTGTGGATGACGGCATCGTCAACACAGTACTCATGAAGCTGCATCTGATTGATCAGCCCGTGATGTGGCTGAGTAAAGGACACTATTTTTGGGGAATCGTCGGGCTGTCGAACGTTTGGAAAGAGGTTGGCTGGAATACGATCATCTATTTGGCAGCCATTACCTCGATCGATCCGTCCCTTTACGAAGCCGCTTCCATCGACGGTGCAGGCAGGTTTCATAAAATGAGGTATGTAACGCTCCCTGGGATCAAGTCCACTTTTATCATCCTGCTCATTATGAATATCGGGCATATCCTGGATGCAGGATTTGAGGTTCAGTATTTGCTGGGGAACGGCCTGGTCGTGGACTGGTCGCAAACGATTGATATTTTCGTGCTGAAGTACGGGATATCGATGGGGAATTATTCCCTTGCCACGGCTGCAGGCATATTTAAAACGATCGTGAGCGTCATACTCGTATTGATTGCGAATTCCATCGCAAAGCGTCTTGGCGAAGAACGATTGGTATAGAGGAGGACGGGGAAATGAAAACAGAAGTCAAGAGTCAGTTTCGCCTGGAACCCGTCGTTTTCCATACGCTGAATACGCTGTTTATGCTGATTGTCGTCATTGTCACGCTGTACCCTTTTCTTCATACGATGGCGATTTCATTTAATGACGGAAGCGATTCGCTGAAGGGGGGCGTGTACGTTTGGCCGCACACCTGGACCTTGCAAAATTATAAAGCGGTATTCGTATCGGGCACGATCTATCACGCCGCGTTCATTTCTGTGTCCCGTACCGTCATTTCGACCGTGCTCGGCGTATTTCTGACGACCATGCTGGCTTATACATTGGCCCAGCCTCACTATATTTTCCGCAAAAAAATAAGCATGCTGTTTATATTGACGATGTACTTCAACGCAGGCTTGATTCCCAACTATTTTTTGATCAAAGACCTGGGTTTGCGGAACAGCTTCTGGGTCTATATCCTGCCGGGTTTGGTCAGCGCATTTAACCTGATCGTGATCCGAACGTACATCAGGTCGCTCCCGGGAAGCCTGGTTGAATCCGCCAAAATTGACGGAGCCGGTGATTTCCGGATTTTCTGGCGGATCGTATTTCCGCTGTGTACGCCCGTCCTTGCGACCATTGCCTTGTTCATCGCCGTAGGCTCCTGGAATTCCTGGTTCGACACGTTCCTGTACGCTTCTTCCGAACAGAACCTCAGTTCACTCCAGTATGAAATGATGAAGCTGCTTGGATCGACCATGAGCACGAATAACGATCCGTCCATGATGGCAGGGGCAAATACCAACCAAACCCAGGCCATGGTAACGCCGGCGTCCATTCAGGCTGCAATCACGATCGTGACCGCGATGCCGATATTATTCGTTTATCCTTTTTTGCAAAGGTACTTTGTGGTAGGCTTGAACTTGGGAAGTGTCAAAGATAAAAATTTTTCGGGCGCTCGTTTCAGACGAGAACAGTACCGTTCCGGCAGCTGCCGGAACGGTTTCTCCTATTCCATGGGTGTATAATGAAGCAAATTCAATCGGTGGAGCGGTGATGCCAAATGCTTAAAGTCTTACTTGCCGACGACGAACCCTTAATGCTGGAAGGTCTGTGTTTTTTGGTAGACTGGACCGAATTGGGCTTTGAGATTTGTGGTACGGCTATGGATGGGGATGACGCCTTGCAGCTAATCCAGAGTCTCAATCCCGATTTGGTCATTACGGATGTTCGTATGCCCGTCATTGATGGATTAGAGCTGATTAAGCAGGTGCAGGGCGGGGCTCCCCAACCGAAATTTATTATTATAAGCGGATATGCTGATTTTCAATATGCCAAGACAGCCATTCAATATGGCGTTTGCAACTACCTGACCAAGCCTCTGGATGAGGGCGAGTTGGAATCGGCCGTGAAAAACATAGCTTCGGAGATCCAGTCTGAGCGGAAATCGGATGCGTACCGCAGAGCCGAGACTGCCTATGTCCAAACAGAACTGCTCTCACAGCTTCTCACAAGAGAATACGCTCCGCAAGAGCTGGAGCAGGCGGTTAGGCAGCTCCCCATCGGCGATGATTCGCGGATTCGCTGCATGCTCGTGTATGGAGCTGCTTTGGAGCATGGAAATGTTCGCGGCTGTCGGCTGCTGGATCGGCTGAGCCGTCTGGCCGAACAGCAAATAGAGCATATTACCGTGCTTCCTTTCGTGATCGGGCAGGACAAGCACGGCTACGTATTGATATCCGGCCCCGACGGACCGGAATTGACTCCCCTTCTTGTTACCCGGTTTATCCGATGTATTAGAAACGATTATGAGGAGAATGTCACCTTCTCGGTGAGCGATGAGCATAGAGGACCGTATTCCCTCAACACCGTTTTCCAAGAAGCCGCTGCCGCTGGGGTTTCCCGTCTCGATAACCGTCATCAAGAGGTTTATTATTATGAGGAGGAGAATCTGGAACAGCAGCTCCTTCTTCCCTCTGCGTTTATGAAATCGCTCACAAAGGCGGTTGTGGAAGGCAGGGTGGATGAGCTGCCCGGTCGTGTGCGCGAGTTTTTCGCTGTCATTTCGGGAAACCACGCTTCAAAACCGTGGACCAGCGCTTATGCAGCCAATATCAAGGTTGAACTCCTCCATGAAATCGGCAGAAGGGGAGGCAGCACAGCGGACTGGGAGAGGAAATGGTTTAACGGCTCACCGGCGTTGACGATGCAAAGCGACCTTGAAAAACAAACCCTGACCGAGCTCCGTGAAGCGGCGGAGTGGTTTGCTGAAGAAGATGGGGTTCAGACGGATCAAAACATATCGAAAGCGATAGAATTCATTCGTGATCATTATCCCGAGAAACTGAAGCTGCAGGATATCGCCGAGGTTCTGCATGTCAATGCGGCCTATCTGGGACAGCGCTTCAAGAAGAAACTAGGCATTTCCTTTAACGAATATTATCATGCCGTGCGGATTGAAGAAGCTATGAAGCTACTTCGGCGAACCGACTTGAATATTTGCGAGATCGCGGCTCGTGTCGGTTATGCCGATACCGATCAGTTTACGGCCAAATTTAAAGCCATCAACGGCATATCCCCTTCGGTATATAAGAAGGGCTGAAAATATGATGCAGGAGACAGGTGCATGAACGTGAAGTGGAAGACCTCAGCTCTCATGGACGATATCCCTTTAAGATACAAGTTTTTAATCATCCTGCTCGGTGTGCTTATTCCGATCATCAGCATCAATACGCTGTTCTATTTGCAGACCAGTAAAAATGCCGAAACCCGTGAACAGGAAAATCTGCAAATTTCGGTAGAGCGGGCGGGTTACGATTTTATGCAAATGGTTAATGAATGCGTTGCCATCGGCAACACGGTAGCTGCGGACCGGACGTTGAATGAAATGCTGGATTATAACTATGCGGATTATGATGAGTACTATGAAAATTACGACAATGTATTAAGAGATCGGCTGCGTCAGTACAGCAACCTGCATTCCTATATTTTATGGCTTGGCGTATATACGACGAATCCGACCATTCAAAGCGGTAACAGCTATTTTGCTTGCAGGACAGCGATAAGAACAGCGAGTGGTATCAAAAAATCGCCGGGAGCAAAGAAAAAGTGCTGCTCACTTCGTATTTGGATACGAACCCGATGTACCCGAATCAAAAGAAGGTATACATCAGCATCATTCGGAAAATGGACAATTACCCCGGACTATTAAAGCATACAAAGTATCTGCGGATCGATTTGAGATTGGACAGTCTGAAAGAATTGTTCGCCAAGGAACGGGATTATATGACATTAAAGCTGATCGATGACAAAAACAGAATCGTTTTGGCATCCGACCAGTCGCATGATGATGCGGGTGACAGTCAACTGTTGAGCCTCCCTGTTGAGAGTGGAGCTTCCGGAGATGGAGCGATAAAGGATATTATCAGGCCATTAGGACCGGCAAATTATACACAGGGCTGGAATCTGGTCGGAACGCCCGAAAGGAAAGATATCAGCGGCGAGCTTCGTCATATCCTTCGTTTTATCCTGATTTTGGCTCTGATCACCACGCTGATCCCGGCCATCTTGTTTGTAGTCATTCTGCGTTCCTACAATCTAAGAGTAAAGCAGCTGTACAAGCATATGAAACTTGTGAACTACGAACGTTTCGAAACGATTCATATGTACGAAGGCAAAGACGAAATCGGCGGACTCCTACGGAGCTTTAACATGATGACCGAAAAAATCCGCAATTTGATCAATGACGTCTACAAGCTGGAAATCCAGAAGAAGGATCTCGAGCTGGAACGGGTCAGGGCGGAATTGAACTATTTGCAAAGCCAGGTGGACCCCCACTTTTTATTTAATACATTAAATGCGGTGCTGGTCATCTGCAAAAAATACAAGTACGAGCAGGTGACTGATATTATTCGCAATCTGGCCCAGATTCTGCGCAGATTGTTAAGCTGGAAAGATGACCTGGTGACGATTGAGGAGGAGGTGATGTTCATTGAAATGTACCTCCAGATCGAAAAATTCCGGTTCCAGGACCGGTTTTCCTATGAGCTGGACGTTGATCCCGGCCTGATGAAGTACCGGATCCCTAAAATGAGCATCCAAGCGCTCGTGGAAAACTCTTGCAAGCATGGACTCCAATCGGTCAAAGGAGCACGATTGATCCGGATCGGGATCCATCGGTCCTATGAGAACCTTATCATTACCGTTGAAGACAACGGGATCGGCATGAACAAGGACAAGCTGGATTGGATCAACCGGAATCTTCATTCGGACGATGACACCGGAAAAAATATCGGACTGCGCAACGTGTATAAGCGTCTGAAAGTGTACTACGACGGTCAGGCCAAGCTTGTCATTGAAAGCGATCCATATGTACGTACGGCGATCGTAATCCAAATCCCGTTGAACCAGGTTCATGCACAAGCGGGAGGTGAAATTCATGTATAGCGTGCTTCTTGTGGATGACGAAGCGATTGCCCTCGAGGGGCTGAAGATGTTGAGCGATTGGGAAGGACTCGGTTTTCAAATCTGCGGAGCATGCGACGACGGCGAAGATGCCCTGTCTCTGATTATGGACACGCTGCCGGATTTGGTGGTCACCGATATTCGCATGCCGGGGATCGACGGACTGGAATTGATACGCCGAGTCCGTTCCATAGAACATTATGATCCGATCTTTGTTGTTCTCAGCGGGTACAGCGACTTTGAATATGCCCGCACGGCTCTTCGATACGGGGTGAGATTTTATATGCTCAAACCGGTCATTGAGCCTGAGTGGGATGCGATGATCGCGACGATTATTAATGAACTTGACGCCAAATCACGCACCAGGGAGCAAGAAGAAGCTACCTCCAAACAAGTCTTGGCCATCGCCCTTTCCCGAATGCTTCGCGGAGAACTGACCGAAGTCGACGGGGATATTGCGCAATTGATGGATCAGATGAATCAGCAAGCCACCGGCTGGCGGTATATCCACATTGAAGGGCTGACATGCGAGGGAACGGAAATTTGCCGGTCGCTGTCCCAGTCAGTACATGCGTTATATATAGATATGTACTGCAATCAAGCCGGTCTTATCGTAGATACTGCACGTAAACCATTAGAGCTTGCGCGGCGCGTGCATGAAGAACTGCTGGAGCATGGCCTTGACTGCTCCGTGTCCGTCGGTCCCTCGGTTCAAACCCTTCATGACTTGCCTGAGTCTTATATGAGGGCAGCCAAGGCTTCCCTTCAGCACTTCTTCCGTTCGGAGGAGGGAGGGGTGATTGACGTTGACCCGGATTCCTCGCATGAAATGAGTTACGTTCTTCCTCCGTCCCTTGTCTTGGATGAATTGCTTATCGCTGTCGAGAGATCACAGGAGCAGAAAGTTTGCGATATGCTCCATCAGTTGTTCGAGACATTTAAGGATAACAAGACTGCCCCTGAAGTGGCATACATGGCAAGCATTCAGATCGTCATGAAAAGTATCGAGCTGATCAGGGAATTCGGCGGGACCATGGATTTATGGCGGGATGTGTTCCATTTTTTAAGAACGAAGCCGGGTTCCGTTGCTGCGTTAAAGCAGTCGCTGCACACGTTTTTAGAGTTATGCATGGGAACCGTCAAGCACTACAAAGAAATGAATTCCGAGCATCCCTTGGTGCAAATCGAGCGTTATTTGCAAGAGAATTTCCATCAGAATCTGACGATCAAGAAGATTGCGGAACGATTTTTTATCAATCCGGTTTATTTAGGGCAGGCGTTTATCAAAAAGAACGGTGTCGGCATTCTGGAATACATCCACGATTTGCGGATTGCCGAAGCCAAAAGAAGATTGTGCGACACCGAAGAAACGGTGCGGGTGATCGCAGAGGATCTCGGATATGTCCACTATCACCATTTTTTAAGAGAATTCGAGAAGCGGACGTCTCTTAAACCTGTAGCTTACAGAAAATGGCATCAACCGGGAGATCGGTTAGGTATTTCTGCCCCGTAAGCAGTAAACATCGGGTGGGTATGTAAAGAGATGCGGATTGAGTTTATCCGTCCGCTGCAGGGATAATGAAGTTTGATAAATCGAAACGCAAATTCCTAATCACAGTGAAAAGGGGATTTCCCATGACAGACCATCCAGCTGCATCCACGAACGAAGCTCGCGGCCCTGCGGCTCCGCGGGACCCCGAAAACCGGCGTGAAGATGATCAAGCTGCCGAAGACATGATCGATCCTCCGGTTGACTTTGAAGGGCAGTCCTACCGTGACATGGTCGCCAAATCTCTTTTGAATCGAGGCAACAACAAGAGATTGAAAGCGGCCATCGAAAAAGCGAAGAGAGGGGAGCCGGTCACCATCGCCTACATCGGCGGCTCCATCACCCATGGAGCTGGGGCTATCCCGCTTCCTGTAAACGGTTACGCCTACAGGTCGTACGATCTTTTTAGGAAGCGGTTCGCCTCCTCCGAAGGCAGTCCGATCCGTCTGATCAAAGCGGGAGTAGGCGGGACGCCGTCAGAGCTGGGGATCGTACGTTATGATCGGGATGTGCTCCGGGACGGTACGGAGAATCCGGATATCGTGGTCGTGGAGTTTGCCGTCAATGACGCCGGCGATGAGACGCGGGGCAATTGCTACGAAAGCTTGGTGCTCAAGGCGCTTGGGGGCGATAGCCGGCCTGCGGTGATCTTGCTGTTCAGCGTGTTCCTGAACGACTGGAATCTTCAGGATCGGCTGGCTCCGGTCGGGTGGCACTACGACCTTCCCATGGTCAGCATAAAGGATGCCGTCGTCGAGCAGTTCAGTTTGGCCAGGGACCAAGGAGGCGTCATCTCCAAAAGGCAGTTTTTCTATGATATCTATCATCCGACGAATAGCGGCCATCAGATCATGGCGGATTGCCTGGACTGGCTGTTCGAAGTCACGGACCGGTCTGCTCCTGATGAGGAGGATGTCCTGACCGATCAACCGCCGTTGATCGGCAACGATTACGTTCAGACTCGGCTGCTGGATCGCCAGAACGTTGACCGTATCGCTCAGATCGATACCGGTGGTTTTCGGGAGACCGATACCGATCTGCAGCTCGCGGAAATGGACGATCACGATTACGGCACGCCCCAGTTTCCTCATAACTGGATGCATACTGCCGGATCGGGAGAGGGCCATTTTACAATGACCATCAGGAGCAAGCGTCTCATTCTCGTATTTAAAGACTCGGGAAGCAGCGATTTCGGATCCGCGGAGATTCGGGTGGACGGAAAGCACAAGCTGACCGCTGATCCGCATGAAGTGAATTGGACGCACTGCAGTGCGGTTATTTTGTACGATGAGCCGGAATCAGGGCAGCATACCGTAGAGATCCGTATGGCGGCGGGCAGCGAACATAAACGCTTTACTATTCTGGGGTTTGGTTACGTGCTGTAAAGCTTGTTTGTACTTTGTACAGTTCTATTTAATCATGTGAGTCCATAACAGGGGAGGAAAAGAAATTGATAGAAACAGCGCCAACGGGCTTTGACCAATATAGGGAACATATCAGCCGCGGACAAATCGAACTTGTGGAATATGATTCAGAAACTGTCGGCTGTGACCGCAAAACGTTCATATACACCCCACCCGGGTACTCAGAACAACACAAGTATAACGTGCTCTTTCTCCTGCACGGAATAGGCGGGGATGAAGCCGAATGGAAGAATCACGGCAATATACAGGTCGTGCTCGATAATCTTTACGCCGACGGCAAGCTCGAGCCCATGATCGTCGTACTCCCTAATGGCCGCGCGATGCCGAACGACAGGGCGGAAGGAGACATATTCGATCCCGACAAGGTGAAAGCCTTCGAGACCTTCGAGTTCGATTTGCTTCATGATCTGATTCCTTTTATTGAATCGAAATACCCGGTATTCACAGGCAGAGAGAATTATAGTATCGCCGGTTTGTCCATGGGCGGAGGGCAGGCGCTGAATATCGGATTGAATCATCTCGACCGCTTTGCCTGGGTAGGAGCTTTTTCTCCGGCCCCGAATACCAAGGTCCCCGAACTGCTCGTACCGAATCCAGAAGAGGCAGCAAATCTGCTTAGACTGCTCTGGCTATCCTGCGGAGACCAGGATGACCTGAAGCATATCAGTGACCGGACGCACTCGTATTTGTCAGAGCACGGCGTTCCTCATGTCTGGTACGAGGAAAGCGGCGGTCACGATTGGCCGGTTTGGAAAAACGATCTGTACCATTTCTCGCAGCTGCTGTTTCGAGTTTAGCATCATGGATCAGGAAGAAACCTTTCCTTTACGGATAGGTTTCTTTTTTTTTTGAAGATTATAGAATTTAAAATTTCAGCGAAGCTGAACCATTCTATTATCGCAAGAAAAACTTCAGCTACACGCGGTCTGTCTTCTTTGAAGGTACGTCGATAGACGTTTTTCATAGCGCATATTCCGTTTTTTGAAAGTCCGAAATGATGTTTAAAACTTACAAATGCCATTTAGATTATCTATGGTTGTTTGCCGGAAATCCATTTAACATGATCCGTGTGCTTGCAGTTCATCAGGGTCCAACAGGCATCGGAACCGATTCTTCGGTCATCACGAGGCATACGCGTGCAAGCTCATGTTTTGAAAGCGCTGTCCTATTTGGAGACAGCGAAATCCAAAGGGGGGTATTTTATGAGGAAGCGTAAGTCAATGGTGCTGGTTTGGTGTTGAAGAGAGCGGTACTTCGGAAATGAATTTCGACATGGGTGGCCGGACGATCAAATGGGTATCTTGGTACGACGAATCGATCAAGGAAGATAATCCGGACAATATTAAAAAGAAGCAGAACCTGGACGAACTCATGAAGAAGCATAACTTTAAAATGGAATACGTCACGATCGACTATGGCGAGTACGTGAATAAAGTGACGTCATCGCTGCTCGCGGGAGAGCCGCTCGGCGACATTATCCGGATGGCCAGACCTTGGATGATTCCAACGCTCGTGAAGCAGGATTTATTCTCCCCGGTTGATGAATTCACAAAAAATCAGAACGTATTTATTCAGCAGTACACGAACGATTATTCGCAGTTTGAGGGCAGGGGCTACGGGTTCAGGGCAGGCATCAACGGTGCTTCATCAGGTATTTTTTATAATCGAACCTTGATGGAGAAACTGGGCCTCAAGCCGCTGCAGGAATACGTCAACGAAGACAACTGGAATTGGGAGACCTTCATCCAGGCAGCCAAAGAGGCGAACAAAGATACGAATAATGACGGTAAGCTGGACACCTGGGGGCTCGCTTCCGCTTCCATTTTAGTTCAGGCTCTGGCGGCCAACGACGCAAATATCGTGTCGGGAGATAAGCAAAATCTGGAGGACCCGAAAACGAAAGAAACCTTAAACTTCATATCCCAGCTCGCAACGGAAAACATCGCCAGACCGACCGAAGGCGGTGATTGGACCGAACCCGGCCAATTTTTCCGTCAAGGGAACACGCTGATGTATGCCGGGAGCGATTATGAGATGGATGGATTCAAAAAGGATATGCCTGATTTGGATATAGGCTTCCTGCCCTTCCCTAAAGGGCCCAGCGCTACAGAGTACCACTCCCATCTTACGATTCCGAATTACTTGACGATCCCGAAGGCGGTCGAACATCCCGAGCAATTGGTTTACATTTATGAAAAAATCAACGATATCGAGTCCATCTACGACTACCCGAAACAAGCTTCGCTCGAAACGTTATTCAAGAACGAAGACGACATCAACAATGCAAAGATGGCAGGGGAAAGCATCAATGTCGTCGACGGCAAAGACGGGTATCCTTCCATGCCTTACTACGAGCTAGTCGGAGACATTATTGACGGAAATTCCGTTTCCACGGTCATTGGAAAATACAAAGAGCCGTTCCAGGCTTCGATTGATGAGGTTTGGAAAAAGTAGCGGTGATATGTACCGTCCCCACGAAGAAAACATCCGAAGTGGGGACTCCTTATTCAAGGAGGTGCTTCTGCCCTGACTGCTTCCTTGCAGCAGATGGAGGATAGCCCTTCATTTCCTTGAACAGCTTGCTGAAATAGTAAATATCGTCAATCCCGCACATTTCCGCCGCGTTCTTCACGGTAAAGTCACCGGATGACAGCATCATTTCGGCATTGTTGATGCGAATGCGTTTGATGTACTCCTTGAGTGTCGTACCGGTATTCTGCTTAAATAACCTGCCCAAATAGACGGGGCTCAGATGCAGCCATTCCGCCAATTCGGCGATCGATAGATTTTCCGAGTAATGCTCTGAAATGTATTCGGTTAATTTCTTGATCCGCGGATCGATCGGCATGGGCGCTTTCCGGTAATAGTTGGTGAGCAGACGGTGGAGGATAAGCTCGAACAAAGCGCGTGCCTGGATGTGGTAAAACGGCTGCTTGCTCATCCATACATGGTTGAATTCACGAATATACCCCAGAATCTCCCTGGTGATCACTTTCTTGGTGACGCCTTTAAACGGGAGATGGATATGATTATACGGTTCGGCCCAAAAAAAGTTGAACGGATACGAATGCATAAGGGACTCCTTGAACGTGTGGGCTTCCCTGATGCTTCCCCCGGGAACGTAGATCATGTCACCTGCTTCTACCGTGAATTTCTCTCCATTAATATAGTAATTCGCCATGCCTTCAACCACAAACGTTAGATCGTGGAAGCCGATTTTCGCTTTCTGGATCGTCCACTCGGGAAAGCATCTACGGTCGATGAACAGAAAAGATATTCGGAACAAGATGAGGATGATGCTCAATTTCCAAGTACACCGCCTCCTTTAAGCTAATCATAGGTTTCGCTCCAGAAATTTCAAGAGAAAATCGAGATTGTATTGCTCATTCGTGATTAAGCATTTCATTTTCAGTTCAGCAAATGAAGGGGGATTTGTCATGATTACATTAACTGGATTCGCAGATGAGATTTCATCGGATTTGGAAGAACAGCTGGATGTCCTCGAATCGGAAAATATTCGTTATCTGGAGCTGCGGGGAGTCTGGGGGAAAAATGTATTGAATTTAACCGAAGAGGAAACGGTGAAGATTAAAGAACGGCTGACCCGGCGGGGATTCGGCGTCTCCGCGATCGGCTCTCCTCTGGGAAAAATCAAGATCACCGATGACTTTGATCCACATTTTACGAAGGCCGAGCACACCATACGTTTGGCAGCGTTTTTTCAAGCCAAGTTTGTCCGCATCTTTTCCTTTTATATTCTGGAGGGAGAACATGACAAATTCCGAGAGGAAGTTTTCCGTCGCATGAAGCGGCTCGTTCAGCTGGCGAATGATGCCGGAATCGTACTGCTGCATGAGAATGAAAGCCATATTTACGGCGATACCGGAGAACGCTGCAAGGACATTTTGGAGGCCGTTTCGTCGCCAGGCATGAGAGCGGCCTTTGATCCCGCAAATTTCGTACAATGCAGGGTACACCCCATGTCTGAGGCATACCCGCTGCTCGCCGGCTACATCTCTTATATTCATGTGAAGGACGCACGGATGGACAATGGTTCAGTGGTTCCTGCAGGCGAGGGAGACGGGCAGCTGCGTCTGCTTCTCCAGCAATTGAAAGAGACGGGATATTCCGGATTTATGTCTTTGGAACCGCATCTGCAAGCAACGGGAAAGCTTGCGGGGCTCAGCCAACCTGAACTATTCGTAGTAGCCTCGAAAGCAATTAAGAAGCTACTGGCCGAGCAGGAAATGAAGTGGAATTGACTGGCGCAAAGTCCTGCATTTATTGGGGGTATTTCTTTAGTTTATGAATAGGAGGGATCATAAAAACTGATTTAAAATAAATAGAGAAAATGATTGCGCTTACAATAAAAAGTAAAAAATGGGTTAGCAAGTAAAAAGATGCGGGTTGCTTGTGTGCGTACGCCATCAAGATAATAGTCTTGATACGCTTTAATGAATCTAATCGAAATGGGGTTGGCGCATTGCGTATTCCCAAATGGAGTGTAGTTGGTCTAGTCCTGACGGTCACGATGCCCTTGTCCATGCTGGCGTCGTGCGACCGGATCGGGGTGTCTGACGGTGAGGAGGTAACAGGGAAGACCGATGGTCAGTACATCTACTCGGAACCCGGCCTGGAGAAGTATGATCCCCCGATTGAGCTCACTTTCGTGCGGGAGACGAGCGATGATTTGGACAACCTGATCAAAACGTTTCCGGGAGAAACACTGGAAGATAATAGGTGGACCCGGCTGTATGAACAAGTTCTGGGCATCCAGATCAAGTATGATTGGACAGCTAAAGGCACCCTTTATAATCAGAAGCTGGGCGTTGCGCTTGCCTCGGGAAACCTGCCTGATGTCGTGAGAGTCGATGCGGATCAGCTGCGTCAGCTGAGCAATGCGGGCCTGATTCAGGATTTGACCGAAGCCTATGAGAAATATGCGGCGCCGTTCACGAAGGAAATTTTGGGCCAGGAGGGGACCGGGCCGTTCGAAGCGGCCACGGTAGGCGGCAAATTGATGGGAATTCCCGAGACAAGCGCATCGATCGAGGGAGCACAGTATATTTGGATCCGGACTGATTGGCTGGACCGTCTCGGCTTACAGCCGCCACAAACGATGAATGACGTCCTGAACATTTCGAAAGCGTTTACAGAAAATGACCCCGACCGAAACGGAAAAAACGATACATTGGGGCTCCCGGTAACCCAATATTTGTGGGATCCCGTGATGGGCTTGTCGGCATTTATGGCCGGTTACGACGCCTTCCCCAATATATGGTCGTGCAGGGCAATCATGAGCAGGATCCGGAAGCCAGATGGCAGGCTTTTCCCATTGTTTCGGCTACAGGGAAACCGGCGAAAGTGCCGCTCCGCTTCGCTACCCATCAATTTCTTGCCGTCCGTAAGGGAGTCCAGCATCCCGAGGCCATCGTAAAGCTGTTCAATTTGCATCTGGAAAAGAACTGGGGAGCGACGGCCGAGTACGAAATCTATTACAGCACCCCATATCCGGCTTGGCAGCTTTCTCCGGTTACTCCGTATCCTGCACTGAAGAATCTGGACGCCTACTACCAAATTGAAGAGGCACGCCGAACCGGAAACCCTAATGTGCTTAAGGATGAGGCAAGGTCGATTCAAAAGAACATCGAGGCTTATCTGACCCGTGGCAATCCGTCCGGCTGGGGCTGGGAACGAACCTATGGCCCGTCGGGAGCGTTTTCCATCCTTGACCGGTATAAAAGGAACAACCAGTTATTGTATGAGAGCTTTGTAGGTGCGCCAACCGATACGATGATCGAAAAACAATCGATTCTCGACTCTCTGACGATGGATACGTTCACCAATATTATCCTCGGGCATCCCATCGATGAATTTGACCGTTTCGTCGAGGAATGGCATCGTCTGGGTGGTGATAAAATGACAGCCGAAGTCAATAAATGGTACTCGAACAAACAGAAAGATTAGTGCATCGGAGGCGTTGTTTTGATTAGGATTCCTGTGAATTCATTGCGTCATACCATCCTGGCCAGGCTCGTTCTGATGTATCTGGTGGTGATCCTCCCGATTATTCTGCTCGGCGTATACCTGTACAATTGGAGCTATACCAACGCAAGCGAAGAAATATCAAGAAATTCACTGGCGCAGTTATCGTCCTATCTTGAGGGGCTGAATCGGGAAATCGAATGGCTTGAAATTCAGCAGTTTGACATTTTGCAGGAAAGCGAGCTCCATAAGATTGCCGTCACCTGGGGGATGATGGACAGCGCCGAGAAAAGGTCGAGCGTAAATTACTTGCTCCACCGTCTGACTTCCATAAAAAACAGCAGCCCGTACATCAAAGATATTTATGTCCATATTTATTCGATCGGTAAAACGATTTCGGCCAGCAATGCCGTCCGTACGCTGGACCAGCAAAGATATGATGAAATAAGCTCCATCGGAGAACGAAGCGGCGCCCGGCTGATGCGGCAGGGGGATTCGCTTCAGCTCACCGCCTCGAAGTTTGGCGGGAACAATGTGGAGGATCCGCTGTATCTCGTTCAAATCGAATTGGATAACAACAAGCTGAAGGACTCATTGAAACCGCTCAGCGTGTATCCCGGAAGCGGCTCGATTCTGATCGCGAGGGAAGCTGGATTCACATTGTCCAGCACCGGAACGCCGCCAGAGCTGCTGGAGGATTTTATAAAGGCGGCCAAGGGCGTGGACGACAGTACGATGCTGCTCGATATCGGGAGAAGGGAGTACCATTTCAATATCGCCAATTCCGACAAGCTGGCCCTCTCGCTCGTTTCGTACTTACCGGAGGGAACGGTCAAGAGACCGCTGATCAAATTCAATCTGTGGGCATGGGTGTTTGCGGTAACTTCGGTTTTTGCCATTATCGTATATGCCTATTCCACTTACCGTTACGTTCATCGTCCGCTGCTGTCGCTCGTCCAAAGCTTTCGCAGGATGGAAGGCGGGACCCTCGATATTCCGATCCAGCATGAGCAGAAGGATGAGTTCGGCTATTTGTATGACCGGTTTAATCAGATGCTCGTCAAGCTGCAGACCTTGATCGATCAAGATTTCAAACAGAAATTGATGATGCAGAAGGCCGAACTGAAGCAGCTGCAGTCGCAAATCAAACCGCATTTCCTGTATAACAGCTTCTTTATCCTGAACTCGCTGGCCAAGACGGGCGATACGGACCGGATCGAGCTGTTTACGATCATGCTCGGCGAGTATTACCGGTTCATCGCCCGCAACGGCGAGGACCATGCCACGCTGTCGGAAGAAATCAAGCATGCGAGAATGTACACGGAAATCCAGCAGCTCCGCTTCTCCCGGCGCATTCGTGTCCAGTTCGATGAATTGCCTGTGGACATGCAGCGCGTCAAGGTGCCGAGGTTGATCGTCCAACCGTTGATCGAGAACGCCTATGAGCACAGTCTGGAGAGCATGCCGAACGAAGGGTTTCTCCGCGTTACGTTTGAGCGAACCGGCTCCGAATGCGTCATCAAAGTGGAGGATAACGGGAACAGCATCAACGATGCCGGGCTCGAAGCCCTCCAGCATCGGGTAACAGGTCCTGCCGAATCCCACGAAATGACCGGGATGATCAACATCCATCGGCGGATCCTGCTTACTTACGGCGAAGGCAGCGGACTGTTCTTGTCCAGAAGCAGTCTGGGCGGGCTTCAGGCCGCCATTCGTATCAAGATCAGGGAGGAGAACGGGGATGTACAGACTGCTCATCGTTGACGATGAAGATATCATTACGGACGGACTGTATGAAGTGTTCAACCGCTATCAACCGGAGCGGCTGGATGTGTGCAAAGCCTATTCCGCCAAGGAAGCGCTGGATTGGATGTCGCGTACGAGAATCGACATCGTCTTGACCGATATAGCCATGCCCGGCATGAGCGGGCTGGAATTATCCGAGGAAATCCAGAAGTACTGGCCCAGATGCAGAGTCGTGTTCTTGACCGGCCACAGTGAATTCGAATATGCGTACCGCGCGATCCAAATGACAAATG
>NZ_PCZT01000009.1:2297513-2302644 GCF_002968895.1 Paenibacillus sp. AR247 | reverse complement strand
GACTATATGAGGCATCTTCTTCAGAACAGCCGTGTATTGAGCGAGGATACAGACATATTGGCTCGCGAATTCAGCAAGCTGGACATCGGCCTCGATCCCGCCCAGCCCGTCGTGCTGGTCCTTGGCCGCATCTCGTATCCGGAGGGCAGGACGTATACGGAAAGATGCGAAATCCTGTCGTCCGTCAGAAGGATATGGGATACCTATTTTTCGGGCCGGGCCCGGAGTATGGGGATCACCGACAAGCATGGCGACGCCTTTTGGTTTCTGCAACCGTCTGAACCGGCCGAGGGCGGGACCGACAACCATTTCATCCGTTTCGTGGAAGGGACCTTGGAGCTGGTTCAGGAATCCTGCATCGGTTCTCTTGGATTGAGCATCGGATTGGCGCTGAGCAGCGAAGCATGCAGGTGGGAAAGCTTGACGCGCCAATACGAAAGGCTGCGGGAGCTGCAGCAGTTAAGGAGCGGCAGCGGGGGAGCCATCATTGTACGCGACGGCTTCGAGCCGCTCGATGGATTGGACTGCAAAGCGAGCTTTGCGGACAGTCAGACAGCGGAGGTGCTGAGGGCTTATCTGGAGTCGGGGAGACACGATGAATTTATCCAAGCGCTTGAGGAGGTAACGGCCAGTGCACTGAAGATGAGCTGTAAGGTTCAGTTAACGATCGAGACGTATTATACGATCGCGCTGATGCTGCATTCCTGCATAGGCCGTATGGGAATGCACGGGCATATCGGCGATACCGGAAAATTGATGCGGCTGAACGATCATCCCTCAATGGAGGAGGCCTTCGGCTATTTGAAACGCGTCGCGGAATCCATTTTCCTAAGCAAACAAACGCAGGAGAGGGACAGGGCCTCGCTGATTGTCGACCGGATCTGCCAGTACATCGAAGAGCACTTGAGTGAGGATTTGTCCCTGGTGCGCCTAGCGGAAATCCATTATTTCAATCCTTCGTATTTGTCGCGGTTCTTCAAGCAGGAGAAAGGAATCAACTTATCCGATTTTATCGACAAATGCCGGGTGAAGAAAGCCAAGGAAATGCTGCGGGACAACGATTTGAAAGTGCGTGAGGTGGGGTTATCCGTCGGTTATGAGGCGGCCCATTCGTTCACCCGTTTTTTCAAAAAAGCAGCGGGGCTCACGCCGCAGGAATACCGGGATACACTTTCTTTGAATTGAACCTCTGGAAACTAGAGTTTGGCGGGTGATCCGGACGGATCAGACAGGTTGTTCCCGCTGAACGCAAGCCTTACTCTTTTTAAGAGAGTTTGGTTAATACAAAAAAATGCTGAATACGGGAGTTGACACAAAAATGAATGAACTCGTTCATGCACCGATCGGCAAGCTGCCGCGAAACGGAAATCCGCTTGTCGCCCATAAATTTGGAGCAGACCCCTATGTACTGGTGTTCGACGGGCGCGTATACCTCTACAATACAGACGATGTATTAGAGTATGACGAGCAAGGAGCGGTCAAGGACAACAGCTATAGCACCATCAACCGCATATCGGTAATTTCATCGGATGATCTGGCGAACTGGACGGACCATGGCGCCATTCAAGTGGCAGGTCCGGATGGAGCAGCCAAATGGGCGACGCAATCCTGGGCCCCTGCGGCGGCTCACAAAAGAATAGACGGCAAAGACCGCTTCTTCCTGTACTTTGCCAACAACGCCAGCGGCATCGGTGTGCTGACGAGCGACAGTCCGACCGGCCCATGGATCGATCCGATCGGCAGGCCGCTTATCGTAAGGGACACGCCTGGCGTTCAAGGCGTCGTATGGCTCTTCGATCCGGCCGTGCTGGTGGACGATGACGGCAAAGGCTATATTTACTTTGGCGGTGGCGTTCCGGAAGGCCAAGATGAGAATCCCGGGACCGCTCGGATGATGCGGCTGGGTGACGATATGATCAGCGTGATCGGCGAAGCCGAGCCGATCCCGGCTCCGTTTATGTTCGAGGATGCCGGCATTCATAAGGAAGGCGGCCAATATTACTATTCGTATTGCTCCAACTTCTACAATGGCGTTCGGCCGGAGGGAAGTCCTCCGGCGGGGGAGATTGCCTATATGACCAGCACCGGCCCAATGGGACCATGGACGTACCAGGGATCGATCCTTAAAAATCCCGGCCATTTTTTCGGTGTCAGCGGCAACAACCACCATGCCATGTTCCAGTTTCATGGTGATTGGTATATCGCTTATCACGCCCAGACCTTGTCGAAGGCCATGGGCGTGGTGAAGGGGTATCGGTCGACCCACCTTAACCGGGTGATCTTGGACGAAGATGGTACGATTCAATCCATTGAAGCGGACATGACCGGCGTTAAGCAGATCAAGCAGCTGAATCCATATGACCGCGTTGGAGCGGAGACGATCGCTTGGTGCGCAGGCGTGAATGTGCGTAAGCTTCAGACGGATGGACTGGAACAGGGCGAAGACCTCATGGTTTTAACGGACATTCATCATGGGGACTGGACCGCCGTGTCCGGCGTTGATTTCGGCGCCGGGGCCTCAGCGTTTTCAGCGTCTGTATCGTGCACGAATGATGGGGGAGTCATCGAGCTCCGCCTGGACAGTCCTGAAGGCAAATCGATCGGTACGCTTCAAGTGTCTTCGACCGGCGGACTGTGGAGCGAAATGGCGACGCCTGTCAGCGGTGCGGAGGGCGTGCATGATTTGTTCCTGATCTTCAAAGGGAAGCCGGATATTGAGCTGTTCCAGATCGACTATTGGCAATTTCGATAATGTGCCGGTAGTGAATATGTGAGAGATAAAGTCGTTGTAAGAAATGCCGTCCGTTTCATCGGGCGGCATTTTTTAAGATATCAGAAAGTATAAAATTCGAAGCGAGACCTTCCTGATATCGCAAGAAAAACAACATCTAAACGCGGTCTGTCTCCTTTGAGAGTACGTCGATAGACGTTTTTCTTATTGCATATACGCAGCCGCACAACTTGCAGCCTGCACATATCTACATTTTCTCAGGTAAACGAACGGGAACTGGCGGGTACTTCCCCCTGAATGGAAGCGCTACAATGAGGTTGGTGAAGGCGAATCGGGTCAGAACAAAGGGGCGGAGTGCAATGACCGGTAAGGAAACGGAGACGAAGGATACGGGCGGCGGACCGATTCTGCAGGCAAGCGGGATCACACGGATTTTTGGCAGGGGGAATACCGCCGTTACCGCTTTGGAAAATATCCATCTGAACATTCCGCCTGGAACGATCGTGGCTCTGAGAGGGCGCTCGGGTTCCGGAAAGACCACGCTATTGAACATTCTCAGCGCATTAGACGATCCGACGGAGGGGCAGGTGTATTTCAAAGGGAGGGAAATCACCGGTTTATCCGGCTCCGAACGCAGCCAGATCCGGCGCAAGGAGATCGGCCTCGTGTTCCAGTCGTATGGCTTGATTCCGCTGATGTCGGCTTACGAGAATGTTGAATTCGGGCTGCGTATCGCGGGACTGAAGGGTAACCGGGAGGTGGTGGAGCATGCGCTTGACCGCGTCGGCATGCGGGAGCGGATGAAGCATCGGCCGTCCGAACTGTCGGGCGGCGAGCAGCAGCGCGTAGCCATTGCCCGCGCCATCGTGCACCAGCCTGAGCTGTTGATTGCGGATGAGCCGACCGCCGAACTGGACAGCCGGATGGGGCTGCAGGTCGTCCGCATTTTTCGCGAGCTGGTAAAAGAATCGGGGATGACGGTCGTTCTCACGACGCATGACCCCGGAATGATGGAGCTTGTCGATCACGTTATCGCATTGGAGGATGGAAATATTGTATCGCAGACAACGAACGAATCTCCCCTTATCTAAAATAGACCGGCGACTGCGGCGAATAGCCGCGCTTTTAACGGCGCTGATACTGCTCTCGGGCTGTTCGCTCCTTCCGGTCGAACCGGAAACGCTGCAGCCGCCCTTGGTCGAGCCGGCCAAAGAACAGTTTAACCTCGTGCAGGCCAGCCGCGGGAAGATTCAGACCTTTCTGAAGGGGACGGCTTATTTTTGTGTCGGCCCAATCCGAAGCGCTGTCCTTCAAGGATATGGGCGGAAGGCTCAAATCGATTCCGGTGACAGTGGGCCAGGAGGTGAAGGCGGGCGATTTGCTGGCCGAGCTGGAGACGGGCGACCTCGATTTTCAGGTGCGTCTGCAGCAGCTGAATGTAGAGCGCGCGCAGCTGCTGTACAAACAGGCACGCGATGCCGGCGCAGGCGCCGTCGACCTGCGGCTCAAGGAAATCGACCTGGAGCGCGAGCGGATGTCGCTGCAGGAGATGAAGGCCAAGCTTGGCCAATCGCGCTTGTACGCTCCCGTTTCGGGAACGGTGACGTTCGTCGAGAAGCTGAATGCGGGAGACAACGTGAACGCTTATCAAGCGATCGTCACTGTCTCCGACCCGTCCAAAGTGCAGCTGACTTATGTTGCAGCGGACAGCAAGGATCTGAACCCGGTCAAAGCCGGCATGCCCGTCAGCCTCAAGTATAAAGGCAAGGACTATAAGGGAAAGGTTCTTCAAGCCCCTTCGGATTTGCCGGGAGCCGCCGACAGTTCGAAGGCCGAGAAGAACGGGGTAACGATCTTCATGAGCATGGACAACGCTCCGGGAGACGTCAAGGTCGGCGACAGCGCCGAGCTGACGATCGAGCTTCAGAAGCGGGATAACGCCATCATTGTACCCCGCTCGGCAATCCGCTCCTATATGGGGCGTTCCTATGTTCAAATCGCCGAAGGAGAACGCCGCAAGGAGGTTGACATCGAGATCGGATTGACGACGCCGACGGAAGTCGAGATTGTCAAAGGACTTGAGGAAGGCCAGAAGGTCATTCTGAACAATTAACCGAAGAGCTATAGCCCGGGCCGACCGGGCATGAGGGATGGGGTGTATGTATTGGCTTTGTGGACGATGATCCTGCGCAAGATGGCCAACAACAAGTGGCTGCAGCTGAATTTGTGGATCGGCCTTACCGTATGCGTGGCCCTGTTCAGCTCCATGCCGCTCTACTCGCAGGCCATTTTGCAGCGGACATTACTGAAGGAGCTGCAGTCCGTGCAGACCGGGAACGGCGTGTATCCGGGCTTTCTCCGAATAAGCACGACGGTCTCGGCATCATCCATGGACGCAAA
>NZ_PCZT01000009.1:2288021-2297413 GCF_002968895.1 Paenibacillus sp. AR247 | reverse complement strand
GGTCGGCACGGACATTGCGCTGACGACGAAGTGGGAAAGCGATGCGCCTCCACCTGTATCCCCGGGGGCGGGAGGGCAGCCTCCGTCTGAGCCGGCAACGACAACCGTGCAGAAACGGGTTCAGTACACGGAGCCGCCCTTCGAGCCCTTTGAGGAGCTGGACGGTGTGCAAGCGACAGCGAAGGTGTTTAAGAAGCAGGAGGCCCGGTTCAGTGCCGTCGGCAATGAAAAGTCCGGCAAAACGGTTCTCTTTGGCATCGACACGAAGGATTTCGGCAGTACCGCTTGGATGAAGGAGGGGCTGCTGCAGTATCCGATCAACAGCTACCTGAATCTGATCGCCCCGAATCCGGAGGCCGTGCTCATTTCGCGGTCGCTCGCAGAGGATGCCAAACTGAAGCCCGGCGATCCGATCCGGGTTTACTGGGACAGCCTGGACGGGGCGACGTTCACGGTGTACGGCATCATCGATTATTGGCCCAGCTGGAGCCCGCTGCCGTCCGATCAGGGAAGCGGAAAACCCGGGCAGCCGCATCTCGTTGTCGGACATCTGGGCACGATTCAGAACAGGCTGGCCGTCGAGCCTTATGAGGTATGGCTGAAGCTGGCGGACGGCACGAACAGCGAACAAATCTACAGGGAGCTGCAGGAGAAGAAGCTACAGGTGACGAGCCTGCGGGATGCGACGCAGGAGCTGGTCCAATCCAGAAATGATCCGTTCCGGTTGGCGATGAACGGCGTGATGACGCTCGGTTTTTCCATTTCGATGCTGGTCAGCTTCATCGGGTTCCTGCTGTTCTGGGTGCTGACCTTATCCGGCCGGACGCTTCAATACGGGGTTCTGCGGGCCATGGGCATCTCTTTCCCGCAAATGATCGGCATGCTCGTCAGCGAACAGCTGCTCACGTCGGGGGCCGCGGTCCTCATCGGCGTGTTCATCGGCAACGTCACGAGCATGAAATTCGTGCCGCTGTTCGAAATGTCGTTTGCTTCCAAAGAACAAGTCCCTCCATTCACGATTACATATCAACTCAGCGATTATTTGCAGCTGTACGGCATTATCGGGTTCACGCTGGCGACCGGGCTGATCATTCTGGGGTACCGGCTGACACGAATCCGCATCGCGCAGGCGCTGAAGCTCGGGGAGGAATAGCTCATGATTCAATGCGAAGGGCTCGTCAAAATCTATAAAACGGCGGATTTGGAAGTCGTCGCCCTTCAGGGCCTGGACCTTCAGGTGGAGAACGGTGAATTCATGGCGATCATCGGCAATTCCGGCAGCGGCAAATCGACGCTGCTCAACATGCTGGGCGGCCTCGACAAACCATCGGCCGGCAAGCTGTTCGTAGACGGCAAGGACCTGCTCGCGTTCAGCGAGCGCGACCTGGTGCAATATAAACGGGAGTCGGTCGGGTTCGTCTGGCAAAATAACGCGCGCAACCTGATTCCCTATTTGACCGCGATCGAAAATGTCGAGCTGCCGATTCTCCTGCGGGGCCGAAGACGCAGGGCCCGCGCGCTCGAGCTCCTGGAAGCGGTCGGCCTGAGCCACAGGGTGAAGAACAAGCTCAGCGAATTGTCCGGCGGTGAGCAGCAGCGGGTGGCTATCGCCATTGCGCTGGCGAACGAACCGCGGCTGCTGCTGGCCGATGAGCCAACCGGATCGCTCGATACAGGCACATCGAATCAGGTTCTCGATTTGTTCCGGACGTTGAATAGGGCCATCGGCATCACGATTGTGATCGTGACTCATGATCCGGAGTTGGCCCGCAAGGTGGACCGGGTTGTTCAGATCCGCGACGGCAAGACGTCGGCCGAGATGATCCGCAGGATCTCTTATTCCGACGTGTTGACGCAAATGGACGCCGACACCGCCCGGCGGGAAGCCGAGAGCCATATCGAGTACGCAGTGCTCGACAAGGCTGGCCGGCTGCAAATCCCTGCCGGTTACCTCGACACGGGGAGCTTCAAGGACAGCAACAAGGTCCGCGTCGAGCTTGAAGACGGGCGTATCGTTCTGTACCCGGCAAACGAAAGGCAGACGGTCTGAACTTAACCTGGTTTTATTTATGGAATGAAGTGATCCATAACATGACCATAGAACGCCGTTAAGCGGCGTTTTAATGGAATAGATGACATGAGGAGAGGTGGATTCATGAAAAAGCATCGAATCAAACGTTCCATACTGCTGATGCTCGCGCTTGTTCTCGTATTGGCCCCTTTATCGCTCGGCACACGTCCGGGTCTGGCCCGTGCTGAGCAGGAGTCGGCCGGCCCGCTATCTGAAGGCCGCATGGGAACAGCCGGAACGAGCGATGCGGCAGCAAGCGTTCCGGTAAGCATCTCAAAAGATTTTGAGGACGGGACGCTTCAAGGCTGGTACGGGCGGGGCGGCAACGAAGTCCTGACGGTTTCCCCGAATGCAGCCCATACGGGATCTTACGGCATGCAGGTCACCGGTAGAACCCAGGGCTGGAACGGCCCGCAGCTCGACGTGACCCCAATCATGGAAACGGGAAAGACGTACCACTTATCGGCTTGGATCAAGCTGCCTGCCGGCACGGCAAGCTCGCCGGTATCGATTGTGGTCCAACGCACGACGGATGGCACCAATGCCTATGAACTCGTCAAATCGGTCCAGGCGAGCGACAGCGGATGGGTCAAGCTCAGCGGAGAATATACCTTGCAACACCCGATTGAAAGCCTGGCCGTTTATATCGAATCCTTCGATGTTCCGACGCTTGATTTTTACGTGGACGATGTCGTGATTGAGCGCGCTCCGGATCCGGTTCCGATCGAGATTCAGAAGGACATTCCGAGCCTGAAGGACGTGTTTGCCGGCCAATTCAAGCTGGGGACGGCTGTGCTGGTCAATGAAATCCAGAATCCGAACAGCCCTGATGCGGAGCTGGTCCGGAAGCATTTCAACAGCCTGACGGCCGGCAACGAGCTGAAATGGGACGCCACCGAGCCCGCGGAGGGTCAATTCAATTTTACGGCAGCCGATAAAATTGTAAGCTTTGCTATGGATAACGGGATCGCCATGCGGGGCCACACGCTCATCTGGCATTCCCAAACGCCGAAATGGGTGTTTTACGACAGCAACGGCAACCTCGCCAGCAAGGAGCTTCTATATGCACGGATGAAAAAGCATATCGATACCGTCGTTGGCCGGTACAAGGGAAAAATTTACGCTTGGGACGTTGTAAACGAGGTCATTGAGCCCGGCGATCAGAAACCGGGGGGCCTCCGCAACAGCTTATGGTATCAAATTGCAGGCGAGGAATTCATTGAAAAGGCATTCATTTATGCACATGAGGCTGATCCGGACGCCAAGCTGTTCATTAACGATTACAACACGAATGATCCCGTGAAACGGCAATTTCTGCATGATCTGATTAAGCGTTTGAAGGCCAAGGGGATTCCGGTTGACGGCGTCGGCCACCAGACGCATATCGGAATCGAATATCCCCGGGTGCAGGAATTAGATGATATGATTCAGGCGTTCCGGGATCTTGACATCGATCAGCAAATCACCGAACTAGACATGAGCATCTATACGAATGACACGGAAGCCTATGAGACGTTCCCAACCGAGCTGCGAATCAAGCAGGCCAACCGTTACAGGGAGATCTTCGACGTATTCAGGAAGCATTCGGATCAGCTCAGCGCCGTCATATTCTGGGGCAAGGATGACCTGAACACCTGGCTGCGTACGTTCCCGGTCGTTCGCAACAATTGGCCGCTGCTGTTCGATGAACGGCTGCAAGCCAAATACGGATACTGGGCGCTCGTCGATCCGGCGAAGGTTCCGGTTGAAACGAAGCGCACGAATGCCCTGGAGGCCAGCGTGAAGATTGACGGCCAGGCGGAAGCGGTATGGAATGTGGCGCAGGCGATACCGATCCAGACAGGCGGCAAAGCGGCAGCGACATATAAGACATTATGGGACGCAGGACATCTGTATCTATGGGTCGATGTCGATGATGCCACAGTCAACGGCAATGATTCCGTCGAAGTGTACATTGACGGCAATAACGGCAAAACGAATGCTTATGAAGCGGACGACAAAAAGTATACGTTTCGGCGCAGTGGCGCGAATCCGCATAAACCGGCCGAGTATAACGTGGTGAAAACGGAGAAGGGATACCGGATCGAAGCCTCGATCCCGGTCGACGGTGCGCAAACCGGAAAGGAAATCGGCTTTGACGTCCGCATTCGCGACCGGTCCGGTTCAGCGGAAGAGCTGGCGTCCTGGAACGATATTCATCACAGGCAGGATACGGATACGTCCGGGTTTGGCGTATTGACATTTGGAACAAGGCCGAGCAGATCGTAACCGACCGCTGGGTCAGCGGATCTTCGGGCTCAACGGCCAAAGTCCGGACGCTCTGGGACGATCACCGTCTGTACGTGCTGGCCGAGGTGACCGACTCTCTGGTGACCAAGCGGAGCGCCAATGCGTGGGAGCAGGATTCGGTCGAAATCTTCATCGATCAGAACAACGCACGAGCCGCTTCTTATGACAGCGACGACGGGCAGTATCGTGTGAACTTCGATAACGAGCCGTCGGTCAGCCCCGGATCGCTCGGCGCCAATTTGACATCCGCCGCGAAGCGGACCCCGACCGGCTACATCATTGAGGCCGCTGTCGATTGGGTCGGAACACCTCCTGAGGCGGGCAGCCTCATCGGGTTTGACGTACAGGTCAATAATGACGGGAATGACGACGGGGTTCGCGACAGCGTGGCGATCTGGAATGATACGTCGGACAGAACGTGGCAAAACCTGTCTAACATCGGACTGTTAACATTGGAATAACCCCAGCGAGTGGGGGAACGAATAAAGGCCGCTCCCGGATAAACAACCGGGAAGCGGCCTTTGGTTTAAGGGATCAGGTGGTCAGGCTTCATCGAATGTGCGCCATGTACGCCGAAGTATGCTTAAATCACGCCGTTATGATCAGGGTCTTTCTATATTTGTTAGCGCTTACACCGGTATACGTTTTGAACTTCTTATAGAACCAATCCATCTCGGTATAACCGACTTCATTAGCGATTTCATACACCTTCATGTCGGTATTCTCCAGCAGGAATTTTGCCTTCTCCATGCGCTGCTGAAGCAGATATTCCTTGAAGGTCATCTTCTCTTCTACTTTGAATTTCTGGCCGAGGTAAGAATAGTTGAAGTGAAAAATGTGGGAGATTTCCTTCAGCGTGATGTTCTGATGCAGGGCCTCTTCCACATACGCCTTCACCTTGTCGATGATACCGGCCGAAGAGATGGCGGAGGCAGCTCCCTGAACGGTTCCTGCCCATGGGACCGGTTGATGTCCGGAATACGGCGCTTCGTCCATCTCCCGCTTCACGGTCTTCAGGCTAGCCGCGAATTCCTCCGGCGATACGGGGTCGGGCAGGTAGTCGTTCACCTGATAATACAAAGCCTTTCGGGCAAGCTGAAACTCATTGCGCCCGCCGATCAGAACGATCGGGACACGGCTTTTCTCCCGGATACGGCCGCAGAGCTGAAGTCCTTCTTCCTCCGAGGCTCTCATGCTGATCAGCACCAGCTGATGATCCTGGGCGGATAGCATCGACATCGCCTCGGCAGCTGCAGCGGCATGGCACTCCAATTCAAATTCCGCTTGGTGTCTGTCCAGCATACGCTTTATCCATTCCTTCGCATGATGATCGGGATCAACAAGCAGCACCTTATACACGATATTCCCCCCTGTTTCTTTTTCGTAAATCATTGGCTCCGGTGAAGCTGCTTATCTCTCATTATGAAAAAGAACCCGATACGCAAACAATGTGCTTTTCTTTATATTGCTATCCGTTGTTTACTTATTGGCCATTTGTAATGTAAGGGGTTACAAGCAACCTATATTTTGACGGGTAGAATATCTAACTTACCACAGGTTGTTGCCCTTTCAATGTAAGCGCTACACTTTGAATGTAATTGGGATGCAAATCACTTTAACGGGGGGATTAGAGGAATGCGTATGGGAAAAATGATGCTGCTGCTCTGCACACTGTTACTTGTGCTTTCGGCGTGCAGCAGCGGCGGCTCCAAAAGCGGGTCAAGCGCCGGTACGGCGGAGACGAGTACGGAGACGAGTACCGAGACTGCGGCAACCAACACCGACAATAAAGGTGCGGAAGAGAAGGATGCGGAGCAAACGTACAAGACGCCTGACATGGATTTCGACATGGGCGGAAGAACGATCAAGGTCGTATCGTGGTGGGATATGACGATTCCGGAGGATAACCCGGATAACATCCAGCGCAAAAAAAATCTGGAGGAGCTGGAGAAGAAGCATAACTTCAAAGTGGAATACGTCGCGATCGATTACGGCGAATACCAGCAAAAAGTGACGGCTTCCCTGCTGGCCGGCGAACCGCTTGGCGACATCGTCAGATTGGGCAAAACCTACACGATTCCGGCACTTGTGAAACAGGACTTGTTGTGGCCCGTCGATGAGTATACGAAAAATCCGGTAGCCTTTAACCAAAGTGTGACCAATCAATACATGCAATACAACGGAAGGGGTTACGGATTCTCGGAAGGGCAAGGCAACAATGTCATGGGTATTTTTTACAACCGGACGCTCATGAGCAAGCTTGGCTTGAAGTCGCTTCAAGATTATGTCAATGAAGACAGCTGGAATTGGGATACGTTTTTGCAAGTGGCTAAAGAAGCCAACAAGGATACGAACAATGACGGCAAGCTTGATTCCTGGGGGCTCGCTAACCCGGCGCCGCTCGAATTTGCGCTCGCTTCCAACGAAACGAGCTTGACGAAGGATAACAAGCAAAACCTGGAAGATCCGAAAACGACCGAAGCGCTTAATTTTATTTCCAAGATTGCGACCGAAAAAGTGGCCAGACCAACGGAAGGCGGCGACTGGACGGAGCCGGGCCAATTTTTCCGCCAAGGCAACACGTTGATGTACACGGGAGCGCTCTACGAACTTAGCGGTTTCAAGAAGGATATGCCTGACGCGGATATCGGATTTGTGCCATTCCCTAAAGGGCCTAGTGCAAGCTCGTACCACTCTTACGAAGGCCTCTATCAATCTTTGTTCATCCCTAAGGCTGTGAAGGATCCGGATAAGCTGCTCTATATTTGGGAGAAAATCAATGACATCGATTCGATGTATGACTATCCGGACCAGGCCTACTATGAAACCTCGTTCACGGACGAAAACGACATTAACAATGCGAAGGAAGTCGCCGCCAATTTGATTGTCCTCGACCACTTCACATTCCCGAACTTGAAGTTCTATGATTTCCTCGGCGAAATCACCAGTGGAACCTCGGTGTCTACTGTGGTGGAAAAGTACAAAGCGCCGTTCCAGGCAGCCATTAATGAGGTCTACGGATCGAAATAATTTCACATGTTGAAGCAGCAGTCCCTATTAGAAATTGTTTTCTAACGGGGACTGTTATTGACATGACATGTCTCTTGCTTCAGGAGGGAGAAGCGTGAACAACCGAAAGAAGAGCTACGTCGCTGTCCTGCTCGTCCTTGCCATACTGGTGTCCATTTGGGCATTCTACCCTTCCGGTTCATCCGAAGTACGGAGCGTTCAAGCCATGGCCGATTTTGCGGCTGTTACGGGATCGGGCGGGGATGACGGCGGCTACGATGCATATGTGAAAGCCCATTCGGCTGCTAAGCGCCCGGATCAGGTTATCCGGATCGAGGGCGAGAGCTTTACCCAAACCGACGGGCCGGGATTCGAGGTTGTCCATCCGTCAGGGGAAACCGCCGTCCTCACGCCGGAATCGGGTTCCATCAGCTGGAACGTGCCCATCGAACAAGCGGGCATGTACAACATCCGAATCCGGTATTTGCCGGTTGAAGGCAAAAGTTCCGCGATCGAACGCGGATTGACGATCAATCAACAGCTGCCCTTTAAGGGCGCCGACCTGGTTACGTTTGACCGGGTCTGGGGCAACCGGGACGACAAGATCGGTCGCGATGACAGAGGGAACGATCTGCGTCCGAGTCAGGTAGAGAAGCCGATCTGGCAGGTCGAATCCGTCACCGACCGCAGCGGTTATTATGACGAACCCTATTTGTTCTATTTTGACAAAGGCAATCAAAGCGTGACCTTGACGGCATTGCGTGAGCCTATGGCCATCGATTATATCGAGCTGTACCAGGAAGAAGCATTAAAGACGTACGCAGAAATCAAGAGCGATTATTCAACCGAAGGGCTGCAGCCGGTCAAAGACCAATACACCCTGATTCAGGCAGAGGATGCGGTGTATAAGTCCTCTCCGACCTTGTATCCGGTTTCTGACAGATCGAGCCCGACGGTTATTCCATACGATGTGTCCAAAATTCGGATCAACACGATCGGAGGGCTGAACTGGAAGCTGCCCGGACAATGGATCGAGTGGGAATTCGAAGCGCCGGAGGACGGCTTGTACCAGATCGCTTTAAAAGAGAAGCAGGATCAGCTGCGCGGCGTCTTCGCCACGCGAAGCCTGACGATTGACGGAAAGGTTCCGTTCAAGGAGATGAAGCGGATCCCTTTTGAATTCGGCAGGGACTGGAGCATGTACGTCTTGGGAGAGGATGAGCCGTACCTGTTTCATTTGACCCAAGGCAAGCACCGGATTCGCATGACGGTTTCCCTTGGCGAGCTGGCCCCGCTGATCCAGACGATCGAGTCGAGCGTGCTGCAGCTGAACGAAATGTACCGCAAAATTTTGATGATCACGTCCAATTCGCCCGATCCGTACCGGGACTACCAATTGGAGAAGCGGATCCCGGAAATGGCGGAGGTATTCCGCAAACAAGCCGAAACGATCCAGAGCGTGGCCGATTACCTGGAACAAACGACAGGCGAACAGAGCGACAAGGTGGCTATTTTGCACACGATGGTCAAGCAGCTCCAAGAGATGGCCAAACGGCCGGATACGGTTGCGAACCGTTTGGAGGCCTTCAAGACCAACGTCGGCGGCCTGGGTACGTGGATTCTGACCGTCCGGGAACAGCCGCTTACGCTGGATTATCTGGTCGTTTCCTCGCCGGATCATAAGCTGCCGAGAGCGGACGCGTCGTTTCTGCAAGTGGTGAAGCATGAAGCCGGGTCGCTCACCGCTTCTTATACCGAGGATTACGACAGCATCGGCAACACCGGCAAGCAGAAGCGGTCGACGACCGTTTGGATTACGACAGGACGGGATCAGGCACAGGTGTTGAAAAACCTGATCGATGATTCGTTTACCCCGAAATCGGACATTTCGGTCAATCTGAAGTTAGTACCCGCCAACATCCTTCTGCCCGCGACGCTCGCCGGGGAAGGGCCGGACGTGGCCATGCAGATCGGCGAAGACGTGCCCGTGAACTATGCCATGCGGGGGGCGGCCGCCGATTTG
>NZ_PCZT01000009.1:2277012-2287921 GCF_002968895.1 Paenibacillus sp. AR247 | reverse complement strand
CCTCTAGTATCGAGGCCGCCAACGCGAGCCTGGTGCCGAACCCGACGTTCTCCATGCTGCTGTACCAGGACGGCGGCGAATTTTACCAGGACGGCGGCAGAAAGAGCGCGCTGGATTCCGAAATCTCCATGGATGCCTTCAAGAAATGGACACAGTTCTATACGAGCTACAAGTTCCCGCTGCTGGCCGACTTTCCGAACCGGTTCCGTACCGGCGAAATGCCGATCGGCATCGCGGATTATACGACGTACAACATGCTGACCGTCCTGGCGCCGGAGATCAAGGGGCTCTGGGAATTTACCATGGTGCCCGGCACGGAAAAGGACGGCACGATCCATCATGAAGTGGCGAGCCACACGACCGGCGTGATGATGCTCGAGGGCGCACGGGATCAAGAGGCGGCTTGGGAGTTCATGAAATGGTGGACGGATAAGGATACCCAAATCGCATACGGCCGCGAGATGGAAGGGCTGATGGGCGAGGCTGCCCGTTATCCGACAGCCAACGTCGAGGCGCTCGAGGAGCTGCCTTGGCCGGTTAAAGACTATCGCAATTTGGAGAATCAGTGGAAATGGGTCCGGGGGATCCCGCAAGTTCCTGGCGGCTATTTTACCGGCCGGCATCTGGACAACGCATTCCGCAAAGTCGTCAACGCCAGCGAGAATCCCCGCGAGGCTTTGTCGGATTACCTCTTGTACATCAACGACGAAATTGCGGTCAAGCGGAAGGAATTCAATTTACCTGAACAGTAAGGGGGGAATCGGATGCAAGCCGAAACAACCAGCAAGGCCGCCGTATCGAGCCTCGTGCAGCCGAAAAAGCAGTCGCGGCTGGCCAACGTCTGGAGAGAGCTGAAGAAAAACAAGCATTATTACATCCTGATGAGTCCGTACATGCTGATCTTTTTTGCCTTTACGGTGGTTCCGGTCGTGTTCTCGATCGTTCTCAGCTTCTTTTATTTCAATATGCTGGAATTCCCCCGTTTTGTCGGGTGGCAGAACTACTCCAGACTGTTTTTGAATGATGACGTCTTTATGATCGCTTTGAAAAATACGCTGCTGTTCGCGGTCATTTGCGGACCGATCAGCTACATTGCCTGCTTTCTGTTTGCATGGATTATCAATGAGCTGTCCCCGAAGGTCCGCGCGTTGATGACGCTTGTTTTCTATGCGCCGTCGATTTCCGGCAACGTTTTCTTTATTTGGCTCATTATTTTTTCAGGCGACAGATACGGCTATTTGAACGGCTTTTTAATAAAATTCGGCTTTATGCTGGAACCGATTCAATGGCTGACGAACGAGAAGTACATTTTGCCGATCATCATGATCGTCCAGCTGTGGCTCAGCCTGGGCACCAGCTTCCTGGCTTTTATTGCGGGCCTGCAGACGATCGACAAGTCCCTGATTGAAGCCGGAGCGATTGACGGCATTCGCAACCGCTGGCAGGAGCTGTGGTTCATTACGCTGCCGTCCATGAGGCCGCAGCTGATGTTCGGTGCGGTTATGCAGATCACCAGCTCGTTTGCGGTGGCCGATATCTCGGTGGCGCTCGCCGGTTTTCCCAGCGTCAACTACGCGGGGCATACGATCGTCACTCACTTGATGGATTACGGAACGATCCGCTTTGAAATGGGGTATGCGTCCGCGATTGCGACGGTGCTGTTCGCCATGATGCTCGGTGCCAACAAATTGACGCAGCGATTGCTCAGAAAGGTAGGGGAGTGATTTGGTGACGAGAATGATGGCCGCCTTTCGCATGCCGAGAAGGCTGAACCGCTCTTTTACCGTCAGCTTTATGCTGTTCGCATTCCTGGCCGTATTCGGCGCATTCATGGCGCTGCCGCTGATCTACGCCGTTAATAATGCTTTTAAACCGCTGAACGAACTGTTTCTGTTTCCGCCGCGTTTCTTCGTGAACAATCCGACGATGGACAACTTTTACGATCTGGTGGCGTTAATGGGAAATTCCTGGGTTCCGCTGTCCCGGTATATCGTGAATACGCTCTTCATTACGATTGTAGGGACCGTCGGCCATATCCTGCTGTCGTCCGCCGCGGCCTATCCGCTGGCAAAATACCGTTTTCCCGGGTCCAGGATCCTGTTCTCGATCGTCGTCATGTCCTTGATGTTTTCCGGGCATGTTACGGCGATTCCCAACTATATGGTGATGTCGTGGCTCGGCTGGATCAATACGCACGCATCGATTATCGTCCCGTCGCTTGCGTTCCCGCTAGGCTTATTCCTGATGAAGCAGTTCATGGAGCAGATTCCAGATGCCCTGCTGGAAGCGGCCAAAATCGACGGGGCAAACGAATACCCGGATTTATTGGACGATCGTCATGCCCAACGTGAAGCCTGCTTGGCTAACGCTGATGATTTTGCAGTTTCCGATGCTGTGGGGCTCGGACGGGGGCAATTTCATTTACAGTGAGAACCTCAAGACGCTTCACTATGCCTTAGGCCAAATCACCGCGGGCGGGATTGCCCGGGCCGGCGTGGGAGCTGCCGTCGCGCTGATTCTGATGGTCGTGCCGATTACACTCTTTATCATTTCGCAGAGCAACGTCCTTCAGACGATGGCGACCTCCGGAATGAAAGAATAGAGGGGAGACTAGCACGATGCGAATGAGCATACCGAAAGTGAAAAAGTACCTCCTGGTGGCTGCCCTCTGCTGCCTGCTGGGGACGAGTATAGGCGTAAATGCGGCTCACGCCGAAGGCAGCGCCTCCTACAACTATTCCTTCTGGAATGACACGACGCCGGCTCCTGCCGCGTATGAGGCCACGTCCTTGCTGAACGGCACGCAGCTTGGCGTGGGCCCCTTCAAAAACCCGAGCGACATCCACGTAACGGCCGACAAAGAGATTTATGTGCTCGATTCCGGCAACAACCGCATCGTCGTCCTCGACGAGCATTTTAAGCCGGTTAAGGTGGTGGATTCCTTTGACCACAAGGGGAAGAAAGATACGTTCAATAACCCGCAAGGGATCTTCGTGACCGACCGGAAAGAGCTCTTTATCGCCGATACGGGCAATAAACGGGTGGTTCATCTGGATTCAAACTTAAGGGTGGCGGGGGTGCTTGAAGCGCCGAAGTCCGACCTGCTGCAGGCCAATTTCGATTTTCAGCCGGTTCGGGTGGTTGTTGACACGGCGCAGCGGATCTACGTCATGTCGACCGGCGTATTTGACGGTTTTATGGAATTCAATCCGGACGGGGCGTTCACCTCGTTCATCGGCGCTAACCGGGTGACGGTTGATCCGGTGGAGCTGTTCTGGAAAAGGATGTCTACGCAGGCGCAGCGGAGCCAAATGGTGATGTTCACACCTACCGAATTCACGAACCTGGATATGGATGACGAAGGCTTCATTTACGCAACAAGCGGTGACTACTCGAATAATCCGATCAAAAAACTGAACGCTCAGGGTAACGATATTCTCCGGCGGACGGGATATCTCAGCCTGTGGGGGATATCCGGTATTCAAAAGATGTCGGCCCTTCACGGCTCATCGATATCGATGTCACCGACAGCGAAATGTATTCGGTCCTCGACTCCAAGCGGGGCAGAATCTTCACTTACAGCGGGGATGGACATCTGATGTACATATTCGGCGGCTTGGGCAACCAAATGGGCCAATTTAACACCCCCGCGGCGATTGAACGGGTCGGGGACGATTTTCTTGTGCTGGATAAGGCATTCGGCGAGATAACAGTGTTTCAGACAACAGCGTACGGCCGGATGTTGAACGAAGCGGTCCGGAGCTACTACAGGGGCGATGAGGAAAAGGCGTTTGATCTCTATCAACAGGCGATCAATATGAATGCGAACCTGGAATTTGCTTATTCCGGCGTGGGCAAGGCCCTCCTTCGGAAAGGGGACTACAAAGGGGCTATGCAGTATTTCAAGGAAAGCTATGATCAAGCCAATTATTCAAAGGCGTACCTGCTTTACCGCAAAGAGGTGATGAGAGAATACTTCCCGGCAGTCATGACCGGATTGATCGTGCTTGCCGCAGCTCTCCTGCTCTTCAAAAAGCTCCGGAAGCGGATGAGGAGACAAGGAGGTGTTACGATTGAATCGTGAGCTCGTAAAATACCCGCTATATCTCATCGTGCATCCGTTTAACGCCTATTGGGACCTGAAATACGAACGAAACAAGCGGCACATGCTGATCGCTTCCTTGATTATTTTGTTTTTGATGATCATCACCAATATCCTTAGCAACCAGTACAGCGGCTTCCTAGTCAAAATCACCAATCCGGATGATATGAACAGCCTGATGGAAGTAGTGTACATCGTTGTCCCGGTTTTGTTCTGGTGCGTGGCCAACTGGTCGCTGACGACGCTCATGGACGGCGAAGGGAAGTTCGTTGAAATTTTTACATCGACTTGCTTTGCCCTCGTTCCGATGATGATCATCAACTTCCCGTGGATCTGGCTCAGCAATGTCATATCACTGCAGGAGACGGCGTTTTATAACTTCTGCAGCACCGCGGCCTTCCTCTGGTCGGCGTATCTTTTGTTCGTCGGCAACATGACCGTGCATCAATACTCGCCGTCGAAGACCATCGGGACGATCCTGCTGACGATCGTGGCGATGGGCTTTATGGCTTTTATCTGCCTGCTGTTTTTCGGACTGATTCAGCAGATGATTTCGTTCGTTCACGTCATTTATCAGGAAATCATGCTTAGAAACTAAAGAAAGGAGGAGAAACCATGCGCAAAGCCAGAATCGCCCTGTGGCTCCCGGTACTGATCGCGGGGATCGCGCTGGCCGGCTGTGCTGATTCGAACGCCGCCCGCTCCGGGGCCAATGATGCACCGGCTGCAGCCCAATTCACCAAGGGCCAGCCTTTGAAGGCGGCTTTCACCGACGCCCGTGCAGCCGGCATGAAAGGCGTAGCCGAAAATGAACGACTGCGGCTGTTCGTGGATGAGAGTACGGGCGCTATTGCTGTGTTAAATAAGGAAACCGGAGAGACATGGTACAGCAACCCGCCGGAGCAGGGCAAGGATCCGCTCGCCTCGGGGGTGAACAAAGCCAACCTTTCTTCCCAGCTCAAGATCGATTATTACAACAATTTCGGCCAGGTGAATTCCATCAATACGTTCACGGACAGCGTCTCGCATAAGCAGATCAAATTCGAACCGATCCCAAGCGGGGTAAGGGTCACGTACCAGTTCGGAACTGCCGTGAAGTCGGCGGCCGATTTGCCGATGATGCTCAGCAGCGAGCGTATCGAGGCAATGCTGGGCAAGCTGGACAAAACGGGTCAGCGGGCTCTGAAAATCGCCTATAAAGAAGATCCGGATAAAAAGGTGTATGTCCGTAACGACAGCGCCTTAAATGGACTGCAGCTCGATCGCGCCTTCAAGGCATTCGACGATGCCGGATACACCGAAGAGGACCTCATGAAGGACATGGAGGAGCTGCATTTTACACAGGAGAAGCCGGAACCGCGGATATTCCTCGCATCGATCGAATATGCCCTGGACGGCGGCAGCCTAGTCGCCAAAATCCCTGCATCCGGTATTCAATATCCGAGCGCATATCCGATCGGGATATTTCCTTTCTCAGCTTTTTGGTCGCCGGCAGCTCCAAGGAGAGGGGACGATCTTCGTGCCGGACGGCTCCGGCGCGCTCATCCATTTCAACAACGGGAAAAAGCAGTATCCCGCTTACCAGCAACCGTTGTACGGGGAAGACCTGACGATGAAGACGACCGAGGATGCCAAGACCGAGCAGGCGGTCCGGCTGCCGGTGTTCGGCATCATCCGGGAAAGCGGCGCGATCCTCGGCATCATCGAGGAAGGTGCCGCGGCTGCAGCTATCCATGCCGATATCAGCGGAAAGCTGAACAGCTATAACTATGTATATCCCAGCTTCAATGTCATGAACAAAGGAGAAGTGACGCTGCAAGCGAACGGCCAGGAGCGTACGCTGCCCAGGTTCCAGGAACGGTAAGACAGATACGCCGTTCTACCTGCCAGCTGGTCGGCGGCATCGCCAAACAGAAGCATGTCGCCGGCATTCCTTACCGGACGATCGAGCCTCTCACGACGTTTGTAACAGTCGGAGGATATCATCAACCAGATGAAGAGCCGTGACATCTCCAACATCAAATTGAAATTTTCGGGCTGGTTCAATGGCGGATTGGATCATGAGGTTCCGGATCATATTTTCGGTCGACAAGGCGGTCGGCGGCAGCAATGGATTGCGGGGCTTCCTATCGTTCGCACGGGATCAAGGGGTTTCTTTCTTTCCGGATGTTGCAGTTTTGACTGCGAATACGGGGAAGGGATTCAACGAGAACGCGAATGCTGCGAGAACGCTGAGAGGCGTTCCTGCCGCTCTCTATCCGCTGGATCAGGCGCTCAATCGGAGGGACCGGGATAAGCCGCCGTCTTATGTTGTATCCCCGCGGCTTACCGTTTCCTATACCGAGTCGGTGCTGAAGGGCTTGAAAGGGTATCAAACGGGCGGCATTTCACTCCGGGATCTCGCCGATCAGCTCAACAGCGATTACCGCAAGCACAATCAACTGGATCGCACGCAGTCCGAGAACCTTTCGGTTCAAGCGTTGGGCAGCATCTCACAGCAAAATTTGAAGGTCATGGCGGACGGCGGCAACGCTTATGCGCTCCCATTCTTGTCGGATATTACGAACGCGCCGATGTCCGGCAGCCGATTCAAGATCGAGGACGAAGAGATCCCATTCTATCAAATGGTCATTCGGGGGTCCATCGACTACACGGGAAGCCCGTTTAACCTGTCAACCTATACGGATGAACGGCAGTATATCCTGAAATGTCTCGAATACGGAGCGGGCATGTACTTCGAATGGATCCATGAACCGAATGACAAAGTGAAGGATACGGATTTCAACGACTTGTATGCCGTCCATTACAAGCAGTGGATCGACCAGGCCGCCGAAATGTACCACGAGGTGAACGATGTGCTGAAGAACGTCCGGAATGAGCCGATTACGGGCCATGAGAAGCTTGGCGAAGGCGTGTTCAAGACCGTGTACGGGAACGGCATTTACGTCATTGTGAACTATAACCGTACGGATGTGACGGTGGACGGCCAAACGGTGAAAGCCGAGAGCTATTTGACGGGTGGTGTGCAATCTTGAAGTCGATCATGAAAATCGGCGCGAAGCGGCGGACGTACGCCGAACAGAAGGCGCTTTGGGGCTTTATCTACGTTTTGCCGTGGCTGCTCGGATTCCTTCTCTTTTTCCTGATACCGTTAATCTCTTCATTAAGGTACAGCTTCAGCTCCATCGAAGCCAATGCTAACGGCATGAACATCAGCTTTATCGGCATCTCCAATTACGTGGAAGCCCTTACGGTCAATACGAGCTTTAACCGTACGCTGACGACCTCGATCGTAAACATGGTCATCAACGTACCGCTCATTGTGATCTTCAGCCTGTTTTTGGCTGTACTGCTGAACCAAAGGTTTGTCGGCAGAGCCATTGCCAGATCGATCTTTTTCCTTCCGGTCATCCTTGCCTCCGGAGTCATTGCGAATTTGGAGACGTCCAGCCTCGTTCAGGCCATCAATGAGCAGAACGCCGGCGGTGCCGTGAGCGGCCTGGGGACCAGCGAGCTGACGCGGATCATGGTCAATTCCGGTGTCAGCGATAACATTGTCACGTACCTGACCAGCGCTGTGGATCGCATCTACCAGATCGTCAGCCAGTCGGGCGTGCAAATTCTGATCTTCCTGGCAGGGATCCAGTCGGTATCCCCCCAGCTGTATGAGGCCTCCAAGATCGAAGGAGCGACCGGTTACGAAGCGTTTTGGAAAATCACGCTGCCCATGGTCAGCCCGCTCATCCTGGTCAACGTGATTTATACGGTGATCGACTCGTTCTCCCGGAGCGAAATGACGACGCTGATCAGGGAAACGGGATTTACGAATTTCAATTTCGGCCTCAGCTCGGCGATGGCCTGGATTTACTTCCTGGCGATCATGGTTATTTTGCTAATCATTACGTTTTTCATTTCCAAAGAATTTTCTATCAAGAGTAGAAGGAGCGTGAGCCGCGTTGATCATCGCCCGTTTGTTGTCGCTCGAAAGCTGGAAGCGCTGGCTGTGGACCGTCGTGCGGCTGGTCCTGATGGCAGGACTGTCGTTTGTCATTCTGTACCCCATTCTTCAAAAGATTTCAACGGCCATCAAAGACAAGAGCGATCTGTATTCGCCGATCGTGGTCTTTATCCCGGAGCATTATTCGCTGGACAATTTCAAAAAAGCCATCTCGATCATGGACTATTGGCACACGCTGTTCAATACGTTTACGTTATCGGCCATGACGACGATCCTGACGGCCGTGTCCTGCGCATTTGCAGGCTACGCCTTCGCGCGGCTTAAATTCAAAGGCAGCAATTTGCTCTTTGGAGGCGTCATCCTGACCATTCTGGTGCCGCCAACGACCATTCTGATACCGATCTACATGAATTTGAAGGATTTCAGCCTTATGGGGCTGATCCCGCTGCTGACCGGGAAGTCAGTGAACCTGCTGGATTCGTACTGGCCTTTCTTTCTAACCTCAGTCACCGCAAACTCGCTGAAGGCGGGTCTCTACATTTTTATTTTCAGACAGTTTTTCCGGGGCATCCCCAAAGAAGTGGAGGAGGCGGCTTATATCGATGGGGCGGGCGTAAGCAAAACTTTTATGCGCATCATGCTCCCGAATGCCGTTCCGGCCATCGTTACCGTGCTGTTGTTTTCGTTCGTATGGCAGTGGAATGACAGCTTCTTTACGACAACGTATTTAACGTCGGGCAAAGTGATGTCCACCCAACTGGCGTCGCTGCCGCACAACCTCTCCATCATGCTCGAGGGCGGGGTTGCGACGAACAAGGATCCTTTCTACATGAGCATGGTCCAGGATACCGGCATCTTGCTGGCGATCCTGCCGCTGATCATTATTTATTTGTTCGTGCAGCGTTACTTTGTGGAAAGCATCGAACGGACCGGCATCGTCGGGTAAGATTGGGTTATGGTATTAACGAAAAGGCAGCATGCGGGACCGCATGCTGCTGCTCTATTTTATTTATCTTATAAGGAGAAGGTTTCTATTGGAAACGGATAGAAAGCTGCTTGATTTTATCTCAAGTCCGTAAATCACCCGACTGCCGGTACTCACGAGGCGTGCAGCCCACGATACGCCGGAATTGTCTGGAGAAATGCTCGACATTGTTGTATCCGCACAGCTCGCTGATATCGGCGATTCTAAGCGATCCGTGGACCAGCCTTTCCTTGGCGAGGCGGATTCTGCACTGGATAACGTCGTCCATGCAGGAAATCCCGAAAGCCGCCTTATACAGCGTTTGCAGGTACCCGGGGCTCAAGTGAACGTCATCGGCCATGGAAGGGACGCTCCATTCAGCGCCGGGACGGTTATGGATCGCCTTGCGCAGATTCAGCAGTTTCTGGTAATGCGGCGAATTTTCCTTGGATTGAAAAGCTTCGAGCAGCTTGTTGAACAAGATCCGAAACAGGTAGTCGATCGAGAGCTCCCGGTAATCGCAGCTGAAAAAATTTTCGGTGGCCAGAAGCTGAAACAGCTGGCGGCAGTACCCGGGATCCGGCACCGGAATCGGAACGCCCCGCGGAAGTGCCGTCTCCAGAACGTAGGATTCGTCCGTTTCGAAACGGACCCAGTCATTCACAAATTGGCCTGAGCAGGCGCGGTACATAATCTTTTGGCGAGGGGGAAAAAGAACGGCACAGTTTGCCGGGTACTCCCGGATTACTCCTTGAACCCAGAACTCGGCCGGCGTTTGCGTAAGAATCAGCAGCCAAAAATCATGTCCATCCGGAATGTCATAAATAAAGTCTCCAGGATGGGCGGCATCATATCCGACATAGTAAATGGATGTCGTCATCACGATCTCCAATCTTAGAATAGATCAAGTTTCTGTCAGCATAGATCATTCATTGCTGAGATGTCCTAATTTATAATTTCATAGTAAACGCAATATAAAGTCAATAGAATAATCAGAAATGGCGTTACTCCGTCAGCAAATCCGCATTTGAAATGATCAATAAAGGTGAGGACCATGCCATGATATTGAAAAGCGAATATATCAAAGTACTATGCTATACCCGCACTCCGCAGGAAGACATCATCTATGCACCTAGGCTGGCGTACAGCATGCATCTTGCCTATAGCGAGAACGGCAGGGACTTCCAAGCCTTGAACCATAATTCAGGCGTCCTGTTCGCCAAGGCAACGAACCATGAAAACGGGACGCTTCGTGCCAAAAGCCTGAAAAATCCGTACCTCTTCCGCATTGCCGACGGAAAATTCGGTGTCGTTGCCGTACGGACGGAAGCGGATGGACAGCAGGATGAAGAGAGCCGAGGGGCGGTGCTGTTCTTTACTTCCGGCGATTTGCTGCAGTATCAAGAAATCGGGCTTGTCGATTTGAAGAGCGGTGCTTACGCCCAGGATGTCGCTTGCGAGTACGATGAATCAAGCCAGGCATACGTCATCCGCTGGAGCGACGGGAAGGGCGGCAGCTACCAAAATAAGATTCAGGACCTTTATGATCTGGCTGGCGCCGGGACTCCGGAAAAAGCGGAGGCGTTTACTCTGGAAGCCGTATCGGCCGACATTGAAGGCATCCAGCCCCGTAACGTGATCCGCGTTCCGCGGGAAACGGCACAACGCCTCGTATGCCGGCTTACGGTTCCCGAGAATGTCGCCATTGAAGTTCCGGATGGCATCAAGGCGGCATCGGCCGAGGATTTGAAAGCGCTCAAAGCGACCGCGGTATACAGTGACGGCACCACGGCCCCCAAAGCCGTGGACTGGGATACGGCAGCGGTTCGCTGGGATCAGGCGGGAACCTATCGGGTGAAGGGAAGGGTTCGTCAGGAGCATTATG
>NZ_PCZT01000009.1:2261852-2276912 GCF_002968895.1 Paenibacillus sp. AR247 | reverse complement strand
GGATACACAAACCTATGATCACGATTAAAGGGCTGTTATGGGCGCCCGAGTTCCATATTATCGAGGACAGGCTGTACATTTTTCATGCGGCAACGACAGGCGAATTTTTCTATGAAGAGTGCCACGTGATGAAGCTGCGCGAGGGTGGGGACCCCACTTGCGCAGCTGACTGGTCGATGCCCCGGCGCGTCGTCAGGAAAGATGGTACCGAGTTATGCGAGGCGGGCAGGGTGATCTCCCTGGACATGACCGTCATCCAGGTGAACGGGGAATGTTACGCGGCTTGGTCGGAGCGGCAATTCGTGCCTGAAGATCTTGGCGCCTGGGTTTATATCGCGAAATTGGATCCGAAGGAGCCGTGGAGGCTGGCGAGCGATCCGGTGCTGCTGACCAAGCCGGACTTTGGCTGGGCCAATAACCATACCTTTGTCGATGAAGGGCCGTTTGCTTTGATCCGGGACGGCAGGATTTTTCTAACCTTCTCGAGCGCGGCGGTAGACGCTACTTATTGTGTAGGCCTGCTGACCGCCGATGCGAATGCGGACCTGCTGGATCCCGGCAGCTGGACGAAGGGCAATTATCCGCTGCTGACGTCGAGAAGCGTCCCGGGCGAATACGGTCCGGGCCATAATTCTTACATTACCGATGACGATGGCGTTACTTGGAACGTATACCATGCCCGACCTGGAGTAGAAGGGCCAAGAGGGTCCGGAATCCGCCGCGTTCATTTCGGCATGGACGAATATCCGGTGCTTGATTTAACGGAAGAAAGGGATTTGAACCCGGCTTTGGCCGAGGTGTCGATCGAAGTCATTGTACAACGCGATTAGGAAGGGGCAGAGAGAACATGTATCCAAATCCGATTATATGGGCCGATTATCCGGATCTTGATGTGATCCGGGTAGAGGATACCTACTATATGGTGAGCACGACGATGCACATGATGCCGGGCTGCGTCATTCTGCGATCATATGACCTGATTCAATGGGAGGTGGCTTCACATGTGTACGACGTACTGGACAATACGCCCGCACAGCGGCTCGAAGACGGCCAACATATTTACGGCCAGGGGCATGTGGGCGCCATCTTTTCGTCACCACAAGGGAAAATTCTACGTCATCTTCGTGGCGAACGATACCCGCCGGACTTACTTGTACACGGCAGATAGCGTAACCGGCCCATGGACGAAGCAATACATCGAGGGCTTTTATCACGACTGCTCCCTGCTGTTTGACGATGACGGCCGGACGTATCTGATTTACGGGAATGCCGAGATTCACCTGCTCGAATTGAAGGAGGATCTTTCCGGTCCCAAACCCGGCGGGCTGAACCGCGTTATCGTGAAAGAACGGGAGCCGTACCATCTCGGGTACGAGGGTGCTCACTTTTATAAGATCGATGGCAGGTATTATGCTTTCTTTATCCATATTTCGAAGGCTTCGGGGCGCCGAACGCAGGCCTGCTTTGCGGCGGATTCCTTGGAGGGCGAGTTTACGGGCGGTGAGGTCTTTAATGACGATATGGGGTATTTCAATTCAGGCGTAGCGCAGGGCGGCATAGTGGATACGCCGGACGGGAAATGGGTGGCTGTGCTGTTTCAGGATCACGGCGCCGTCGGCCGGATTCCGGTGCTTGTTCCGCTGCGCTTTGAGAACGGTTTTCCGGTATTCGCCAAAGCAGCACCCCCAATGATCGAGCTGCCAAGCACAAGACCCGGGTATACCTACCAGCCTTTGGTTGGAAGCGACGACTTTGATTACACGCCGGACGAAGATGGCAAAGTACGCCTGAAGGATGTTTGGCAGTGGAATCATACTCCTGACGATGCATTGTGGTCCGTAACGGACAAACCAGGAGTCTACCGGGTCACATCCGGCAAGATCAGCCCCAATTTGACGTTCGCGGTCAATACGCTGACGCAGCGCGCCATGGGACCGGCATGCGAAATAACGGTCACGCTGGACGGCAGCGGGCTGAAGGATGGCGATTATGCTGGCTTATGCTTTTTGATCGGTACCGTACGGCTTGATCGCCTTGACCAAGGAGACCGCTCCATATTCGGCAAACTGGTCGACGAAGAGCCCGGGACCGAACTCGCCAGAATCCCCGTGTCCGGAAACGTCGTCACACTCAAGACGATCGGCAATTTCGTGAACAATGCGGATGAGTGCATGTTTTATTACCGGGATGGTGCGGATTGGAAGCAGCTTGGGATTACGCACCAGATGGTATACAAGCTGGACCATTTTATGGGATGCCGCATCGGTCTGTTTTTGTTTTCCACCCGGGAGGTCGGAGGGACGGCGGATTTTTCCGATTTTCAATACCAGGTGCTGAAGTAACCCGACTTCCGTTTGCTCCTTATGCAAAAGGGGTGTTCCTCTGGGAATGTCCTCGTTTGTGCTGGATGTTATTTTGAAAGTCGCAAGGTGTGGTCAAAGACAACCATACTTTGCCGGGTGAGGACACAGTCAATGGCAGGTTGTTGCGTGATCATGAGGAGGCTTACACTTTGGGATGAAGGCGTCTTTCATGAAGCATTGGCGTGTAGAACTTCTCTAGGAGGGGATAGGTATGATGAGGTTGCGCGAAGCGTTTAAAGAACAGTTTTTGATCGGGGCCGCCGTCAATCCGGTGACGTTGGACTCGCAGCGTGATTTGCTTATCGAGCATTTCAACAGTGTGACTGCCGAAAATGAAATGAAATTCGAAAGGTTGCATCCTGCGGAGGACCGGTATACGTTTGAGGCTGCAGACCGTATGGTGGCCCTGGCTAAAGCCAACGGCATGGGAGTAAGGGGTCATACGCTGGTGTGGCACAATCAGACGCCGGCATGGGTGTTTGAAAATGAAGACGGCAGCCAAACGGATCGGGTGACGCTGCTTGCCCGCATGAAATCTCATATCAACACGGTCGTATCCCGTTACCGGGGAGAGCTCTATGCTTGGGACGTGGTGAACGAAGCGGTATCCGACAGCGGCAGCGAGCTGCTGCGGCCTTCGAAGTGGCTCGATATTATCGGCGAGGATTTCATCGCCAAGGCGTTTGAGTACGCCCATGAAGCCGATCCGGAGGCGCTGCTGTTCTACAACGATTACAACGAGGCCGATCCGGTGAAAAGCGAGAAAATCTACACGCTCGTCAAATCGCTGCTCGAGCAGGGGGTGCCGATCCATGGCATCGGGCTTCAGGCGCACTGGAGCCTGTATCACCCGTCCCTGGATAATATCCGCGTGGCGATCGAGAAATACGCCAGTTTGGGCGTGAAGCTGCATATTACGGAGCTGGACGTTTCGATGTTTGCGTTCGATGACCGGCGGACCGACCTCACGGCTCCGACGGAAGAGATGCTGGCTCTTCAAGCGGAACGTTACGGTCAATTTTTCCGGCTGTTCCAGGAATACAGCGAATATATCACCTCCGTCACTTTTTGGGGCGCTGCCGATGATTATACCTGGCTGGACCATTTCCCTGTGCGGGGCCGAAAGAATTGGCCATTCTTATTTGATGCGAAGCATCAGCCCAAACCGTCTTACTCGGAAGTGCTGAAGACAGTGGGCTTGACTCTTTAGGCAAGGCATATTTTTCATTGGAATGGTGCTTGTACAAGCACCATTTTTTTCGTGTTAACGGCAGCTGCACCAGCTTTTCATTAAGGCGATACCGTTTGATGTGAGTTGAAGGTCATCCGGTATGCGGTCGGCGAGAAGCCGGTCGATTCCTTGAAAATTCTGGATAAGTAGGAGATATCGGATATTCCGATCCGGTCGCCGATTTCAGATAACGGGAGGTTCGTCGTCACAAGCAGCAGTTTTGCTTCCTCCAGCCTTCTTTTCTTGATGTATTGAATCGGGGAAATCCCGAACTGGCGTTTAAATACACGGATGAAATAGTTGGGATGCAAATGAGCCTTTTCTGCCAAGTCCGCAATGGTCAGGTTGTGACGGTAGCTGCTCTGAATATACGAAATCACCTGTTCGAGAGGTTCGGGCTCCGTCGAACGATGGAGGCTGACCTCGGAGGAAACCGCGTGCTCAATATAATAAGACACCAATCTTAGCATGGCTGATTTCACAAGCAGCGGACCGCTAATGGAAGCCGCAGCATCGCTGTCGAGCAATTCGCGGAACAGCCGGATCGCTTCGCTGTCATTTTTTGTGTCCACATACAGTGGGGTTTGAATCAGGTCAAAGAGATTACGGTCCCCAATTCGAGCCGTAAAATGGCACCAATATTTCGTGTATCTGGGGCCCGAAGTGTAAGAATAGGACTGCTTCACGCCATGAGGCATAAGAAACCATTGTCCGGGTTTTGGACTGAATTCCGAATCGCCGATTTTCAGCCATCCCTCCCCGTCACAGATCAAATAAAACTTGTTGAAGTCCGGCGTATAGTCGAGCTCCCGCCAGTCCGTCCATACCTGGTTATATCCCATCGATGTGACCCGTACGTCCAGATTTTCCATATACAGCCTTGCTAGTGATTGGTTGCCCATATATGTATTCCCCGTTCTATATAGAGTAGATAATTTTATCCAACAGAAGGTTAGGATTCTGTATTCATTCATGGCATGAGGATTGCTAGGATAAAATCAATTCCTGATTCGAGCAAAGGAGGCAATACCGATGAACTGGAACGAAATCGCCGCAGGCCCCTACCAACCTACCTTTGAGTCCCTCCGCCAATTCGAATGTCCGGAGTGGTTCCGGGACGCCAAGCTTGGGATCTGGTCGCACTGGGGCGCCCAGTCCGTACCGATGTACGGAGACTGGTATGCACGGAACATCTACATTGAAGGTTCGGAACAATACCGATACCATGTCCGTCACTACGGGCACCCATCGAAATTTGGCTATAAAGATCTTGTGCAGCTGTGGAAAGCGGAGGCGTTTGACCCGGATGCCTTAATGGACTTATACACGGCAGCCGGGGCCAAATATTTTGTGGCGCAGGCGATGCACCATGATAACTTCTTCAATTATGATTCTAGCATCCATCGCTGGAACTCGGTCAATATGGGACCCAAAAAAGATATTGTCGCTCTGTGGAAGGATGCCGCCGCACGGCGTGGGCTGCCTTTTGGCCTAACGGAGCATCTCGGCGCCACATTCAGCTGGTTCCATTGGAATAAAGGCAGCGATAAGGAGGGGCCATATGCCGGCATTCCTTACGATGGGAACGATCCGGCGAATGAGGATTTGTATCTGCCCAATAAGGAACACCATCATGGCAGGATACAGGCTGATTCGATTGCGCCTTGGTATACGTCCAATCCATGGTGGCATCGTCACTGGTTTTCCGTGATGAAGGAAATCATTGATAAGTATCAGCCGGATCTGCTGTACTCGGACGGCGGGCTGCCGTTCACACCAGGCTACTGGGAAAAGCCGGAGCTGTCCCTGGATGATCCCGCCTACGAGGCTGGACTGCGCGCTGTCGCACACCTGTATAATACGAGCGCGGCGATTCATGGCGGCGTGAACCGTGCGGTTTATAACCAGAAGGATCGGCGCAAGGAAATATACACGATCGGCGTGCTGGATATCGAGCGGAGCCAAGAGCCTGACATTAAGCCTGAGCCGTGGCAGACCGACACATGCGTAGGGGACTGGTTCTATAATGTGAGGTCTGTGTATAAAAAGCCTGGGCATGTCATCGAGATCCTGGTCGATATCGTTTCTAAAAACGGCAATCTTCTCTTGAATATTCCGCAGAAGCCGGATGGTACGATCGACGACGAGTGCACGCATATCCTCAGGGAGATGGCCGAGTGGATTCGAGTCTGCGGAGAAGGAATATTTGGCACCCGCCCATTCCGCGTGTCAGGCGAAGGCCCTTCACAGGTGGTCATTGACCATTTCACCGAAAACAAAGTGGAATGGACAGCGGCAGATTACCGATTTACGCAGAAGGGGAATATTCTCTACGCCTTCCAAATGCGCTGGCCGGAGGATCGTCTGGCCGTCATTCGTACGTTGACCCCGGCTGACAAAGTAAAGTCCGTGCGGCTGCTGGGTGTGGGCGATGTACCGTTCGAACAGCCTTACGGAGCTCTGGTTGTTTCCCTTCCGGAGCATAGGCCGACAAATCATGCCCACTGCCTGGCTATTGAGCTCGGGTGACACGCTCGATGATCCATTTGGACCAGCATCGCTGGCTGAGATAGGAATATGATCGGTATAATAATATAATACTCGTTGGATTACGCCCTGCGGCTGATATAATGATGCCGTGGGGCGTTTTTAATAACTCTTGTTAAGGAGATGATGACGATGAAAGCGCTGAAGCTAAGGCCTTTTGTTCCGTCCGGTGAGGATTACCCGCTTGCTGTGCAGTTCTATGAGGATTTGGGATTTGAAAAAATCTTCACCAGCGATGAGCTGACGATTTTCCGGATGGACGAAACGGAATTCCATTTACAGAACTATCAGAACGCTGAATTGCAAATGAACTATATGCTGGAGCTATGCGTCCAGGATTTGGATGCGTGGTGGAGCCATCTTCAACACTCCGGTGTCGTCGGAAAATACGGCGTGAAAGCCAAGCCTCCTGAAATCCAGCCGTACGGCAGACGCGCCATCCACCTGCTGGATCCCGCCGGTGTTCTCTGGCATATTACAGAAGTCTGAACCCGGCCGAGTTGGCGCAGCTGATGACTTTTGTAGAGAGGAGGAAGATTACATATGGACGGTGATACGAAGCAAATCTATCTGATCTCCGGTCCGCTCGGGGTCGGAAAATCGACAACGTCGAAAGAGCTGGCTCGGCTCGTGGAACGCTGTGTGCTGATCGAGGGCGACGATTTACTCCACATGCAGATGACGGAGCCCGTCCCGACATGGGAGGAACGTCTGAGCTTGGCTTGGATGAATATCCTTTCGGTCACCAGAAACTTTATCCAAAACGATTTTCACGTCGTGATCGACTTTGTCGTCGAAGATGAATTCGAGTGGTTCTGCCGGCAGATCGCCGACTTAAACGTACAGCTCAAATATGCGGTACTGCACGCAGACGAAGAAACGATAGCGGAGCGGCTCCATAAGAGAGGGGATATCCATTCACTGGACCGGTCGCTGTTTTTGCTAAATAACTGAAGTCAGCAGCAGACAATGCGGATTATCTTGTGGATACGAATCAAAAGGATCCGGCCGAGACGGCCGCAGAAGTGATCCAACACGACAGGTTTTACGTTCCTATTTGAAAGTAACGGAAAGCGTGATTAAACAACGGCTGCCGCAGGGATAGACTGCTATTCTTCAAGTCTTCGTCGGCCGCCGTTTTGTTGTGCCCGAAAATGTCTGAAGAGGCAAATTGGGCGTCTGAAAAAGGAGTTGACAATAACTGTTAATCGCCGCATAATAACATTGACTGACTGAGTCAATCTAAATTAAGGGATTCATATTTTTTTGGAATATTGTAGACTGAATGAGTCAATCTAAAACTGGGAGGAATTATGTTATGGTTACCAAGGTGAACACAAGCAAGGCCATCGTCATCGGTGGAGGTATGGCGGGACTCATGACCGCACGCGTGCTTTCGGAACAATTCAAAGAGGTACTGATCGTCGAAAATGATGCCTATCCGGCAGGGCCGGACGTCCGGCCGGGAACGCCTCAGGCATTCCATCCGCATCGCTTTACGGCGCGGGGGAAAGCGGTCATCGAACGCCTCTTTCCTGGTTATGAGCAGGATATGATTGCGAACGGCTGCCCGTCTTCACTGAACAAAAACGCGTATTTCATGAACCAGTACGGCACCCTGGAAATGAAGTACGACCGGGATGATCTTAAATTCAGCAGAGCGCTTCTGGAGTGGGTCATCCGCCAGCGGGCGGCAGCCATTTCCAACGTGAAATTTCTGACGAAACACCAGGTGACGGGGTTGTTAACGAGCCCTGACGGATCCACGGTACTAGGGGTGCAGGCCAGAGACCGCGAGCAGTCCGGCAAGGAGAAAGCCCTGATGGCCGACCTGGTTATTGATACGAGCGGGCGATCTTCAAAGCTGTCGGGCTGGCTTACGGATCTGGGCTACGAGGTTCCCAAGCCGGATCTGTTGAAAGTTTCGCTCGGATACAGCACCCGCCGCTATAAAGTACCGCCGCACCTGACTCATTTGATCGATGAATGGGATGTCATCAACATTCAAGGGCAGCCTGCGAGCGGTACGTATACGAGTGTCTTCTCTTTTATCGAGAATGATACGGCTGAAGTGCTGCTCGCCCGTCCGGGCGGGAATTACCCTCCGACGGATGCCGCCGAATTCGAGAGCGCCTTGGAGCAGCTTCCGAGCCCGAAGATCGCAGAACTCGTCCGCGATTTCGAACCGATGGCGTCACCCAGACCTTTCCGCGTTCCGGAGTTGTACTGCCATCGATTCGAACAGATGCCGCTGTGGCCGCAAGGCTTGCTGGTCCTGGGAGATGCTTACTGCATCTATGACCCGATCTTCGGCCAGGGCATGACCGTGGCTGCCATCTCTGTCGAAATCCTGGAGGTTTGTCTGCGGGAACAGCGCGCTGAGGAACGGGCGGACTGGGAGCGCGGCGTGCTTCACCGAATCAAGGAGGCCATCGAGCCGGCGTTCTGGCTGAACTGTACGGCCGATCTCCGGTGGGAGGGTGTCGAATACCATGGGACGGATTCGAGCAAGAGGAACGCCTTCAGCCGGGAATATATGGAGCTGTTCCTGAGGTATGCGGTCAGCAAACCCGACTGGAAGTTCTATGGACTCTATTGGGCGGTTAATACGTTAGCGGTATCCCCCCGTAACATTTTCAATCCTGAGACAGCTGTCCAAGTGTTAACCGCTTCGGATGAGGGCAGGAAGCTGCTCTCCGGTCTTACGGCGGACAACGGCCAACCTGTGGAAACGATTCTCGAAGAAATACTTCCGCGGTTCCCTGAATCGCCGTTCGAGCTGGTAAGACCATAGCGATAGCCAAGATGGATTTGATATACTGGTAGAAAAAACGGTAGCTTCCGGTAAAGGGTACTTGACATTGGCACCATTAAACGAAGAGCAATTGCACCAAATTCGCGATGAACGAAAAGAACAAATCAAGGCGGCAGCGCTTCAGGTGTTTGCCCGCAAAGGCATCCTCAGCGCAAAGATGAGTATGATCGCGGAGACGGCAGGCATCAGCAACGGGCTGCTGTACCATTATTTTAAATCCAAAGACGAATTGTTTACGTCGCTCGTTCAGGAGGCGATGGCCGAATCTGAAGCGGCGCTGCGCAGTATCTATGACATGCCGGGAACGCCGCTCGAGAGAATCAAGGCGTTAACGGCTGAAATCCTAAATGAAGGCGGCGCGCCGTATTTCATGCTGATTCACCAGTCAATCACTTCCGACGGCGTGCCCGAGCAAGTCAAGCAGCTTCAACAGGAATATTCCATGGATTCCTCTGTCGATATACTGCTGCCGTTATTCAAGGAGGGTCAGCAGGCAGGGGAATTGGTGGAAGGAGATCCCCGGGAATCATCGCTTGTTACTTATCTGTCCTCTCCGGCGTAATGGTCATCAATTCGAATGGAAGCGAGGTATATCGAATTCCGAAGGTCGACATGCTGATGCGGCTGGTTGCCCGGAAATAAACGCAGTCTGTACATCGTGAAAAAAACTCTTTCCTACCCGTCTATCAAGGCGGTTGGAAAGAGTTTTATGATGTGTTCTCCGTATTTAAGAACAGCAATTCGTCTCCACCTCTAACGCTGCCTGCTTATCCAGCTCCATACTGGGCGAGATACTGTGGATACGAGCGGAGATGGACTGCTTTGGCCTTGCGCTGGGCCTCTTCCCGATGTTCCGGAACCTCCTCCGACTCGACGTAATCGGCCAGTACGTCAATGACGTCGTCCAGCAGTTTTGCCCGAAAATACAGCTCAAGCCGCTCGGCAACCGTTTCTCCTGCCGTGGCCAACACCTTCTCCCTCCAAACCGGCCATGATGGGCCATGCCTTAGCGGCCATAACATAACCGAATAATCCATCGCCGCATCTCCCTGGCCGGAAAGATCGTCCCAGTCGATGATCCGAAAGCTGTCCTTGCCGCAAGTCAGCACGTTGTTTCCGTTCAGATCGTTATGAACCACATCGCGCGCAGGGAGCTCGAAAGCCGGGGTCTGCCGGACGGTTTCCCTCAGCCTTTCGATCTCTTCTCCAAACCACGAAATGGTCTCATCCGACACAAAATCCCGCAGCAGCTCCCGGGATCCGCGGATTCCTTCCAAATCTTCCGTAAACCTGGATATGTACTCGTTTTCAAATGCATCCGCATAAGTGCGGGCTTCGGCTTCAGGCAGCATTCTGCGGAGAATGCCGTCGCGATGCAGCCTGGAGGCGGTCTCGATGACGCCCGTCAGAATAGCTTCAGGATTCGGCGCTTCCGCCAGCGGGACCGCATCCTCGATATATTCGAACACAAGGCCATACGGATACCCTTCTACGATCTCACTTTCAATCCTGTGGACCAGCTTGGGTGCGGCGTAGTGTTCGGCAAGATAACCGCTGACGTCCGCCCACTGCTGCAGCCGCTCGCTTTGATCGGGCGGAGCCAGCTTAACATGAAGCCGCGTGCGGCCGTCCGACAAGCGGAGAGACAAATTGCCGAAGCCTCCCGGATTATAGATATATGAAGCCTGGATATGATTCGGATCTAGACCGATCGCACCGGCATTCGCCGCTGCCCATTTTTCGATGATTTGTTCTGCCAGCCGTACATTCATAACAGCCTTCTGCCTCCTCGCCTTCTTTTGGTATATACCGGATATTGTAGCATGGAATGGGAGTGATTACCCGGCCGTCAAGAAGCAGGAAAAAACCATTCGTTCACGAATGGTTTTTTTAGATACCAGAAAGGATATCCCAAGCATCTTGGATAATTACCGACAATGGAGGGTTAGCGCAAAATGTACACCGTTCTGATCGCCGAAAATGAACCGTGGGTATTAAAAGGAATCGTCCAGATGGTGAAGACGGCCGGGGAGGAATTCGAGGTCGTTGGAGAATGCAGCAACGGGGAAGAAGCGTGGAGCATGATTCAAGAAGTATGGCCCATGCTCGTGATCACCGATATCATGATGCCCGAACTGGACGGGTTATCTTTGATCAAAAGAATAGCCGAGCATCGCATTCCGCTCGTATCGGTCATTATTAGCGGATACGACAATTTCCAATATGCCCAGAAGGCGATGACGTATGGCGTATCGGACTATTTGCTGAAGCCGGTAGAGTTTGAAACGATGACCGAAGCATTAAACCGATCGAAGGAGAAGCTGGAATCGCTAAAGGACCTGAACGATTATATCGTCAAGTTTCAGTCTTTACTGGATAACAGCCAGGGCTTGGCGGTCGATGCCGTGATGCACAAGCAGCGCCAATTCATCGAGTCCATCTTAAGGCTGCATCTGCTGAACAGAAATGCCCGGGTCGGGCTGCTGAACATGATGGAGCACAAACTGAAGAATCTGATGAATGAATTCGGCCTGGACTTCACGGACGTTCCGAAATATCAGTCAGGCGATGATGCGTCCACCCTGAAATATTACATGACACTGCTGGAAAAGTGGTACCTTGGATTCCCGGGAACACCGAAAACGAGCATGCCCGCGGCCATTGCCGAGTCGTGCCGGTATATCGACGCCAATTATAAAACGAACTTGTCGCTCACGGACATGGCGAACCTGACGAATTTCAGCGTCTCCCATTTCAGCGCACTGTTCAAAAAGCATACGGGCAGCTCGCTTGTCAGTTACGTCAACCGTTTGCGCGTTGATGAGGCCAAAAAGCTGCTCCGAACGACCTCATACGCCGTATCCGAAATTGCGGACATCGTCGGCTACTCGTCTACGCCCTATTTTACGCGGGTATTCAAGGCACTTGCCGGGGTGGCGCCCCTCGAATACAGAAAGAGGATGGGATCATGAAATGGAGCCATTGGCATTACCGCTTCTCTTTCAAGACGAAGATCCTCGGGCTGGTGCTGTCGGTGAGCTTTGTGTCCATAGCACTGATGGCGGTCTTCACATCCTACTACTACACGGAATCGGCCAAGGAAGATTTCTACACGATTGCCCAGGACTCAACCGCAAGAATCAATCATCAGCTGGACCGGTATTTTACGCAAATGGCCCAATCGACCTACGCTTCGATTGCCGGTCCATTGCCCTCGAATTCGCTGCTTGGCGACAATCCGGAGAGTGGTCTTCTTCAGAAATGGCTCATCAGCGGCGAGAATTTCAACCGGGAACAGGAAGCGCTGGTCGAAGGCATCATGTCGAAATATATCGCGATCAATTACTCCAACGTCCTGGGCATCGTTCTCCGTTCGCTGGACGGCCGGCTGATTTATTCGAAAGATCACTCCCTGAGCCATCCGATGATTGAATCCTCGCCCTGGATGGTAGGCCCCTTGTCCGATCAATTAAAAATCGTTCCCTCTTATTACCGCCATGAAGATGCGATTGTCCCCGCATACCCTTATATTACGCTCATCGTCCCTGTATTTGATCCGAATTCCCTTAAGCTCATCGGCAACCTGAATATCGCTTTATCGATTACGGAAATCCAGGATATTCTTGGACAGACGAGGCTCGGGAAAACAGGGTATTTTTTTATCGTCGATTCGAGCGGCGAAATCGTGTATCACCCGGACGTGAGTTTGGCGGGCCGGCACGTGGAGGACACGGCTCTGGGCCTCCTTCCCTTTGGTAAGCAGGATGCCGTCATTGTGCGAAACGGGGAAAAAATTCTAATGTCCGGCAACCGCTCGGAAGTGACCGGCTGGAATATGGTCGCCTCCGTGCCTATGCACGAGATGGCCAGCGGCCTGGACTTCGCTCGCAAGGCTACGCTGTGGGTGATGACGGGCATCATTGCGTTATCGCTGCTCTTTATCCCCAGGATGGTCGGCCAAGTGGTCCAGCCCATTCTTCACCTGCGGAATCTGATGAAGCGCGTGGAGACAGGCGATACCAAGGTCAGTGCGATCGTGGTTCCCGGCAGGGACGAAATTCAGCAACTGAACGGGAGCTTTAATCAGATGACGTCCAGGCTGAATAAGCTCATCCACACCGTCCATCGTCTGGAGATCAATGAGATGAAGCTGCAGCTGCGGCAAAGGGATGCCCATATTCAGGCGCTTCAGAGCCAGATCAATCCGCATTTGCTGTACAATACGCTGGAAATTATCAAGAGCATCGCTTTTATCGAGAAGGTGCCGACCATTGAGAAAATGGCAACCCGCCTGGCGGGCGTCTACCGCTATACCTCGAAAATGCCAGGATCGGAAGTGCTGCTGCGTGATGAACTGCAGAATCTGCACAATTATCTGGATATCATTCATATCCGATTTGATCATTTTCGCAGCAGCATATCGGTGCCTGAGTCCTGCATGGACTGCCGCATGATCAAGCTGTCGCTGCAGCCGATCGTGGAGAACAGCGTGAAGTACGCGGTCGAACCCAAAAACGGCCATGCCCAAATTACGGTGCAAGCCTATGAGAGAGAGGGCGACCTCGTCATCGACGTCACCGACAACGGGAATGGGTTCCCCGAGGAAGACCTGGAGCGGATCATGCATCGAATGGAGCTGGTGGAGCAGCAGGCAGAGCCGTTCGCCCAGGAGGAATCGGTTGGAATCATCAACGTACATGCCCGAATGGTGCTGAAATACGGATCATCCTACGGCGTCCGTGTACAGTCGTTACCGGGTAAAGGAAGCGTCGTCACGCTGAAATTCCCGAAAAAGATAAATTCATGATCGGAAATTCGGATAAAAAGATCATCATTTTGTGAAAAAGTGACCCCTGTCAGCAAGATATATTGAAATGGAAGAGGACAAAATCCTATGGGTAATGGAGGTCACCTGAAGTGAAACGAATGCTCTCAATCATCCTGGTTATGAGTCTCGTATTTTTAGCGGTCGTTGGATGTTCATCCGTGGGATCAGAGGATACGGGTACCGCGTCTGGAACGAACGGAGACAAGGACAAGCCGAAGAAGATCAAAATTGACATGATGATTGCATCATGGAAAGGCGGGGGCTGGCCGGACAACAACCATCCGATCATCAAGTACATCGATGACAAATTCAATGTGGATCTGCAAATTCAATGGGTGCCGAATGCTAATTTTTACGAAAAGCTGAACGTGATCGCGGCATCCGGCAAACTGCCCGACGTCATGCGGATCGATAGTCCAAGCCAATATCTGAAATGGGTGGAGGAGGGCGTATTTCAGGACTTGAAACCCCAGCTAGCCCAATATTCTCATTTGCAAAGCATCGCAAAACCGGAAGAATGGGCGCTGCTGAACCCGAAGGACCAAATCTTCGGCATTCCGATCTACGCCACGGCCCAAAATACCATTTACGTCCGCAAGGACTGGCTGGATAAGCTGGGCATTCCCGTACCGTCCCCGGATACATTCACCATCGACCAGTTTTATGATATCGCCAAAGCTTTCACGACCCAGGATCCGGACGGCAACGGGAAGAACGATACCTTCGGATTCTCGGCGCTTGGCAACGCAAGCCTGCTGGGCATGCCGGAGCTGTTTGCACCATTTGGGCTCGCGAATGGCTGGAAAGAGGAGAACGGCAAACTGATTCCGATGCAGGTCCAATCGGACGAATGGAAGGCGTTCCTGACCTTTATGAGCCGTGCATATAAAGAAGGTGTACTCGACAAAGACTTTGTTACGAATACGAACTTCAACGAGAAATACGCGCAGGGCAAAGTGGGCTTTGCCGACATGCATTACCAATTCAGCCAGCAAACCAATCAGCAGCTGCAGACGATTGCTCCTGGAGCTAAATTTGTGGAGCTGGCGCCGCCGATGGGCAAGGACGGGATGCGGGGAACGTCCACGCCGACGAGCGGAACGATCAAAGTCGTCCTGAGCAAGGACGTGGATGCCGACAAGCGGGACCGCATTCTGCAGTTGTTTGATTGGTGGGTATCGCCGGAAGGAGAAGACATCCTGAAGAACGGGATTGAAAATATTCATTACAAGAAAAACAGCAGCGGAGCCTATGAAATGACCGATGAGCTGAAGGC
>NZ_PCZT01000009.1:2243297-2261752 GCF_002968895.1 Paenibacillus sp. AR247 | reverse complement strand
TCTATCGGGCATCGACCCGACGCTGTACGAGGCGGCTATGATGGACGGTGCGAACCGCTGGCGCCAGGTGTGGCATATTACGCTGCCCGGCTTGCGAGGCGTCATTGTCGTCATGTTATTTTGCGGTTCGGGCACATGATGGACCTCGGCTTCGAGCAATTTTCCTGCTGCAGAACCCGATGAACCAAGGGGTGTCGGAGGTGTTTGAGACTTTTATATACAAAAAGGGTCTGATCGAAGGCGATTACAGCTATTCGACGGCCGTCGGTTTATTTAAATCCGTGGTCGGTTTGGTGCTGGTATGGGGTGTGAACCGGCTCGCCAAGAGATTCGGCCAGGAAGGGGTGTTTTAAATGCGGCAGGCAAAAGGGCATGATCTGTTCTTCACGTGTCTCGTTTATTTCATCCTTTTCCTGGCGGCCGCGATCGCGATTTTTCCATTGTTCTACGTGCTTGCGGTTTCTTTCTCAACGGAGTACGAGTATTTGACGCGGGGATTCTATGTCATTCCGAAGCAGTTTACCCTGGACGGTTATTTGTATTTACTCGCCCATCCGGGCTTTACCCTTGCATTCCGCAATGCAGTGATCATCAGCTTGGGAGGGACGGCGCTGAATATCGTGCTGACTTCCCTTATGGCCTACGGGCTGTCCAAGCGATGGTTAAAGCTGCGCAGTACAATGAATTTAATGGTATTTTTCACGATGCTGTTCTCAGGTGGCATGATTCCAACCTATTTGGTTGTACGATCGCTCCATCTATTGGATAGCTTCTGGGCGATATGGCTTAGCTCGGCGATTGCCGCGTTCAACGTCATTGTGATGAGAAGCTTTTTTCAGTCCATGCCGCTTGAGCTGGAGGAGTCGGCCAGGATCGACGGGAGCGGAGAGTGGCGCCTGTTTCTATCAATCATCGTGCCGTTGTCTATGCCGGTCATTGCGACCTTTACGTTATTTTATCTGGTGAGCAACTGGAATACGTATTTTTCCGCTATTATATATTTAAACGATGCGAAGCTTATGCCGCTGCAGGTATTTTTACGGCAAATGCTCGTTGAAGATGACCCTACCATCTCCAACGCGTCCAATGTATTGTATCAATATACGCCTGCAGCCAAAATGGCGGCGATCATGTTAACGGCGCTGCCGCTGCTGATCATATTCCCCTTTTTGCAAAAATATTTTAACAAAGGGGTTATGCTCGGTTCGATTAAAGGATGAGGACAGCAACAAAAATTCGGATCATGGGGTGAAGACAGGTGAATCAGCAACCGAAGTATGTAGCCCATCGGGGGGTTAGTATGCAGGCGCCTGAGAATACCGTCGCGGCTTTTGAGCTGGCAGGCCGATCGGGATTCTGGGGCATCGAATGCGATACTTACTGCACGACGGACGGCCGCTGGATTGTCCATCATGACCGTACCGTCGACCGGATGACGAACGGAACGGGGAGGACGAAGGATTTCTCGTTTGCCGAGATCCGCGAGCTGAGCATCACCTCCGGAAACGGGATCAGCGATTATTCCGGCCTGCGAGTCCCGACACTGGAGGAAGTGCTGTCCGTATGTGTGACCTACGGCATGCACGCATTTGTTGAGATTGAGGAATACCACCAAGATCGCGATCTGGAAAGGCTCGTTGAGCTGGTCCGCGGCTCCGGCATGATGGGACAAATGAGCTTTATCTGTTTCAATGCCAACGATCTGTTGAAGGTGCGTGCCATCGATCCGGCGGTGCCGCTCGGCTTTCTATCGGCGAAGCCGCAAAGTGAAGCAGACCTTGAGCTCATCGGCCGGCTGCAGCCTGCTTTTCTGGATTACGACTATCGTTCGGCGACGCCGGATGACGTGCGAAACTGCAGCAAGGCTGGAGTTGACGTGTCGATCTGGACCGTAAACGAGCGGAAGATTTCGCAGCCGTTTGAGGAGGCGGGTGCGGCCTATATTACGACGGATACGATTTTGTGGGATTGAAAGAGGAGTCTCCTTTTAATTATAAAAAGGAATCCACAGACAACGTGTGGAAACTACTAGGCAGATGAATAACCGAAAGAGAGGAATATCGCGATGATGCCGGCTCAGGACCTACTGAATCCAAAAGCTTCCCCGATGCAAAGTTTACATCTTTGCTCCATGCAGAGTCTATATGACAAACAGCGGCGGTTGTTTTGCATGGAGCCTTATCTCTTAACCGCATCCATTTCAGATCATTAGCAGGATGTTTGTCATGCAGGCTTTGCTACCTTACCATCTGCAACTCACATAGATGAAAGGGCGAAGCCAATGAAATATGTATCTGCGAGCGACATTTTACCTGAACAGCTGCTTCAGGAAATTCAAAAATACGTCCAAGGCAGGACGATCTATATTCCTTCTCGCGAGGATGGCCGCAAAAAATGGGGCCAGCTTTCGGGACAGCGGGACTATCTGCGGAAACGCAATCTAGAGATCAGACAATCGTTCCGTAAAGGAATTGGTGTGGAGCAGCTCTCCCAATCCTATTGCCTCGCTGAAGAAACGATCCGAAAGATCGTATACCAGAAAAAATAATGCCAGGGGCTTGCGTGTGATCAAACCAGCGCGAGCCCCTTTTTGTATCCTAAATGTTTATGTGTATTCTCTGCATATTGTTTCAAAGCGCCAGCCGGTATACTTTACGGTACAAGATAAAAGGCTCTTTGAGGAGGATCCAACATGGCAGAAATAACGGTTGAATTAAGCAGGCGTGATACACAAACGATCATCTATAACCTTTACCCCCTGTATCTTCACGATTTAGCAGGGATCCGGAACGTGCTTCCCAATCGGTATGGCGTTTTTGAAGACAGTGATGCCTTTCAAACGCTTCAGCAGCAAATGCCCGAGTTTGATATTTGGTGGGAAAAAGATGAGTGCCTTTTTCCTTTTTTGATTCGGGTCGACGAAGTGCCCGCAGGATTCGCATTGATTGCCACGCCGCCTTATGTGGAGGATGACAGCGACTTTTTGGTGAACGAATATTTTATACTGCAGCCTTTCCGGGGTCAGGGCGTTGCCGAGGAGGCCATTACCCAAATCTTCAACCGGTTCCAGGGAAAATGGCTGATCTACACGACCCCGACAGAGAGGAATTCAAGGACCATTCATTTTTGGAGAAAAACCTTGGCGCGTTATACGAACAACAGGTTCACGGAAGAGGACAAGGAACTGAGGGCTGAGATCGGGGCGGCAAAGGTGTTCAATTTTACAAACAAGTAGTCGGGCGGCTGATCGATAAGATCGGCTGTTTTTTTGTTCAAATTCATGGCTGTTGCGATTCACCAATGGGTCCGATTCTACGAGAGGGAAAATCTTTTTTCCGCGCTTGTATACATATGCACCTATCCAAACGTTGTACTGCTTGGAGGGAGGTTGAAAGTGGATAATGAGCAGATGCTGCGGCTGATGCAGGATAAAATGAAACAGATTCAGCGGTACCTGATTCGCCTTGGGGCAAGCAGGGCTGACGCCGAGGATATCGTCCAGGACGCCATATATAAAGGTCTTCTGTATATTGATTCCATCGGGCCTGATAAGTTTTCGGCGTGGCTGTATCGGGTCGCGCTAAATCGATATTACGATATGCTCCGAAAACGCAAACGAATCGAGATTTCGATGGAAGAGGCGACGGTGGAAGGCAGTGAAATTCCAGAGGAAATCCTGCTGCGAAAGGAACGGAGAGAAGAGATCGAAAAGGTGATGGAAGAGCTGACTCCGATCTATAAACAGCTGCTTATTTTAAAATACGAACTGGGTTTTAGCTATAAAGAAATCTCTGAACTCATAGCCATTCATGAGGAGAAGGTGAAGACGTACTTATATCGGGCACGCAAATTATTTCAGAAAAAATATGGAGGACTATATGATGAACGATAACGAATCCAGCTTTGATGATGGGGCGAAGCTGTCGGCTCTCGTCAGGAAGGCACGCCGCAGAACGATGCTGAGGAACGCAATCATCTCGTTGGGAATTACGCTATTTATCCTTGCGGGAGGGTGGTTTACGAATTTACAGCTTCAGTACAGAAGCGCAGAACATGCAATGCGTGACATTGAGATGCTTAAAGCGATCAGTGGTCCCAATCAGTATATCATTAGCTTCCAATTTAACTACGGCTTTCTTCACGGTACACTCGGGTACCGGACATATAAGCTTGTGGATGGAGTCCCGGTCATCTGGGGGGAAGAAAACTACGAGTTCAGTTCCTGGGGGAGTTTCTCTTTGCCTCCCGGCGACTATTCAGACCTGTCGCTTCTGGACCCGGATATGGAAGCCAAGGGATTTCATTATTACCGACCTTATAACCGCTATAATGGCGAGAGAGAGATGCTGTTCTATCTTCCGATCGTAAAATACGCGAACTATCTTAACGAGCTTCCGCAGCTGAAGGACATGGATGGACGGAAGCGGGTTGAAATGGGCATTTCTTTTGATATAAATTATACGGTGGAGCAGGTCAAGTCCATGCTTCCGCCAGGCGTCCATCCCGTGTGGTATTGGGTAGATACTTACTCGGATATGAAGCCCTATACGGCCGCTAAAATGCCTGATGGATCCGTTATTGATCCGTTTCCTGACTGGGCGAGCAGCGTATACGGTTTTGGAGTTCATCCGGATAGTAATGATGTTTCAGAAAAAAACTTTCTTGACGCCCTGGAATATGGAGTGCATCACAATCGAAAATATAAGCAGGAATTTAAGCGGATTTACGATTATTTGCGCAAGGATAAGGAACAACCGGAAACAAGCGACGTGCGTCTCTTTGGCGTTGTCGTGACGGGAACGGCCGAAAGCCTGAAAGCATTGCAGGGTCAGCCCTATGTAAAAGCAGCCGTCATGGGTGCAACCGTCGACAGATGAATGAAGTGTCCCGACTTAATCAGAAAAGAAGGTATCCGCTAAGTGCGAACGGCTGCCTTCTTTTTAACTCATGGGATCAAAAATAGCATTTTGTGATCGTTTCTATTTTTCGCCGGATATAAGCTACAGCCTCGATAGGCTCCACGATTTTTGCTTCTCCCCCTAAGGGCCAAACCAAATCCGCAAAAAATTCGATTTTCTGAACGGGAATCCGCATCCGTAAAGCACCTCTTCCATCTTCATGGAGTTCTATGTGAGCACTGAACCAGACGTTGGTTTCAAGCGAACGTACTCCTTCTTCTGTTAATTCGACAATCAAATCGCACTGCTGCTCAAAGCGGGACAAATCCGGTGTGATCCAATCAAATACCGATCGTTCGCTCAGATCCTGCCGGTCATGAAAGGCTTCGTTCAAACTTGCTGAGCTGATTCGGTCTGCGCGGAAAAGCCGGTAGGTTTGGCGGAGGAAGCAATAGGCCGGACAATACCAGTATCCTTCGCTCGCATAGAGGCCGACAGGCTGAATATCTCTTTGCGTGATGCCATCGCCGGATTTATACGAAATGGTGACGACGCTGTCGTTCATGATCGCTTGCAGCAGGGTCTGGAGGCAGTCGGCGGACATCGTCCGATGAGGATTCCAGATGACCACCCGATTTCGCAGCCGGTCGATCTGCTCCTTCGTATCGGCAGGCAAGTAGTGATAAAACTTGTGAATCGCCGAAGCCGCACTCTCGTCAAAGGGAACGGAACCAAAGTACTGCAGGGATTGGCAGGCAAAAAATACGGCGACCGCTTCGTTCTCTGAAAAGGCAATCGGCGGAAGCATTCTTTCTTGAAGCAGCCGGTAACCGCCGCCGCGTCCCTGCACGGAATAGATCGGAAACCCTACCTCGCTCAGTTCCTGCAAATCCCGGGTAATCGTCCGCGGAGACAAGCCGAACTCGTCGGCAAGCTCCCTGACCGTAAACGACCTTTTGGCGTTAATCACCATCATAAGTTGAATCAGGCGCTGTGATTTGATCAATATACGCTCATCCCTCGCCACATATTTTTCTTCCATATTATCACATAAAATAAGCCAAGTTCTGACTTATTTAGGTGTTATATTCATGCTCGTAATGATCCTCTGCCCCGAAGAAAGGATGAGAGAAATGAATCCGGAAGTATCCCGCATCAAGGATTTGCTGTTTGAAGAGATGGAGCTTGCGCTCACGACAACCGCCTCGCTGCTTGCCATGATTGAGGAGGAGCACTGGGAGTATCGTCCTCGCGAGAACATGCGGAGCTTAATCGAGCTTGCCCGCCACCTTGTCCAGGTCCCCGTGCAAGAACTGGCCATTTTGCAGGAACAACCCATGGAGCAGGTTAGAAGTCTGGTCATGTCCGTAATGCATGTAAAGGACGCCGCCGCCCTGTCAGAGGTCATGCATCGCGGAGTCTCAGCGTTAAAAGACTACATGAACAACTTGGATGAGGCAGACCTGCTGTACAAATCGACCGCCCCTTTTTTTGCCAAGCACCAGCCGTCTGTTCAGATCAAATGGTTGATCGAGATTACGACGCATATCTATCACCACCGCGGCCAAATGTTTACCTATATGAAGCAGCTTGGCATCCCGGTTTCGATGTATGATCTGTACGGACCGGCGTCAAAGTCGTGGACGTTATGAACCATAGGCGGGAAATAGATGTGCAGATGGAACAGTGTAGAAGAATTAAAAAAACCGGCACAAAGTGTGCCGGTTCCATGCAACGCTGGGTTGCTAAAAAAGCCATAGATACATAATAGTCTATAAAAAATTCTAAAATAAGTCTATTCCTTTTTTGGGATGGATTGTATGTTATATAAGCGACCGCGGCGCAAATACGTTAAGGGAGATCCTTCATGGAGCCATATTATTGGGATGGTCAAATCGAGTATTTAAAAAGGTCTACTGCCTTGTATTATAACGATGATTATATTGATTTTCTGATTCATCGCGTATGGAACATTGTTGATCCCGTTCGAATCGTAGATTTTGGATGTGGTTATGGGCATTTGGGGCTCCGATTGCTGCCTCTGCTGCCAGCCGGTTCGGAATATGTCGGTGTCGATGCCGGTGTTAAGCTGATAGAGCACGCAAGAGAGCTCTTTCGAAATCTACCATACCGGTCGGTGTTCATTGCCGCGGATTTTAACTCGGTATGCTTTGATGAGGAATTTGATCTTGCCGTATGCCACGCGGTGCTGCTGCATATGAACGACCCGCTTAGCACGCTGAAAAGAATGAAGGCTTCTGTCAAACCCGAAGGAAAAGTTGCTGCATTCGAGCCTCATTGGATCGGAAATAGTGCAGGTTTCCACTTGGATGGCATTGATCAGTCCACGGTGATTCCATTGGGGCAGTTGCAGGAGTTGTTTGAGCGAGACTTGAAACGCACCGGTAAGGACGGAAACATCGGAATAAAGTTGCCTTTATATTTCAATCGGTTGGGATTACGTAATGTCCAATGCCGGTTGAGCGATAAAGTAAACATTTATGATCCCACAGCGAAGATAGGTGCCGATATTTATGAAGCTATGCAGTTCAGTAGCCCGGGGGAGCGTTCAGCATTTATTGATAGCCTGTTAGAGAGAGGAATGTCAATGGAAGAGGCCATCCGACAATATGAATGTGAAAATGCAATGTCGGAGTTATTTACCTCATCAACAGCGGCCACCTATGCAGCGGGTATGAAAATCACCTTCGGAACGGTGTAAAAGATAACCCACCCAAAACTGTGAAGCAAATCAAAGCAGCTGATCCCAACGATCGGCTGCTTTTTTTCGCTAACCGTTCCGGATAACCTCATTTTATAACGCACTGTATGGTACAATTTGGAATTATGAGAACAACTTTGGGGAGGTAACATGCGCTTAAAAGCATGCATATTGATCATCTTATTCGTCTTAACGGGATGTTTTGCAGAGAGTAAGGAAACGACGTCACCTGAGAGGGAATCTAGCCCTGCCAAAATAGAGCTGGTGCCCGTTGATTTGTTTAAGGGGGAGGCAGCCAAGTTTCAGCCATTTGTCGGGGCGATGTCCGGTGCATTTAAACTGAAATATGAAGGGAGCAAGCCAAACGCTAATTTGGACATGGACATTTGGAAGGACGGGCGGAGAGTAGATTCTATAGGCTGGATAGGGGATGTGTTTTACAGTCCTGATGAGCAGAAGAATAACGAAATAGAAGTGATAATATCCATGGATATGGTATCTATTGGGGAGAAGGACGAGTCCGCAATTATTAAGGTAGGCATTGTTAATCGCTCAGGAACAGACCTAACCACATTTCATATCCCTTGGGAGAAGAAGCTGACGGCCCGAGGATTGATCCAGGATGCGGAGCCGCGTTCGTTTACGGCCGATCAGGCCGTGCATGTGTTTGGCATGCAAGCCACAAGCTCCAATACCATGCGTACATCGGATCTTTCAACGGAATCCTTAAGCCGAACGGAATGGGCGCTCGTATTCACCTTACAGTTTGAGGAGTAATAACCTTTAAGGTAAAGTTCTAACGTGTTTCCTCATTTCTTATGAAACTTTATATTCACAAGGAGAAATCATGGACCCCCAAATAAAATTAATGTTCCTGAACGAGCATGCCGCAGAAGGTGCCGCCCGGTTTGGCGTCAGCCCTAATGAGCTGACTTTCATCGGAGGCTTTCAGAACTTTATTTATTCCTACATAAATGGCGATTCAAAATATATCCTCCGTTTCACCCCGAGCACGCTTCGCACATGGAAAGGACTTGCGGCTGAGATCGAATGGATTCGTTATCTTTCGGAGAATGGACTGCCTGTCTCAGAACCGGTATCTTCAATTGACGGGAAAGACATCGAACGGGTGCAAGGAAATACCATTGATTTCTACGTGACGTCATTCAGGCACGCGAGTGGTCGTAAAATCGGGTACTCGGAGTGCTTAGGGAATGCCCTGCTTTATGAACAATGCGGACGCATCACCGGCCGTCTTCACGAACTGTCGAAGCGTTATAAGCCAACGCTCAGAAGGCATACTTGGAAGTCGTCCTGCCAGATTCAGAGGATCAATTCGGTTTGATCCACGGGGATATTAATGTCGGGAATTTTATGGTGGATGAAGCAGGAGGAATTACACTTTTCGACTTCGACGAATGCCAGTACAGCTGGTATGTCGAAGACATCGCCGTCCAGCTTTATTATTTGCTGTATGTTTATGGTGAAGATTCGAAATCCGAACGGAAGGCGCAGTATGAACTTTTCGTTAAATATTTCGTGCGTGGCTATACCGAGAATGGCCGTACAATGCCTGATGGCTGGAAAGACCATCTGTCGCTCTTCCTTAGACTGCGTGAAATCATTGTATTCGTCGGGATGCACCGGAGCTGGGATTTACGCGAACCAGACGATTGGACCCGCGATTTTTTGCAGGATAGTCGGATGCGGATCACGAAAGGAATTTCCTTGATCGATGAGTTCTTTTAAACGTTCAAAAATCATTTATGAAGCCCCAATCGCAGTTTAAGGAGTAGATATTGGAATGGAGCGGCTACTCCTCCCTTAGAATTGCAAAGAATACACACAGCACGAAACCTATTTGTGCTTCGAAAGTTATGATTTAGGCTGCCGCTTCTTAACGGCAGCCTGTTTAGCGCTCATAAGAAATACCCATAATTCCCGCAGAAAGAGTTCGGTGCTACCGAAGTCGAAGCCCGCCGTCCACCTCAAGCACGGTTCCGGTCACAAACGTGTTATCGATTAAGTAACGGACCGCTTTGGCTATATCCTCCGGCTGGCCTATTCTGTTAACCGGGGCTTGCTCTTTGTAAAATTCATGCGCGGCGTTTTTTTGATCTTCCGGCAGCCAATTCCACCAAGGCGTATCCACGACGCCAGGAGATATGGCGTTAACGCGTACAGGTGCCAGCTCTTGTGCCAATATGGGAACCATAGACTCCAAGGCGGCGTTAATCGCGGTGAGTCCGGCATTGCCGGGCGCGTAGGAACGGGCCGATATCGATGTAAGGAAGGTGATCGAACCGTTGTCGCTCAACGTATTCAGGCTGAGCTGGGCAGACATCACTTGCGGCCAAAACTTGGCATCGAACCCTTTGCGCAATTCATCGAGCGAGAGCTCACGGAAGTTTCCGCCACCTTTAGCCCCCGAAACGGCAATGACCAGGTGATCAAAGCTTCCTTGACGTTCATAGAAAGATTTTAGATCTTCATAAGAAGCTGCATTGAGCTGCTCTCCTTTCGCACCCGGACCCAGATGCTGAAGAGCGGTCTCCAACTTGGCCTGATCCCGTCCCGTGACGACGACGTCAGCACCCATTTCGATCAACAACCGGGCTGATGCCAGCCCCATTCCGGATGTTCCGCCCATGATAAGGGCACGTTGACCTTTTAAAGATTGTTCCATTGGTTCGACTCCTCACTGTGCTTGATTGAACTTCTGGTTTGAATTATAATATATTACGTAACGTTCTGTAAATAAATTATTTTAAGGGAGCTATCATGGATACTGAGCACGACAAAACAACAGCCGTAGGTCGGCCAAGAAGCCAAAAAGCGTATGAAGCCGTAATGAAGGCGGCTCTTGACCTTCTGAAATCGGCCGGATACCCGAGCTTAACGATGGAAAAAATCGCAAAAGAGGCAGGTGTAGGAAAGCCTACGTTATACCGTTGGTGGCCTGGCGTTCCTTTTATCGTAATGGAGGCGCTGAAACTGCACGCGGACACGGAGATCGGCCTGCCGGATTCAGGCCATCTCAAGAGCGATGTGCTTGAATATTTAAAGCGGACCTTCCGTTCCCTGATAGAAGGAAAGGATGAAATCGTATGCAGTTTGATGGCGGAAGCCCAATTTAACCCTGAATTTGCCGCAGCCTTTCGTGACAACTTTATCTTTTCGCGCAGAGCAGCCTTGATTCGGTTGTTGGAGCGGGGACAGCAGCGTGGCGAATTGCCCAGGGATGCAGACTTGGAGCTTATCGCGGACTTGTGTTATGGACCGATGTGGTACCGGCTTCTGAACAGGCATTCGACCCTGGAGGATCCATTTGTGGATAACCTCGTATCGTACTTATTCGATTCCCCGTGTCCGAAGAACTAAAAATAAATTTGCCGGCTGATTTTAAAAATCGGTCGGCTTTTTTTGCATGGCGTTAATCACTTGCAGCGTCCCGTATCTTGGTAAAAGATCATCCAGCGTTAGCACCTGATCTGGATCAATGGGTAGACAGATACATCAAAATCATTTATGGTATTACTTATTAAAAGTATTTTAATAAGTCCGGAAGAGGAGGGTGGCGGCAATGAATCCCGTGACGCACAATACGATGCGAGTCAAAAAGATGAACCAGGAGCTCGTGCGGCAAGCGCTCAAATCGATGAAGCAGGGTACCAAATCGATGGTGGCGCAGATGACCGGATTAAGCGTGGCGACCTGCGGCAGCATTCTGAACGAAATGCTGGAGATCGGTGAACTGCTAGAGCTGGATCGGGAGGAATCGAGCGGCGGCCGTCCGGCCAGACTGTATCAGTATAATGTGAACTATGCTTATATCGCCTGCGTGATCATCCGGGCCGGCGTGAAGGTGCACTCCCTCACATACAGGGTCGCTAACCTGGCCGGTGAAACAGTAGAAGAAGGGCAGCAGGAAGCGGGCCGGATCGATGCTGCAGCGATTGAGAAACTGATGGACGGGCTCATCTCCCAATACCCGCAAATCCGGGCGGTTGGGATCGGCGTTCCGGGTGCCGTTTATCAGGGCGTCATCAATGTCAGCGATATTCCTGAACTGATTCATGCCCCGCTGGAGGCGATCATTCGCGACAAGCACGGGATCGAAGTCATTCTGGAGAACGACATGAACTCGACCGTGTACGGCTTTTACCGAAAGCAGGACTACGACAGCGAGAAGTCGATTGCAGTTGCGACGTTTCTCGAAGGAAGCTTGCCAGGCGCCGGGCTAATCGTCGATGGGCATATTCATCGGGGGAATACCCGCTTTGCCGGTGAGATCGCCTTTTTACCGTATGGCATTTCGCAGGCTGAGCAGCTGCGGCAGCTGCACGACCGGGAGACCTTCCATTCCCTGGCTGCGCATGCGGTGTCCAGCCTGATAGCGGTCATGAACCCGGAGACGATCGCTCTGACGGGAAGTCTGGTACAGGCAGATGATATCCGGCTGATCCGCCAGGAATGCCTGAAGTATATCCCGGAGATGCATATGCCGCAGCTGGCGCTGCTGGAGCATCCGGATGAGGACTACATGTACGGGCTGACGACCATGACGTTGGAAAGCCTGGCTTATTCCCTGCAGTTGGTAGAGAAGCGGAGGTGAGGGTCAGCCTAATGACATCTGTGAAAAGTAAACCGCATCCGGGAACGGTCCGGAATATTCTGTTTCTGCTGTTTGCCCTGCCGGGTCTATCCTTTGCATCATGGGTCTCCCGCACGCCTGACGTTCGGGACACGCTTCAAGTCTCCACCGCCGGAATGGGGATGATTATATTTGCGATTGCCGCGGGCTCTTTGTTCGGCCTGCTTACGTCAGGTTCGATCGTAGCCCGGAAAGGCGCACGATTTGTCATCCTGATCAGCTCTTTGCTGATTGTGATTGGCTTCGTCGTTACGGGAATCGGCACGTCGCTGGCTTCGGTACCCGTGGTTATTATCGGCCTAATCATTTTCGGCGGCGGCTATGGTACGGCGGAGGTTGCGCTTAATATGGAGGGCTCAGCTGCGGAAAAGGCGTTGAACCGGACGCTCTTACCGGCGTTTCACGGCTTTTTCAGTGTGGGGACGCTTGTGGGTGCAGCACTCGGCGCTGCCGCGGTCGCCATCCATCTTCAGGTGATGGTCCATTTCACGATCCTCGCCTTAATTATGGCCGCAGCTGTACTCTATGGCTGGCGTTACCTGCCTGAGGATTCGGGGAAGGAACCGGCGGGTGCTGGAGCACCTAAAGGATCGGCGCTTCAGCAGCAGTTAAGGATGTGGACGGAGAGGCGCACCTTGCTGATTGGAATCATCGTTTTGGGCATGGCGTTTGCCGAGGGTTCCGCCAATGACTGGCTGCCGCTCACCATGGTGGATGGCTACGGGGTAAGCTCGCTGACAGGTTCATTTATTTTACGGATTGTTCGTTGCGGCGATGACGCTGGGACGGTTTACGGGCGGATGGGTTCTGGACCGTTATGGCCGGGTGCCGGTGTTATCCGGATGCGCTGTGGCAGCCATTTTGGGGTTATCGCTGGTGATCTGGGGTCCGAATGAAGTTGTGGCCTCCATAGGCGTCGTCCTGTGGGGACTTGGAGCTTCCCTTGGTTTTCCGGTCGGACTGTCGGCGGCGGGGGATGATCCTCAAGGCGCTGCCGCAAGAGTCGGAGCCGTGGCGACCACAGGCTACATCGCTTTTCTGGTGGGCCCGCCTGCGCTGGGTTTCCTTGGAGAGCATTTCGGGTTATTGCACGCACTGATCGCGGTGCTGATCGGCATTGGGATCGCAGGTTCTCTGTCTAGAGCAGCCAAGCCCGTGCAGCTGCACCAAACATTACATCAGGATGAGAGGGGACTTCACTCCTAAGATGAAAACAGAAAAACAAAAGATGCTGGACGGCGAATTGTACGTCGCTGCCGACCCTGAATTGACGCGGGAGCGGGCATATGCCCGGCAAATGACCCGCATGTACAACCAGACGACCGAAACGGATGAAGCATTGCGGCTGAAAATCCTGAAGGAGCTGTTGGGTTCAACCGGGAACTTTCTGGCGTTGGAGCCCAACATCCGCTTTGACTATGGCTACAATATTCACGTCGGTGAGCATTTTTACGCCAACTTTGACTGCACCATCCTGGATGTGTGCGAAGTGAGGATCGGGGACAACTGCTTGTTTGGGCCCGGGGTTCATGTCTATACTGCGACTCACCCGGTGGATCCGTATGAAAGGATCAAGGGGCCTGAATATGGCAAACCCGTAACGATCGGCAACAATGTATGGGTAGGCGGGAGGGCGGTCATCAATCCGGGTGTAACGATCGGCAACAACGTCGTCATCGCTTCCGGAGCGGTCGTGACCAAGGATGTTCCGGACAACATGATCGTGGGAGGCAACCCGGCGAAAGTCATTAAAACGATCGAAGCCTAAGTTGTGATAAAAAAGAATCGCCCGTGCGGAAACGGCCGCCGGGCGATTTTTACATACCGGAAAAAGGGTTATCTCAGAGAGACGCCCATATGCACACAGCCCGTCTATTTAAACTTAGTTGCTTATGGGAGCAAAGTGATCCTCAAGTTTCACATTGGAGAATTTGGCAAAGTTTAATTGCTCGATCGCATTGGCCACATCGTTGCTGTCCACGGCAAAACCGACATAGACCGAATCCTTCATCGCGATGGTTCTCTGACCAATCGGCTTCCATTCCTTGCCGTCCGTCGATCCGTAGGCGTAGAAGGTGTCGCCGTTTCGGCCGAGTTTGAGCCAGTAGCCCTGCTCTATGCCGCCGATTTTGAACGGAATGTCGGGAACCAGCTGAATACCGGCTTCCTGCGCGCTGGATGCGCTGTCCAAGGTTTCGGTCAACGGATCAAAGCCGGAGCCCTGCTGATCTCTTCCCGTTAGATAAGCCGACCAGCTTGTTTCTTTGGACAGCTTTACCCAGGATAGTCCAAGGGCTGCAGTGGCGCTGTTATCTTGTAAATCATCACGGATCATCAGTCCGGTAAAGGCGTGATTGTCAACGGCTCCGATGGCTTCCAGCTTCGCGGTGAACTCCACGTCTCCGATCATTTCCTTATATACAAAATGAAAATCGTCTTTCGCAGCATCGTTTTCCGGCGATTGCTTGGTGCTTCCTTCGCTCGTTCCCAGCTTGCCGTTGCCTTTAACGGTGATTACGCCGTCCGTCAGACTTCCAGTTCCTTTAATGTCCGGGCGGCCGATATCAGCCGATGCCCAGCCTGCATCAGCCAGCGAGCGCGGGGCCGTGTTGACATGGATGGTGGCTGCGGTCGTTTGGGTCGCATTTCCGTCCGTGTCCGTCACTCTGGCCGAAATATTGTAGGAAGCATCCTGAAGGCCCTTGATGGTATACACATAGGCGCCGCCTTTTTTCACCGCTTCCCCAAGGTACTGCGATCCGTTGTATACGGCCACATTCTTGATTTTATTTCCGAATTTGGAGGAGGCTTTGACGTTGACCTCAATGTCCTCTCCCAGAGCAAACTGCGCATTGTTCGCTGGCGCCGCAAGCGTGGCATCCGGATTTTCGGCCGCATGGTCCATGTCGGCCAGACTGTTGAGATACAGCTCAAGCCAGGTGTAGCCCGTGTCGGTCACCGTCATATAGGCATCTTGAATGCCCCAGATATTGTTTTTCATTTCCCATTGGTCGTCGATTCCGTTCCGATTCGTATCAAAATCGGCGCCGCGCTGCTCCTCGATCACGCCGAATGGGTAAACATACCCGCCAACCTCATTTTCGGNGTTGATGTATCTGCCGAGGCCCTGTTCCACCTCCGCGACGATTCTTGCGTCGATGGCATCGCGGCGCGGGTAGGTGGCACCCGCCTTCTGCAAAATGGCCTTCAGCAGCGGCTCGTTCGCTTTTTCCACACCATGCTGCACGTAATCGTCAAACGCCGGATTGGTCACCCCGTGATTGACTCCTGTGCTGTCCGCAGAGAGATACGGTTTGGACGCAAAGGTTGTCGGCTGGTCTCCGCTGGCGTCACCGGAGCTTTTCACCAATGGGGACGATCCGTCGAGCCATCCCGTCAGCTTGCCGTTAATCCGGTTCCCGGCGATGTAGAAGCCGCCAAGCTTTTTGGATTCGCCCGCATCGATGACCCGGTCGGTTACATTATCCCTTGTGCCTGGACCGGCGATTTCGATATTGTTCATATAATTCGTAAAGGTGAACCCTCCGCCGTAGGTGCCGTTAAAGCCCCAGTTATAGATCACATTGTTGGAGAGCTGCACGACCGCCACATGATCGGCATCCGCCGCGCCGGCATACCCGCCACCGAGCCTTGGGTTCCGGGAAGTATGACTGGCATACAGATTGTGGTGGAACGTCGTTTTGTCCCCGCCGGCGATGCCGCCGTAGCCGTGTCTGCCCTTGGAATGCCCAGACAAAGTGAGGCTCTCCGAAATGAGGGACCATTGGACCGTGCCGTTTTCGCCCCTGTACAGCGACAGCGTTTCATCGGTATTCCAGCTGAAAGAACAGTGATCAATGATAAAATAGTTGTTGTCCCTGCCCCAGAGCGCATCCATCGAATCGCTGCCGTTGTACACGTTGGTCGCCCCCGGCCGGAAGGAGAGATACCGGAGGATGATGTTCTCCGAGTTGCTGATGTTGGTGTCCCAACCTGCGAGGGTAATGCCGTTGCCTGGCGCGGTTTGCCCGGCGATGGTCAGGTTTTTAATGTTTTTGAACAGCAGGGAGCTTTCCAGCTCGATCGTTCCGGATACGTTAAAAACAATCGTGCGGCCTTCTTTCGGCGTGGACATAATCCCATAGCGAAGCGATCCCGGGACCGCCTTTTCGTTGGCGCCGTAATCCTCCAGGGTGGTGACGATGTAAACGTCGCCCCCGCGGCCGCCGCTCGTATAAGCCCCGCCGCCTTCCGCGCCCGGAAAAGCGGGAATCGATGCGCCCGCAAACTTCTGCTCATCCGCCGATTGGGCCGAAACCGAACCGGAATGCGGCATTCCCGCAAATGGAAACGCTACCATAATGCTCAACACAACAGCCATGCTTTTAATTCCTTTGTTCTTCTGTTTCATCCGCTTGCCGTGTAACATAAATGCACCCCTTACTGTTCGATTTGTCATTCGATCACACTTCCTCCCTTCAACGGCATATGGAGCAGGAAGCCTGGCGGCATGCTGTGTTCTCCGCTCTATGGAGCCGCTTACTGCTCTTACTTTAAATCTTTTAGGCTGCTTTTACCTGCCAAAAACGAATTTTTTGTGCCAGAAGTTGCGACCGGTGCTTGTGCAGATACAGACATCCATATTATCTTTTTCATAACAAACCATGCTTGGCTGCCAGGGTTCACATCAGACTGAAACGGGGGATCGCAATGAAAATCAAATACCAGCACAGGGACCCGCAGTTTCATTTATTCATTTCAACCAATAATACCTACCCTCTGCATCTGCATAAAAACGTCGAAATTGCCATGGTCCTGTCCGGCGACATCCGTGTCCACATCGATCAACAAGAGTACGTCCTCTCCGAAGGGGACATGGCGATCATTTTCCCTAATCAGCCGCACGGTTACCAAACGATAGACCACAGCCAAATCCTGCTGATCTTCTTTGACGCTTCATTTCCGGGGGATTATACAGGAGATTTGCTTCATTATGTTCCGGACCACCCGGTCGTCCACAAACATCCGGTCGTATCAGGCACCCTGACCAGCTTGTACAAGCTGTATCGTGAACCTGGCGACAGCCGATTGCTCAAGGCGTACATTTCGGTATTATTAGGGCATGTGCTGCCGCTGCTGTCCCTGAAAAGGGTGGATTATACAAAAGATATGGATCTCTTCCAAAAGATCCTTGCTTATATCGACCTTCATTTTCTGGAGGCCATCAACTTGGACACGCTTTCCAAAAAACTCGGGATCAGCAAGTTCCTCATTTCGCGAATTTTCTCCGAGCAGTTTCACGTCTCGTTCCGCGATTATATCAACGGCCAGCGGGCGGCCTACGCCCACATGCTGCTGCTGTCCACCGCCGATCCGGTCACCGAGATTGCGTTTGACTCCGGCTTCAACAGCTTGCGTTCGTTTTACCGCGTCTTCAAAAAGGAATACGGCATGACTCCGAACGAATTTCGCCGAAGCCTCCTGGAGGGGATGCCTAAGAACGAATCGGCTCGGTGATTGAAAAAGGCGGGGGACGGAAGAATGGGGGAATGACTCCCGTGAATTTTTAAAATGCAGTCAAATGTGATATACTGTTTATGGTATAAACATTTTTTTGAGCGCATAATGGCTTAGGACGACTAGGGGGTAGATCTGATGAGTAATGAAGAAGTGACACCGGAAGAAGCGGCGAAGATGCTTCCTGCCGGCGCAGCGCTGAGCTGGGGACTGGTGAAGCCTCCGCAGCGGGGGCCCAAGCGGGAGATGAGCATCGACCAGATCGTGTCGAAGGCGATTGAAATCGCGGACCAGGACGGCCTCGCCGCCGTTTCGATGAACCGGATCGCGTCGGCGCTCGGTTTTACGGCGATGTCCCTTTATCGTTATATTCCAAGCAAAGACGACCTGCTCATCCTCATGCAGGATGCGGCATGCGATATTCCACTGACTCCTGAGCGTCCCCTGCATGAATGGCGGGAGAGTATGCGCGAGTATGTACTCGGAACGGTCGCTATCTTTCGGAAACATCCATGGTATGGGGATATTCCGATCCTCGGCATTCCGATCACGCCTAACAATTTACGGATCGTCGATTGGGCGCTCCGGCCGCTGCGGGACATGCCACTGGACCATTTCGAGAAAATGTCGATCGTTCTTTTGCTGAGCGGCTATGCCCGTAATT
>NZ_PCZT01000009.1:2236268-2243197 GCF_002968895.1 Paenibacillus sp. AR247 | reverse complement strand
TATTCGCTGGCGCTTCAGACGCTGGTCAAGCCTGAGCCATATCCGAACCTGTACCCGATCGTCATGTCCGGGGTATATTCGGGTGAGAAAGAGGACGAAAACAGCGTAGGCGATGATTTGGAATTCGGGCTGGAGCGGATGCTGGACGGGATTGAACAGTATTTGAACCGGAAGATCAGCGGCGCATAACCAAATAAAGCTGCAGCTAAAAAAGGCTGCTTCCAGGGGATGATTCCTTGGAAGCAGCCTTTATTCATTTGCGCTGATCTTACGCAGCGGTGTGGACGGCCTTCTTCTGTTCGCGAAGCAGTACGAGCGTGACTGCGGTGGCCAGAAGCAGGATGACGCCGGAGATCAGGCAGGTGGCGTGCATGGCGGTGATAAACGCTTCCCGGGAAGCCTTCATGACCTGCGCCGCAGCATCCGCCGGTAAATGCAGGGCGGCGGCCGATGCGCCAGCAATGGTCTGCCCTGCTGCCTGGGCCGCATCCGGCGCGAGTCCTGAGGGCAGGAACGGGGTGACCGCGTGGCGGTAGATGGCCGCAAGGACGCAGCCTAGGAGCGCGATGCCGAATGCGCCTCCGAGCTCGTTGGACGTTTCAATGAGGCCGCCGACGGCTCCCGCGCGGTCAGCCGGAGCGACGCCCACGACATAATCGGTGACGAGAGTCATGACGGATACGATGCCCGCGGCGACCAAGGCAGCGCCGACGAGCAGCACGGTCAGCGGCGAGAAGCCTTCCAGGCGGACCTGGGTCAGTACGCCGAATCCGACTGCCGACAAGAGGAAGCCGCCGGCCATGACGCGCGGTCTTCCGTAGATTTGCGACAGTTTACCGGCAATCGGTGCCGCTGCCCCGACCACAACAGAAGGAGCCACGCTCCAGAGGGAAGCGACGAACGGGGAGTATCCAAGAACCGATTGGAGGAACTGGGTATTGATGAGCGAGCTGGCCATGAGCGTAAACGTAGCGATAAAGTTTACGAGGATCGAACCGCCGGTTCGCCGCTCCATCAGCGCACGGATATCGAGCAGCGGATTAGAGATGGTCAGCTGGCGCCGTACGAACAGGATGCCGATGAGCAGGCCTGCGGCAAGCAGTGCGGCGGGAAGGATGGCCCAGCCGTCTTCCGCCAGCGTCTTCACGCCGTAGGTCACGGGAAGGATCGCGGCGAGCGCGAGAGTCGAGCTGAATACATCGACTTTGACTTTTGCCGTGCTGCGGGACTCCGGCAGCAAAAACGGCGCGATGATGAGCAGCAGGACCATGGCGGGGATATTGATGAGGAACACGGATCCCCAGGAGAATGAGTCGAGAAGCAGGCCGCCGATAATCGGCCCGACGGTGACGCCGCCCGCCATGACGGCGCTCCAAATGGCCATCGCCTTCGTCCGCTGCGCCGGGTCCTGGAACATCGTGCGGACGAGCGCCAGTGTCGACGGCATGAGGGTCGAACCGGCGATTCCCAGAATCCCGCGGGCCAGGATCAGCGTTTCAGCAGACTGGGCGTACGCCGCGAACAAAGAGCTTAGGGCGAATCCGACAGAACCAATCATCAGCAGACGACGTCTTCCAATCCGGTCGCCGACGGCGCCCATCGTCAGCAGCAGCCCGGCGAGGATGAAACCGTAAACGTCGAAAATCCATAATTGCTGGGTGGCGGTCGGCAGTAGATCCGCGGCAATGGCCGGTGCCGCGAAGAACAGGACGGATACGTCCATCGAGACGACCATCAGCGGGAGACAGAGGATGCAAAGCGCGATCCATTCTTTGCGGCCGGCCAATTTGGCCGCAGCGGGGGTTGAAATGCTCATTTAAAATTCCTCTCCTTATTGTTTATTATATAAACAGTAACTTTTGAAAACAGTATATTATATAAACAGTATATGGTCAACACAAAAGGGATATATTTTTTCACGGGTACGGGCGGAGTTCTATGGGGCATTGAAGAGCCGCATGATAAACCATATTTTTATTGTTCGGCCCCATTTTTCTATGAGACAATCCGGGATATAATGGGTTCAATCCGGAATCGCGGGAAACCGATCGAACGATATGGAAGTGAAAGGGAGGCGGAAGGCATGACCGAATACGAAAAACCAATCGTGGACATCACTTTGGTCGAGGAGACGATCAGTGAGCATCTGGGTGATGGAGCGATAGAAATCACGCCGCTGCAAGGGGGGAACTTAAGCCGCGTTTTTTCCTTTATCCATGAAGGTCAAGGGTACGTGATCAAGTTCAGTGACCTGGAGGGGGCGTACCAGTCGGAAATCTACGTATCGAATCTGCTGTCCAGCCAGGGCATACCATTCCCCCGGTGCATCGGACATGGAAAAACAGGGAATCTGGAATATTCCATTTTGGAAAAGATAGAAGGCCGCAATCTGGCGGATTTTTCGGCTGAGGAGCAGCGCCGCCGGCTTCCGGAGCTTATTCGGATTTTGACGCGCTTGAACCATATTGACCTGCGTGGAGCCCATGGATACGGCTGGATCGGGGCGAGTGGTGACGGTGCGTTCCCAACCTGGAAGGATTATTGGGAATCCGTCTATGCGGAAGACCAAACGGGCAGCTTCTGGGAGAACTGGTACGCTTTATTCCATACCTCCTGTTTGGAGAAAGAGGTATTCGATGAGATTTACAGCCGGTTAACGGCTTATTCACACTATAACGATTCGCACCGCTATTTTATACATGGGGATTTTCACCAGTGGAACATCTTGTCTGACGGCAGCCGGATTACGGGAATTTTGGATTGCAACTGCGCTTACGGCGACTTTCTTGTGGATCTGGCTATTCTGGACCGGCACATGGACGGGCACAACGTCGTACAGACTTATCAGGACCATCAAGCGGAAGCCGGATTCGTCATCCCCGATTTCAATGAGAGATTAAAGGGCGCTTATTATTTCAAAGGACTGGACGGACTGCGCTTCTATGCCAAAATGGGATGGACCGACGCTTATGCATATACTCGCAACTTCCTTCTGGGCCTGGACAAATCATAAGTCTGTTGTAACGGGCTCGGATGGGGCTGTTTGCATTTGTGTTTTGGCAACTCCGAGTGCCCTGTTCCCCCACAGCGTCTGCTCAACAAACGGGGCTTGCTCCGCTCTGCATTGGACGATCAATATCACTTCACCCAATGTAGTCTTGGCCGTTCTGATCCTTTTTCGTTTCACAAGGTTCTTTATTAAATCGTAAACAAAGCCAACAGCAAATCCGACAGCTGCTCCAATTATCCCCCAAAAGACCGGACCCCAGTGGAGAACAAATCCTCTGGATACCCCGATGGTCCCGCCCATCATGGCTAGAATAAGCTGGTCTTACCCTCATCAAGTCTTCAGGTTGATTCCTCGCTTAAGCCCGATTGATTACTCCGTATTGCCTGTCATTCATATGTTGATCTATCAGTATTTTAGAAGTTGGAAGTCATTCTTTGTCGCCAATGTCATACTTGCCCTAGGGGCTGCCTTCATTGCAGAGCCCATCTTTGTCTGGATTGATATTTATGACATGGACCATTGGAAATCTATTTATTCGTTCCCGATATATATAGCTAAAGCCTGTTTTGTTAAGTGGTCGCTGGAATTCATGCTATCCAAGGCAAACCGATCACAACAAAAACCTGCGAACTAAAAGAAGGCATTGAGCCCGCTTTAAGTTCCAGGATACAATATCGATAGACTGAATAACGCATCGAAGGCGAATTCGATGCGTTATTTTTTGGTTTGTTATACGATTCCACTTTCTGAATAAGCCTAACTTAAACCTTGGTGAAAAGAGGGAGCTGTGCGCGTAGATTACTGTTGTCCTTTGGCAAGGATCCGGAAGGTAATGCCGAATGGATCCGTCACATTGCCGTAAGCGGGACTGAAGAAGCTGGCTTCAAGCGGCGTATTCACTTGACCGCCCTGTTTCAAGGCGTCAAAATATCGGGTGGCCTGATCTTTGTCATCGGTTTGCACGACGATAGTCACTGGCGAGCCCTTTTGGTAACTGCTGCTGGTAACAAGGTCGGACAATTGGAGCTGCGATTCACCGATGACCAAGACCGCAAAGGATATCCAGTCTTTTTTCTCCGGCGGCAGCGGGGATTCCGGATTTTCCGGTAAATCGCCCAGTCGTTGTGCATAGACAACCTTGGCTTCCAGCGCTTTGACGTAAAAATCGATAGCCTCATTTGCTTGACCATTCATTTCAATAAAAGGGATTAAACTCGTGCTCACAACAATCATCTCCTGTACATGTTTTTTATCGGGATACCGACGGACCTTTTATTTGGCAGCGGGATTCCCTTTACTACCAATGTCGTTCGCCGGCAGGTAAACGTGACCGTTAAAGTTAATATATTTTTTTGCGATTTCGGTCACATCCGTTAGATTTCTTACGACATATTAGTAATAAGGAAAAGGAAAGGTTGGGGCGCGTGAACGATCACAACGGGCTTGCAGAACAATTCGAATCGCATCGGAATCATCTTCAGTCGGTGGCTTACCGAATACTGGGATCACGGAATGAGGCGGATGACGCCGTACAGGAGTCATGGATACGTCTTAGCCGTTCGGATATGAGCAGCGTGGAAAATATCGGGGGATGGATGACGACGATCGTCTCGCGGGTCTGTTTGGATATGCTCCGAGCCCGTAAATCACGGCATGAGGATCTGACGATAGATCACGCACCAGAGCCGGTTACCCACTTCCGTGACGGAAGTGACCCGGAATATGAAGCGCTGATGGCCGATGCCGTGGGGCATGCCATGCTTGTGGTCTTAGGAACATTAAGTCCCGCCGAACGAATCGCGTTCGTGCTGCACGATATTTTCGGTATGTCTTTCGCGGATATTGCTTCCATCTTGGAAAGAAACGAGGCGGCAGCCAGAAAGCTTGCCAGCCGTGCACGTCAACGGGTGAAGGGGGATGAATCGGCTTCAAGAGCAGAAGAGCTCAGGCGCAAACAGGAGCTGGTGGATGCATTCCTTGCTGCATCGCGCGCCGGAGATTTTGAGAAACTTCTCTCTATCCTGGACCCGAATGTCGTGACACGAAACGATCCGGCATTTCCGCCGGCCGCAAACGCGCCGGTTGTTCATGGTTCGCAAGCTGCGGCCAAGCAATTCGCCGGCCGTGCCCAAGGTGCCCAGCCTGCGCTCGTGAACGGTTCCGTAGGCGCCGTTATAGGTCCGCTTGATCGAATCCTGTTCGTACTCGTATTTACGGTAAAGAATGATAAAATCACCGAAATCGAAATGATTGCCGATCCGGCGCGCCTGCGCCAGCTTGACCTGGCCTTGTTGAACGACAAACGGGTATAAAGAACACGGGAAAAAGATCAATTGAAACAAGGAAAAGGCACCGCATAGCAGCCGTAAGGCTTGCAGCGGGTGCCTTTTTCTGCCAAACCCCGGTCAGGTCAACCGGTATACTCTGGCTTCATAGGGGCGCAGCTCAATGCGGTCTTCTTCCGCGTCAGGCGGCAGATCGTAATTGCTAATCAGCAGGTCCCGTATCGACTAACGAGGTACCGTCTGTACCGTGCATCGTATCAACCAACTTCATATCCACCGAACGATTATCCAGGGGGACAGCGTAAATATGGACGCCCTCGTTTTCTTTAAGCTTGCTTATAGCAAGCTCGACATAGTGTGAATGCTGAAATGTAGAGAAAAATTGGATTCCCATTAGACTTTTTCTCCCTTATGCAGTACAAAATTTTGCGGCTGATAGTTTTCTTTCAAATAATCGGCTTGTTCCCAATCAAATAGTTTCGTCAGCTCTACGGCATTGGTGTAAGAGTCGTACATGGTGAAGAAGTAGATCGAGGGGAAGTAAAGGAACCACTGAACGCCCATCACTTCTCTTGATTTGGGGAAGTTCCCCAGCAAAAAGTAGTGCATGCTTTCAATCATGTTGGAATGAATGACAATCATCACGGTCATAGCAAGCGTCAAAACAGCAGCTAAGATCCGATGAATATACAGTTGTCCAAGACTTGGAATCGTCATTGCCCAGACCAATGCAATCCACGGCTTTTTCTTGTCCAGATAGTTGACCTCAAAGGGGCTCACCGAAAAATTCGGGTATTTGGCATTTTCCCTTTTCGCCAACAGGTGAATTTTGTTCAGGTCAACTGCGGTCCGATAGCTGTCCCATATGGCAAACAAATAAACCGGAATATAGAGGTATATGTACTTTTCATTTAATACAACCTTTGCCTGGGCGATATCTCCGTTAAACGAATACATAATGGCCGTATTGAGCTGGGTTTTTTGATTGATATAAAATTCCCAAAAAAATAATGCGAACCCGGAAATGAACTTGTGTAATAAGATGTGGCCGAATCCGGGGAACGCTACGGACCATAACGCTACGACCAGGGGATTACGCTGGTGAAGCTGGATGGTGCCGAACGTCGTTACATAGGCATGATAATAACGGTTTCTATATTTGTTTCTAAAGTTATTCACTTTTCAACGCTCCAATGAAATACAGTTTAATCGAATTTTTTGTCAATTGGCGAAAGATTATTCTTCCTTGGGAGGTATAACGCGATTGGCTTAAAGAGGACATGGAATTAGCGGGATGACTTTGGGGAAGTTTAAGGACAATCCAAACGGACGATGAAACGGTGCAAAAAAAGGAGCTGCATTACTTTTGTCAGACCGATATCCTTCCTTTGAAGAAATCAAAGATGTAGATCGTAAACTTACTGAAATGAGAAAACTGTATTATTATCGCCATGACCTGTTCTCGATTCAATGGTGGTTTTTGTTGGTGCTTTTGATTGTGCCATGGATCATTTGGTGGAAAGTGGCCGATAAATCAAGACTGAAGGATATTTTACTTTACGGTTTTGCAATAACCATCGTTATTGTCCTGCTGGATGATATTGGAAGCGAGCTCGGATTATGGTCTTACCCTC
>NZ_PCZT01000009.1:2232181-2236168 GCF_002968895.1 Paenibacillus sp. AR247 | reverse complement strand
GTTTTCGGCCATTCCATTACCGGCGTGTCATCAAAAAGTTAAGGATGACCAGGACGGTGTCTTGCTCGAGCGTACGGGTGTAAACATAGAGATCCGGATCCAATGGAAGCAGCAGCTTGTACTCTCCATAGATCAACGCTTTATGGGTCTTGCGCAGGGAGAGCATCCGCTTGTAGTAATGATAGATGGAATCCGGGTCCTTCATCGCCGAAGCCACGTTCACATCCGTATAATTGGGGTTGACCTTGATCCAAGGCTCGCCGGTTGTAAAGCCGGCTTGAGGCCCGTCGTCCCACTGCATCGGGGTGCGGGCGTTATCCCGGCTCTTCGCCTGGATGGCCAGCATCGTCTGGTCGATCGGCTTGCCTTGAAGATGGGACTGCTCATAGTAATTCAAGGTTTCCACGTCCCGGTAGTCGCCGATTTGGTCAAAGGCTGCATTGGTCATCCCGATTTCTTCGCCCTGGTAAATGTATGGCGTCCCTTCCAGGGTGAGCATGAAGGTGGCCAGCATTTTGGCCGATTGGACGCGGTACTCCTTGTCATTGCCGAACCTTGAGACGGCTCTGGGCTGGTCATGATTGCCGAGGTAGTTCGCATTCCAGCCCTGGTTATGCAGTGTAGTCTGCCACCGGCTCATTATTTTTTTGAGCTCCAGCAGCGTCCATGCCCGGGATTCCCACTTACCGGTGCCGTTTGAGGCGGAGTCCAGCGTCATATGCTCGAACTGAAACACCATGTTCAGCTCATGGCGTTGGTCTCCCACATACTCCAAAGCCTGCTCCGGGCCGAGTCCCGAGGTTTCGCCGACGGTCATGATGTCGTAGTCCATCAGCACTTCCTCGTTCAGCTTTTTGAGCATGAAATGGACTTTTTCCAGGTTGGAGAATAGCTGGTACGCCCTCACAACAGGGAGATGCTGAGGATTGTCGGCATCCGGCAGTCCTTTCGCCTTTACGATGTGGGCAATGGCATCAAAGCGGAAGCCGTCCACGCCTTTTTCCAGCCACCACCGGATCATTTGGTACAATTCATGTACCATTTCTTCGTTTCTCCAGTTCAAATCGGGCTGATGCTTGGAATACAGATGCATATAGTATTCGTCCGTCTCCGGATCCATCTCCCACACCGAGCCGCTGAAATAGGACTCCCAGTTGTTCGGGTACAGGCCGTTGACTCCTTTGCGCCAAATATAAAAGCTTCGCTTGGGGTTGTCGGTCGACAATCTCGATTCCTTAAACCAGGGATGCTGGTCGGAGGTATGGTTCAGCACGAGGTCCATCATGATTTTCATTCCTCTGGCATGGGCTTCTTGCAGCAAATCATCGAAATCCTCCATCGTGCCGAATTCAGGATTGATCGCGTAATAGTCGCTGATGTCATATCCGTTGTCTTTACCGGGAGACTCGTAAATCGGGCAGATCCAAATGACGTCGATCCCGAGATCCTTTAAATAATCCAGCTTGGAAATGATTCCGCGAAGGTCGCCTTTGCCATCTCCATTGGTATCCATGAAGCTGACGGGATAAATCTCGTACACGGCGGCTTCTTTCCACCAGGTTTCGTTCATGTGCGCATTCCTCCTGTCCGTGCATGATACGGGTTGTATGGGGAGTTAACCGTGTCCCCCTTGAAAAGCGGGGTATTTGGTCATCCCGCCGTCCGCAAACAGGGTAATGCCCGTAACATAACTGGACTCGGAGGAGGCCAGCCAGGCGGCTGCAGCGGCGATTTCCTCCGGCTTGCCGATATACCCGAGCGGGATCAGCGCCTCAACGCTTGCTTTGGCGGCAGGATCGGAAAACTTGGCGGCATTGATCGGCGTATCGATCGCGCCGGGACCGAGGCTGTTGACGCGGATTCCCTTCGGCGCAAATTCCAGCGCCAGCGTTTCCGTCATCATTTTGATCCCGCCCTTGCTCGCGGCATAATGCACGAAATGGGGCCACGGAATCATCTCGTGCACGCTCGAAACGTTGATGATCCGTCCCCTGATCCGGTGTTCCAGCATGTAATCGATTGCCTCGCGGCAGCCGAGGAAAGACCCGGTCAGATTCACGTCCAGTACCTTGCGCCAGTCCTCCAGCGTCAAGTCCTCCGAGGGGACTTCGTTTTCGATGCCCGCGTTGTTGACCATGACGTCCAGCGAGCCAAAATGCTCATGCGCGGCGGCTACCAGCTTTTTGACATCCTCTTCACGGGTGACATCGCCATACACGCCTATCGCCTGACCGCCGCTTTGTTCAATCTCCTGGATGATGGAATTCACTTCCTGCTCGCCGCTGCGGTAGTTAATGACCACATTCATCTTTTCCCGACCGAACCTCAGCGCCATAGCCCGTCCGATGCCGGAAGAAGCTCCGGTAATAATGGCTGTGTTGCCCTCAAGATCCTTGTACACAATCATTCCCTCCTGTCGTCCCATCAAAATGACTACAATAGTATTTAACCGGAACGGGTATGGTTCAACAGGGCGGGGTCATAACTTCCGTAGAAGAAACGTAGAAGAAACGGCATTATAGCATCAGAATCAGTTTATGAGTCATTTCCATTTGACAATATCGTTCGAAAGGTGTAATTTATAACTAACCAGTTAGTTATAAATACTAATGGCGCATACTAAGAGAGTGGGAGAGGATTCGACAATGAATGATCGTACTTGGCTGATCACTGGCATTAGCAGCGGCTTTGGACGTCAAATGACGGAGCAGCTTTTGAAACGTGGGGAACGGGTCGCGGGAACGGTCCGCAATATGGAGGCCGTGAATGATTTGCAAGCAAAATACGGCGACCTATTATGGGTATCCAAGCTGGATGTCACCGATACGCCCGCCATACACCGGGTTGTGGACAACGCTTTTCATGATCTCGGCAGCATCGACGTCGNGGTCAACAACGCGGGGTACGGCCTTTTCGGCGCGGCAGAGGAATTGACAGATGAGCAGATACGCCATCAGCTTGAACGAACCTGATCGGATCCATCCAGGTGGTGCGCGCGGCTCTTCCTCACTTACGGAAACAAGGCTATGGGCGGATCCTCCAGCTGTCGACCGTAGGCGGCCAGACCGCTTTCCCGGGAAGTTCTTTGTATCATGCGAGCAAATGGGGAATTGAGGGGTTTGCCGAATCCGTCATGGCTGAAGTTGCCCCTTTTAATATAGGCGTCACTATTGTGGAGCCGGGGAGTGCAAGGACGAACTTCCGGTATCAAAGCTCCACGCTGGCACCAAAGATAGATGCTTATGAGGTCTCCCCGGCCATCCATGCGCGGCGGATTATCGAAGAAGCCAAGGCACCCTCGCTAGGGGACCCTGCCAAAATGGCTGCTGCGATGATCAGAAGTGTAGACCAGAAACCGGCGCCTAAAAGAATCGTGCTGGGCAGCGACGCATATTCGACGATTCACAAAGCTCTTACCGAGCGGCTGGCGGAATTGGAACAGCAAAAGGATCTCGCTTTTTCAACCGATTTTAACTGATTTCCATATGAACATAGCGGCTAATGTAGGCGAGAAGTCTTCGTTAGCCGCTCTTTCATGATCTGGTCATGCGAAAGTAACTGCTAAACCCTGGTAAGCTTATCCGGGTTTCGTACGATATAGACTCTGGACAGCTTGCCGCCTCGGAGCTGCATAAAGACAGCTTTCACGGTATCGTCCCCTGAACGGATGACGATGCCGGACCCGCCGTTCAAAGGGGCAATCTCGGAGTGAAGATTTTCTTGATCATAGGGCTGTATACCATCGAACACGGCGGCAAGGAATCGGGCTACTTGATCGCGAGTCAGTATTGGACGGGTGGCGGCAGTTACTTTTCCACCTCCATCGGAGACGAGCATGACGTCTTCAGTCAGCAGGGAGAGCACATGATCGACGTTTCCTTGCGCCAGCGATGTGAGGAACCGGCCAACCCATTCCATATCGGCGGCTTCGGCTGAGATCGTCTCCTCTTCGGATATGCCCATCTTGCCTTTTGCCCGGCTCATCAG
>NZ_PCZT01000009.1:2227899-2232081 GCF_002968895.1 Paenibacillus sp. AR247 | reverse complement strand
GATCGCGGCGAACGACCGCCGTCTCGAGCGTATCCGTTTCCGGCGTCCGGATCGGCTCGGGGAGCCACGGACCGACGTACATTTCCCTCTTTTTCCGCGCCGTCTTTTGCAGATTGAGGGAGTGATTAGTGACCATTTTGCATAAATATGCTTTCGGCTCCTCCAAACGTTCGGGGGGCAAGCCGTACGCCTTTAAGAACACATCCTGCACCGCATCTTCCGCGTCAGCCGCAGACCCTGTCAACTGATAAGCCAGCGTGAACAGCAGTGCTTTATATTGCCCGTACAGTTCCTCCATTCGTGTCTCTCCTTTTCCAGGGCGTACATGCGGAGTTTCCATGCCAGTTCTTTCATTTTCAATAAAAACCACGTTTAGGTCAAGAAAAAAGGGCAGTGAAAACTCACCGGCTGCCGAAATTCAGGTCTGGTCAATATGAAGAAGCCGCCCCATTTGTCATAATGACATCTGGGACAGCCTTGTCTTGAAACTTCGCAGCTGCACGATGCTGCCTATCGTTCGTGAATGGCTTGGATTTTTATCAATTGATCGATGATTTTCTGAGGCTCCATACGCTTCATGAAGTCCGGATCGACATAAGCGCGGCGGATATTCCCTTCCTGATCTATAATAAACGTGGCCGTAAGCGGCAAAATCCAGCGATCGGTTTGGTTGAACTCGGTGAGGTCCAGGCCGAAATTGTTGTAGGCATCCTGCAGGTAATCCGGCAGCTCGTACAGGATTCGGTAGCTTTCTGCGACACGCCCGTTCGGATCGCTCAGCACCTGGAAGGTTAGTTCTTCCTTCTCCTTATGCGACAGCGAGTTGTCGGGACTCTGCAGGGAAACGGCGATCAGCTGGCCGCCAAGCTTCAATATATCCGGCAGCATCTGTTGGTAAGCCCGAAGCTGGATATTGCAGAACGGACACCAGCTGCCGCGGTAAAATGTCAGAATAACCGGGCCTTTCGAAAGCTCGCGATACAAATTCACCTGTTCACCGAGCGGACCCGTTAGCGTAAAATCCGGTGCTTTGTCCTCTTCCGTGAGACCGAAAACGACGCCGGACTCCTGCTGCTCCTGAATGTGCCGAAAAACTTGCGACTGCACCTCTTGAGGCGCTTTGACAACAAAACCTTCCTTTGCTTGATCCAATAATGCTTTGACCGCCATGGAACAACACTCCCTTGAAAAGTGGTGGGTAAATCCAATGATCATTTCCCAGCTTTATGACGTTTTGCACATATAACAAGGTAAGAGTCTGATTTGTGACATGGGGAACGAAAAAAACAGCGGATAAAACAAACAAGCGTCCTGACGATTCAGGGCGCTTGTTTATTGGCGGCTATTTCCACTTTTTATATTCGTTTGGCGTGACGCCGACCACTTTCTTAAACAGCTTATTAAAGTAAGCGGGATCCGCATATCCTACCTCCGCTCCGATTTGGTGCACCTTCATGTTCGTCTCGGTCCGCAAAAGGCGCTTGGCGTTTTTCAGACGCACGTCGGTGATGTACTCGGTCAGCGTCAGACCGGTCTCCTGCTTGAACAGCTTGCTGAGGTAGCTCGGTGTCAGATACACCATGGCCGCCAGGGTGTTCAGATCGGCATGCTCGCTGTAATGCTCGGCGATCCAGCGCTTGACGATCTCTACGGCTTTACCGCCCATCTCGCTGCGCAGTCCGTACACTTTTTCCAGCGCCGACCTGAACGCCTCCACAAAACAATCTTCCATGTTGGAGAAGCTCATGCAGGCTCGCAGCTGCGTCTCCAGCCGGGCGCGGGCTTCTTTGCTCCGAATCTCCCGGTACTCCTGCACTTCTCGGCATGCCATATCCTCCAGTTGACTGCAGACGCGGACGATCGTCCCGGTACCTGCACGCTGCTCTTTCAGCCGCTCAAAGCACTGACGGACGCATTCCAGCACGGCTGGAATATGGAGGAGCTGAAGCTGCTCGGCAAGGTTCATGCCGCGGACGGCATCCTCGGCTTCGACGATATCTCCGAAAGCTTCCCCGGCATAACCGGCGGCATAATATAGGCTCGACTCTGAATATAGGCCCAGGTCACAGGCTTGCATGGCTTCTTCATAGGAGGCTCTGAGTTCGGCAGTGCCGTTGTGGATGCGGCTGAATCCGATATGAACCGCCGTTTCCTCTTCGCTTTGTTCCTCCGCGCCGCCCAGCAGACGGGCGATCTGCTTCAATTGTTCATGCTCCGGAGCTTCCGGAAAATAAAAGACCCAGGCGAGCATGCGCTCCTGGACCGAGATCCAGTCACAGACGAGCTCCGGGTGCTGCTGGATCCGCCCGGCTGCGGCTTCCAGCGATCCGCCTTTCTGAACGAACGTGGCATAACAGGACAGGGGCAGCCCGGTATCTTCGGATAGATAGGGGAGGGGAGACTCGCTCAGAAAACAGGAATGAAGCAGCCGCTTGCGGCTCAAGGCTTCTTTCTCAAGCGAAGACTGATGCTCCTCGTCCAATTGGTACAACAGCTCAAACAGCTGCTCTTTGTTGATCGGCTTGAGCAGGTAGTCGACCGCAGAAGCGCGGATCGCTTCCCTGGCATAGTTAAATTCGGTGAAACCGCTCATCAGGATGGAACGGACGTGCGGGCGGGCAGCCTTCAGCTGCTTGATCAGGTCTAGACCATCCACAATCGGCATCCGGATATCGGTAATGACCACGTCGACCTCCAGGCCGGGAAGGCTGTCCAGTACATCCTTGCCGTCCGGAAACTGCCCGACCACACGGAAGAGGCCGCTTTCCTTTTCGATCATGCGCGACAGGCCTTCGCGAATCAGAACTTCATCGTCCACAATCACAATTCGAAGCATATTTCTCTCCCGCCTTTGCTGTAATGATGTTTACTCTTGGTCTTCGTCGGGGAGTTCTTCCTTAATGCGCACAATGACCCGGGTTCCGTGCCCGGGCTCACTCTCCACTTCAAGACCGCAGGAGCCGCCGTAATGCAGACGTACCCGCTCGGCCACATTATGCAGCCCGATGCCGAATGCACCGCCCGAGTCGCCGTGCTTCAGGCTGCGGTTCAGCTGCTGGACGGTATCCGCATCCATGCCGACTCCATCATCGCCAATCACGAAGACGACGTGGTCCTGTTCGCGCAAAGCGGTGATGGTGATGGTGCCGAGTCCAGGCTTGCGCTCCAGCCCATGAAAGACCGAATTTTCCACAATCGGCTGGAACACCAGCTTGAGCACCGACAGGCCGAGGTAGGGCTCAGGCACATCCATGATGAGCCGGAATTTGTCCGGGAAGCGGATGGCCAGCAGGTCGAAATAGTTGCGGACATGCTCCAGCTCCTGCCGGATGGTCACCGGGTCCCCGCTGCGGACGATGGAATATCTCATTTGGTTTCCCAGCAGGTAGGTCAGCTTGGCGACGCGCGGATCGTCGTTGCTCTCGGCCAGCATGCGGATGGACTCGAGCGTATTGTAAATAAAATGAGGGTTGATCTGGCTCTGCAGCGCCCTCATGTCGGCGGTCTGCTTGCGTTTTTCCGTCAGCTTGATTTCGGTGAGCAGGTCCTTGACCCGCAGAATCATCCGGTTGAAATGGCTGCCCAGCATGCCGATCTCATCATTATATTTTGGCGATATCCAGACGTCGAGGTTGCCGTGCTGAACTTTGCGCATCAGCCGAACCATGGATTTCAGCGGTTTGGTCAAGGCGTGGGAGAAGAAGGTTGCGACGAACAGGGCGATCGCCAGCAGGATTAAGGTCGTAACCATCAGCGCCCGGCTGTTCTGTTGGACCTTGTACAAAATCTTGGACAGCGGAATCGTGACGGACGTCGTCCATCCGGTCTGATCCGACGTGTAGTAGACGGTCAGGTAACGGGTTCCGTGTATCGTCGATTCAAAATGGCCTTCCTTCTGACCCTTGGCCGCCGCCATCAGCGCGGTCAGCCGATCCTGAACCGAATTCGCATCACCGCTGGCGTACACCAGCTGTCCTTGCTCATCCATAATGAGCGAGCTGCCCTGGGTCACCCGATCCATTGGCTCGACGATGCCTTGAAACAGGCGGATATCGATATCCAGGACGATGATGCCGAGATATTGGAGCGAGCTGGCCGAGTTAATGATCCGCAGCACGCTGATAACATCCATCGTACTGCTGCCGTTGACTGTGATCGGGTGGCGGCCTTCCAGGATCGGAC
>NZ_PCZT01000009.1:2226507-2227799 GCF_002968895.1 Paenibacillus sp. AR247 | reverse complement strand
GCGGCCTTCCAGGATCGGACGGGCTCCGCCCGCCTCGCTTAAGAGCTTCTTCCAGCCGGGAAGCTGATTTTCGGCCGACAAATCGTTGATGTTCCCGTTCTTGTCATAAAAAATGTTATCGTACCGGTCAACGAGGTAGACGGCCACGACGTCTTTTTTGGTATGGCTCAGATAGCTGAGAAACATGCCCAAGCTCTCGTTCTTGTACCAGTCGGTGTGTTCCTGTCCGAGATAGTACTGCACGTCCTTGTTATACAGGGGAAGCGCTGTGTAGCGTTTCAGGTCGTCCACGTACCGGTCGATCGTATCGGAGGCGTTGTCGGCCATCTGTCCCGCGTTGTTGGTGGCGTTCTGCAGCACGGAATTGAACGTGGACCTTGCCGACAGGTAGCTGACATAAGTGATGGGCAGCGATAACAGAAAGACAAATACGAGAATCAGCTTTTTCTCCAATGACAGATTGGCCAGAAAGAGCCATCCCCTGCGTATGATGCGGCCGATTGCAGTACTCATAACCGATAGTCCACTCCCTGATGCTTGTCTTATTTAACCGCTCCGCTGGTTACTCCTTCAAAGATATAACGCTGCAGGAAAAAGTACAATATGACCGTAGGCAAAAGGATGACCAGAATCGCGGCGCAGATGAGGTTCCAATCGGCCGTGTTGACGCCCTGGAACCGCATCAATACAGTGGTGACGACGCCGAGGCTCTGCTTTGGCATGTATAAATAGGGGATGTACATATCGTTATAAATGCTGATCGTTTTCAGAATAATGAGCGTCGCCGTGGCTGGCGTCAGCAGCGGGAAAATGATCGAACGGTAAATTTTGAACAGGGATGCGCCTTCCACCATGGCGCTTTCGTCCAGGTCATAAGGGATGTTGCGGATGAACTGCAGGTATAGAATGATCTGGATAACGTCGGCTCCGATGTACAGGACGATCGGGGCACCCATCGTGTTGTAAAGCCCGAGGCTTTTGATAATCCCGAATGTGGCAACCTGCGTCGTGATGCTTGGGATGATGGTAGCGACAAGATAAGCTCCGAACACGATCGGTTTCAGTTTAAAATCGAACCGGCCCAGGACATAGGCGACCATCGTGCCGAACAAAATGTTCAGCGCGAGCGAGACGACGATAATGATCAGAATGTTGCCGAACCCGCTGAGCAGGCCGCCGCGCTCGAACACGACCTTGAAGTTTTCGAAATTCAAAAAGTTATGGGGCAGCGACATCGAGCTGCTGCTGTTAAATTCATCCCTTGATTTGAATGCGTTGATGATGACGACATA
>NZ_PCZT01000009.1:2215221-2226407 GCF_002968895.1 Paenibacillus sp. AR247 | reverse complement strand
GAGGGAACAGGACGACGAATACCCCGATGAGCAGGGTCAAGTATTTAATCAGGTCCTGGATCCGGAATTTGGATGAATGCATTATTTATTTCCTCCTCTGCTGAGCACAAGCTGCTGAACGGCCAGTACGATGACCACAAAGAACAATAAGATGACGCTCATCGCCGAGGCCAATCCATAGTTGTTGTAGGCGAAGGCCGTTTCCACGACGCGCTGCACGTAGGTCTGGCTCGCTCCCGCTGGTCCGCCTTTGGTCAGCACAAACGGAAGGTCGAACACTTCGAGCGCGCCCGTCACGGTCAGGAACAGGTTCAGCTGAATGACCGGCTTCATGTTCGGCAGCGTGATTTTCCACAGGGTCTGCAAAGAGCCGGCACCGTCGATTTTCGCCGCTTCGTAAATATCCTTCGGAATGGCTTGAAGGGAAGCGATGTAAATGACCATGTTGTAGCCCATGAAGCGCCACAGACCGGTAGAGGCCAGCGCATAGTTGACAAGCCCTTCCGTGCCAAGCCAGCTCGTTTCGCCAAGATGCTTCAGTCCAAGGCTGGAGAGGAACAGGTTCAGCGAGCCGTTGGTCGTGTCAAACACGTATCCGAACATAAAAGCGACCGCCACGCCGTTCATGATGTAAGGCAGAAACAGCAGAATCCGGAACACGTTCCGGCCGCGCAGCCGGCTGTTCAGGACGACAGCAAAGTAAATGGCGATGATATTCTGGACGATTCCCATCGCAAAATAAGCGAAGTTGTGCTCAAACACTTTGAAAATATCCGAATTGGAGAACACTTCCCGGTAATTGTCCAGGCCGACCCAAGGCTTCTCCGGGCTGTAGCCGTCCCAGTTCGTAAAGCTGTAATAGATCAGCTTGATCGCCGGGTAGTAGGTGAAGGTGGCTAATAGAATTAAAGGAATCAGTAAAAAAGAGACGATAATGATCGTCTTCTGTTTGCGGTACGAGAGTGTTCCGAACATGCTATACCTTCTTTCTGCAAACTTATAGGCGTTTCTTGGATGCAAGCCGACAGCAAAGCGGATTACCTCCTAAGGCGGATAATCCACTTTGCCGGGCTATTTCTGTAAGCAGGCGTTATTTGCCGAGGTCTTTCTTGGCTTTGGCCCACGCCTTGTTCCATTTATCCAGGACGCTTTGCGGATCCTTGGCAAGGACGAATTCCTGAACCATGGCAGGCAAATCGATCTGGGCTTTATTGAGGATGTCGGTAACCGTCGCGTCGTCCGGTGTGCCTTCCTGAAGCTCCACGCCGGTAGCCTGGAATTCTTTCAGCTGGGCCAGCTTGGACTCTTTGTCTTTCAGTGGCGGGATGAATCCGGCGAAATCTTCGTAACCGGAATCTTCGATCATCCATTTTACGAAAGCTTTGGCAGCATCAACGTTTTTGCTGTTTTTGGATACTGCATAGAAGAAGTCAGGGCTAAGGGCGGCGCGCAGCGTGCCGGAGTTGTCATACGGCAGCGGGAAGAAGCCGACGTTGTCCGAAGTCGTTCCTGCTCCGACGACTTGATTGATGACCCAGTTGCCAAGGAAGTACATGGCGAACTTGCCGGAGGCCACATCCTTCTTGGACTGCTCCCAGTTGGTGGAGTTGATGTCCTTCTCCAGGTAGCCTTTTTCATTCAGTTCACGGATCAGGCTGAACGCCTTGCCGTAACCGTTGTCCATCGTGAACGGCGTGTCCGTATTCAGCTTCGTGTTCGGGAAGTCCGCATTGTTCTCGATCAGCCGCGGCAGGTCATACACCCAGTTGTTCAGCGGCCACTTATCCTTGAAGTTGGAAGCCAGCGGAACGATGCCTTTTTGCTTCAGCTTTTCACAAGCTGCCAGGAACTCGTCCCAAGTTTTAGGAATTTCCGTAATACCTGCATCGGCGAACGCCTTTTTGTTGTACACGATACCGGATGTGGAGTTGCCTGTTGTGATCCCGTATACTTTGCCTTCATAAGATCTGAAGTCTTTAAACGTAATCTTGTCATCCAGCCCGAGATCGTCAAGCGGAGCAAAATACTTCGGCAGGTCAGAGTTCGGAATCGTCGGGATAAACATCACGTCCGGAAGCTCATCGCCGGCCATTCTCACCTTGGCCTGCTGGTTATAATCGGTTTGCGAACCCTCGAATTCCACTTTGATATTCGGGTATTTCTCGTTAAAGCGCTTTACATAATCGTCATACTCTTTGCCGATCATGTCGGTGCGGTTGGTCAAAAAGGTGATTTTGCCCGACAGCTCGGTTCCGCTTCCGGTAGATCCGCCGGACGAAGTGCCGGTGCTATCCGTGCCTCCTCCGCTGCTGGCCGAATCATCACTGCCGCCGCTTGATCCGCAGGCGGACAGGGACATGGAAAGCATCAGGATCATAACAAATCCTAACAACGTAACAGATTTCTTTTTCATTTCTACTCTCCCCATTTCGAATATGTTAGCGTTTGCATTGTTATTATAGCTTTTTGAATGCGTTTTTTAAATGTACTCATTTGTTATTTATTGTCTTCTATTATACTAATAACAATAAAAATTAGCGTTATTAATATAACAAAATAATAACAAATTAAAGATTGGAGGAGAAAGAAGAAAATACTGCTAAAGAGAGTTGGCGGGGAATAGCATTATTTTGCTGTATAAAGTGCGGGGGAGAAAGGGGATTGTTCGTGACGAGCTAAAGTGCGTAGAGAAAGGGAGAAGGGAATGGTGCAAACCTAAAGAGCGAAGAGGAAGGGCGAAGTTTCAGCGCTGGTTCGCCGCAGTCCCGTCGGATCGGTGTATACGTTTTGGCACCAGCAGAAGAACAAACAAGAAAGGAGCCGTCCCATGAGGGACAGCTCCTTTTTGTAGATATAAGAATGTATAAGCTTCGGAGACTAATCTTTCTTATATAGAAAGAAAAACTTTCGCTATATGCGTCTGTCTTCGATGAAAGTATGTCGATGGACGTCCTTCAAATATTGCACCTTGTTGGCCGTTTATACGCCTTCCGGACGCATGCGGCATACGACAAACGGTTCGTGCAGCGCCCGGAGGGCTGCCGCAAGCTCATCCTCCGGCAGCGCCGGCTCCGAGCTGACATGGTATTGAAATTCGTAAAAGCCGCCGAGCGTCGCTTTAAAATTGGTCTCCCAATAGTTGGTCATCAGCCAGGCGTATGACTCCGGCTTCTCGTCCTCCGCTTGCTGGGTGTGGAGGCGTCTTGAGCCGTACTCCAGCGGGCCCCATTGCATGAGCGGCGTATCCGGCGAAGCCAGGAGCAGCGAGCTTCGGTCATCCTGCCAGGCGATGCCTTCCTGGACGCAGGCATAATCGAGGCAGGTCCCCGGAATCTGGTCCTTCCACGGACGCACCAGCCCTCCTGGTTTATCCGCATACAGCGTATCCCGCAAGGTGTCGCCGCTTGTAAAAGGAAGCGAGAGGTAGACGTTCTCCGGGCTCCAGACGCTGTCTTTATGGAAGCGCGCCGACACGTCGACCCGGTTCCGGTTGGCATGGACCCGCAGGAACAAGGCGAAGTAGGACAAGCCGTTCAGCATGTATGAGATTTCTACCGTGGCATAAAGCGGTCCGTTCTCCACGGTGCGCACCGATGTAATGCGCCCGGCGGAGCGCTCGGCGTGGAGCCCCTTGCGGTTGCGGCCCATCCGGGCCCGGGTGCTCCATACCTGGGAGGCATCCGTCTCATCCGCCGGCCGGGTGACTTCATAGATCGGGGTGAACGCCCCGTACGGATTGCCGCTGCGCAGCAGCCGGCGGGCGCAGAAGCAGGAAACAGGTTTCCTGTGCCTGCAGCTTGAGCTCGGTGACGATGGTGTGCGGATGGACGGACTGCTGCGGCAGCACTTCGCCGGTGTCCTCCCGCACGACTTCGACACCTTCGCGCAGGGCGCCGGGCTCCCAGCCGTCCAGCTGGAGCGTGACGAGCTCCGTCACTTCGCGCCTGGCCAGATTGCTGACCCGGAACCGGTACGGCCGATCCGGGTACAGCGTGGCGCTGCCCTGCTGCATCAGCACCTTGTCCAAGGCGCGGTAGGCCAGGCGGCTTGCTTCTGCGGCATGCGCCAGCTTGCGGACCTCCAGCAGCTGGACGTTTTTATGCCACGGTTCATAAATGGAGGAATGGTAGCCCCACGTATGCTCGGCATACAGCGCCAGCGCTTCCTCTGTCTCATCGATCTCGGCCCGGCTCAATACGCTTGCTTCAGCGTTCAGCTTGACCGCCTTGCGGAGCGTCCGCTGGGCATCCCGGAAGACCTGGGTATGCATCGGTGTAGAGCTGACGCCGTCCGTCCACCAATCCGGCCAATCTCCCCGATGGACAGGCAGTTCGGCCAGATTTCCCTGCTTCAGGCGGGCAAAAAAGCCGCTCAGGCTGGTCATTTCGATCGTAATCAGGTCGCCGTGCTGCTCGTTCCAGGCCTGGATCCATTCGATGATCCGGCTGTTCGGCGCGCCGTTGTCGGTGCCAAGTCCCGAGAGCATTACGGGCACGAACGCATACGGGTACTGCTCGGCTTCCAGCTGCGCCAAGTACCGGCGGATGCGGACCGTGGCGATGCCGTCATGGATCGCTTCCGGTTCCACCAGCTGGTGGCTGAACTCGTCGCGGATCATGTATTTGCCGAGCGCTCCGGGGCACAGGCCCAGCTCGTTGCCGATCATATAATGCTCCCCGTTCCAGACGAGAAGGCGGCGGCCGTCGCGCGTTTCCCACCAGAAAGGAGCCTGCTTGCGGCCAAGGGCGTACATGCCGTGATGCGTATGGATGCAGCTGAACAAATGCTCGATATCATGGTTCAGCAGGCTGTCGGCATACCCCCAGCCGTATCCGTTGATATCCGCGGTCATGGCGCTGTCCACGCGACTGCCAATCGAGGCGGCGTAGGCTTGGGCTTTGCTGTGAAGGCTGCTGAGCAGCTGTTCGTCCGGAAGCTCCGTCATGTTCAGATAGGTCCCGGACAGCTCGAGGTCGCCGCGGAGGACGGCTTCGGCAAACGACTGTTGCTCCTCAGGTGAGGCCGCCTTCAAAAACTGTTCCACCGCCCAGAACGTTTCGCAGGTCCAGCGGAAGCCCTTCCACCCGGGTTTGGCGCCTGCATGAGCGGCATTGGCGATCCGCAGCGCCTGGCGGATGAAATCGACATGGTACTGCTCGATCTTCTCTTGACGATCCGTATAGCCGAGGTCGGTATGGGAATGGTGAATGGCGTAAATCGTCCACTTGCGGGTGGGCAGCGGTGCGTCGGCCTGTTTTTAACTGTTGTTCTAGTGTCATCGTGTATCCTCCTTAAGGGGAGAGTTGTATGGGCCTTCCAGCGAAAGCCGATTAAGGGAAAAAGAATCCGTATTAGTCAAAAAGCATGTCGGCTCCGTAAAAGACCAGCCGCAGCAGATCGTCTTCATACAGCACGGGCAGCCGTACCGGCAGCAGTGCTTCCGAAAGGGAAGCGCCGAAGAGCGGCAGGCTTTTGGCGATCTGGCCGCCCAGGATCAGGCGGTCCGGCCTAAAAGCGGCAACATATGGGCGCAGCATCCGTCCGAGCCGCTCGCCGTAGGTGCGCCAGACCCGGAGGGCGGCGGACTCGCCCCGGGCGGCCGCGGCGGCAAGGTCGATGACATCATCACCTTGCCGCCGGGCCTGGAGCGCGTCCGCCAGCGCCAGCATGCCGCGCCTGCCGAACTGACCGTCGACCGGCGCGCCCTCGAACGTCTCGGCATACAGCATGCCGCTCTCGGGCACGCCGTCCGAGCCGCTGACCGTCCGGCCCCGGTCCATGAAGACCGAGCCGAGACCGGTGCCCAAGGTCAGGCAGAGCAGCCGCTCGCCGGGGTAGCGCTTGGCCGCGCCCATGCCGAACAGGACGGCATCGTTGCCGAAGGCGATGTCCGCATCCGCGAGCGACCGCATCCATGGGTCGCTGCCGGCAGCCGGCGCGGCGGCGAAGCTCCTTCTTGAGCAGCTCACCTACGGGCACGCCGTACAGCTGCTCGTATTTGCCCAGCCCCCGGATGCGGCAGATGCCGCGTTCGTAATCGAAGGGTCCCGGAAAGGCCGTCCCGATGCGAAACGTTACATCGTGCTCCGGGGTGCCGCTTCCCTTCATGTATGCTCCGGCAAGCCGGATGATCAGGCTGGCGAAATGGGCAATGAAGCTTTCGGCATCCGCTTCCGAGCGTGAAGGCAGCTCCAGATATGGCTCGGGCAGAAGGATCCAGTTCTCCAGCACGCCGCCTTTCATGAAGGTTCCGCCGGCGTCGATGGCCAATGTGACGACCGTCCCAGCCGGCGTTTTGCCGGGGGTTCCGCTCATGCCCGCTCACCGGGCTTCCAGTGGTGCGGAAGGAGCGGCGTATTCCAGCCCGGCGAAACCTGGGCGCTGATCAAGGAGCAAGGCCCGGGGCCAATTGGCTCGAGCCGGTAGCCGCCGATCGAGGCGGGAACAATGTAGGCTTCTGCAAACCCCCATTCCACGGCGGCTTCCTCGTCGCGTTCCGGAATCAGACGGACGCGCTGCCCCTCGACCAGGTTGTACATGACAAAACCGCCTTCGGTATGATCCTCCCACGGTCCGTCCAGACGCAGCCGCTTGACCTGGAACAGCAGGTCGTCCCGCTCGCCGAGCAGCTCCTCGGTGCTGTTTCCCTGCACGCGGCTGATCTTCGGCTGTGCGATCAGATGCTCCCGGACATACGCGGTGTCGAAATCGTCGATCATGTTCTGCTCCGCATGGTCCCGGTTGATCGGACGGGGCAGGCCGTCCTGGTCAAGGCGGAGGTGATCGTAAATTTTAAAGGTAAACCACCAGGTGGTGGACGATATTTCGAGCACGAGGTTGTCCCTGCCGGAAAAATGGACGGCGCCCGGCGGGATCAGAAAAAGATCCCCTTTGCGGGATTCCCATACGTTGACATACTGCCCGATGTCGAGCGGCTGCCGTGTCTCATGGGCCTGATCCACCGCTTGAAGCAGGTCGCTGCCGCCAATTCCCTCCTGGAAGCCCAAGGCAACGATGGGGGAGGACCCCGGCTTTTGCTCCATAATGTAATAGGATTCCTGCTGCGTCATCGTTTCGTTGAACGTCCGCTCGATGTATGCCTGCTGCGGATGGACCTGCAGCGACAGGTTGTCGCCGTCGATCGTATCCAGGTAATCGAAGCGGATCGGAAAATAATCCCCGAACAGCTCCACATTCCGCCCTCCCATGATTTCCTCCGGGTGTGAGGTAAGCAGGAGCGGAAACGGTACTTCGATGACGCTGCCGTTTGATTCGATCAACAGCGTATTCTCGGGGGCGATCGGCTCGAATGCCCAGGCGCAGTTGCGCCAATCTTCAGGCAATCCGCACAGCTCCTTCAGATACTGTCCGCCCCATATGCCCGGCGCGAAGAACGGCTTGACCCGAAACGGGCGGCGGGCGGCGGCGGCCAGCAGCTCCCTGAGCGCCGGGAGGGTAGCCCAGGCCGGAGATTCCGGCTGATTCATATCGATGTACACATCGTAATCATACAGATGCCGATTCCGATAGTTCTCCCATACGGGCCATTCCAGGAACAGGGCCTGTTTGTATGTCTCGACGGCATCGGCGCTTTCGCCTAGGCCGAGACTGCCCATGCCCATCCGGTGGAGCTTCTGCTGGTACTCTCTGGACAGGTCGCAGTAAACGGAAACATCCGGAGAGGGGCAGAGGAAGAGCGCCCCGGGACCGGCGGTCACGACCATCGGAATCGGGGTTTCGCCGGCTTTGACCGCTTCGCTGCAGATTCTCAGCTTCTGCTGAACGTCCTGGAGCCACTTTTTCCGGGCTCCTTCCTGAAAATAGCCGTCTTCCGAGACGTCGGCGGCGATTTTGCCAAACGCGCGGTTATCGGTCAGATAGGGATGAAACTGCCGCTGAAGATCCTCCGGTTTCTTCATATAACGGGCAGTATCGATTCCGATCCAGGGAATGTCTTCTTCCTCGCAGTAAGTGCGGAGACGGTTCACCCAGCGGCCGTACTGGGCTCCGTTCGCCGCATCGATCGCGACGACGAAAGCCTCGCCGCCGTGATTTTTGTACATGGCGGTCAGCCGGGCTATTAAGGAATCGTAATCTTTGGAGAAGCCGTCCAGAATAAGAGAAGGTTCCTCGAGGCTGTGAACGGGAATGGAATTGACGGGTAACGGATTAAAGGATGGGGGTACTGATGCAGTCATGGTGTTCCTCCCTCTTGTCTGTCGTTATGTGTAACATTGTAAGACGAGGGAGAGGAAGCGTCTTTAAACGATCCAGAACAGCTTTTGTACAATCAGGACATGTTCGGAGGGAAATGTTCTTTGCCCGAACGCCCTTCGGTGAACTGGGAACGTCTGAATTTCGCGGGGGATACACCGAGCCGGCGGGTAAATATTCGTGTGAAATAATGGACCGACTGAAAGCCGCACTGCGATGCGATGTCCTTGACAGGCAGGTCGCTCTGAAGCAGCAGCTGGGAAAAAACGAGTGATTATGCGCTGGTATGTCCGGAGGAAGCAGATTCCAGCGAGTCGTTTACGACTCATCTGGTTAAGCCGCCCAAAGACAGGAAAGCCGTGCCTGCCATCATGGACCGGGGAGACGTTCTATTCTTCAACGGTAATCTGATCCATGGGGTCCTTGACAGGCAGGTCGCTCTGAAGCAGCAGCTGGGAAGCTCGGCGCACCCGGCGTTCCTGAATATAGTGGACGAATGATTGGCTCAGGTTGGCCTGAAACAACCTCGTTAAATGGCGGGACGAAATATGCAGGTGCCCTGCAACCAAGGCGAGTGTCAGCTCTTCGCCCAGGTTGTCGTCAATGAACAGCTTGGCCTGCCGAAAGAGAGAGTTCTCTTCGGCGGCTGCCACATCCGAGCCAGCTTCCGGCGTGTCCTGCTGCTGTGTTCCGTGCAGGGAGAGAATGGACAGCATCAGGGACATGGAGACGTGGCTGAGTACCGGTTGGAGGGCCGGTTTTGGAGTCTGAAACATAGAGATAAGCGCATCCCACAAATGCCCGGCGGGCTGCTCGTCCGCACCATCCACCACCGGCTGCCCATGCTCGGCCAAGTGCCGGTAAGCCTCCAGATATGGGCTCCCGGTATGCTTTTCATCCACCTCAAAAGCGGCATAGACGAGCGTAAGACCGGTCTCGCTTTGGATCTGGTGCCAGACGCCGGGCAGGGACAGAAAAGCGGTGCCTTTCTTCAGCGGGTATTCTTTGCCTTGTTCGATGTATGCACCTTCGCCGTCCACAACGTAACAGGCTTCAAAGAAGGAGTGGCGGTGCATGGAATTGTCATAGTGCGTGGGCATAAACCCCCAGTACATAATGGCGATGGACAGGCCGGCTTCCTCCAGCCGGGTCAGTTCGCGGTTGCAGATTTGGTTGGCCCGGCGGAAAACGGATTGGATCGTCATGGCAGGCGTTTCTCCTTTGGAATGATAGGTACGGTTCGGCATTCACGAGTGTGAGAAAAGATAGCGGCTTGGCGGTTCAGCCCTTTCGCCGCTGTCGGTACTGCCTGGGCGTGATGCCGGTCTTTTGCTTGAACAGCCGGTGAAAAAACTTCAAATCGCTGTACCCGGCCCGGGCGGCGATTTCGCTCACGCTGCCGTCGCTTTCGAGCAGCATACGGCAGGCGGCGTCCATGCGGATGCCCTGCAAATAAGCGGTGAAGCTCATTCCCGTCTGGCGGGCGAACAGCCGGCTGAAATGCCTCGGGCTGAGGCTGGCCTGCGCCGCCAGCTCGCTCAGCCGCAAATCGGAGGCGAAGTGACGCTCTATATATGCGATCGATTCGTCGATCGTCAGCGAGCCTTGGCGCCTGACGGCTGGCGGATCCAGCTGCAGCCGGTGCCGGTACAAGCCGGTCAGCACGCGGACCAGCAGCGAGGTCAGCAGCAGCAGCCAGCCGGGGCTTCGGCCGGCATATTCCCGGTACAGCTCACGGAATAAGGCATGATACTCGCCGCTCTGATCTTTGATTTCCAGCCACGGCATATCCGGTTCCAGAAAGGCGGCGAACACCTCCCGATCACGCGGGAAAGCAGCTTCAAGCTCCCGGAGATAATCGGCAGGAAAGATGCAGTTGTACACGACCAGCTGCCGGTCCTTCCGCGGGGTCTTCGGCCGGAACACATGCGAGAGTCCGACCGGGATGAGAAACAGGCTGCCCTGCTCTGCCGGCCAGGCTTCTCCGCCGATATAATGGACGCCCGAGCCTTCGCTGACATAGGTCAGTTCCACAAACTCGTGCGAGTGTTCCAGCATATCGAACGATTCAGACACGCGGTTGACGTAGAAGGGCACCCCCGGCTCGAAAAAAGCGTCCATCCGCAGCAAGGCCTGGCTTCGTTTTATGCTCACTTGCCTTCTCCCCTCGATGGTGGATTTTCGGAAAATCAACCTTTGCTCCTATCCTAGGTGATCATTGGCGATATGTCCAGATCAGCCTATATTTTCGTCCAGATCGCCGCCTGTATCGCCGAGCAGCCTTTTTTATAATAATAAACACCAGAGCCATGGCTTCCTGATATTGCAAGAAAAAATACCTTTAAACGCGGTCTGTCTTCTTTGAAGGTACAAATGGAAGCAGTAGTTGAAACACATGGCCAAAGACCCTAGCTAGCATCCAACGCAAAAAAACGGGAGGGAAGTCTATGTCAACGCTAGGCATTACGAAATTGACCTGCGAATACCGCAGCGAGCCGCTCGGGCTCGGCACGGAGCGTCCCCGCTTCAGCTGGCAGCTCACGTCCGGCCGGATGCATTTGCTGCAGTCGGCTTATCATCTTCAGGTGGCGGGAGAGGAAGGGGATTTTGCTGGGGATCATCTGATCTGGGACACGGGCGTCGTGGACTCGGACCAATCGGTGCTTGTCGAATATGCGGGTGCCATGCTTCAGTCCGGACAACGCTGCAGCTGGCGCGTCAAAGTGTGGGACCAGCAGGGGCAGGAGTCGGAATGGAGCGACACGTCCCATTTTGAAATGGGACTGCTGCGGATATCGGACTGGAGTGCAGATTGGATTACACCCGAACCGGGAATGATCGATCCCCAGGCGGAAGAAGAGTTCCTTCTCCGCAAAGCGTTCCGTGTGAGTAAGGACGTCCGGAAGGCACGAATATACGCGACGAGCCTTGGCTTCTATGAGCTGGAGCTGAACGGCGAGCGGGTGGGCGAC
>NZ_PCZT01000009.1:2205993-2215121 GCF_002968895.1 Paenibacillus sp. AR247 | reverse complement strand
AATCTCCGCAAGGCCAAGCAATCCGTAACGTATATCTGCAGAGGCGGCGGTGAGGAAACGTATGAGCCTCATTTCTCCTTCCAGGGCTTCCGTATGTGAAGGTCGAGGGCTGGCCGGATGCCGAGCCGCTGAATCCGGACCGTTTTACAGGCCGTGTCATGCACACGGATATGCCGCAGACAGGGCGGTTCGAGTGCTCGCATGAGCTGTTGAACCAGCTGCAGCATAACATCGAGTGGGGCCAGCGCGGCAACTTCCTGGACATTCCGACCGATTGCCCGCAGCGTGATGAGCGGCTGGGGTGGACCGGGGATGCTCAGGTGTTTGTCCGGACAGCTGCTTTTAATTTCGGCGTGGCACCGTTTTTCTCCAAGTGGCTGCATGATCTGAAGGCCGACCAGCGGGAGGATGGCGGCGTGCCGCATGTCATACCACAGGTTCTCGACGATAATGCCTGCTCGTCCGCGGCTTGGGGAGATGCCGCCGTCATTTGCCCTTGGACGATCTATCTTTGTTATGGCGACAAGCGGATTCTGGAGGAGCAATATGACAGCATGAAGGCATGGGTCGACCATATCCGCGCCCAAGGGGACAACGAATATTTGTGGAATACCGGGTTTCATTTCGGCGACTGGCTGGCGCTTGACGCGAAGGAAGGCAGCTACGTCGGGGCGACGCCAAGGGATTTGATCGCCACCTGCTTCTATGCATACTCGACCTCCCTGTTCGTAAAGACCGCCGAAGTTCTCGGGCGTACCGAGGATGCCGCCGCTTACCGCCAGCTGTACGAAAAGGTGGCCGAAGCGTTCCTGAACGAGTTCGTCACACCGGGCGGAAGGCTGGCCGCGCATACGCAGACCGCCATGATTCTTCCGCTGATGTTCGGGCTGGTCGAAGGGGAGGTTCAGCGCCGGATGGCCGCTACGCTCGCGGAGTATGTCAAGGAACAGAACCACCATTTGACCACCGGATTCGTCGGTACGCCGTACCTGTGCCATGTGCTGACGGAGAACGGCTACCACGACCTGGCCGTGAAGCTGGCGATGCAGGAGGATTATCCGTCCTGGCTGTATTCGGTCAAGCAGGGGGCGACCACGATCTGGGAGCATTGGGACGGTATCAAGCCTGACGGCTCGTTCTGGAGCGATGACATGAACTCGTATAACCACTACGCCTTCGGCGCTATCGGCGACTGGCTGTACCGGGCCGTGGCAGGGCTGGATTTGAATGAAGCTGAAGGACCGGGGTACAAGCGGATCCGGCTTCGTCCGCGGACGGACTCGGCGCTGTCTTATGCCAAAGCTGCGCTGGATTCGATGTACGGCACGATCCGGAGCGAATGGAGCTTGGCGAACGAGGACGGGACGGGGACAGCCCGCTGGCCTCCTACGAATTCGAAATTCCGCCGAACACGACCGCTGAGACCGAACTGCCGGGCGCGTCGATCGCTTCAACGCAGGTCAATGGGCAGCCGGCGGATCAGGCATCGGGCGTGTTGAGCGCCAGGGAAGACGACGCTGGAACGTTGAAGCTGGAGCTGGGATCCGGCGTATACCGGGTGACCGTCCAGCAGCCGAGCCCAGCATTGTCCGGGGCGTGAGGCTAGGGCATGGATGGGGTGATCTATAGCATTAAGCTTGGAACAACCGGATTGGTTCGTTTATGCCCTTGCTTCCTGTTCCTACCCGTACGTTAGGATGCTCGTTGTAAAAGAAAGCAAGCCTCGCCGACAGGGTCGGCGGGGCTTTTTTTAGATATAGGGGATTACAGTTTCGGAGACAATGACTTCCTTATGTCGCGTAAGAAAAACTTCCGTTGAAAGGGGCATGGCTGCTTAGAATGTGCATCGATAGACTTTTTACGCCTGCGGCACCGGCTCTCTCGCCAGCACGCGGCTCGTGCCAAAGATAAGCAGGGATGCGGCGAAGCAGCAGGCAGAGAACAGGCCGACGGCCGCATACCCGCCCGATCCGGCGTACAGCAGGCCTGCAAGGGAGGCGCCGACTGTCGTGGCAACGTTCATCGTCGCCGTAGCCGTGCTTGAAATCGTCCCCCGCAGCAACGGATTCAGGCTGTTCAGGACGCCCATGATCATCGGGAAAAGAATGCCCAGGATGAAAAAGATGGCGAAGTACATGATCGATGCGGCCATGAAAGACGGCAGGTGCGGGAGCGCGGCATAGCTGATCATCAGGAGCGGCACCGAGGCGGCTACAATCCTGGACGGCGTCCACAAGTTGTTGACATATCCGCTGACGAGACTGCCGGCCAAATTGCCCACGCCGAGGAAAATCATGATCGTCCCGATCTGGTCAACGGGAAGGTGAAAGCGTTCCGCGGACCATTTGCACAAAAACGCAAACGCGGCATTGCTGCCCAGATGGATCAGGAAATAAGCCAGGAAGGCGCCTCTAGCCCTGCCGCTTCCGAGAAGCGGCGCGTATCTGTGCCAGAAGGCCTGCCGCGATTGAACGGCATTCGATTGCGGCTTCATGGAAGGCAGGATGAAAAAGGCGGCTCCGGCAAGCAGCAGGGACAGAGCTCCAATCGCGAAAAAGGGGAGGGACCAGCGTTCTGCCACCAGCCAGCTGCCGATCGGAACCCCGAACGCTTGGGATACCGCGAGCCCCGCATAGGCAAGCCCCATCGCCTTGCCCTTTTTCTCTGCGGGCAGCAGCGTTTGGATGGACGCCCACACCTGCGGTGCGGCAAAAGCTGCGCTGATTCCGGCGAGCAGCCGGAATAGGCACATCATCCAGAAATCTGCGGCGATTCCGCACAGCGCGGTGGACACCGCAAAGCCCAGCAGTCCGAGCAGCATGACTTTTTTCGGTCCAACCCGTCCGAGAGCGGGCCGGCAATCAAGGCGAAGACCGCGGCGCCAAGCGTGTAGGAGCCCATCATCCAGCCGGACATTCCCGTGGGGACGCCGTACAGGTCCTGAAGCGTCGGAATCATCGGGGAGATGAGGAAGGTATCCGTCCCGATCATAAACATGATCAGAAAAAACAAGGCGGTTAATTTCATATTTACTACTCCTTTCCTCCTCCGTGGTTGCGGAGAGATGGTTCTTGCTGCCATTGTATTGCTTAATAGTGACAATTATTGTCATGAACTTTGAGAGTACAAAAAATATACGGATAGCACGAGAAACCCCGCCATAACCGTAAGTGTTTCGGTATGCCCACCTAGTGAATGGGTTGCTTTAATTCGTGCGGTATAGAAAGGAACAGGGGGCATGCCGGCATGCCCCCTGTTTTGAAAGACACCGCCCACGGATCACGACAAACTGACCCATTGATCCTTGCGGTACTGTTTGGCGATATAAATGATTTGGCCGATGTGGTATGCGTTATGGTACAGGCTTTTTTCAATGGCCTCGATGACGGTGAGTGACCGGCCCTTGATCGTGATTTCCGTCAGCAGCTGCTCCTCCCGGAGCGCGGCGATTTGTCCCAGGAACAGGCTCCAGCCATGTTCCCAGCGATCCAGCAGGGCTGCGCGGTCGAGCTCTTCATGAATGAACTCCGCATTGCGGTTTCGGTCCGGTTTCTCTCCGTCGGTGGTAAACGGATCAGTCCATCGGGAAATCATATTCCCGCTCATGTGCTTGACGATCACGGTGATGCTGTTGGAACCGGGTTCCGGGGCCCAAGCAAGGGCAGAATCCTCGAGCTGCCCGATGGCAGCTTCGGCCGTGCGTTTCATTTCTTCCAGTCGGGTTTTGACCGCGCTTTGATATGTTGTGAACAGTGTTGATGTCATAGGTTGTGCCTCCTTTGGAATATCGGTCTGAAAAACAAAAATCTCATCCATGCCTTCTCCACAGCGGTTTCATGACCGTGCTGTGTTTTTAGCATAATGAGATTTTGAGTATAAATCCAATATATATATCAAACAGTATCATCAATATAATTGATGATTTATGATCCGACCTGGGACAGAGGAGGAGCGATCATGGCCATAAAGTTAGCCGCCGGCGCCAGAGGCTCTTCGCCAATCCGGGTGTACAGCCGGATCGGGTCCTTGACGCGCATCCCGGGAACACGCACCTCCGCAAGCTCACCGGATTTGAGCTCCCGGGCTACCGCAAGGGAGGGCACAAAAGAAACGCCGTATCCCGATTTGACGGCTTCAATCGTTTCATGCATCCCTTCAATGCAGATCCCGGTCCGAGGCTTCGGCACTTCGTAGGCGTCGCAGAGGGAGAAGAGCTTCCTGCGGGTATAGCTGCCTTCTTCCCGGAGGATAAAGGCGGTTGCCATCAGCTCCTGGAGCGTAGTGGCGGCACCCGCTAAGGGGTGGTCCCGGTGGGCGATGAAGATCAGCTCATCTTCCAGGAGCGTGATGTATTCCAAACCGGAATCCTTCGGGCCTTCGCCACAGATGAGTGCGATGTCCACCGAGTGGTCGAGCAGCCGCTCCATTGCGATACGGGAGCTGCCCCGGGTCAACTGGACATGCACCTTCGGATACTGCTGCTTGAAGCGGACGATCCAGGCGGGAAGCACCGTACGGCCGGGCAGGTCCGTGGCGCAGATCCGGAGGCTGCCCTCGAGCCCGATTTTGAGTGCGTTCATCTCCCGCTCCATCTCGTATTCCAGCGAAAACAGCTGCCGTGCCCGGGCGGCCAGCCGCTCGCCGGCTGGCGTCAATTGAATGGAGCGCCCCTTGGAGGCAACCAGCTTCATTCCGAGCTCCTGCTCCAGATTCCGCAGCTGGGCAGTGGCTGCGGGCTGGCTGAGCAGCAGGTTGCCGGCGGCCCGGGTCACGCTTCCCGTACTGGCCACCTCCGCGAATACGCGCAACGCGTGCAGATTCATCCTTCTCCCACCTTTGTCGTTGGATTGTATTCAAAAATTGTTATTAATTGTAGTTGTATACCTGTTTATAACCTAATCATCGATTTTTTCAATGAGTCGAAATGTTGCATTCATCGGATCGATGAGTTGCTATTATTGTACTTTGCAGAATGCTAGCCGTAAAGGTAGCATGAGAAGAGGCTCTTGCATATGCATTAATGAATTTATGAAAAAAAGGCCTCCGATATGGTCGGAAGCCTTTTAAGCATTTACGTCATACTCTTTGCCGCTGATCAACCGCGGTCATCCAAATCCCATTTCAGGATCAGTCCGGCGTGGGTCAAGCCGCCGCCGAATCCGTACAGCAGCAGCGTATCTCCGTTCTGCAGCTTGCCTTCGTCCAGTCCCAGCTGGAGAGCCAACGGAATCGACACCGAAGACGTGTTGCCGTAATACTCCATGCTGGTCAGTGTCTTCTCCACGGGGATGCCGGCTTTTTCGCAGATAGATTCGACCATACGGAAATTGGCGCTGTGCGGAACGAACCAATTCACGTCCCCGGCCGTCATTCCCGCCTGCTCCAGCAAAGTTTCTACGCCCTGAGGCACGGTGCGCGTCGCCCATTTGTAGACTTCTCGTCCGTTTTGGACCATTTTCTCGCTCGTTAGCAGCTCCTCACCATTCATCGTTTTGGAAAGGTTCGTGCGATAGACGTGGATGCCGCCTTCGCCATTCGTGCCCAGATGGGCCGCGATAAAGCTTGGACGCTGCTCGTCCTTCTCGACCAGAACGGCCGCGGCTCCATCGCCGAACAGGATGCAGGTCGACCGGTCTGTATAATCTGTTACGCGGGACAGCGTCTCGGCCGCGACTACCAGGACCTTCCGGTGCAGACCGGATGTAATCAGGCCGTTGGCCATATGCATCGCATAGGTGAAGCCAGCGCAGGTGGCGTTCAGGTCAAATGCCGCAGTGCTGGGGATGTGAAAGTACCCTTGAATTTGGCAGGCCACGCTCGGAAAAGCGTAATCCGGCGTCGTCGTCGACACGATGATGCAGTCCACGTCGGTCAAGTCCTGACCGTAACGGCTGACCAAGTCTTCCACGGCCTTATATGCCATTGTGGAGGAGTATTCGTTCTCACCGGCAATCCGCCGCTCCCGCATACCGGTCCGCTGGACGATCCACTCGTCGCTCGTATCCACCATTTGCTCCAAATCCGCGTTCGTCAATTTTTTTCCGGAACATAGCTGCCAATAGCCGTAATGCGGGCTGTCGAAACCGTAAGGTTCATGATCAATCGCTCCTTTTTTTAAAAAAATGAGTTCTTTAGGGTGAAGGGATGGGTGCATATTAGGAAATATAAAAACTAAGGTCAATTTTTTGATATCAAGTATTAGTATCTGGTACTAATTATAGACGTGAATTGGAGAGAGGTCAATAGGTGAGGGAGGGGACATTATAGTTGCAGCGCCACAGGAAACATACAGAAGGATCACAAGAAGGGATCATTTGTCCAGTGATAAAAACAAGTTGAAACGTTTCCAATTTGGTGCTATTATGATTTTCATAAATAAATGGGGGGTAAGATGCCAAGTATTAAAGATGTAGCTACCTTAGCTGGGGTAGCCGTAGGAACTGTGTCCCGCGTCATTAACAATTCGGGTGCTGTAAAACCCGATACACGCAGAAAAGTAGAGGAAGCTATACAAAAGCTGAACTATATTCCGAATGAGGTAGCCCGAAATTTCAAAATCGGGAAGTCCAAAATGGTAGCTCTGCTGCTTCCAAGTATCTGGCATCCCTTTTTTTCTGAGCTGGCTTATTATATTGAAGATGAGTTGGATCGGGAAGGCTTTAAACTCATGCTGTGCAACAGCGGCGGCAAACCGGAAAAGGAACTGTATTACCTGGATATGCTTCAGCAAAACAAAGTGGCGGGCATTGTCGGCATTACGTACAACGATATAGAAAATAGCGTAAGCAACGACATTCCGATCATCAGTATTGACAGGCACTTTATAAAAATATTACATGCGTTACGTCCGATAACTACGAAGGGGGACGCCTGGCATTGAGGGAGCTTGTAAAGGCCGGGGCTAAAAAACCTGCTTTTATGGGCAGCGTTACTTCCGTCTTCAGCGAAACGATGAATCGTAGGGAAGGTTTTGTTCGAGAAGCGAAGGCATTGGGAATCGATTACGCTGTTTACGAGAAGCCAGACCCTGTTGAGGACGATGATGCCTATTTTGATGAATTTTTGGATAAGCATCATGATGTGGACGGCGTTTTTGCCATTACCGATATGTTCGCCGCCAAATATATAGAAAGAGCAAGAAAGATGGGGTATTCGCGTTCCAGAGGATGTAAAGGTCATCGGGTATGACGGCATTCAGGATCACTCACGATTCCGGCCTCATGAAGTAAGGAATCCCTTACTTCAGCACGATAACGTGTGCCCACCCGTTTGGAACTACTCACCAAATCAACAATCAGATCCGGTTTTCGATCAACAGCTCCGAGGTGACTATTATACAAGGGGTTAAGGCAAAGGTTTCAGCATTCCCTTTGCTCTCTGGACATAAGAGCCCTTGGTACTTTTTCCTCTTCATCGCTTTTCAAATAATATTATGAGGATATTATCACAAACTCCATTATTTTTTCAACAGGTTCTTATTCATATTGTTTTTAAGAATAAAAAATCCGGAAAGCAGCATGCTTTCCGGATTTATTTATACTTACATAATAGGTGGGTTCGAGTAGGCCTCGGCATTAAAGCTTTCCGGACCCGTACGTGTCGGAAATACGGAGACAACGGAAGGTACGCTAACGATGGCTTGATAGACAATGAAACCAGGGTTCGGTGGATGATAATCAATGCCGACCCCAGACAATACGGTAGTTGTCAGCACGCCTGCCACCAGAGGCAACGTTTCAGTGACAGAATAAATCGTTGTCGCTACACCGCCAATCACCCGGTTAACCGTAATCGTTATGGGAGTCAGAGCTTCAATCAATGCGCTTATCGTAACGGTGTAATTAAACACGACTCGAAGGTCTGTCCCAGCTGTGGACGTGTTCAGTCCAAGCGTACCGAATAGTGCCGAGGTAGGCGGAGCCAAAATATCAAGAACGGGACCTACTGGAACCGCAATAGCTCCAGCCGTACTGGCATTTTGGGATACCTGTGTGTCTACTAAGAAATTGGGCATCCAGTTTACCTCCTTCACAAAAGAGATATTAAAGTATATGCCTGATTACAATCATAGGATTGGACGGGCTTAAAACCTACATATTTTTGTCTGAACAATGGAATAGGTCTATTCTTTGCATTTAAGCTTGCAGCTAGTTTTGAGAGTGGTCCGGGCAGCCTTCACAAGTTCTTCATAAGTTTTGGGTAGAATGTTTGGGAGCTGAGGATTCAATCCAAATAAAAATATGCAAAGGTGTGTGACAAACTGTGAAAAAAGTATTCATTTTTATTAGCCTTGCAGCAATCCTGGTGCTAAGTGCGTGTGGAAACAAGGATAATGCAAACAATAATACGAACATGGACATGGGCAGCGATCATTCAAATATGGGGGATATGGGCAGCATGAATCATTCGGGTTCTGGTGAGGTTCCTGCAGGGTTAAAAGAAGCTCAAAATCCCACATATAAAGTTGGAGATGAGGTTGTGATCCATGCCAAGCATATGGAAGGCATGGATGGAGCCAAGGCTAAAGTGGTCGGTGCCTACGACACGGTGGCTTATGCTGTAACGTATACTCCAACCACTGGAGGTGAACCCGTCCCGAATCATAAGTGGATTATCCAGGAGGAAATAAAGGATGCGGGTAGTGAGCCCTTGCAACCTGGAACTAAGGTGACCATAGAGGCTGATCACATGGAAGGTATGAAGGGCGCAGAAGGCACCATTGACTCTGCTGAAAAAACAACGGTGTATATGGTTGACTACACGCCAACTACAGGAGGAAACCCCGTTAAGAATCATCAATGGGTAGTCGAAAGTGAGGTTTCTAAATAGAAAAGTTTTGAAGCAAAAGAGTGATGTCCATGTGGCATCACTCTTTGTATTATTCCTTGTGCTCGTTTGGAATAAGGTATAGGGGGGTAATCTATATCGAAAAGAAAGGAGAGGGGATAATGTTTCCTGATGAGTGGAATTGGATCACGATTGTTGACACAATAGCGACGACTTGGATAATATTGGCCGCCATCTCTGCGATATATGTTGCTTGGGATCAATTTCGTCACTCGCCTGAACCTGTTGTGATGAAATGGGGATTTATCCTGGTTACTCTTTATACAGGTCCCTTTGGCCTT
>NZ_PCZT01000009.1:2197398-2205893 GCF_002968895.1 Paenibacillus sp. AR247 | reverse complement strand
GCTTGATTTATGGGTTGAATATGCAACCGGTTTCCTTTTCGGATGGTTTATCTTTCAATCCTTGTTTATGAAAAATATGATGGGCGGTAACTATTGGAGTAATGTCCGGAAAACATTTTATGCAGAATTTATCTCCATGAATGCCATGATGGCAGGCATGGCCCCGGTTATGACATTCCTGATGATGGGGCGTGATATGCGAGCCATGGATCCACTTGAGCCACTCTTCTGGCTTACCATGTCGATTGGAATCAGTATTGGTTTTGTCATTGCGTATCCATTTAACGTGTGGATGGTAAGAAAAGGCATGAAACATGGGTTGATGACCCAAGAAGAGAGTAAACATTCGGTACACTCTCATCACCACCGACAGGCAACAAGTGAAGGCCATCAACTGTCCACTACTCATTCACACAAATCCCATTCTATGAAGGATATGCACCACGCACATCAAGAACATAAAGAACACGAGAGCCATAAGGTTCTAGCCACACGCCCTCAAGTTATGGCATTAACCGTTGTAACTGGGCTGATGCTTATCATCGGCATTGTGATTCCAAATATCTTTGTGAACACCAAGCTGAGTGCACAGGATGTGGGGAATGTGATTATGCCTCCGGGTATGATCATGACGCGTACGTTATCTGGAGAGGCAATGAAGGATATGAGGGCGGTTCTACCCCATGAGGTGAATAAAGATATGGTCGTCGGAAATCAAGGGGATCTGCCTCTGAAACCGACATTAGAAAATGGTTTTAAGGTATTTCGACTAGAGGCGGATATCTTTAAGTGGAATATCCTCCCGAATCGATCCGTGGATGCATATGGTTTTAATGGCCAAGTACCTGGTCCCCAGATCCGTGTAAATGAGGGCGATCGAGTCCAAATTCAAGTAACCAATCATTTACCGGAGCCCACTTCTGTTCATTGGCACGGATTAATTTTAGACAATGCAATGGACGGGGCTGGAGATATTACACAGAAACCTATTCAGCCCGGGGAAACCTATACGTATACATTTGATGCAATTCAATCTGGCATGTATTTTTACCATTCCCATTATGCTCCTGACCGGCAGCAGTCTCTAGGTTTATACGGAATGCTTATCATTGACCCAAAGGACGACACCAAAAATCCACAGTCACGACGTGGAGACAATTGTAAGTTTACAGGAATGGCTTGTACGCGATGGGTTAACCTTTCCAGCGATGTCCATGGAGGGGGCGTTCCCCAATTACTTTACTATTAATGGTAAATCGTATCCAGCAACGGAAACCGTGAAATTAAAGGTTGGACAAACAGCACTTATTCGGTTTGTAGGATCAAACAATAACTTTATCCATCCTATGCATATTCACGGTGGACCATTTGAAGTCGTCGCATTAGACGGTGAGTTGCTTTCTCCCACTGCACGTTATAAGGCTGATACTGTAAATGTTGGACCTGGGCAGCGTTATGACGTGTTATGGACAGCTCGTAAGCCAGGTAAATGGCTGATTCATTGTCATATTCCTCATCATACGACCAATGACAATGTGGAGATGCAAGGTGGTGGCGGCCTGATGATGATCTTGGATGTTACTGAATAGGAGAAAACTCAACCTCCAGGTGGAGGTTGAGTTTTCAACAATACATCCTCAGGTAGACGTCTCAATAATTGATTCTTATTAAAATGAACGTTAGGAACATTCATAAAACATTACATCTCATCTTCTATATTGGAGGGAACGATTCAATGAGCGAAATGTGGAGTTCAGATCAAGTCATTCAAGCATGGAGAAGCAGCTCGGGGGCTAGAGCAGAAATGATGGCGGAAGCTACACAATTGATGCTACAAGCTGCCGGCCTGAAACCGGGCCAAAAGGTCTTGGATATAGCTGCAGGGATGGGGGAGCAGTCATTTATGGCTGCACGTTTGGTCGGGTCGGAGGGTTCAGTCGTGGCCACAGATATTTCGGAAGGGATGCTGCAGATCGCTAGTACATTAGCTCAGGAGGAAGGAATAGCTAATCTCTCCACGTTCGTCATGGACGCTCAGCACCTAGATTTTCCGCCTCAAACCTTCGACGCAGCTATCTCAAGGCATGGACTTATGTTTATCCCCCGGCTGGATCAGGCATTAACCGGTATCTATCACGTATTAAGGGATGGGGCAGCCTTTGCTGCGCTCGTATGGTCTAATGCTGAAAATACCCGGTGCTTAGCCTTCCTATGCAAATATTGCAAGAGGTAACAGGGTTGGAATTGCCTATGGAGGAAACAAATAAGGTTTTTTCTCTATCAAATCCAGAAGAATTAAGTGATATATTTAAAGGTGCTGGGTTTAAAGATGTCGACATCCGCCCCGTTCGGCACCTTCAGCGGATTTCATCGATCAAGGAGCTGCTTCTACACCAAAAAGAAATGGCATCCGGCATGATGGGAAAGGGATTGGGAAGTATCGATGATGAAATACGATCTCGGTTGATATCGAAAATCAAGGAGGCCTTTGAACCCTATGAAGGAAAGCGAGGAATAGAAATTCCTGGAGAATCTCTTCTGGTTCATGGAACCAAATAAAGATCTTCCCGAAAGGAAGAATATCCTTCCTTTCGGATGGTTTCCCTTCTTTACTAATGTGTCGTTTGTTCTATTCTATGAAAATATGGAATAGAAATAGACTACACATAACAATATAGAAAGGGAGAACTACATGCCAAAACAAGCCACATTTAAAGGACTAGGGGTATTTACATTCCTAGCATCTTTCATAATCTCCTTAAAAGTCATCCCGTTGTATATGGATGTCCCCCCTTTACCCGTGAAAGAAGTACCTGAGCATCAGATGAAAATAAATGATCCGCTCATCGAAATGGATCCTCAGAAAAAAGCGGTTACGTCTTCCATAAAGAAAGCCCCTCCATCTAAAAGTGCGACAACACCCCAAGCGTTGAAACAAGCTAAAAGCAACCTGCCATCCGATACGAATCAGACCAATACACGATTAACTACAAAGAATCAAATTATTACTCCGGTAACGAAGAAATTGCCTCAGAAGAGTAATCCAGTGCATTCAGGTCCACCTCAAGTCCTTATTTACCATACGCACAACCGGGAATCTTGGCTGCCAGAACTTGAGGGGCAGAAGAACCCAAGTCAGGCGTTTGACGCTAAAGTCAATGTTACTTTATTAGGAAAAGATTTGGCTTCTAAGTTAACGGCAAAAGGAATGAATGTCATCCAATCCACCGAAGATTACGCCGGAGAAATTCAAAACTTTAATTACGCAAAATCGTATGTGTATTCTAAGGCTACACTCACTCAGGAGCTGTCTAACCATAAATCAATCGAATATGTATTTGATATCCATCGAGATTCAGAGTCCAGAAATCGTACAACGATCCAATTCAATAATGTTGATTATGCTCAATTATATTTTGTGGTCGGAAGGGATAACCCAAACTGGGAAAAAACAATGCAATTTGCCACGAGAATTCAAAATAAATTAAACAAAAAGATACCCGGAATCTCCAAAGGCATTTATCAAAAGGATCATTCGAGCGGCAACGGTAAATATAATCAATCCCTTGTCGAATCCAGTGCCTTGATAGAAATTGGCGGAGTGGAGAATATGCTTCGAGAAAATTATCGGACGATCTCCATCTTGGCTGATGTCATTCATGAAATTTGGCATGAAGATCATGGTTCGACTGTGTCCTGACGGTAAATACCTCTAACCGATCTGGCAATGCCAGATCGGTTTTTTTGTTTGGCGTCTATATCATTATTTGCCTTGGTTTTTCTGTTACTTGGATTAATTCTTTACAAAATTGTTATTTGTTCTTGCGTAAATGTTCCGTTACCAAGATAAGCACCTCGATATCGGGATATTGAAATCGACAAACTCCTACTCAGTTTCGTTGAAACTTCCATAAAATCCAACAAATATCTGTGAAAAAAGTTACGGTTAATGGGAATCTATCAATTAGGCATTGACAAAAAATCTAGTTATATACTACATTATGTAGGGTTACATTTTTTTAATCATTATTGCCGAATTTCTTGATACTGAAAACGGGGGAACCATTTTTGGGTGAAATATTCTCATTGAAGAATAGAGGGAACCTTCTACCGAACCCTTAGCTAACTCCGTAGGCATCGGAAGGAGAACTACATAGTGAAGAAAGTAATTTTGTCAATGTTAGGTGCGGCCATTGTTTTTTCAGCAAGTGCAACCAGTTCCTTTGCCAGTTCCGTTAAACTCGAAAGTGAGGTGGATAAGGTCGTAGGCACTCCTTATCAGTGGGGCGGCACATCAGTGGCTGGTTTTGACTGTTCCGGTTTTATTTTATACATATTCGATAAATTCAATTTAGATTTACCCCGCACATCTAAAACACAGGCTCAAGCCGGAACTCCAGTAGATCGTGAAAACCTTAGAGCAGGAGACCTGGTATTCTTTAATACGGACGGTACGGGAATTTCTCACGCGGGTATTTATATCGGCAATAATGAGTTTGCACACTCTTCAAGCAGTAAAGGCGTTACGATTAGCAAATTATCGGATTCATATTATAAAAATCGGTATGTTACAGCACGCCGCGTCGTGAGTCAACAAAGTTACCTGAAAATGATCAGCGAAATTTGATCTAGTCGGGATAAGCCACCTAAATCAAAAATGAAAGCACCGGCTGAAGTCAGTCGGTGCGTTTTGTTGTTTATTCAGGGACGTTGTTCACAGTGGGATCAGGCGTATAATTATTTTGATAATCATCATACATCACATCAGTTACCATTCCAGCGGACGCGTGGTGTAAATCGTGGCAGTGGAACATCCATTCACCGGGGTTGTCAGCTTCAAAGGCAACTTCATACGTTTCGCCAGGTTTGACGTTCAGCGTGTCCTTCATGATCGGAGATCCTTGAACGGGCTTGCCATTCTTGCTCAAGACTTGGAAGAAATGGCCGTGTAGGTGCATCGGGCCTCTTTTTACTTTGATTGTATCCGTCTCCGGAAAAATCTTTCCATTGATCGTGTAAACCATTTCTCCATTTCTCATCTCGGTATTTAGATACATTGTCACGTCTTCATCAAAGGTTTGATCCAAAGAAAATGCGGATGCAGACATGGTTCCGTACTTCTCCAGATCAAAATCGGGAAGTTCTTCGGAGGCATTGGAAGGGTCGGGCTTCGAATTGGAACCTTCGTATTGAATAATGGCTCTCATATTTTGTGCTCGATTATCCTTAGCATGTTCTTCAAGCAACCAGGTTCCGGGATGATCTGCGGTAAATTCAATATCATATCGTTCTCCGGGAGCAATCGAGACGAATTGATCCTTGATCACAGCTGGGTCATTCACGGGCTGCCCGTCGGATGCAACAACCTTAAAGGAATGACCGTGTAAATGCATCCGGTGAGTGATGTAGCCGGCGTTAATCAACCGAAGTTTTACTTTTTCACCCTCTTTAACGGTAAGCTTATCGATCGCATCACCTGTTTTTCCATTGATCGTATAAAGGTCATACATACTCATATCATGTCCTGCCATATTCATCCCACCGTTATCCATGTTCATATCTCCAGAACTCATCCATTCATCGAGCACAAGGGTGTAATCGCGGTCAGCTGTATCTTGGGGGTCTTCGACAATAAGAGAACCATACAAGCCTTTGTCCACTTGATTCACACTGTCTTGATGTGAATGGTACCAATAAGTTCCCGGTATGGTGGCTTTAAATTCATAGGTGAAGGTCTTTCCGGGTTCGACGGCATCTTGTGTGACTCCTGGAATTCCGTCCATATTGTTGGGAACCGGATAGCCGTGCCAATGGATGGAGACAGGCTGCTTGAGTTGATTTTTTAAGTTTATTTTGACCGTATCCCCAACCATTACCCGGACTTGTGGACCGGGAACCGAGTTGTTAAATGTCCAAACAGGAATGGTTTTTCCCTTTTTCACTTCGAGATTACTTTCCTGTGCGGTTATGGTGAATTCTTTACCATTCACAACAGGTGTTGCTGTTGTCAATTTAACGGATGCAGCGGATTCACTGGAGTTGGAAGTAGAGTTTGAACCCATATTCATTTTTGAATGATCCATTCCGTTCATATTGCTTACTTTCGAGCAGCCAGCAGCAGAAATGGCCACCGAGCTAGCGAGGATTATTGTTCTTATTATCGCTGCTTTCATTTGAAGAACCCCTTTCTAATTCTTTTGATGTAAACCTCATTCATCATAAAATAAACATGTATAGAAATGATGAAGATGGCTGGGCTAGTATAACTTTAGGCTTGAATATCATACTATAGGGGGGTATACTAATAACAAATCGAAAGGAGAGTCGAAATTGAAAACCATTACTTTAAACGTAAACGGAATGAGCTGTCAACACTGTGTGAATTCCATTGAAGGAGCTCTTAAGCAAATAGGGGCAGGGGGGAAGGTTAACTTGTCCAATGCTTCTGTTGAAGTTCAATTCGATGAGACCAAACTTACAGAAAGCAAAATTAAAGAGACCATCGAAGAACAGGGTTATGATGTTGTTTAAGTAATAAGTTAAGTAACCTTGAAGTGATATATAGAGGTGCCAAGAAAACCTTGGCGCCTCTAACTATAACTATGCTCGGAACAAGTGAACCCTTAATAAAAGACATTGAAGTCGTCAAAATGAAGAAAATCGGGAAGAAGCATAACAGGTCATTTCGTTGTGAGAAATGATCTGTTTGATTATATAGTCTTGCAGAGAACGGAAGTTGAGGCGTAGGAAAAAGAATCCGCCTATACGTTTGGAGGGAACTCATGCGTAGAATTTTAGTTGTTGAAGACGAGGAGAAAATCAGGGAAGTCATCATCGCTTATTTAAAAAAGGAAGGGTTTGAAGGGCACGAAGCGGCCACAGGGGAGAGTGCTTGGAATGAATTAGCCAATCAACCTTTTGATTTGGTTTTGCTGGATCTTATGCTTCCCGACATGAACGGAGAGGATTTATGCCGGAAAATCCGAACAGCTTATCCCACACCAATTATTATGCTCACAGCTAAATCGTCCATTTCGCATCGTATTCATGGGTTGTCTGTTGGGGCAGACGATTATATGGTGAAGCCGTTCGATCCTCAAGAACTCATAGCCAGAATTCGCACTGTACTAAGGCGAACCAATCAGCAAGAACTTCTGGCCGATCGATTAGAATATGGCGAAGGACGTCTGATTATTGATAGCCATGCCAAACAGGTCTTCGTTCAACATAAACCCATTAGTTTAACCCCATCTGAATATAAATTGCTTTTAGTTATGGCGAGAAACTCGGAGCGAACGTTCTCTCGGGAAGAATTGATTGAACTCGTTATGGGGTTTGAATTTGATGGAGACTCGCGTATTATTGATCAGCATGTCAAAAATTTGCGTCAAAAAATGGAGGAGGACCCGAAGAATCCCTTATTTATCCGGACTGTTTTTGGAGCAGGGTACCGCTTTAACGGGGGGAGTTTATGAAACGTACATTATCTTTTCGCTTAAGCACGGTTCTGATTTTATATACCGGCTTTATTTTGGTGATCGCTTCGATTGCTATGATCAATGCAACCCACTACCATTTTCAAATGTATGGACGCGAAATGTCCGAAGCGCAACATTCAGCTGATTCACTGAATTCTCACTTGGAGCAAGCGATTATCCAATCCATAGGCTTAACGATTGGGGGAGCTTTAATCATCTCATTTGTGTTAAGTGTGTATATCGCCAAACGGATTTCGTCGCCATTAATCAGCATGAAAAATCTTACATTAATCATGGCCCGAGGAAAACGGGATGTCCGTCTCCCGTTGAAGAGTTTGCCCAAAGATGAGCTGGAGGAGTTGGCCGCTTCCATCAATCACTTAGCTGAACAACTGGAGCAGCAAGAAAAATTGAGAATCGCTATGACCGAAAATATTGCCCATGAGTTGCGGACACCTTTAACCACATTGAATAGTTACCTCGCTGCTATTCAAGACGGAATATGGGAGCCTACTCCGGAACGGATCCAGTCCAGCCGTGAAGAAATCCATCGTTTGATTCAGCTGGTTCATGATTTGGAAGAGCTTCAAATCGTTAATTCCATCGATTTTCAATTCATGCTTGAGCAAGTCTCTTTAAAGAAGTCCATTGATCAAGTCATGGACCTCATGCGTCCTTCATTTCAACAAAAGGGAGTTAACCTGGAGAAAAAAGATATACCCAATGTTTGCGTAATTGCCGATGAAAGCCGGCTTATTCAAATCTGGACAAACCTGTTATCTAATGCATTGAAATATACACCTGAAGGCGGTAGCGTTGAAGTCAATGGTACCGTCCAATTAGGTGTGGTCCAAATTACCGTCTCAGATAATGGCATAGGAATTCCATCAGCGGATCTTCCGCATATCTTTGAGCGTTTTTATCGGGTAGATAAATCACGCAGCCGTAAAATGGGGGGCGGTGGGCTTGGATTAACCATTACCAAAACGTTGGTAGAGCGCCACGGTGGGCAGATAT
>NZ_PCZT01000009.1:2195321-2197298 GCF_002968895.1 Paenibacillus sp. AR247 | reverse complement strand
GAAAAAATAAACCGCTTGACAATATAGGGTAGGGGCTATACTATATTCACATCGAAGCCGGGAATTTATGGTATTGATCACCTCGTTCACTGACGGCCGTCACGAGCGTGAAAGGGATGAAGGACCGGTTTTATCTCTCTTAAGGAGGATTATAGAAATGACAACTCAGTCTCAAGGTCTTTCCCAGGCTGATCCGAGGCGCTGGATGGCACTCGCATTGTTATGCCTTGCGAATTTTATGGTGATTATGGATACATCAATTATCGGAGTAGCTTTGCCCGCTATTAAAGAAGCGCTGGGATATTCCCAAGAAAGCTTACAGTGGGTGTTTAACGCATATGTTATTTTCTTTGGCGGCTTTCTATTGCTGGGGGGCCGGTTGTCTGATCTGTTTGGACAAAAACGCATGTTCATGTGGGGGTTTCTTATTCTAACTGCAGCCTCGTTACTTGCAGGGCTAGCATGGAACGACAACGTACTCAACATTGGCCGAGCGCTCCAAGGCTTTGGTTCTGCACTCATTGCACCATCCGCGTTAACGATCGTTATGATGTTATTTAGCGGAAATCCCAAGGAATTAGGAAAGGCTTTGGGATTCTGGGGGGCATCCGCTGCTGCAGGTGGTTCCGCGGGGGTGTTTCTTGGCGGTGTCATTACCGAATGGCTAAGCTGGGAATGGACATTTCTGATCAACGTCCCTGTCGGAATTCTTGCCCTGATATTGTCTCCCGGGCTTTTAGCAAAAGGAGCACGCAGAAAAGGCAGCATTGATATCGTAGGATCCGTATTTGTTACAGCGGCATTAGTTTTAATTGTGTATGGGATTGTCACCGCAGAACATAACGGATGGGGAGCACCTACGACGATATGGACACTGATCTTAGGTTTAGCTCTATTTATCCTCTTCCTCATTGTTCAGGCGGTCAAAAAGGAACCCCTTGTACCTCTTGGAATTTTTAAGGCACCTAATCTAGCAGCAGGTAATATCGCACTGTTAATGTTATCAGGAGGATGGATTCCGCTTTGGTACTTCCTCAATCTATACATGCAGCAGGTTTTGAAATTTTCAGCTTTTACCGGCGGTGTTGCATTGCTGCCGATGACCATTGTCATCGCCATTTTCATGATTGCGATAACGGGCAAGCTCATCACCAAGATTGGTGTAAAAGCGAATATCGTGATCGGTTTGACTGCCTTAGGAGGTTCGATGATCCTGTTCTCCACGAACACGCCTCTAGACGGAACCTTCTTAGCGAATGTGCTGCCGGCTTCACTTTTAGGTGCGCTCGGGATGTCACTGGCTTATATTCCTTCCATGATGTCTGCGATGAACGGAGCTAAGCCTGAAGAAGCAGGGCTTGCATCAGGGCTTGCCAATACAAGCTACCAGATTGGTTCAGCGATCAGCTTGGCGATTATGGTTGCCATTGCTGCAACAACGACTTCGGCACAAGCAGGTGGTGATCCAATGGTAGCTCTGAACAGTGGATTTCAAGCTGCATTCTTGTGGTCGGGTATCGTTGCATTTATTGGCGCATTATTGGCATTGATCTTCATTCGTTCACCAAAAAAGGCTGGCTCCGACATCTCTAAATCGATGTAATCTTTTTAACTTCAGTCACATTGTGGCTGAAGTTTTTTGACTCCGGCTAATTTTAGGTGATTTGCCGGCAGAGACTTAATGGGTGTTACCAACTTGACTTTATAGGGGTGGGGGGTATATATTGAGTACAAGAGATTAATCATGCCGTGATATATGGAGTAAACCAATACGTTTGTAAGGATCTTTATACAGGAATGGAGGCATGGCAATGAGTGTTGAACTGGAAACGGTAGAAAGTACTATAGCAGAAAATGCAGGGTGCTGCTCAAGTGAGGAACCGGGTCGAAAGAGCCATCATTCCGAGAAAGAAAAAACAATATGATATCCAGGTTGAACCGAATAGAGGGGCAGATTCGAGGGATCTAAGGATTGAT
>NZ_PCZT01000009.1:2191989-2195221 GCF_002968895.1 Paenibacillus sp. AR247 | reverse complement strand
GCGATGATGTTCTAAACCAGATTGCTTCGGTGCAATCGGCTTTAAATGGGGTAGGTAAGCTTTTACTTGAGCATCACATGAAGAGCTGTGTTATCGATCGGATCCAAGAAGGTGACACTGAGGTGTTGGATGAGCTATTGAAGACCATGAATAAATTAATGAAATAAAGACCTTTAAAAGGCAGCGGTTATCACGCTGCTTTTTATTTTGGATCATTATATAGGGTACTGGGGTACACAAAAAAATTTCAGAAAAGTGTTGACTAATTATAGGGTAGGGGGGTATACTAAATACAAGGAAGTTGTTGGAAAGCAAAATAAACGCCTTAATATAACAATCCATGAAAAACAGTAATGTCATGCAAGTTTTAAAACTGTGAGAATGCATTTGCCATTATCCTCTAGGAGTGATGAACATGGAAGCCATAGCCGGAAAAGAGAGCAAACAGACGACGCTGCAAATTACAGGAATGACTTGTGCTGCATGCGCCAATCGTATTGAAAAAGGACTGAATAAACTGGAAGGTGTTTCTTCAGCCAACGTGAACTTTGCCTTGGAAAAAGCAAGTGTAACGTATGATCCAGGTAAGGTAGGCGTCGATAAGTTGGAGGAAACGATAAAAAAACTTGGGTATGATACGGCGAAAGAAGTCATTGATTTTAACCTCGAAGGAATGACCTGTGCTGCGTGTGCTAACCGTATTGAAAAAGGCTTGAGCAAACTTCCCGGGGTTACCAACGCATCCGTCAACTTTGCGATGGAAACGGCAAGAGTTGAGTATTCGCCAGCTGATATTACCGTTTCTGATATGCAGAATAAAGTCAAGCAGCTCGGTTATAAAGCGGTAACGAAGCAAGAGAACAAGAAAACGGTCGACCACCGGAAACAAGAAATTAAGCATCAGAAACGATTGCTGCTTTTATCGGCAATCTTGTCCCTTCCGTTGCTGTGGAGTATGGTGGCACACTTTTCGTTCACCTCGTGGATCTATATGCCTGAAATTTTGATGAACCCATGGTTTCAGCTCATTTTAGCAACACCGGTCCAATTTTATGTCGGAAAACAGTTCTATGTGGGGGCCTATAAGGCACTACGAAACGGAAGCGCCAATATGGACGTGTTGGTATCGCTAGGGACTTCAGCTGCTTATTTCTACAGTCTGTACCTGACGTTTGACTGGTTCACTGCAGGAGCGAACGCCCACCACGGTCCATCACTTTACTATGAAACAAGTGCGATCCTGATCACTTTAGTCATCATGGGTAAGCTGTTCGAATCGCTGGCCAAGGGCCGGACTTCCGAAGCCATCAAGTCCCTGATGGGACTTCAGGCGAAGACGGCACTGGTTGTACGCGATGGTCAGGAAATTACGATTCCGGTCGATGAAGTGATTGTCGGGGATATGGTTCTTGTACGGCCAGGAGACAAAGTTCCGGTTGATGGTGTGGTGCTCGAAGGAACATCCTCCGTGGATGAATCCATGTTAACCGGCGAAAGCTTACCCGTTGAGAAGACCGCCGGTGATGCCGTCATTGGAGCGACCATCAACAAAAATGGCATGCTCCGTATTAAAGCAACCAAAGTCGGCAAGGAAACTGCGCTGGCACAGATTATTAAAGTGGTTGAAGAAGCCCAAGGTTCCAAAGCCCCGATTCAGCGGGTGGCAGACGTGATCTCCGGTATCTTTGTTCCCATTGTGGTAGGTATTGCGGTGGTCGCTTTCCTGGTCTGGTACTTCTTGGTCACACCTGGCGAGTTTGCAGAGGCCTTGGAAAAAGCAATTGCCATCCTGGTTATTGCCTGCCCATGTGCGCTGGGGTTGGCAACTCCAACATCGATTATGGCCGGGTCGGGTCGTGCTGCAGAGCTCGGGATCTTGTTCAAAGGCGGAGAACACCTTGAACAGACTCATAAGATTGATGCCATTATCTTGGATAAAACAGGAACGGTAACGAAAGGTAAACCTGAACTTACGGATGTGCTTACAGAGATGGACGAAGTAGACTTCCTTAGATTCGTCGACGCTGCGGAGAAAAATTCGGAACACCCTTTGGCCGAAGCGATTGTGACCGGCATTCAGGAACGCAATATTTCCCTTCCTGGAACAGAGGCATTTGAAGCCATTCCAGGCTACGGAATCCAGGCTGTCGTCGAAGGAAAAGAACTGCTGATCGGTACTAGAAGATTGATGGAAAAATACGGTGTAGATGCTATGCATGCCTACGAAACGATGTCCAGACTTGAAGAAACGGGAAAAACAGCTATGCTCGTAGCGATCGATAAGCAATATGCCGGCATGGTTGCAGTGGCGGATACCATTAAAGAGACTTCTAAAGAAGCTGTCCAGCGCTTAAAAGGAATGGGCTGTCCAGCGCTTAAAAGGAATGGGCATTCAGGTGATCATGATCACAGGTGATAATGAGCGTACAGCCAAAGCGATCGCTGCCCAGGTTGGCATTGATCATGTACGTGCAGAAGTGTTGCCTGAGGGGAAAGCGGAAGAAGTTAAAGCCCTGCAGGCCCAAGGAAAAACCGTAGCCATGGTGGGTGATGGCATTAACGATGCTCCGGCATTAGCCACAGCCGATATAGGAATGGCTATTGGGACAGGAACGGATGTTGCCATGGAAGCGGCCGATGTGACCTTGATGCGTGGCGATCTGACGAGTATCCCGGACGCCATCTATATGAGCCGTAAAACGATGAGTAACATCCGCCAGAATTTATTCTGGGCGCTTGGTTATAACACTCTAGGCATTCCGATTGCAGCCATCGGACTGCTGGCACCTTGGGTAGCAGGAGCAGCGATGGCTCTGAGCTCCGTATCCGTTGTACTGAACGCACTTCGGCTGCAGCGTGTAAAAGTACGCAGCTAACGATTGCAGCAGAAACGATAAGATAGCCAACAGCAAGCGAAAGGAGGTGAATATGATGCAAGATGCAAACGTCAAAGTACATGGAATGAGCTGCCGTTCATGCATTAGTAAAATTGAAGAAACATTGAATTCCATCGGTGTGGAGGGAAAGGTTCATTTTGATCAAGGTACCGTTGAGGTCAAGTACGACGAATCAAAATTTACCCTTGGAGACATTAAGGATGTTATCCGGAGTAAAGGGTATGAGGTCGCTAATTAATATTGGGAAAAGGATGTGAGGGCATGTCGGCAAACGTAAAAATCTACACGATTCCCACCTGCAGTGATTGCAATCATGCGAAGCGATACTTCAAAGA
>NZ_PCZT01000009.1:2184721-2191889 GCF_002968895.1 Paenibacillus sp. AR247 | reverse complement strand
TGATAATAGCCGAAGTAGGATTTTTGTAGATTAGAGTTGTGCATTTCAGCGTAAATATTTTTTATGGAGACCAACACCTCACGCTGCCAAGCAGTTTGGTCTGTAAGTAATAAAAAGTCATCCATATGGGTCCCGAATTTTTGGTCCGCATACTTCCTTGCCAAGGACGTAGCTTCACCAAAAAGTGAGGGATGGATGACGACCACAATGTAAGTACAATCAATCTGCTCCTGGGAAAAACCATAGTGCATGCGATTGCTATTTACAAAAATTCCATTCCCCTGATCGATTCGAATCGTCTGCCCGTTGATAAAGTAATCCATAGATCCCTCGAGAACCAAAATAAACTCCACATCCGGGTGCCAATGGCAGGCAGCAGAATAATTGGAAAACTGCTGTAAGTTTCCTTTTCGTACATAGAGTCGTAAATCAGATAGGTTATAATCCAGGCGCTCGGATAGGTCTGAAAACACTTCTAATGATTTACTCATCAGATCACCTCGTTAAATTAACTTCATACGATTTTTATAGAATTTTAACCGATTTTAATGGATATGAGTGTTTATTTGTACTATCTTTATAACATTATGATTTACGTTAAGGGAAGGGGAACGGGGTGAAAAAACATTTCCAAATTGGGAAAAACATGAATATTGATTTCAGACGAGAGTTGATGGTGCTGGTTGTACCTATAGCGTTGCAAAATCTGGTTTCGGCTACGGTTATTTCTGCAGATGTCTTCATGTTGGGGATGATCAGCCAATCCGCGATGTCGGCCGTATCACTCGCCGGACAAATTACTTTCGCATTGACCTTGTTCTACATGGGGTTGTCAACGGGAGCGGGAATTCTTACCGCACAGTATTGGGGAAAGAAGGATTTACAGACGATCCAGCGGGTTCTTAGCATTGCCTGCATGTTTTCCTTCTGCATATCTGTTTCTTTTTTTGTTCTCCATCTCATACCCAGGAATGCTGATGCGAATTTTTACAAACGATGACGAGTTGATTCGCTATGGTGCAAGGTTTTTGCAAATGAATTCGTTTTCTTATCTAGCGATGGGAATATCACAGATGTATCTCGGTGTTATAAGAAGCATGGAAAATGCAAAGCTAAGTGCATGGATAAGTTCGGCTTGCCTAGTTTTGAATATTATATTCAACGCGCTTTGTATCTTTATCCTTTTTCCCGGCAGACCCGAACTTGCGATCACGGGAGTTGCCCTTGCGACGGTTAGTGCACGTTTCATTGAATTGGGCTGCTGTATTGTGCACTCTGTTACACGGGGCTCCATTCGCTTTCAATTGCCGGTGCGTGATGGAACACAGCGGAAATTGCTTAAGGATTTCTTCAAGTACACCATGCCCGTACAAGGGAATTATATCGTTTGGGGCGGGGCTTTGACTGCTACAGCCGCCATTATTGGCCATGTAAGTGCCGATATGGTTGCAGCTAATTCCGTTTCGTCAGTCGTCAAGAACTTGGCCATCGTATTATGCGGCGGCATTGCCAGCGGTGGTTCTGTGTTAATCGGGAAATATCTGGGGAAGGGTGAGATTGAGAAAGCCAAACATGCCGGTAACCGAATAAATGTATACGCTTTTATTTTTGGTACACTGGCGGGTTGCATTATTTTGTTAGTGAAGCCACTGGTTTTCTTGATGGTTCATTTAAATGCTGAGGCACAACATTACCTCGATGGAATGATGTATATCTGCGCTTATTATTGCATTGCCAAGTCAATGAATTCGACTATAATTGCCGGTATATTCACTGCCGGAGGGGATTCCAAATTTGGCTTTTGGTGTGATGCGGTAGTGATGTGGGGCATTATTTTGCCATTAGGCTATCTATGTGCTTTTGTTTGGCATGTGCCGCCTATTCTGCTGTTTGCCATGATCAGCCTGGATGAAATCATCAAGCTGCCAGTCGCTTTGATTCGGTATCGTCAGTACAAATGGCTTAACAATATTACAAGGAATTTTGAGGAAGCTTGATTTAAACGAAAATGGTCTGATGGAAATCAAGGATGATAAAAGGAGAATGAAGTATGAATATACAAGAACGAATGGCGAGCTGCCAATTATTTACTGACCATGACGCTAACTATCCGGAAGAAGCTGCAGCATTGGCACGTGCGCGTCAGCGCGGCAAGGCACTGTGTTATGAAATCAATCGTTTACATCCTGATGATATGGCAGGGCGTCAGGCTTTGATGAAACAGCTTTTTGGGAGCATTGGTGAGAACGTCTGGATGGAACCACCTATTCGCATGGCGTATGGCTCGAACACAACGATCGGCAATAATGTTTATATTAACTTTAATTTAACCGTAGTAGATGATTATAAGGTGACGATTGGAGATGACGTCATGTTTGGTCCCAACGTAACGATCGCTGTAACCAGCCATCCTGTACATCCAGAAAAGCGTAAAGAAGGTGGCATGTTTGCTCTACCGGTTGTCATTGAAGATGGGGTGTGGATTGGCAGCGGGGCGATTATTTTACCGGGCGTTACCATCGGAAAGGGGAGCGTCATCGGTGCTGGAAGTGTAGTAACCAAGGATATTCCCGAGAACGTAATCGCTGTGGGAAATCCATGTAAGATTCTTCGTGAAATCACCGATCATGACAGAGTATATTACTATAAAAACATGCGCTTTGATCAGGTTGAATGGTAATAGTAGAGGTTGTTTATAAATGCCCATAGTGTAGCGAAAGCACACATGATCCTGAAAGGGATTCATGTGTGCTTTCCTTTTACATCAGAGGTCAAACATAAATCCCGCGTTAACGAATCGTCAAATTGATTGATGGAGAACCGCTATCAGGTTGGGAAATCCTATCTACCATGTTAGTAGGAACGAATGCTTTTAAAGGCTTCTTTCTAACAATGTCCCAACTTGTTTGGCCATCACTTGCGGAGAATGAGGCATTCCATTTCGGATCCACCACTCAATGATCCCAACATATGCCGTTCCAGCATACTGCAGCATCACATCTTCGGTCAAATCTGCATTTTTTCCGCTTTCGTTGTCGATCTCACCTTTGAATCCTTCCATGAAAGAAGCAAGCAGCCGCGTCCTAAAAGACGAAGGAGCCCCTTTAGATGCTAACATGGTTGAAAAAAACAATAATTTTTCTCAAAGTATTCGAAGTATGGAACCAGAGCATCCGTCCATTCCATCTCGCATGCCCACGTATCCATCTCCCTTAATTCGTTAATTTGATTTTCCATGATTTGATCCAATAAATCGTACTTGTCCTGATAATGAAGATAAATCGTACCCCGGTTTACGTCTGCCTGGTCAGCAATGTCTTGAATGGTAATGTCATCGAAGTTTTTTTCAGCCATCAGTTCTATAACGGCTCTTTTCAAGGCTTCTTGCGTTTTTAAAATTCTCCGGTCCGCTTTTGCCATCTTATCTCTCCCCTGAATTCCCAAGATAATGAACAATTTTCTTGATCGTGTTCATATTTCAACGAATTTCGTTTTTTTAACCATTGAATAGGGGCTTCTTTTTCTATAATAATAGACATGAGTTGATTAAACAACTTGATTTGTTTATTTTATTAAATTATAGGAGTTAAAAGAATGAACTATACGACCCAAAAGAGATCTCTATTTTTGCCCTCATATTGGCAGCTTTTTCAGCGTTGGGGCCCTTTACCGTCGACATGTATCTAGCGTCCCTTCCGCAGATCGCCGATTTTTTTGGAACAAGCGCAGCGGCGGTTCAAGCGAGTTTAACCACGAGCCTGTTAGGACTAGGATTAGGACAGCTAATCATGGGTCCTTTGAGCGACATCTATGGCAGGCGCCGGCCTTTGCTGATTTCCATGATATTATATATCCTTTCCTCGGTTGGATGCGCTTTTGCACCAGGCATAGGTTGGTTTATAGGTTTAAGATTTATTCAAGGGGTTGCTGCATCTGCAGGTCTCGTTATTTCGCGTGCTATTGTTCGAGATCGGTTTAGCGGGGTTGAAATGACGAAGTTTATATCGCTGCTGACGATGATCAGTAATGTGGCTCCGTTAATTTCCCCTACGGCGGGGAGTGCAGTGATGTCCTACAGTTCTTGGGTAGGCGTATTTCTATTCTTAGGGGTGCTGGGCTTAGCATTAACCGGGATAACCCTATGGGGGGTAAAGGAAAGCTTACCTGCACGGCAGCGTGTATCAAGTAGTCCCCGTACGTTGATCAACAATTATAGCAGCTTGTTCCGAGAACGTTCGTTTATGGGATATGCGCTCGTCAACGGCATTTTGTTCGCAGGGGTTTTTGCCTATGTAGCAGGTACTCCATTTATTTATCAAAATATATACGGCGTGTCGCCACAAATGTTTTCGATTCTATTTGCGTTGAATGGCCTTGCTATTATTTTGGGCTCTCAATTCGTCAAAGTACTTGCAGGACGAGTAGCGGAAAGTCGACTCTTTATCATCGGTCTAATCATCGCTTTGATATCTTCCACTGCAGTCTTAATTATCGTTTTGGTGCAAGGAGCATTATTAGCCATGTTTATTTCGATCTTCCTATTCGCCTTTTCCATTGGGATCATTGGACCCATCTCGTTTACATTGGCTATGGAGTCGCAAGGGCATATTGCAGGGAGTCGCTTCCGCCGTTCTGGGCACCCTGCAATTCGCATTAGGTGCGGTTGCTTCACCGCTTGTGGGAATGGCAGGCGAAAACTCCGCTATGCCTTTTGGGATTATTATTTTTTCTACAAGCCTGTTTTCCATCATGATCTACATTGCCTTGGTAAAAGGGTCAAATAAGTTATCCGGTCATAAAAACAGCCCTGAATCCAATACGTAAACCATCCTTACCGATTTTTGATCTACTGTAACTTGAATAGGGCCATGTCATAGCTCATGGCGTCAGTAAATTTGCATAGAACCAGCCTACTGGCTGGTTCTATTGATTTTAAGGCGTTGCGCGGTAAAGCCAAAATAACTCCCGCGAAAATTGTACGTAGATAAGGGACTGTCATATAACGAAAGTGGCACCCGATACAATGCCGCCTCCCGACCGCCAGCTGCAAAACATACAAATCATTCGATATCCCCCAGAATCATTTCATGTAACGCCGTTCCTGCAAGGACCATTGGATATACATTCTCTTCTTTCGGTACGACAAACTCTACAAGTACGGGACCAGGTGTATTTAGAGCCTCTTGCCAAACGCGGGAAGCCTCTGCTTTATTACTCGCTCTCAACCCTTTGATGCCATAAGCTTCAGCCAGCTTTACGAAATCCGGACTGCCGGCAAGGTCGATTTGGCTGTAACGCTTGGCGTAACTGAGTTCCTGCTGCTGCTTAACCATCCCCAATACTTGGTTGTTAATCACGACAATTTTGACAGGAATCCGATGAATAGAACAAATAGCCATCTCCTGCGCGCACATTTGCATGCCCCCGTCACCATTTACGGAAACCACAAGACGTTTCGGATTCCCGATCTGAGCGCCAATGGCGGCCGGTAACCCGAACCCCATCGTTCCAAGACCTCCTGAGGTGATCAGCGAGCGGGGGTGGTTAAACTTGTAAAATTGAGCTGCCCACATCTGGTGCTGACCTACGTCCGTGGTTATGATCGCCTCGCCTTGTGTGGTTTCATGGATCATTTCAATGACAAATTGGGGCTTAAGCTCCGTATCCGAATCTTTGTACCGAAACGGAAAATTTCGTTTGTATTCCTGAATTTCTTTGATCCAACGATCGGATGGGGAGGCGGCAGCTTTCGTATTCGCATAATCCAGTACAGCCTTGATATCACCGATGCATGCAATATCCGCCTTGATGTTTTTGCCAATTTCAGCCGGATCAATATCGATATGGGCAATCCGTTTGGCATGTGGGGCGAAACCATCCACCCTCATGGTCACCCGGTCATCAAACCGCGAACCCATGGAAATAATCAGATCGGCTTGCTGGATGGCCATATTCGCTGCATATGCACCATGATGGCCCGCCATGCCCAGCCACAGGTCGTGAGCACTTGGAAAACCTCCCAAGCCAAGCAATGTGGTCGCCACCGGAATGTTGGTTTTATTCACGAACTCCAGCAGCTCATTGGATGCACCTGAATAAACCACTCCTCCTCCGGCGATCATGACCGGTCTTTCGGATTCGTTAATCGCTTGAATCAAGGTATCGATCGGGTCTGTATCCAAATTCGGATCGGAATCGTACCCTCGAAGATGAATCGCCCCAGCGGGTTGGTAATACAGCTTGTGATTGGATACATCCTTAGGAATGTCGATTAATACAGGACCTTTTCTGCCCGTGTTTGCAATATGGAAGGCTTCGTGGACGATACGCGGAAGGTCTTGCACATGACGAACGGAGTAACTGTGTTTTGTTATGGACAGGGTCATGCTGACGATATCCGCTTCCTGAAAAGCATCCGTGCCCATAACCGTAGTCGACACGTTGCCCGTAATGATGACGAGAGGTGTAGAATCCATATAAGCCGTCGCAATCCCTGTAATCAAATTTGTCGCTCCCGGACCGGATGTGGCGATGCAGACGCCGACTTTCCCTGTCGATCGGGCATAACCGTCTGCTGCGTGTATCGCTCCCTGCTCGTGCCGGGCCAGAATGTGTTTGAACTCCGGATTGTCGACCATGGCGTCATAAATGTACAGCGCGTTGCCTCCGGGATAACCAAAAACATGTTCAACCCCCTCGAGCAATAAACAGCGCAAAAGGCATTCGGATCCAGTAATGAGTTCAGCTTTGTCTCTCTTCGTTTCCATGTGATATCCCTCCAATAAAAAAATCCCCTCTCATCCCACAAAGCCGGCAGTATACTGCCGTACTGAGGGGCGAAAGGGGTTGATTTTCGCGGTACCACCCTGGTTTGCCTAAAATCTCACGATTTTGGGCCTCACGAAGTAAAGTGTTTCCTTACTTCCGGCACGGTAACGTGTGCCCATCCGGTTGAGACTACTCGCTAGATCAAGCGCTTGATCCGGTTTTCGATCAACAGCTCGGAGATGACGTCATGCTAGGGATTAAGGCAAAGGTTTCAGCAATTCCTTCGCTCTCTGGACATAAGAGCCCTTGACACTTTTTTCTCTTCATCGCTTGTTCATTATATACATAAAAACCCCTCTCATCTCAAGCTCGGCAGCAATCTGCCGAACGATAGGGACGT
>NZ_PCZT01000009.1:2165040-2184621 GCF_002968895.1 Paenibacillus sp. AR247 | reverse complement strand
ACCTGCAGTGATTGCAATCATGCGAAGCGATACTTCAAGAGCAGAACGTTCCTTATATAGAATATAACTGCGAGAAAACCCTGAATATGCAGTAGAGTTAAAAATCTTACGGGTAACAAATTGTTCGACCATCCTTATTGATGATAAAGTGTTCATTGGGTTTGCAGAAAATTTCAAAGAAATAAGTACATTACTGGCATGAATAGGATTTGGAGGGTTCAAAAGGGCTCTAACTTGTAGAATTTCAAGTTAGAGCCCTTTACGTTGAGGTCGCGTTATCTGGAACAAGTTCAATCCAGCCAAGAGGCGGGACGAACACCTGCTAAAATGTACAGCGGATATTAGACCAAATGGGTTACTAATTTTGGCTTGACTCGTAAAAAAATGATAATGGTATTGCTTCCGCTATGGCCTTGTTCCCATCGTCATTGGGGTGAGCTTTGTCGCCTGAATCATAAATATGGAGCATTTGAGTCGGCTCTTGTGGATCCGCCAATGTCCGATCCAGGTCGATGATTAGATCAGTTTGAGCGTTAGAACGGATCCATTGATTCACTTCTTGACGTACTTTTTCTCGCTCATCGGTAAAAAAATGCGATTTCCCAAAGGGTGTCACGGTACATATTGCTACTTTGAGATATTGTTTCTTTGTTCGGTCGATCATTTCATTCAACCCTCTTATCAGTTGTTCCGAGGTAGCATCACCGAAAATATCATTTATGCCGCAATTAAATATGATTCCCTTTAGACCTGGCTGGGTAAAACCTTCTCGCTCTAAACGATCAAGCATTCGTTCACCGGCATTTGCTAAACCAAGAGCTGCCCCTTCTTCAACATCTCTTGCATCTCTTAAAATCATGTTGCCGGTTAGTCCCGCGTTTAGAATCGAGGGGAACGGCTGATCATGACTCACTTGACGAATTCGATTCAGTAATAAGTCTGGCCAACGTTGATTAGCATTTAGACTGGAAGCGTAGCCTTCTGTAATGGAGTCTCCCATCACAACAAAGACCCCAGGATCAACTTCTGAAGACATCACTTCTACATCTAATGCGGTTAACCAATAATACGAATGTGTCGTAGTATCAAATGTAATGGAATCGTTCACTTTAGTTTGGTTTCCTTGGGCGATGTACGTGGAACGAGCAGGGGAAAAGTGCCAAGTTGAAACCTTTGTATAAACGGGCAAATAGAGACTAATGGTTAAATCAGCGCTTGGATCAGCATGATACGAGACAGGATCACTGTACAATTCTTTTCCAACCGGTATGACAACCTTGGATGACCCTTTAAATGTAACATTGCCAACATCTTGATCATCAAAATTTACATTCTTGCGGTGGCTTGCTAGCGTGACACTGTCGAGTGTTAAGGGGTAAACTCCGTAACGATTAGAAAATTTAATGCGCCATATCGATCCGTAATCGTGAGGATGTATCACCATGCGTACAGTCTGGTTCTCGAATGAAGCATGGGAGAAAGCATGACCAAAAAACCGATCATCAAATTGGGTTTGACTCGCATACCATGATCTTTTCCATTGAGACATACTAAATACTCACCTTTCTTTTAGGATAGTATACCCCCCTTATCTATTTTTATATCATTTTAATTCCATACATGCAACGTAACTAGCCCGTAAGTGAGCAAGTGGATGGAACATTTCTATTTAATGGGTTCTAGTCGAGCTATTTGATGTATATAGGGGAGAGGCGCAAAAAAAAGCATGACAGCTAAGTGTCATGCTTCTTCGTATGTAATTCCCTGTTCATCAAACACTTTCATGACTACAAACATGGCATCCAGCGTCTTGGGAAAGCCCGCATAAGATACACAGTGCATGACGGCCTCTACAATCTCATTGGGCGTAAGTCCGACATTCAGAGCCCCTTGAATATGGAAATCGAGTTGAGCGGCCGCTCCTGAAGCAATCATAGCCCCTATCGTAAGCAGGCTCCGCTGCTTTAAATCCAGACCTGGACGGGAATACAGCGAGCCATAAGGGAACTCGACAATCAGCTTGGCCATGTCAGGACTGAATTTCTCCATTTTTTTAACCGTTGCGTTCAGCGTTTCTTCACTGACCATCCGTTGCAACACTTCTATTCCTTTATCATACCGATTCGATTCCATGTTACGTCCTCCGTAAGTTTTAATCTAAGCTAAGCAGTCTGGTGAGGATCGGCGGGATTTCTTGCGGGTCCACCATGACCTCGATGACCGTTGCCGTATTCGACTGCAAAGCTGTCTGAACCGCCTGCTTGATGTCGGTTTCATTCTCACAGCGAAATGCCGTTGCGCCCATGGATTGGGCAAACAAGCTAATATCCAGCGGCCGCTCATAGACAGCACCGACGGAGCGTCCCGTGTTATAGGACATTCCCTTTTCCACCATATCTAAGCGACCGTTATTCAGCACAAAGAAGATAACCGGAATCCCGTGGTTCACTGCTGTTGATATTTCGGTGCCGTGCATCATGATGCAGCCGTCGCCGGTCACACAGACGACAGGGCGATCTTGCATAGCTATTTTCGCTCCGATCGAATAGCCGATCGCCGCTCCCATCGCGATGAACACCTCATCGAAAAAGAACGTCCCGGGCTCGATGATTTCGAAATGCTGTACGGCATGAAAGGAGTGACTCCCTGCATCTCCGAAGAGTACCGCCTCTTTCGGAAGCACGGCCCGCAAGCTCCTGAACGCCGCTCCCGCTGACAACATGGTGGATTCCAACTGGGAGGACGCAGCTGCCGCTTGTGCCCGCGGTGTCAGCATCTCATGCTCTTTGGACGTTGCCCCGCTCCGTAAAATGAGTTGAGTCAAGTTGGAGTGGACATCACCAAGGATCAATTGCGTCGGCGCCTGAATGGTTTTGCCTGCGAACGTAAGGTCATACTCAAATTGCAAGACCTTGTCCGGCTCCATATCGGCCGTAAATCCGGACAAAGACATGTCGCACAATTTGCTGCCGACGACGATCATCAGATCAACGCCGGATTTCAAATAATCGGTTGCAAACTTGGAACCGCCGAGGCCATACCCGCCCAAGTATAAGGGGTGATTGGTAGGAAAAGCCCCTTTCCCGCCAGGGGTGGTCATTACAGGAATTCCCCAATGTTCTGCAATCGTCTGCAATTGGTCATAGGTATCCGACATGACGGCCCCTTTGCCCACGAAGAGGACAGGTTTCTTGGCCTCATCCAGCAACGATATGGCCTTATCAATGTCGGGAGATACAACGGGTGAAATATGGTCCGGCAATGGCAGGTAGAACGTCTCCACTTCCTCCATCAGCACATCAAATGGGATGCACAGATGAACGGGTCCCTTTTCACCGGTGTAGGCTTTTTCCAAGGCATGTTTAAGGTAGAGATAGAGAGTGTCCCCTCGTTCGATGCGAGCACTGAACAAGGTGACAGGTTCGAACATTTTAACCAAATCTGCCCCGAACTGGCTTGAATCCTGGCTTAAAGCGCGTCCAGTCTCTTGCATCGAAGGCTGTCCGGTAATGAACAATACAGGAAGCTGGAATTCTTTGGCCTGCGCAGCGGCTGTAATCAGGTTTGTTCCTCCCGGCCCGGAAGTGCCAATCGCGATCCCCATCGTTTTTGCTGCCAGGGCATAACCGGACGCTTCAAACCCACAGCCAGCTTCGTGACGACCCAGCACATATTGAATATCATAGTTTTCGAGTTCCAGCATCAGCGGAGAGATGGACTTTCCGGGAATGCCGAACACGTGGGAAATTCCCCATTTTTTAAAATGCTCGACTAATATTGTATACACTCTTTGTTTCATCTTATCACCCCTGCAAATTGGTTTTTATGGTCGTCGTTTGCATCAACAACTGTTCGATTTGTTCTGCTGGTATAGGTGGGTAATAATAAAAACCTTGTACTTCATGGCAGTTCTGACTGCGCAGGAAATTCAACTGATCCTTCGTTTCTACACCTTCTGCGATCACATCGATTCCAAGCTTATGGGCCATCGCGATTACCGTAGCTACAATGTCCGCGTCATTCGAATCCGTCATGATATCCCTGACGAAGGATTGATCAATCTTCAGCCGGTCAATCGCAAACTGTTTCAGATAGGAGAGATTGCTGTAACCTGTCCCAAAGTCGTCGATGCAGATCAGTATACCTAGTTCCTTCAGCTTTCCGAGTATCTCGATTGCAACTTCAACATTCATCGTCATCGACTCTGTGATTTCGAGCTCCAGATAGGAGGGATCGATGTGGGTTTCGAGTAAAATCTCTTTGATGGTCTCTACCAAATCATGCTTTGAAAATTGGCGAGAAGAGAGATTCACCGACACGCGCATCGGGGTAAACCCTTTTTCCTTCCACTTTTGATGCTGAAGGCAGGCGGTTTTGAGCACCCATTTTCCGAGGGGAACAATAAGTCCTGTTTCTTCGGCGATCGGGATGAACTTAGCCGGGGGGATCAAGCCAAGAGTCGGGTGATTCCAGCGAACAAGCGCCTCGGTACCGATGATTTCCCCTGTCTTTGAATCGATCTGGGGCTGGTAATATAACACGAATTCCTCTAGCTGCAGCGCTTTACGGATCGAATTCTCCAGCGTAAGCCGTTCAATACCGCCGCCGCTCGGGATAGATTTGAAAATGTTATAGTTGTTCTTCCCATCGTCTTTCATCTGGTAAAGGGCAATGTCGGCGTTCTTCATCAGCATCTCGACATCCCTGCCATCTTGAGGATAGAAGGCAATACCGATGCTGGCTGTTATATATAACTCATAGCCGTCCACTGCAAATGGTTTCTCAAATGCTCTAATAATCTCTTCCGCAACCTGAATGGCTTTCGTCTGATCCGTAATCTCTTCCAAGAGGATCGTGAATTCATCCCCGCCCATTCTGGATACCAGTTGGTCCGAAGCATGACAGCAAGCTTTCAGACGCTCGGCAACCATCTGCAACAGCACGTCGCCGTTGTTATGACCCAGCGTATCGTTAATCTTCTTGAAACTGTCCAGATCGAGAAACATGACGGCAAAGATACGGTTTTCTTTCCCCCCTTGTCTCAGCAATTCACCAATATGCCCGGTGAAAAACCTTCGATTCGGCAAACCGGTTAAATCGTCATGATAGGCTAAATAATTGATTTGCTTTTGCGTATGATAACGCTCCGTGATGTCCCGAAACTGTGCGAATGCGCCCATGATCTGCATATTCTCATCACGAATAGGGAAGGCGTCAAACAGGCAGACCCGCTCGTCTTGTCCCATCTTAGGACGCAGCATGAATTCCATATCTTCATACTCTTTCCCCGTTTGAAGGACCTCTTTAATGAAGTCGTTTGTTTTGGCATTCGGAATAGGTTTATTGATGACATCCTGCTTTTTGGCACCGGTTAAAATTTCAGCAAACTTGTTGAACTCCGTAATGTTTCCATCCCGATCCGTAATAATAATGCCGTTTCTTGTCGTTTCGATGACCACCTGATTCAGTATGTGCAATCGTCTGTTTTGCTTCTTCAATAGCAGTTCTCTTTCGATCGAATCGACAACCGTGCATAGCATCGCCAGTAAAAAGGGGTTGTGCTGGTCGATCGTCGTCATGATCGTAATGGTTCCAAGCAAATTGGAGATATCTGTATATTGAAAGGGTACGGTATAACAGGCGGAGGACCATAAAAATTCATAATAATGCTCGTCCCCGACAAGTTGAATGGGCTCACGATGATCCAAAACCAAGTTAATGCTGTTGGTTCCCGCTTCGTGTTCATTGAACACGAGGCCAACTTTAATGCCCGATTGCTGAATCACAGTCTTGATCGCTTCATCCCCGGCCATTTCCAGTATGCAGCCGTTCTCATCGGTAATCAGGATGAGCAGCGGGAGTCCTTTCATGAGCTCCAGCAACTTATGAACAAAGAAATCAATGACGGACAGTATTTCCTCGTATTCTGCCCGTTTTAGATTCAAATCGCTTTCTGATAAAAAGTTAGTAAAGGAGGGAATCCCCTGTGGATCAATACCTAGCTTTTCACATCTCTTTTTAGACTCCGAGATTAAGGATAACTTCGTCAAATCAATCCCCCTACTTTACCGAGAAAAATGCAATAAATTTACTTGAATGATATGTAGCTGAAATTTACCGGTTCTTTTTTCATTATGACGGCGCTCAAAGTTTTTTTCAATTTATTTTCTGCTAGATTCTGGGTGATTAAAGCAAACAAAAAAGAAGCCCCACTGAGATCACTGGGTTGATGTTACAGTTTCATCCATTTAGCTTTGAAAAATAGAGAGAAGACGCGAACCGCAATGATTTTCAGCATCATATAAACGGGAATGATAACAATCATCGCGATGATTCCCCCGATATTGCCGGCAGCCAGGACAAGGATTACGGTTGTAAGAGGGTGAATATCCAGCTTTTTACCGAATACATAGGGAGCGATCAAGTTATCTTGAACTTGCTGAGCGACCAGTATGATGACAAGTGACCATATAGCCGTGCCCGGCGATTGCGTCAGCCCTACGATGACAATCGGAATCGCAGACAGGATGGCACCGACAAACGGGATAAAGTTTGCAATGACGGATATGACCGTAAGCAAGAAAGCATAGGGTAAGCCAATAATCAGGAAGCCGATATACATTAAGACACCCAACGAAAGATTGACGATCACTCTTCCGACGATAAATCCGCTTAACATATGGTCGATGCCTGTGACAATCTCACGGGAATCGTTTTGATAACGAGTTGGCGTTGCGCGCACAAGTATATTTCCGAACTTCTCTCCTTCTTTTAACATGAAAAACAGGAGGATGGGGAAGGTGAACAGGATAATCGTAAAATTAGACACAAACGAAAACAAACCGCCTAAATAGTTCGACATGAAAGAAAAGCCTTTGTTTAAGTAATTGGTGATTGAAGAGAGTCCATTGCTTTCATTGGCCGGAAATAAGGAAGCGAGGAATCCGTTCTTCTCAAGCTCATTGATCTGTTCCCCTACGGAACTCAAGAGACTTGGGACATTATCTAAAAAGCTTATGAACTGTCCGTATAGCACTGGCCATTTGCTAGTAATGAACCAAACGATGGCAAGCGCGAAAATGACGTAAATAATCAAAATGGCCAAGGTCCGGTTAACTTTATATTTTTCCATTAACTTCACCAGCGGCCTGAGCAAATAGTAAAAAAATACGGATAGAAGCAGCGGGATGGCCACTACCTCGATTAATGCAATGATCGGACGAAATACGAAACTTACTTTGGAACCTAAGAAAATAATCAAAAACAGTAATACGATAAGCATGCCAAAGCGCAATGCTTTGTTTGTGGTGAACAAATGATTCCCCTCCATTTTGTATAAAACTCCCCGGCTTGATGCGTTAATCGGGCATCCTGCGTTCGGTCTCATCTCTACAATAGAATTAAAGATACTTTACTTTTACGCTGGCTTAAGAATGACGTTTCATAAAGTAATGAACAACCATCTAGGTAAAACGCTTTAATGGTATTGATAATAACAAAAAAATTTAAATATTCCTTGACGGGAATATTCCTGTTGTGGTATATTTTTCCCATAAGCTTAGAAGTATTCAAATGGGAGGGAAAAACGGGATGAATCAGGAAGTTACAGCCTACATCGAAAATCTGCCGAAATGGCAGGGAGAGATGAGTTCAACCCTGCGGAACATGGTTCATGAGACGATTTCGGAAGTCGAAGAACGTATTCAGTACAAGAAACCGCATTTTTTGAAAAATGGCCATTATGCAGCGGTGATCTCGCCAGCAAAGGACGCCATTGCGTTCATGATCATGAACGCAAACAGCGTCGATTTTCCAAAGGGATTCGACGGGCCTGCTGAACGGAAATGGATTAAATTGCGGGAAGGCGACACTCCGGATCTGGCTCTGCTGTCAGGTCTACTGAAGCAAGCTTCCAGCACGTTGTAACAGGAAATCGGGGGGGACAATGAAAACGACAACTTTGAACGCGCTCGCGGAACCCAACCGATTGCAGATCATTGAACTGTTGCGCGAAGGGCCGCTTACGGTCGGGGAAATTGCGGATCGGCTGCATCTTCGGCAACCCCAAGCGTCCAAACATTTAAAAGTTTTGAGTGAAGCCGACCTTGTCGAAGTTCGGGCGGACGCCAACCGGCGAATCTACCGGCTTCGCCCCGAGCCATTCATGGAAATGGATGCATGGCTCCATACGTTTCGCAGTATGTGGGAAGACCGTTTTGACCGTTTATCCGATTATCTTAATCAATTAAAAAAATCAGATTATCCCTAAACTCCAAGGAGGAGATCTAATGAATACTCAAGGACTTTTATTGAAACGTGAGTTTGACGCCCCACGGGAACTGGTATTTGAGGTCTGGACCAATCCGGCGCACTTTGGCAACTGGTGGGGACCAAAGGGGTTTTCGCTTGAAGTGGCTAAGATGGACGTTCGGCCAGGCGGGATGTTTCTCGGCTGCCAGAAGTCGCCGGATGGACAGCAGGCGATGTGGGGCAAATTCGTTTACCAGGAAGTGCAGGCACCGGAGAAGCTGGTATGGGTTCAGTCCTTTTCCGATGAAGAAGGTAACACCGTTCGCGCTCCGTTCAATCCGAACTGGCCGCTGGAAATTCTGAATATTCTGACGCTTGAGGAAAATGAGGGGAAGACGGTGCTGACGCTGCAAGGTGGACCGCTCAATGCCTCTAAGGAGGAGCAGGAAGCATTCGACTCGATGTCGCCAATGGTTGCACAAGGGTTCGAAGGTACCTTCGAGCAACTTGCAAACTACCTGGCTAGCCAACAATAAAGCCCATACCAAGGGTAATCTGAAAGCCACGGAGAGAATTTGCTCCGTGGCTTTTGCTATTCATGGTAATAGATTGCATCATAAGGAAACTCGAACCTCTTCATTCGATATTCCTTGGGTGTCATGGACATATATTCACGAAACACCTTGCCGAAGTAGCTGGGGCTCTCAAAGCCGCATTGTTTGCCAACATCCTGGATCGGCAGATCTGTGATTCGAAGTAAGGTGACTGCGGCTTCAACCCTCCGGTCTCGCAAATAAGAAAGGGGGGAGGACTGCTCCGACTTCTGGAACAGCCTGCATAAGTAGTGCTTGTTAACTCCGCAGTGTTCGGAGAGCATGTCGAGCGTTATTGGGGAAGCATAATGCTCCTTCATGAAACGCTTGGCTTTCAGCAGGATGGAGATGGAGTTCTCGTTGATGTCTTTGTTTATTTCAGTGCTCGTCTTGACTAGAGTAAGCATCCACTCATAGACAGTACTGGACAGTTGATATTTATCAATAACGTTCTCCTCAGCTATCATGCTTAGAAGCTTCCACAGACCTAGAATTAAGGGGGAGTCAGCATCTCTGTGAATGACGGGCCCTTCTTGCCCGATAACAAGATCCCAAATCCGGGTTGCTTCCTCCCCTCTCAAGTTAAGCCATAGAATCTCCCAGGGCGTTCCGTTGTCCGCATAATAGTACCGGTGTCTGCTTGGAACTTTGACCAAAAATCCTGTTCCCTGGTGCAGTGTGAAGCGCTGCTGCTCATACTCCAGGATGCCTTGGCCGCTAAGCGTATACTGAAAAATGACGTGCCCGCAATCCGGACGATCCTCGCCTGCAAAGCTGTACTCCGCGCTCTGGATGATCTGCCAACCGACCGAATCTAATGTCAATATTGAATGATCGTCGCTTCGAAAAGCATAGGAAGAAGGGGATACCATGTCGTGACCTCCACGTTTCATGAAGTCAATTTTGTTATAGTATAGCGCAATACTTTTAGATTGTCTTCGTTATTGATCACGCATAAGATCGAGGTATCAAGAACAAAGTGGGTGAATCTATGGAGGACAAGAAATATAACGCAACGCTGAGAATAGATCTGAGGGAAGATGAATATTGGTGGGGTGGAGCTGTCCAAGATGGAACCATCATGCCGTTTGGCAGCGAGCCCTATTCACGCGATCTATATGGCGATGCAGCCTATAACCAAGCAGCGCCGCTGCTTCTCTCCAATAAGGGGAGACTGGTTTGGTCGGAGGAACCGTACCGTTTTTCTTTTGACGGCCGAGCACTTGTTATTGAAGGAAAGGAAGAAAACATAAAGGTCGAGGAAGGTGGTAGCACCCTCCGTGATGCGTACCGCCTTGCTTCACAGAAGTATTTTCCTCCTGCCGGCCGTGCTCCGGATTTGCAGTTTTTTACCGTGCCCCAATACAATACGTGGATGGAGATGAGCTACCATCCAACGCAGGACAAGGTGATCGCCTACGCTGAAAACATATTGTCCCATGGGCTGCCGCCAGGCATCCTCATGATTGACGACAATTGGCATGAAGACTACGGTACGCTCAAGTTTCATGCGGGACGGTTTCCCGATCCCCAGGGGATGGTGAACCGGCTTCATGAGCTTGGGTTTCACGTGCTCCTGTGGGTATGTCCGTTCTTCAGTCCGGACGGCGAGGTATACCGCGACTTGAAGAGGCGGGGATATTTGCTGAAAAATCCGGATGGGAAGCCGGTTGTTCGCGAATGGTGGAACGGGTTCAGCGCCGTTCTCGACGGGACAAATCCGGAGGCGGTAAACTGGTTTGCGGGTGAGCTGGACCGGTTGTTTGAAACGTACGGGATCGATGGCTTTAAGCTGGACGCGGGAGATCCTCAGTATTAAAAGCCGGAGGACATCAACTATCGGCGGGTGACGCCGAATGAGCAGACAGAAGCTTGGGCGCGTCTCGGACTCCGATATGCCTTTAACGAATACCGGGCATGCTGGAAGCTGGCCGGCCAGCCGCTTGTTCAGCGCTTGAGCGATAAGAACCACAGCTGGGGCAACGACGGATTAGCCAGTCTGATTCCCAATGGACTTGCTCAAGGACTGATTGGATATGCCTTCAACTGCCCCGATATGGTCGGGGGCGGCCAATACGAGGACTTAATTCGCCCGGATTTCAAGGTGGATGCGGAGCTTTTTGTCCGGTACGCGCAGTGCTCCGCTTTGTTTCCCATGATGCAATTTTCTACAGCACCATGGCGGGTGCTGGATGAAGCGCATTTGAACTTATGTATCGAAGCCGCAACGCTGCACTGCCGGATGGGAGACGAAATCGCTGCGTTAGCCCGTCATGCCGCCGAAACGGGTGAGCCGATCATGCGTCATATGGCATACGTATTCCCGAAAGGGGACTTCGAGCAAATCACCGATCAATTTATGCTTGGTGATGATATTCTGGTCGCCCCGGTACTCCAGAAAGGGGCGACGACCAGAACAATCGCATTCCCTTCAGGGACTTGGTATGGGGATGACGGGTCGCATGTAACTGGGCCGTGTGTAATAGAAGTTGATGCTCCTCTGTCCAGGCTTCCGTGGTACCGCCGGGAGCAGAGGGTTTCCAACTAGAATCTGCAGTAGAAGCAGCAAAGAGCTCAGCGTTCAGCTGAGCTCTTTTGGCTTTATCTACCTTTCATCCGCCTACGGCTAGTTGTCCAGTCGACGTTCCGGGTCAGACCCCGGGCCGTATAGCTTTCGGTAGGTCTCCGGCGTCATGCCTTCCTTCTGTCGAAACGTAGCCACGAAGTGACTCGCGTCGCGAAACCCGACCGCTTCTCCGATGCGGCGCACGGTCCAATCGGGCCGGTAAGGGAGCCATTCCTTCGCCTTGCGGAGCCTTAGCTGAATGAGATAGGCATAGGCCGTCATCCCGAATAAATCGCGAAATCTTTCATTCAGCTGCCGTTCACCGATCCCGAGCTGCGCAGCCATCTCCGCCAAGCCGATTTCCGGGTTGGCGAATTCGTGTTCCAGCCAGTTCAGCAGGCCTTGAACCCGGTCCAGCCGCTTCGAGATGGAGGGCCGCTTGTCCGTGCGGGCGTCGGTACGAAGCAGCGTAAGAAATCGGTATAAATCCGCGGAATACCGCCATCCCGACGGATCGCCGCCCAATTCGGCGAACGCCAGCATGCCTTTTAGCTGGTCGGTTATCTGATCATGGCCGGCTTCCCATTGAAACCATTCGGCGGCACTCCAGCCGAGGGAACGGACGAAACTGGCCGCAATACTTCCATGAAAAGTGATATAACCGGTCTGCCAGCCGCCGCCTTTGGGCTCATATCGATGAGGCGTCCCCGGGGCGAGAAGAACGCCCGATCGTTCTGTCATTTTCCACGTGTACCCGTTAATCGATAGTTCTCCCTCTCCATGTAATGTCTGAAGCCAATGGAAATAGGGGTAGCCCGAGGGCCTTGCTATGGTCTCCTGGTCGGGTTTGATCCCAATCGTCTCCAGCTGCAGGGGCAGCAGCTCCGAAGGGAAGGCGGGAACGACTCGGCGCATCTTATAAAAACCTCCATATTCTTATATAAATAATCCCGAATTTTATATTTTTTATAGATATCATAAGCCATTAAGATAGGGTTATCCATTGCAGTTTTATCATATACATTGAGGTGTGACAAGTTGATCAATACGAAAAAGGCGAAAATTTGGTATGGCGGAGATTACAACCCGGATCAATGGGAGAAACCGATCTGGGACGAAGATTTACGTATGTTCAAGTTGGCTGGTATAGACGTCGTGACGCTCAATGTATTTGCCTGGGCGAAAAACCAACCCGACGAAGATACGTACCATTTCGATTGGCTCGACGAGATGATGGACAAGCTTCACGCGGATGGAATCGGCGTATGCCTCGCCACAAGTACGGCAGCCCATCCTGCATGGATGGCGCGCAAGTACCCTGACGTGCTTCAAGTCGATTTTCATGGCCGTAAACGGAAGTTCGGCGGACGCCACAATTCCTGCCCGAACAGCCCGACTTACCGCAAGTTTGCAGCTCGTATGGCGGAGAAGCTGGCGGAGCGTTACAAAGACCACCCGGCATTGCTTATTTGGCATATTAACAACGAATACGGCGGTGCGGGGAACTGCTATTGCGACAACTGCGAAGCGGCTTTCCGGGAATGGCTCAAAGCGCGTTACGGCACGCTTGATGAGGTGAATCGGGCCTGGAACACCGGATTCTGGGGCCATACGTTCTACGATTGGGAAGATATCGTCCTGCCGAGCGGACTCAGCGAGGAATGGACCGGGGCAAACGGGCGGACGGAGACGAACTTCCAGGGCATTTCGCTCGACTACATCCGTTTCCATTCCGACAGCCTGCTGGAGTGCTACAAGCTTGAATATGAAGCGGTCAAAAAGCACACGCCGGACGTTCCTGTAACGACGAACCTGATGGGCGCCTTCAAAAAGCTCGACTACCACAAATGGGCTCAGCACATGGACGTCGTGTCATGGGACAACCAGCCGTTTATGCTCATGGAACAGACGCCGAGCCAGCAAAACTGGCAGCCTTACAACTCGCTTAAGCGTCCTGGCGTCATGCGGCTGTGGAGCTACCAGGCAGCGGCCAGAGGGGCGGATACGATCTTGTTTTTCCAGCTCCGCCGATCAATCGGCGCCTGCGAGAAATATCACGGGGCCGTGATCGAGCATGTCGGCCACGAGCATACACGCGTGTTTCGCGAATGTGCCCAGCTCGGCAAGGAACTTGCACAGCTCGGGGATACGCTCCTTGACGCCCGTGTTCAGGCCAAAACGGCTATTTTGTTCGATTGGGAGAACTGGTGGGCGGTCGAAATGTCGAGCGGTCCGTCAATCGCTCTGCGTTATGTAGACGAAGTCCATAAGTTCTATGATGCGCTGTATCGTTCGGGCATTGCGGCGGACGTCGTCAGCGTGGAGGCGGATCTAAGCAGCTACAGCCTGGTCATTGCTCCAGTGATGTATATGGTGAAGCAGGGCGTAGCGGACAAGCTGGAGAAATATGTACAAGCGGGCGGCACGTTTGTTACGACTTTCTTCAGTGGGATTGTCGATGAAAACGATCTTGTCCGGACGGGCGGATATCCCGGCGAGCTGCGTAAGCTTCTCGGGATATGGGCGGAAGAAATCGATGCCCTGCTTCCGGACCAGCGCAACCGCATTTTCGTGTCTGACGGCACCCCAGGTATGAAGCCGGAATATGAATGCGGCATGCTCTGTGACTTGATTCATTCGGAAGGCGCCGAGGTCAAGGCGGTATACGGCGAAGATTTCTACCGCGGCATGCCGGCGCTAACCGTGAACAAGTTTGGCTCAGGTGAAGCCTGGTATGTGGCGACAAGCCCGGAGGCGTCATTCCTTCAAGATTGGCTGTCGCAATTGTGCGACTCTCATGGGATTAAGCCCCACATTCCCTTCGCGCCGGCAGGCGTGGAGACGACGCTTCGATCCAAGGAGGGCCAAAACTACCTATTTGTGCTCAATCATAACGCCGATGCCGTAACCGTCGAACTGGGGGATCGGGCCGGCATCGACCTGTTGACCGGCCGTACGCTAAATGGCGGAACGGCGGAACTGATGGGACATGATGTATGGATTGTCAAGCTCGATCGGTAACATAACGTCTCATGGAAGCTAGCTCATCAGGCTTGGCAGAGTTACACCACAAGGGTTCCTGGTTACCGCATGGCTCTATTACGAGAATAGGGGATGAACCGAGATGAAAATAAACGCAAACCTAAGCGACTTGGAGCAGATCGTCGGACGAGTAGCGTCGTACACGTTCGACATGGACCTGACGTGGGATTGGCCGGGAGGCGTCGCTTACTATGGCGTTAGCAGAGCATTCGAAGTAACGGGCGAGCAGGCCTACCTTGAACGGATGAAGGAATGGGTGGATGAATATATCGAAGCCGGTCTGCCGGACTGGACGGTGAATACGTGCGCCATGGGTCACATGCTGCTCACGCTATACGAGCAGACAAAAGACGAGAAGTACGCGGAGATCATTCACAGTAAACTCGATTACCTGGAGAATGATGCGCTTCGTTTCGGCGATCGGGTGCTTCAGCATACGGTATCGTCGGGGAACGATTTTCCGGAGCAATGTTGGGCGGATACGCTGTTCATGGCGGCATATTTCATGCTGCGTGCAGGCATCCTGTTCGATAAAAAACACCTCATTAACGACGCCCTGCATCAATTTTTCTGGCATATCAACTACTTGCAGGACGACAACGACGCCCTTTGGTATCACGGCTACAACCATATTAAACAGGACCATATGTCAGGCATTTACTGGGCGCGGGCGAATGCATGGGCTGCCTATACGATGGCCCGCTCGGCACGTATTCTGCCGGAAGGGTATCTTTATCCCCCAATGATGCATATTTGGAGCTCATTGCGGGATCAGCTAGCCGCGATTAAGAAGCTCCAGAAGGAAGACGGCCTGTGGGGAACGGTTCTGGATTACCCGGAAGCTTACGGCGAGGTATCGGCCACGGCGGGCATCGGAGCGGCCATGGTAACCCAAGGCAATCCTTTGCACGCAAAATATGTGCAGAAGGCGCTTGACGGCCTGCTTGCGAACATTGCCGGCAACGGCCGCGTGCTGAACGTATCGGGCGGCACCGCTGTCATGAATGACATCTCCGGATACCTCGGCATCGACAGGAAATGGGCCCAGGGCTGGGGGCAAGGACTGGCGCTCGCGTTTCTGACCTCGGTGATTGAGGAGCTCAAGAAAAATGAAGCGAGAGTGGATCACAAGTCGGTGGATGCTTTGTGAGATGAATAGAATGATGTTCTTGTAACAGAACGTGATGGAGAGCGTGGCATTACCACTCAAGAGAGCAACGAATCAAACATGATTCGTTGCTTTTTTATGATTGAGCTAGCATTGAAGACTAGCAGAGATAGCCGGTTGACTCATCCAAGTCCGCAGCAAAACATTGAAAGCTCATTAAAGTATTTTCCTTGATAACAGAGAACGAGAATCCGGCTAGTACCAGGGGAGGCATCTACCTTGATGATTTCACATCGCAAACTTTCGCAAAAATCGCAGAGAATTGCTTGAATCAAGGGAATCTTGTCATTGAGGAATGGAACGAATAGGCCTGGAGAATTATTTAAGTATACATTGAAAAATAATAATTGAATTAAGAATACTTAAAATATAAAATACATACCGAATATAATGATAAAGGAGGTTCACAAAGTGCGTCTGCGACTGTTATCAGGTATTTTGTCCGTGGTCATGCTTATTCAGCTTGTTCCGGTATTCAAGGTGCACGCAGGTCCGTATGTACCGGATCTTCCGCAATCGGGTCATGTCCTCACGGGCCAGGATTTGATTCCAGCCCTCGTCCTCCACGATTTCAACACGCCTGAAGATGTAGCGTCATGGAAAGCGGGAACCAACACCAAAGAGGTCAAGTATGTGACAAGTATGCTAAACGGCCCGAACTCGCCTTATGAAGGAAGCGGTGTTCTGGAACAGGTCCCGGACCCGGTCAAAGTGTATGAATGGCGCACGATTTATACGGAATACGAGCAGCCGAAGGACTTGTCCGCATACCGTTTCCTGGCGTTTGCGGCAGACAGCTATGGGTGGCAGTCATCTGCAGACTATGTGCTGAAGGTGAAATTGTTCAGTGGAGACGACGAATTTGAGAGCATTGCCCATATCCGCCCGGACCAATGGAAACGGATCTTTATCCGGCTGGGGGATTGGGAAGGCAAACATGCCGTCACCAAGATGGAAATATCCTTTATGCAAAATTTTGATCTGGAAAATGTGCAGCCGGGCCAGCCGGGATACGATTCCTGGGATGGACGGTTTCAGATCGATTATATCTGCGCGACGAACGTGATTGATCTTGGGTTTAATCAGGAGGGGGAAACCGAAGGCTTCACCGCCATGAACGGCTCGGTTCAGGCACAGGACGGGGCATTGGCATACCACATGGAGGCTGAAGGGGGATACATCGAATCACCGGAAATCAAGATCGATACTACGCAGAGGAACGGCATGACGATCGACATGACGAACGACACGGGCGCTCAGGAACTGAAAATCCAGTGGCGGACTGAGGGGGGAGCGTGGTCTGACGATCAGGTGAAATCGTTCACCGTTCCGGCCAGCGGCACCTTCTCGCAAGATTTCAACTTCTCGGATCATCCCGGATGGCAGGGCATCGTCACCGCATTCCGCATCATTCCGGAAGCAGCAGGCGGCACGATCAAGCTGGACCAGATTCGCTTCAGACAGCTGCCGGAAATGGAGCAGCCGTATGCAGGCAAAGCGGAAGCCAGAATAAATCAGGACGGCAGGATCGTCGTGGAAGGAACGGTGAACCCAGACTTTGTGTCTGCTCATCCCGAAGGGCAGCTGGAGCTGTTTGAATTGGCGACCTACGAGGATGCGAAGGCTGTGCTCTCAGCCAAGACGCCTCTTGCACAGACCGCTCTAGGTGAGTCGTTCCGGTTCGAGACGGCTGCGAATGACGGGCAGCGGAGCCGACTCTACTCCAAATTCGCCGTTGCGTTCCCTGCGGATGACGGCACATATACCCCAATGGACGCTCCGCAGTATATCACCAATCCGGAAGCCACCGCTCGCAACACCGAGCCCTATCCGGAAGCGCAAAGCATCAAGGGGCTTCAGGTACAAATGACGGGTGACGCCCAGGAGCTTGGGATCAGCCATGCCGCTCTGAATGTAAGCTACAACGAACTGATGTACAAATCCGTTAACCATCCGGAGAACACGATATCTTATGACCTCGAAGGGGAAACCTTCTATTTCCGCAAAGACCGGATCGAACGAATGGATAACGCCATCAAAAGCTTGTCCGACAACGGCATTATCGTCTCCCTGATCCTAATCATGTATGATATCAAGGATCCCGATTCACCCAATGAGTTCCTGATTCATCCGGATTCCGAGCCTGGAGGAACCGTATATGCGCTCAATACGAGTAATGACATGGGCGTAAAATACGTGAAGGCGGCAACCAAGTTCATGGCGCAGCGTTATTCCATGCCAAACGAACAATACGGGAGAGCCGTGAATTATATCGTCGGCAATGAAGTCGGCCAGAACAAAGTTTGGAACAATATGGGGCCCAAAAAGGTGGATGCCTACGTCCGGGAGTATGTCCAGACCTTCCGGCTGATCGACACGATCGTCAAAGGGGAGTACGCCAACGCCAGAACGTATGTATCTTTGGACCATTTCTGGAATGAAAAGCTGGACGATGCTTCCCTTTGGAAATACGACAACAAGGTCATTGTCGATAAAATGGCTGAATTGTCGCGTAAAGAAGGCGATTTCGCCTGGAACATTGCCGCGCATCCTTACCCGGAAGATTTGTTCAACCCGCGCTTTTGGAATGATGCCACGGCAACGAATTCGTTTGACACCCAGCGCATTACGTTTAAAAACCTGGGCGTTCTTGTGGATTATATGAAGCAGCCGGAGCTTCTCCATAACGGGCAGATGCGGCGAATCATCCTGTCGGAACAAGGCTTCCACAGCTTGACCAATTCGGAAGAGCATCAGAAGCTTCAGGCCGCTGCTTATGCCTATGCTTATTATAAAGTGAAGTTTTTGGATGGCATTGACGCTTTCATCCTCCACCGGCATGTTGACCATGGACAGGAGGGCGGGCTGAATCTCGGCTTGTGGACCCATACTCCGGACAGCGTCGTGACGCCGGATCAACCGAAATATATTTATGATGTCTTTAAATATATCGATACGGCCCGCTCGCTGGAAGTAACGGAGTTTGCCAAGCCGATCATCGGGATTTCGGATTGGCGGGAAGCGATTCCGAATTTTGATCCCGGCCAGCTTCAGGACCGGACGATTCCTTCGATCGGTGGCCTCGATTATATTCGTGACGTGCAGAAGACAAGGGAAGGAAGCGGTTTTGAATCCGGCACCGACGGCTATGCCGCATCGGATGAGGTGCAGGAAGTGAGCAAAGCTACCGGCGATGCCTTCAACGGAACGGGCTACCTGGCAGCCAGATTCAACAGCCCGTACGCGAAAAATTGGGCCGGCGTGCAGAAACAGTTCACGGAGCCGGTCGATGCCAGAAAAACACCATATTTCACAGCCGCGCTTCAATTGGCCGATGTGGATCCGGAAAAGGCATATGAGGCGAAGGTTATTGTGTACAGCGGATTTGACCGGATCGAAGGAACTGCCAAGCTGGATGCGGCGAAGGGATGGCAGCTGGTCTCGCTTCCGCTTGGGGAATGGAAGGGAGCGCAGTCCGTTGACCGGGTGAAAATCTGGGTGCGCTCCGAGGGAGGAGCCCCTTTGACAGGGGAACTCCGTGTGGATGAAGCCCGTTTTGCCGAAAAAGTGAAATATGATCCTCATTCTCCTAACTTGGCGATCTCGGTACAACAGCTGTCGCCCAAGCTTGAGGTTGGAACGAAGCTTACCGTCACGGTCACCAACCTCGGATCCCAAAAGCTGAACAAGAAGCTGAGGGTGGAGTTCCCCCAAGGAATTCAGGCATCCCCGGGAAGTATTGATCTTGGCGACGTTGGAACAGGGTTGAGCAAGAACATCACCTTGGAGATCACCCGATATGCTCCGTTGAATGAACAGGATCTGACATTGACGTTGGAATATGATTCCCGTAAATTTACCTTTCCTTTGGAATGATGTAAGCAAGGGAGTGGCATGATTCCTTCAATCAAATCAAGAAATCCGAAAAACAGAGCGATCGTAGGGACATTTTACGACTTGCT
>NZ_PCZT01000009.1:2159750-2164940 GCF_002968895.1 Paenibacillus sp. AR247 | reverse complement strand
AGCGATCGTAGGGACTATTTTACGTACTTGCCTCCCATCATCCATTACTAAATTTTCTCAACTTATATAAGAAATGACTGTGGTGCTCGGTAGGAGTGCCGCAGTTTCTTTTTTGTGATATCGAGCAGTTATCCTTAATCTGAACCAGCTACAATTAAAAAGAGCAGTATTTAAGTTTTGGTATCGCTTCATTCAATGTATATTTAGTTGTAAATGGCTACAAACAAAGTATATTATATAATTAATAAGAATACTTAATTCGAGAAATAAGTGCTTACGATATTCGTTAATGGAGGTCGAGCCGCCTATGTGTGACACGGGTCCGTTGGGAGGAGCAGAAAGGATGCGGAATCATGTGAGTCGAACGCACGCCGATCAATGGGGAGGCATTGATGGGTTGGGAAGGGAGCTTCCAACGCGGGCAGAAACGGGGCCGAGGCGCGAAGGAAGGTACGTAGGTTTATTTTACTTTCTGTGGCTGGGGCAGCACGGAACGTCAGGCCCTTTTGATAACAGCGAAATTCTCGCCCAATATCCCGAAGCGGTCCGGGATCCAGCCCACCCGGCCTGGGGGCCGGAGAATGCATTTCACTTCTGGGGCGAGCCTTTGTATGGCTATTATCTGAATAACGATGCCTGGGTGCTTCGCAAACACGTGCAGCTTCTGACCAGTGCGGGCGTGGATTTTATTGTGTTTGACACGACCAATGCCGTTACGTACAAGAAGGTATACGACGTATTGTTCCAGGTGCTGGACGAGGTATGGGGACAAGGCTTTACCGTACCGCAGTTTGCCTTTTACACGAACACGGATTCAGGAACAACGATTGCGGAATTGTACGAAGATATATACAAACCGGGGCGCTATAAGCATCTATGGTTTCACTGGAAAGGCAAACCTTTGATCATTGGAGATCCGGCAGAATGCACGGAGGAACAGCGGGTCTTTTTCACCTTTCGCCGGAATCAATGGCCAGACGAAGAAGCGAAGATAAACGGATTTCCATGGATCGAATTTCAGCGGCCGCAGCGGGTGTTTTTTAATGATGAAGGGGAGAAGGAAGTCATCAGCGTTTCCGTTGCGCAGCATCCCAGTGTAGCCATGAGCGATACGCCCTTTTACGGATATGGGAACAATTGGGGGAGAAGTTATCACAAAGGGATGGAGAAACCGGAGGCTGATCTGTCCGAATCCATTCATCGGGGCATGAATATCGCCGAACAATGGGAGTTTGCTATTGCAGAGGACCCGCAGATCATTTTCGTTACGGGCTGGAATGAGTGGATCGCCATGCGCTTGCAGGGAACGCCGGATCGGCCCGTTTTGTTCGTTGATCAAGCTACGCTTGCATTCAGCCGGGATATCGAGCCGATGAAGGGCGGGTATCAAGACCATTATTATATGCAGCTGATCGGTGATATCCGCCGCTACAAGGGCATGTCCGAACCGGTGGACAGCGGAACCTTCCTGGCTGCAGAGCCGGACTTTACGGCATGGCCGTCTGTACCGGAGCTGTACAGGGACTTTGAAGGGGATACGATGGGCCGGGATCATGCCGGATATGGAAGTTTTCGTTATTTTCAAGACACGGGCAGAAATGATTTGGTTACCCTGAAAGCCGCACATACGGATCACTGTCTTTATTTTTACGCAAAAACGAAAGATCCCATTACACCCTATACAGACCGTCACTGGATGATGCTGCTCATTCGTAACCGGAGACTACGTAGCCCGGGATGGGAGGGGTACAATTACGTTGTGAACAGGACAGTCATAGACCGTTCCAAGGCGCTGATGGAACACAGCACAGGGGGTTGGAACTGGAAAGCGTCGGCAGAGATCCGCTATTTCGTTTCGGGGAATGAAATGTATGTTGAAATCCCGCTCGCACTGCTTCGGGAGGATGAAGCTCCGGAGGACCGTGCGAAAGGAATATGGATCGAGTTCAAGTGGATGGACAATATGCAGAACGAAGGGGATATCTCAGACTTCTATCTGCACGGCGACACGGCGCCGGAAGGAAGATTGAACTTTGTGTACAAATCGGTCGACGAATCATAATTCATAAGCACTCATTTTCTGAAACTCGAGATCAGCACAAGCTGGAGGTAAAGCGATGAATAGACCAAGCTGGGAAGCGGAATGGATTTGGGCCGAGGGAACGGGGAATGAGAATAACGTATATGTGGAAGCCCGCCAATCTTTTGAACTGACAATACCCTTTACAAAAGCGTTCGTACGGATTTCCGCCAACCAATCCTATAAGCTGTATATTAACGGCATCGAGGCGGGCAGAGGCCCCGCGCCATCCGACTTGTTATGGATGTCTTTCGATACGCACGACGTTGCTGCACTGCTCCGGAACGGCCGGAACTGCATTGCGGTGGCCGCACACAATTTTGGTAAGGACAGAATCGTCACCGAGCAGCTGCAGGGGCCCGGCGGATTGATATGCCAGCTCGATGTATACGGCGCTGACGACCAAGGGGCAGGCCTGCTGACGGTTGCCAGCAGCTCCGAATGGAAATGCAGGCGGTCCCCCCGGTGGAAAACGGGAGTAAGCCGCCTCCACATGTGGGGCGGATACCGGGAGCTGATGGATGTGTCCCGGGAAGACGGCTGGGAATGCGATGATTATGACGATTCCTCCTGGCCGCCCGCCGAGGTGATCGCAGCAGCAGAGCAGGAGGATTCCCCCTGGCCCCGCTTGGTCGCGCGCGATATTCCGTACCTGCAGGAAGACTTGGTATCCCCGGTAAGAGTTGTATCGGCTGAATCGTTACTTGGGTTCATCCAAGCCCCGGAAGCGCAATTAGCTGCTGACACGGCGGAAGGAAGGGAACCAGTGGTCATGGACGCTTCGATTCCCGGCTCTTTTCCCCAGATTACCTATGACTTTGGAGCTGAGATCGTCGGCTATCCGGAGCTTGAAGTCATTGCTGAGGAAGGCGGGGTTCTGCAGCTGTTTTATGGGGAGTCGCTGGAATTGGATTTGAGGGATACGTACCTCCTCCGCAAAGGCGTAAACAAGATCACTCCGTTTGGAAGGCGTGCATTTCGCTATCTTAAGGTTGGGGTCATGGCGACGCCCGTTCCCCTGCGTATGTGTGACCTTCGAGTCCGTTTTGTTCATTATCCGTACAAGGACGGGGGACATTTCCACAGCAGCGATGATAAGCTGAACCGGATTTGGGAAGTCGGCCGGTATACGACCATGGTCAACAGCCAGAACCATTTTGAGGATTGCCCTTATCGCGAAGGTGCGCTGTGGGTGGCCGACTCGGTTGTCATGGCCAAAGTGGTCTACCAAACGTTCAACGATCCTCGGCTCGTCCGGAAGTCATTGCTGCAGGCGGCGAAAATACAAAACGCCGACGGTTCCATACCCGGCACCGGACCGCAGCGGAACGCCTATTTGCTGCCCGATTTTTGCGCGCATTGGCTGTTTGGTGTAGCCGAATATTACGATTATACGAAGGATCGAGCTTTTTTAGAGGAATTATGGCCGCATATCGTGAAGCTCGCCGCGTGGTTTACGGAGCAGGAAGATGACGCCGGATTGTTTGCCAATGCAGATCGGGACGGCATGTGGTGCTTTATCGACTGGTCGGACGAAATCCACCGGGAGGATCGCGTAACCGCCGTCTCTTGCTTTTATATAAATTTTTGCATACGGCCGCCGCGCTGGCGTATGAGCTGGATCAGGATCATGTCCACGTTCGAGGATCGGTTCCGGTTCATGAGGCAGCACCAAAGCGGACACCATTGGTCGATTGCAGCGGGTAACGAAGACAACAACATTCAACTTGAAAAGCTGCACAGCTGCAGCATGATGAAAAAGGGCTGAAAAATTTCAGCCCTTTACTAAATTCCGTCAATCTCAAATACTATTAGGCCAGTCCTTCCACTCCATCAGGAATCAAGCGACGAGACTAACCAAATTGCCGTCGGGGTCCTTTATAATAGCATAGCGCTCGCCCCAAGGCGTATCGCTCGGCTCAAGCTGCCGAGTATATCCTTGCGCTGTCAATCGGCGATACGATTCATCCAGCGTTTCACGGCTGTCTAAATGGAAAGCAATCTCCATTCGATTTCCAATCGGCTCCTGTAAGCTGCCCAGAATCGTCTGCACCGTTTCCCTCGTATCGAAAGCCAAGATCAATCCGTTGCATTCCACTTCAACATGCTGTTCGTCGTTCGCACTCGCCGGTATTTCAAATCCCAAGAGCCGATAGAAATCCAAAGCCCGTTTCATCTCTTCCACGAAAATTCCAATTCTCTTCAGCTTAATAGCCATGCTTTCCAGCTCCCATCGTATGAATTCATGTTACGTCATCATTGTATCCGTACGATCGGCCGTCAAATAGGAAAAAACGGACTTCTTTCACGATCTTGTTAAGTGTCTAACAGGCAATCCGAAATAGCGTGGAAAGGAATTCGTAAAATGGGATTGGTCGTAATAGCCAGAAAGAAGCGCAAGATCCGTCAAACTGGAGTAGTTTTTCTTATAGAACTCTTTCAGTGTGCTTTGAAATCGGATGATTCCCAGCATCTCCTTAGGGCTTAACCCCAATTCCTGTTTGAAGCTCCTTCTGAGATGCCTTTCACTGCAGTGAGCCTGCTCGGCTAAATCCGTAACAGATAGATTTCCTTTATTATGATAAATAATCTGCATACTTTGAGACACCAAAGGGAGAGTAACCGCATTACTCTCTGCTAACACTTTGCTTAATTGACGATCGGCAATCGCAAGGATGTCCGGGGTTGTCTCCGCAGTGAGGATTTGTTCGACCCAATACAACCCTTCAAAACCCCAAACATCTTCCAGAAAAACACGTTGTCCCTGAAACATCGAAAGGGGGAACTTTAAAATGGTCCGGGCCGCTTCCGAATAGATCCTAATACCGAATAACGAACGAGCTTCCGAAAAGTGCAGCACTTCTGAACGAGTTGTCAACCCAGTAACATGGGCGGCCTTCCGGCTGGACGGGGAATAAAGATTAATGACGATATCTATGCAGCCGTCCGGTATGATCCAGTGGATTTGCTTATCGGGGACGGGTTGAAAATACATTGTCCAATAAGAAGCAACATGAGATTCCAGGTGCCTGCTCGGAGAATATTCCTGACAACTGTACCATGGGCGATGTAACTCAGGCTGTAAATTAGGTGAATGAACAGGGTGATAA
>NZ_PCZT01000009.1:2140534-2159650 GCF_002968895.1 Paenibacillus sp. AR247 | reverse complement strand
TCGTCGACGGAGAAGACGAACGGGCGGAGATGGGGGAGGAAGGGTTCAAAAGGCTGATGAAGCTGCCGGAGCCGCCAACGGCGATATTCGCCACAAGCGACTATAAGGCTTTCGGTGCGATGAACGCGGCGAGAGAATCCGGGATGAACATCCCCAAAGATATAAGCATTATCGGTTACGATGATGTGAAACTCGGCGAGTATTCCTATCCAAGGCTCACCACGGTGAATCAGAATACGCGCAAGATGGGACAGAGGGCGGCGGAGATTTTGCTGTTTGAACTGGAGGAGGATCATTCGTCCCTGGTGAAAGACGAGATCGTTCCGACGCTGATCTTGCGCGACAGCACCGCTCCCTTATCGACGAAGCAGCGCATCAGAAACAACTAAATTGCAGAGCTCCCGGTTAACGGGAGCTTTTTTTCAAGAAAGAAGAACATGTTCCCCGGTCATATATCATCCTTATCCCGCCAGCAAAACTTCGGCTTTCCACAGCGTGTTTCGCAATAAAAACTATTGCAATAGGCAAACTCCTACAGTATACTTTGTTTATCAAAGTATACAAAATTTAAAACGTATACTTACAGCTGAAGCGTATTCGTTCAAGTTTATTGCAATTGAAAGCGCTTCATATCATTCATGACCATTCGAAAATAGGGGAGATCAACGTGAACAAAAGGAAGGGATTCATCGTTCTCTTGAGTATTGTGATGCTTTTGGCTTTATTGTCGGCATGCACCAAAGCAGCTCCCACACCACCAGACAATCCAGGCACCGCAGAATCCAATCCAACGGGTGAGGATCAGGGTAAGGAAGATGCCGGGAAGGATCCGGCCGCGTCACAGCTGACAGGAAATATTAACATTTCCTTGCCGAATGCATCGGCGTCAGTATGGAATGCGGTTACCGAAGCGTATATGAAGAAAAATCCGGGAGTGAAGGTCAAAGTCGACAACAAGCCGGCGGAAGGCTACAAGGAATGGCTGACAGCTCAATTTGCAGCAGGTGTGCCGGATGTTGACCTGGTTACAAATAACGAAGTCGGTGGCCTAGTTAACAGTAAAAAATTTGGGATGGCTGGTGCGGATCTATGCCGATCAGTACATGCGCGATTACATTAACATCATCAGGTCCCAAGAGCAGGACTATACTTACGTCCCTGAGCTCGACGAACAATGGAAATACGATCTGACAGATCCGTATAACGATTCCAACAGTAAGGTGACCAAAAACGAAATGCGGCTGTGGAAAGCTGTTAAAGACAAAGAAGGTCCCTTCAAAATTGCCGGCAATCCCCAGTGGAAGGCTTACTCGGAAAATCTGAAAAAACTGTTCGATTATGTGCCGGACGGATTTTTCGGAGTGAAAGAGGACCAGGCTTACAATCTGTTCCTGACGGGAAAAGCGGCGACGATGTTAGGTACGCCGGCCTCCTACTGGCAGCTCCCTAAAGATTTCGCGGATGAGGAAAAAACGGGTGCCACAGGAGGCGTGAAGCCTTTCGAATACGGATTCTTCAACATGCCTTCCATGGAAGGACCTGAGGTGATGGCACCGGCCCGTACGATCCAGATTCCGATCGGATTCTACGGTTTCGTCAATAAAGACGCGAAGCAAAATGAACTGAACGTGGATTTCATGATGTACCTGACGAGTCCGGAAGGCTACGCCGTATATTTGGATGCGATCCAGAAGAGTGACGACGCCTCCCTCTCAGGTGCACCGGCCATTAAAGGCATTACGCTCCCGGATGAGATGGCGGCGGCATTCGCCGACTTCAAGCCGATTGGAAATACCGAAGGCTATACCAGCGCCGCGAACAATCTGGCTCGCGGAATGTGGGATTACCAGCCCTCCGTGCAGGATTGGGTAGGGCTCGTACAGCGGTACTTCAGCGGTAAGCTGACAACGGATCAATATTTGGAGCAGCTGCAGGCGAATATCGATAAATATATGGAACCTGCTATGAAAGAAGCCAAGAAAGAACTCTCCGACCTGGATCACCCCGAGCGGCGTCCGCCGCAGCGTTAATCACTTTTTCACACAGGTCTGCACATGCATTTGCATGTGCAGACAACGTATGATGACCCGAGGAAAACAGGCAATTCGTAAGGATGACGGATAAAAAGGGAGGTTCATCATGAGGAAAGCCCCATGGATATTTCTTGCACTGGTCCTGCTTCTAGGGCTTGTCCCGGGCGCAGCACTTGCCAAAGACCATTGGTCCATTGAAGGAGCGGGGAATATCACCTCCCTCTCCGTATCAGCGGATGGGAGCCGTGTGGCCGTTGGGGGTCATAATGCGAAGGCATTTCTTTACGATTCCGAAGGCAATCCCATCTTTGAGGTTGAGGCCGGAAATGTCGTTACAGGGGTAGCACTTCTGAGTAACGGCACCTTTCTGGTTTCATCGGATGACAGGCATCTGTATGCGTATGACGAGACAGGAGGTCAGCTGTGGGATTCAGATCTGAAGCGGCAGGTCAAAAGCTTGGCCGCATCGCAGGACGGGTCCACCATCGTTCTCGTTACCCAGCGCAGCAAAGATCTGGTCATTGTGGATCAAAATAGCGGAGAACAGACAGGCAGCATTCCCATCGGTTCCCTATTGAAGGAAGTGAGCGTATCGGGCAGCGGACAGTGGATCGTTGCCGCAACAAGCGACCAATTCGCCTATCTCCTGGACAAGGATGGCAGCCTGCTGTATAAATTCAGCGCGGATAATCAAATCCAGGCGGTGGCCGTCTCAGACAATGGCCTGGCTGCTGTGGGTACGGCTTCCAATAAGGTGGAATTGTTTGATCAGAACGGTAGCGTTAACGGCTCGATTAACACGCGGGACATCGTGACCGATGTCGCCTTTTCAAGCGATGGGGAACGGATCGGCGTCTCGGATTTATCCGGTAACTACTATATTTTCGACGGGCACGGAAAGCAGCTGTGGGAGTCAAAGATCACTGGGGAAGGCCGGGGCGTTCAATTTGACCGGGAGGGCAAGACGCTGTATTCGGGCACCAATGACGGAAGGATTTTTAAGTACGATGTAGGCAGTGTCATCGATCAAGCGGCAAGCAAGGCACGCCTAAACGCTATGCTTTGGGCTGCAGCCGGTGTCTTGGCGGTCGTCCTTATTCTGCTGTACTTGAATTACCTGAAGAAGCGCAACCGGCTGGTTATTTTCCGCCAGATATGGAAAAGCAAATATATTTACCTGGGCTTGGCACCGACCTTTATTCTGGTGTTCGTATTTCTCTATTACCCGGCTTTTTCGGGCTTATTCCATTCCTTATATGACTGGCAGCCAGGGGGCAGGACCACCTTTGTCGGCTTGGCCAATTTTGAACGAATGATTCATGATCCTTATGTCATTAAGGGGATGGGCAATCTGGTCATTCTGATCATCACCGGTTTGATCAAAGCGATTATCCCTGCACTCATTACCGCTGAACTCATATTCCATCTACGCAGTAAACGTCTGCAATACGGCTTTCGGACGGCATTTACCGCATCGATGGTTATTCCGGGTGTGGCCCTATTGTTGATTTGGCAAAACCTGTATGATCCGAACGTGGGTCTGATCAATAACGTCTTAGAACTGATCGGGCTTGGTTCCTGGGCGCATGGTTGGCTTGGTGACCCTAATACCGCCTTGTGGGCTATTATTTTTATCGGGTTTCCGTTTATCGGCATCCTGCAGCTGCTGGTGTTTTACGCAGGTCTGCTGTCCATTCCGAACGAGCTGATCGAGTCCGCAAAAATGGATGGGGCCAATCTTTGGCGGATTATCCGTTCCATTCATTTGCCGCTGCTGGGCGGTCAATTCAAGTTTCTGATCATTTTAACCCTCATTGGCATTATTCAGGATTTTAACGGCATCATGATCGTTACGGGCGGCGGTCCCATGGACTCGACTTATGTACCCGCACTGCAGATGTATTATGCCGCCACCAAGTTTAACGATCTCGGGTATGCCTCGGCGCTCGGTGTAAGCATGTTCCTGGCGATCCTTGCGATTACGGTTGTGAACATGAAGCTTATTAAAACAGAAGATTAAGGAAGGAGGAGAGGCATCGATGTATACCCAAACGGATACAGCGGCAGAAAGCGTTGGCCCCGTGAAAAAGCTCAGAAAAAACGAAGGTTGGCTCATTAAGTATCTCAGTTTCCCTCAGATCACCATCATCGTGCTGCTGTGCGTGCTGGTCATCCTGATGCTGGTGCCGATTCTGTTCATGATCGTCAGCTCCTTAAAAAGCAATGCGCAAATTCTCGGCAATTTCTGGGGACTGCCTTCTCCGGCCAAATGGAATAATTACGGCGCTGCGTTCACCAGTATTTGGCGATATATGGTGAATTCCATCTTGTATGCGGTCGGAGCCAGTGCTTGTGTCATTCTGCTCTCTTCCATTTCAGGATATATATTCGCCAAAAAAAGCTTTCCCGGCAAAGAACTGCTGTTTATGATGATGCTGGCCATGATGATGATTCCGGGTGTGTTAACGCTGATTCCTTCGTACGTCCTGTATAATAACCTGGGACTAACGAATACACCTTGGGTGATCATTATTGCCGGTGCAGCCGGCGGGCAAATCTTCGGAACCTTTTTGTGCAGGAGTTTTATGTCCGGCATCCCCAGCGAGCTGTTTGAAGCGGCCCGGATGGATGGAGCATCGGAGATTCGTGTATTTTTTCAAATCGTCATCCCGCTGTCGCTGCCGATCCTGGCCACCTTGTTCATTATGCAGGCTGTTGGCGTGTACAATGATTACATTTGGCCGCTGCTTACGATCAGGGACAGCAGTCTTCAGGTGGTTGCTGTCGGCCTTACCGTCTTTACAAAGCAGTTCGGCATCACCGATATGGGAACGCAGTTTTCGGCATACGCCATCTCCTCGATCCCGTTAATTTTGATTTTTTCTTTCGGCATGAAATATTACATTCAGGGCATGACGCAGGGGGCTTTGAAAATGTAGCGTGTGAGATGAATCGTTTGATCAATGTAGCGCTCTCGGCGCTGTGCTCACTTCAACAAAAAAAGCAGCCGGGGACTACCGGTTGCTTTTGATATTTAGGGGTCGTTTGCGGTGGTACGTGTCACCGATAGAAGTCAACCATGTCTGCAAACAGGCGCTTGATCAAATCAAGCTCGGCATCGCTGTACCTTCCCAAAAACTCGTACATTCTCTGCTTTTCCATCACATGGAGCTCATCATGCGCAGCAAACAGCTTTTTGCCGGCAGGAGTTAACCGAAAGTACACTTCCTTTTTGTTATCGTTGAGCTGGGCTTTCCGCACCCAACCGGCTTTAAGTAATTTGTTCGCGATCTTGGAGGTGTTCCCTTTGCTCAAATTCATCTTTTCCGCGATGGAAGTGACATTGATCGGCTCCTGCTCCCCGATGCACGCAATGGTGTGCAGTTCTGTCATGTTCAAACTGAATTCGGCACCGATATGCTTCCTTATATCTTCGAGATAGGTTGCGGAGATTCGGGATTCGTATTCTTCTTTTTGTTGAAGAAACTGAATAAAAAAATCATGAATTGCGGCTTTGCTTTTATCTGCAGTGTCCATGGTTCATGCTGGCTCCTCGACTCATTTTTTTTAGTATATCATAAATAGTTTCCTGAGAAATAATTACGCATACTTCTAGGCAAGATTGACACGTCGAGGGTGGCCGATACAAGGGAAGCCGGTTTCAGACTTTTGTTTGCAAGCGAAAAAAAGAAGTGCTAAACCTAGATAAGTCCCGGCGAGAACAGTTACATTGACTTTAAATCATTATTTATGTATTCGGCGATACGTCTGGCATCCTGCTGTACCCACCCCAAAAGAGCAGACCCTCTGCAGTTCAGCCACGGTAGACCGATAAAATATAGGCCAGGAATATTAGAAATACCTTTGAACTGGGTAATTTCTTGATGTTCATTAAACAGATGATTGATTTGGATCCAGGAGAAATCCGGCCGGAACCCGGTTGCCCAAATGATATTGTCAGCCTCAACATGTTGGTCGTCCGCAAAAAATACAGTACGTGACTCCGCGCTGACTGCCCTCGGGAATAACTTGATTTTCCCTTCTTTTAATCGTTGTTTTAATTGGAATCCATAGATTTGTTCAGGTTGTTGGCGTAACCACTCCCCGCGTTTGGTGTGATTTCCTGCCTGTAAAAAACCCAATTTGTCGTAATACCAAAAAATGCTCTTTCCCAATATGTACAGAGGTTTAAAATGGAGCTGGTTTGATGCGGATAAATAGACATCAAAGTCATTAGACAGTTCTACAGCGATTTGTGCACCTGAATTTCCTGCTCCCACGACCAACACGCTCCCTGGTGTAAGCTGGCCGGGATTCCGGTATGCGGAAGAATGAAGCTGAGTCGTATCATTGGAAATGGACTGGCTGATGGCTGGAACATACGGTTTATGAAAAGGCCCTGTAGCCACGATTACATTTTTGGATTGAATCGTTCCTCGGCTAGTCTCCACCTCAAATCCCCTTGGGATGGAGGTTAACGATTTGACTTCCGTATCCAACTGAATCGGAAATTCAAAGGTTAAAGCGTATTCCGATAAGTATGCGGCAACTTCAACTTTTGTAGGGAGACCCTTTGGATCCCCAGGCAGATCAAGACCAGGTAAACGGCTGTAATTTCTGGGTGTGAATAATTGTAAGGAATCGTATCTGTTGCGCCAGGAATCGCCTAAAGCTTTGGCTTTATCGATTAACATAAATGGTATTCCTATTTGCTTTAAGAAGTAGGCAGCTGCAAGACCAGCCTGCCCGGTACCAATAATCAAGACATCCAGCATAGAAACTCCCCCCATGAAAATTAATGATTTATTATATAATACATGATCACTTGTTCATATGTAAATGAAATGATCAGAATCTTCGCTTAAAGCCAAGTCCAGATATATGGAAAAGGGTGGGATTATACCGATGCGAAGCAAGCAAGAAAGAAGACTACCGGTTAAACGGCAGTCTTCTTCTAACAAGGACTATATGGATGACAAGAGGAGAGTTATCTTATGGCAGAGTTCCTACTCCCTTGACCCCGAGAGGTTATAGATCCCAAACTCATAAAAGGAATATCCATAATCGGTGGCTCTTTCAATCCCCTGAAATTTAACGTACCTGGCTGTAACGGGGGCAAAATGGACCGTTTCTTTGCCATCATGGGCCGTAATGATGCCATCATTGTCCTGGATCACGCTGGTCCAGTTCTGCTGGTCGTCGGAGACAAGGATTTTGTAGGTTTTGGCACGGGCGAATTCCCACTCGACTCGGACCGTATCGAAGGTTTTGGCTTCGCCTAGGTCGACCTGAAACCAGCTGTCATTCACGTAGTTGCTCGCCCATCTTGTCGATGAAAACCCATAGTTGCTCGCCCATCTTGTCGATGAAAACCCATCGACGGCATATTTCGGCGCCAAGGTCGAAACGGAGCCTTCGACGGAAGAGGCGGTTGCGGTTTTATTTTCCGCAAGGTTACCGGCGAGATCATACACCTCTTCTTTCAGCGAAGCATAAGCCGTATCCGAAACGATACGATCCGCATACAGTTGATCCAGCTTTGCATTGAAACCTTTGAGGAATTTGTCAAACTGCGCCGCATTCTTTCCTTCAAAACGCTTCATCTGGTCCAGCTGTGCGTTCAACGAGCGGGGAGCCCCGGGCGTCGTGAACTGCTTTTGCTCGGCGAAGAGATTCACATGAGCTTTCATCGTGTCAGCGGTAGATGCCGCCCGGATCGTGTAAGCCGTCGTTTTGGATTTGGCAGCCGCCACGGTAATGGCCAGTTGATGCTTACCCGGCATTCCCTTCAAATCAATCGGCGTTCCCGGGGCGTAGGGTTTGCCGTCGAAAGTGGCCGTAACCCTCGTCAAACCGCTGTCATCGTCTTGGACTTCCCATGTGAATGCAACTGTTTCAGTATTGGGTACAACCACATCGCCATTTAACTTTTGTCCGTTGATAAATACGTCTGCTTCAGGTGGTGTACTGTTATGAATTTCGTATGTTCCGTTCAAGTATTGATACAGCCAGTCATACATGAGACGCAGGCCGGGATCTTTGCTCACCGCCAAATTATAAACCGCATTATTTCCCTGGTAATAAGCTCTGAATCCCTTTTGCATCAAGCCGGTTGCGGCGCCGCTGTTCAAGTAATCGATATAACGCTCCCGGAATACGCCGTCCTGCAGCATCCGGTCATCAAATTCGACTTCGTTCGACATTCCGTAGCGCTTTGCAGTATCTGCGGCATCCTCCAGCCGGTCTTGATCCATGCCGCCAAAGAAATAGTTCGGTTGAAGCGCCGCGGCATCAAATCCTACGTCTTTCCACATATAACTTTTATAAGCCAAAGATGGGGGATCCAGAAAAATTTCAGATTCATGTCATGGACCTTGCCGCTCACGGCTTTAATCAAGCCGGGTCCCGTTTCGCTTGTGCTGATTTGTTCTTCCAGCCAGTACATGCCGACGAGCTCCAGGTTGGAATAATTCGCGGCCTGCCATCTTTGCCGTACCTGATCCAGCCACCACTGAACCGCTTTTTTCTGTTTTCGAGGGCTTTCTCTTGTCCGACGACAGAGGCATTAAAGCTTAACGATTCCCCTGACCCGTCCACATCGCCAAAATCGTTTAAAGATTCCCCTGGATTCGGAATCATGAGCACAACCTTCTCTTTATAATCAGGTTGGTTCAGCTTGGACCCGACTTCCTTGGTCGCCTCATTCAACTGCTGCATATCTCCCGCAGCCGCAAAGGTTTTGTCCAAATACCAGGTCCAGTCCCCCAGATTTGTTTGCCCAAGACCGAAATCCCGGCCGGCAGGGGAAGCAAGCCCGAGATATAATACACCGTCAAAAAGCCAGTCGGCAGGTTCCCCGTTCTGATCCACGTAACTGATGTTCGGGATGATCCGTTCCTTGGTCCAGTCCCCCAAACCATCCGCATACTGTCCGTTATACAGCAGATTCAGATTCCGGATCCCGCCCGTAGCGTCGCCCGGCTCCAAAAAATGAGGCTGCTCAGCGGGAACCTTTACCGCTCCGTCAATCTTTCCGTCCATGCCCATAATTTCAATTTCGTCAATGTATTCCCATAGGGTAGGATGCATCGTGAAAATGACTTTTACATAGCGGGCATAAGCCAGCTTGCCGTCCGCGCTTCCGCCTTGGATTCCGTCCCGGCTGCCGTCCCACGCAAACGTTTCCTGCCTTGGCGGTCCATCTCCCCAGAGCAGTTGGGTGGCGTTATGGGAGAGAAGGCCCCAATTCTCCTTATCGTCCGAGACATACATAGATACCGTCAAAGGTACGAGGATGGAGTTGGCTGGGTAATCCTGAAAAAAATGGGCGGTTATTTTTCCGATCGACTTTTCCTCACCCAAATCAAACACGACTTCACGCGCTTTGCCCCGAACATGTCCTACCCAGGCCAGGTCCTTCATATCCAATTGTCCATATTTCCCATCTGTAAGCTTATTCCCGGCGTCAGGATGCGACGGATCCGGGGCTTCAGACCATTCATAAGGGAGTCCAAGGGCAAGATTACGGAGCTCCGGCTGCACCTCATCTAGTGGTGACGCTGGATCTTCCGCCGGGGAAATCCCTTTTGCCTGTATCGTCGGAACCAGCTCGCTCGCTTGGGCCGCGGGAACCAGCGACACCATCATGACTGCAGCCATTGCAACCGCTGCCCATCTCTTATACCAACTCATTAAGTTCAGCTCCTTTTCTCGGGTTAAGAAACCGCTTTCAAATTTTGGTCAGCATTTTCTTCGAATCAAACTTTCCGCCACCCCCTCACTGCGATTCGATCTGACAGGTGTAAGCCATGGTGACACCCTTCCGCATGTTTGATGGTAAATGGGGCCATATAGGCAAGGCAAGCAACATTTTTTGATGCGTTCGCAATATTTTCATAAGGCTGGAGGGAGGGGGATTTCATTGTCTTTTTTGTGTGTGTCGGTGTATATTTTGGTCTGGTTATGCTCGGATCCAAGAAATCTATCATTCTCGCGAATAGAATACATCATAGATTTAGAGGAGGTGAGATCCATGCCGAAAAAACCACGGGTAAAGCAAGGGGACGACTTGATGATCGTTGCCGATGCCTATGTGTTGTATTCCCAAAACATTTCTTTAAACACGGATGCATTCAGAGCGGCCGTACGTACGCGGAATGCACAAGCCGTCCGCAATATTCTCGGACTCCCTAGACCGTCTTCCATCTCGTTCTTTACGGCTCAAGACGGGAGACGTTGTGTCAACATTGTCTTTTCTTCAGGAACAACCTCAGGCAGATTAACGATCTGTGTACCTCGCCAATAGTTTTTTTAGCGTAGGGAACTCCAAGCTAGACAGCTTGGAGTTTTTTGATGTTCACTTGTCGTTCGGCCGAAGTGAATAAACCGCTTTTTAGCTATAGAGAATAATCGATAAAGAATCATACGAGGGGATGAAGGTTTGAAGCGAAAATTATTGATTGTATGGATATTGCTCCTTCCACTGACTATTTAGTTCAGGGACAACTTGTCTTGCGAGTGCCGATTACCCGAATGAGGATTCTAGAGAGTTACAGTATCAAGACATGCTGATGTTGTTTCTATTACCATACATAGAAGAACGGCTGCCGGATATTTACGAGCCTTTATTGACGGTGACTCCAATGTTATATCCTTATATGGCTGAAGTGGTTGAGGTAAGACGCGCAAATGGTTTCCGAGGGTACTCTTTCAAATGCACGATAGAGGTTGTCCCTACTGTTGGTCCTCACATCCCAGTAGGTAAGGATCGCTTTACCTTTGAAATATCCGTTAAAAAGGTGAAGGTCATTGGGACCCAGCATTTAAAAGATCCTGACAAAGATCACTTTCCGCCAAATTATGCGGATGTATTAAGATAATCATCGCTATGTCATGCGAACTGAGCATAGAAGGAAATGGGTCCAGGCTGGCGAACTCCTCAGATAACCTGAATTTTGATAAGGAAAATTATGGTGTGAGGGGGCGTTTAAGGAAATGAAAACGATTCGCAGCATGTACGAACAGCTCTATTGGGCCGACAAGCGCATACTGGATGCGCTGGAAGCTGGCGGGGAGGGGGAATCCGAAGCCGAAGCGCTCCGGCTGCTAAGTCATACTCTGCGTGCGGAGCAGGTGTGGTTCACCCGGCTGCAGGGACAGGACAGCAACCACCTGCCGCTTTGGCCAAATGACAGTCTGGATGAGTGTAAACGTCTTGCGCAAGAGATGCGGGAAGCCTTCAGCGCATATCTCGCCGAGCTAACCGACGAACGTCTGGACGATGTAATTACCTACACCAACCAGTACGGGAGGTCGTATCGGGCATCCGTTCAAGACATTTTGACTCATCTTGCGCTGCATGGCCAGTATCACAGGGGGCAAATCAACATGAAGCTGCGCTCCGCTGGCAAGGAGCCGGTCAACGTGGATTATATTACATTTGTGCGCCTGCAGGGACAGTAATACCCCGTTCTCGCTCAAGCGAAAAAGTCATAACCACAGATCGTGGTTATGACTTTTTTGGATGACCGGTGCTCAGTTCGTACGCTAGAAGATAAACCCCAGCTTGTCGGGGTTTCGAACAATATAGATGTTGTGGATCTTCCCATCTTCGAAGTGAAAGAGCAGCACTCCATTGACTGCGGTGTCTTCCGAACGCAGCAGTATGGCAGCTTCTCCATTGACTTGCCCCATTTCGACAGTCGTTCCTTCTCCAAACATGGCTGCTTTGCGCATGCCGCCGAGAAGGTAACGCCCGACCCGTTCCCGGGAGACAACCGGATGGACCGTTGCAACCACTTTGCCGCCACCGTCGGCAACCAGCACGACATCTTGGTCCAGCAGCGATAAAAGCTGATCCATGTTCCCTTACTTGAGGGCTCCCATAAATCCATGAACCCACTGCTGGCTCTCAGGGTGGATCTGAACGGGCTCATCGGAGATCCGTCCCATCTTGGCGCTCGCACGGCTGAACAGTTTCCGGCAGCTCACTTCGCTTTTTTCCATAAGCTCGGCGATCTCGTTGTAATGGAAGCCCAGCGCTTCGCGCAGGATGAACACGGCACGCTCGGAGGTCGTCAGGTTTTCCAGCAGAACAAGTATTCCGTAAGAGAGGAGATCATCCCTTTCCAATGCTTCCGTTGAATCGTCGTTTAACATGAGAAAGGGCTCTGGAAGCCATTCCCCGTAATATTCCTCCCTTTGTTTTCGTGCCGATTTCATCATATCTTTACAGTGGTTCGTGACCATTTTGCACAAAAAAGCCTTGGGCTGTGTTAAACGTTCCCGTGGGATATCATGTACCTTCACAAAAACATCCTGCACGGCGTCTTCCGCATCGGAAACCGAACCTGTCAATTGATAAGCAAGCTTGAATAACAGCTTCTTGTACTGCTTGTAAAGATCCTGCATCCGACTTGCTCCTTCCGCAGCTGATTTTCTATTTTCACCTTAAAGGAATCAGGGCTTTTACACAACCTTTACCGCCACTCGACGATCTCATCGAGGCGCTGCCTTGCTTTTGGACGTTTGGGGTCCTCTTGCCGGTATCCGAAAGCAACCATACAGGACACGCCGAAATCGCCGTCACCGATAATACCTTCGTTTTGTAAAATAGAGGTCACCTGCTTTTTATCAAATCCTTCGATGGGACTGGAATCGATGCCGATTTGAGCCGCGGCTGTCATCATGTTGGCCAGTGCGATATACGTTTGTTTGCATGCCCATTCAAACAGGAGACGGTCATTATTTTCGAGCTCCGTTTCGATGAAGGTTTTATAGAACCCGGAAACCCGCTGCACTACTTCTTCAGGCATATGCTGGATGTCTTTCAGCATTTTCATGACATGAGCCGAATCATGCCTTAAGCCTTGTCTGGCCAAAATCACAACAAAATGGCTCGCCGTAGGCAGTTGTCCTAGGGCTCCGCCCGTGACAGGTTTTAACTTTTCGCGGAGCGCCGCATCCTGAATCACGACGAACTTCCAAGGCTCAAGGCCAACCGAACTCGGAGACAATCTTCCTGCCTCCAAAATAAAGTGGAAGTCTTCATCCGGGATTTTTTGGCTGCTATCAAATACATGGCAAGCATGTCTGAATTGAAAAGCCTTTAAAATTTCTTCTTTTTTATTCACCGCTGCGATCATATGGGATCAACCTTCTTTCGTGGGTTTACACATATAACGAGGTAAGGCTGGCATTTGTGACCGCTGCTCAAACGCGACTCTTGGTTCATTTACAATACAGAAGTACTGTGTTAAATTTAATTTTGTATCAACAAGTGGTATCTAGTTTCATTCTGTGAAACATATTAATGGCTATTGTATACAAATCGATTTGGATACTGATCACGATTTAAGGGGGAGAGTCGATGATGGATGAGTCGATGAAGAACCAGGTAAAGCAGCAATTTTCCCGGAATGCGGATAAGTACGTGACGAGCGCAATCCATGCCAAAGGCGAGGATCTGGCCTGGCTCGTGTCATGCGCCAAAGCCAACGCGAATATGAATGTGCTCGATATCGCAACCGGGGGAGGACATGTAGCCAATGCGCTTGCCCCGCTGGTTCGGCATGTAACGGCCTGTGATTTAACCCGTGATATGCTGGCGGCAGCAGAACGCTTTATCGGCGGAAATGGACACACGAACGTTAGCTACATAACGGGAGACGCGGAGCAGCTGCCTTTTGAAGATGAATCCTTCGATCTGGTGACCTGCCGAATCGCTGCGCATCATTTCACAGATGTTCCGGCTTTTGGCGCTGAGGCTCTGCGGGTTGCCAAACCTGGAGGGAAACTGCTCTTCATAGACAACGTAGCTCCCGAGAAGGACCCTTTGGATCAATTTTATAATGATATCGAAAAGTTACGGGACCCGAGCCATGTCCGGGCATGGAAGAAATCGGAGTGGATTCATTTGCTCGAAAGCACCGGCTTCCGCATCGAGATGGCCGTCTGCTTCCCGAAACCGTTCCGGTTTCAGGATTGGTGCGAGCGGGCAGGGCTTCCGCAAGCGGAAAGAGATGCTTTGGAGAACAAGATGCTGCAGTCTGCAGAAGGCATGCGCAGGTTTTTCTCGATATTTTCTGATGAAAACGGCAGGCTTTCCAGCTTTTCCGGAGAATCCGTCTATATTCAGGCTGTCCGGGTGGAGTAACAGACGGGCTCCTGCCGCTGGGCGGCTGCCACGCCTTAACTTATCGATAACGGATGGGTCGGCCGCCATTCCGTTTCCCACTTGAACTGGGAACCAGGTGACGGCCGAAATATTGATCCTAAACTTAAGACAGAGATTCTGAGGAGGTTGCTGATCTGAAAGGAGTCGTTCAAAATGTTCTTATAGGAGCTGCAGTATTTGTTGTAGGATTAATCGTTATTTTACTTCTTACAAGCTCTGATATGGATGCAGAACTGACCTATTATGCGGCGATTGCTTACGCCCTTTTGTACTTAGCAAGCGTTATATCCGTTTGTACCGCGGTTGTCATCAGAAAGATCAATTCAATAAAGAAAAAAGAATCTGATTCATCTATGGGGTTATGACGAGCAGCAATTAAGAACGCCGGGAATGATAAAAATGTACATCATCAGGCAGGAAATGGCGAAAAAACGGATAAATGATGTAATAGCGCACATAAAATGAATTGGATCGTTATTACCGCTGACAACGCAGCGTTAATTGGTTTTAGAAGAATACGCCGCAGCACGGAAGGGTCATGCAAAGAGGCCGGCGGAATTGCCGCTTGTTTTTGTATGCGCTTGCAAAGAGTCTACTACGTTAAGGAGGTTGAGGAAGTAATGGAGCAGCAGGTACAACCCGAAACGAAGAAAACGAGGGGCGGCCGGACCTACGGCATTATCGATTGCGACGTTCATCCGTCCCCCATAAACACGGACGAAATCCGGTCTTACATGTCCCAGCCGTGGAAAGACCGCTATCACGGAAGCACGCGGGGCTTTTTCGGCAATCCAGTTCACGGCGCGCGTCTGGACGCGACGCCCCCAGGGGGCGGCCCGACCGGCTCCAACCCCGATTTTTTGCGGGAGCAGCTCATCGACAAATATGGCCATGCGTATGCGATTTTGCTGCCGCGTGCTTTCTGCAATCTTCAACCCGACCCTGATTTCGGAACCGCGATCGCTGCCGCATTCAACGATTGGCTGGCCGACACTTGGCTCGGCAAGTACAACCATGACGGCGTGTTCAAAGGATCGATTACGGTCAACCATCAGGACCCGCAGGCTGCTGCTCGGGAAATCGAGCGATGGGCCGGGCACCCGCATTTCGTCCAAGTCATGACTGATTCGGGTGCCCGGGCCCCTTTCGGACAGCGGCAGTATTACCCTATCTACGAGGCATGCGAACGCCACGGCCTTCCCTTCGCCATCCATCCGGGCACGGACGGCATGGGTATCAACATCCAGCCTTCTCCCGGTTACCCCACGCATTATATCGAATGGCATACCTGTCTTTCCCTGGGCTTTCAGGCCCATCTCGTCAGCTTCCTTACTGAAGGCGTGTTCGAACGCTTCCCGAATTTCAAAATCGTCTTGACCGAGGGCGGCGTCGCTTGGCTGCCCGGATTGATGTGGCGCCTCAACGCGGAGTATAAGGCGCTACGGTACGAGGTTCCGTGGATGAAACGCCGCCCGAGCGACTACCTGCGAGATCATGTCCGGCTCTCCTCCCAACCGCTGGAGCGGCCCGATGATGACCGCGAGCTGCTGCAGATGCTGGAGATGATGGACGCGAAGCACATTCTGATGTTCGCGAGCGATTATACGCACTGGGATTTCGATTCGCCTACGCAAACCTTTCCGAGACTGCCTGAAGAGATGCACCGGCGGATTTTCTTCGAAAATGCACGCGAACTGTATAACCTATAACCTATTCGGCAGGGAGGAAGCGTGAGAGATGGGTAGACATGTGATCGGAGCCGCGGCGGAACTGCCTCCGGGCAAGAACAAGATCGTGATGGTCGAAGGACGTTCCGTCGGAGTGTTTAACGTAAACGGCAGCTATTATGCGCTGAAAAATGCCTGTCCGCATCAAGGCGCCCCGCTGTGCATGGGCCGGGTGACCGGGATGACCCTGCCGTCCGAGCCGGGACAGTATTTGTATGGAAGGGACGGCGAGATTTTGCGGTGTCCGTGGCACGGCTGGGAGTTTGACATTACGAACGGCAAGTCGATCTTTGATCCGCATAAATGTCTGGTAAAGACTTATAAGGTGGAGATCGAGGAGGGGCATACCGAGGAAGAAAGCCCTTCCGTTGAAACTTATGAGGTCAAAGTGGAGGATGCGAAGATCGTCGTCTATATTTAACGGGGACGAACGGTATGAACCCGGGCTGAAGGTATCAGTCGCAGCGGCCGACAATTTCGGGAGCTTGGCAAACATTTCGCCGTATGCGATGATGGGTTCATATATTCGCTCGGGAAGGGGAAATAACGGATAATGAAATGCGCAATTCTGGACGATTATCAACAGGTTGCCTTATCGATGACGGACTGGTCCGCCGTCGCGGAGCGCGTCGAGCTCCGCGTATTCGATCATCATTTCGATGACGAGGAGGAGCTGGCCGTCGCGATCGAAGATTGCGAGATCGTCGTCATTATGAGGGAGCGGACGCCGTTCCGGGAATCGCTGTTCCGGCGTCTGCCGCGCCTGAAGCTGCTGGTCACGACAGGCATGCGCAACGCCTCGGTCGATCTGGCCGCGGCTGCGGAACGAGGCGTCGTTGTATGCGGGACGCGAGGAGGCGGCGAGGGGACGACGGAGCTGGCAAACGGTTAGGGCTGCTCGGCCTCGGCCATATCGGAAGCAACGTCGCGCGCATCGGGCAGGCGTTCGGCATGGAGGTTATGGCCTGGAGCCAGAACTTGACCGCCGACAAAGCTGCCGCCGCGGGAGTGAAGCTCGCATCGTCGAAGGACGAGCTGCTGGAGAGCAGCGATTTCGTCTCCATCCATGTCGTGCTCAGTGACCGCACGAGAGGGTTGATCGGCGCGCGGGAGCTTGGACTCATGCGTCCGTCCGCCTACCTCATCAACACCTCTCGGGCACCGATCGTTGACCGCGAGGCTTTGATCGAAGCCTTGCGCAGCGGCAAGATCGCGGGTGCCGGCCTGGACGTATTCGAGCAGGAGCCGCTGCCTGTGGACGACCCGCTCCGGACGATGCCGAATGTGCTGGCCACGCCGCATATCGGTTACGTTACCGAAGCGACCTACCGCGCCTACTTCCGCGGCATCGTCGAGGCGATCGATGCGTACCTGAAAGGCTCGCCCATCAATGTGATTGGGTACGAAGGCAATGTCATCACGCTGGACATGTTCAGCCGCTGTCTCGAGCTTGGCGCATACGCCGCCGTCGTAGGCGGTGCCATTATGAGGCCGAAGGAAATTACGTTCCGAATCGTACAGGCATCTGCGAGATGATTTTTTAATGGATTTTGTGATCATTTTAAATCCCTGGTTCGTCAGTATCTCTGATGGATCCAGGGTTTTTATTTTCATATGGGGGAATTTTTTGGAGCAGCATATTCAGATACGCCAAACCAAATCAGTGCAGCCCACATTGATGGAAATTCTCCTATTGTGTTAAAATTTCTTGTGTTTGTTCAATCAGATTGCCGAATAATAGCTGGCACAGGAGGGTTCGAACATGAAAATATTGATCGTCGGCGCAACGGGTACGCTTGGAACGGCGGTTCGCCGTGAATTGGAGCAGAGCCATGAGATCATTACGGCCGGACGCAACGGGGCTGACGTCACCGTCGATATGTCGGTACCCGAAAGCATCATCGCCATGTATGATGCCGTTGGCAAGGTGGATGCGGTAATCTGCACCGCAGGACAAGCTTACTTCGGTCCGCTGCAGGAATTAACGCCGGAACGTAATGAAATCGCGGTCTTAGGGAAGCTGAAAGGACAAATCAACCTTGTGCTGCTGGGGTTGGACCATGTAAATGATCGAGGAAGTTTTACCCTGACTACCGGTATTATTATGGACAGTCCCATTGTAGGCGGAATCTCATCAGCGATGGCGGGCGGTGCCATCAAAGCCTTCGTACAGTCGGCAGCCATTGAAATGCCAAGAGGAATCCGGATCAACAACGTCAGCCCAAATGTACTGGAGGAGTCCATGGATACCTATGGACCTTATTTCCCAGGCTTTGAGCCTATACCTGTTAGAAGAGCTGCCTTAGCGTTCCGGAAAAGTGTGGAAGGTGCCCAGACCGGACAAACTTATACGGTCTATTGAAGTAAGACGGCCGAAGCGAATGTTGTTGTCCGTAAAGTCGAAGCTAGCTTAACGAATGTAGCTGTCAGCGAACAAGAGCTTTGGCAGATATGCAGAGCCAGTGGTTGGAGGATATCCAGCGACTGGCTTTTTTTATGCAGTTCCTCGTTCTGCTATTACCTCGACAGGATCCGAAGATTGGCAAATCGAATGATGGAACCCCAGGTCCTACCCGCCGCTAGCGTCTTTGTCATAAGTCTGGACGTAAATACCGTCCCCTTCCTGCCATTCGGCGATCAGAACGTCTTTATAATCGGTTATGTGATACGGTTCCAGCTGTGCTCTCAACCAGGATTCGTCAAATCCGAGATCCTTGATTTCGTCCCATAACACCTTCCCATCGCGGATAATCGTTACGGGAACGTACACCGGTTTGTCAGGCAGATTCATGTCCTCCCCGGTCGTTTTCTGATACTTGGATTTTTTAAAATGCTGAGGGAGCCGTCGGCCTCCAAATAGCAGAAGGCGACCTCCCGAATCGAGAAGGTTTCGCTCTGGCGGAGCAAGCTTTGCAGCTGGTTTATGTTCATCCGGTTTTTCTTCAGCGCCTGAAGATCCAGGACGCCGTTTTTGATCAATGCAGAAGGTTTGCCTTCGAATATACCCCGGAAAAACAGCGATTTTTGCCCCAAGTATTCGATAACGACAAGCAGCACTCCCCACAGGCAGATGGAATAGACGATATAAGACAACCCGACTTTCGGTTCATACAAGGCGTTTCCGAGCAGCTCTCCAAACACGATGGAGGCGATGAAGGTGAAGGGGGTAATTTGTTTGATG
>NZ_PCZT01000009.1:2136460-2140434 GCF_002968895.1 Paenibacillus sp. AR247 | reverse complement strand
CAATAAAAAAAATCCGACGATTAGTTTGAGGGTTACGGGCCCTAAATGTATTTCCGGCATATCATTAACCTCGCAGCGGCTTCTATTTTGGATTACATTCTATGTATGCCCATATTGCGCCCGATATTTACTATCTACGTTTCAAGCTGGACGGTAACACAAAAGAACCGGCATTTGGCCGGTTCCTGGATTAAGGATAAGTATGTGCATCTGAGATTTTGATTTCCGATATCACAAGGAAAGCTTCCGCTAAGTGCAGCCTGCTTTCCTTGAAGATTCGTCAATCGAAGTTTTCTAATGCGGCGAGTGGCGGAATGAAAGACAGATGTTACAGTTTGCTTATCGTCAGCAATCTTTTTCCCATGAACCATATGACAGTGCCGGTGCCCCACAGAATCAAGGCGGACCCAAGGCCGACTACGGACATATACGCATTGATGTGAGCCGCGCCAAAGCTGGCCTCCACAGGCAGGAACAACAGTGTTGCTAGCGCGAGCAGACACAGTAACGCCCCGGTCAGATGATAAAACTTGACCCGGAACAAAGAGGCCAGCGGAAAAAAGTGAATTCCGACAATCAGAGCGGTGACAATAGGGATCAACGCCGTGCGGCCGGCGGCATAGCAGACAGCAACCGCAATGGCGATTGCGGCACCCTCTGCCGCAAAGACGAGATTGAAACGGATGGCGATCCGTTTGCCGGGCCTTGCATCAGCTACTGTGCTTTGATCCTTGATCTTCCGCGACCCACGGATCAGCGAGGCACCTCCGATGAACAGCACAACCCCAATGGCGACAGCTGCGGCTAACCACAAAGGAGCTGCTAACTCCTGCAATCCCATGATGCCGGTATACGCCCACAGCGTACCGAATAAGGCCATAAAAAAAACGCCGCTTGCCGTTCCGCGTATGGCGGAAATATGGATAGTGCCAGATGGTTTTTTCATAATGTTAACTCCTCCGAATGGATATGATCTTCACTGGATTCATCATATCAAACGGACCGAAACTCCCGGTATTCACGGTTGTCATGACTTTGATGTGACAGTTGTCATCAATTTCCCTATGCTCCAACGCCGCAATATTTCGGCAGTATGCCATGCAAAAGAAGCCGACCGGCAATGGGCGCCGGTCAGCTTCTGCAGGTCGTATTATTTTGTCCGCAAATACCGCTTGTCCTTCAGGAATAACCACCAGAACAAAATAAACGCCGGCAGCAGAATGACGGTGCCGAAGCCGTATCCCCAGAGCAGCGACACGAACATCGAGTGGTTCGTAAAACCGGCCTCCACGGTCAGGTAGGGGTGGACGATGTAGGGCATATGCGCTCTCCCGTAGGCGTAGCTCGCCAGGGCAAACTGCAGAATCACGGCGACGACGGACAGGCGCAGCCAGCCTTTTCTGCCGTTTTTCCGGCGGATCCACAGTGCACCGTACCCGATGGCAAAAGCGACGACCGACAGCAAGAACCACATCGACTGCTCCTGCATTCGGGCTACGATCCATAACGCTTCCGGAACCATCGTAAACGTCGCCAGGACGGCCATCGCCAGCGCCAGCGGCCCCAGAACGACCGCGATGGAGCGGTAGTGCTGCGAGACCTGTTCGTCGCCGGCTTCCCGGCCGTAGTCGGACAGGAACAAGGCCGACAGGAACAGCTCGGTCAGAATGCCGAAGCCGACGTGGGCGTACAGCGTGGCGCTGGTCAGCAGCTTCCCGAACTCCAGCTGGGGAAACCCCTGGCTCATGTGAATAAATCCGCCAAGCGAAATCGGCAGCACGCTGACGAGCAGACCGGGGATCAGCAGTCCGGTAACGCCGGACACGATCCGAAGCGCCAGTTCATGCTTCTGGACAGAGTACGAATAGACGATGAACGCGCTCCGAAACAGCAGCAGGACGAGCACCAGGCTCACCGGCACGAGCAGGAGCGTGCCCAGGACATAAGCGGCCCGGGGAAAAAAGCCGACCAGCGCGACCACGAGCAGGACGAGGAAGACGTTGGTGACTTCCCAGGAAGGGGATAGGAAGCGATTCGCGATGTCGGCCGCATGCGGATTCCGTCTGCTGAACACCATGGACCAGAAGCCAGCGCCGAAGTCGATGGAACCGGCGATGGAATAGATGAAAATAAAGCACCAGAGAATGGTGATCGCAAGCTGCGTGTCGCTCATAGGCTTCTCCCCTCTCCGTTTACGCCCTCCACCCCATCGAAGGTGACCGGATGCCGTTTGAAATAGTAGTACATCACCACGGCCGTGACGATGAGCAGAAAAACNTACATGCCAAGGAAAAGGACAAACAGCGAGCCGAGATGCTGCGCCTTCGTCGCGGCCGACGCCGTCGTCTGCATATGGTAGATCGTCCACGGCTGACGCCCCGTACAGCTGAACACCCAGCCCGTTTCAATGCCGATCATGGACAGCGGGCCGGCCAGCAGCAGGGCGGACAGCAGCCACCTCGGATAGGGACGCTTGGTCAGCAGCCGCAGACCGACCGTAAAAGCCGATGCGAGGATCAGCAATGTGCCGATCCCGACCATGACGTTGAACAGCGTATGAATGATCAGGGGAGGCCACTGATCCTCCGGAAAATCGTTCAGACCCTTCACCACCGTGTCGAACCGGTTGCCCGCCAGAAAGCTGAGCGCCCACGGAATTTCGATGGCGCCTTTAATACTGCGGGTTTCTTTATCAGTGACACCGCCGATCGCGAGCGGAGCATAGGCTTGGGTCTCAAAGAGTCCCTCCGCCGCTGCCAGCTTCTCGGGCTGATGCACATGCAGCATTTGCGCGGTTTCGTGGCCGCTCAGCGCCGTCATGAGCGAAATGATCCCGCCGATGAGCAGTCCAAGGAACAGGCTCTTCTGGTGATAGGACCGCTCGCGTTCCGACGATCCGCGCTTCAGCAGCTTATAGGCGGCTACCGAAGCGACCGCAAACGCGCCGGTCATATAGGCCGAGAGCAGGACATGCATGGCCGTCGTCGGCAGGCTCGGGTTGAACACGGCCGCCCATGGATGGACGTCAAACACCCGGCCATTTTCCATCCGGAAGCCGCTGGGCGTATTCATCCAGGCGTGGGCGTCGGTAATGAGCACAGCGGACATGCTGGATCCGATCGCAACAAAGATGACACTCAGAATCCGCAGGGTTGGCGGAAGCCGATCCGCCGCGTAGACATAGATGGACATGAACAGCGCCTCGAGGAAAAATGCCCAGATCTCAATCTGGAAGGGAAGCGCGATCACTTGGCCGACGATTTCCATAAAGCCGGGCCACAAGAGGGACAGCATCACGCCGACCAGGGTTCCCGACGGAATGGCGACGCCAAGGAGAATGGCGAGGCCTTGGTCCAGCGTTGGCGTGACGATCATGAAGGGGATGCCAACCCCGAGTGTCGCAAAGATGATATGAAACGCCATGGACGATCCGAACAGTGACCGTGCCAGCATAACGTTATCCATAAGAAGCCTCCGTTCTGAGCGTAAAGTCGCATCTTATTGTGAACCAAGGTTATCCAAAGTATTCCTGCACAGATAAATAACGCCAAGAGCGTAAAGCGGCCGGAACAGAGAGTAAGCGGGCGGGGACAATGGATTGTGGCTGTAACCATCCTGACTGTATAATGAAGATAAGATGACTAGGAAAGGGGCGACCCGGAGTGAAAATCAGCGAATTGTCGCAATTAACCCATGTCAGTGCCCGCTCGATCCGTCATTACGAAAATCAAGGTCTTCTAATCGCCGACAGACTAAATAACGATTACCGGGATTTCCCTGAATCGGCCGTCGGGCGGGTCAAGGCGATCCAGCTGTACTTGAAACTGGGATTGACGGTTGAAGAGATCAAAGCGTTATTCAGAACGGAAGTGGCCGATCCTGACGGTTATGAATATTGCGAGGAGATGCTGGCCACGTATGAGGGAAAGCTGCAGCAGGTAAATGAGCAGATCGAAGCCTTGCACGGGCTGAAG
>NZ_PCZT01000009.1:2124667-2136360 GCF_002968895.1 Paenibacillus sp. AR247 | reverse complement strand
CTAGTAGATCGAAGCCTTGCACGGGCTGAAGACATTACTGGAAAGGCAAATCGCCTTCACCAACGGGAAAAGAACGTCGTATAGCCAAGACAGCACTGGAGCGCCGGAAGCATGCTCCGGTTTTTTTATGTTGACATTGACACTAGTGTAAACCTTTATGATGGGCTTAATCTCGTGATGAAGGGAGCTTTACCTATGAATACAGGTTTTCCAAATGACAACCGTCAAGCTGGCGATTCGTATGCGGCCGGCCATTCCAAATCAATCACCCTCATCGGACTCGGCCCGATGGGACAGGCGATGGCGCGCGTACTGCTTGACCGCGGCTATGCCGTGACCTTGTGGAACCGGACCCTCGGCAAGGTGGAAGAGCTTGTCCAGCAAGGTGCCGTCCAGGCCGAGACGGTTGGCGAAGCTTTGGATGCGAATGAGCTTACGATACTCAGCCTCACCGATTACGACGTCATGTACACTATTTTCGAACCGGCCATAGAGCGCTTAGCAGGCAAAACGATCGTCAACCTGAGCTCGGACACGCCGGCGAACGCCCGTAAGGCGGCGGAGTGGCTAGCGGACCGCGGCGCCCGTCTCGTCACTGGTGGCGTGCAGGTTCCTCCTTCAGGGATCGGCCAATCCGGATCCTACACGTATTACAGCGGGCCAAGGGAGGCGTTTGAGGCTTATAAGGAGACGCTGGAGGTGTTGACCGGCAGCGATTACAGGGGAGAGGATCCCGGACTTTCCATGGTGTATTACCAGATCCAAATGGACATGTTCTGGACATCCATGCTCAGCTATTTACATGCGCTTGCGCTGGCTGACGCAAACGGCATTTCGGCGGAACAGCTTCTGCCGTATGCTTCAGCGACCCTGTCGTCGCTGCCGGGCTTTATCGCGTTCTATACGCCTCGCCTTGACGAAGGGCTGCATCCCGGCGATGTGGACAGACTGGCCATGGGTGTGGCGAGCGTCCAGCATGTCGTGCATACAGCCGAAGATGCGGGGATTGATGCTGCTTTACCGGCTGCCGTTCTCCAGATTTTCAGGCGGGGAATGGACCAAGGATATGCCGGGAACAGCTTTACCAGCCTGATTGAAACGTTCCAAGCAGCCAAAGTGCGGAACACATGACCCGCAATGCCGAAGCCTGACTCCATTTGGAGTTCAGGCTTTTTTGTACTGTATCTGAGAAGCCGATTGACCTTCGTCAAGGTCTAGGGGTATACTTTATTCAATTTTTCAGAATACGTTTTCGTAGCTCGGCAAGAGCAGGAAAACGAGAGTCTGTCTTACATATAACGATATAAGTTGACCTAAAGAAAACGATGCAAGCAAGGGAGTGAAATGATTCCGAAGAAGCGAAGCGGTCTCATTTGGCTTTCGGATTTCCGCCTCAGATGAATTTCATAAAATCAAGAAATCCGAAAACAAGAGTGATCGTAGGGACATTTTACGTACTTGCTCCTATCGTTCATTTCAAATTTTCAACTTATACAGCTTCTGTTTCTATGACTATGTATGCGCTGCATGCAGCGCAACGATCTCAAGGAGGTTATCATTTGCTTACTACATTAAATCTAGCCGGAATTTGGGAACTCCAACTGGATGGGGAGAAGTCCGGATTGCAAACGCCGTTCACCGATACGATGGAGCTCCCGGGCACGACATCCCATGCCCGAAAAGGGGAGCGGAACGAAGCCGCGGAGATCGGCTCGCTGACGGATGAGTATCGTTTTGAAGGCTATACCTGGTTTTCACGGACGTTTGAAGTGGACGCATCACTCGCAGGGTTACCCTGCTTCCTTTACCTGGAGCGTACGCGTGTGACAACCGTTTGGATCGACGGTGAGGAATTGGGCAGCTGTAACAGTCTGAGCACCCCCCATGTGTACGAGATCTCCGGAGGACTGGCGGCAGGGACGCATACGATCCTTATTCGTGTCGACAACACGAACTACCCCACCAAAGGCGGCCATCTCACATCCCCGGATACGCAGACGAACTGGAACGGCATCACCGGACGGATCGAGCTGCAATTTACGGGCCAGCGTTACCTGCAAAATGTCCAGGTCTATCCGGATGCAGCAAGCCGCTCGGTCACCGTCAAGGCGTGCCGCGTGGGCATTTCCGCAGACAAGCTGGTCGTGTCAGCATCCGGATTCAACGGCGATTCCGAGCATAGGCCGGAGGCGCAATCGTTCAGCCTTTCCGATGATCGCGAGGTCGTTATCACATACCCGCTCGGTGAAGACGCCAGACTGTGGAGTGAGTTCGACCCCTACCTGTACAAGCTGAACCTTCGTCTGGAGGACGAGGAAGGAACGCTGCTGGACGTGACCGAAATCGTATTCGGACTGCGGGCATTCCAGGCTGATGGCGATAAGTTTACCATTAACGGGGTCCGGACTTTTCTGCGCGGGAAGCATGACGGCCTCATTTTCCCGTTGACAGGTTACGCGCCGACAACCGTTGACGAATGGCTGCGGGTGCTTACCATTGCCAAATCGTACGGCATCAACCTNTTANCGCTTCCATACCTGCTGTCCGTCTATATGGAGCCGGAGCTGCCGTCTGGGGAACCGGTCACCGACGAATCCGATCCGAATCATAACGCCGCCGAACAGGAATACCTGATCCAGGAAGGGTTCTCCATGCTGGAGAGCTTCGGCAATCATCCGTCTTTTGTCATGATGTCGCTCGGGAACGAGCTGTGGGGGAGCAAGTCGCGCCTCAGTGAGATCCTTGCCGCTTACAAAGCGTTCGATGACCGCCCATTGTATACGCAAGGATCGAACAACTTCCAGTTCGTGCCGGACATTCTCCCGGAGGAGGATTTCTTCTGCGGCGTCCGCTTCTCGCGGGATCGTCTCTTCCGCGGATCGTACGCCATGTGTGACGCGCCGCAGGGCCACGTGCAGACGGACATGCCAAGCACCCGCAAAGATTATGACGAGCAGATCCAGCCGTCCGTCTTCGGTAAAGGACCGGAGGAAGGAACCGGGAACAGCATCCAGATCCAGTACGGAACAGGTACGAAGACCGTGCAGGCGTCGGCCGTAGAAGAACAATTGATCCCTCGCATTCCGGTCGTTTCGCACGAGATCGGACAGTATGCCACCTTCCCGAATTTTGGCGAGATCGAAAAATACACGGGTCCCCTCAAAGCCCGCAATTTCGAAACGTTCCGGAAACGGCTCGAGGATAAGGGGCTTGGCCATTTGGCGGAAGCATACTTTTGGAACTCGGGGCAGCTGGCGGTAGACTGCTATAAGGAGGAGCTGGAAGCTGCTTTCCGGTCCCGACGGCTGGCAGGGTTCCAGCTGTTGGATCTCCAGGATTTCAGCGGCCAAGGGACGGCGCTTGTGGGTGTGCTGGATGCTTTTATGGATAGCAAGGGCTTGGTGACCCCGGAGGAGTGGCGGACGTTCTGCTCCGACGCCGTGCTGCTGGCGCGTTTTGACAAATATCATTTTACAGCCGGCGAACGTTTCAATGCTCACGTCGAACTGGCTTATTTCCGCGGCATACCGCTAAACGCGGCTGAGGTGGTCTGGAACGTTGCGGAAGGCGGGACGATACTGGCCGAAGGAACGCTGGCTGCAGAAGCATCCAAAGACGTTAACTACGTCGATTTCGGGGATATCTCCTTTGTGGTTCCTGAACCTGCGGGAATGACACAGGTCACCTTGTCACTCGCCATCACCGGGACGGATATCCGTAAAACCTACCCGCTCTGGCTCTACCCGTCTGGAGTGATTGTCGATGAATCTGCCGAGCAATGGGTAACCGCACTGGACCCAGGTGTCCTGGCGCGTCTTGCGCAGGGAGAGTCTCTGCTGCTTACGCCGGACCCGGCCCGGCTGGAATCCGCTGTAGACGGCACATACTGTACGGATTTCTGGTGTTACCCGATGTTCCGGTCGATATCGGAGAGCATGAACAAGCCTGTGCCTGTCGGTACGATGGGACTGCTGATCGATCACTTGCATCCGGCACTGCGGCATTTTCCAAGCGTGTCGCATTCGACGTATCCTTGGTGGAGCATCGCGACCCACTCACGTCCGCTCATTCTGGACGAACTGTCCCAAGCATTGTCGCCGATCGTTCAGACGATTGACAATTTTGAGCGCAACCATAAGCTGGGCCTCTTGTTCGAGTGCCGGGTCGGCGCCGGCAGGCTCCTCGTCTGTCCGCTGAATACGGAAGCGGTGATTGGTACGCCGGAGGGCAAGCAGTTCCTGCACAGCCTGATCGAATATGTACGATCCGAAGACTTTGATCCGCAGGTTGAGCTTGCGCCTTCCGAGCTTCAGGCCATCCTGTAAGCTCACGATCTTCAGGAGGGCTCCATCCAAACCGGACGTTGCTGAAAACACGGGGACGTTTGGTTGAGCAAAGCTGCCGCTGACGTTGCAGCTCCCCGTAATTTGCCCTATGATGAGAGAGAAAAGGGGAGCTGAGCGTGGCAAGAACCAAAGCATTTGATACGAATGAAGTTCTGCATAAAGCGATGAAGGTTTTCGGGAGCCGGGGCTACGAGGGCACTACGCTGCCGGACCTGCTAACCGGGCTGGGCATCGCCCGCCAGAGTTTGTATGACACGTACGGCACGAAGCGTGACCTGTTCGTGACAGCCGTCAAATATTATATGGATCGAAAAAATCGCGATTTGCTGGAATTGATGGACCAGCCGGGTGTGGTTATTGATAAAGTGAAGCTGGCTTTCACTGCGATGATCAGCGCTCTGGCGGACCCGGAGCTGCGCCGGGAGTGCTTTATCATCAGCAGCGCGATTGAGTATGCGCCTCATGACGAGGAGCTGGCCGCCTATATCCGCTCCAACACCGAACAGGTGGAGCAGGCTTTCTATAGCATGCTGGAGCGCGGGAAGGAGCGGGGCGAGATAGATCCGGAAACCCATATCCGCGAGCTGGCCCGCTTTCTGGCGCATGAACGGATATCCTTGGTCGTTGCGGCAAAGATGGGGATGGATGAACAGAACCTGTTGGGGATCATGGAGATCGTGCTGTCGGTCGTCAATCCAAGTAAAAGTCATGTTGAATAGAAGCGGTGCACAAAAAGGGCTATCCCGTGGTCATCGGTCATGATCATGGGGATAGCCTTTCTTCATGTTGCTTAAAGAGTAAATAAGCTATTACAAGCGTAGTAGAATGGTTTTACACGTAGGGCGGCTTAAAGCCAAAGCCGATGTGAATTTTGTGAACTGAACACTGGAGCATAGGCGGGGAAAAATGAAAATGAAAAACGGAAGTATGATGAGTACACAAGAGAGAATGGAAACTGCCTTTTTATATGCAGTGTTCATTTGTTACATCCTTTTTTTATGTGAATTATTGTTCTTATCAAGGGTTTCGCTTGTGGATTTGTTCAATAGTCAAAGGACTGTAGATAGGTCGATCAATCTCATCCCTTTTCATAGTATAAAGGACTATATATTTAGCAACTCTGCCACGATAAAAAAATTCGCTTTTGCTAATGTGGTTGGCAATATCGTTATCTTTATTCCTCTCGGCACCTATTTGTCGTTATTTAAGAACAATAAAAGAACAACCAATCTGCTATTCATAGTAATAATAAGTTTATTTATTGAAATCATTCAGGGTCTTTTAGGCATTGGAGCATCAGACATTGATGACATCATTTTAAATGGTTTGGGTGGATTCGTCGGTGTTTTAGGGTATACGTTTTTAATGTTTATATTACGGGATAAGAAAAAAGTACGTACTGCAATTACAATACTATCGGCAATAGGATTACCCGTTCTATTATATTTATTATTTGCGGTGAGATTGCGCCTCTGAATATCTTTATTGCATAAGCAAGATGGTCCCTTACGGAAAAGGAACGGACTTATGACAAAGGATTGTTCTTCTGCTTATGAACAATCGTTCTTTGCCGTAAGCCCGCTCCATGACCGTAATAAAGTCGAGCTATTCTTTTGCTAGCGTTTATTGGTTAATCAACAGCCCGAAACTATACATCGTTGCTCAGACGTAAGCCTTCTCCAGCCAGCACCGGTTGTCCCGGATAAAATCCTCCAGCGACCGCGGATTCCGCCCGGTTACTCGCAGAACCGTGTCCGTAACCTGATCTTCCACGCCTTCCGTCCGAATACGGCGATCCAGATCAGCCAGGAGTTCGGCGTAATCATTCGGAATACCGGCAGTTGTAAGCGACTGTGCCAGCTGCTCTTCCGTAATGCGGCTGTGCTTGACGGCCAGGCCGGTAACCCGGCTGATTATCGCTGCGGCTTCACCATAGCTGAGCGATTCGGGGCCCGTAATGATATGCTCCGTATTGTGCGGTTCCTTATCCGTCAGCGCATGGAAGGCGACGGCTGAAATATCATCCGCATCAACGAAGCCGATTTTGCCGTCTCCGGCTGCGGTGATGATTTCTCCCTGCTGGCGAATCGTATGGCCATGTCCTGCTTCCGTAAAGTTCTGCATGAAATAGGATGGCCGCAGCACGGCCCACTCAGGCACATGCTCTTTCAGGTACTGATGGACGGGGCCGAAGACCGGCCCCTGCTCCGTGACAGATGCGCTGGACAGCAGGACAAAGCGGCGGACAGAGGCGGCCAGTGCTTTGCGGATAAAAGGGATCATGACTTTATCCGGGTGCATGCCCGTCGGGGCGACGAGATAAATGGCACCAACACCTTGCAGGGCTGCTTCGTGGGTGGAATCGTCGTACCAGTCAAAGCGAACATGGTCTGCCAGCGCATTCTCCATGTTGGACGGACTTCGTCCGGCAATCCGGATGGAGCAGCCTTGGTTGATCAAAAGCTGGGCGAGGCGGGAGGAAGTTTTTCCTTGTCCTCCCGTGATTAGAATGCGATTGGATGAATCGGTATGCATAAGAACAGCTCCTTTTTTATCGTTTGGATGATGATCAAAGTGCTAACGGGTTCCAGTAGTCCTGAAACCGGACAATTTTTCCGTTCTTAACCTCTACGACAGAAATATACTTCTGCTCGTATGGTTTACCATCTGCGAGGACCGTCCCGCTTCCTTTGTACTGGGCGATAAATACCGGAGATTCCGCCGATACATGGATAAGCGGTTCGGTAAAAGAACGAATCTCAAGGAGGGTGTCCAGCGTTTCCAGGTACTCCTTCAGCGCTCTTTTACCATTTAAAAGTTGCGTTAGCACTTCAGGCGCGTAAGGGAATTCGAAAATGACATCCTCATCAAATAAATCTAGAAAACCTTCATAATCTTTGTTCTTAATACGATCTGTGAACAATTGCATGATCGTTTCTGCTTGTGCGTAAGAAATCGTGCTCATTTCAGATGCCTCGCTTTCTGCGGTGGATTGGACCTGTTTAGCAATTCGCCAAAGGTATGGACCTAATATAACAATTCCGGACTAAATGGTCAATAATATTTTGACTAAATAGTCCGAAAAAAAATGGGTGGAAAGAGAGCGCCTGTTAACAGGAGGCCGACCCTGCTTTTCATGAATAAGGTGCGCTCCATTGGCATACGGACGAAGGGAGGTATACAATACCATTTGGGCGAGCATCGCAAATAACCCATGAAAAATCTGTTCATAGGAGGGGAACCATGCCGCAGGAAAACGTGATCAAAACCGTGATGAAACAGTACATTGACCGCTTCAATCAGGACGATGTGGAAGGCGTGCTTTCCCTTTTCGGGGAAGAAGCCACCGTGGAAGATCCGGTCGGTTCACCGGCTGTAGAAGGGAAATCCGCAATCGCTGAATTTTACAAAAAGGTGGTTAATGGAAATACCCGAATCCGGCTTGAGGGACCCATACGGGGATCTCACAGCAATTCGGGAGCCATGGCGCTGCAAATTACGACCTCAGCTGAAGGGAAAACCATTTCCATACCGGTCATTGAAGTGATGACCTTCGACGAACAAGGCAGCATCGCTTCGATGAAGGCATACTGGGGACCAGGGGATATGGTCATTAAGTAATACGGTATTGGCATGGGTGCCGCCGTACTGGAGCACATGCTGCCCGGTGCGGCGGCTTTATTTCTTCTGGGGAACAGGATGCACGGGGATATTCACGACACCAGATAATCATAAAACTTGATTTTTTTCACGTCCGGCAGCAGGTGATATTCTGGGGAGGCGCAGCCCTGAAGTCCAAATTATTATATGATTTCACACTATTTTAATATTGTCCTTTCCACTGCATGACGGTAAGATCGTTGTAGTTTGAATTGAAACCGCTTCCTAAAAAGAATTCCATATGCGTATTTCTACAGGTATGGATTGCTGATCAACGTGAAAATGAGGTGCAGTTCATGACGGAAATCGAAAATCTTAAACAGCAGTTTGCCGATCCGCCTGCTGAATTCAGCCCTATTCCTTTTTGGTTCTGGAACGATGCCCTGACCGAGGAGGAAATCATCCGCCAACTCCATGATTTTTATGCCAAAGAGGTGGCAGGGTTCGTCATTCACCCGCGGATGGGAATGCCCAGAGAGATCCCTTATTTGTCGGAGAAATACATGGACTTGGTTGAAACTGCCGTATCGGAAGCCGCCGATCTGGGGATGCGGGTCATTCTGTATGATGAAGGGATGTATCCTTCGGGCTCTGCCTGCGGACTCGTCGTGCAGGAGAATCCCGGGTTTGCCAGCCGGGGGTTGCGGCTTCAGGAGATTCCATGCGATAAAGGATCAGGCCCCGTGAGGGTTCCCATCGCGCTGTCCCCAGGGGAGACGCTGGTGTCGGTTCAAGCCGTCATCAAGCCGTCTGCAGGTGAGGCTCAAGTTGAAACGGCAATCGTGCTCGAATGTGAGAACGACGGCGTGTCGTTCACGCCGCCGGCCGTAGGAAATTGGTCGGTTTTATTGTTCATCGAGACTCCATCGCGGGGAACCATCCGCGGCGTTCATCCCGGACAGGACGATGGCGAGCCGGACGCTCCATTAGCGGCCGATTTGCTGAATCCGGATGCGGTAAAATGCTTTATTACTATAACGCATGAAAGATACTACCAAAGGCTGCATCGCTATTTTGGAACGACCGTATTCGCCTTTTTCACCGACGAACCGGATTTGCTCGGCCGCGGCCATATCAGGGGTCTGAAGCCATGGACGAACGGCTTCCTGAATGAGCTTATCGAAGGCGGCTTTCGCGAGCAGGATTTGCCGGCGCTGTGGTTCGAGACGGGAGACTCGGCCGCTTCGATCCGCGAAGCCTACGAAACGGCGGTCCGGAACCGGTTGGGCCGCACGTATTATAAGCAGATCGCCGATTGGTGCGAAGCGCACGGCATCAGCCTTACCGGTCATCCGGCGGGAAGCGACGACATCGGGCTGCTGGAGCATTTTCATATTCCCGGGCAGGATGTCGTCTGGAGGTACATCGCCCCCGAAGACGGCAAGTCGCTCACCGGCGTGCACAGCACCATGGGCAAGTGCTCATCGGATGCCGCCCGCCACCGGGGAAGACGAAGAAACCTGAACGAGTGCTTCGGCGTTTGCGGAATCGAGGGCGGCTGGTCGCTGACCGCCGACAATATGAAATGGTACCTGGACTGGCTGTTCGTCCGGGGTGTCAATCTGATCAGCCCGCATGCCTTTTATTACTCCATCCGCGGGGAGCGCAGGGACGAGCGTCCGCCGGATGTCGGGCCTCATAACATATGGTGGCCGGAATACGGCCGGTTCGCAAGGTACATCAAGCGGATGAGCTGGATGATGACGGGCGGCGTAAACGGAGCGGAGGTCGCCGTATTGGCGGGTGCCAAGCACCTGCCTTGGCAAATCGTCAAGCCGCTGTATGAGCAGCAGATCGAGTTCAATTACTTGGAGGAATCGCTGCTGAACACCTCCTGCGAGTTAGAGGACGGGACGATCGCGATTGCCGGTTACCGGTATAAAGCGCTCCTGATTGAGGATTCCCTGCGGCTTGAGCCGTCCAGCCTGCAATTCCTGAGGACGTTTGCCGATCAGGGCGGGGTGATCATCGAATGGAGTCCTGAAAGAAAGGATAGCGCGCATATCGGCCAGGTCGAGGTAAGCCGTGCCGAAGAGGTTCCGGAAGCGCTGGGGCGCAGGCTGGGCTGGAAGCATAGGCTCGAACCCGCCGCGGAAGCGATTCGGATCACTCGGGTGATGAAGAACGATATCTGTTTCTATGTCATCGTCAATGAGGGCGAACAAAGATACGAAGGTAACTTGCGGATCAACCACACCGGTACGGCGGAATATTGGCGGCCTTGGACAGGGGAATGCGAAGCAGCGGGGACGCTTCGAACAGAGGATGGACAGATCGTTGACTTACGTATAGAGCGCAGGGAATGCATCATCCTTGCCGTGGATCCGGCCTCGGATGACCAAGGGACAGGCTTCAGAGTGGAGCCGGCGAAAAGCAAGAGGGATGGGGACGTATCGGTGGAGGACCTGTCGGAAGGCTGGCAGGTGATGGATGGTCCATGGACCGGGGAGCTCCCTTCGCTGTCGTCATGGACTCATTGGGAAGGGATGGACCACTTCTCGGGAACCGTTGTTTACGAGCGGAGCCTCGAGCTCGCAGACCCGTCCGCGTGGTCGGAACTCCTGCTTGATCTCGGCGATGCTCATGAATTCGTTCAGCTCGAGGTGAACGGCAGGGAGGCGGGGGTCCGGATGTGGAAGCCTTACATTTTTGACCTTGCCGAAACGGCGGTGCTTCCCGGAACGAACCGCCTGCGTGTGTCCGTCACGAACAGCCTGGCCAACCGCTACGACGGCAAGTCCTTCCCGTCCGGGTTGGATTGGCCCGGTACAGCTGATGAAGGTGCCGCATCATTGAGATTTCTTTGGCAGGAAGACATGAGTTCGTGACGGCAAGTTGTCGAACCACTCATATGAAAGGTAACTCTTCGCTGCAGGCTGATCTGTTAAGGGATAGCGGATGACGTTACCAGTTTGACGGCCAGCTTGACGAAGCGGCACAGCGGTTTGAGTTTGAACCGGGACATAATTTCAATTGAGATCATCTTAAAATAACGGCAGGATCTGCTCCTCTTCCTGCGGCTGCACAGCGACTGTGCAGCCGTCCGAAGGGGAGTTTTCGCTTTTTGCCGACATTGGCTCATATACGCATGCGCAACGATTCTCAAGTATATGGGTTCTGCGAGATGGCGAAAATGATGAGAAAGATTCATAAACCGTGCTGCAAGGGGACCGACAAATGTCATTTATCAAACAACTATGGAAAGCCATGCTCAAGGATGAATCTAAATCACAGGAAGCGATTGTCACACCATACACGGAAAACAATGAAAGACCATCCCTTCAACATACGCTGGAGCAATTTGACGATTGCGCCGATCTGGTGCATCGAGCTTACCCCAAACTTCAAGTTGATATCGTGTACTTTAGTCCCATGATGGATATGGACAAGCTGACTCGCGACGTATTAACCCCGATAATGCAGGCTGGTGAAGATGAAGTATCCGACTTGTTGGAGCAAAGCCAGTTTTCCAAAAATGAGGACAGCAAGCAAATCATTAAAGGGATTCTTTCCGGGCGGGCTGCTATCTTTTACGGGCAATCCGCCTATTTAGTGGATGTTTTTGGCCCTGAATCGCGCGCCGTTACCCAATCCGAAACGGAGACGGTCATTACGGGCCCCCATGATGCGGACCGAAATACATTATTGCAGCAGGCAGCCAGGCATCTAGAGAGCAGAGCCGAAGAG
>NZ_PCZT01000009.1:2122988-2124567 GCF_002968895.1 Paenibacillus sp. AR247 | reverse complement strand
AGCATCGAGATTGGGGCTTATGTGCGCAACAGTATGAGTTATGCGTCCTGGAAGAAACTTGACTGGTATGAAGAGTATGCTCATCTTACCGTGAAATGCAAGGTCGATTTAAACATCATCAACTCTGGACAAACCCTCTAGAAGCGGCTAACTGAGGCAGGGAAGGGGTTATTCAGAAAGACGAAAAAAAGGGGGTTGACACCAACCGCATTTAAGCATAGAATTGTCTCATAATCAAATATCTCAATTTAAAGACAAATTAATTTAAGGTTTTTGAAGGGTGGGAATCGGATGCAATCGACATGCAAAAATAAAGCGTACCTGGCGTTAATGCAGACTTCTAAAGAAATCCAGGAATGCATTAGAGCCGAGCTGGCGAAAACCGACCTTCACGTTACGGAATTTTCAGTATTGGAAGTCCTCTACTTCCATGGTAAGCAGACGATCCACGAAGTGGCGCAGCGCATTTTAGTGTCAAGCGGATCCATGACGTATGTGATCGATAAGCTGGAGCGCAAGAATATGCTCAAACGGGTACCGTGTCCTGACGACCGCCGGGTGATCCATCTGGTTCTTACCCCCGACGGGGAAGCGTTCATGCAGTCCATCATGCCGAGACATCAGGGAGCGGGTGAAGCAGCTGTTCGGATCACTGTCTGAAGAAGAGTCGGGAACCTTCGTACAGCTTCTCGGAAAAATCAAACATCAGCTTCATGTACAGGTATAATCATTCGATCTAAAATAATGAAGATCACGGGAGGAATTTAAAATGAGTAAAAAAACGATGGGGATTCACCATATTACAGCCATTGTGGGTCATCCGCAGGAAAACGTCGATTTTTATGCCGGCGTATTGGGGCTTCGCCTGGTAAAGAAAACCGTCAACTTCGACGATCCGGGTACCTATCATTTGTACTTTGGCAATGAAGGCGGTAAACCGGGAACGATCATTACGTTCTTCCCTTGGGCAAACGCGTATCAGGGCAAAATCGGCGACGGCCAGGTTGGAGTAACCTCTTATGTTGTGCCTGTCGGTGCAATGCCTTTCTGGGAAAAACGGCTGGAGCAGTTTCAGGTTCCTTTTACAAAAACGCAGCGCTTTGGCGAAACGTACTTGACGTTTGACGATCCGCACGGACTCCATCTGGAAATCGTTGAGCGGGAGGAAGGCGAGCCTAATGCCTGGAGCTTTGGCGGCGTAACTGCGGACGTTGCGATCAAAGGATTCGGAGGCGCGACCCTGTATTCTGCGCATCCGGAGCAGACGGCGGAATTGCTGGAGAACGTGATGGGTCTGGAACTCATCGGTAAAGAAGGGGATTTGGCCCGGTATCGCTCTACCGCAGATATCGGCAACGTCATTGATCTGAAGCTGGCCTCGGCAGGCCGCGGCCAGATGGGGGTCGGGACGGTTCACCATATTGCCTGGCGGGCCAAAGCGATCAGGATCAGCTGGACTGGCAGAGCTATGTTGCTGACAACGGCTATCACGTGACGCATGTGCGCGACCGCAACTATTTCAATGCTGTCTACTTTAAAGAGCATGGCGAAATCTTGTTTGAAATTGCCACCGATCCTC
>NZ_PCZT01000009.1:2119683-2122888 GCF_002968895.1 Paenibacillus sp. AR247 | reverse complement strand
TGGAGTGCGTGCTCGAACACGCGCGTTNAGGCTGGGCGGAACGGGGCTCTGACGGATGCGACTTCATCATCGGCCGAATCGTTCAGTTTCATATCCAGGAGGATCTGTATGAGAACGGTAGAATCGACGCCCGTCGTCTGGCTGCGGTAAGCCGGCTGGCCGGCAACTATTACGCGCGAATTGGGGACATTTTCGCGATTGAGCGCCCGCTGTAAGTTTGCTTGAATGGAATTGAAAAAATGGCGGTGCAGGGGGTTATCCCTGCGCCGTCCATTTTTGACTTCCAATCGATTGCCGCCTCCTTTGTCAAATTACGGGCAAGCGTAGTGATCCGATCTCAAGGCTCACCTTCTGGTTTATAGGATTGTGCCCTTTCTTACCGGGTGTCGTAAAATGGTCCTTGCCTTCTCCGAGGGGGGCTCATGATATCGGAAATATAAATTTCATGATGAAGCCCGTTTTGTACCAGGTTATGGTCCTTCATAAATGCCTCAATCAAATCCACGGTTTCCTGCTCCCGATCATAGGGGCCGTTATGCATCATTTGCACGCATTTACCCTCATTGATCGTTTCTAAGACGATAGATTGAATGAGCGGATTGTCCATGATCGCTTTTATTTTGGTCCTCTCCCAATGGCTCTCCGTCACGTAGTCGGGAACTCGTATGAGCAGTTTCCAATACCATTGCTCCATTGGCACTTCCCGAACAGGCTTATTGCCGTCCACCCACCAGAGCCCCTCCAGAACCGGCACGATAAAATCTTTGCCTTCCATCATCATAAGTGATTTGACTCCGTATGCAGAGGTGTGAAGTGCTTGTACAGCAGCCAGGTGGGCAGATCCACCAGGGGCACCCTGATCGGAAATTGTAAGATAAAGGTTGTTTTCAAGCTCAATCAGTTCGGGGTGATCCGGAGCGTGATAATACTTGTTGTCTGTAATCATTAGATTCATCAAGGTTTGCCTCTCCTTTCGTTTAAGGTGCAGTGACATTGTACTATACCGTTTACGACATCATTATGTCATTAACTGTTCGGGTTTTTTAGGCCAACGTTTTGTGTTTTAATGAGTGTGTATTGAACTATAGTGTGAAGCGGAAATGGAGGACAAGAGCCTTGAAAATCGACAGGCTTCTTGCTATCGTGACGCTGCTGTTGGGGCGCGATAGAATAAGCGGCAAGGAACTCGCCGAACGTTTTGAGGTATCGGTCCGAACGATCTGCCGAGATATCGACGCAATTAATAAGGCGGGTATCCCTATCGTATCCTATACGGGGATCGCTGGGGGTTACGGACTGATCGATCATTATAAACTAGACCGTCAGCTGCTGACTTTTGAAGAACTGTTTGTGATTGATACGGCTCTGAACGGGATGCTTTCCTCGCTGGATGATCAGAAGATCCAACTGTTAATGGATAAGGTACAAGCTCTTATCGTAAAAGCGGAACGTGATCAAATGCAGGATCATAAGCAGAAAATGATCGTAGACTTTAATCCGTGGGGGCACGGACGATCGGAACAAGACATTATAGAACAATTGCGCGGAGCCATTAAGGACAACCTGATGGTTGAATTTGATTACCCAAACACGATTCGAGAAGGGGGATTCCCGCGAATGACCACCCGACCAATACCGGTTGAATCAATCCCATCTCTCGGATGACTGAATGAATATCCTCTGCCCACAGCCGTCCATCGGCATACCCTTGCGCCGGTTTATCCGATTGCCCGTGTCCGCGAAAATCCATCGTTACCAGGCGGTAATCCAGAGCAAGCTCCGAATGAATCTGCTTCTTCCAACACAAGCTGCACTGCGATCCGCCGTGCAGGAACAGCAGCGGGCGGCCATGGACATTGCCCGATTCCTCGACATGGAGCTTAACGCCGCCGCCCCCAGTTACCGTAAAAGACACGGGCTGCCGCAAGTGGTTTAGCATCTGCTTATCGAACGTCATCGGCGATCCCTCCTTATAGTTAGAATCGTATCCTTGTTCATTCATTTCGTCTAATTTATAATTCGTATATAAATCATGCATAAATGTAATGGATGAGGAGGGGTTGAAAATCGAGTGGCAGCAGATTGAGTATTTTATTGCGGTGGCGAAGCTGCAGCATATGACGAAGGCGGCACAGCAGTTATCCCTGTCCCAGCCTGCCTTGAGCCGTTCCATCGCAGGCTTGGAGAAGGAGCTGGGCGTGGCTTTGTTCGAACGGAGCGGACGTAATCTGGTCCTGAACCGGTTCGGGCGCCTTTTTCTGGAACGGGCCGAACATGCTTTTCGTGAAATTGAGCAAGCCAAACAGGAGATCGCGAACCAAATCAATCCAGAGGCGGGTGTGATTTCCCTTAGCTTCCTGCATACGCTCGGAGCTCAGCTGATCCCCAGCCTGCTCGGTTCCTTCCGGGAGCGTTATACCGACATCCGTTTTGAGCTTCATGAGAGCTCCAATCAACAATTGCTTACGCTCATTTCCAATCACGAATGCGATTTCGGCCTTTCCACGCCCGAGCTGCTGGATGACAAGTTCAACTGGCATTTGCTCGGCATGCCCGAACTATTTCTGGCCCTTCCGCAGCAGCATCGTTGGAGCAGCAAAAGCAAAATCAGTCTGGAGGAGCTGCAGGATGAGCCTTTTGTCGGTTTAAAGACGACCTGCGGGTTAAATTTCACCATCAACCAATTGTTCGAAAAAAAACAGATTCGCCCGAACACCGTATTTGAAGCGGACGAATTGGATACGGTGGCCGGGCTCGTTTCTGCGGGTTTTGGAGTTGCCTTGCTGCCGAAGACGATAGGTGTTCAAAATCATCATTTGCACTGGGTGAAGGTCGATGATCCAGAATGCAAGCTTCCGATCGGCGTAGTATGGAAAAAAGACAGGCCGCTTACCCCGGTATCGGAAACTTTCCTTGACTTCATCCGCGAAAAATACCCCTTGATCAGTCATCGTGATGGTGCATCATTTCATTTTGGAGATGCCGCCGCTGATTAGATTGACCTTGACGGTAATGATGCCAATGCTGCCCCGATCCAACTTTAATTGTCCTTTGGCGCTGAGTTCCTGCCATTCCTTGGGCATGCTGCGGTACAGTTTTGCCGACAGGCTGTACACGTCAATGTCCTTCTCCAACCCCTTTAAATACGTGTCCATGATCTGACTTTTGACTTCTTTGGCAGCCTGCAGCTCAAGCTGTTGTCGAT
>NZ_PCZT01000009.1:2116659-2119583 GCF_002968895.1 Paenibacillus sp. AR247 | reverse complement strand
GAACAATTATCGAATCTTTCGATTATCCCGAATAAACAACCTCCGGATTGCCTTAGAGAGCTTTGTTCGCCGAGATAAAACGATCGAGGATTTAGAGGCTTTATGGAACGATCGCGGTCCGGTTACTCGTTTGGAGTTACATTTTCAGCCGCAGGTAAGAACGAGAGTACAGGACTACTTCAAAGCGGAATCGATCACCCCTTTACCTGACGGCTCACTTCAAGTTAAAGGGGAGTTTCTGGAGGATAGTTGGCTATATGATACGATTCTAAGTTTTGGGCCGAATGTCCTCGTATTGGAACCTGAACACATAAGGGCAGAGATCGCCGATCGAGTACGCAGAACTGCTCAATTATATGATAAATGATTTAACTCCTAACAATTGAAAAGACGTGACCGGATGGGCCGTTAACAGCGACCAGCGTTCCAGTACACGTCTCATGCTTTACGATGACAAGCTGCTCAAGTGAGGTTCACGATAGCCCGGCCCCGCATGCGGCCTTGAAGAATTTGAGTCAACGCGTCCGGCAGATCGGCCAGCGCAATCTCGTGAACGACGGAATCGAGCATTTCTTCTTCCGGCAGCCACTCGGCCGCGATCCGTCCCCATACCTTGCGCCGGAGCTCCATGGGGCACTGCACCGAGTCAATGCCGAGCAGATTAACGCCGCGTAAAATAAACGGAAGTACCGATGAGGCGAAGTCCATTCCCCCGGTAAAACCGCTGACAGCGACAGAGCCTCCGTAACGGACCGATCTTAGGGCATGAGGCAGAAGAGCCCCGCCTACCGGATCGACTGCACCGGCCCATCGCTCCTGATGAAGGGAGCGTCCTTCAGGCAATTCCAGCTCCTGGGGCGAGATGCATTCGGCGGCGCCTAGTTTTTTAAATAATCGGCTTCAGCGCTCTTGCGGGAGCTGGCCGTCACGTCATAACCCGATCGCGCCAGCATGGCGACGGCCCAGCTTCCGACGCCGCCGGTGGCGCCGGTCACGAGCACAGGGCCTTGGCTGGGAGCCAGTCCGTTCTCCTCCATCCGGTGAATGGATAACGCAGCGGTGAACCCGGCGGTGCCGACCGCCATCGCTGCCTTCGCCGACATACCCGGCGGCAGGGGGACGACCCAAGCAGAGGGAACCCGCGTCATTTGGCTGAAGCCACCCGGATGGGATACCCCCAATCCGTATCCCGTAACGAGGACTTCGTCTCCCTCACGGAATGCAGGATCAGACGAAGCGACGACGGTTCCGGACAAGTCGATTCCCGGAATATGCGGGTAACTGTTCACGATATTGCCTCCAGGGATGCTGGCCAGCCCGTCTTTATAATTCACGCCTGAGTATGCAACACGGATCGTTACATCCCCTTCCGGCAGATCGTCCAGCGAATAGCCCCGTACTTCCGGCTTCAGCTTTTCCCCTTTCCAATCTACCGTTAATGCTTGATAAGTGTTCATTTTTGATGCCGCCTCTCTTGAAAAATGATGGATGATTTGCAGAAAATTAAGCTCTGAGCATCGATTCAGCGTTTCAGATTCAGCTCTGCCCGATCGAATCAACAAACTCTTTGAGTTCCCGATTAAAGCGCTCAGGCTGATCCCAAAAGACCGCATGTCCTGCTTCTTCATACAGGGATACCCCGGAATGGGGGATGATTTCAGCGGTTCGCCGGCTGGCCTCAAGCTTCACGGTGCAATCCTGGGCTCCGTGTGTGATCCGAACGGGCTTCGTCATCGACGACAATACATCGTCGTTCGTGATCTGCCTGTTAAAGATTCCTTGATGTACGAATGCCGGAACGACCACATTGGATCCGAGAAAGAGATAGTGCTCCTCGCGGGTCAAAGTGTGATAAAACACGCTTTGCTCCAGCCACTGGTCCAGCGTGTTGATCCGAACCATCGGTTCGTCAGAGAAGAGGCCCGCCGACATGTTCAGCGTGTCGCTTCCCATATCGGCCATGAAGGCTTCCCTGCCAAGCCGGGTTAAGGCACCCGCAAACAGGACTCCTCCAATCTCGTTCTCCCCATACTCCCGGATATAGTCGAGAAGGGGGATTCCCGCGAATGACCACCCGACCAATACCGGTTGAATCAATCCCATCTCTCGGATGACTTCCATTTCCAAATGAATTTGTACATATACAGCGGGGCGACAATGGAGCTTTGTTCATAAGACCGCATCGGGCTGTTCAGCTGCGAGTATATGGCGGACAGTTCGCTGGTTGACGTCGCATTGAGCACCCGCTCCAAGGGTTCCCTGGTGGCCATTGCCCATACGGTATAACGAAACTCGTAATACCGGTCCCATACGTCAAAAACCTGATCGATCAGTCCGTGCTTTAATGCATTCTCGGTAAAGACAACCGACTTCACGTTGCTCCAGACAATTCGCTGCGGACTCGATTCGTACAGGTTGAATACCGCGGCGTCGAACGCATCGCCTTCAGCTTTCCCGACATAGGTCTTCTGCTGTTGGGACTGCCCCGATTCTTTCTTGGCAATCCCTCCAAAGTTGACCATTTGGATGTACACGACGACTTTGTCTTTGACATAATCTACGCCTAGTGTATTTACATAGATCATATGATCGATTTCCCTCGTTCCCCAGCAGCCGGTCAGCAGCGTGGAGAGCAGGATCACAGTTAAAATGCATCTTATCGTTCTCATGCCTCTACTCATCCTTTGTTTCCGGATTGGTCGGTGAATTTTCCTTTGCCCCAAGGCATGCGGAAAAGGACCTTAAACCATTCCTTAAATTGCGGCGGGGATAGAGGGGCCAAATAAGGGGTGCCAAAGGATCGAAGATTGACCAGGAACAGTATGAGCGCCATTAGACTCGACAGCGTGCCGAACAGTCCGAGAAACCCGCTGATCAGCAGAATCACCAGCCTTAACAAGCTTACCACCGTGACTAGGGACTGG
>NZ_PCZT01000009.1:2110900-2116559 GCF_002968895.1 Paenibacillus sp. AR247 | reverse complement strand
TTCACCAGCGTAAAGGTGGATACGACCGATATCGCCGTAACGACGATGGTTCCCGGTGCTGCAATCCCGGCGCTAATGGCCGCCTGGCCAATAATCAACCCGCCGACGACCGACAAGGTCTGTCCGAAGGATGAAGGCAATCTCATCCCCGCCTCCCTGAAAATCTCGAATAGCAGCAGGCTCACCACAGCCTCCAAAGGGACGGGGAGCGGCACGCCTTGCCTGGAATTGACGATGGTCGCCAGCAGGGTGAAAGGGATCTGATCCTGATGGTATGTCGTAACCGCTGTCCAAAAGCCCGGCAAAAAAAGCGACAGCAAAACCCCGCTTATTCTTAATAATCTGGTGAAGGCCACAAAGACATTGACGTAATGAGCGTCTTCCGACGTGTTAAGCAGAAGGTTAAAGGTCACGGGGGCAAAGACCACCGTCGGCGAACCGTTCATCACCAGCACGAATTTGCCATGAAGCAGCGCGTTTACGGCGTAGTCCGGTCTGCCCGTGTAGGACATCAGCGGAAAAAAGGAAAAACCCATCAACGCTTCTTCCAGCTGCGTGTTGCTAATCAGACCTTTGGTACGTACATGCGCTAGCCTGGAACGGATTTCATCGAGCACCTTCTTTTGAATTTCTTCCTTATGGTACAGCAGGAATACCTCGGTTGACGTCTCGGATCCGATCGTAAACGCTTCGACCGCCAGCATCTCGGTTTTGAGCCTTCTTCGAATTAAGGCCAGATTGGTGTATGCATCTTCGACAAATCCGTCCCGCGGCCCGCGGCTAGACACCTCCGTATTAGGCTCCTCAGGCTGCCGAATGGGCGGATTGGCCAGAGTTACCGAGTAAATCTGGTACGTAGGTTTGAATAGGAGCAGAAGATTTCCGTTCAGCACCGTTTCCTTGATGGCTTCTTCACGGCCTTTTTCAGGCAGGTTTTTCATGTGAAATGGAACCTTCTGCTGCAGGTTCATCTGGTCCGATCGAAAAATATCTTCAGAAATGTCCTTCAGCGCAGGAATGATATCCTGCTCCACTTTGTTGACGTCACACAGCCCTTGGCAGTACAGCAGCTGAACGCTGTAGTCTGCATTGGATAGCTGGAGGGTTATATTCTTAATATCCGCACTCGAATCGAATAAGCGGGAGACCAAAGCATCGATCGCTGAACCGTTCCGGCTGCTTTTTCTGATCATGATGCTGCTTTCCCCTTCGCTTGGCCAGCAGGATGAGTCCGGCCATAATCACCGAAAACGCCAGCACTCCCCACAGTGAGATAGGGAGCAAATAGTTGGACATTATTTTTAAAAATGCCTGATCACTGATCGGCATGGTTGAGATGAAAAGGATGACCGCGTATAGGCAGCCCAGCATCCAGGCTTTTCCCCTTTTGCTCTGGATCCGGAATATGTCCAGCATGAGAAACAAGGTGAGGGAAATCCGGATGAACGCGCCGCTGAACCACTGGTACACGCTAAAAAAGTCCAGATGTTCGATGTAGCGGCCGATCGTGAGCAGTCTCCATTCCTCGTAAGCCGGAAACCTCAGCTTGGCCGCTTCGTCCGTCCCGAATTCCGTGATGGCACCGATTAGCGGCCCAAAGGTAAGGCCTGCCAGCAGGAATATGATGATCATAAAAGATAGATACGACAGGCGGGTTTTGATGTGATGATGCATGAAGAACAGCATGATCACTTCCGAGAAGCCGGCTCCGACATAGATCACCCCGCGCCACACCGGCTGCATGCCATGGGCGAGAAGCGGTTTAAGCAAGGAATAATCTTTATGCGGAGTGTTCGAAAACATGACGAAAAAGCCGAGCAGGACGACCACGGGCAGCAGAACGCTGGCCGTATTGGCAATCGATTGGATACCAAGGTACGCGTTGGCCACCGAAATGAAGAGAAAAATCAAGGCGAACACCAGAATCGGTGTTTCAGGGGAAAAGGTCTGGTGGATCCAGTAGACGGTGTCCCGGGTCGTGACCGTGCATATCGCAAAGAGGTAGATCGCTACCGCTCCGGCCAGCACCCTTGCAACGAAAGGGTGGTAAGCTTTTGAGACCATCTCGAATATCGGCTGCTTGCCGATTTTACGGATTCCGAAAGACAGGATGGCAATCCACGCTAGAGAGCATGCTCCCGCAAGAAGTATGGACATCCAGGCGTCCCGATCGGCCGCATCCAGCAGAACCGGAATGATGGAACGTATTCCGCCGTCCTGACTTCGTCGAAAGCGGCAGGGATGGCCACCGTCACCGGCGTATTAAACGGTGTTGAATTAACGCAGACAGCCACGGTCATCTTCTCGCCGGGGGCCCCTTCGGCGGCAGTCTCAACGGTCTCCGTTGACAAGGACAGTGTAACGGCAGACGGAATCAGTTCGGCTGCGGTCAGCGTCCGGCTGAAAGACGAGAACGGAAATGACGTTTATTCGGATGACGGCAGTCAGGTGCAGATCTTATCGTCGCTTGGCTCGATCACGGACACAGCGGTTCTTCCGGACGGAAGCTATGAAGCTTCGGTCACGTCGACAACGGCCGGAACAGCTGTTTTGACCGCTACGCTGGACGGAATTCCGCTTGAGGGTAAAGCTGAGGTTGAATTTACGGCTGGACCCTATGTATTGGAAAATTCCGTCATCACAGCCGGCGCGACGGAGCTTCCGGCGAATGGACTCGGTCTCTCAGTAATCACGATTGAAATCAAAGACGCTTTCGGTAACCTGACAGATCAGCATCCGGAGGTTCATGGTGACACAACACTTGGCAACCTTTCAGATTTTACCTATAAGAGCCAGGGTGTCTATACCGCGCTGATCAGCTCTTTCCAATCGGGTACAGCGGTGATCCGCGGATTTATTGGCGAGGAAGAGCTGATGCCGGAGATCCGTATCGACTTTGGCGACGGCATGTTTATCGTTCCTTCAGACTATTCCATTGAAGTGGGGGGAAAGGCCCCTACGGTGGTGCAAACGGTAGATGGATCATCGACGGTCGATTGGACCTCAGAAGTTCAGTGGCATTACGATCCGGAAATGATCAAAGTGGGTCAGGAGGATGACAACTGGTATATTTACGGCTTGAAGCCTGGAACGAGCGTAGTTTCGGCCGTATATGGCGAAAGAGCCGAGGCCCTGACGGCGACAGCTTCCGTCACGGTGTATGCCGTTCAGAGCGGATTGACATTGGATTCTCCTTCCTACGATTTACGGACGCACGGACAAATACGGATTCAGGCCATCGCCAGTTATTCGGATCAAACGGAGAAAGATGTGACCGGATTGGCGGACTACCATATCGATGATCCGAACATAGCCAAGGTAGACTCCGATGGACTGGTTACGGGGCTGACAGCCGGGCAAACCGTCATTACGGCAACGTACGGAGGACAGGTGGCGACTGCGCTGATCAGGGTCAGCGAGCCGGTAATTGCCGGAGGAGGCAGCAGTGGTTCGTCGTCTAACGCTGGCGGTAAACCGCCCGAAACGCCGGCTCTTCAGCCGCTCTCCCTCCAAATCGAGTACGATCAAATGAAAGGGACGATCTTGCTTCACGAGGAGGAGGTCAAGCAAGGGCGCATCCATGTGCGTACCGAGGAAGGAGATCAGAGCTGGGGGCTCCGTGTTTCCGGACCACTCATCCATCGGCTTTTATCCATCAACCCGGATCTGAAGATCGAGTGGGCGACACCGGGTGGCAGCGTTGTATTGCCGCTCAAGGAGATCAAGATGGCGGATTCGGGTAATCCATCGGAAGGTACGAATGGCGAAGGGTTGTTGTTTACGATGAAACGCCCGGACGCCGGGTTGAAATCACAAATCCAAGACGCCGCAAAGCGCGCGGATGCCGAAATGATAACCGAACCGTTCCAGTTTAATGTTTCGGCGGTTCAGGATGGCGCAGGAATAGCAAACGCGGTCAATATAGATAAACTGACTTTTTTGCTTGACGACAGCGCTAGCGGTAAACTTCAGCCTGATCATGCATCTGCTGCCGTTTTACAGTCGATCGGGCAAACCTTCCGTTTCGTTCCGGCTCTGTTTGGAAAGGACGCAGCCGGTTCACAGACAGCTACGGTTCTTCATAAAGGCTTCGAAGCGGATATGATTGTTCTGCTTCAACGAAATGCATCCTTTGCGGATCTTCAGAACCATTGGTCGCAGAGGGATGTCCTGCTGCTTGCCAACAAATGGCTGCTTCAAGGGAAAACGGCATCCAGCTTCGCTCCCTGTGATACCGTTACCCGGGCGGAATTTGCTGTGCTGCTGGCCCGGGCGCTTCAGCTCCCCGAACAGGCAGGAACAAGTATCTTCGAAGATGTTGACGATAAGGACTGGTACGCGGCGGAAGTACAGTCGGCCACGAAGGCAGGAATCATCCAGGGGGCAGGTGACGGCGGATTTCATCCGGATCGTGCGGTAACCCGGCAGGAAATGGCACTGATGATCAGTAAATCCATGACGTACTCAGGCAAAGCGGATACTCAAGGCAGCGTTGAACAAGTGAGTCTCGAGGGTTTCGCTGATCAAGAAGAGATCGCCAGCTGGGCCCATGATGCGATGATGAAGATCGTTCAGGCGGGAATTATGCAAGGTGACCAGCATGGCGCACTGCGTCCGGACGAGACTTGCACTCGTGCCGAAATGGCGGTCATGATCGTCCGGATGCTGAAGGAAATCCAATTTATCAATTAGGCTGTTCACATGGTCGATTGACGTGACACTTTTCCTGCTTTGCTTTAGGATATAATTAGCAAAATGAACCTAAGGCGGATCTTGTCATGTTATGGATACTCGAATTGTTGAGCATGGCGGCGAACCTGGTCATGGCCTGCTTTACAGGTTCTGCCCTGATCATGGGCGTCGTCTTTTTTTTGATCGGATTTCAGGGAGCGCGGCTCTCCACGCTTGCGAAAGGGAAGCAGACGCGAACCGATGTGTTTAAAATATGTTCGACCCTCGGCATCGTTTTTGTCATCTTCCTGATTTCGTTCGAAAGTCTCCGGATGACAGGCAAGCTAACCTTTTCGTCCGGAATGACACCGGAAACGGCCAGGCGGCTCGGGATGAGGCTCGTCGTGCTTGGCTTGGTTCAAGCGGCCTGGTTATTCATCTCCCTGAAATGGCTGCTGCCGCTGGTTTTTGACCCGATCGACCTCAGCCCCAAGCGAAAAATGGTTGTTGTCAGCTCAACCGTGCTTAACCTGCTGCCGGGCCTGCTGGTCGTTCAGGATATCGGGGTTTAGCGTTTAGTCGCAGAAACATCAGTGTACACAGGATATTGATTAGAGCAGATTTTTATTGTTTGCGATATGTAAAATCAAGAAAAAAACTGCCATTTGCCTGTATGTAACCGGCAATTGGCTGTTTTTGTGTTGGGTCAACATGCGAAAAGAGCGGAGCGCCGCATCAGGTTCCGCTAACCGCTTTGGCTGGTGCTCTGAAGCCAATGCCTTTTGCGGTAGGCACCCGGCGTGATGCCGGTCACCTTTTTAAAGGTCCGGTTGAAAGAGGTGATATTGAGCTGACCTTTTTCACAGGCAAGTCGCCGACTAACGGCAGCAAATTTGAAGATACGCTGATTTGGAAAACGTACAGCCAGATGTCGAGTGTCCAGGTGAAGTTCAATCTGGTGCCATTTGAAACGCTGACCGAGAAAAGG
>NZ_PCZT01000009.1:2098867-2110800 GCF_002968895.1 Paenibacillus sp. AR247 | reverse complement strand
GAAGCTATCCCGGCTTCGTGACGGAAAAGTATTTCAAAGGGTCGGAGACGCTCCCGAATTCCATGGCCGCGGCCGAAAAAGCCAAGCCTTACGCGGTGAAGAACATCCTGTATAACTTTAACTATACGCCGGAGGAGACGGAGGTCATGTCTTCTATCGGCAAGGACATTGAGGATTACACCACGGAAATGGAAGCAAAATTCATTAACGGCTCCGCGTCTTTCGATCAGTGGGACGGGTACGTCAATAACTTAAAGAAAATGGGACTGGACCAGTACATGTCCGTGTATCAGGCGGCTTATGATCGGTATCAGGCGGAATAAATCATCATACGAAGCTTGGAATTCTTCCGGGAACAATGATGACAGGTACACAAGAAAAAATAGTTCCATCCTCATCGGGGAAGAACCGGCCAACGGCCGGTTCTTTCTTCTGACTATCGGCGGATTGTCAATGATCAGGGCCGGTGCTAAGGTAGTTATTATCCAAGGGAGAAGCGGGCGATATCCGCGATTCGTTCATGGCTGTCGCTCATGGTACTGCCGCCTTCGGGCTGCTCTCAATAAAAAGGAGGTGTTGTTATGGGAAGGCCTGCAACTTTCGGCATTATCGGTGGCGGTGGATTTCGGGCCCAATATTTTTTAAGAATTGCGCAAGCGCTTCCAGAGAAATTCCAGGTCACGGGAATGGTGGTCCGGGACGCAGCCAAAGGCCAGGCGATGGAGCGCCAGTGGCAGGTGGCCGCATATAGGACGCTTGAACAGCTGTTGACCGGCCCGCAGCCGGATTTCATGGTTGTATCCGTCAGCGCATCGGCTTGCGCGGAGTATTTGATTCAGCTTGCGGACCATGGCATTCCCGCATTGGCGGAAACGCCTCCTGCACCTGATTTGGACGGGCTGATCAGGCTGCATGACCAGCTGACACGCCGTGGTGCGCGGGTGCAGGTCGCCGAGCAGTATCCGTTCCATCCGATGAATCAAGCTAGAATGGCTATCATTCGGGAAGGGCTGCTCGGGAACGTAACCCAGGCAACCGTATCGATTTCACACTTTTACCACGGAGCCGCCCTGCTTCGGAAGATGCTCGGTATTGGATTTGAAGACGTCCGCGTTCGGGCAATGCGGTTTGAGTCCGACTGGGTGGCAGGACCTACCCGGAGCGGACCGCCGCCGGAAGAACAGATCGTGACGTCCCGGCGAGATTTGGCCTGGCTGGATTTCGGCGGCAAGCTCGGGATCTACGATTTCACCGCGGAGCAGCATCGTTCCTGGATCCGCTCGAACCACATGTCGGTTCGGGGGGAGCGGGGCGAAATATTCGATGACCGGCTGACGGTCCTGAAGGACTTCCGTACGCCGCTTTATTTGAACTTCAAGCGAATCAATAAGGGTGAGCTCGAGAATCAAGAAGGGTACTTTCTGGAGGGGATCATGGCAGGAGAACGGTGGGTGTATAACAATCCGTTTGCTCCTGCAAGGCTGTACGACGACGAAATCGCGATTGCCTGCTGCCTGCAGCAAATGGCTGTCTACGCTGCGGGCGGGCCCAGTTTCTACAGTCTCTCTGATGCTTCGCAGGATCATTATTTAGGCATGCTCATGCAGCAGGCGATTCAGTCTGGAGAAACTGTCGTTTCTTCACGCCAAGTTTGGTCAGGAGATGAGTAGATGAAGATCCCGATGCCCGAGCCCGGATCATAAGGCAGCAGACTAAAAAACCGCGATATATTCGCGGTTTTTTAGTCTTCATTACAGCCATCATTTGATTTTCAGTTCAACGACGGGCAGATCCTTTAGCGGTTTGGGGGCACCTGTGTCCGAATCGATGTACATCTTCAGCACAAGCGAGCGGGGCTTGTCGAGCATGCTGCTGCTGAATATTTGCTGGAAGCCCTCGTCGGTCCCGTTTCCGGCTACCGAATTCAGCTGCACAGCCCTTCCATTTCTGTTAGTGGAGACGATGGTCATGTAACGGAGCTTGTCTCGAATGGATTGCTTTGTTTTGAAGTCCAATTCGCTGCCGTTATCGATCGCGAAGGTGGCTCGCGTCATCAGCGGAGATATTTCCATTTTGGAGAGAACAACCTTACGGCCGTCGATGCTTATGGACCGGTCAGGCTGCATCACAACGGTCGGCGTCTTTTCAAATTTTGGTTCTAAATCAACGTTAATTTTCATACGGTCGGAATAAAGGAAGTCCGCAGCGGCCGCTCTGGTTTTGGGGTCGCCCAGCTTCCCGGGATTTACGGAGGTCACCTGAAGATCGACCTCGATGTGGCTCGGAAAAGGCTGGCTTCGGTCAAGCATCACCGTGCTCAGAGCGGAGAAGCTGTGTACGTCTCCGTTGCTGATCTGCAGCTCAGCATTCAGAGGCCTGCCTGAATTCAAATCGGTCACTTTGACGCTGTTCACCGCTTTGATTTCATGGCTGGACTCTGCCGTTGCCGTGTAAAGCAGCAGCATCTTGTTCTCGTCTGCTGTGACGGCATCGAGTGTAATTCGGTAAGGACCGGAGGAAACCGACTTATTGACGATTTGAATGTAATCGTTGCGTACTGCGGATTCCAGTGTCGCATGGTCCACGCCGGATAGGGGCTCATATTTCGCCAGCACACCCCAGTCCCAATCCTTTGCCGTATGTGGTGCATGAATGCCGATCGGGCCGCCCTGCCACCATCCGGCACCCAGCAGCACGGCCAGCACCACTGCAGCGACGGCATAGGGCAGAAAACGCCGCTTCCGCGAAGCCGGTCTATGGGCGAACCCGCTCCGGATCGCCTCGGTAGCTTCCGTGTCGCCGATTTGCATCCTTTCCCGCCGGAGCTGCGCCGCGTCGGCAAGCAGGGCTTGTTCTTCAGGGTTCGTGTTCATTCCCAATCCCTCCGATTCTTCATCCATTTGCGGAGCTGGCCAAGCCCCTTATGCTGCCACGTTTTGACTGTGCCTTCCGGCTTGCCGAGAACCGCGGCGATTTCCGTGAGCGTCAGGTCGTTGTAGTATTTCAGGATCAGCACATGGCGGTATTTCGGCTTCACCTTTTCCAGCAGGGGACCCATGGCGACCTTATCGTGGTTGAACGCTTTGAATGCATCATGAGGCTGACTAATCTCCTCAAGCTGCTCATCCACGGTAGGAACGGCCCGCTTCCGGCGCCGCTGCTCATCGATGCATACATAAATGAGAATGCGGATGAGCCAAGCCTTCAGCGCCCTGCCGTCTTTCAGCGTCGAGCGTTTGACCCATGCCCTGCACGTCATTTCCTGCAGCGCCTCCAGGGCGTCATGACGATTGCGCAAATAGCTGTAAGCGATGTTCAGCAGCGTTTCCCGGTGCTCCATGATGGCGTCATAAACATCGGTTTCAACTCCGGCTTGTCCCATGCTAACCTTTTTCATTTCTGCGTGAGAGCCCAAGCGGGCAGCCCTCCTTTCTTTGTCTCTGTGGTACAGACGGAACAACGCTTCAAACGGTTTTAAAAATCTTATTTATAATTATTCTAAATAAATATTGACTTTAAATTGATAAGTGTTATCATTTGTTTATGAGGTTTTTTGATGATCATTTTACGAAAAAGGTGGAGAGCTAATGAGTACAAATCATTCCGATTCCAATAAACTGACAACGAGCTGGGGAGCCCCGGTTGGGGACAACCAAAATTCCATTACGGCCGGACATCGCGGTCCTACCCTGATTCAAGATGTTCACCTGCTGGAGAAATTAGCCCACTTTAATCGCGAGAGAGTTCCTGAGCGTGTCGTTCATGCGAAAGGTGCCGGAGCGCACGGTTATTTCGAAGTGACCAACGACATGTCTAAATATACCAAAGCGAAGCTGTTCCATGACAAGGGCAAGCGGACCGACCTCTTTATCCGGTTTTCGACCGTTGCGGGAGAGCTTGGCTCCGCAGACACCGTCCGCGACCCGCGCGGATTTGCTGTAAAGTTCTACACTGAAGAAGGCAATTACGATATCGTAGGCAACAACACGCCGATCTTTTTCATTCGCGACGCGATCAAATTCCCGGACTTTATCCATACTCAAAAGCGCGATCCAAGAACGCACCTTAAAAATCCGAACGCCGTATGGGATTTCTGGTCCTTATCTCCTGAATCGCTGCACCAGGTTACTTACCTGATGGGCGACCGCGGCATTCCGGCGACGCTGCGTCATATGCACGGTTTCGGCAGCCATACATTCAAATGGGTCAACGAGCAGGGTGAAGCCGTGTGGATCAAGTACCATTTTAAAACAGACCAAGGCGTGAAGAACCTGGATCCGGATCTGGCGGCAAAGCTGGCAGGTGAAAATCCCGACTACCATACTCAGGACCTGCAGCAGGCGATCGAAGCAGGGGACTATCCGTCCTGGACGCTGTATGTTCAGATCATGCCGCTGGAGGACGCAAATACGTACCGGTTCGATCCGTTTGACGTGACGAAGACGTGGTCCCAGAAGGATTATCCGTTAATCGAGGTTGGGAAAATGGTGCTTGACCGGAATCCGGAAAACTATTTTGCCGAAGTGGAGCAGGCCACGTTCTCTCCGGGCAACCTCGTTCCCGGCGTTGAACCGTCCCCGGACAAAATGCTGCAGGGCCGCCTGTTCGCTTATGCGGATGCGCACCGTTACCGTGTAGGGGCGAACCACAACCAGCTGCCGATCAACCGTCCGAAGGTACCGGTCAACAACTATCAGCGCGACGGATACATGAATTCGGGTACGAACGGCGGCGGATCGGTCTATTACGAACCTAACAGCTTCAACGGACCGAAGGAAGATCCGCATGCCCGGATCACTCCGTTCGAGGTTGACGGCTATGCTGCACAAACGGCTTACGATCACGATGATCACTATACTCAAGCCGGGGACTTGTACCGCTTGATGAGCGAAGAAGAGAAGGCCCGCCTCATCCGGACCATCGTGGAAGCGATGAAGCCGGTAGAGCTGGAGGAAATTAAGCTGCGCCAGATCTCCCATTTCTACAAAGCGGATCCGGATTACGGAACCCGCGTTGCCGAAGGTTTGGGCTTAACCGTCCAAGCGTAAAGCGGCAGCAGCGGTTTTGCCCCTTAAGGGCGGCAGCCGCATGGATCGAGGCGTGCGAACAAATGAAAGGGAGGGTGATCCGGCATGATGCTTCAGCCAAGTGTATGCCCCATGTGCCACCAGCCGATCAAAAATTTGAAGCATACGATCATTTGCGGCTGCGGGAGCAAAATCAAAACCAAAATCAAATTCAAGTAACAAGAAGAAGCTTACCCTTCACGTCAAGGGTGAGCTTCTTTTTTTGAGATAAATATTCGTTCTTCTAGCTCCCGCAGGAAATACCCCGCCAAATTGCTGTCCGGCTTCCTTGATTCCTTGATGCGGCAAGGACTGATAAACGGCTGGTTGCAAAAAAGAGGTCGTATGTTTATATTAAAACACACCACTTTATGATCGAAATGATAAGGTAAGGTCTACACGTAATTCTGAAAAGCCACAAAACGAAAAAATCCCGTACAGTCGAATGACTGCACAGGATCGTTGTGCTTCTCCTACAGGATGCTTACAGGGCGCGAGTTTGCGTTTTTCCTGATTCTTCCCGCCGGATACGCAGCTGCGTGCGGCGACCGAGCAAGAGTCCGACCAGAGACGCCATCATCTGCTGGAAGACCATACCCAGAACGACGGGAACGGCGACCGGCGCGGGAAAATAGGCGACGGCCAGGACGGCGCCCGCGCTGATGTTGCGCATCCCGCCGTTGAAGACGAGGGCGACCTGCTCCGGCTCGCTCCAGCCCATCAGGGCGGAGATCGCGAAGCTCAGCAGGTACCCGGCCGCGGCCAAAAAGACGATAACCGCAGCCATGCCGACCAGCCGGGGGCTGATGTCGGACAGATAGGGAGCGACCACGGAGCCGTTGATCATGATGACCAGCGCCATGGCTAGTTTGGAGAACGGGTTGAGGCGCGGTCCCCAGACCGGAACGATGGCGCCTTTGCTCCATTCGTTCAAGGCCATGCCGAGCAGGGAAGGGACCACGATCATGCCGAACAGGCTGCTGATCATCGGCAGGATGTCCATATGAACGCTCGTTCCGATCAGCAGCGACAGAATGCCGGGAACGGCGAAAGGCGCGATCAGCGTGTCGACCAGGATGATGGACAATGTCAGCGCGATATGGCCCTTGTACAGGCTTACCCATACGAAGCTGCTGACCCCCGTAGGGATGACGGCGGCAAGCACAAGCCCGGTGATCGTATAAGCATCGAGCGGGAATAGAACCTTGCCCGTGCCGAGGGCGACCAGCGGCATGATCACATGCAAAACGAGCAGGCAGGCGAAGAGTGGCAGCGGCCTTTTCATGACACTGAGAAAATCCTTGAAGCTTAAGCTGATGCTGCCGGCAAATGTCATAAAAGCAAACAGCCAGGGAGACATGAACGTATACGAAGACAGCAAACCTCCGCATAAGACGCCGATGACGATGCTGGCCGGCGTAATCAAAGGCATGATTCGGTTGAGTCGGGCATTCAGCGATTGCAGCATAAGCAGTCCGTCCTTATGTTTTCGTATTCATACATTATACATGGCATGGCAGTATTGAAAAAGGCTGAATCTGTCAAGATGGGCTCCTGAGGGCTGTTTGATTTCGGCGTCAGGTCTGCTGATAAAGGGTATCCCGCGTACAGCGTTTTCTATGAAAATATGGAGCTTCAGCCAACCATGTAATTGGAATTGGCTTTGAAATCTATGATAAAATGAAAGATAAACCCATTTGTACGGAGTAAAGGAGCGGCCTATTATATGAGACCCATACAGTTCGTGGCCAAGACGGCCGGCGTGTCCGTTGCGACCGTGTCCCGGGTGCTGAACAACAGTCCCCTCGTCAAGGAATCGACGCGCAAGAAAGTGATGGAAACGATCAGAGCGCTGGAGTATGAGCCCAATTCCCTCGGCAGGGAATTAAGAAGAGCGGAGACGCGCCGCATTATGGTGCTGACTCCGAGCCTCGTCTTTCCAATTATGTCGGACGTGTATAAGGGCATACAGGATGTAGCTCAGAAGAACGGATATCAGGTGCTGGTCTGCGCCTCCGAGGACGACCATGATAAGGAAGAAGAGCTACTGCAGATGCTCAAGAAAAAAATCGTCGACGGCGTCATCATCGTGGCCTCTACCTTGAGCGCGGAGGAGCTGGATCAGCTGGCGAAAGATTACAGCATCGTGCAGTGCTCGGAATATGAGCAGGTGCAGCACGCATACAGCGTTTCGGTCGACAATGAGCAGGCAGCCTTTGATGCGGTGTCCCACCTCCTGTCTTTGGGTCACCGGCGAATTGCCATGGTTAAAGGGGGAAACGCGAAGAGTTCTTCCGCCGCCCGGGAGCAGGGGTACCGGCGAGCGCTGGAATCGGCGGGGATCGAGGTGCGCCAAGAGTGGATCAGGGAGAGCGACTACGAGTACCAAAACGGGTACGACCTTGCCGTCGAATGGCTTCAAGCTGCGGAGCATCCGACCGCCATTTTCTGCTCCAGCGACGCTACAGCCATCGGCTGTGTCAACGGGGCGATATATCTGGGCAAATCGGTGCCGGATGACGTCGCCGTCGTCGGATTCGACGATACGGTGGAATCGCTGATGAGCCGGCCGCCTATCACGACGGTACGCCAGCCCAAGTATGATCTCGGCCGTGCCGCCATGGAGGCGCTCCTGCAAAGCTTGCGCGGAGAAGCGGGCGAGAACAAGACGATCCTGCTGCCTCATGAAATCGTCATTCGGGAGTCGACGGCAAAGCGCTCCCGCTGACAGGTGAAAAATGGGGGTTGCGCTCTTCCGAGAAATCGCTTACAATATCGCTTAAAGAAACGGTTACCAAGCAGCCGTTTTTTTTAAAACCGCTGCAATGTAATGCGTTACATTTCTGGATCCGGATTCGCGCGAATCAAAGGTACCGCTTAGCAAAACCAACCAGTAAGGCCAATATCTCTTTATCATACCTTAAAATGTAACGCATTACATTTTGCCGGAGGAAGGGTGATTTTCCGGATTCGCCCGGGGGAAGAAAGCAAGCATGTTCATCAGGATAGGAAACCGAGAAACCGCATTGTAAAACACAAAAAGTGGTGATGAGACATGGCTCAAGCGGCGGGAAAGCTTTCCTTAAGCGAAAAAATCAGTTACGGCTTTGGAGACTTGGCGTCCAACTTCGTCTGGGGGATGACGACAAGCTATCTGCTCTATTTTTACACGAATGTGTACGGCCTGGCCGCCACGGCCATCGGCACCTTGTTTCTGATTACAAGAATTCTTGACGCGGTGATCGACCCGGTGATCGGGGTCATGATCGACAAGACCAGCAGCCGGTTCGGCAAGGCGCGGCCGTTCATTCTCTTTTTTGTACCGATCCCGTTCGCCATCTTCAGCGTCTTAACGTTCATTACGCCGGATTGGTCGGAAGGCGGGAAGCTGATCTACGCCTATTTGACCTACCTGATTCTTGGGATCCTGTATTCCGGTGTCAACCTTCCTTACGGCGCACTGATGCCGATGATGACCAAGGATCCGGAGGAGAAAAACCAGCTCAGCAGCTTCCGGATCATGGGGATGGCCATTGGGGCCATCGCGGTATCGGCGCTCACCAACCCGCTGGTGAAATGGATCGGCGGAGGGAACGACCGCTTGGGGTTCCCGGTTACGATGGGCATTTTCACGGTCGTCGCCGTCGTGATGTTTTATGTGGTGTTTCTCAAATGTAAAGAACGGTTCTCGGAGAGCGCCGAGAAAACCAAAGAGTTTAACACGCTCACATCGGCCAAGCATATGTTTGGCAATCAGCCTTGGGTGATGATCGCCCTGAACTCCCTCTTCATGTTTCTGCGGATCGGCGTCGTGTTCGGCGTGCTGGTGTATTTCGTTCAGTACGTTCTGGGCCAGCCCGAAATGATCCCGCTGTACCTGACACTCGCGAATGTCGCCAACTTTGTCGGAGGCGCACTCGCCCCGTTTGTACTCAGAAGGCTTGGTAAGCGTAACGGCAGCATCTTGGCCTTGACTGGCGCCGTGCTGCTGTACGGATTGCTGTTTTTCCTGGAAAGCAGTCCGCCATTTCTGTATCTCGTCATTTTCTTTATTGCCAACATTGGCATCGGCATTAACAGTCCGGCCAACTTCTCCATGCTCGCCGATACGGTGGATTACCATGAATGGAAGTTCGGCCACCGGTCCGAAGGCATGCTGTATTCGGCTTACAGCTTCGCCACCAAGTTCGGCATTGCCGTCGGCGGCTCCGTTGTCGCTTATGCACTTGGTTTCGCCGGATATGATCCCGATGCGGTTTCGCCGCAGGCGACCGATATGATCCGCGTCCTGTTCTACCTGGGACCGATCCTGCTCACCATTCTGCAAATCGGTTGTCTGGTGCTGTATAAGCTGGACAAGGAGCACAAGCAGATTGTTCAAGATTTGGACCTGCGCACATCGTCGGTCAAAGCCTAAATTTTATAGAGGAGTGATTTCACATGATTCAAATTCCAGTTGGTCTGCAGCTGTTTTCGGTACGGGAAGCGCTGGCTAAAGATTTTGCCGGGACGCTGCAAAGCATAGCGGATATCGGATACACAAACATCGAGTTCGCGTTTCATAACATCCGGGAAGACGGCACGTTCGAGGTCGACTACACGGCGGCGGAGCTGAAGGCCATGATGGACAAGCTGGGCCTGCAGGTGGTTACGAGCCACGTGGCCTATCATCCGAATCTGGATCTGGATGCGGTCATTCGGTATAACGCGGAGATCGGAAGCAAGGGCATCGTTATGCCGTGCGCCTTTTTCCGTGACCGGGAGGATGCGGTGGAATTGGCCAAATGGCTCAATGCGTCCGGACGCAAGTCCAAAGAAGCTGGCATTCAGTTTTACTTCCATAACCATTTTCATGAGTTTCAGGAGTTTGATGGCCAGACCATTATGGACATTCTGCTGGAGCATACCGATCCGGAGCGCTGCGCGGCGGCGTGGATCCCATCGCTTTTATGGACAAGTACGGCAGCCGGATCGGGCTTCTTCACCAGAAGGACCTGGCCCCGTCGGCCAATCCGGTGAATCTGCTGGAGAAGGTTTCAGGGCATCTTACCGATGAAGTGGTGTTCTCAGCCGCAAACCAGGAGGATTTCACCGAGATCGGCGCAGGCGTCATGGACATTCCGTCGATTCTGAAAAAAGCGGAAGAGCTTGGGACGGTTCAATACATCATCGTCGAACAGGATCAGACCGTAAAAGGCGAGCTGGCCAGCGTTAAAGAAAGCTTCGACAACATCCAGCGGCTGCTGGCACAGTAAGGCAGAACTTCGGATAGATAACCAACCGGGAGGGAACCAGATGACTACTTTGAAAATCGGCATTATCGGATGCGGCGGGATCGCCAAGGGCAAGCATTTGCCCGCGCTGGCCAAGCAGCGCCACAAGGCGGAAATGACGGCTTTTTGCGACATCGAGCTGGATCGCGCGGAGCTTGCGGCCAAGGAGTATGGAACGGAAGAAGCCAAGGTATATACGGATTATAAGGAGCTGCTCAAGGACTCGTCGATCGACGTGGTGCATGTGCTTACCCCGAACAGCACGCATGCCGTCATTACGGTCGCTGCGCTGGAAGCCGGCAAGCATGTCATGTGCGAAAAACCGATGGCGATGAATACCGCCGAGGCGCAGCAAATGCTGGATGCTGCGAAGCGCACGGGCAAAAAGCTGACGATTGGCTACCAGAACCGGTTCCGTTCGGATTCGAGAGCGCTATATACGGCATGTGAACAAGGGGATCTTGGCGAGGTTTATTTTGCAAAGGCGCATGCCATCCGCAGACGCGGCGTTCCGACATGGGGCGTGTTTATGGATATCGAAAAGCAGGGCGGCGGCCCGCTGATTGACATCGGCACGCATGCCTTGGATCTGGCTCTATGGACCATGGACAACTATAAGCCGAAGCTCGTCGTCGGGTCTGCGTTCCATAAGCTGAAGGATAAGATGGACGGCAACATGTTCGGCCCATGGAATCCGGAAGAGTTCAAGGTGGAGGATTCGGCCTTTGGCTTCATTAAGATGGAAAATGGAGCGACGATTACGCTGGAAGCTTCGTGGGCGCTGAACATGATCAACGCAAAAGAAGCGCAGGTCACCCTGTGCGGTACCGAAGGCGGGGCCGAAATGTTCGGCGACGCCTGGGATAACAAAGGCACGGTGACATTTAACCATACGCGGTATGGGCAGATGGTCGAAACGAGCACTTCTGTAGGGGGCGGCATCGCCTTTTATGAAGGAGAATCGCTGAACGCCGGCGAACTGGAGGCGAAGCAGTGGATCGATGCCATTCTGGAAGATCGGGAGCCGCTGGTCAAGCCGGAGCAGGCGCTTGTGGTGACGCAGATTCTCGAGGCCATCTACAAATCGTCGGAAACCGGTAATGCGATCACGTTGTAATCACCTTTATATATGAAGAGAACTGCCTGTCCCCCGCGATGTGGACAGGCAGTTCTTCGTTTGGGGCAGGGACGTCAGATTAACATGCCTCCGGAAACCTCGATCCGCTGCGCGTTCACCCAGCGGTTGTCTTCGGAGAGGAGGGAAGCAATCATCGGCCCGACGTCATCCGGAAGTCCGGCGCGTCCAAACGCCGTCATGCCGGCGATCTGCTGATTCAGCTCGGCGTTGTCGCGTACCATGCCACCGCTGAAGTCGGTCGCGATCGCTCCGGGTGCCACCGTATTGACGGCGATGCGGCGCTCGCCGAGTTCCTTGGCCAGGTACCGGGTAAGCACCTCGACCGCGCCCTTCATCGAGGCATAAGCGGCGCTTCCCGGGATGCTCATGCGCGTCAGCCCCGAGGAGATGTTAACGATGCGCCCTCCATCGTTAATGAGGGGAAGCAGCTTTTGCGTCAGGAAAAAGACGCCCTTG
>NZ_PCZT01000009.1:2095687-2098767 GCF_002968895.1 Paenibacillus sp. AR247 | reverse complement strand
GGGAAGCAGCTTTTGCGTCAGGAAAAAAGACGCCCTTGAAGTGGACGTTGTACAGCTGGTCCAGTTCTTCTTCGGTTGTCTGCTCGATGGAGTTGTGATGCGAGGTTCCGGCATTGTTAACCAGGTAATCGAACCGCTTCGCCCCAAGCTCCGCCAAGACTTGGCGGACGTTCTGGGCGAAACCGTCAAAGGAAGAGGTGTCTGCCGTGTTCAGCTGCAGGGCGACAGCTTCCTGCCCCAGATCCCGGACAGACTGGACGACTTGCTGCGCTTCGGTTTCATTGGTGTGATAGGTAAAGATCGAATCGACGCCGCGTTTGGCAAGCTGAAGAATCGTATTGCGGCCCAGACCGCGGCTTCCGCCGGTCACGAGTGCGATTTTATGATCAGAGGTTTGTACAGTCATTCAAAGGACCTTCTTTCCATTGATTTTTCCAGCGATCAGGTTTACTAACTAACTGGTTAGTTCATAATATATAACTAACTAACCGGTTTGTCAATGGCTTAAAAATCGTGATATAGTAAATCCTATGCAAAAACACGGGAGGAACCACTATGCGTAACGCCGAAGCTACAAAAGAGAAAATACTGGAGGCGGCCATGGCCGAGTTCTCCGCCTACGGAATTGCCGGCGCCCGGGTGGACCGGATCGCTAAGATGGCGAAGTGCAACAAGAACATGATCTATATTTATTTTGAAAATAAAGAGCAGCTCTTCTCGACCGTGCTGGAAATGCATTTGACGAGGGTGTACGAGGAGTTTGCCTTTACTCCGGAAGATCTTCCGGGGTATGCCGCGCGGGTTTTTTGATTTTATGATGGCCAATCCCGACCTGATGCGGCTGATGACATGGTTTACGCTGGAGCAGAAGACGGAGCAGCTGGATCAGAGGAAGGAAGCCCATAACCGCAAGATTGCGGAGCTGGCGAAAGCACAGGAGGCCGGGCACATCGGAACGGATTTTTCCCCGGCGTTTCTTCTGACCAGCATCATGGTTCTGGCCACGGCCTGGATGCCGACCAACCCGTTTGGTCCATCGATCGATCCGGCCAGTGCCGGCAAAACTGATGAACTTCGGGAAGCGATCATGAGGGCGGTCGGACGGTTGGCAGGCGAACCTGCATCTAAGGAAAATCGCTAATCTAGATAGAAAAGTGAACCCTCATTAGATATGTCTGAAAAGGGAGGTTTATGGATGAAGATCATGGCAGACAGCGTGCAAGGTTATAAGGACAGGGAAGTATCCTATACCTTATTGTCTAAAGCAGAATCCAACTCCAGCGGCTTGGCGATCATTTTTCCGGGACAGGGGTACACCGCACAGGCACCTCTTTTGTACTACTCCATGGGGATTTATCTGAACCAAAACTACGACGTGCTGCAAGTGAACTATCAGTATAATGATCCGTTCTACCGGGAGTTCGGCTTTGATGAGATCGCCGAAGCGATCCGCACCGATGTCGGAGCCGTGATCGACCATGTGCTGCAGAACGCATCCTACGACGACTACATTCTGATCGGCAAGTCCATTGGAACGATTGCGCTTGGGTTTGAGGTGCAGCGTGATCTGTTCCGAAAGGCCAAGGTCATCTGGTTTACTCCCCTGCTGGGCAGAGATTTCGTCTGGAACGCGATGATGCACAGTAAGCAGAGAAGCCTATGCTTCATCGGCGACAACGACAGCTGCTATATCGAGGAGAGATTTCAGCAGCTTCGGGCAAATCCGAATCTGCTGCTGCGCTTGATCCCCGGCGTGAATCACGGCCTGGAATACGAAACCGATCTTTTTGCGTCGATGGACGTGTTAAAACAGGTGATGAAGGAAGTCGAAGCATTTTAGTTCGGTATTTCGTTCAAGCCCGCTCTTGGAGCGGGTTTTTTGTTTGCTTAAAAAAGTGGCTTGCACCTGACGCGGCGTCACCTTTTATAATGGGCCTACCGGTAAAAAATAGGCGCCTAAAAAATTGAGCCTGTAGGAGGACATTGGCATGACGATCGGTAAGAACGAAATTATTTCCACACGGGCGTTCGACGCACCGCAGCACCTTGTGTATCAGGCCTGGACGACCCCGGATTTATTGGCCCGCTGGTGGGGGCCTCACGGGTTCACGAATACGTTCCATGAAATCGACATCACGCCGGGCGGAGCCTGGAAATTCACCATGCACGGACCGGATGGCCGGGATTATCCAAACGAGAGCGTTTTTGTAGAAATTGTCCCTATGGAGCGGGTCGTCCTGGAACATCTCTCCGAGCCCCAGTTCCGCGTTACGGCGACGTTTGAAGAAGAAAAGGGCCGGACTAAAGTTGTTTTTCGCCAGACGTTCAAAAAGGAAAAGCAATTTGAGCAGATCAAACAAATGTGCATCAACGGCAATGAGGAAAATTTCGACCGGTTCGGCCAACTGCTGGAGGAAATGAAGTCCGGCACCGCGGGTTAAGCGCAGCTTAAGGGGAGCGGGAGTGACAGTCAAGACAGGTGGCATTCACGATGTTACTGCCGTATTAAAAAAAGGCCCAGGGGCATGATCCCTTGGGCCTATGTACGTTGATATCAAATGGCAAATACATGACGTCCGATATTTACGGTACGGGCGCGCGTCCAAATCCACTTGTTCGTTGCCGTTTTCGGGTTATAGTAGTAGAGCGAGTTATGGGTCGGGTCCCATCCGCGCACGGCATCGATGGCGGCACGATAGGCGGTCCGGTTCGGCTTCATGCCGTACTGGCCGTCGCTGACGGCGGTGAATGCGTTTTTCTGAAAAACGACGCCTTGAATCGTGTCCGGGAACTCGTCCGACTGAATCCGGTTCATGATGACGGCACCGACGGCTACCTGTCCTTTATAGGACTCGCCGCGGGCTTCAGCGTAAATGATTTTCGCCATAATCTCCATATCGTTTTTGCTTAAGGTGTACTTCCGGAGCTGTCTCCACGTAGCGGGACCGACCGTGCCATCCGCAGCGGAGCCGTACTCCCTCTGGAATTCCTTGACGCTGGCTTCCGTGCCGGGGCCGTATTTTCCGTCAAGCGTACCGTCATAGAGACCGAGCACCTGCAGCCGGTACTGTAAATCAGAA
>NZ_PCZT01000009.1:2093308-2095587 GCF_002968895.1 Paenibacillus sp. AR247 | reverse complement strand
GCTTCCACGCGAAGCTTTGAATGACTAAGAGGACGACGAGGATCGAGGTAACTGCCCATTTTTTGGTTGTCATCGAAATCATCTCCTTCACGAGGCATTATAACGGGAGGAGGACGGACAAGGCAAAGCCATAAACTGGAAAATATGTGGTAAAACCTTGCGGCTCTAAGCGAAATTTTGGAAAATCGGCGGGGGTTAAAATGATGGTGCGGGTTCGTTTTTTTACACGTTATGCATTTGGAACTAATGAATTCGAAGCCGCGGGATGCTATAATTGAACAAATATGAAAGCGTTTTACTAGGACGGCAGACAGAAGATTTAGGAGCCATACATAAGGAGTGCAAGAACGGATGGGGAAACGGAATTGGTTTTACCGCCAGCTTTTTTCATATATGCCGGCTTTTTTAATCGTCATTTCGTTTATTTTTTTCGTTTTCTTTCAAATGCTGGGGGATCAGAGCCGCAAGGAAGCCGTAAAAGCCAATGAGACGCTGATGCTGCAGGCGATGAGCTCCATTGACGCTTCCCTGAAAACGATCGAGCAGATGCTGATGACGGAACTGCTGAATAATCCGGATTTGTCGACTTTTTACAAGAGCGGAACCGAAAACGACTATTACCTGAACATCCGGATCGTCAAGTTTATGAATAACTTCAGAAATGCCTATCCTTTGGTGGATTCCATTTATCTCGTCCGGTCCAGCGACGGATTTGTCCTGAGCAATGCGACCAGCTCCAGCCTGGAAGACTATCCGGATGCGTCTTTTATCAAGCCATATATCGAGCAGGCGAAGAAGGATGAGGGCTGGAGCGGTGTCCGCCATTTCGAGGAGTTCAGCATTAAAGGGCCGAAGCGAGTCGTGAGCCTTGCGTTGAAGGCGCCTTTCCTGAAGACCGGGCAGGGATTCCTGGTCGTGAATGTAACGGCGGATGGGCTGAGCCAGTTGATCGAAAGTATGTACAGCCGGGATGTCAGCTACATCCATATCATCGACAAATCGGGGGCTGACGTGCTTCCGAACGGTAAATCGGAGCAGGAGCGCAGCATCGTGTCGAGCGCGATTTCGCCCGTGACCGGCTGGGATTACCAAAGCGGACTGATTAACGGAAAATGGGTGGACGTGGCCAGCCAGCTCTATAACGTCTGGTTCATCCTTGGTATCGTTATGATCGCCGCAGGCGGCTTATGGATCGTCTATGCCGCACGGAAAAATTACAAGCCGATCGAAAGGATCGTCACCCAGGTTCAGAAATTATCCCAGACGAAGGCGGCGGCCCTGATGCAGGGCAGCGGCCAGGACGAGTTTACCTTTTTGCAGTCCGCCATTAACCAGATGCTGGAGCAGTCCAACACCTATCAGCGCCAGTTCCGCGAGGATCTGCACGTCAAGAAGGCGTATTTGTTCCAGCAGCTGGTCGAAGGGCAGCATTTACCGAAATCCGAAGAGTGGGAAGCCCTGCGGGACACGATGCAGCTCAACGATCTCGACATGCCGCAGGTCGTGTGCGTCGTGGAAATCGACAAGTTTGCTTCGTTCTGCAGCCAGTTCACCCAAGAGGACCAGTACTTGATGAAGTTCGCCCTGAAAAGCGTCATCCAGGAAACCGCCCAGGAGCACGGGGGAATCGTGTGGACGGAATGGATTTCCGGCGACGGGCTCGGAGTGCTGGTGCAGATCGAGGAGACGGACGATCCCCGCGGCCGGGTCACCGAAATGCTGGACCATGCAAGAAAATGGGTGCAGGAGCATTTGAAGCTTACCGTTACGGTCGGTGCGGGGGCGGCAGCCCGGTGCCCGGCGGAAATTCCGGAATCATACTCCCAAGCCCAGCAGGCTCTGAAATATAAAATGGTTCTCGGCAGCAACCGGATCATTTTCTATGATTCGCTAGCCAAAGAGGATCAGGGAGCCATGTTCGACTATTTTCAGCTGGTCCACTCGATCGCCCAATCGTTCCGGCTCGGCAAGCCGGACTGGAAGGACAAGTACGGCCAATTGATTCAAGGTATCGGGCAGCATCTGCTGAGCCGCGACCATATCGTCAGCCTGGCGGATTATTTGATCTATTCCATCGGGCGGGAAATGGGCAAAATGACGAAGGAATATCAGGAGCTGTGGGAGGAGACCGGGCACCGTCCCCTGCAGCAGGCACTGCATGCGTCCGATACCTTTGAGCAGGTGGAAGAGAGCTTCATGAAGACGCTGGAACGGTGTTATGAACAGCTGCTGCAAATTCAGGTCACCCGGAATCATTCGGATACGATCCGCAAGGTCCG
>NZ_PCZT01000009.1:2085842-2093208 GCF_002968895.1 Paenibacillus sp. AR247 | reverse complement strand
ATTTTCTCAGTGAACGGTTCGATCTTCCCTCCAAAACGCTCAGCAAATTGTTCAAGGAGGAAACCGGGCAGAAGTTCGTGGACTATCTGATCGAGCTTCGGATCGGCCGCGCGCGGACGCTGCTTGAGAATACGGACCATGCCGTGCAGGAAATCGCCGAAGAGGTCGGATATTTGAACGTCATTTCGTTTGGTCGGATGTTTAAAAAAATCGTGGGCCTGTCTCCGGGGGAATACCGTGAACACATCACCCGGGCAGAGCGGGATTCAGCCGCTCTCTGACAGGCCGTTTGCGCCGGTTCCTCAAGGTGCCGTATCCCGCCGGGACAGATCCCTGCGGGATTTTTTTGGGTATGGACCAGGCCGGAAAGAAAAAAGTTGCACGGAGAAAAAGGTTTAGCCCTTCAGATTTTTCCTATGGGAACGCCGATTCAGTAACATGGCGGAAATAAGTTGACCGGGCGAAAGTTGTATATTGAACGCATCCGTGCCGTGCCGATAACATGAAGGCAACTCAAGCGCAAAGGAGAGTCGGCAGGTATGGAAGCAACTCGCAGCAAGGCGGCTTCACCGCATCCCCCCGAATTGGCCGCCCGCCGGAAGAGGGCGGGGTCACAGGCCGGCCGGAAAATCAGAAAGCACTGGCAGTTTTATTTGCTCGTCTTTCTCCCTCTGCTTTATATCGTCATTTTCAAGTACGTGCCGATGTTCGGCGTCATCATCGCATTTAAGGAGTACAACGTCGTACAAGGCATCCTCGGCAGCCCCTGGGCCGGGCTGAAGTACTTCAAGCAGCTGTTCGATACCCCGTTCTTCTGGCAGTACTTTAAGAACACGCTCGAAATTTCGCTGTACGGCATGGCGATCGGATTTCCGGCGCCGATCATTCTGGCGCTGGCGCTGAACGAAATTCGCAACGGCTTGTTCAAGAAATCAGTCCAAATGATTACCTATGCCCCTTACTTCATATCAACGGTCGTGATCGTCTCGATTCTGATCGTCAACTTGTCGCCAAACGTCGGGCTCCTCAGCAACATCTTCAGGTCGCTAGGGATGGAGCCGATCGATTTTATGGGCAAGGCGGGGTACTTCAAAACGATTTACGTCCTCTCGGATGTGTGGCAATTCACCGGCTACGGGGCGATCATTTATATCGCGGCGCTGTCCGGGGTCAATCCCGATTTATACGAGGCTGCCAAGGTGGACGGAGCTTCCCGGTTTCAGAAAATTGTCCATATCGACCTTCCCAGCCTCGTTCCGGTCATCGTCATTATGCTGATTCTGAACCTGGGACAGATCATGGGACTGGGCTTCGAGAAGATCTACTTAATGCAAAATCCGCTGAACCTGAATACGTCGGAGGTCATTTCGACTTACGTCTATAAGATCGGCTTGCTGGGCGCCAATTTCAGCTTCTCGGCCGCGATCGGGCTGTTCAACTCGGTCATTAACTTTGTGCTGCTGATCCTTGTCAATTTCATCGCCAAAAAGATCTCGTCCAACAGTTTATGGTAGGAGGTGCGGAAAGCGTGCAATCAACGAAAATACGCGAAGCGGTAGCGGACCGGCTGTTTCTGGGCATCGTCTACCTGTTTTTATCGCTGGTGCTGATCGTCATTTTATTTCCATTGCTGCATGTGCTGAGCGCATCCTTCAGCTCGCCGGCGGCGGTGACGTCCGGGAAGGTGTGGCTCTGGCCCGTGAATTTCAGCCTGGTCGGCTACAAGGCGGTATTCCAAAATTCCGATATTTTGATCGGATTCGGCAATTCGCTCTTTTATTCGATCGTGGGTACGCTCATTAACGTTTCGTTCACGGTGATGCTGGCCTATCCGCTGGCACGCAAAACGTTTTACGGCCGCGGGCTGATTATGGTGCTGATCGTGTTTACGATGTTTTTCGACGGCGGGCTGATTCCGAACTATCTGCTCGTCAAATCCCTGGGTATGGTCAATACGAGATGGGCTATGATCATCCCCGGCGCGCTGGCCGTATTTCAGGTCATTATCGCCAGGACGTTCTTCCAGTCGCTTCCCGATGAGCTGGCCGAGGCTGCTGAAATGGACGGGTGTAGCGACATGAGATTTTTTCTGCAGGTCGTACTGCCGTTATCCAAGCCCATCCTTGCAGTATTGTTCCTGATGTATGCCATCGGGCATTGGAACGCTTACTTTAATGCACTCATTTACCTGAAAGACAACAGCATGTTCCCTCTGCAAATCTTCCTGCGGAACATTCTCATCCTGAACTCGGAAAATTCCGACATGATGACCAATGTGAACAGCCTGCTCGTGCAGCAGGGGCTGAAGGATTTGCTGAAATATTCGCTTATCGTCGTCTCCAGCGCGCCGGTGCTGATCATTTATCCGTTTGTCCAGAAGCATTTTGTTAAAGGAGTCATGATCGGATCGCTGAAGGGATGATGGCGGTGAACGGAATTCCGTAAGGGGGGTGTGACCGGGTTAACGCTGCAGGATGTTTTGAAGTGGTCATTTGTAAGGGGGCATGGATATGAGCCATTTAAGCAAAGGAGGAGTTTCTTTGAAAAAACGGGCATTTATCAGCTTAAGCGTGTTGTTGGTATTATCCCTTCTGCTGTCGGCATGCGGAGGCTCCAAGCAGGAGCAGAATGACGCTGGGGCTGCCGCCTCGGATCCCAGTAAACCGGTGGAGCTGTCGGTATTCGCGCCGCAGCAGGCGGGGATCGAAAACATGGACGTTAACAAGTTCTCCAAGTACATCGAGGACAAGCTCGGCATCAAGTTTAATTGGAGCACGGTGCCGGACGCCGGCTTCAGCGACAAAAAGCTGCTGCTTCTGGCGAGCGGCGACTACCCGGCCGTCATCATGAACGCGGGCATATCCAAAGCGGACCAGATCAAATACGGCCAGCAGGGAGCCTTCATCCCGCTGAACGATCTGATCGACCAGTACGCCCCCAACATTAAAAAGGCGATGGAGGACGTGTCTTACCTGAAGCAGGGCATGGTCGCCCCGGACGGCAAAATTTACGCGCTGCCGAAGCTGAACGAATGTCTGCACTGCACCTATGGGCAGCGGATGTGGATCAATACTTCCTGGCTGGAGAAGCTGGGCCTGTCGATGCCGACGACGACCGATGAGTTTTACAACGTGCTGAAGGCATTTAAGGAGAAAGACCCGAACGGCAACGGCAAAGCCGACGAAATTCCGTTCACCACCTCGTCCGATGGCGTATGGGGAGGCGGCGTGGATTCGTTCCTGATGAACGCTTTTATCTATGACAACACCTCGGATTACTTAAGCATCAAAGACGGCCAGGTCATCTATTCACCGGCGCAGCCCGAATGGAAGGAAGGCCTGAAGTATTTGCGGAAGCTGTTTGCCGAAGGCTTGATGGATAAAGCCGTTTTTACGCAGAACAACGATGCGGTGAAGCAGCTGGCCAACAAGCCGGACGCCGCCGTGGGCACCGTAGGTTACGCGCTGCTTAGCAGTGCCTTCAGCGTGGACGACTCGAACCCGAGACATAAAGATTACGACGTCGTTCCGCCGCTGAAAGGACCAAATGGAGTCCAGCTGACAGGCTACAGCATTGGCGCGGGCGACGGATCGTTCGTGATCACGAACAAGGCGACGAAAGAGGAGCAGGTCGCTGCCATCAAACTGGCGGATTATCTCTGGTCCGAAGAGGGAACGGTCATGACCTCCTGGGGCTTTGAAGGTGAAGGCTGGAAAAAGCCGACAGCGGCAAGCTGGATTACAACGGCAAACCGGCGAAGTATGAAGTGGTTCCGAAGGCTCCGTCCGCGAACGGGGAAACGGCGCTGGACAATTTCTGGTGGCAGCTCGGCACGATGCAAATGCTCAACTCCATCCGCGAATCCTTTGCCGCTCCAAGCGATCCGCTGGGCAACGGTGCCTATGAATACCGCTTATGGCTGGCAGCCAAAAAATACGAGCCTTTCGCCAAGCCGGAAGTCGTCTATCCTGCGGATACGTTCATTGACCCGGCGGACGCCATGACGGTTGCGCAAATGCAGAAGTCGCTGACTGATTATGTGAAATCGAGCCTGGCGCAGTTCGTGACGGGCAACAAAGACATCGACAAGGATTGGGACAGCTACATCGCCGGCTTTAAGGGATTGCAGCTGGATCAATACTTGGCGATCTACCAAAAAGCGTTAAAGAAATAAGGGACGGCAGCCGGATATCTGAGGTGTAAAGCAGGTATCCGGCTTTTACAAGGAGAACAAGGTATGCATACCTGTAATCAAAACCAGGATGGAGGGCATTTCATGATGGTAACGACCGAAAGGATCCGCTACGCCGCACAGGTTCAGCCGACCGAACGGCAGCTGGCCGTGCAGGAGATGGAGTTCTACGCGTTCATTCATTTTACGGTCAATACGTTTACGGACCGGGAGTGGGGGGACGGAAGGAGGATCCGGGTGATTCTGACCTGCAAGCACCACGACGGTTTCTGCCTCTGGCCGAGCCGGTATACGGAGCACTCGGTCAAGAACAGCCCGTGGAAGGACGGGCAGGGCGATGTGGTCCGGGAAGTGTCGGAGGCGTGCCGGAGGAAGGGATCCGCTTTGGCATTTACCTGTCCCCCTGGGACCGGCATGAGCCTACATACGGCGATTCGCCGGCGTATAACGAATATTTTACCAATCAGCTGAGAGAGCTGCTGACCAATTATGGCGACGTGTTCTGCGTCTGGTTCGACGGCGCCTGCGGTGAAGGGCCGAACGGCAAGCGCCAGGTGTACGACTGGGACGCTTACTACGCGCTGATCCGCGAGCTGCAGCCGGAGGCGGCGATTTCGGTCTGCGGTCCGGATATCCGCTGGTGCGGCAACGAAGCCGGCCACTGCCGGGAATCGGAGTGGAGCGTCGTGCCTGCGTCGCTGCGGGATAACGAGAAGATCCAGGCGAAATCGCAGCAGGAAGACGATCCGGCGTTTGCCCGGAGCTACCGGTCGGAGGACGAGGACCTGGGCAGCCGGGCGGTCATCGAACACGAGCAGGATCTGGTCTGGTACCCGGCGGAGGTCAACACGTCGATCCGTCCGGGCTGGTTCTACCACGCCTCCGAAGATGACAAGGTCAAGTCGCTGGATGAGCTGATGAACGTATATTATGGATCGGTCGGCGGCAACGCGACGTTCCTTCTTAACCTTCCGCCGGACCGGCGCGGCCTCATTCATGAGCGGGACGTCCAGCGCCTGCAGGAGCTGGGGGACCGGATCCGCAGCACGTTTGGCACCGACTTGGCTGCAGGGGCTGCGGTGGAGGCATCCGTCCAGGCAGAAGGCCATCAAGCAGACCATGTTCTTGACGGACAACCGGACACGTACTGGGCGCCGCCCGAAGGCACGGAGCAGGCGTCGCTCACGCTGGATCTGCAGAGGGAGACCTCCTTTGACCACATCGTGCTGCAGGAATACCGGTACAGCCAGCGGGTTGAGCGCTTTGAACTCGAGTATCTGGATGGGGACACGTGGAAAACAGCATATGCGGGTACGGTTATCGGCCACAAGCGGATCTGCCGTTTTCCCGCCGTCAAGAGCCGTTATATCCGGCTTCAAATCCGGGAGTCCCGGTGGTGTCCGCAGATTTCCTCCATTCGGATCTATCTGCAGCCATAGAGCGGAACAATTATAGCTTCTTTTCAATCGTATACTATGCACACTTATTAAACTCCTCGCTGAGGCGGCCCGTATAGGGTCTGTCCATCGAGGAGTTTTTTTGCGGTTATCCGACATTCCCGCCTCAGTATAATGTTAATGAACTTCGAACCAACAACTTCAAATTATGGAAGGTGGGATATTCGTATTGGATAGATCTTCACTGTACACCGATCTCGTAACGTACCCTTCCGGATGGAAAATGGGCACGCATGTGCATCCCCATTTCGAAATCTGCGTGGTCACTTTCGGACGAGGTGTGTTCTATGCTGAAGACCAGGTCTTTTCGATTCAGGAGGGGGACGTCATCCTGATTACCCCAGGCGTACCCCACGACTACAGCTCCGTTACACCGATCCGCTTCGCCGTCCTGCAGGTTGACCATTTGTCGCATGAGCTCGAACGGTTATTTTTTCAAATGACAAATGAAGAATCGCTGCACCTGTTTCCCCTGGCCCATTATGCATTGGAGCGTTTTGAGAAGTTGTTCAGCGTGTGGCTCCACATGACCTCCGTCCGTCCGAATCAGCTGTTTAACCGGTTGTTAAAAACGTGGGTCGAGTTATTTATGCTGTTTTTATTGGACCGCATCGAACAACAGGATTCCAGAATTACCTTGGATGCCATTGCCGAGTATATCCGCACCAACCTGGACAAAGAAATGAGGGTGACCGATCTGGCGCGGATGATCCGCATGTCGGAGAGCGGGCTGCGCTCCTGTTTCAAAAAGACTTACGGTCTCTCACCCAAGCAATATCTACAGCAGTACCGGATGTCCGAGGCCAAAATGCTGCTTACCTTCTCCGACAAGACGGTTCAGCAAATCGCGAGCGGGGTCGGATTCCCCAATATTCATGCCTTCTCCGCCTAGGTTTCAAAAACAGACGGGAATGTCTCCCACCGCTTGGAGGAAAGAGCAGCGAAGAAGGGGCGGGTGAGAAGTCGAAGGCTGTCTTCGGAAAATGTTCAGCGATAATCGTAAAACTTGTGAAGTTTTTTATAAATACAGCGAGAGCGTCCCTTTATAAAATAGGCTTGCACGTTTAAGAAAACGCTGTCAAAGGAGGGGGAATCTGCTAAATCCGCAAAAAATCGGCTAGGAGGTGTCTGCTTGTCCCGTTCGAGTGCAGAGGTTCAACCGTCTGTTCAGGTCCGTTCGTCTAGGGGATCCATGAGCAAAATCGCAAAAGTGAATCTTCGGAACGGTCTGCTGTTCGTTTCACCCTGGCTGGCAGGGTTTGCCGCTTTTTCGCTGCTGCCGTTTCTGCTATCCCTGTACTACAGCTTTACGACCTACGATGTGGTCAGTTCGCCCGTTTGGGTAGGGTTGGATAATTTTGTGCAGTTATTCAAAGACCCGTTATTCTGGAAATCGATTACCAACACGATGTACTATACGTTATTTTCGGTTCCGCTCGGCATCGTCTTCGGCGTGGCTCTGGCGCTGCTGCTGAACATGAAGGTTAAGGGAATAGCTTTGTACCGGACGATTTTTTACCTGCCCAGCATCGTTCCGGTTGTGGCGTCTTCCGTACTGTGGCTGTGGCTGTTCGACCCGCAGTTCGGACTGATCAACGGCCTGCTGGATGCCATCGGCATTGCAGGTCCCGGGTGGCTGGTCGACCCGGCATGGTCGAAACCTGCCCTGATCGTGATGGGGCTGTGGGGCGTCGGCGGCGCGATGATCATCTACTCG
>NZ_PCZT01000009.1:2075898-2085742 GCF_002968895.1 Paenibacillus sp. AR247 | reverse complement strand
TACATTATTACGTCCGGCGGACCCAACGATTCTACGCTGTTCTATTCGCTGTATCTGTACAAGAACGCCTTTTCTTATTTCCATATGGGGTATGCCTCGGCTATGGCATGGATTTTGTTCCTGCTGATTATGGCCGTCACGCTGCTGGTATTTAAGAGCTCGGCACGCTGGGTTTTCTATGGCGGGGAAAGGTAAAACGATATCGGAGGTGCATGGAATGAAGTCAACGCTCAAACCGTTCTTATCGATGGTGCTGATCATGCTGATGCTTGCCGGTCTAATAGCATGTTCCTCACCGGGTACTCCGGCGGCCGGGCAGGATGGCAAGAAGGAAGATACGTCCGCCCCGTCTTCCGATTCCGGGAAGAAAGGCGACGGAAAAGCCGTAGAAGTTACATATTGGCATATGTGGACGAGTGACTGGAAGAAGCTGATCGACAGCCTGGTCGATGAGTTCAATCAGACGCATCCCGGCATTCACGTGACCGCGCTCTCCATTACCGGCGATGCCAACGCCAAATTTTTGACGGCACAGGCCGGCGGGGATCCGCCCGACGTCATGACGCAATGGAACCAGATCATTCCCTCGTGGGCGGAAAAGGGAGCCATCGCTTCACTGGACCCGTACATCCAGGCCGACGCGCCGGATTTGGGCGAGTGGATGTATCCTACGGTAAAGGAAATCGGAACTTACAAGGGAAAAATGTATGCGATCCCATTTTCGATGAATACGCTGGCGATGTATTACAACAAGGATATTTTGAAAGAGGAAGGGTTCGATCCGGAAAAACCGCCCACCACGATCCAGGAGCTGGATGCAATGCAGGACAAATTGTGGAAACTGGATAAACGCGGATTCATCCAGCGGGTCGGCTATATGCCGAGCGGGCTTACCCAGTGGAGCACCGCTTTCGGCGGAAAATGGGCGGATGAGGACGGCAAGCCGACGGCAACCGATCCGAACAACCTTGCCACATTGGAATGGTTTCAGTCTTACGCGAAAAAATACGATCCGACCAAAGTCGCCGCTTTTAACAAAAGCATGTCTTCCAACGTGAACTCGGCGTGGTCTTTCCTCAGCGGCAAGCAGGTGTTCGCGATGGACGGCATGTGGAGGCTGGAGGACTTGAAAAATTATGCTCCGGACCTTCAGTATGGCGTCATGACGCTGCCCTACCCGGAAGGAACCGGAAAACCGGACGCGACCTGGGTCAATGGAAACTTTAACATCATTCCGGAAAAAGCCAAGCATCCGAAAGAGGCGTGGGAATTCATCCTGTGGCTGACCGGCTACCATAACGAAGATTGGGCGGCGCAAATGCTGACCAAGGGCGGGTGGATCCCGCCATCGCCAAAAATTACAGAGAAACAGGCTTACCAGGACTTCATGAATGAAATTCCGGCCAGAAAAACGTTCGTCGATCTGCTCGGCAGCCCCAACGCGAAGATCACACCTGTCATTCCGGTGCAGCAGTATTATTGGGACCGGGCGGCAAAGGCCGAAGAGTCCGTCATGACGGGAAACAAAGATCCCAAGCAGGCCTTAGAAAACTTGCAGAAAGAAGTCGAAGAAGAGATCGCCAAAGCCGGAGGCAAATAACGGATAAGGGCAGGGAGGAAAGGGATCCAATTCGGTTACCCTTCCTCCTGCCTTCATAACCGTGAAAGGAGAGGCCCAAGATGCTTGAAATCAAGGCACAGTCTACCACGAAATTAAGCAGAACAAGGAAAGGCGTATTTAAACAGCTGATCGCCCATGTTTGCTTGATCTTACTGGGCATCACCTTTCTTTTTCCTTTTGTCTGGATGCTGTCCACCGCGCTCAAACCGGAGGCGCAAATTTTCAAATGGCCGCCGGAGTGGATTCCGGATCAGTTCCTATGGTCGAACTTTCCGGAGGCGCTTACGTTTGTCCCGTTCGGTACTTACGTCCTCAATACGTTAACGATTTGCATCTGGGCAATGGTCGGCACCTGCGTTTCCTCCGCCCTCGTGGCTTACGGGTTTGCCAAAATCCAATGGCCGGGACGGAACGTACTGTTCATGATTATGCTCAGCACAATGATGCTGCCTTCCCAGGTCACGATGATTCCGATTTTCGTCATTTTCAAAAAGATCGGCTGGGTGGGAAGCTACAAACCGCTCATTATTCCGGCATTTTTAGGCGGTGCGTTTTTTATTTTTCTGCTGAGGCAGTTTTTTCTGACGATTCCTCAGGAACTATCCGAGGCGGCCAAGATCGACGGCTGTTCGGAATTTCGGACCTTCTGGCAGATCATTCTCCCGCTTGCCCGTCCGGCATTCGCCACAGTGGCGTTATTTACGTTCATGAACAACTGGAACGACTTCATGGGACCGTTAATTTATTTGAGCGACGAGAAAATGTACACCGTATCGCTTGGGTTGCAGCAGTTTATCGGTCAGTACGGCACGCGTTGGGGGATGCTGATGGCGGCTTCCACCGTTGCGACGCTGCCTATTATCATTTTGTTCTTTTTTGCCCAAAAGACCTTTATTCAGGGGATTTCGACGACAGGCATCAAAGGCTGACAACTGACTGGCCGGGGTTCTGGCCGCATGCAGCTTGATCAAAAGGGAGGAATTCGGCAGTGAAGAAAATCGTATTTATCGGGGCAGGCAGTCTCGTGTTCACGAAAAACCTCGTTCGCGATCTGCTTACATTCCCTGCGCTCGCTGACAGCATCATCGCTCTGGTTGACATTGACGTGGAGCGTCTCGGATTTGCGAAGAAAACGGTGGAGAAAATTATTTCGGCCGGAGGCTATCCGGCGAAAGTCGAGGCGCATACTGACAGGACCAGAGCGCTAGACGGGGCGGACGGAGTCGTCTGCACGATCTTGGCGGGAAGCCTGGACATCTGGCGGAAAGACATCGAGATTCCGAAACAATACGGCGTGGACATTAATGTCGGAGATACGCGCGGGCCATCCGGCATATTCAGGGCGCTCCGCACGATTCCGGTGATGCTGGACATTTGCCGCGATATCGAGCGGTACTGTCCGCAGGCGGTATTTCTGAATTATACGAACCCGATGGCGATGCTGTGCAGGGCGATGCAGAGCGAAACGAACGTGACCGTGACAGGTCTGTGCCACAGCGTGCAGGGAACGGCATCGATGCTGGCCAGGTGGATCGGGGCGCCTAAAGAGGAGATCACGTATCTCTGCGCAGGCATCAATCATCAGGCGTTCTACCTGGATTTTCGCTGGAACGGCCAAGACGCGTATCCGCTCATCCGGGAGGCGATGAATCATCCGGACATTTACAACGAGGAGCAGGTCCGAAATGAAATGTTCCTTCATCTGGATTATTACGTCACGGAATCCAGCGGCCATAACTCTGAATACAATGCCTGGTTCCGAAAGCGGCCGGATTTGATTGAAAAGTACTGCACGAACGGCACGGGCTGGAATCCCGGTGAATACGCGTATATTATCAAAGGCTACGAACAGAGGCAGGGCAGCTGGAAGGAACAGATGCGGAGCTGGATGGAAGAGCCTGTCGATTTAAACCGGGGCGAAGAGTACGCCGCGTATATCTTTAACGCCACGATCGGGGACGGTACCCTGTTTAAATTCAACGGCAACGTCCGTAATCATGGCCTGATCGATAATTTGCCGGACGGCTGCTGCGTTGAGGTCCCTGTATTGGCTTCGAAAAGAGGGCTGGAGCCGATTCATGTGGGAGCCCTGCCCGATCAGCTGGCGGCCCTGACCAATATAAGCGCCCGCTGCGAAGAGATGGCTGTGGAAGGCGCGCTTACGGGCGATCCGCGGAAAGTATTCCATGCGGTATGCTTCGATCCGCTGACTTCCGCGGTCCTCAGCCTGGCTGAGATCAAATCGATGGTTGATGAGATGTTTGAAGCCAATCGCGAATATTTGCCGCAGTTTAAACATTTCAAATCATAGCTTATCGTTTCCTGGATGAAACTTTTTCCATCCTGATTTCGTTTAACAGGGTGGAGGCGATAATACAAGATGAAACTTAATCGAAAAATTGGATTTACACTAGCAACCGGTTTGATGGGAGCAAGCCTGCTGGCTGCTGCGGCCGGAGCGGCTCCGGCGGGGAGCGTGACTGCTCCGGCGCAGGTGCCGGCACAAACGGTAGAGAAGGTCGTCGTGACCGACGCAACCAAGATCAGCAAGCTGAACCATACCAGCGTGACGCCATTAATCATAGAAGCTGAGAAGCGGTATTTTTATGCCCTGGGCGGCGGCAAGGGATTAGGGGACACATTCGAGGTCGGTGGCCGGCAGTATCGGTACTTGTCCGATGATATCGGAACCCGGGAGAAGCTGATGAACTATTTGAAGTCCGTATATACGGAAAAGGCAGCTGCCTATTTTGTGGACAAATATTTCATTTCTCATGATGGTCGTTTGGCCCAGCTGAACGCCGATGGCGGCAACATTCTGGAGTTCGACAAGGCGACAGCCAAACTGCTCAGCATGACGGATACGCAGCGCGTGTATAAGCTGAGCGTTCCTTACCCGGAGCATCTTCAGGGTCCGGCATACGTGACGGTCAAGTTTGAGAAGGTTGGGCAATTTTTGGAGAGTGGGCACCGCCCCGCATGCGATTTTTTAGTAGGATCTATACTTTCGAAGTTCCATATGCATTGAGGGAAGAGGAAACAGACGAAAGACCCTGCCGGGCGCCGGCGGGGTCTTTATTTAAGAGATCAGAAAGTATAAGTTTCGGAGCTTCTGCTTCCTGATCTCGCAAGAAAAACCTCCTCTAGAAGCGGTCTGTCTTCTTTGAAGGTACGTCGATAGACGTTTTTCTTATAATATCAGAATTATCAGAATGTATTAAACTCCAAAGCTATTGCTTCCTGATATTGCAAGAAAAATTACCGTTTAAACGCGGTCTGTCTTCTTTGAAGGTACGTCGATAGAAGTTTTTCTTATAATATCAGAATGTATTAAACTCCAGAGCTATTGCTTCCTGATATTGACAAGAAAAATTACCTTTAAACGCGGTCTGTCTTCTTTGAAGGTACGTCGATAGACGTTTTTCTTATAATATCAGAATGTATAAACTCCAAAGCTATTGCTTCCTGATATTGCAAGAAAAATTACCTTTAAACGCGGTCTGTCTTCTTTGAAGGTACGTCGATAGACGTTTTTCTTATCAAAAAACCAGCCTGGACAACGCGTCCAGGCTGGTTTACAAATTTCGTTATCAGTTTCCATTTGAATTTCGTTCGAGCATTCTGTTTCCATTGACCGTGGTGAATCATGTTATCCTCCATGTGTGAACGCCGGATCCGTATCGGAGCGCCCGGATGACCGATCAAAACGTTGGACGGTCGTATGTACCTCCAGTTACCCGAATGAAGTATGGACACTTCGTTCGACGATTCCCCTTAGTTCAGCCTTGTGCGCCGCATATTGATCTGCGCTAATGCTCCCTTTGCGCAGGCGCTCATCCAGCTGGCGGGTCAGCTGCGATACTTGCAGATCGATGATTCTCTGGATGTCGGCTCCCTGGTCAGCGGCGATGTCATGCAGGGACTTGCCCTCATACAGCGCCTCATACAGTTCCTCGTCGGAGTCCTGATGGAGAGCTTCCAGCAATTCGTCTTTATCCTTTACGCCGGTGGTGGCCCATTTCGCGGCCGGGCTTGCGCTTGTGATGGAGGCGCTTAACGCGGTGCTTCCAAAGGACATGATCACGACCATCGTTCCGACAATCATCACTCGCTTTATGTTCATGGTTAAAAATCCTCTTTTCATGTATTTTGTTACGGGTCATTTGTGTGAACGGATATGGGGGATGTGAGATCTTCAGCCTAAGGTCATTATAGACAGCAAACCTGAGGAAAACCTTAAAGATTCTATAACCGTACCTAAAGATTTTACGTGTTGCTTCCCGGATCGGTTTCACTTTAGAGATAAAAAACAACGGAAAGCTCATGAGCTTCCCCCAATATCTATTGGCCATTCCGGTGAAATCAGGGGAGCATCAAGGGTTTGCCGATGGACAGTAAAAGGTGGTGCTGCAGGATAGTGATACGGATATTGGCAAGTTCTTGCGCTTCCCAAAAGTTTGCCTTGTGCTATAATGTAACCGATTCCATAGAGTTCAGCAGACTGTGACAAGGGGAAACGCAGATGAAGAAGATGATGATGGTTTACCTGGTACTAATCATTGCGTTTGGCGTCTATGTATTTATGTACCGGATGGATGACAAGCGTTCTTCTGCATGGCCGGACGGCGGGCTGCACGGCAGCATCGGGGAGAACTATGTGATGGTAACCTTTCAATCCGGAATGGAATATTGGAAAAATATTGTGAAAGGCTTCGAGGATGGAGGCGACGCCCTCGGCGTGTCCGTCGAATACCACGGAGCCACCCAGTACGACGTGCAGGAGCAGATCACCGTGCTTGAGCAGGTCATTGCCAAAAAGCCTGCCGGCATCGCGCTGTCGGCCATCGACTCCGACGCTTTGACCGCGACGATCAACAAAGCGGTGGACGCGGGCATTCCCGTCGTCCTGTTCGACTCGGACGCCCCGGACAGCAAAGCGTACTCTTTTCTTGCGACCAATAACTACGATGCGGGTGTGGCGGCCGCCGATAAAATGGCGCAAATCGTCGGCCGGCAGGGCGAGGTCGGCATCATCACGCAGTCCGGCCAGCAAAACCACAGCGACCGCACATCAGGGTTCAAGGAAACGATCGCGAGCCGATATCCGGCGATGTCTGTGGTTGAGGTGAAGGAAGGAAAAGGCGACGCCATGATCGCTAAGTCCGCGGCCGCGGACATGCTGGGCAAGCATCCGGACCTTAAAGGCATTTTCGTGACGGAAGCCAGCGGCGGCACAGGGGCGGCGGACGCGGTGATCGCTGCGAATCGGACCGGGAAGGTGAAGATCATCGGGTTTGATACCAATAAAGAGACGCTGGACCGGATATCCGACGGCACGATTTCAGCGACGATTGCTCAGGGGACATGGAATATGGGCTACTGGTCGCTGCAGTATTTATTCCATCTTCATCATGGGCTGACCGTTCCCGCACCGACGCTGGGCAACGACGTATCCCCGCTGCCGCCGCGGGTGGATACCGGCATTACAATCGTTACCCGCGAGAATGTGAAGGATTATTATGCGAAATAAGCTTCGTAACAATTGGCGGCAGCGTCTGCTGCAGTGGACCCGGTTCGGTGATCTGCCTCTGCGGTACAAGCTGATCATCCTTTTTCTGATGGTAGGCATCCTTCCGTCGATTGCGCTCGGTGCATTGGTCAACTGGACGGTCAATCGGATCGTCGACGGGCAGGTCACGGCGAACACGGTGCAGCTCATCGGCAAAGTCAATCAGACGCTTGATAACGATATGGAAAACTTGCAGAACATTACGTATTTGATCGGCTTTGACCCGGCCATCAACCGGTTCCTGAATGGGCAGATTGCCGCCGAAGGGTCGAGTGCCGCCGGAGGTGTTGCCGGACAAGCGCAGCGCCCGCAGATTAATGACCAAAACGGGGAAGTGTACGCCTTGAAGAAGTATCTGCAGGGCTTCACGACGCTGTATCCGGAAATTGCCGCCATCCTGGTCGTGAACCACAACGGCGATTACATCAGCAACGAAATGTATGCCCGGACGCCGGCCAATTTGACCCGGGATTCGTGGTATGAGGAGGCTGCGGGACACGAAGGGATTTTTACAGTGCTGGGGCATCCTTCTGAGCGAAACGTCACGACGCATGTACATTATGCCAACGATGAGTTGATCTCGGTCGTGCGGTCCTTTGTCGATCCGGACACGCGTAAAGTCACCGGAGCCGTGCTGATCGACTTGAAGCTGCGGGCGGTGGCCAGCACAGTCCGGAACGTCACCCTTGGTAAAAACGGGTATTTGATGGTAACCGATGCCGGCGGCTCGGCCATTTACACCCCGGATGAACCGTTGGTTCGGGACATTCCAATATCATGGATTCCCCGGGAAGACAGCGGCATGTTCAGGCATGAGGTCGACGGCCGGCGGCTGCAGTTTATTTACGGCACCTCTTCTTTTACAGGCTGGCGGACCATTGGCGTGTTCGACAGCGGAGAAGCGGTCCGCGAAGTGCGGGAGATCCGCTTCTACGTCATCTGCTTCCTGTTTGTCGTCTGCATGTTCGGCCTGACGGCCTCGTATACGCTGTCGCAGTCCGTGTCCCGGCCGATCCGCCAGCTGATGGCCTTTATGCAGAAGGCCGAATCCGGGGATTTGACGATCCGGTATTGGGGCGGAAGGCAGGACGAGGTTGGTATGCTGGGCCGTAGCTTTAACCGGATGCTCGCCGAAATCCGCAAGCTGCTGAAGCTGAGCGAGCTTCGGGAACGGCAGAAGCGCGAGGCGGAGCTGCGCAGCCTGCAGGCGCATATCAAGCCTCATTTTTTATACAATACCCTTGATACGATCCATTGGATGGCTAAGAAAAAAGGGGCCGACGATGTGTCCGATATGGTAGAGTCGCTGTCCAGGCTGTTCCGGATCGGGCTCAGCAAAGGGGATGACATCATTCCGATGACCGACGAATGGACGCATATCTCCAGCTATTTGCAGATTCAGAAGACGCGCTACCGGGACCGGCTCACCTACGAGCTGGATCTGCCCAAGGAAGCGGAAGGGCTGTACGTTCTAAAGCTTGTGCTTCAGCCAATCGTTGAAAACGCCATCTATCACGGCATTAAGGCACGCCGAGGCCCGGGCATCATACGGGTGTCCTCTGAGGTGGAGGGCGGCGTCCTGCGCCTCATTGTTAAGGACAACGGGGCGGGGATGTCCCAGGAGCGGCTAGTTGCGCTCCGCCGCCAGCTTCAGGATCCTTTGGCGGCCATGGATCATCCACCGGAAGAAGGTGGACCGGCCAGCCGCAGCTATGGCATGCTGAACGTCCAGGCGCGGCTTGCACTGACTTTTGGGGAAAAATCGGAATTAGCATCGAGAGTACGGAAGGCACGGGCACGAGCGATATCAGGTACTGATTGCGGACGATGAACCGATTATCCGGGAAGGCATCATGGATTCGGTGGAGTGGGAGACGCTTGGCATGGAGGTCGCCGGCGAAGCGGAGGACGGGGAGGAAGCGCTTGAGTTCGCCCTTCGCGAAGCGGTCGACATCGTTCTGGTCGACATGAACATGCCGATCATGGACGGCTTGACGCTGATGAAGCGGCTGAAGGCCGAACGCCCGGCGTGCCGGTTTGTCATCATTACCGGGCATGACGAATTTGCCTACGCGCAGGAAGCGATCCGCCTCGGCGTCAAGGATTATATTTTGAAGCCGGTCAACAGCGGCCATTTGCAAGAGGTGCTGCAGAGCGTCAAGCAGGAGCTTGATGAGCAGCAGGTGCAGAGCCACTATTTGAAGCAGGCCTCGGAGCAGATTGAGCGGAACATCCCGCTCCTGCGGCAGCGCTTCTGCCAGGAGTGGATTCAGGGGCTGGTGGATGACGGGAACGCGCTCGAGCAGCTGGAGTTTCTTGGCCTGCCTGCCGGTTTTCCGGCAGAGCTGGGGATCGTCAGGTGGCCGGAGACGGCCTCAAACCAGACGCTGATGAAAGAGAGCGAGAGACAGCTGTATTTGTTCGCGATCGAGAACATCGTTTCGGAGCTGCTGCAGGATACGCCCCATCAGGTGTTCCGGGAGCATACGGAATTGATCGGCATCTGCTTGTGGGATAACGCGCCGCTGGAAATGGCCGCGAATATTGAATCGGCGGTGCAGCAATATTTGAAAATCACCGTCCACTGCCAGATCGAGGAGGTGCCGGAAGGCCCGGGTGCTATGGCGGCCGCGTATGACGCCTGCCGGGAGGCG
>NZ_PCZT01000009.1:2069033-2075798 GCF_002968895.1 Paenibacillus sp. AR247 | reverse complement strand
GTATGACGCCTGCCGGGAGGCGGTGTTCCGGGACGCGCAGCTGTCCCCGCTGGTGCGGCGGGCCCGACAGCTCATCCACGACAATTACGACCGGCCCGAACTTACGCTGGAGTCGTTTGCGGAGAGCCTGCAGGTATCGCCGGTTTATTTGAGCCGGATGCTGAAAAAGGAGCTGGGGACTTCCTTCGTCGGCTTCCTGACGCAGACGAGGATCCGCAAAGCGATCCAGCTGCTGAACGCGACGAGCCTGACCATCCACGAAATTGCCGAGCAGGTCGGCTACGACAGCCAGCATTACTTCAGCACAGCGTTCAAGAAGGTGATGGGCGTCTCTCCCAACCGATACCGGCGTGGCGACGCGTATCAAGAAGTGTAGAGGCCCGGGAGGAGCAGGCGGCATCATTATAAACCTGACGACCGACGACCGAAATTTTTCGGTCGTTTTTTATTTGCCCTTATAGCCATCCCCCACGTCTTACCCTGGCATGACCCTCCGGCAACGATCCCAATAAAGGTTTGAAATTTATAAAAAAGGTTCGATCCGTGGAAAGACCCCGGCGCGGGTCAGCATGTATCCTTTGAAGTACAGAGAGGCTTTACGATCCATCGGATGTAAGCGCTCTCGACCTTGGGCATACCGGAAAGGAGAACGTACCGATGAAGAAAGCAATGTTAGCGCTCCTGATGGTCGCGATGCTGATGGCCCTGACGGCCTGCAATCTGGCCGAGAGCGGAGCCGGTGATAAAAGCAAGGGCTATGTCGGGCTGGCGATGCCGACCAAATCGTCCGAGCGCTGGGTGAACGACGGCAAAAACATGGAGCGGCTGTTCCAGGAAAAAGGCTACAAGACCGATTTGCAGTTTGCGGAGGATGTGGTCGAGAACCAGATTTCGCAAATCGAGAACATGATTACCAAGGGGGTTGACGTCATTGTCGTCGCCTCGATTGACGGAAACACGCTGACCGACGTCATCAAGAAGGCGCATGATCAGGGGATTAAAGTCATCTCCTATGACCGGCTGATCCGGAACACGCCGTATCTGTCCTACTACGCGACGTTCGACAATTTCAAAGTCGGCGTGCTGCAGGCTTCCTATATTGAGCAGAAGCTAGGTCTTAAGGAAGGCAAAGGCCCCTTCAATATTGAGCTGTTCGGCGGATCGCCGGACGACAACAACTCCTATTTCTTCTACGACGGCGCGATGTCCATTTTGAAGCCGTATATCGACTCCGGCAAGCTGGTCGTCCGCAGCAAGCAGACGACGATGGCGCAGATCGCGACCCTCCGCTGGGACGGCGCCTTGGCGCAATCCCGGATGGATAACCTGCTCAGCGCGAACTACTCGAACGCGAACCTGGACGCGGTGCTGTCGCCGTACGACGGCATCAGCATCGGGATCATTTCTTCGCTGAAGGGCGTCGGCTACGGTACGGCCAAAAAGCCGATGCCGATCATCACCGGCCAGGACGGGGAGCTTGCTTCGATTAAGTCCATCGTCGTTCAAAGACACCCGCAAGCTGGCGGAGCAGGCGGTCAAGATGGCTGAGAGCATCCTGAAGGGCCAGAAGGCGGAAGTCAACGATACGAAGTCTTACGATAACGGCATCCAAGTCGTGCCGGCTTATCTGCTGCCGCCGGTATCGGTCGATGCGACGAACGTCGAGAAAGAGATGGTGGAATCCGGTTATTACACCAAGGCGGAAATTGGTCTGAAGTAGTCCGTAGTTCGGAATCAACATAAGCGAAGCGAGGGGAAGGTGAAGCTCACATGTCGGAATACATTTTGGAAATGCGGAACATTACGAAGGAGTTTCCCGGCGTAAAGGCGCTGAGCAACGTGAACCTTAAAATCCGGGAAGGCGAAATTCACTCCCTGTGCGGGGAGAACGGGGCGGGCAAGTCGACGCTGATGAAGGTGCTGAGCGGGGTCTATCCGCACGGTACCTATGACGGAGAGATTTTATTCCAAGGGAAAACCTGCGAATTTAAAAATATCAAGCACAGCGAAGAGCTCGGCATCGTTATTATCCACCAGGAGCTCGCGCTGATCCCGTATCTGTCGATTGCGGAAAATATATTCCTCGGCAATGAACGGTCAAGCCGCGGCATCATGAACTGGAATGAAACGATCACGGGAGCGAAAGAGCTGCTGGACAAAGTCGGACTGAAGGAAAACCCGAACACGCCCGTGGGCAATATCGGGGTCGGCAAGCAACAGCTGGTCGAAATTGCGAAAGCGCTCTCCAAAAAGGTCAAGCTGCTCATCCTGGATGAGCCGACCGCGGCCCTAAACGAGGACGACAGCGAAAACCTGCTCCAGCTGATGCTGGAATTCAAGCGGCAGGGCATCTCCTGCATTCTCATCTCCCACAAGCTGAACGAGGTGTCGAAAGTATCCGATTCGATCACGATTTTGCGCGACGGCCAAACGATCGAGACGCTTGACATGAAGGGCGGGGACGTGAACGAGGACCGGATTATCCGCGGCATGGTCGGGCGGGACTTGACGAACCGGTATCCGGAGCGCACGCCGAAGATCGGCGATACCATTCTGGAGGTCAAGGACTGGACCGTGTACGACGAACAGCGGAGCGACCGCAAAATGCTGGATCAGGTCAATCTTCATATCCGGCGGGGGGAGATCGTCGGTATTGCCGGGCTGATGGGGGCCGGGCGAACGGAGCTGGCGATGAGCATTTTCGGCAAAGCTTATGGACGCAACATTTCCGGGACGCTGATCAAGGACGGAAAGCCGATCCAGAATAACACGATCACGCAGGCGATCGACAACGGCTTTGCGTACGTGACAGAGGACCGTAAGCATTACGGCCTGATCCTGATCGACGATATCAAGCGCAACATTTCGTTGACGGGGCTGCCCAAGCTGGCCAAGGGCACGGTGATCGACGATAAGCAGGAGGTTCTGGTGGCGGAGGAAATGCGGAAGAAGCTGAAGATTAAGACGCCGAACATTTTGCAGAAAACGGGGAATCTCAGCGGAGGCAACCAGCAGAAGGTGGTGCTGAGCAAATGGATTTTTTCCGAGCCGGATATCCTCATTCTCGACGAACCGACGCGCGGAATCGACGTGGGAGCCAAATACGAAATTTATACGATTATCAATCAGCTGGCCGATGAGGGCAAAGGCGTCCTCGTTATTTCTTCCGAGCTCCCGGAAATTCTAGGGATCTGCGACCGCATTTATGTGATGAACGCTGGCCGGATCACGGGCGAAGTGAGCCGTGAAGAAGCTTCGCAGGAGACGCTGATGAGATATATGACCAAGACTGGAGGGGCCAAGCATGGAAACGTTGGTTAAACTGTTTAAAAATAATATCCGGCAGTATGGGATGATCATCGCCCTTGTCGTCATCATGATTTTGTTTGAAATTATTACGGGCGGCCTGCTGCTCAAGCCGATTAACATTACCAATCTGATTTTGCAAAACAGCTACATTCTCGTCCTGGCGATCGGGATGGTGCTGGTCATTATTACCGGGCATATCGACCTGTCGGTCGGCTCGATCGCCGCGTTCGTCGGTGCGGTGGCCGCCATTATGATGGTTGACCTGCACTGGCATCCGGTTGTCGCCGTGATCGCCTCCCTGGTTGTCGGTGCGCTGATCGGCGCTTGGCAGGGCTTTTGGGTCGCTTATGTAAAAATCCCGGCGTTTATCGTCACGCTGGCCGGCATGCTGCTGTTCCGCGGTCTGACGATGATCGTGCTGAAAGGGCAGTCCATCGCACCGTTTCCGAACGGATTTCAGAAGATCAGCTCCGGCTTCATTCCGGATTTCGGCAGTGCCGGAACGAACATCGTGGCGGTGTTGGCGGGAATTCTTTTCACCGTCATCTATATCGTCAATGAGCTCCGCGACCGCAGAACGCAAAAGAAATATAACTTTGAAGTGGTTTCCGGCGGACTGTTCATCCTGAAGCTTGTCGTCATTGCGGCCATCATCAACGCATTTACCTTTATGCTTGCGATCTACGCCGGGCTGCCGAACATTCTGATTCTGCTGCTGGTGCTCATTATTATCTACTCGTTCGTCATGAACAAAACCGTGATGGGCCGCCATATTTACGCTCTCGGCGGCAACGAAAAAGCGGCGGACCTGTCCGGCGTGAAGACGAAAAAGGTGGCGTTCTGGGTCTTCGTCAACATGGGCGTGCTGGCCGCCATCTCGGGCCTCATCTTTGCGGCACGCCTGAACGCGGCCACGCCTAGAGCCGGCACCAACTTTGAGCTGGACGCGATCGCCGCAAGCTTCATCGGAGGGGCATCGGCGACGGGCGGCATCGGAACGGTATTCGGCGCCATTATCGGCGGCCTCGTCATGGGCGTGCTCAACAACGGGATGTCCCTCATCGGTCTTGGGGTCGACTGGCAGCAAGGGATTAAGGGTCTTGTCCTTTTGGCGGCCGTAGCCTTCGATATTTATAATAAGAAGAAAGTGACTTTTCTGAAGTGATCGTTTTGAAGCAGCTTAACAGAAAAGGCTGGCATCCCCCGGATGCCAGCCTTTTTTAATAACGGTTCATTTACTTCCATGCAGAATAAACATTTTCGGTATACTTTGAAATGGCTTCGTCGTAATCGGGATACGGATATCCGAGACGGCTAGACACCACTTTGGAGTATTTTCTGAACAGCTCGTAACAAGTGAATAAAGACTTCCACATGTGCTCGTACCCGTTCTCCGCGTAGGTTGACAGCAGAGTCTCCCAATCTTCAACGGGAAGGTAACGGTCGATAAATTTATAATTTTTTCCTACGCTAAAGGCAAACCCGTGCTCAGAGCCAATTTGCCAGGCCATCATCCTCAGCAGGTTGGGCCGTGCGATCTCGTTCAAGTGGTCGATGGCAAACAGGATTTCTTTACGCGCCAATCCCTTGACTACGTAAGTGGATACCATCCAGAACTCATTGCAGCAATCGTCAAACTCCCTGGCCGTAGGCTTCTTAATCCAATACTGGCGGTCATCCGCGATCACCTCATTTGTCATGACAGCATCCTTATCCAGCAACACCTCGACCAAACCGTCGCTTTGGGTGAAATAGTTCTCCACCTCATTGAATGGAATCAGAGTCAAATCAACTTTATTGCCGTCTTCCAGGTGAATTAGATAGGAAAACCAATTGTCCAGTTCCGGCGGAAACAGCTCCATATCCTCAGGTTTTTGCATCATGATGCGGTTTCCCAAAAAATCGAGCCACCCGTCATGCTCCTTGAACGAATCCATCTCAGTTACAAAATAAGAAATGTCGTAATCCTGGAATGCATCCGGAGGGATATTTTTGTTGGTGCGCGATCCTTCCAAGGTCACCAATCGAATCCGGTCATCGTGTTTTGCATAATCCAAAAGCAGCTTCATCATTTCTTGCTCACTTCGCATTTTGCCTTCAACCTCCCCTATTTTCTAGGTCTGCAATGTCATCCTTGAAGGAAGGCGGTCCGCGAATCCGAAGGAAACAGCGCTCTCGGCCTGAGGCACGTTATAACTTATCCAGCCGCTTTTTCATAAGTCATGGCCCTCCGTTTCTTGAACGATAATGTTTTATTTTACCATAAATAAAAGGCATACCCCAGCAAAAAACATAACGTTTGCACTCCGGGAGGCGTTTATAATAATAGACGAGTCGAAGGAGGCGGGAGAATGGCCTTATTACGAGACAGTTCGCAGCGAGAAGAGCTAAAAGAGCAGTACGATCGTCTTTGGATCGAATTTCAGCATATGGAGGATCGAAAAGTTTGGGTTGAATAATGTGGAAGGAAGTGAACGGATGTTTTACCGCAGAAAATTTTACATTGTGAAAAATGAATTCGTGGACGTTTTCAACCGCCATTTTAATGAAACCAATTTACCTAATCAAATGAAGCACGGCACCCGCCTGATCGGAAGATGGATGGTGCCTCGTGATGAATCCACTACCGAAATTTTTGCGATTTGGGAATATGACAGCCGCGATCAGTACGAGGAGATTGAGGCTAAAATAAGAAACGACAAGGAGCACGTACGGCGGATACAGAACTGGTACGACCAGCATGGCGGCAGGGACCGCGTGTATAAGGAGTATCTATTAGAGGTCCGAAATGAAGAGCTGTTATCTACGGTTGAACATGACGGATTGGCGGATTCGGAATCGGCCGGGCGGCAGCAGGAAAGAGCGACATGAGGAAAGTTCCATTAACGATGGCATCGATGTTGTTATTCGGTTTCTTACTCGCCTGTAATCAAAGCGACGATCTACCGGATAACGCTGTATCCACTGAGATTTCATCGACGGATGACAACCCTGGCGAAATTATGCAGCAGCCATCCACTTCTTCCCCGGGCACTTCGGTTGAACGGGTCAGCCGATTTCCGGAATCGTTCCTTTCGGGATCGGTTGTGCTTGACTCGGCTTCGGATACGGGAGCGGTTCGTGCAGAAACCGTGACCCGGCAAGGGACTCTCCTCATGATTTCCCAAGGAAGGGAGGAACGGGGGCATTTAGCGGTTCCGAGCAATTACGGACGGGAAGGGGACCTGACGTTTCAGGCCGACTATTCCATCGTTTACAGGCAAGCCGGGAAGGAAGATACTCTGTTATTGGACCTGCCTGCCTTTTTATTTGTAAGACCCAATGACGGGAAGGTTCCTTTCGAGCAGGTACGTTTCCAAGACGCGGATGTTTACTTTCTGGCGCCTCAGTATAAATCGGGTCATGGAATGGAGGCGTATGTGTTTGCGATTGACCGCCGCAGCGGCGAAGCCACAG
>NZ_PCZT01000009.1:2066150-2068933 GCF_002968895.1 Paenibacillus sp. AR247 | reverse complement strand
GGGAGCAGGTCGAAGTGATTCCGCGTTCGCTGACGATGCATGCAGTCGGCATATTGGCCGCGGAAGGAATAGAATCGGCCCTGAGTGTATACAAGGCGGGCAGCGAGCAGCACTCCAAGCTCGGTTATGTACCGTACGAATTCGACTTCGGCTTTCAGGGCATTGCCGGCAGACTGCTTCGAGGCGGGGAACCGGACGGAGCCGCGGCCATCGTTGATTTAGCGTTAGCGCTGGATCCGGATGATCAAGAACTCCATTTGATGAAGGATCAGCTTGCAAATTCTATTGCGCGATCCTGATCGTCGTCGCGGCCGCGGCCGCCATCATGTTTTGAACACAAGCCGGTGAAACAGGAACGCAGCGGCGGCCGAAATCACGAGAGAGATCAACCACACCGATATTTTTTGCGGTGTAATCCGCGGACGGTCGGAGCCGAATTTAACTTTGGATGGCAGGGGTTCCGCACCGTTTGGATCATAGGCGGCCATCATGTTGGCTGTATGTTTTTGGGTCATATACATGCCGAGGCCCGTCTGAATGCCGGTTTGGATAAGAACAAAACAAACGGCAAAGATCAAAGGTAAAGCGATGTACTTTAGCATAGATTAGTGAGTTCCTCCGATTCTATTTTTGTTAAATGTTACCACAGGTAAAATGGAGTTGTCTCTATTTCGACAGGCTTTTGATAAGCAGAAATCTGCTGAACCTGTGAAAACCTGAGGGAGCAGTGGATAAAAAGATCCTGGCAATCATGCCAAGGATCTTTTTTAGTGCTTATGCCGGCAATACGGCGGTCGTTCGGGGGCAAAGCTGATAGGATCGATTTTTTTCATAGATTCCGTGTGCCACAGAGCTCGTCTACGATTATAATAGTTTCAAGATGGCGGCTTGCAGCCGTCACAGACGTTAACCTTTCGTAAATGGAGAGTAGTCATGATCCAAAAAGTCTTTGCCTTGATGCTGATTTGCGCCCTTTGGCTTCCGGTAAACTCGGAGGCGGTTCGAGCTTCGGATTTATCGTCATGGGAAGGGCCGATCCTTACGAAACGTGTACCCATATCCGTCGTCACAAGCCCGGCTGCATCCCCCAAGCTTTCAGATGAGGAAGCGAAGCGGCTAAGGGAGGCCTATGGCCTCGAGCAGCCCGGAGCAGAGCCGCGGCAGAGCATCGGCGATTTCGGCGCCAGCTTCCGTACTCAAGAGCTGCTGGCATGGATATGCATTTTATTCCTGTCCTGGGCACGGCTGTGATGCAGATTACAGAACCTGATCCAGCCCCGTGCTATGATGGGTTCGGTTAAATTAGTGATTATTTTCACAAAATTGGACGGGGGAGATTGGACATGGCTCTGGCTCATCTATCGCTGATAGGCATTTTGCTGCGGTTCCTTCTGGGAGGCGCAGCCGTGGTGGCGGCATCACTTATTGCCAAACGCGCGGGAGGAGCTGTCGGCGGCATTTTTGCCGCGTTTCCCGCCGTTTTTCTGGCGGCGCTGCTGACGATGAGGTTTGATTACGGGGCCCGTGAACTGGTCGCCCATTCGATTGATCTGTCCCAAGGCGCTTTGATCGGTATGGCGATTAATGTAGCGTGCGCCGCGGCGGCAGGTTACTTGTGCACCAGCAGAGGATGGAAGAAGGGGCTGACCTTGTCCGTAGGCGGCTGGCTGCTCGTTTCGTTCACGATATCCTATGTGCTGTTCAGCTTGTAAAGGGGGAAACAGGAAATGAAATTACGGGAGCTGCTGCTTCGGTTCGTGTTGGGCGGCCTGGCGGTCGTATTGAGCTATATGGCGTCGGTCCTGCTGCCGTGGAAGGCGCTTGGCGGTATTTTTACGGCGTTTCCCGCCGTGATGGTCGTCGCTGTGCTGATGGTCGGCCTCAGCCAGGGCTCGGAAAAGGCGGCCGCGGTTGCCAGAGGTTCGGTATACGGGATGACCGGCTGCGCTGTCTGCGTCGTGACGGTCTGGTATGCCCTGAAAATAACCGGCGCCTGGTGGCCCAGCCTGATGCTGGGACTTATAGGCTGGTTTGCTGGCTCGTTTGCGCTGCTGAAGGTGAAGGAGAAAGTGCAAAAAATCCAGCACATGCACCGGCTGCCGCGAAAACAGACCAAGCATGTGTAAATGGCCGACTTGCGTCAAGGATCAGCCATGAGCAGGGGTGCGGGACGTTTCTGCCTTGGTGTGATGTTTTTCACAGCGCAGAGTGTCCAGCCGTTTTACAATAAAGTCATGCAAGAGTCCTTTCCCGTTGAAGGAGGCAGATCCCATGGCTACACACATTCATGGTAAACATTTTGAAGTGACACCGGCACTCCAGGCGTATGCCGAGCAAAAGATCGGTTCGGCCCAATCCTGGTTCGAAGAGAAGGTGGCCATCCATGTCACCCTGCTGCTGCAGGCCCGGAAACGGGAGCATGTCGTTGAAGCTACCATTCCCTATCACGGCATGGTCTTTCGGGTCGAAGTGAAGGATGCGGACATGTATGCCGCCATTGACCAGGCCGCGGATAAGCTGGATCGCAAGCTCCGCAAGTACAAGGAGCGGGCTCGCCGCAAGCTGCGCAGCCACGGACGCTCGGTCGGCACCGGCATTCAGGACGGCGTGCAGCCGGAACCGGAAGCGCCGGAGGAAGCCTTTGTCATTGCAAAAGAAAAGCGGCTCGTGATGAAGCCGGTGGATCTGCAGGAAGCTGTGCTGCAGATGAATTTGCTGGACCACAGCTTCCATCTGTTCTTGAACCGGGATACCAACCGTGAGGAAGTCGTTTACCGCAGGGC
>NZ_PCZT01000009.1:2048958-2066050 GCF_002968895.1 Paenibacillus sp. AR247 | reverse complement strand
ATGGATCGATGTGAGTAATGTCATAGTTAGCCCCCCTGGGGTTCCAGTAGGATGAACTCATCAAGGAGATGAGGGACCGGTAAAGGTCTCCAAGGAGGAGAAAACGATGGCTGTTAAAGAAAGCAAGCTGGAAACAAAGAACTCCGCCCAAGAAGAAGTGAACCGATTGGTCGCCCGCGCCAGGAAGGCGCAGGAAGCGTACCTGAACATGAATCAAGAGGAAATTGACGAAATCGTACAGGCGATGGCGCTGGCCGGCTTGGACCGGCACATGCCGCTCGCGAAGATGGCGGTCGAGGAGACCGGCCGGGGCGTCTACGAGGACAAAATCACCAAGAATATATTCGCGACGGAATACATCTATCACAGCATCAAGCATGACAAGACGGTCGGCGTTATCGAGGAAAACGCGTTTGAGAGCTACAAGAAGGTCGCCGAGCCGGTCGGCATCATCGCCGGTGTTACACCGGTGACGAACCCGACGTCCACGACCATGTTCAAGACGCTGATCGCTACGAAGACGCGCAATCCGATCATCTTTGCCTTCCACCCTTCCGCCCAAAAGTGCAGCGCTGAAGCAGCCCGCACGCTGCGTGACGCCGGAATCGCGGCCGGCGCGCCGGAGCACTGCGTGCAGTGGATTGAAACGCCGTCCCTGGAAGCGACGCAGCTGCTGATGAACCACACCGATGTGGCGCTCGTGCTGGCAACCGGAGGCTCGGCGATGGTGAAATCCGCTTACAGCACGGGCAAACCCGCGCTCGGCGTTGGACCTGGCAACGTTCCCTGCTTCATTGAGCAGTCTGCGGATTTGAAGCAAGCCGTGACCGACTTGATTCTCTCGAAGACGTTCGACAACGGCATGATCTGCGCATCCGAGCAGGCGGTCATTATCGAGGAGCCGGTGTACGACCAGGTCCGGAAGCTGATGAAGGACAGCGGCTGCTACTTCCTGAACAAGGCCGAAACCGAGGCCGTGTCCAAGCTGGTCATCAACAGCGAGAAGTGCGCGGTGAACGGGGTCATCGTCGGCCAGTCGGCGGTAAAAATCGCCGAAATGTCCGGCATTCAGGTGCCGCAGGACACCAAAATCCTCGTGGCCGAGCTGGCGGGCGTCGGTCAGGCCTACCCGCTGTCCGCAGAGAAGCTGAGCCCAGTGCTTGCCTGCTATAAGGTCAAGACGGCGGCGCAGGGCATCGAGCGCGCGGCCGAAGTGGTCCAATTCGGCGGCATGGGACACTCGTCCGTCATCCATTCGAACGATGACGCCGTCATCCAGGCGTTCGCCAACCGCCTGCAGACCGGGCGCGTGATCGTCAACTCGCCTTCGACGCATGGGGCGATCGGCGACATCTACAACACGAACCTGCCGTCGCTGACGCTCGGCTGCGGTTCGTACGGACACAACTCGACGACGTCCAACGTCACGTCGGTGAACCTGATTAACGTGAAGCGCGTGGCCTACCGGACGGTCAACATGCAGTGGTTCAAGGTTCCGCCGAAGGTCTATTTTGAGAAGGGCGCGACGCAGTACCTTGAGAAAATGCCGAACATTTCCCGTGTGCTGGTCGTCACCGACGAGATGATGGTCAAGCTGGGATACGTCGAAAAGGTGGAGTACTACCTGCGCAAACGCGTCAACCCGGTAGCGTTCGAAGTGTTTTCCGACGTGGAGCCGGATCCGTCCGTCGAGACGGTAGAGCGCGGCACGAGGCTGATGGAGAGCTTTAAGCCCGACTGCATTATCGCACTTGGCGGCGGCTCCCCGATGGATGCGGCCAAGGCGATGTGGCTCTTCTACGAATATCCGGACACCAGCTTCCATTCGCTGAAGCAGAAGTTCATGGATATCCGCAAGCGGGTCTATAAATACCCGCGCCTTGGCGAAAAAGCCCAGTTTGTTGCGATCCCGACCACTTCGGGCACCGGCTCGGAAGTGACCTCTTTTGCGGTCATCACGGACAAGAAGGAGGGGAACACGAAGTATCCGCTTGCGGACTACGAGCTGACGCCGGACGTGGCGATCATCGACCCGGAATTCGTGTACAGCCTGCCGAAAACGGCGGTGGCCGACACCGGCATGGACGTCCTTACGCATGCCATCGAGGCGTACGTTTCCGTCATGGCGAGCGATTACACCGACGGGCTTGCGCTTCATGCGATTCGGCTGGTGTTTGAAAATCTGGAAAAGTCCTTCCACACGGCGGATCCGCTGGCCAGGGAGAAGATGCATAACGCGTCGACGATTGCCGGCATGGCGTTTGCCAACGCCTTCCTCGGCATCAACCACAGCCTGGCCCACAAGTGGGGCGGCCAGTACCATACGGCCCACGGGCGGACGAATGCGATCCTGATGCCGCATGTCATCCGGTACAATGCGCAGAAACCGACGAAGTTCGCGTCCTTCCCGAAATACAACCATTTCGTGGCCGACCTGCGCTATGCGGAAATCGCCCGGATCCTCGGTCTGCCGTCCCGGAATACAGAGGAAGGCGTCAACAGCCTGATCGAGGCGGTGCGCAAGCTGAACCAGTCGCTGGGCATTCCGGAGAAATTCCAGGATCTCGGCTTTGATCCGGCAGATTTCGAGGCCAAAGTGGATTATTTGGCCGACCGTGCGTTCGAAGACCAGTGCACGACGGCCAACCCGCGGATGCCGCTGGTCAGCGAACTGGCGGACGTTTACCGGAACGCCTTCTACGGCAAATTCTAGGAGCTGCACCGCATGATCCAGCCGGCTGCCGACCGAAAGCGTCGGCAGCCTTCTGTTTCAGAATCGTGATGTGCGTTGATCGCAGTGGAAAGGAGTGATTCATATGCTGTCCGGCGTTATTTTGGCAGGCGGCAATCATGGGTTCTACGAAAGGCGCACCTACCCTATTCCGGATGATTCAAGGAGAAACGCTGCTGCAGCGGCAGATCCGTGAAATGCGGAAGTGCTGCGGCGAGATTACGATTGTGACGGACGATCCCCGGCCGCTGCTTCGCCAGGTGGACCGGGATATCCGGATCATTACGGATTATTATGTCGGAAAAGGAATGCTTGGCGGCATGCACGCGGGCCTCTCCCTGTCTAAACACCGGGCCGTGTGGATCATCGGGTGCCACATGCCGTATCCCTCGGCCGACGCCGCTGAGCTGATGGCGCTGAGGCTGGAGGACGGGCTCGACGCCGTCCTGCCGATGATCGGCGGCAGGCTCCATCCGCTTCACGGTATTTATGAACGCTCCTGCGCCGTGTATTTTGGGCAGTTTTTGGAGAGCGGCCATACGGAAGCTGAGGGTCTGGTTCGCCAGCTTCGTTATCTGACGGTTGCGGAAACGGATTTCGGATATCAAGGCATGGACGGCGGCTTCGTTCGCACACTCGAAGATGCTTGGGGAGATGCGCTGACCGAACTTTTGGCTGACGAAGGGAAAGCATCAAAATCGTTCAAATAAAAATATGCGGCAGCGAAGATGGTGAGAAAAGTGAAAAGAGTGAGAAAAATCACTGTCTTTAACCTGTGAAAAAAGTAACATGAAAGCATAGAAAACGGAGGTGCTTGATCATGGCGATGAAAGAAAGCGAAGTAAAGAACCGGGCTGGATTCGAGGAGGCATGGCGCGGTTTTGCGGGAGGCAGCTGGCAGAAGAATATTGACATCAATTCATTTATCGGGTGCAACCTCACACCGTATGAGGGCGATGAGCAGTTCCTTGCGCCGCCAACAGAGAACACGCTGGAGCTGTGGGAGCAGGTCAGCCAGCTGTTGAAGGAAGAGCGGGAGCGGGGCGGTGTTCACGACGTGGACGTGAACACGGTCTCCACCATAACCTCGCATGCACCGGGATACATCGACCAAGACAAGGAAACCATCGTCGGATTGCAGACCGACGCACCGCTTAAGCGTGCCGTTCAGCCGTTCGGCGGTATCCGGATGGTCGTCGATGCCTGCAATGCATACGGGTATCAATTGAACCCGGAGCTGGAGCGCATTTTTACCGATCTGCGCAAGACGCATAACCAAGGCGTGTTTGACGCCTATACGTCCGAGATGCGAGCAGCCCGCAAGGCCGGCATTATCACGGGCCTTCCGGATGCCTACGGACGGGGCCGGATTATCGGCGACTACCGCCGCGTGGCGCTGTACGGTGTCGACCGCCTCATCCAGGGCAAGAAGGAGGAGCTGCTCCAGCTCGAAGTCGACGAGATGAGCGAAGACGTCATCCGGCTGCGCGAAGAGCTGTCCGAACAGATCCGAAGCCTCGGCGAGCTGAAGGCGATGGCCGCATCTTACGGACATGATATCTCGAGACCCGCGATGAACGCCAAAGAGGCGGTGCAGTGGCTCTACTTCGCTTATCTGGCAGCCATTAAGGAGCAGAACGGAGCGGCGATGAGCCTCGGCCGGGTATCCAGCTTCCTGGACATTTATATCGAGCGCGACCTCGCGGAAGGCACGCTGACGGAGAGCCTGGCGCAGGAGATCGTCGACCATTTCGTCATGAAGCTGCGGATCGTCAAATTTTTGCGCACGCCGGACTACAACGAGCTGTTCAGCGGCGATCCGACATGGGTGACCGAGTCGGTCGGCGGCATGGGGCTTGACGGCAAGACGCGCGTGACGCGGAACTCCTTCCGCTTCCTGCATACCCTCTACAACCTGGGACCTGCGCCCGAGCCGAACCTGACGGTGCTGTGGTCGGCACAGCTGCCGGAGAACTTCAAGAAGTTCTGCGCCAAAGTGTCGGCCGAGACCAGTTCGATCCAGTACGAGAACGACGACCTGATGCGTCCGCACTTCGGCGACGATTACGGCATCGCCTGCTGCGTATCCGCGATGCGGATCGGCAAGCAGATGCAGTTCTTCGGAGCCCGGGCCAATCTGGCCAAGGCGCTCTTGTACGCCGTCAACGGCGGCGTCGACGAGAAGAGCGGCGCCCAGGTCGGACCGGCCATCGCGCCGATCACGTCCGAGGTGCTGGACTATGAGGAAGTGAAAGCGAAGTTCGACGTCATCCAGGATTGGCTGGCGAAGTTGTACATCAACACGCTGAACGTCATCCACTACATGCATGACAAATACTGCTACGAGCGCATCGAAATGGCCCTTCATGACCGGGATATTGTCCGGACGATGGCCTGCGGCATCGCCGGCCTGTCGGTCGTGGCCGACAGCCTGAGCGCCATTCGTTACGCGAAGGTTCGCCCGATCCGCAACGAAAAAGGGATCGCGGTCGATTTTGAAATCGAAGGCGAGTATCCGCAATACGGCAACAACGACGACCGAGTCGACCAGCTCGCCGTGGAGCTGGCAGAAGGGTTCATGAACCGGCTGCGCAAGCATAAAACATACCGCGGCGCGATTCCGACCATGTCGGTTCTGACGATTACGTCTAACGTCGTATACGGCAAGAAGACAGGCAGCACGCCGGACGGCCGCAAGGCCGGACAGCCGTTTGCACCGGGCGCGAACCCGATGCACGGACGCGACCGCAAAGGCGCGCTCGCTTCGCTGGCTTCGGTTGCCAAAATCCCTTACGAGCACAGCCTGGACGGCATTTCCAATACATTCTCGATCATTCCGAAGGCGCTCGGCAAAGAGGACGCAGCCAGACACAGCAACCTGGCGGCGCTGCTGGACGGCTATACCGCAAGCGGCGGACATCATCTGAACGTCAACGTCTTTAACCGCGAGCAGCTGCTGGATGCAATGGAGCATCCGGAGAACTATCCGCAGCTGACCATCCGGGTATCCGGGTATGCGGTCAACTTCATTAAGCTGACGCGGGAGCAGCAGCTGGATGTCATCAGCCGCACGTTCCACGGAGAGATCTGAGCGTTACCGTTACGATTCGCAAAGCAATAAAGCAATGAAATCAAAAGTTGTCATCAAGAGAGGAGCGTGGCCCGCATGAAAGGCAGAATACATTCCATGGACACCTTCGGTACGGTGGACGGACCGGGCATCCGCTTCGTCCTGTTCATGCAGGGCTGCGCGCTGCAGTGCCAATTTTGCCATAACCCCGATACATGGGATACGAAGGGAGGACGCCAAGTTACCGTCGAGGAGATTCTCCGGGAAATCGAACCCTATGTGCCTTACTATAAAAGCTCGGGTGCGGCATCACGGTGACGGGGGGCAACCGACGCTTCAGGCGCCTTTTGTGGCGCAGCTGTTCAAGGCTTGCAAGGAGCGGTTCGGCCTGCATACGGCGCTCGACAGCTCAGGTTTCTGCGAACCGTCTCATGCAGGCGAGCTGATGCAGTATACGGATCTGGTCCTGCTCGATCTGAAGCAGCTGAACAACGAGAAGCATGAGCGGCTGACCTCCCAGCCGAATGACCGGATCCTGAAATTTGCGGCATGGCTGTCCGCCATCGGGAAGCCGGTATGGATTAGACATGTTCTGATACCGGGGATCACCGATCAGGCAGGAGATCTGACGCTGCTGGGGGAATTTATCGGACACCTGCGCAATGTGGAGAAAGTCGAGCTGCTGCCCTATCACCGGATGGGCGTATACAAATGGCAGCAGTTAGGTAGAACGTACGCGCTGGAAGAGGTGCCTACGCCAACCGACCGCGAGGTGGAGCGCGCAAGAGAGCTGATCGAAGCGGCGCGGAGGGTGGCGGCGTCCCGGTCATAATAGCGAGAAGCGTGCCGGGAATAGGAAGCGGCAGCCCTTAGCCCCGGCGCTATTGCCGAATCGTTCGCCGGATTACTCTCTGCCCCTCGGTTCCTTCCGAATCCGTCCGGATATTTCCTGAGCGCTACGTCGTTCCGTTGACGGGGCTGCCCTAAGCGACTTACCGAGTTAGGGTGTGATTTTTCTCATAGGATCAGGGGGTTACCCCTATGAAAAATCAGTGCATCCCCCGATAGGTTAATCCATCCCGAAGGGTTATGATAAAGGCAAAGATGTGCGGAAGGGGAAATGAACGATGGGGCAGACCGTGACGGGAACACAGGCGAAGCATCGCCGGGAGGGCTTGGAGCCGCTGCTGTCACAAGAGAGCTTCGAGAAGCTGGAGAGCATCATGTATAAGCGCAGCGCGGAAAAGGGCAGCTGCCTGTTCTGGGAAGGCGATCCGGCCGACAAGCTGTATTTCATCATCGAGGGCCGGGTGAGAACGACGAAGACCTCGGACAGCGGGCGGGCTTTGACGCTGTATCTGCATCATGAAGGGGATCTGGTCGGACAGATGGATCCGTTTCAGGATTCGGTGCACAGCTTCAGCGCCGAGGTCATGGAGGATGCCAAGGTCGGGGTCATTCAGCGCAAAGACCTGGAGGTTCTGCTCTGGCAGCACGGCGATCTGGCCGTCGAGTTCATGAAATGGATGGGCCTGATGCATCGTTTGACGCAAACCAAATTCCGCGATCTCATGATGTTCGGCAAGACGGGAGCGCTCTGTTCGCTGTTGATTCGCCTTGGGAATTCGTATGGAACGGAGCGGGAAGAAGGCGTCTATATCGATTTGAAAATCAACAATTCCGAAATGGCCGACATGATCGGGGCCACGCGCGAAAGTGTGAACCGGATGCTGAGCGATTTGAAAAAGGAAGACGTGATCGAAACGGTGGATGGCCATATCATTATCAAGGACCTTCACTATCTGCGTGATATTTGCCGCTGCGAGAACTGTCCGAAAGAAATATGCCGTATGTAATCCGGACCGGAGTAGGGAAGACCGGGCAGCTGCTGCCTGGTCTTCCTTTTGCTGCGCAGCAGGCATTCCGTACGGAGTGAGCCCACATTACAAACCAAGCTGGCCGTTTTGCATATATAGGTGGCAGCTCCCTGAGCGGGGAATCGGGGGATCCCCTTACATCAAACAGGCGGGCTTTTTTAGAAATCAGAAAATATAAACGGACGAGGCTAAACATCCGGATCTCGCAAAAAAACTTCAACTAAACGCGGTCCGGATTCATAGAATGTACGTCGCTAGACGTTTCTATTTTCAATAGAACTATTGGGAAAATAGGAATATCGATGTTCATGAAGCGCACGACTCGATAGAGGGGGATATGCATGGAAAGGGCAGTGACAGACGACGAATTCGACCGCCGGCTGGAATGGATTCGCCTGAAAAGCGGAAGCGATTTCATCGCTTATGCGCAGCCGGCCGGCAGCTCCCGCAGGATGGGATGGGACCGCATCCTGGGGGGCAGCAATGTCCGGGTGCGGCAGATGATGATCAAGCCCGGCGTTGGTTTGGGCGGCATGGTGATGCGCCATGGCACGGTATATACGGCTCACGAAGGGGAAAACCCGTTCATGCGTGAAGAATGTCCGGTTATGCTCGCCGAAAAGCTGCTCTCCGGTATGGCATTTCCGGTAACCACTGGCCATTCCACTGCCAGCAGCGGTATTCTATTGCTAGGGAGACGGGATGGCAGGGCATATGCCAAGACGGAGACGGCGTGGATCAAGTCCGCGCTATCCGGACGAAGCGCCTGTGAACCCGGCAAGAAATGATATGATTAGATCATAAAAGCAAAAGGAGGACGCCATGATCAACATTATCATTGTGGACGACCATGCCATGGTCAGGTCCGGGCTTCGCATGCTGCTGAGCGCGGCGCCCGACATTGAGGTGGCGGCTGAAGCATCCAAGGGACGAAGGCATCCGCATGGCCCTTGAGCATCAGCCGGACGTTGTCCTGATGGACTTAAGCATGCCTCACGGGAAGGACGGGTTAACGGCGGCGACCGAGCTCAAGCAGCAGCTGCCGGACGTGGCGGTTCTCATTCTGACCATGCATGACGACGACGAATACTTGTTCCGGGCGATTCATGCCGGCGCCGCGGGATATGTGCTCAAGAGCGCGCCCCATGAAGAGCTGCTTACCGCGATCCGCACGGTCGCCGGAGGTGACGCCTATTTGTATCCGACGGCGACGAAGCGGCTGATGAACGAATATGTGGAGCAGATGCGGAGGGGCGAGAGCACCGATTTGTTCGACGGCCTCTCGGAACGCGAGAAGGAGGTCTTGTCGCTGACGGCCATGGGCTATGCCAACAAAGAAATCGCCGAGCAGCTCGTGATCAGTGTCAAGACCGTCGAGACGCATAAGAGCAATCTGATGGAGAAGCTGGGGCTGAAAACCCGGCCAGAGCTAATCAAATACGCCATGAAGAAGGGGCTGCTGCAATTTGAATAAACAACCGGAACCCGGAAGGAAGATCATCGCCGAGCATGTCGAGTCGCTTCTGTCCCAGCTCGATGAGCAGCTCCCGGAATCCCGGTTCCGCACGGACTTGCGGGAATCGCTGAAACAGCTGGCGGATGTCAAATTCGCTCTGGACGAGTCTTCGATCGTGGCGGTGACCGATCGCCGGGGGAAGATCCAATACGTCAACGATAAATTTTGCGAAATCTCGAAATACGACCGCTCCGAGCTCTTGGGCCAGGACCACCGGATCATCAATTCAGGGACGCATTCCAAAGCGTTTATGCGCGACTTGTGGAGCACCATCTCCTCCGGGCGGGTCTGGACCGGAGATATCCGGAACCGGGCCAAAGACGGGACTTATTATTGGGTGAACACGACGATTGTCCCGTTCATAGGCGAGGACGGGAAGCCTTATCAATATTTGGCCATCCGCAACGAAGTCACCCGCCTGAAAAAGGTGGAGGAAGAGCTGCAGGAAACGCTGGCCAAGGTCATGACCATTCAGGAAGAAGAGCGGCGTAAATTTTCGCGCGAGCTCCATGACGGCATCGGGCAGAGCTTATTTTCCCTGCTAATCCAGCTGGACCGGGCCATTGCCTCCCCAGAGCCTGAGAAAGAAGACCTTCGCGGGATCCGTGAGCACGTCGCGGGGGTGATCGAGGAAGTCCGGGGGCTCGCCTGGGAACTGCGGCCGTCCGTTTTGGATGACCTCGGCATCGTCCCTGCGATCCGTACTTATATCGAAAACTATGCATCCCATTATGGGATCAAGGTTGCGTTTGAATGCAATTTGCGCAAGCGTCTGGATATCCAGAAGGAAACCGTGATCTACCGGGTCATTCAGGAGGCGCTGACCAATATCGCCAAATATGCCGACGTTTCCGAAGCTGAGGTGGAGATCAGGGAGCAAGAAGAAGAGGTTGCCGTGCGCATCAGCGACCAGGGGGCCGGTTTCGAGCCGTCTCTGCCAACCCAAGGGGTGGGACGCTTCAGTATGGCGGAGCGGGCCCGGATTGCCAGCGGCCGTCTCCGGATCGACTCCGCGCCGGGAAGCGGGACGACGGTAACGTTGACGCTGCCGAAATCAACGGCGAAACTGTGAGAAAGCTCACTTCTTTTTTTCGACTTAACCCGTAAGATGGGGGCTAGAAGGAGATGACAACGATGAGCGAAAAAGCATTCGTCATGATTAAACCCGACGGCGTCCGGCGGGGGCTGGTCGGCGAAATCGTCAGCCGCTTTGAGAAGAAGGGACTCCGTCTGCTGCGCGGCGAAATCATGGAAATTTCCCAGGAAACGGCGCGCGTGCATTACGGCCATCTTCAGGACAAGCCGTTCTTTGAAGAACTGGTCGAATATATTACGTCCGGACCGGTTTTTGCCATGATCGTGGAAGGGAAGGAAGCGGTGGTTAACACGCGTTCCCTCATCGGTCCCACCAATCCGGCTGAGGCGCCTCCCGGCACGATCCGTGGCGACTTCGGGCTGGCCGTTGAAGAGAATGTCATCCACGGATCCGATTCGCCGGAGCATGCGCGCAGGGAAATCCGGTTATTTTTCGAAAAATAGCGTTTGAACGCCACAAGTGTAATATAGGTCACAGTTTCAACTCATGTTCGGATATATAATGAAACTGCAGGGGGAAGCCGAAAAGAGCACGAATGCCGGACTTTCAAGCATTGTAACTTTGGAGCCCGGCCTCTTCCGCCCGATGATGTGAAGTGTTTCACAACTCTGGCAGTCTTTCGCATCATGACCTGGATGAGCAGTCCTATCACGAGAAGAGGTGAACGGTGATGACCGAGATCAATCGACTCCGCGACCTGACGACGTTTATGATCCACTGCTGTTATACCTGTCCGAAAGCTTACGAGTGCACGACCGAAGAGCAATGCCTGGCCTGCTGGAAGGCCCAGCATACAGGTGTTGAAGAGGAGCCGGATGCCGAAACGACGGAAAAGCTTTTGAAAGAGTACGCACTTTAGGCCGAGCATGGCGGATGAACGCCCTGAGAAATCTATTTATTCCAAATTAAGGTTTGTCCCAAATAGGCTAGATCATTGGGTCGTCGTTTTCGGCGGCCTTTTTTGTGTGGATTTAAATTTTTGCATGCGCGAATTGGATTTTTCTATTACACAAGCTGCTGGAGTTCCCCTATATTTATAATTACTACTTTTCTTATAGGATTTATAGAAAATTCCGTTGGTGGCATGGCGGAAAATATCAGTGGGAGGCGAAGTCCAATATGGCTGATCTGAATAAGTATTTGAAGCAAAAGAGGAATGCGCTGCTGCTCCGGCGAGCAAAGGCCGAAGCGGAGCCGGCGCAGGCCGTCAACACGCTGCGTGCCAAAGTGTCGGCCAAGGGAAGAAGCGGAGTTCGCGAAATCCGGATCCGGGATTACCGGGTGATCAGCGACAGTCCGCCTGACTTCGCCGGCTATGACCTGGGGCCTTCGTCACCTGAGCTTCAGCTCGGCGTGCTCGGCAGCTGCCTGACGCATATTACGCTCATTCAAGCCGCGGAACGCGAGGTGTCCCTGCACAGCCTGGAAGTCGAAGTGGAGGCGCAGATGCATCCGCTGGCGGGAAGACCCGGATACGAGCATATTCCTATCTACCCGCATGACATCCGCTACCGGCTAATCATTGAATCGGACGAAAGCGAGGAGACGCTGCAGGCGCTGCACGAGGCTGTCGAACGGGTCTGCCCGATTTTCAATTTGCTCCGCGATCCCCAGGCGATCGAAGGCGAGCTGGTCCTCAGCCGGCCGGAGGAGGCTGTACGATGACCAAAAGGCAATTAAAGCTGGGTGCAAATCTCAATGGCGTCGGCAACAGCATTTCTTTCTGGAGGCATCCCTCTATTCCCACCGATGCGAGCGTAAGCCTGGAGTTTTACAAGCAGCAGGCGCTGAAGGCGGAAGAGGGGAAATTCGATTTGCTGTTCATCGCAGACGGTTTGTACATTAACGAGAAATCCAATCCTCATTTTCTGAACCGGTTCGAGCCGCTGACCCTGTTGTCCGCCCTGGCGGCCGTGACGACGAATATCGGCCTCGTAGCCACCCTGTCCACATCCTACAGCGAGCCGTTTACCGTAGCCCGGCAGTTCGCTTCCATCGATAAATTAAGCGGGGGCAGAGCGGGTTGGAATGTGGTCACCTCGCCGCTGGAGGGCTCTGCGCTCAATTTCGGTAAGGGAGAGCATCCCCAGCATTCCCTGCGGTACGAAATCGCCGAGGAACATGTGGAGGTCGTCAAAGGGCTGTGGGATTCCTGGGAGGATGACGCGTTTGTCGGGGATAAGGCGGCAGGGGTATTTTTCGACCCGTCCAAGCTGCATACGCTGCACCATCAAGGCAAGCACTTTTCCGTGCAGGGGCCGCTCAACATCGCACGGTCAAAGCAGGGGCATCCGGTCATCTTTCAAGCCGGATCCTCCGAGTCCGGCAGGGATTTGGCGGCCCGCACCGCGGATGCGATTTATACCGCGCATGAGACGCTGGAGGAAGCACGCGCTTTCTACCAGGACGTCAAAGGGCGAGCCGCATCGTACGGCCGCAAGCCGGAGGAGCTGCTGATCTTCCCGGGAATCGGGCCGATCGTCGGCCGCACTGAGGAGGAGGCGGAGCGGAAATACCGCGAGATTGCGGAGCTCGTTTCGATCGATCAGGCGCTGAATTACTTGGGACGTTATTTCAACCATTTCGACTTTTCGCAATTCCCCTTGGACGAGCCGTTCCCGGACATCGGCGATTTGGGCAGCAACAGCTTCCGCAGCACGACGGACAAAATCAAGCAGGAAGCCAGGGAGCAGGGGCTCACGCTCCGCGAAGTGGCGCTGCGGGCTTCGACCCCGCGCACCTCGTTTATCGGTACGCCGGAGCGGGTCGCCGACCTGATTCAGGAATGGTTTGAAGAAGGGGCGGCCGACGGCTTCAATGTCCGGACCGTGGTGCCGAACGGATTGGCCGATTTCGTCGATCTCGTGGTGCCGATCCTTCAAGCGCGGGGCCTGTACCGGACGGAGTACGAAAGCGATACGCTGCGCGGGAATCTCAGGCTGCCGGTCCCGGCCAACCGGTACGCGGCTCAAAACCTCGCCAAGGCAGTCCACGAAGCTTAGTCGTCATTGCACCGGCATGCTTGGCACTGCATCGGTGCACGGAAAGTACCTTCCACCGTTTGCAGCCGTTTCATTGCAGCATATCTACTGCCGATTCGTTCGGTTGACCGCCGTGGACTAAGGAGAAGAAGATGCTTTCTTCTCCTTTTTTGCCGTTCCTTCCAAATCCGTAACAAAACACCTGTATCGTCCCCTGAAGCGGGTTTATGCTATTAAACGAACTGTAAACCTATGGAAACGACGCGTTTGTGACGGTGCGTCCACCCGCAGCCGTGAGTCGTTCCAAGTGAATGCAGGAATGAACTGCTGAATCCTTTTGCACATTCCTTGAGGTTTATCATGCGATGGAAAGCCCTCCACATGGAGGGCTTTCGGCATGTTACGGCAGGGGAGGCTTCCCGGAAGGGGTTCCGGAACGCCTGCGCCGGCGTGTATGGTTTGCGTGCCTGCCGGTTTGCGTGATCGACGAGCGCGATCTCCTTTTCGCTAAAGAGCTTCGCGGGACGGCGGTTTTTTTAAGCGGGGCTGCGGATGAAACTCCGTCATCGGATAAAACGGGGCGCTCCCTCAGCGCGTTAAAGTTCACCGGTTCAATGGAACATGCTTGCATCGTCCAAGCAATTTCGGGATTGGTAAATACCCGAAGCTCGCGCTCCCGGATCTCTGTCCATTCGGTCAAGCCCCGCAGCACGTCATTCACGTAACCGGGATGGCACATAATCTCGGTAATCCCATCCGGAGCAGAGCGGATATAGCGCAGCAGCCGCTGCAGGCCTTCGCTGTCGCCATAGGTGTCCAGAAGGACCTGGTCTGTCATTTTCAGAGCAGGCGGGGAAAGATGAGGATGTTCAATCTGCGATCTCCGGATCGGGATCCGGTGCCTGCACGCCAGCTCAGCCATCACTCGGTAGATCACAGGGTCGTCCTGATTGTTCAGCAAGGACGACCTGTTCGAACGAATTTGGGGACTGGATGCTATGGGGGATAACGCCACCGTCACGGTGTACATCAGCAAATTAAGGGAGAAAATCGAAGCGAACCCCTCCAAGCCGCAATATATCGAGACGATTTGGGGCGTGGGTTACCGCTTTAATGTATAGATGAAGATGCGCAATGGATCCTAATAACGCGTTTTGGGAAGGCCTTTACTGTCGGTAAAGGTCTTTTTGCGTTTTCGGAGCTTGGAGGCCCGAGCGTGTTTTTATACTTTTTTTAGATTCGGTTTAGAGCCGGTTTAGAAACGGGATCTATGCTGAAGAAGGAGGTGAATCGGATGAAAAAAATGACGGTGAAGCAGCGGAAATGGCTGCTGACCCTGCACTTGCTGTTTTCGGCCGTCATGCTGGGCACGGCTGTTATTTTCTTGTTCTTGAGCATTACGGCAGCCGTCACAGAGGATGAGGGCGTATTTCGCGCATGCTACAGCATCATGCATATGCTGTCCGAAAAGACGGTGCGCGTGTCCACGATCGCAACGCTCGTAACCGGCATCATGCTGTCGGTCTGGACGCCGTGGGGATTGTTCAAATATTACTGGATCATCGTCAAGGAAATCCTGACGCTGCTTCTGGTCATTCTCGGACCCGTCGGCATGTATTTCTGGACGCTGCAAGCTGTACAATATGTCTCCGAGCCGGGAATGCAGGGTATCCTCAGCCCGGAATTTACGGTGAACAACGTACAGCTGTGGACCGGGATCATTCTGCAGATCGTTTCGCTGGCAGGGTTATTTATCATTTCGGTATTCAAACCGTGGGGAGCAAGGCGGGACAAAGCAAGACTCAACGTTAAAAGATGAAAGGGAGCGGTAAGGAATGGGTGGCAGGAACGAAAGGCAGGGAAAAAATGAAGCAAAAGGAGGATTCGGCCCAAAATCGGAGCTTGGGCGGCAGTTTAACTCAGGTGATGCAGGAGCTGCAAAGATGCCGGTACGGATCCGAACCGTAAGGAGGATCTACGGATTGTTGGCGGCGGGTTACCTCGCCTGTGTTGTTGTGCAGGTGTTTTTCGCCGGCCTTGGCATTTTGGTGGATCCCGGCGATTTGCAGCTGCATCGTGTCTTTGCGAACGTTTTTGAGTTCGTTCTTATTGTAATGTTTGCCCTGTCCTTCTTGGGGGATATCCGGGGTGGTCTAAGATGGTGGCCGCTCGCGCTGTTCGCCTTGACTGCGCTGCAGCACATCACCATTCAAAATGTGACAGGTTCGCTGCGTGCGCTTCATGCGGTGGATGCGCTGCTGCTGTTCGGATTGTCGGTCCATTTGGCTAAACGTTCCTGGCCTTGGCTGCTGGGTACGAACCGAGCCGGGAAGGCAAGTGCGTCAAGGTCCGAAGATATGAAAGGCTAGTACATGTGATGTTTTCTGACGTAATAAAAAATATTAAGCGCTTGCATGAACTTTGTATTTACAAAAACGCGGGTCCCTTGTTAGAATAAATAACAAATCAGCTTGTCCTTGCGGCTTATAGGTCGTCCGATGCCGCCCATCGAACATCCCTATGGGTTCAGCAGGAGAGCGAGGAGACGGGGGATGCGTCAATTGTACGATAAAGACACGATCTACATCGTCGGCGATGCACAGACCTCGGTGAATAATCCGATAACCCAGCAGTACAGCGCCTTTTTTATCGGGCTGGTCGTGGACACCGTCAGCCACAAAATCGTGGATGCCGCCTGTTCCTCCACGATTCCACTCACGTCGCAATTTGTACGCTCCATCTTTCTCGGGAAGAGCATGCTTTCCCTTGAGCCGGTAGCGGAAGAGATCCGGACGAGGTATTACGGCTCTTCGCAGAAGGCGATCATCGTGGCGTTCAAGGACGCGCAGAAGAAGTACAAATCGGCGCTTTCGTCGAGGGAAACTTCGCCGGATTCATGAGCAGAGCTATTCAGAACGATTCATTTCCGTATTTTCCGTGATCCACCAATTGCATACCGCTGCTTTGTTTATCAGTATGGCGACATACGCGTAAATAAAACCCAGCAAATGACATATGCACGCCCGGGCAGCGCAGGCATATGACGTTTGCCGGGTTTTTTTCATAATATCAGAAAGTATAAACTCCAGAGCCATAGCTTCCTGATATTGCAAGAAAAATTACCTTTAAACGCGGTCTGTCTTCTGTGAAGGTACGTCGATAGACGTTTTTTCTTATAATATCAGAAAGTATAAACTCCAGAGCCATAGCTTCCTGATATTGCAAGAAAAATTACCTTTAAATGCGGTCTGTCTTCTTTGAGGGTACATCGATAGACGTTTTTCTTATAATATCAGAAAGTTTAAACTCCAGAGCCATAGCTTCCTGATATTGCAAGAAAAAATACCTTTAAACGCGGTCTGTCTTCTTTGAAGGTACGTCGATAGACGTTTTTCTTATACCCAAATACGACAATCGGAGGGACTTGAAGATGAAATTGTACATATCCATTGATATGGAGGGCATTACCGGTCTGGTGGACGCGACATTCGTCGATTCCAGCCGCTACAACTACACCCGGGGCCAGCATATCATGACGGCCGAGGCGAATCACGTCATCGAAACCGCTTTTGAAGAAGGGTTCAGCGAGGTGATCGTCAACGACAGCCACTCGAAAATGAACAATCTGATCATCGAAAATCTCCACCCGGACAGCAAATTGATTTCCGGCGACGTCAAACCGTTTTCGATGATGCAGGGGCTTGACGGAAGTTATGCGGGAGCCGTCTTTCTCGGCTATCACGCGATGGCGGCCCGAAAGGGCGTCCTCAGCCATACGATGATTTTCGGCGTCCGGAACATGTATATCAACGACGTCTCCG
>NZ_PCZT01000009.1:2043691-2048858 GCF_002968895.1 Paenibacillus sp. AR247 | reverse complement strand
CCTGATGCAGCAGCTGATGTGAATCCAGGTGTGTGGGGGAACAGGGAGGTCGTCCAGGAACCGGTTCCACTGGGCATCCAGCTCGGCGGCAACATCGGCAGCATTCCGGCTGCGTCTGATTTTACCATCAAGAAATACCCCGTTCTCTCTCACCAGCGAAGGGACGGCAGCCGGGTCCGACAAGGGCCGTCCATATGTCNGGTTAAAATGCAGCCCGACGCCGAGACCGGGCAGCGAGCGTGCTGCATGCACAGCGTCCGCCAAACCGGGCATATTGACCATCATCGAGGTGCTGGTGATTCCACCGGCCCGGTATGCCTCAATAATGCCGCGGTTCACGGCAGGTGACAGGCCAAAATCGTCTGCATTGATAATGACTTGCCGGTTCATCGCAGCGCACTCCCTCCATCGTTCATAGAATCTGGCCATAAATAACCGATGATACAGCTTAATGCGGTACGCAGGCGTTTGGAAACGTACGGACGCCCGGCCGGGAATGTTTTCCCGGATCGTGCCCGGACAGCGGTGACCAGGCGCATTTTTATACTTTTTTTAGATTTGGTTTAGAGGCGTTTTAGAGACGGGGGATAAGATGGTGATTAGAGGGCCAGGGCGAGTCCGCTCCGAAGGCGGACGGCAGCTGCCATCCCGGGACCCGGGCTTTCTAATTCTTGAAACAATGGAGGATATGATGAGAAAAAAATGGTTGTCGGCAGGAGCGGTGGTCGGGCTGGGCGCGGTTATGCTGTTCGCAAGCGGGTATTCCGTCATGGCGAACACATCCGGATATGAAGCTTACAAATCAGCGTTTACGCATACGAAGGGTGCTGACAGTATGGCTTCCCATGTCGTATGGAGTTTGAGCGATAACGGTACGAAGGTGCTGTCCGGTACGGCGGACATGAAGGTCAATCACGCCAAGCAGGCGATGAGCATGACGGCGGTGATAGACGACGGTACACGGACACATACGATGCAGACTTACAGACAGGACGGCAAGATGATTCTTAAGAGCAGTGATTCGGAAGTATATCGGGTGATGGACCAGGCGCCAGAGTGGCAGCATGACGGTAAAGCGGCCCAAATGCCGCAAGCCGCGGAGCAGGTAATGGAAGCGCTGATGGGGAACATCAAGGATTTGGCGACAGTGGAGACGGGCAGCGACGGTACGAAGGAGGCGGAGCTCCATTTATCGGGCAGCCAGATTCCGGCCGTGGTGAATGCCGTAGGCTCACTCATCGCTTCCAAGGCCGGCAGCGCGGATGGCTGGAATCACGGTGCGGCGGCCCAGGGACATCTGCCGGCCGGAAATTCGGAATGGAAGATGAATCTGCCGAAGCTGACGGATGAGATCAAGGTGGAGCAGGTCGATTTGGATGCCAAAATCGGCAAAAACGCGGCCTTGGAAAACCAATCGGCGGAAATCTGGGTTACGGGGAAGGATGCGGCAGGAGCAGCGCATGTGCTCACCTTCCAGCTGAACGCCGGCTTCTCGGGGTATGACGCAACGACGCCCGATCGGATCGATCTCGCGGGTAAACAGACCGAGAAGGTCGAAAACCATTGGGATAGAAACGGCTGGAAGCATCACTAAGCAGGAAGGCTAAGCAGGAAGGCGGCGGCCGGGCAGGAGAAGGTTCGGCCGCCCTTTTTTAGAAGGAGGGATTGAACGCATGAACAGCGTACTTGAAGTGGAGGGAATCACCAAGCTTTTCCGTAACCACCGCGGGGTCAAGGATGTGTCATTTACCGCCTCGGAGGGCGAAGTATTTGGATTCATCGGGCCCAACGGCGCGGGCAAGACGACGGTGCTCAAAATCATCACGGGCTTAATCCAACCGGATCGGGGAAACGTCCGGATCATGGGGCATGATATCGCGGAGCGTTTTGAACAGGCCGTCAGCCATACCGGGTGTATCATTGAGACCCCGGAAGCTTATGAATACATGAGCGCCCGCGATAATTTGAAGCTGTCGGCACGGTTTTACAGGGATCTGCCGGCGAGCCGGATTGACGAGGTATTGGAGAAGGTCGGTCTCAAGCCATACCGCCATGAACGGGTGCGCGGCTTTTCGCTGGGAATGAAGCAGCGGCTGGGGCTGGCTTCGGCGCTGCTGTCCGCTCCGCGGCTGGTGCTGCTCGACGAACCGACGAACGGTCTGGATATCGAAGGGATGGCCGATTTTCGCAGCACGGTCCGGCAGCTGGCAGACCAAGGAATCACCTTCCTCATTTCCAGCCACCTGATCCACGATCTGAGCTTGATCGCCGACCGTGTCGGCGTGATGCGTGATGGTCATCTGATCAGCCTGGGAAGGGAAGACGAATGGAACGGGGCAGGTATGTCGCTGGAACAATACGTTACCTTTAAATTGCTGGAGTCCAAGGAGGGGGAGCGCGATGCACAGCTTATACGCCAATCTGCTGAATGAAACGGAGAAGCTCTGGCGGCAGCGCCGGACGAAGGGATTCCTGCTGTTGGCTTTGATCCTTCCGGTCGTTACCGTGCTGCTGTCCAGCCTTCTGAAGATAAGGGCGGGGATGCTGTTTGGACTGGAGGGTAGCCTCCCGGTGGCCATGCTTCACTTGTTCACCTTTGCGATCATTCCGCTCTACATGGCGGCTGCAGCGGCCCACTCGTTTCCCGGGGAGGTGGCGGCCCGCACGATGAAGCTGGTTCTGCTGCGGCCCGTTACACGTGCCCGGGCGTACGCGTCTAAAGTGATCGCCATCGCGGTGTTTGCCGCCCTATGCCTTGGCGTGCTCTGGATCGCCTCAACCGTATCGGCGTGGGCGGTCGGGGGACCGGCAGGCGGCATGGCGGACAGCCTGAAGGCGTACGCCGCTTCCTTTGTGCCGATGATGGCCATCGGCCTGGTGTGCGTATTCATTGCGCAGCTGTTTTCGTCTGGAACCAGCGCCTTAATGACCATCGTGCTGGTCTACGCCGCGGCCAAAGCGCTGCCTTTGCTGCTTCCGCAGCTTTCTGCCTGGTCTGTCTTTTCCTACACACGCTGGGATGTGCTGTGGACCGGCAGCGGGGCACCGGCGGATACACTGCTCAATACGTTTCTCCTGCTGCTGTCTTATATTATAATGGCTTATGCGGCGGGACTCATGATGTTCGCGAGAAAACAGCTCTAAGGAGATTGGCCCATGTCCATCAAAACAAGACTTTTGCTTTCTTATATTGCGATGACCTTCATCCCGGTCGTTCTGTTCGCTGTGATTGCCGGAGGGCTGTATACTGTATTGTTCAAAAACATCGGGGAAGGTCGAGGCACCCCTGCCATTTGGGAAAAGGCAAGCCTTCGCGGCGAAATGGCCGCCGGCCTCAAGTTTATGATCCAGACCGAACCCGATCGGTTCGCCGATCCCTCCTTCGTGGCCAAAGCGGACGAACAGCTGACCCGATTGGATGCGGGTATCGTCGTAACAGAAGACGGCCGGATCACGTATGCCTCGGATCTGCTCCGCGGCGTCGATGTGGAGAAGGAAATCCAAAAGTGGCAGCCGGCAATGTCCTGGCACCGCTGGGGAGCGAAAGGAAGCGGCCGGTTCTCCGTGGAGAAATTCGATGTCGCCTTCAGCGGCCAGCATACGGGAGCGGTCTACGTCTTGACGGATATGAGCACATTTTTTGCGGAAGCCAAAAAGTTATTCCCGCTGATAATGCTAACCCTGCTTCTGGTCATCGGATTGACCAACGGGATTCTGACCTACTCGGTCTCCCGGAGCCTGATCAAGCCGCTGTATGCATTAAAGCATGCCGCAGAGCAGATCAAGGACGGGGATCTGAGCCACGAAATCGCGCTGAAGCGCAAGGATGAGATCGGGGAGCTGGGGGAGGCGTTTGAAGAAATGCGGAGCCGTCTGAGCGATTCGATTCGCCTGCAGCTGCAGTACGAGGATAACCGCAAGGAGCTGATCGCAAGCATCTCCCATGACCTGAAGACGCCGATTACCGGCATCAAGGCTTGCGTGGAGGGCCTTCAGGATGGGATTGCCGATACCGACGCGATGCGGGATAAGTATATGGGGATGATCGCGAAAAAGACGGAGGATATGGACCGGCTGATTGAAGAACTGCTGCTGTTCTCGAAGCTGGATTTGAAGAAGCTGCCTTTTCATATGGAGCCGACCGATCTGAAAGGGTATGTTGCGGACTGTGTTCAGGAGCTGCGGCTCGATCCCCGGATGTCCGGCGTGAAGATCGCGTGTGAGCTGCCTGATAGGGAGCGCGTTCAGGTGATGGCGGACAGGGAGAAGCTGCGGAGAGTGATCCTGAATATTATCGACAACAGCCTGAAGTATTTGGATAAGGCGGATAAGGAACTGTCCGTAAACCTGAGAGACGGGTCGGATGAGGCTGTGATCCGGATCAAGGATAACGGCTCCGGGATTGAAGAAGCGGCGCTGCCGCATATTTTCGACCGGTTCTACCGTGCCGAGCCGTCGCGAAATACGGATACCGGCGGGAGCGGCCTCGGGCTTGCGATCGTTAAGCAAATGATCGAGGGCATGGGAGGCAGGGTCTGGGCGGAGAGTCGGACCGGCGAAGGAACGAGCATTTATTTTGCGTTGCCAAAGATGACAAGAGATGGCGGTGAGCGGGCGTGAAGCGCATTTTGATCATTGAGGATGAACTGGTCATTGCGGAAGTGGAAAAGGATTATTTGGAGGCGGGCGGATATGCCGTCGAAGTCGCGGCAAGCGGGGATACCGGCCTGAAGAAGGCGCTGGAAGAGGAGTACGATTTGATCATCCTCGATCTGATGCTGCCGAAGGTGGACGGATTCGAAATCTGCCGCCAGGTCCGCGAGGCGAGGAACATTCCGATCCTGATGGTGACCGCCCGCAAGGAGGATATCGATAAAATCCGGGGACTCGGCCTCGGTGCGGACGATTATATTACGAAGCCCTTCAGCGTAGGCGAGCTTGTGGCACGCGTCAAAGCGCATTTGTCCCGCTATGACCGGCTGACGTCGGAGCACCGGCGGGAGCCGAAGAGCGAGCTGCGGCTGCGGGGAATCCGGATCGACCAGCTGTCCCGCAAGGTGTTCGTGAACGAACAGGAGGTGCTGCTGACCTCTAAAGAGTATGATCTTCTGCTGTTCCTGTGCAACCACCCGAACCGGGTGTTCAGCAAGGACGACCTGTTCGAACG
>NZ_PCZT01000009.1:2034493-2043591 GCF_002968895.1 Paenibacillus sp. AR247 | reverse complement strand
TTGCCGGCCGCGACCGCGTCAAGCCGCTCGTTACCGCCGGAACGCCCGCAACTGACGATCGAATTCGCGAATTACGGGCAGGCGGAATGGGCCCATCTGATGCCAGGCACCACGATCGAACAGGGATCGCCTGTCGTCTCGTTCCAGGCCAAAGATATTCTTGAAGCGTACCAGGCTATGCTGGTCATGACCGAGCTGGCCATGCGGACGTCCTTCTGCTGACGAAGGCCGCCTGTTTTCCGAAAATACGCTGTCAGGTTTATCCGAGGTAGATGGGCCCGAAAGAATGCACCATATGCCGAGTAAAGAGAGGGTGAGATTCATGGCGCAATACATTTTGAAGCGTTTCTTATCCATGCTGGTCACGCTGTGGCTGATCGTCACGGTCACCTTTTTCCTGATGCACTCGATTCCCGGCTCTCCGTTTGACCGCGACGGGAAGGAAGCAAGCGCAGCGGTCGTGCAGAACATGATGTCGTTCTACCATCTGGACAAGCCGCTGGGCGTCCAGTATTTGCTGTATCTCAAATCGCTGCTGACCTTCGATCTCGGGCCATCGATATCCCATTACCCGACAACGGTGAACACGATGATCGACCGCGGCTTCCCGGTATCCTTCCAGCTCGGCGCGGCGGCCATTCTGCTGGCGATTGCAGCCGGAATAGCGCTGGGTACGGTGGCCGCCCTGAAGCAGAACGGCATCATCGACTATATCGCCATGGTGCTGGCCGTCATCGGCATCGCGGTGCCGAGCTTCGTGATTGCTCCGCTCCTGATCAAGTATGTCGCCGTCAAATGGGGGCTGCTGCCGGTCGCTTCGTGGGGAACGTGGAAGCATGTAGTGCTTCCGGCCTTCGCTCTCTCGGTTGGTCCCATCGCCACGATCGCGCGCCTGACCCGGGCCAATCTGATTGAGGTGCTGACCCAGGACTATATGGAGACGGCTCGCTCTAAAGGGCTGTCGCCGGCGAGGATGATTGTCAAGCATGCGCTGCGCAATGCGGTGCTGCCCGTGGTGACGCTGCTCGGCGCGCTGCTGGCCAACGTGCTGACGGGGAGCTTCGTCATCGAGAAAATCTTCGCGATCCCCGGCATGGGGAAATACTTCGTGGACGGCATCAACAACCGGGATTACGCCGTCATCATGGGCACGACGGTCTTTTACAGCGCACTCCTCATCTTCATGATGTTTATTGTGGATATCGTGTACGGGTTCATCGATCCCCGTATCAAGCTGCATAGAAAGGGGGCCTGACGCATGCAGATACCGGACCATTTGTTTACCCCAATGTACAGAACGGCCGGAGAACAGGAGCGGATCGTCAGGCCGCGCCAGTCGTTATGGCAGCAGGCCGTCCGCAGTTTGCTCCGCAACAAGCTGGCCTGCTGCGGACTCGTCCTGATCGTGCTGCTGGCACTGCTGGCCGTGTTCGGCCCGCTGCTGACGGATCAGAGCTACTCCGGCCAGAATCTGCTCAGCGCGAACCAGCCTCCGTCCGGCGCGCACTGGTTCGGAACGGATGACCTTGGGCGGGACGTCTTCGCCCGGATTTTGTACGGTTCGCGCATCTCGCTTACGGTCGGTTTGGCCGCGGCCCTGATCGATTTTTTCATCGGTATCATTTACGGCGGCATCGCCGGATATTTCGGCGGGCGCGTCGATAACGCGATGATGCGTTTCGTCGATATGCTGTACGGCATTCCTTATCTGCTCGTGGTCATTCTGCTCATGGTCGTAATGGGCCCCGGGCTGCTGACCATTATTCTGGCTTTGACGGCAACGGGGTGGATCGGGATGGCGCGGATCGTCCGCGGGCAGGTGCTTCAGCTGAAGTCGTCGGAGTACGTCCTGGCCGCCCGGACCTTGGGGGCCGGGTCGTGGTACATCATCCGCAGGCACATGCTTCCCAACGCCGTCGGGGTCATCATCGTTCAGGTGACGTTTTCCGTGCCGTCGGCCATTTTCGCCGAAGCCTTCCTCAGCTTCCTCGGTCTTGGCATCCAGCCGCCGCTCGCGAGCTGGGGAACGATGGCCAACGATGCCCTGCCGACCATTCTGTCCGGCAACTGGTGGCGGCTGTTCTTCCCGGCCTTTTTCATTTCGGTGACGATGCTCGCCTTCAACCTGTTGGGAGATGGACTCTTGAACGCCTTTAATCCGAAGCAAAGGAGGTAACGGAAGATGAACAACGACGCGCTGCTCGAAGTGGACAATTTGCATGTTTCGTTCTCCACCTACGGCGGGGAGGTGAAGGCCGTCAGGGGCGTCAGCCTCCGCCTGCACCGGGGAGAGACGCTGGCGATCGTCGGCGAATCAGGCTGCGGCAAAAGCGTCACCGCCCGCAGCATCATGCGGCTCCTGCCCAAGAACAACTCGAGGATTACGGAGGGCAGCATCCGTTTTAACGGACGCGAGCTGACGCGTTTGAGTGAAAAGCAGATGCGTGACGTGCGCGGCTCGGACATCGCGATCATCTTTCAGGATGCGATGACCGCGCTGAATCCGACAATGACGATCGGGGAGCAGCTGATGGAGGGCGTCATCCGCCACCAGCGGCTGTCCCGGACGGAGGCGAGGAAGCGGGCGGTCGAGATGCTGCAGTTCGTGGGCATCCGCGACCCGGAGCTCCGGCTGAAGCAGCACCTGCATCAGTTCAGCGGGGGCATGAGGCAGCGGATTATGATCGCGATGGCGGCGATCTGCAGTCCCGCCGTCCTGATCGCGGACGAACCGACCACCGCGCTGGACGTCACGATCCAGGCGCAAATCCTGGATCTGTTCCGCATGCTGCAGCGCACGACCCAGGCTTCGCTGATCATGATTACGCACGACCTCGGCGTCGTCGCCAGCATCGCCGACCGCGTCAATGTCATGTATGCGGGGCAGGTTGTGGAATCCGCACCGGTCAAGGAGCTGTTCCGGAATCCGCAGCATCCGTATACGCAGGGGCTGCTCGATTCCATCCCGCGCCTGGACCGGCCAAGAGGGGCGAAGCTCGACGCGATCCCGGGCACGCCGCCGGACCTGTTCGCACCTCCGAAGGGATGTGCGTTTGCCGCCCGGTGTCCCCACGCGATGGAGGTATGCGGCCTGTTCCCGCCGGACAGCGTGAAGCTGGACGGAGAGCATACCGTAGCTTGCTGGCTGCAGGATGCCCGGGCCAGAACAATGCCGCCGCGAGGGCCGGCGCAGGTTGAAACCGCATCGGCCAGCCAGGGATAAGGCATGAAGAGCACGGTTTTATCATTTTGCGGGAACAGGATCCTGCTTCAGGTTTGCTCTGCAAGCCTTGGGACTTGACCATAGATCAGCGTCTTGAATAGCGCAAGCTCATGAATAACGGAATAGCTTGTATTTGCAGCAACCAACCAATTCGGGATTAAGGGAGAGGGTCTCATGGAAAAGGCTGTCATGAACAAGGCTGTGAAAAGAAGGTTAGTACTGGTGCTGCTGACGTGCATGCTGCTCAGTCTGCTGCTGGCCGCATGCGGCGGCGGAACCGAAGGAGCAGGCGGCGGTGGAGGAGATACGGGAAGTAAAATCCTCCTGTACAACAACGTTCGCGAGCCCACTTCGCTCGATCCGCCGATCGGCTTCGATCAGGTTTCCTATGACATTTTGAACAATGCGATGGAGGGCATGACGCGTCTCGGCAAGGACCAGTCTCCGGAGCCGGCCATGGCGTCCGAGTGGAAGGTATCCGAAGACGGACTCAAATACACGTTCACGCTGCGCGACGGCGTACAGTGGAGCAATGGCGAGCCGGTTAAGGCGGGCGACTTCGAGTTTGCCTGGAAAAGAATGCTCGATCCGAAAACGGCGTCTTCGGCCGCGACGCTGGCCTATGTGTTTAAAGGAGCGGAGGCTTTTAACTCCGGCAAAGGAACGGCAGACGACGTGCAGGTCAAAGCCGCTGACGACAAGACGCTGGAAGTGACGCTGGCCCAGCCGGCGCCCTGGCTGCTGAGCATGCTGGCGAATCCGGCCTTCTTCCCGGTGCCGCAAAAGACCGTGGAGTCCAATCCGAACTGGACGGCGGAGGCCGATACGTTCGTCAGCAACGGCCCGTTCCGCATCTCCCAGTGGAATCACGATTCCGAGCTGAAAATGGTGAAGAACGATAAATATTGGGATGCAGCGAACGTGAAGCTGGACGGCGTCACGTTCAAAATGATCAACGATTCCAACACGGAATACCAGCTGTACCAAAGCGGCGAGCTGCACATTGCCGGCGTTCCCGCCGATATGAGCGACCAGTTGTTCTCGGAAGGCAAGGTGAACGTTCAGGATTCGGCAGGTACGTATTTTTACCGCTTCAATACGACCATGAAGCCGTTCGACAACGCCAAAATCCGCAAAGCCTTTGCGCTCGCGGTGGACCGTCAGAAAATCGTGGACCTGGTGGTCAAGCAGAAGCAAAAGCCGGCCGGGGGTTTCGTATCCTACGGACTCAAGGAACCGGACGGACGCGATTTCCGCGAGGTGGGCGGCGACCTGATTACATTTGACGCAGCGCAGGCCAAGAGCCTGCTTGCGGAAGGCATGAAGGAAGCGGGATACAGCACGCTGCCCGAAGTGACGCTGACTTACAATACAAACGATTTGCATCAGAAAATCGCCGAAACGCTGCAGGCCATGTTCAAGGAAAACCTGGGTGTCGACGTCAAGCTCGCGGGCAAAGAAGGCAAAGTCCTCACCGCGGAGCAGAAGCAGCTTCAGCTGCAGTTTTCCCGGTCGTCCTGGCTGCCGGATTTCGCCGATCCGATGATTCTGCTTATCTGCAAAGCGACAAGCTCGTCGACGTGGTACGCCATCCATACGGGTACATGGACTTTAAGTGGGCTGATTTGAAATGAGAAGGCTGAGACCGTTCATGCATGCTGCCGATTCGGGCATAGAAGGGGCGCAGGCCGGTGCCGGGAGAAGGCCGATCCGGCCGACCCGGTTGAAGCCGGGGGACACGGTGGGCATCACCGCCCCGGCGAGCCGCGGGGACGCGGAGGCGATCCGCCGTTCGGCCGAAGTGTTCGAAGAGCTTGGCCTGAAGGTCCGGTTTGGCGATTCGCTGAACCGCGGCCACGGCTACCTCGCCGGAACCGACGCGGAGCGGGCCGCCGAGCTGAACGCCATGTTTGCGGATCCCAGCATTCAGGCCATCGTTTGCGCCCGGGGAGGGTACGGCACGGCCAGGATTGCGGAGAGGCTCGATTACGATCAGATCCGCCGGCATCCCAAAATTTTGTGGGGGTACAGTGACATCACCTTCCTGCATGCCGCCATCTGGAAGATGACCGGATTGATCACAGTGCATGGGCCGATGATGATCTGTCTTGGGGACAAGGACGTGCACCCGTTGACCCGGCAGAGCTTCGCCCAGCTGGTCCGGCCCGAGCCGTTCCGCTACACCGGGGACATTACCCCGCTGCATACCTTGGTGGAGGGCATGGCCAAAGGCCCGCTCGTGGGGGGCAACCTGACTTTGCTGACGAGTACGCTCGGAACGCCGTTTGAGATCGATACCAGGGGCTGTCTCCTGTTTATCGAGGATATCGGGGAGGAGCCGTACCGGATCGACCGTATGCTGAATCAGCTGCGGATGGCGGGCAAGCTGGAGCAGGCGGCCGGTATCCTGGTGGGCGACTTCCGAGATTGCGAGCCGGTGAAGCGCCCGGTCTCCTTTACCTTAGAGGAGGTCATCCGGCATTATGTGACCGAAGCGGGCAGACCTTCCCTGATGGGCTTCGGGATCGGGCACGGCTCGCCCAACGTCGCGGTTCCGCACGGGATGGAAGCCGAGCTGAGCACGGCTGACAAAAAGGTGGAAGCGCTGGAGTCAGCCATTATATAGAGGAGGCAACCGGCAAATGCGAATACATGATATCGAAGTGATGCGCAAGTACACGCCGCTGACCAAACCGTTCAAGACGGCGCTGCGCACGGTTCATCAAGCCGAATCGATTGTGGTGAAAATGACGGCCGACGACGGAAAAGTGGGCTGGGGCGAGGCGCCGGCCACCGTCGTCATCACAGGCGACAGCCTTGAGGCGATTCAGTCCGCCATCGAGCATACATTCAAGCCGCTGCTGATCGGCCAAAGCCTGCTCGCTTACGAGCAGATCCTTCAGTCGGTCCATCAGGCCATGGTCGGCTGTACCAGTGCCAAAGCGGCCATCGATATGGCCGTATATGACTTGGTGGCCCAGCACGGACGTATGCCACTGTATCAGTTTCTCGGCGGCTACCGCGACCGGATCGAAACGGACTTTACGGTCAGCGTCAACTCGCCTGAGGAGATGGGAGAAGACGCGGCCCAATACGTTCAGGCGGGATTTACCGTGCTGAAGATCAAGGTCGGCAAGGATGACATCGAGCATGACATCCGCCGCATCCGGGAAATCCGGCAGCGCATCGGCAGCGACGTCAAGATCCGGCTGGACGCCAATCAGGGATGGCAGTCCAAGGAGGCGATCCGCTCCATCCGGAAGATGGAGGACATGGGTCTGAACATCGAGCTGGTAGAGCAGCCGGTCCGGGCCGGGGATATTTACGGGCTGCAGCAGGTGACCGCGGCGGTGGACACTCTGATTATGGCCGACGAAAGCGTCTTTTCTCCAGTGCAGGCGCTGGAGGTGCTGCAGCGGCACGCCGCCGACCTGATCAACATCAAGCTGATGAAGGCAGGCGGCATTTACAAGGCGCAGCTGATCAACCAGCTGGCTGAAGAATACGGCGTCGAGTGCATGGTGGGCAGCATGATCGAATCCCGATTGGCAGTGACCGCCGCTGCCCATTTCGCCGCCAGCAAAAAGAACGTCACCCGTTACGACTTCGACGCGCCGCTGATGCTGCACCAGGATGATGTCGTCGGCGGCGTCATGTACGACGGCCGGGTGATGACCTTCTCGGATGCGCCGGGTCTGGGCATAACCGACGTGCGCACGACAGACGAAGTGGGGGTATGGTGATGGCGGATCGAGACGATCAGGCCTTATTCCCGGCATGGCGGGTGGTCAGCGTTCCGGTAGCCACCGTCTGGACCAGCCCATCCTCTCCGCGGGCGCTGGACGCGCCGGCACTGGCCGGGTTCGCCCCTAGCGAACTTGAACGGGAGGCCAAGGACCAATCTGATTCGGGGAATCCGTTGGAGATGGAAAGCGATCCGGGGATTGCGCGGGGAGCGGTATCGAGGTATGGCTCGCCGCGATGACGGTACCGGATAAGCTAGACCTGTGCGCGGCCAACCGCGTGCAGACCCAGGCGCTGTACGGCACGCCAGTCCTTGCTTACGAAGAGCAGGACGGCTGGAGCCGGGTCGCCATCCCGGGCCAGCTCTCGCCCAAGGATGAGAACGGATATCCCGGCTGGATTCCGACGGAGCAGCTGCTGCCATTGAGTGAGGAGGAAGTGCGTCGGCTGCTGGACAGCAGCGGAAACGTTCCAGGCGCCGCTGCTGCTCCAGCTTCTGCGATCGTTACGGCACCTACGACGGACTTGGAGATGTTATCCTCATCGGCGAAGATGCGTATCAGCTTCCTGACAAGGCTGCCGCTGGCGACCGAGGAGGAGCGGGGGACGGTGCTTGAGGTAGAACCCGGCGATGAAGCTCAAGCCGTAACGGGTTTTCAAGCCGAATCGGTAGCGGGACCCGATGCTGGAGCATTTCCCCAAGCAGGGAGTGTTCCGATAGATGGCGTTGGGGTAGGGGCAAATTCTCGTGGGGATTCCTTTGTCGTTGTACAGACCCCGCACGGTCTTGCCCGGATCAGACGGGCAGACGTACTGGTGGTGGCTGAGCCAGGGGAATACCCGGCGGTTCACGCGGATGGGCAGAATAGGGGCCAGGCCATCGTGGCGCAGGCCAAGCGCTTTCTTGGACTGCCTTACTTGTGGGGAGGCATGTCGGCATGGGGCTACGACTGCTCCGGGTTTGCCCACTCCATGCTTCTCGCCTTCGGCATCGTCATCCCAAGGGACGCCTCTGTCCAGGCGCTGCACGGAGCAAGCATCCCGCCGGAGGAGCTGCAGCCGGGGGATCTGCTGTTCTTTGCCTATGAGCAGGGCAAGGGACGCGTCCATCATGTCGGCATCTACGCCGGGGACGGGCACATGATCCATTCGCCGGATTCGGCTAGCTCCGTGGAGCTGATTCCGCTGAAAGGGTATAAGCTTGCTGACGAGCACTGCGTCACCCGTCGTTATTGGACGTAGAGGCACGCGGGAAAGGGAGCAGCGATGGGGACGACTAGCTGCGCTAGGAAGTGAGCCACTCCGGGAATAAGGCCGGTCGGAAACGAGGTGCCTGGAAAAAAGCTGGTCGGAGACAAGACAGGTGCCTGGAAAAATAATCGCCTGAAATGGGATCGCCGGAAAAGTTCGGGTTCTAATAGACCTGCTCATTCCCGGCAGGCCGCCCCTGAATTGTGAAGCTTGTTGATATGATACAGCCAAAGGGCCGTCCTCAGCCGCATGATACCCGCGGCGTACAAGACGGCCCTTATCATTTTTCAAGTATGGGTCATTCCGATAAATCGGCGATCCTGACAGCCGCACCCGAGCGGGCCGACAGGTTGGAAGCTTCCATCAGCCGGGTCAGGTCAAGCGCCATCTCCGTATTGAACGAGCCGGGCTCGCCCGTGACGATATGGTCGACCCATTGCTCCATCGCCGAATGAAGTGCCTCCGGAAGCGGCCATTCCACGATCGGTTCGGCACCGTTCTCAGTGCTCGCGACGATCACCTTACGGCTGTGCGTGGAGTACTGCAGGCTGCCTTTCGTGCCGTGCACTTCCAGCGTGAACGGGGAGAGAGGATTCACGAAGCCGGCTTCAACGATGCCGAGCGCACCATCCCGGTAGCTGAGCACGGCTACCGCGTTATCCTCTACCTCGCGGCCAGTCACGTAGCCGTAGCTGGCGCTGACGATCTCCGGCATGCCGAGCACGAAGCGCGCCAAAATCATCGGATGGCAGCCGAGATCGATCATAGCTCCGCCGGCACTCTGCTGCGGATCGTAGAAGTACGCGGGCAAACCGTTTTCCGTAAGCGCGCCTTTGTGCGCCAGCCTGACGCGGGCGATCGTCAGCTTGCCGAGCAGACC
>NZ_PCZT01000009.1:2028712-2034393 GCF_002968895.1 Paenibacillus sp. AR247 | reverse complement strand
TACGTTCCGGGTTGTTGGTGGAGCGGAGTGGCAGTGGATGAGAACCTTGCACAGTAACTGAAGATCAAAAAACTCCTGTCCGACAAAAGTGTAGTGCATTTGAAGATGTTGATTGGGTTTTGTGTGCGGGAAGGGAGACGATGATATCTTCCCAATGGAGCACAGACCGCTCAGGCTCGCTCAAGCTCGCTCAGGTATATTTTTACCGAAACCACCCATATTAAGGGAATCAAGCGCAGAAGCTGCTCGCAGGGTGGGGGAATATGACTGTGGAAAGGCATGAGGAAAAGCATTTTAACGCACCCGATTTGATCAGGGATATTGTGATCGGAATGTCGGACGGTTTAACGGTTCCGTTTGCCCTTGCCGCCGGCTTGTCCGGGACCGTACCGAATACGAGCCTGGTCGTTGTGGCGGGGATGGCTGAAATCGCAGCGGGTGCTATCGCGATGGGACTCGGCGGATATCTTGCCGCCCGTACGGACCGGGAGCATTATGCATCCGAACTCGTGCGGGAGCAGGAGGAAATCAGGGAAATACCGGATCAGGAAAGGGAGGAAGTGGCCGATATCCTGAGAGAGTGGCATTTTCCCGAAGAAATTGTGGAATCGGCGGTGGATGCCATCTGCCAGGACTCGGACCGATGGGTTCAATTTATGATGAAATATGAGCTCGGGCTCGAAGAACCCGAGCCTAAGAGGGCGCGCAACAGCTCGCTCACGATCGGACTATCCTACATTATAGGGGGTGTGATTCCGCTGTCCCCTTACATGCTGATCAGGCAGTCGGGCACAGCTTTATCCGTTTCGGTGATCGTCACGCTGATTGCCTTATTCGTGTTTGGCTACGTTAAAGGAAGGTTCACCGGTACCCGTCCGTTCCGTAGTGCCTGGCAAACAACCATTGTAGGCGGAGCGGCCGCCGGAATCGCATTTTTCATTGCAAGACTCATATCTTGAGGGTTAACACTCAATGACTGTTTTCAGCGGATGAATCCGGGATGTTCTCTAGTAAAATGACAAATACTTCATCACATTCTCCGCCTTCTCCTCGCCCAGCAGCTGCAGCAGCTTCGGCCTGACTTCCTCCACAAAGGCAGCCTCGATTTCAAACGTTTCTTCGTTGGTTACATTCCCCTCCATTGCAAAAGCGGCTTCGATCAAGAGCGCAAGGGCCGAAAAAAAGTCGGCCAGCGAGTCTGCAATGGGAAATGCTCCGGATCCATCGATCTGCCCGTAAACCGGGGACGCCGGCGAGGCGGTGTCGACGATCAGCGGGTCGTCGTTGTAATTGGCAATGACCACATGCTCCGGAGGCCACGAAGGGGATGCTTGATACGGCTCCCCCGTTCCCAGCCAACGGTATCCCAGCTGCTGGCGAAACAAATGCTCCGGCTTCGGAAAGAAAAGAACGGCCGCATCTCCGATTTCCACGGCGGCGCTTCTCATTCCGAGCGATGTTATATCAGTGCCACTTCTTATTTCATACCAGGTGTAAAAATGCTGCAGCTCCGGCGAAAGCGGAATCCGTCCATCCATGCCGGGGTCACACAACTCCCCCAAAGGGCGGATGTCCTGCTCTTTGAAAAGTCCGTATGCCTTGTTATATTGATCCTGCCATTTTTAGAAAAGATGCCATTGCTTGGTCCAGCATATCCATCAAGTTTCACCTCCCCATAAATCTTTAATAAAAATCGAAGTAAAAGCGTATCCATCTCCAAAGTCGATTCCAGGCTGGGTGAAGGCGGCATATCCGCCAAGCTTGTGGATTCGATATATTTCCCCGGCAATATCCTCGAAATAATTCAGCCCTTCCAGCTCTTCCAGTCGGAGAATCTCTTGCCTGTACGCTTCGGGTATATCATCGCTGTCCCATTGCGGGGAGTCATCTTGACAAAGCTCTGGGAACAGCGGGAAAGGTTTGATCGACATAAAGACAGGCCCGAAGTCTTTCAAGACCAATTTCCCGGTATCGCTGTACTCTCGGATGCACATATATCCGCTCATATCATCGTGATCCAGGACGTTAGGTGACAAAAATACGGTCACCAGTTCGGTTTCCTTCAGTTCGTCCGGAACATAGGGCAGCGCGGGCAGATATAGCTGAAGGATGGGAGCCATCGCTACTCCGTCCGCATCGACGGGCAGTTCCTCATCGGGCAATGCCAGGTTGACTTGTCCGATCCAGCACTGCTCCACCGAGGGACTAGGTCTGCTTCCACCTGTTTGAAAAAGGGTCGCCGTGCGCCGCAGGGCGATTTGAAGCTCTACGATCCGTTCGTTACTCATACTTGCATCCTCCTTTAAGTGCCCATGCTCAGGTCACCTCAGCGTCCATCTGAAAAAACGAAGATCATCCATATACCATCATGTATGTACACGAAGCATCTTTGCCGCTTCTTTACAAACCCTCCTCGAGTAGGTCTTTGTTCGATCCCCTCTGCTTAACGCTCGGCAAATATGCCGTTGTTCGGATCCCGCTGCTTACCCTCTCGGAAAGTAGTAACCCATATTCCTTTCACCTTACGTATCCGTCCGCACGTCGTCCCATTCCTGGCCCATGTATCCAGTCAGCCAGTTTAAGGCACGGTGACGCTCATACACAACGCCTGCGTTCAGGCCGCCGGGAGCCGGCTGTCCTTGAATCCGGCTGTCGACGCAGAGCCAGTCGTAGCGGTAGATCAAATCGGCAGCGTCGAGAATTTCCATACTGCTCCGCAGCCGTGAGCCCGCTAAAAAGGCATCAAACGAATCATACTGCTGCAGCTTGGAGACGGCTTCGGGGACATCGCAAATATCTGTCGGGCTCCCCAAGGCGTCCACATGGCCCAAGGCCCACAGCAGCACCCAAAAGCCTTCATACCGCCAGGAGAACGGGACCGCTTCGGATTCATCCGCATGGCCGTTTTGGATAAACGCCTTCTCCTCGGGGGAAAAGAACCCGTCCGCCCTGTACTGGGCCGTAATTCTCGAGATCAGCTCCCGGGTATCCTCGGGGCTTTCGCCCGCACCGATGCATTCGCCCTTGACGGCGGTAATGCAGAGGGCGACGGCGCGCTGCGCGGTTTCCGCGAGCGTCCGGATTCGTCCCGCGGCTTCATCGCCGAGCCGTCCGGGCATCGGCGGCATCTTCTGGAAGCCTTGCGCCGACAGAACCGCTTCGGAACGCGCTTTGCGCTCCGTACCGGAAGCTGTCTCCGGCTCCTCGCCATGGAGGAAGCTCGTATGGGCGGTGACGGTGTAATCGTCCACTTCCGAGCGGCCGTCCGTACCCAGCAGGAGCCGTCCTTCCGGGTTCAGCAGCTGCCCGCCGCCCCAGAACATCAGCCCGTCCAGCGGCCGGATAATCGACAGCAGCTGGGTGAATAAGGATTCCGAAATGTCATCCTCCGTTTCGACGCCGATGACCATATTGAGCGTGCTGATCTTGATCAGCAGCTTTTGCTGCAGCGGCTTGTTCTCCGCCGGGATCTGGGCAAAAAATTGCTCCATGCCGCTGCGCATGCTTGCAAACTCATCCGGGTGCGTTTTGCTGGTCATGATGTTAAATGCGGTAGCCTTTCGGCGAAGCCAGCCCTTGCTGACGATTTCAATCCGGGTTTTGCTCTCATTGACGCTCATTTTTCCATTCGGGTCGATCGCCTTCATCAGGTCCACGATCTGATCCAGATCGAAGGTTGAGCTGTACAGCGCACAATTCTTCACAACGATTCTCCTCCCACATGTAAAAAACAACCAGTAACAGTGTGCAAAAAGCACACATCAACAATTTTATACCGAATTCGTGCACAACTTCCAGGCCGAATCCCGTCAGCAGCAATATCCTCGAAAACCTCTCACCTTCGGCTTGAAAAATGTACACCTGACGTGCCTGCGGTCTGTGCTAATATATGGGGAAGAGGAGGGACCTGATATTCATGCTCAGATGGAAACAGCTAACGCAAAGCCTTTTCTTTAAATTTTCGGCCTCCTTTATCCTGGTGGGACTTGTGCCGTTATCCCTGCTCAGCTACTATGCCGTGCAGTCGTTCACGTCGCATGTGGAGCGCTATACGACCAACAACCTTCGGCAGATGGTGCTCTACATGAGCTACAACGTCAACTCGGCGCTGACCAAATACGACGACATTTCCAAGCTGATGTACACCGGCCGGTATGACGGTTACGTCGAAGGATCGGACGAGAACCAGACCCGCAAGGTCAACGAACTGGAGCAGATCAATTCGGTCCCGATCGAAAGCTTTCTTAAAACGATTTTGTACAGCGATCCCTTTATCCGCAACGTGTATTTTGTCAGGTCCTCGGACATGAAGCTGTATTACCAGCTCCGGACCAATGCGGTGCTGATTCCGGAAGCGCTGCCATTACAAGATTGGCTCAGCGCCATGAAGGAACGGCCGCGGAACATCGCCTATTTCGCTGCGCATGACGAGACCTATTTGGCCCGTTCGGACAAACAAGTCGTCACGATCGGGCGAAACCTGATCGATATCTCGCTGCCGCTGGAGAAGGAGCCGCATGTGGTCGGAACGCTGTTTTTTGACGTAAGTACGGACATGTTCAACCAATTCTTTTCCGAAATGAAATTAAACGGGAAGGACGAGCTGTATGTGCTGGACGGACAGGGGCGAGTCTATTTCGGTCATCGGAATAACGCCGGGAAGACCGTCACGGTATCAGATCCATCCGATGGTCAAATGCTGGCACTAAGTGAACCGATTCCGGCTCTGCAGGGCCGCATCGTGACCCGCCTGTCCAAAGAGGAGCTGTACCGTCAGCTCGCGACGACCCGCACGGCCGTGTATATCGCGATCGTGATTTGCGCGGTGGTATTGATCGTGATGGGCGTCTGGTTCTCGCGGCGGCTGGCGGCGCCGATCCGCCAGGTGATTCAGAAGATGGTCACCGTGGAATCGGGAAATCTGGACACGCATGTTGAAGTCCGGAGCCAGGATGAAATCGGCCGCCTGGGCCATGGCTTTAACCGGATGGTCGAGCGGCTGCAGGCTTTTATCGACGAAGCCTATGTCGCCGAGATCAAGCAGAAGCAGACCGAACTGAATGCGCTCAAAAGCCAGATCCGCCCGCACTATTTATATAACACGCTGGAGGTGATCCGGATGAATGCCGTGCACAGCGACGTGCCGGAGGTCGGCGACATGATTCTGTCGCTGTCCAACCAGCTCAAGTACGTCATCGATTACGGTGAGGAATGGGTACCGCTGCAGCAAGAGCTCGATCATCTCCGGGACTATTTTTACATTATCGAAGTCCGGTTTGAGAACCGTTACGAGCTGCGGACACACATTGCGGACGATGTGCGCCTGTCATGGGGCGTGCCAAAGCTCTCCCTGCAGCCGCTTGTGGAAAATGCGGTCCAGCACGGCCTGCGGCCGCAGGGCAAAGGAACGGTCGGTATTTCCATCCGCAAACAGGAGGACCGCTTGGCCATCGTCATTGTCGATGACGGGGTCGGAATGGAAAAAGAGGAGGTCGAGCGGATCACGGCCAGGCTTGCCGAAGAGGGCGCACCGTCCGGCCACGTGGGGATGAAAAACGTCCAGGAGCGGATCCGGTCGCTGTGCGGTCCGGAATTCGGGCTGTCGGTGAACAGCCGGCCCCATATCGGCACATCCGTAACGATCGAACTGCCTATCAAGGAGGTGCATGACGATGATCCGG
>NZ_PCZT01000009.1:2017733-2028612 GCF_002968895.1 Paenibacillus sp. AR247 | reverse complement strand
GACGTGATCATCAGCGATATCAGCATGCCGCACTTTACCGGAATCGATATGATTCGCCGCATCCATGAAGAAGGGCTGCCGATCAAGGTGATCTTCATCAGCGCTTTCCAGGAGTTTACCTACGCGCGGGATGCGGTGGCTTACGGGGCGCTCGATTACTTGGTGAAGCCGATCATCAAGCAGCAGCTCGAATCGGTGCTCTGCAAAACGGCATCCCTCATCAACGAGCATCAGGAGGAAGCGATCCGCAAAGGAAAGCTGCAGCAGCTTGAGCACAAAATCCGTCAGGGCGAGCTGGAGTCGTGGCTGGCGCAGCTGATGGAGGGAACGCTCCAGCCCGGTTCCGCGCCTTACCGACATCTTGCGGGCGAGCTGCCGGGCCCGTTGTACAGCACCGGGGTGGTCTTGGCCGAGCAGCTTCCCGGCGACAGCGATAAGTGGAATGACAGGGAGACGAAGCTCGTGGAGTTTGCCGTCGGCAACATTTTGCAGGAAGTCGTCCGCCGGTCGGGATCAGGCCATGTATTTGTCCGATCTGGCCGGTTTCGTTACGTCGCCTGCCATGAGGGTCCCGAGGGAGCGTTAGAGCTGGCACAGGACGTGCAGCGCAGCATCCGGACCTATCTGAAGCTGAGCGTGACGATCGGGACCAGTCCAGCGGCGGCCGATTTCGGAAGCCTTCCGGAGGCTTGCCGGCAGGCGGAGCAGGCGCTTGGCCTGAAATATTTTGACGGACCGAACCGGGTTTATACCTACCGAGCCATGGACAACAAGCCGAAGCAGGATGAGCTGTACCGGCGTCAGCTGGCGGTGGTGAACGGCTTTACGGACGACAATTGGGAAGCGGTTGCAGAAGGGGTGGACCGCTTGCTCTCCTACATCTGCGTCAGCGCATACGGGAGCCGGTCGCTGGCGGTATCGACGGCGTTTTCGTCCGTCCTTTTGCTGGCGCAGGAATTGGGGAAATCAGGCCTATCTCTGCCTGAAGCCAGCCTGGATGCGCATGATGTTCAGCGGAGGCTGGAGCAGTGCGGCTCGTTCGCCGATCTACGGCGCGACATAACGGATACGGTCGAGAGGTTGTTCCGGATGGCCGGGGCGGAATCCGGCAATAAGGACAAAGCGCTGCTTGCCAAGGTGAAGCAGTATATTGAAGAGCACTATCCGGAGGAAATCACGCTGGAGTCGGCGGCCGGCATTACGTTCATGAATCCAAGCTACTTCAGCTTTTTTTTCAAAAAGCAGACCGGGATCAATTTCAAGCAGTACGTGACCGGCATCCGGATGAAACACGCGGTGCGACTGCTCCTGCACACCGATCTGATGGTGTATGAAATTGCCGAGGCCGTGGGGTATAACAACGCACGCCATTTCAGCGACATTTTCCGCAAAACGTACGGAAGCCTCCCGAACGATTACCGTCAGGACAAGAAAAGAAAAGCTTGACCGAAAGCTGCCCAAGTCATCCATCTACACACTGCCATAGGATACAGACCACCCTCCGGCCCGCCGGTTTAAAACGCCGTCAGGCGTTTTTTTTCTGCATTATAGAATTTATAATTTTTGGGGGTCCCCGCAAAGTATTTGGAATATGCACCGAAGTATAGGCTCCACTTTGTGGGGATGTTTCTTCAGGAAGTACTCGAAAATGCCTCACCTAAAACTCGAAAAAGTTCATTCTAGCGGCTTCCGCATTTTGATAACCTAAGACCAAGGATCGGTCCGGACGCGCGCGGCGCAGTCAATCGGGCGGCATGGAACCCACCGATCCGCACGATTCGAACCGTACCATTCACAAAAGGGGAGGCAACAAATCAGATGGCTCACAAATCCAAATTTCACATGCTCAGCCTGCTGCTGGCGCTCGTGCTCGTTCTGTCCGCATGCGGCAATGGCGGCACGGAATCAGGCGCATCCGGAACAAGCGGAGAAGGCTCTTCGGACAGAGAAGGCCAAGCGGCGAAAACCTCGTTTACGATCGGCTATGCCACCGGCGACCCGGCATCCAAGCAAGCGATATCCGACGCAATTAAGGCGTTTACTGAAGCCAATCCGAACGTCGAAATCAAGGACGTCAGCGAAGGGACGACTTCCTCTTATCTCGACTGGCTAAAGACGAAGGACGCGGTCGGCGAATTTCCCGATCTGGTGGAAATGCGCGATACCGAGGTCTTTCTGAAGGCCGGCAAAATCGTGGAGCTCCCCTCCGACCTGCACGATCTGTTCAGTACGCTGCCGGAAGTCGGCGGCAAGGTGTATAACGCTCCGCTGACGCTGAACGCCCCGCAGGGCATTATTTACAGCAAGCAGGCGTACGAGAAGGCTGGCATTACCGAAGAGCCGAAGACGTACGACGAGTTTTTGGCCGACCAGGAGAAGTTGAAGGCGAGCGGCATCACCCCGATCGTCGTCGGCGGCAAGGATATTTTCCATATGGGCTTCTGGCTGAACAAGTTTCTGATCGATGATGTGTATGCCAAAGACCCGGACTGGAACTCCAAGCGCACGGCCAAACAGGTGAGCTTTACCGACGCCAACGTGGTTCAGGCGATGACAGACTATAAGGAGCTGTTCTCCAAATATGTGGACAAGGGCTGGCTGAGCACCGCCGACAACCAGACGGCGTCCATCCTGGTGGCAGGCAAAGCCGCGCAGCTGTTCTCCGGTCCATGGATGTTCACGCAAATCCAGCAGGCGGATCCGAACTTTGCATTCGGCTTCTACGCGCTGCCGGACCGGGAAGGCCAACGCAATGTTATCGGTCTGCCGTCGCCGGCCGGCTGGACCTTGTCCGCCGATGCGGCCAAAGATCAGGCAAAAGTGGACGCCATGAAATCGTTTATCCGGTTTTTCTTCTCCAAAGAGCAGTACGCGAAGTATCTGTCCACGGTTAACGGCATTCCATCCACCAAGGAATCTGTGGAATACCAGGCGACCGAGCAGATGCAAACCGTTCTTGACCTGATGAAAGACGAATCGGTGACCAAATCGCTGGCGATCAACAACTGGTGGGGAGAGAATCAGATCCCGCCGCAATTCCGCAACTGGTATTACAAGCTGATGCAGGAAATGGTTCTGAAGAACGGCGACGTCGCGGAATATATGAAGAAGGCGGACGCCGAGTACGATACGGAAGTCGCGGCCAACAAGCAGTAAGGCGCATCTCAAGCAAAGGAGGATCCCAGCATGGCAATGCCTTATCCCGACAGTCATAACCAGATTCAGACCATGCCGATTCCGAAGAAAAAGCGAAAGGTGCAGCTCTACGCCCTGCTGTTCATTCTGCCGTCGCTCATCTTGTATACGCTCTTCGTGATCGTGCCGACGGCAAGCAGCGTCTATCTCAGCTTTACCTCCTGGGATGGCGTGAGCAGCGACGTTCACTACATCGGATTTGCCAACTTCGTGGAGATCTGGCACAGCGATCGGGTGCACAATGCGCTGAAGAACACGCTGATTCTGACGGTGTCGCTCGTTGTCCTCGAGAACGTGGCCGCCCTGCTGCTGGCGGTGCTGGTGGATCAGGTGCGCTGGTTCCGCAATCTGTTCCGCAGCATCTTTTATTTTCCCGTCCTGATGAGCGGGGTGGTCATGGGGTTTATCTGGACAATCATTCTGAATTACAACTTCGGCGTCTTCAATCAAATATTGGATAAAATTGGGCTGTCCTCGCTTATGGTCGATTGGCTGGGAAGTCCGAAATACGCGATGGTATCGATCATTTTGTCCACAGTCTGGAAATCGGCAGGCTATTATATGATCATTTACCTCGCCGGCCTGCAGAGCATTTCCGCCGATCTGACAGAGGCCGCCTCCATAGACGGGGCGAACCGGTGGCAGCAGTTCCGGCACGTGACGTTTCCGCTGCTCGCCGGATCGATGACCGTATGCTCGGTATTGTCCATGATCAGCTCGCTGAAAATTTTCGACCAAATCGCGGTGATGACCGACGGCGGGCCCGGATTTGCCACGGAAACGCTGACCTACATCATTTATAAAGTCGGTTTCGGCGAAATGCGGCAGGGATTCGGAACCGCGATGGCGATGGTGCTATTCCTGCTGATCCTGGTCATTACGGTCATCCAGGTGAAGTTTTTGCGGAAAAGGGAGGTGCAGCTGTAATGATGGAACAACGGCGCAAATGGAACGACGTGCTCATGTTTATCGTGACCTTGACCTTGCCGGGATGATGATTCCGTTCCAGGCGTACATGATTCCGCTCTTTAAGGAACTGAAAATGCTCGGCATGTACGGCAATCTGATCGGGCCGATCGCCATTTATGTGTCCGGCTCGGTGGGCTTCGGCTGTCTGCTGTACACCAGCTTCCTCAAAGGGGTTCCGCGCGAAATTGAGGAGTCTGCCGCCATCGACGGATGTTCCCGCTACGGCATCTTTTGGCGCATCGTTTTTCCGCTGCTCGGCCCGTGTACCGCAAGCATGGTCGTGCTGCAGGGGCTGGGGATCTGGAACGACTTCCTGATGCCGATGCTGGTGCTGCCTTCCGGGCAGCCCAAAACGATGATCGTGGAAATCTTCTATTATGTCGGCGAGTTTTCGTCGCGCTGGGATATGATTTTTGCCGGGACGACGATGTCGATCGTGCCAGTGCTGATTGTGTTTGTTTTCCTGCAAAAGTACTTTGTGAAGGGCCTCGCGTCCGGCGCAATCAAGGGGTGAGTCATAGATGGTCAAAAACACGTGGAAAAGCCGGCGCCGCAGGCCGGATTGACGGCGGAGGAGCGGCAGTGGCTGGATGGCGTATGGGATAAGCTGCAGGTGAAAATGTCGGCTGAAGTGGACCGGATCGGCGACCGGATCCCGTATATTCCGGAGAACAGTGTATATCGCGAAGATAAGGCCGAGACGGATATTTACTGGTGGACCAACGGGTTCTGGCCGGGGATGCTCTGGCAGATGTACCACGCCACAGGGGACGCCAAGTACCGGGCGGCGGCCGAAAGCGTCGAGCGCAAGCTGGACGCCGCGCTGGAGGGCTACGACGGCCTTCATCATGACGTCGGCTTTATGTGGCTGCATTCGGCGGTCGCCAATTACCGCCTGACCGGCAGCGCCCGCGCCAAAACACGCGGCATGCACGCTGCGAATTTGCTCGCCGGACGCTACAACCCGGCGGGCCGGTTCATCCGCGCCTGGAACGACGACTGCACCGGGTGGATCATCGTCGACTGCATGATGAACATCCCTCTGCTGTATTGGGCAAGCCGTGAGACGGGCGATCCGCGCTTCGATGTTATCGCACGGCAGCATGCCGCCACGACGCTGGCGAACGTCGTCCGCCCGGACGGCTCATGCAACCACATCGTCATTCTCAGCCCGGAGGACGGTTCGTTCGTGGAAGCGCCGGGAGGCCAGGGCTACGGGACCGGCTCCGCCTGGTCCCGCGGGCAGGCGTGGGCGCTGTACGGCTTCGCGCTGAGCCACCGTCATACGGGTGAAGCCCGGTACCTCGAGGCGGCCAAGCGGGTCGCGCACTATTTCATCGCGAACGTGGCGGCGACGGGCTATGTCCCGCTGGTCGACTTCCGGGCCCCGGTCGAGCCGGTGGCCTGGGACACGACCGCCGGCATGTGCGCGGCCTGCGGCCTGCTGGAAATCGCCGAGGCCCTGCCGGGACTGGAGAAGCCGCTGTACATGAATGCAGCGCTCCGCATCCTGCAGGCCACGGACGAGCGCTTCTGCAACTGGAATCCGGCCGAAGACGCCATCGTGGGCGGCGGAACCGGTTCGTATCATGGTCGCAACGGGGATTACGCCGTGCCGATCATCTATGGAGACTACTTTCTGATCGAGGCGGTGCTCCGCCTGAAAGGAACGGACTTCCTGATCTGGTGAACGGGAGAGGCGAATCCAGTCCGAATGCCGATCTAAATAAAAACCGAAAGACCCTGTCCACCCGTTGACGGGGTCTTTGTTCAACTGCCAAAAAAAGCAGCACATGCGCCTAAAGAAACTGCATTCCAGGCATGGCGGTCATTTTTTAAGATAAGAAGGGAAGGCCGGTCGTCTAAATCAGAACAAATTTGTAAGCGGATTCATCCATTCCCATATCCAAAGGAGGAATGCGAAGAAGCATACCAGCCCAGAGCGCTGGAACTGAGGAGGGTAGTTGACAGAGCAATTCGACTTAAACGGCAGTACATTTTCAGAAGGAAAGGAAGATGATCATGGAAGTGAAGCATAAGGCTCCGTTCAGTCAGGTTTGGAGGCGTGCGGGCATCGTGCTATTGACGATCTCACTGCTGATCCCGCTGTTCCCTTCAAACCGGGCGGCGGCAGAGACCGCATCCGGTAACAGGGATGCTGCAATTACAGACTACCGGGTGGATATTCAAGAAACGGTCAGCAACGGATTCAAGCACCCCGGCATCGGATTAACAAAAGAGATTCTGGAAAACGTGCGGACTCAGGTCCTGGAAAAAAAGGATCCCTGGTATTCCTACTACCAGGCGATGCTTGTCTCGACATGCGCGGCGAAGAATGTCACCTCCAGCAATCAGAGCGCGGCCGATTCGTCCAAGCCGGGGAGCGACGCGTTCGACAGCCAGGGGATCAATTCCAGATTTATTGCCGACGGACTGAAAGCTTACACGCAGGCGCTGCTGTACTATATTACTGGAGACGAGACATACCGGGGAAATGCGCTGCACATCATCCGGATCTGGTCCCAGATGGATCCGGCTAAATACAAGTATTTTCAGGATGCCCACATCCACACGGGAATTCCGCTGAACCGGATGGTAACCGCGGCGGAAATTCTGAGATATACCAGTTACCGCACGGAGAGCTTGAAGTGGACGGAGCAGGATACGGCCGATTTCACGAACCATCTGATCACACCGGTGATCGAGACCTTCCAGCATGACAACAACCATTTTATGAATCAGCACACATATCCGCTGCTCGGGGCGATGGCGGGTTATATTTTTACCGACAACCGCGAGCGGTACGATGAGGGCGTCGAATGGTTCACCGTCAATAAAACCGCTGTCGACCAGGGCATCAACGGCTCTATCCAAGCGCTCTTTCGCTTGGTGGATACCGATGCCGTGACCGGTGAGAAGCTCACAACTCCGCGTGTACAGCATGTTGAAATGGGGAGGGACCAAGCCCACGGCGGCGGCGACCTGAACAATGCGGCCATTCTGTCGCGGCTGCTGCTGGCACAGGGAACGAAAGTGGACCCTGTCAAAGGCACGGTTTCAACCGCCAGCAACGCCGTGAACTCTTATGAATTTTTGAATAACCGGATCTTGAGCGCGGCCGATTATTTCAGCCGTTACATGCTGGGCTACGATACCCCGTGGACCCCGGTGGCAGCGAGCATGGAACCGGACGGCAAGCCGCTCATCATCTACAAGCAGCTGTCCGAAATGTACCGGGGGAGAATGGTCACGACGAATTTTTGGGACATCTATTTCTATTACAAGTACACCGAAGGCATGAACCTGAAGAAGGAGGCTCCTTATCTAACCGAAATGTTCGAGAAGCGCCCGCCATCCAACTATTATTACAAAGGCAATCTGGAACAGGCCTGGGACAACGTCGACGGAGGCGGGGACTTCTGGCTGTACATTCCGAAAAAGGCCGGCGCCGAAGGAAGTAAGCTCGTTCCCAAAGCACAGCAGGACAGCGCGCGGATCGACGTCGAAGAACGCTATACGGCATTTGACAAAAATGCAGCGACCCGGAAGGACGGGGAGGTTTCGTATATCGAGGTCAAAGCAACGGAGAACGGCAGCAGGCTGGCGCCGCTGAACGTGGCTTACGGCGACCGCTCGAAGCCGCTCCTGGTCGGCTTGAGGTTCCGGACGAACGGCCCGGCGCAGCTAGCGATGAGCAGGGCGATGGGCTCCGCGCCTTATCATACGCTGACGCTGCCGGATACCAAGGGCGAGTGGAGGTACATCACTTATGATATGGGCATCGATCATGTGACTTACAGTCAGGTCGACCCCAACCACAGCATCGTGTACTGGAAGGTGACCGGTCCCGGAACAAAGGTAGGCATCGACAGCTTGAACGTCAAGGCAGGGGAGCAGCTGACCCCGCCGGTATTTAAGACGGGGAGCGGCGATCTGGAGCGGGTCGCTTATGTGGGTGCCGCAACGTCTTATGATTTTTCGGCCACCGACCCGGGTCCAAGCGATCGCGTGACCTATGAGGCGGAGGGGCTGCCGGCGGGCGCCGAGCTGGACCCAGCCACCGGGATGTTCAGCTATAAGCCTGTGCAGGCCGGTAGTTACGCCTTCACCGTCACGGCAACCGACGGAACGACCGTCGCGACACGGAACGTCCGCTTCGAGGTGACAGAAGACAGGAAGTCTGCCGTAGATGCCGCGGCAGCGCTTTATGACGCCAACACGGGTTACGTGTCCTCGTCGCTGGAGCGCTTTAAGCAGGCCTATGCTGATGCACTGGCTTCCATCGGGGAAGCAAGCGATGAGCTCTTTGATCGCAAGCTGTCCGACGTTCTGCAGGCGGCAAAGGAACTGAAGCCGTTAACCCCGCATCTTCCCGACGGAAGCCTGGATTATACGGCGGGGGTCGTGGTGGCTTCCTCTTTCGGCGATTACCTGAGCAGTCTCACGGATGGGGACGATAATACCTTTGCGGCCTATGGACTGGCTGCCGATCTGTACCACACGATCGATTTCGGCAGCAGCTTCAAAGTGTCCGCAGACGCCTTCCAGATCCAGGGACGGCGAAGCTTTCCGGAGCGGATCGCGGGCATCGCGGTGCTCGGCTCCAACGACGGCGAGACCTGGACCCGCTTAACGTCCGGTATGACCGGGCTCACGGAGGATATGCAGAGGCTGGAGGTCGACGAGGCTTACCGGCAGGAGCCGTTCCGCTTTTTGAAGATGCAGATGATTGCACCGCAGAGCACCATGCTTGAAGTGAGCGAATTCCGGATCGAGGGACAGCGCCACGAAATCCATAACGATCTGGACTCGGTGTCGATTGCATCGGAGCGTGCCCTGAAGCAGCGGGTCGTTCCCGGCGACCCGGTTCAACTATCCTTTACTTCCAAGGAGACGATCAGCCAAGTGAAGGTCAGCATCCAGGGTCAGGAGGCCGAAGTCCGCACGGATGATCAGCGCCATTGGACGGCGGACACCGTGTTATCGGATGACGCACCCATAGGGAACGTCAAGTTTAACATTACCTATACCAAGGCAGACGGAACACCGGGAACACCGCAGGTATTGACGACGGATAACTCGAAGCTGTTCGTCAGCCGGAACGATGACGTCATCGATGCCCTGCAAGCGGCCGATTTCATCGATTCAACCGGGCGGGCGGCGGCGGACACCCTTAAAAATGTCGCGAATCTGTTCGATGCCGATGCCGATACCATTTCCGACTTCCGCCTGAACGGGGGCGGGGCCGGCGGATATATCGTTTTTGACTTTAAAGAGGGCCATCAAGCACAGCTCACAGGCGTGGAGCTGATGGCAAGACAGGACAGTTATTTTTCACGGATCAAAGGGACGGTCGTCCAAGGATCCAACGATCTGACGGAGTGGACGGCGTTGACATCGCCGGCGCAATCTACCGCAGACTGGCAGGTGCTGCCGGTCAACGGAAAGGAAGCCTACCGCTACATCCGGATCTACAATGCCGGCACCTGGTTTGGCAATATGGCAGAGCTGCGGCTGCACGGCACGGTGCAGTCCTAGCTCAGCCGTTAAGCTTTGTCGAAGCCGAAATTGGCTCGGCAGCCACGTCATTCCGCCTGCGTGCCGAAAAGTCACGCACGTATACCATTACGTACAGGGCGACCGATCAAGCGGGAAAACAAACGGCCCGTACGGTCACCATCACGGTGCCGCATGATCAGTCCGGCGATTCGTCAAATATAGATTTGGCAGAGAAAAGCCTTGGAGCGGATGAGAAGGCTCCGAGGGTGGAGCTCTGAATCCGAAAGCAGGTCACGATACACAGGGATGGGAATGAACCCGCTGCTGCCCGACGGACAATGTATGTCCGCCGGGCGGTTTTTTTAGATTAAGAAAGGTATAAGCTTCAGCGCCTGAGCTTCCTTATATCGCTGGAAAAACTGCTGCTATACGCGGTCTGTCTTCATTGAATGTGCATCGATAGACTTCTTTTACTGAGGTTGTGCGCTAAACCCGAATACTAGGGACAATGCATTTCCCATATAAATAGGCAGTAAAGGATGTGCATCTATCACAACTATGGGGATGAAAGGAGGGAGCCGAAATCGCCTCGTCCATCGGAAAAGAAATTCTGAGAAAGGAATCCGGGCAGAAAGTGACCGGGGCGGCCCGTTACACAGGAGATACCTCGAAACCTGGCCTGCTGCACGCCGCCTTGGCCGTCAGCCCGCATGCCCATGCCCGGATGCTGTCGATCGATACCTCCGCGGCCCGGAGTATTCCGGGCGTCCGTGCGGTCATCACAGGAGAGGATTTTCCGGTGCTCACCGGTTCTCCGCTGGAAGACCGGCCGCCGCTGGCCTTAGACAAGGTGAGATATTTCGGCGAGCCGGTCGCCGTGGTGGTGGCGGATGCGGAATATATCGCGGAAATGGCGGCGCTGCAGGTCCGCGTGGAATACGAGCCGCTGCCGCTTGTTCAGTCCCCGCTGGAGGCCTATAAGCCGGGTGCCCCGCTCATTCATGAACGTCTGGCCGAGTATAAGCATTATGAGGAGGTGTATCCGGAGCCCGGCACCAACGTTGCAAGCCGCAACCGGATCCGCAAAGGAAACATGGAGGAAGGATGGAGCCGCAGCGTCCACACGATCGAGGTCCGGGTGAGCATGCCGCAATCCGACCATGCCGCGATGGAACCGCGCTGCAGTACGGCGGAGCTGCTGCCGGACGGCAAAGCC
>NZ_PCZT01000009.1:2014783-2017633 GCF_002968895.1 Paenibacillus sp. AR247 | reverse complement strand
GGATCCGCTGGAGTTCCGCTTTCTGAATGCTATCGGGCCCGGTGACACGACGCCGACGCAAACGCTGCTGGACCGGAGTACGGTAGGCAATCTCCCGATGTGCATCGCCAAGCTGAAAGATATGATCCGATGGGATGAGCAGCCCTTGATTGAAGCAAAAGGCCACTTTGTCAAAGCCAGGGGCGTATGCTGTATGTGGAAAAATTCCAATACCCCCGCCGATGCCGGTGCGGGGGCGGTCATCATCTTCAATGCCGATGGCAGCGTGAATTTGCTCTGCGGCGCTGTGGAGATCGGGCAGGGCACTCGGACGTCCCTCACCCAAATGGTAGCCGAGCTGCTCCGAATGGATGTGCACAAAGTATCGATCAGCACTGACGTCAATACGGAGACCGAGCCGCAGCTGTGGAAAACCGTCGCAAGCCGCAGCACTTTTCTGGTCGGCAACGCGATTCGGGCGGCGGCGCACGATGCCATCGTACAGCTAAAGAACACGGCCGCCCGGGTACTTCAGCTCCCACCGGCTGAGCTGGAAATCGGAGGCGGAAGGGTTTACAGCAAGCGGGATCCGGGGATCGGCATTGAGATCACCAAGATTGCTCTTGGATACAAACTTCCGGAGGGGGGAACGATTGGAAGCCAGGTCATCGGCCGCGGCAGCTATGCGATGCGGGATATTAAGGAGCTGGACCCGATGACCGGCAAAGGAAAACCGGGCCCGGAATGGACGGTCGGCGCACAGATGGTGGAGGTGGAGCTGGATACGAGGGATTTTAGCTACCGAATCCTGCAGGCGGCAACCGTTATTGATGCCGGCAGGGTGATCAATCCGGTTTTCGCCCGCGGCCAAATAACCGGAGGCATGAGCATGGGGCTGGGCCTTGCCAGCAGGGAGGCCTTTGCGTTCAATGACGAGGCCCAGGTGCTGAATCCGCAGTTCCGGACTTATCACATGTTGCGTTACGGAGAGCAGCCGGCATATTTCGTCGATTTCGTCGAAACGCCGAATGCGGAGGCGCCATTCGGCCTGCGGGGCATCGGCGAGCATGGCATTATCGGCATGCCTGCTGCACTTGCCAACGCTTTGTCGGCAGCAACGGGCATCGCGCTAAATCGGCTTCCGCTTACCCCGGAGCGGATCTGGAGGACGGCCCATGATACCCTTTGACTTTGAATATTACCGGCCGTCTTCGGTGAAAGAGGCGGCCGATGCCTATCAGGCGCTGCAAGCCCAGGGCAAGCATCCGATGTATTGGTCCGGAGGGACGGAAATCATTACGATGGCCAGACTGAACGAGGATCACCCGGGTGCGGTCGTCGATTTAAAGGCGATCCCCGAGTGCAGTGTCATGGAATACCGCGAAAATGACCTGATCATCGGCGGCTGTGTCACATTGTCCGCCGTTACCGGATCGAACCTCTTCCCGCTGCTCGGCAGGGCGGCCCAGGGCGTCGCCGACCAGACGTCCCGCAACAAAATCACGCTCGGCGGCAACCTGTGCGGCCGAATCTATTACAGGGAAGCGGTTCTCCCGCTGCTTGTGGCCGACAGCCGTTTGGTCATCGCTGGGAAAGGCGGAGTCAGGGAGGCTGTGATCCACCAGGTCTTCCGCGGGCAGATCCGTCTGGAGCCCGGAGAGTTTCTGCTGCAGACCGTGACGGACCGTGAATTTGATCTCTGCCGTCGTTCATGTGAAGAGCGGCAGATCTGCGGAAGAGCGGGCCCACAAGGCAGCAGGACAGCTCCCGGCACCGCCGCTGACCAATACGGAAGGCACGGCCGATTACCGGCTCTTTTATTTAAGCAAACCGTCAAAGACGCCATTCATGCTTTGGAAGGAAGGTGAACGTCCTGGAAAGCGCAAGCTCGAACTCGAATGCGATCTACCCGCTGGAGCTGGAGATCAACGGGGAGCGCAGGTGGCTCTGGGTCCGTGCGGCGGAGACGCTGCTGCACACCCTCCGGGACCACCTTGGCTTAACCGGGTGCAAGCCAGGCTGCGAGAACGGGGACTGCGGCGCCTGCACCGTCATCCTGAACGGGCTGCCGATGAAGTCCTGCCTGATGCTCGCCGTAGAGGCCGACGGACAGCGCATCACCACGATTGAAGGGCTGAAGCATTCGCCGGTCCAGGAACAATTTGTCCTAAAGCAGGCATTCCAATGCGGCTACTGCACGTCGGGATTTATCATGAACGGTCACGGGCTGCTGAGCGCCCATCCGGACGCGGATCCCGAGACCATCCGGCTGTGGCTGGAATCGAACATATGCCGCTGCACCTCGTATGAAGAAATCCACGGGGCGATCATGGCGGCGCTGGCAGCGAACAAGGAAGGCGGCCCGGCAGCCGGCAGCTGCTAAAAGGAGGAACGCGCTTGGAAGACATTCATCGGATTCTGGAAGCACTTCAGCAGTGCAGAGAGCGCAGCGTGCTTGCGACCATTACCCGGGTGGAGGGCAGCTCCTACCGTAAAGAGGGCGCATCCATGCTGCTGTTCGAGAACGGAACGCAGGTCGGCGTGCTGAGCACCGGCTGCCTGGAAGCGGATATCGCATCCCGCGTCCCGGAGCTGCTGGCAGCCGGGGTTCCGCACACCTATACTTTCGACCTGGACGCTGCCGATCCGCTGTCCTGGGGGGAAGGACCGGGCTGCGGAGGCGTGATCCAGGTTACGGCTGTGGCCGTCGGCGACTCGCTGCGGAGGCATCTGCTGATGCTGAAGGATTATTTGGACGATCAGACCGAAGTCATGCTGATTCTAAAAAATAGCGCGGACCCCCTGGCTGTGGGATACAGCTTTGTCACTAGCTCCAGGCACCGGTTCGGCGAATGGCCGGGGGCGTTTCCG
>NZ_PCZT01000009.1:2012130-2014683 GCF_002968895.1 Paenibacillus sp. AR247 | reverse complement strand
GGGTGGCGGAGCGGGATGCAGATCGTGCCAAGAGAGGCGGAGGAAGTATTCGTTCACACGTATTTCCCAAACCCCGGCTGACCTTGTTCGGTGCCGGGCCGGATGCCAGGCCTTTGGCCTCCTTTGCGGCCGCCGCCGGATTCACGGTCACCGTCGCCGATTGGAGGGCAGCCCTGTGCGACCGAAGCTTTTTTCCGGATGCCCACAAGCTGCTTGACGGCTTCCCGGAGGAAACGGCCGGGCGGATCCGGTGGACGCCAAACGATTACGTGGTCATCATGACGCATCACTTCCGGAGGGACTGGGAGCTCATCCGGATCCTCTCCAGCCATAACCTGGCTTATGTCGGCCTCCTGGGCTCGAAACGCAGAACGCAGCGGCTTCTCGAAGGCGGATCCCTGCCGGAGCATTGGCACGCTCCCGTTGGTTTGCCGATCGGAGCAGAAGGTCCGGAAGAGATCGCCTTCAGCATGGTGGCCGAATTAATCCAAGTGTACCGAACTTCCCGAAAGAGGCGCTTATCTTATGAAGCGACATAGTGTCCATGGCATTTATTTGGCGGCGGGGCAAAGCAGCCGGATGGGAACGAATAAGCTTGGTCTGCCGCTGAGGGGAATTGCGCTTGGCAATCACGCTTTGCTTGCGGCCCTGCAGGCCGGTTTGGCGCATGTATGGATCGTGACCGCCGAAGGGAAGGCGGATTGGTTGGACGCAGCCCTTGGCAGTGACCGCTTTCGAGCGAAATGGACGCTTGTGCGCTGTCCGGATGCGCATTCAGGACAGGCGCATTCAATCCGGTGCGGGGTGGAGGCGGCGATGACCGCGGGGGCCGAATCGGTTATGATCTTGCTCGCAGACCAGCCCTTCGTCACGGCTGCGATGATCAACGAACTGCTCTGCCGCTACGATCAGGCATCGGAACGGGAAGAGATTCATTTCGCCGCCGCGGAGTTCGGCGGTCTGGCGAGACCGCCGGTCATTTGCCACCGGCGGATGTTTCCGGAGCTGCTCCGGCTGCAAGGGGACCAGGGAGCCCGGCAGCTGATCCGTCACGGAAGGGGGATCTCTGTCCCTTTCGGATCGCCGGATCTGTTCCTCGACGTGGACACGCCGGAGGACTAAGGAGAACGCGGATTCCCCGCCAAAATCCTGAAGCAGCTGCCCGGCATTCATATACAGGGCGAGCGGGTACTGCTCCTGCTCCCAATGCGCCGGAGCCTGAAGACTCAAGCTGACCTTGCCGGCGCTGCCATCAGTGGAGCTGCCGGGGCTGCTTGTATGCCATCGCTTGATCACCTGGGCGAGTTCTTGAAGGTGGTCGGCCCATTGCTGCTGCTGCTCCCGGGTAAAATGGCCGGTCCGCGACCACTGCCCCAGCACCCGGATCATATCCGACAGATTGGCGTAGCCCGAACGCAGCTGCTCCATCTGCCGGGTCAGACGGTTCAGCAGATCGCGCTTCTTGGCGGCAAAAGGGTGGTACCGCAAGCTCTGGGCCGCCTTGTCCAGCTCGGTGGTCGCTTGATGCAGCTCCTGAAACAGCGCCTGCCATGTCCATTTCAGCGTTTGCGCTTCACTTGGAGGACATCCCTGCTTCACCCATTGCCCGGCCTTGATAAAATGACTTGCCAAATGGTCCGCGAAGCGGGTCATTTTTTGCTTGGCGGATGGGATGGAATCCGGCGGGAACAGCAGCGTCTGGACCAGTACCGCTAACACGGCGCCGATGATCGTATCCCGAATCCGGTCGAGCGAATAGCTGGGCATTTTGTGCTGAAAGAACAGCACGAGCAGAATGCTGAGGGCCATCTGTGTGACCATGGTGTGGTCCAGCTTCAGGCGCTGGATCGCAAAGGCCGCGACCAACAGGCACGCTCCGATGCTCCATCCGTTCAGGGGGAGCCAGGGCGATACACAGAGCGTCAGCAGGACGCCGGCAACCGTTCCCAGAACTCGCTGCCAGGCGAACTGCATCGATTGGCTGACCGTGGCCTGTACGGACAAAATCGCGGTCAGCGGGGCGAGATATGGATGTGAAGAGCCCGCCCACTTCGCGGCCTCCCATGACAGCGCCGCAGCCAGCGGCATTTTCCAGACGACACCGCTGTTTTTGATCGTATTCCATAGATTGTCACTCATTGTTGTGCAGCCCCATTTTACTTATTGTTGCTGCTATTGTTCCCATGGAATCAGGGGAGTAAACTCGCAAGGCAGGTGCGCTACTTTCTTTTTCGTATAGCCGCTCGGGGTGGCCGATACGAATTTTTTGTAACTGCCGCATGAAGTGGGTTTCGTTCTCATATCCGCACATCTTGGCGATGCCACCGATGGAGAGGGAGCTGTTATCCAGCAAATACTTCGCATACTCCAGCCTGCTGTTGATCATGTCGGACGAGACCGAGCATCCGAACAAATCCTTGTACAGATGCTGAAAATAAGATTTGCTCAGGTTGACGCTTGCCGCGAGCTCGTCCAGGGAGTAGGAGGTCTGCGGTGAACGGTACAGCTCGCTGCGGATTTCCGACAGCTGGTGCAAATACCGGCCGGCATTTC
>NZ_PCZT01000009.1:1995730-2012030 GCF_002968895.1 Paenibacillus sp. AR247 | reverse complement strand
GAGGTACCGCCAATTGGCGAGCTTCATCAGCAGGCTGCGCAGGTCCAGGTCGATAATTTCCAAACGGTGGGGCCCGCCCAGCCAGTTCACGTTTTGAAGTTCCATGATGCCCCGGGACACGGACGCCGGGTAGCCGCTTCGGCCGGACGGTCAAGCGGAAGCTGAAGCTGCTGCAGATATGCGCCTAGCTCCGTTCCTTCACAGTGGAACCAGTCGTTGACAAAGGGCTTCTCCAAGTCCCGGTACATGTAAGGAGTGCTGGGCTGCATCAAGATGTAGGCATTGTTATCCACGGTATAAGCCGTGCCGTCAATCACCACTTCCGCTTTGCTCCGAAAAAGGACAAAAGCGTAATTCCCGGCCCCGCTGCTGCGGTCGATCCGGATCCCGTCCGAGTGAACGAAGTTGTGCCCGCAGCTGACTAATTGAATCATAAATGCCTCCTCCATAAAAAGCACGATAGGTCAGTTTTTGGCCAGTATAAATCATTGTGGCATAACACACAAGCTACTATACTGTGTGGGAGAAAATCGGGAAAGAGGAGGCTATTGGATGAGCAGCGTATTAAACGCAGACAAGATTAAAGGTAAAATCAATAAAAACATTTACGGACACTTCTCGGAGCATTTGGGGCGGTGCATTTACGAAGGCATCTGGGTCGGGGAGGATTCGCCGATTCCGAACACGAACGGCATTCGCAATGACGTCGTGGAGGCGCTGAAGCAAATCCGGGTACCGGTGCTGCGCTGGCCGGGCGGTTGTTTTGCGGACGAGTACCATTGGAAGGACGGCATCGGACCGCGGGAAAACCGCAAACGGATGATTAATACCCACTGGGGCGGCGTGGTGGAGAACAATCACTTCGGTACGCATGAATTCATGGAATTATGTGCCCAAATCGGCTGTGAGCCTTATATTAACGGCAATGTTGGAAGCGGTACCGTGCAGGAAATGTCGGAATGGGTGGAGTACCTGACATTCGGAGGCGTATCGCCGATGGCAGAGCTGCGCGAAGAGAACGGGCGCGAACAGCCTTGGTCGGTCACCTATTTTGGAGTAGGCAATGAAAACTGGGGCTGCGGCGGCAACATGCGGCCGGAATACTATGCGGATTTGTACCGCCAGTACCAGACGTATGTCCGCAACTACGGGGACAACCGGATTCACCGCATCGCCTGCGGCCCGAACTCGGACGATTACAACTGGATGGACGTGCTGATGCGCGAGGCCGCACGGTATATGGATTCCATTACGCTGCACTATTATACCGTCCCGGGAACATGGGGGAACAAGGGGCCGGCTACCGGATTCAACCGCGAAGAATGGTTCACCACGCTGGAAAAGGCGCTGTTTATGGATGAGCTCATCACCAAGCACAGCACGATTATGGACAAATATGATCCTGACCAACGGATCGGACTGATCGTCGACGAATGGGGAACCTGGTATGACGTGGAACCGGGAACCAATCCGGGATTCTTGTATCAGCAAAACTCGCTGCGGGACGCGCTTGTGGCGGGACTAACCCTGAACATTTTCCATAAGCATTGCAACCGGGTGCGGATGGCCAACATCGCCCAGACGATCAACGTGCTGCAGGCAGTCATTTTGACCGAAGGCGAAAAAATCGCCCTGACCCCGACGTACCATGTGTTCGATATGTATAAAGTGCATCAGGATGCGGAGCTGCTGGATCTGAATCTGGAGAGCGGTACATACAGCGCCTTCGGCCGGTCCATTCCGGAAGTGACGGGAACCGCCTCGCGGGACGCCGAAGGAAAAATCCATATCAGCTTGTGCAATTTGAACGACGAGAGCGCTTCGACCGTAACGATCGACCTGCGCGGCATTTCGGCGGCATCGCTGACGGTGACCGGAACGACGCTGACCTCGGAGGAGCTGGATGCGCATAACACGTTTGAACAGCCCGACCGGATCGCGCCGAAGCCGTTCGATGCGTTCAAGACGGATGGGACGCACCTGGTCGTCGAGCTGCCTTCCAAGTCGGTGACTGTGCTCGAACTGGTCTAAGTAAGTCTGCTTTGGGCTTGCCGGAAGGATGCGGGGGATGGGCGCACCGCCTCGCCGCGAGTGGAGCAGCGGATCCATCTTAGGATTGCACGACAACCGCGTACAGCGGAAGTTTTTCTTGCCATCCCGATCATGAAGATCAGCAGTTATACGTTCAATTCACATAAAAAAGCAATCTCCACAGCGCTGTCGTGAACAGCCCCGGAGATTGCTTTTGTTGTAGTTTCGTCGTTATTTCAGCTTCAGAATGCCCGTTGTGTCGAGCAGTACGAGCAGCACCAGAATCGGAGCGACGTAGCGAAGCATGAACAGCCATACCCGGAACCATCCCGATTTGAGGCCGGCCGCTTCGGCAGCACCTTTCCAGAAGTACCCGGCGAAAATGGTGGTGATCAGCCCGCCGACCGGCAGCAAAATGTTGGACGTAATGAAGTCGAGCCAGTCAAAGAAGTTTTTACTGCCCATTTCCGACAGACCCGGCACGATGCCGAAGGACAGCGCAGACGGAAGGCCGAGCAGCAGCACGAGCACGCTGATGATGACTACCGATTTCGTACGGCCCCATTTCCAGCGGTCCATCAGGTACGTTACCGGCACTTCCAGCAGCGATACCGCCGACGTCAAGGCGGCGATCGCCAGCAGGACGAAGAACAGCCCCCCGAAGAACGCACCGAACGGCATGGCCGAAAAGGCGGCCGGCAGGGCGATGAACACCAGACTTGGCCCGGAGTCGGGCTCGATACCGAACGAAGCGGTCGTCGGGAAAATGATCAGCCCGGCAACGAACGCATAGATCAGGTCGCCAGCGCCGATGGCAATCGTGGCGGTTCCGAGTGACTGGCGCTTGTCCACATAAGCGCCATACGTAAGCAGGATGCCCATCCCCAACGAAAGGGAGAAGAAGGCATGTCCCAAAGCGACTAGTGCCGATTCCGGCGTCAGCTTGGAGAAGTCTGGATTCAAGAAAAACGATACGCCTTCACCCGCGCCAGGCAGGGATACGGCACGAATCATCAGGATGATGAGCAGGATGATCAATCCCGGGATCAGCACTTTGTTAAACTTTTCGATGCCGCCGGAAATCCCTTTGACCACGACAAAGCCGGTAATCAGGATGGCGACAGCTTGCCATACGATCGGCATGTAGCCGCCGATAAACGAATTGAACTGTCCTTTGAAATCCGGATTGCTGTACAGGTGTCCGCTGAAAGACTGCACGGCGTAATGCAGCGTCCAACCCGCGACGATGACGTAGAAAGTCAGAATCAGAAAAGGCGCGATAACCTGCAGCAGGCCGAGACGGCCGAACACTTTGCTGCCGCCCGCTTTCACAAACGAAGTGGCCGCACTGCCTCTGCCCGCGCGTCCGATGGCAAGCTCAGCGAGCAAAACAGGTAAACCAATGACGATCAAGCAAACGATAAAGAGCAGAAAGAAGGCTGCGCCGCCGTTTTGTCCGGTGATGTACGGAAATTTCCACATATTCCCGAGACCCACAGAGCTCCCGATGGCGGCCAGGATAAAGCCTGCGGATGAAAACTGGTCTTTTTTTCCTGATGCCGCTGGGTTTTTTGGTGGTGTAGTCATAGAAGTTCCCCCAGTTTATTTTTGAAAGTTCATTCTATAATAATTTATTATCCCCGTAAAGGCATAGGAAATTTAATTTCACTCAATTAAAACAGCACGATACCCGCAAATCCGGAACAAACAATGACGGTTACCGGATGCAGTTTGTATTTGGTGATCGCGACAAACGCCAGCACGCCGATCAGCAGCGTGGCGAAGGTCGTCCAGTGATAGATGGCTTCCGACGGATTGGGGAAACCGAAGTGGATGGCCGCATAGACGATAAGTCCGGTAATGATCGGCCGGAGGCCGTAAAAGGAGGATTTGACCCAGGGGTTAGCATTCATCCGATAAAAGAAAGCCGCAATCAGGATCACAATGAGCAGGGAAGGCAGAACGATGCCGGCGGTGGCGGTAACGGCTCCAGCCAGGCCGGCGGTCTGGTAGCCGATCAGCGTCGCGCTGTTGGTGGCGATCGGGCCGGGCGACATGCCCGCAATCGATACCGTCCGCTGAAATTCCCCGGTGCTCAGCCACCCGTGCTGCTGCACTTCGTACTGGATCATCGGGATGACCGCATAACCTCCGCCGAAGGAGAGAAACCCGATTTTTAAAAATGAGATAAATAATTGCCAGAACAGCATGGGACTCCTCCTAGATGTAATATTCGATGAACAGCATGGGACTCCTCCTAGATGTAATATTCGATGACCGGCTCGTTCTCCTGGCGTGCCCTTTCGGTGTGAACAGGAAGCCCCAGCCGCTTCTTCAGCCGGATGACGGTGATGCCGAGCAACAGCCCGACCGCAATCAGAACCATGGGGTTCAGTCCGGTCAGCAGAAGCAGGGCCAGCGAGCCGGCGGCGGTGATGACGGTCGTCCGGTCAAACAGAGCATTTTTGCCCATTTTGAACGCGGCCACTGCGATCAGTCCGATGACAGCACCGTGAATGCCTTTGAAGGCGGCCTGGACTTTGGGCTCCTCGCGGAACATCGAGTAGAACACGCTCAGCAGAAAAACGATGATAAACGTAGGGAGCGTTATGCCCAGCGTGGCTGCCAGTGCGCCGGGAATTTTGCCCAGCCGGTATCCCAGAAAGGCCGAAGCGTTCACCCCGACTCCGCCGGGCGCCGAGCCCGCGAGCGACATTAAATCGCTCATTTCCTGGCGGTCCATCCATTTGCGTTTATCGACGAATTCCTTCTCGATCATCGGCATCATGGCGTATCCGCCGCCAAACGTCGCCGGACCGATTTTGAAAAAAATCCAAAACAATTGAAGCAGCAGGTACGCTTTTGATGTCTTGTCGGTATGCACAACACGTCACCTCGAGTTAAATTCTGTCTGTATTATAACATCTTTTATTCAAAATGAAATTAACTTATTTGAAAATAGGCTAGAAGATATCGAAAGGGAAGTGAAGCACGTAGTAACCGGGGATTGGGATCTCGGCTGCGGTATGTTTGCTGGGACTTTGTAATGTCGAGGGATTTAGTAGGTTTTTCGCATGTCGTATAGAAGAACATCCAATCGATGCTAGTATCCAAAAAAAGGATTTAAACCAAGCGGGCTGCTCGACTTTATTTCATAATAGAATTAACTTAGGAGCGGATGACAAGCCCGGCCGCATTTTTTGTCGAGTCTTACTGGGACCGGCTGATCTCAGTACATTTTGACGGGCACAGCCTTGTGCATGAAGGATAAGCTTCAGCAGATGCTCAAACACGGGAACGACGCTTCACGTCGACGCTGGATATACTTCCCGTTAATCGTTCCTGAATAAATCAGTCGCTGGACAATTTAAATGCAGGTGCTCTGGAAACCGGGGAGACTCCCCGGTTTTTTGGTTTGAGGCAGCCGATACCCTGTGAAGAATTGGGAAAAAGCTGCTTTTTTTTGAACACCCATAACTGAAAAAATCCCTTGCTGGCCGGACAAATCACCAGTTTTTTGGGAAAAGTGTACGCCGGAACACCCAGATGTACCTGTTCAGAAAATGAGGAAGTCCCTATCATCAGCAGTATAGAAAGCGCTGTCATTTCGTGTTCGGTGGCCGGCCGTCTGTGGCGTCAGCGTCCTGGAAGCCAGCATCCGTCAAGCGGTCCGAAATAAGGTCATCCGTAAAACGCGAAGGCGCCTCTAAGTTTTTCATGCTGGGAGGAGATGATGGAATTATGATGAAGCGGTTGGGAAGGAAGATGGGGCTTATCCTGCTGGTGACGCTGGTACTGGTGCAGACCGGATGGGCTGGACAAAAGCTCAACGTGGCCGAAGCGGCTAACAAGGAATTGGCCCAAAAGCCGTACATGGGCTGGAGCAGCTACAGTATGCAGGTGTATGATTCTGCGGGCAACTGGACGTCGGCGGAGAGCATCAAGAAGCAGTCCGACGCGATGCGTGACAAGCTGCAGTCCCACGGATACAACTACATTAATATTGATGCGGGCTGGAACGGAGACATGGACGAGTACGGCAGACCGATTCCGAGCACGAAACTGTATCCGAACGGATTTCAGGAGGTCATCGATTACGTGCACCATAACGGGCAGAAAATCGGTATTTATCTGATTCCCGGCCTGTCGATTGATGCCTATAAGAAGGATCTCGAAGTTTATGGGACGGGCGGCGCCTGCCGGGTCCGCGACATTGCGGCACAGCCGCTCAAGATCGTCGATGCCTGGAACTCGTACACGTACAAAATCGACTTCAGCAACCCGTGTGCGCAAAAGTATGTAGACTCCATTGCCGACATGCTTGGGGATTGGGGGATCGATTTTGTCAAATTCGACAGCGTCACGCCGGGATCGGGCAACAACAACCTGAACCTCGACTCCCGCGGGGACGTGAAGGCCTGGTCCGAGGCGCTCGCGCGACACGACATCTGGTTCGAGATCTCGTGGGCGCTGGACCACAACTACGTGGAGTTTTGGAAAAAGTATGCCAACGGCTGGCGCATTCAATGGGATGTGGAAGCCTATGACAGCAATGTCGGGCTGACACAGTGGGCCAATATCGCCCGCCTGTTCCCGGATGCGGCCGTATGGTGGAGGGACGCCGGGCCGGCCACCGGCTGGAACGACTTTGATTCCCTGAACGTCGGTAACGGCTCGATGGACGGCTTGACCAAAGACGAGCGCCAGACGGCCATGACCTTCTGGGCGATATCGGCGGCGCCGCTTTATATCGGCAACGATATGACCCGGCTGGATGACTACGGGCTCAAGCTGCTGACCAACGACGAGGTGATCGCCGTCAATCAGGCGGGACGCCCGGCCCACCCGGTGTCGATGGACACCCAGCAGCAGGTGTGGTACGCGAACAACGGGGACGGCACTTACAGCGTCGCCTTGTTCAATCTGGGCAGCCGCAGTACCGAAGTCAAGGTTAGCTGGAAGGACATCGGTCTGACCGGCTCGGCCAAGGTGAGGGACTTGTGGAGCCATACGGAGCTGGGAGCTTTTGATGACGGATATGCAGCCGTATTGGAGCCTCATGCTTCCCGAATGTTCAAGGTAACGGCTGTCCAAGGAACGTCGGCGGTCAATGACGACGATACGGGCATCCGATATACCGGGGACTGGCAGCGGAACGGCGGCTACGAGCAGACGCCAGCCGTGCAAAATCTGGCTGTGACGATTAAAGACTCTGCATCCGTACAGGGTGTAGGACCCGAGCAAGACGAAGGCGGCGTTCAGCCGGAGGAAGCGGGTGACGGTCAGCAGGAATACGCAGGCGGCGTTCAGTTGGATGCAGCGAGTGATGTTCAACCGGATGGCGCCGGCCAATCCGTTGGCGTCCAGCCTGATGCAGCCGCGGGCAGCCAGAATTCTGACTCCGGAGAGCCGATTTCCAGCTCCTCGGACAAGAGCGAAGCGGATGTCCCTGCATCCGTAGAAGCGACGGTCACTCATTCGGTATATATCAACGATAATGATCCTGGAATTACATACAGCGGCAGCTGGTCGTCACAGGGAGACCGGCTAGCGGGGGACTATAAAGGGGATGTTCATTTTACCGAAACGGACGGTGACTACTTCGAATATTCCTTTAACGGCAGCGGCATTGACCTGATTACGGAAAAGGATCCGGAGCAAGGGGATGTAGACGTCTACTTGGACGGAGCGGCTGATCCGGAAACGGTCAGCACGTATACGGAAGGCAGTAAGCAGGCGCAGCAGGTGGTGTACACCGTATCTGGGCTTGCGGAAGGTCCGCATACGATCAAGGCGGTCAAAAAAACGGGCACATACATGCTGCTGGACGCGCTGAAGGTGACGGCAAGCCATCTGATCGACCCGGTATCCGCCAGCTATGACAGGGAGGCTGCTAATCCGTCCGACCTTGCCGTGAATCTGACGCTGGGGAGCGGTTCGCTTACGGCCATTCACAACGGCGCCGATCCGCTGAAGAAAGGCAGCGATTATACGGTAAGCGGCGGCACGGTAACCATCAGCAAAGCTTATCTTGCCAAGCAGCCGGAGGGTCCGGCAGCACTGAGCTTTAGGTTTGAAGGCGGGGACAGCGAGGTGCTGAGCGTGGACATCCGCGACAAAGCGGCGCAGAACAGCTCGATCGACCCGAAGGAGGCCAGCTTCGACAAAAGCGCCGGCCAGCAGCAGGACTTGTTCGTGAAGCTGGGGCTTAACGGCAACACCTTGACCGCCGTAGAATACGACGGGCAGCCTTTAACGGAGAATGAGTATGCCGTTGACCAGGATACGGTGACGATCAAAAAGGAATTTTTGGCGGGGCTGCCGGGTGATGACATCACGCTCAAATTTATGTTCAGCGCTGGCGATCCGCAGACGCTGACCGTCCATATGACCGGTGCGGAGACGGTGCGCTATACGACTCTGAACGATGACGATCCGGGTATCGTCTATCATGGAGCCTGGAACCGCAGCACCGGAAGGAATTTCGGTGACTACAAGGACGATGTGCACTATACGGAAGCCAACGGCGATTCCTTTGAGCATACGTTCCGGGGAACGGGCATCCAGTTCTTTACCGAGATCGACCCGTCGCAGGGAGACATGGATATTTACCTGGACGGCGAGTTTCAGAAAACCGTGAGCTCATACAGCGAGCAGCGCCAGCCGCAGCAGAAGCTGTACAGCGTGAGCGGGCTGAAGGAAGGGTTTCATACGCTGAAAGTTGTGAAGAAATCCGGCCGCTTCATGCTGGTGGATATGCTCAAAGTCGAAATCCCCGACTTGATCAGCCCGGTATCGGCCGTGTTTGACAAGTCAGCGGTTAACCAGAAGGATGTGGCGGTCACCTTGCTGCAGCAGCCGCAATTGTTCAGCGGCATAGCGAACGGGAAGAACCGGCTCGTCGAAGGAACCGATTATACGGTTGAAGGCAGCCGGGTGATTCTAAGCAAAGCTTATCTGGCCGCCCAGCCGGCCGGAACGCTGCAGCTGGCGTTCGCGTTCGGAGGGGATTATCAGAACGACGTCCATTATACGGCAGCAAACGGTGATGAACTCGCCTATACGTTCAAAGGGACGGGCGTGGAGCTGGTGGGTCCCGTTGGACCGGCGCTGGGAGACATCGACGTGTACGTGGATGGCGTGCTGAAGAATACTGTCAGCGCCCACAGCGATCAGCGCCTGGTATCACAGCCATTATACAGCGTTTCCAGTTTGACTGACGGAACCCATACGCTGAAAGCGGTGAAGAAATCGGGCGATCTGATGCTTGTGGACCAGCTGAAATTCACCGTGCCAGCGGCAGGCACAGGCACGGGCCCGGTAGATCCCGGCACGCCGAACCCGCCAACAGGGCCGTCCGGTCCAACAGCACCTGGCCCGGGATCAAGCTCTGGGGGACCATCGTCAGGAGCGACAGCGCCTCCGTCCACGCCTGAACCCGGGGATCAGGACGATACCCCGAATGAGCGGCATACCGCATATATTCAGGGATATCCGGACGGCACATTCCGGCCGGATCAGCCGGTTACGCGCGCCGAGATGGCGGCCATTCTGTCCAAAGCGGCTCCGCAGGCAGCAGGCGACACGCCCGGCACGGCAGCCAGCGCGTTCCGCGACGTGAAGGACGGCTTCTGGGCCGGGAAGGCTATCGCGGCCGTAACGGCGGCGGGCCCTGATGAAGGGCTATGAAGACGGCACCTTCAAGCCGGAACAGGCCATCACGCGCGCCGAAATGGCCACGCTCGCCAGCCGGCTGAAGCCGGTTGCTTCCGCGGTGGGCAGCGGCTTCCGCGATACCGCGGGCCACTGGGCGGAGAGCGCTATCGCGAAGGCGCAGGGAGCCGGCATTCTGAACGGCTACCCGGACGGCACCTTCCGCCCGTCCAAGGCGCTGACGCGCGCGGAGGCAGTAACGGCACTGAACCGAGCGCTCGGCCGCGGGCCGCTCTATGGAACGGCCGCGCTGCCTTGGAGCGATGTGCCTGCTGAATATTGGGCGTATAAGGATATCGCCGAAGCCTCGCTGGATCATCCGGTGAAGGCAAGAAAAGCAGGCGGGGAAGAGTGGGCAGGGGAGACGGTTAAGCAGCCGTAAAAATACATCATCCAGGGGTCTGAATCCCAGATCCCTTGGATGATGATCTGTTGAATGCAGCAGGCCGCCGAAACACCGGCGGTCTGCATGTTGTGAGGACGCTGCTAAAAAAATACTGGACTACTCGTTCCAGTTCGTATATACTTGTGCTCAAAGGGAGGTGGCGCCGATGGGACGCACCAAAGAATTTGACCGGGATCAAGTGCTCCGCAAAGCTATGACGGTGTTCTGGAAGAAAGGTTACGAAGCGACGAGCATACCGGATTTGCTGGAAGCGATGGGTCTTAGCCGTTCCAGTTTGTATGAAACATTCCAGGATAAGCAGTCCCTGTATTACGAGGCGATCCAGCACTACAAAAAATTGTCGCAAAGAAAGCGGGATGTGTTAATCGCCGCTCCTACCGCCATTGAGGGCATCCGGCAGTATTTCGAGATTCATATCACGAGCGCTTTTGCCGCGCAGGACGAAGTCCTTCCCAATGGGTGCATGATTACGAACGCAGCCCTGAGTTTCGACGCCATGGACGAACCGCTGCAGAACATGGTCAAGAATAGCTTTGATGAACTGGAACGGCTGTTTTACGAAAAATTAAAGAGAGGGCAGGAGACCGGAGAAATTTCTCCCGACAAAGACATTCGTCTCTTATCGTTCATGATGCTTAATCTCAATCACAGCGTTAACGTGGTGGCGAAAATTCAGCAGGACAGCACGAAGGCGCGGGAGATGATCGAAATGGTGCTGGGCATGCTGTAACGAAGCCTCCGCTTCCTGATCGGCAACAAAAACTTCCGCTAGCGGTCCGACTTCTGCGAAGAAACGTCGGCAGGCATTTTTTTAGCTATATTGGAACGACTGTTCCGAAAAATGAATTTCTGAGAAAAAATTATTTTTTGTTAAAAAACATGAGGCGGACTGTTCCTGAACTGGAACGATTGTTCCGAAAAAAGGATGCCTTACAAACAAAGGAGAAATGTTATGAGTACCATCGCAAAAGAAAAGCCTCAGGCCGCTGCCGTTTCATCCTGGATCAACCTGATCCTTGCCGTCGCTTGCGGCATCATCGCTGCCAACCTGTATTATGCCCAGCCTCTCGTAGGATCGATCAGCTCAGCCCTAGGATTATCCTCCGGGGCGGCGGGATTGATCGTCACCCTGACTCAAATCGGTTACGGAATCGGCCTGTTATTGATCGTGCCCTTAGGAGATTTGCTCGAAAACCGCAAGCTTGTGGTCACCCTGCTGATCTTTAACGTGGTCGTGCTTCTCATCGCTGCTGAAGTCCGTAACGCGGCTTTGTTTCTTGCGGCATCGCTGTTTATCGGCGTAGGGTCCGTTGCCGCCCAGATCCTGGTTCCGTACGCAGCTCATCTGTCACCTGAGGAAACGCGGGGGCGCAATGTGGGGAATGTCATGAGCGGCCTGCTCCTTGGTATCATGCTTGCCCGTCCAGCTGCCAGCTTAGTGGAAGACTTCCTTGGATGGCACGCCATCTTTATTCTGTCCGCCGTTCTGATTCTGGTGCTTGCGCTGGTGCTGGCCAAGGCGCTTCCGGCAAGACGTCCGCAAACATCCATCAGCTACCCGGAGATCCTGTCGTCGATGCTGAAGCTGCTGAAGACGACGCCGATTTTGCGGCGCAGAGCTCTTTACCACGCGTTTCTGTTTGCTTCCTTCAGCCTGTTTTGGACAACGGTTCCTATGCTGCTGGTCAGCCCGGCATTTCATTTTTCCCAGACAGGGGTCGCCCTGTTCGCCTTGGTAGGGGTAGCCGGAGCGGCGGCTGCGCCGGTTGCCGGCCGTCTTGCCGATAAAGGGTGGATCCGCCCCGGTACAGGGATTGCCCTTGGACTCGCTGTCGTTTCCATGCTCCTGCCTATTGTGATCCATGGCGGTTCCCTGCTTTCGATCATTAGCCTGGTCGTGGCCGCCATTGTATTGGATATGGCCGTTTCCGCCAATCTGGTGCTCGGGCAGCGCTCCATTTTCGCACTGGGTGCAGAGCTTCGCAGCCGGCTGAACGGCTTGTTCATGGCTATCTTTTTCGCCGGCGGGGCTATTGGTTCCGCAGTAGGCGGATGGGCGTATGCACAAGGCGGATGGGAAGCGGCCATATGGCTTGGCGTTCTTTTTCCGGTGCTGGCTTTGCTCTACTTCTTAACGGAGAAAAAAGAGCGAGATAACAAGTTTGGTATCATCCGGAAGATCGCTGCTGGATTTCTCAAAAAAAGCAACCGTACAAGGGGAATGGCCCCGTTTATAAGGCAGGGATCAAAACACCTTGCACGTTTAAGCAGCCAGTCGTCGATAATGAATCGGCGACTGGCTATTTAGTTTCGCTTTTATACCTCCCTGAGAGAAATGCTATATCCTACCCGCCTAATTCTCGGACAATAGAATGTTAATCTCAGCCTCTGGCGACGCCGGCGTGGCGAGAAGCTGCTGTCCTTCAGGCCAGTGATAATGAACCGTTTCCGTTACAGGATCGATTTCGACCGTATAAAGCGTGCCGAAATGATTCGAAAACTTGCGATGATACAACGGCTCTTTATGAAAATCCTGAGGCGATACGGCACCGCCCATTCTGAGAAGATGGTCGAACCGCTCCACGGTCCGGTGTTCGTCGTGCGCGGAATCTTGAACTCGTCTCTGATGATTCGTGCAGCAAATGAGACTGTCAGCTGCGCTCACGCCTTCCGGCGAGGTGTAGACGACGCTGAAACGGCCTTCTCGATCCAAGAGCGAGATGTTTTGAACAAGCCGGTGGGGGATCGAGTACAGCCGTTCCACTGCCTCAGGAACCGTTGCCGAAGTGGCCAAGAGGTAGCGGACAATGAGCGGAATGCTGAACCCGTTACCTACCGTGAAGTCCCCGCCAAACGTGATAGCCGCTGCGAGACCGTGATGGTTCAGGCCATCGAGATAGCCCCAGCCGCCTTCGGCGGAACCCATGATCCACCCTCCATCAGGCAATGGCTCGTAACGGAATACGCCGCTGAACCCGGCCAAGCTGAAGTCGTAATTTCGGATTAAAGTATGATGGCCTAATCGGTGGGATATCGAGTTGCTGCAGCCGGAGAAGAAGGGAGGGAGGTTATACATAGCAAGCAGCTGAGCTTCGCCGGGACGTTCTGGTGAAACGGACAGCAAGGCCTCGTATTCGGGGAGCAGTTCGGGCATGAAATCGCTGAGAGCAAGCCGCACTTTCTCGGGATCCATGGGGTTCTGGGGACGGAACGCCTCCATACTCCAGTGCTGGGCGATATGGGAAGCCCATACCGTAGGATGCGATGCAAGGACCGGCAGCCGCTTAAACCAAAAAGGTTTCGTTTCATTTACCATCTCTGAGTCTCCTTTTCATGAATCATGTTTGAAAAAATCCTTCACCTGTTACGTTATCTCAATCGAGCCCGTTCGGCCTGTTCTTTTGTGCGGTCTTTGGATAGCCCAGCTGCCGATAGGATCAAATGAATGGCTTTCACCGAAAAAAAGCCCGGCTGCTGTACTGCAAAGCGCCGGACTGCGGATATTCGTATGATGTAACCGGATTGGTTCTTCGATAGCGGCATTCAGGAGAAACAGACTGCTCTCTTGGCTCGTTCTTATGCCATGCTGCCTGGAGCCTGGATTATTGGGCGGCTTGCGTCGACTCCCGGAACAGCGGCTTGGTCTGGATATGCGTGACCTGGTAAGGCTGCTCCGGCTCCTTGATGCGGGAGAGCAGCATATTGGCGGCGGTAATGCCCATCTCGTCACTATAGATGTGCACAGTCGTCAAACGAGGCTCGACAATGCGCGACTCGGGCGCGTCGTCGAATCCGGCCACGACGATGTCCTCCGGAATGGCGATCTGACGGTTCTTCAAAGCCTTCATCACGTTGACCGCGATAAAGTCATTTGCGCATACAAAGCCTGATGGCGTGTCTGGCATCTTGTCCAGCCGCTGCTCCATCCAGTCGGACTCCGAGAAAAATTCGCGGTCCGGTTCCAGAACGCACTGGCTGCGGTCCAGCGGAATTCCCGCTTCTACAAGGGCCCGGTTAAAGCCGGCCCAGCGCTCGTTGAAGCTTTTGCAGTGATTGTAGTCGCCGATAAAACCGAGCGAGCCGCAGCCGTCATCGATAAGCCGTTTGGTCATAAAATAGGTGCTGTGTTCGTTTTCCATCAGTAGCAGGTCGGCTTCAAGGTCGGGATAAGACATGTCTGCCGCACAGTCGATGAATATGGTTGGGAGCCCCAGACTCGTGATGAGCTTGCTGTATGCCATGTCGAACAGTTCGATGCAGATGATGCCGTCCACCTTGGACGCTTCAAAATTGTTCGGAAGCTGGAGGGAGCTTCGCTCGATGTCCCTTACGATATGAATGGATAAATTGTACCCTTCGCCGCTGATGCGTTTCTCCAGTCCGCTGATCAGCTTGGCCCCGAAATGCGACATGCTAGGCATGTTTTGCGTCAGCAGGGCGATATTGCCGGGGTTTTTCGGCATCAGGCTTTCGGTTTCCATGTAAGCAAACTGCTTGTACTTCAGCTCGATCGCTTTCTTGATGACCCGGTTGCGGGTCTCGCCCGGTATGCTGTCGCTGCCGTTCAGCGCTTTGGACGCCGTGTTCCGGGAAATGCCCAGCGCATCGGCGATATCCTGAATGGTGACTTTCTCTTTCCCCATGTATTCGATGTTCACCTCTAACGATTATTAATACGGAAGGAAGTTCCTCTCATAAACCTGCATGCATTCGATCTCAGGTATCCTATGACCAATGTATACCAGATTGCTTCAAATAGCAATGTTAACTTTACAAATGCACAAATATATAATGCTTTCGCTGTGCAAAATGACATGCGACTGAAGTGGATGACTTTACATAGCAATCTTTATACTCAAATCAGCATCGGGACCGACAGACAACGCTTAGGAAAGAAACTGTTGGTCCCTGGATTGACCGGAAAAGTGACATTTCAACAAAATAATCAACCTTATGAACAAATTATATTGTTCAATTGCACAAATAAATATTTACAAAAGTTATTGACGAAGATTACATCGTCTGCTAAATTGTAAAAGCAGCGGCACCTTAAAGGTGCAGATGTAAGCCCTTTCGGTGAGCTGCATGTAAACTTTTTGCGCAAAGAACGGAGGTCACGGTTTTGGAAAATACGGTAGAAGTGGATCCAAGGGCGGCGGCAGTGAGGAGGAAGAGCTCTGCGGGGCGGGTGCTGCAGACGGTCAGAAAGCATTATTTTCTGTACGTGCTGTTGGCTCCGGCGCTTATTCTGACCCTGATTTTCAAATATGTCCCGATGTACGGGGCGATTATCGCCTTTAAGGATTTCAGCCCGATCAAGGGCATCATGGGCAGCGAATGGGTAGGACTGAAGCATTTTGAGAAGTTTCTCTCCTCGCCTAATTTCGACGTCATATTTATGAATACGCTTAAACTCAGTTTCTTCGGACTGATTTTCAGTTTTCCCGTGCCGATCCTGCTGGCGCTCATGCTCAATCAGGTCCGGAGGGCGGGTGTGAAGAAGAACGTTCAGCTGTTTCTGTACGCGCCGAACTTCATTTCGGCGGTTGTCATCGTGGGTATGCTGTTCATCTTTTTGTCCCCGACGGGACCGGTCAACCATCTGCTGACATGGATCATGGGAGAGCCGCTGATGTTTATGTCCGAGCCGAAATATTTCCGCTGGATCTACATCCTCTCCGACATCTGGCAGGGCGCCGGCTGGGCATCGATCATTTACGTGGCTGCTCTGGCGAACGTCGACCCGGAGTTGCACAATGCGGCAAGCCTGGACGGGGCGAACCTGCTCCAGCGCATCCGCCACATCGACCTGCCGACGATCCGGCCGATCATGGCCATCGTGTTCATTTTGGCGGCGGGAGGCATCATGTCGATCGGGTTTGAAAAAGCGTACCTGATGCAGACCTCGATGAACCTTCCGGCTTCCGAGATCATCGCCACCTATGTGTACAAGGTCGGTTTGCAGTCCGGCGACTATGCGTATTCCGCGGCGGTCGGCCTGTTCAACTCAGTGATCAACGTCGTGCTGCTGCTCACGGTCAACTTTATCGTCAAGAAGCTTAATGAGGGCGAAGGACTTTATTAGGAAGGAGCTTATCAACTATGGCTGTTAAACAATCGCCGTTCGACCGGTTTCTGCTGATTCTGAAC
>NZ_PCZT01000009.1:1977448-1995630 GCF_002968895.1 Paenibacillus sp. AR247 | reverse complement strand
TTACCGTGACTGTATCGGTATGCGCAGGCTATGCCTTGTCTGATTCGCGGCTGGCGGGCCGGAAAATTTTTATGACGCTGTTTGTGATCACGATGTTTTTCGGCGGGGGCCTGATTCCTACATATCTGCTGGTCAAGCAGCTTGGCATGCTGGATACGGTGTGGGCCATCATCATTCCGGGTGCGGTCAATGTCTGGAACATCATCCTGTCCCGGACCTTTTTCAAAGGCGTGCCGAATGAGCTGAGGGAGGCGGCCAACGTCGACGGCGCGACGGAGGCGGGCATTTTTTTTCGGATCGTGCTGCCGCTCTCCAAACCGATTATTTTTGTGCTGGCTCTCTATGCTTTTGTCGGGCAGTGGAATTCCTATTTCGACGCGATGATTTACCTGGAGGATGCGAAGCTTCATCCGCTGCAGCTCGTGCTGCGCTCGATCCTGATCCAGAACCAGGCGGCGCCGGGCATGATCAGCGACCAGCTGGCGATGAACGAGCTCAAGCGCCTCTCGGAAATGATCAAATACTCGGCGATCGTCATTTCCAGTCTGCCGCTGCTCGTAATGTATCCGTTTTTCCAAAAGTATTTCGAAAAAGGTGTGATGGTCGGTTCCCTGAAATAGGGACGGCCTGAACATACATGGCACTGATCCATTTTAATCCTAGGGAGGTCATAACGATGAACAAAAAGAGAAATCGCAAGGCTGCTGCCATGACGGCATCCGTTTCAGCGCTCGCGGCGCTGCTGCTGCTGTCCGGCTGCGGAGGAAGCGGCGGAGACGCCAAGGAGTCGCCTGACGGGAAAGTCACCCTCAATTTTCTGACGCAGAGCTCGCCGCTGGCACCCGCGGACCCGAACGACAAGCTCATCAATAAGCGGCTGGAAGAGAAGACCGGCATTCATATCAATTGGAAAAATTACACGAACGACGTTTTTGCGGAGAAAAGAAACCTGGCCGTGGCGAGCGGCGATCTGCCGGATGCGATCTTTGACGCCGGGTATGGCGATTATGATCTGCTGAAGCTGGCCAAGGACGGGGTGATCATTCCCCTCGACGATCTGATCGAGCAGCATATGCCGAACTTCAAAAAGGTGCTGGAGCAGGCGCCGGAATATAAAAAGATGATTACCGCGCCTGACGGCCACATCTATTCTTTCCCCTGGATTGAAGAGCTGGGTTCCGGCAAAGAACGGATTCAGTCCGTGGACGACCTGCCGTGGATCAACGTGGAGTGGCTGAAAAAGCTGGGGCTGTCCATGCCGAAGACCACCGAGGAGCTGAAGAAGGTGCTGATCGCCTTCAAAACGCAGGACCCGAACGGCAATGGCAAGGCGGACGAAATTCCGCTCTCCTTTATCAACAAGCCGGGTGGGGAAGACCTGGCCTTCCTGTTCGGTTCTTTCGGGCTTGGAGAGAACTGGGACCACACCGTCGTAACCGATGACGGCAAGGTTGTCTTTACTGCAGCGGAGGAAGGTTATAAGGAAGCGATCAAGTACGTTCACGAACTGTACCAGGAAGGCTTGATCGATATTGAATCCTTCCAGCAGGACTGGAACACCTATTTGGCGAAAGGCAAGGATAACCGGTACGGACTGTATTTTACATGGGATAAGGCCAACATCACCGGCATGAACGATACGTATGACGTGATGCCTCCGCTGGCAGGACCAAGCGGCGAAGTAAACGTGACCCGCACGAACGGCATCGGGCTGGACCGCGGGCGCATGGTCATCACGAGCAGCAACAAACATTTGGAGGAGACGGCCAAATGGGTCGATCAGCTCTACGATCCGCTGCAGTCCGTTCAGGATAACTGGGGGACGTACGGGGATCAGACGCAGCAGAACATTTTCGAATTCGACGAAGCCAAGGGCATGCTGAAGCATCTGCCGCTGGAAGGCACAGCCCCTGTGGAGCTCCGGCAAAAGACGAGCATCGCCGGTCCGCTGGCCATCCTCGACGAGTACTACGGCAAATACACGACGATGCCGGACGATGCAGCATGGCGGCTGAAGCTGCTGAAAGACGTGATGGTGCCGCACATGAAGGCGAAAAATACGTATCCGAACGTCTTCTTCTCCATCGATGAGCTGGACCGGCTGTCCACCATCCAGACCGACATGTTTGCCTACCTCGAGCGGAAGCGCACCGAATGGTACCAGAACGGCAAAGTCGATCAGGAGTGGGACGCCTACCTCAAAGAGCTGAACCGGTTGGGGCTGCAGGATTGGCTGAAGATCAAGCAGGCGGGGTATGACCGCAGCGCGCAATAAAGGTTGATTAAAAAATCAAAAACAACATATCCGCACTTGCTTGGCGCATAAACGTTAGCAGTGCAGAATCCGGATGCGGCCGCCAGATGCCTTTGGGCAAAGATGCGGCCGGGTCCGCTGCAAATAAAACATGTAATTCAAAGGAGCACAGCTGATGTCCACATTCATATCGCACAACTACCGCGGGGCGTATCACTTTTCCCCGAAAGAACACTGGATGAACGACCCCAACGGAATGGTTTATTTCCAGGGGGAATACCACCTGTTTTACCAGCATCATCCCTTCGGGAACACCTGGGGACCGATGCATTGGGGACACGCGGTCAGCCGGGACTTGGTCGTCTGGGAAGAACTCCCGATCGCCTTGGCGCCGGACGAGTTTGGCACGATTTTCTCCGGCAGCGCCGTGGTCGACTGGAACAACACGACCGGCTTTTTCGACGGTGAGCCGGGGCTTGTGGCCATTTTTACGCAGCATGCCGAAGGACCGGAGGGCGGAGCGCCGGTGCAGCGCCAGAGCCTGGCATACAGCACGGATGCGGGACGGACCTGGACGAAGTATGCCGGCAACCCGGTGCTGTCGCATGATACCTTCGTGGACTTCCGCGATCCGAAAGTATTCTGGCATGAAGCTTCCTCACAGTGGGTGATGATTGTTGCCTGCGGCCAGACCGTCTGCCTGTACCGTTCGCCGAACCTGATCGACTGGACGCTGTCCAGCGAATTCGGGGAAGGCATCGGCAGCCATGACGGCGTGTGGGAGTGTCCCGACCTGTTTCCCCTGCCGGTGGACGGGGACCCGGGCCAGACGAAGTGGGTGATGCTCGTCAGCATCGGCGATCATCCGGAGTTGGCGGAGGGGTCGCGCACGCAATATTTTACCGGGGACTTCGACGGGGAACGCTTTACGCCGGATGCCGTATCGCAGACCCGCGTGAGATGGATCGATTACGGCCGGGACAACTACGCCGGCGTCAGCTGGTCGGACGTGCCGGCCGAGGACGGCAGGCGCCTGTTCGTCGGCTGGATGAGCAACTGGAAATATGCCAATCAGACGCCGACCGGCGTGTGGCGGGGCGCGATGACCGTGCCGCGGGAGCTCAAGCTGGAGCTGCGCCAAGGTTCGGCCGAGCTGATCCAGCAGCCCGCCCGGGAATTGGAGGGATACCGCAAGGAGCTTCTGTCCCTGAAGCAGGTAACGGCTGCTCAGGCCTCCGCGCAGCTGGCCGATTTACAGCTGGAGAGCGGAGAGATTCGGATCCGCCTAGGATCCGGCCAATCGCTGGAGCTGAAGGTGCGGGCTGGCCGCGGCCAGGAGACGGTGATCGGTTACAGCGGGGCGGCCGGTGAAGTCTATATTGACCGGACCCGGGCGGGCGCAGCGGACTTTCACCCGCTGTTTGCCGGCAGGCATGCGGCAGCTCTCGATGTGGCGGACGGAACGGTGGAACTGCAAATCCTGATCGACCGGTCTTCGGTGGAAGTGTTCGCGGGCGGCGGCCGTGCGGTTCTTACCGACCTGATCTATCCGGATCAGGCATCCACCGGATTGTCCCTCAAGGTGGACGATGAGGAGGCGCTCGTCGAATCGCTCGACATTTACGATCTTTCTATTTAAATAACAACCTTTTAAATAAGTACTTTTAAATACGAACCTTGATCCAATGGAGAACCCAAATCCATCGACCGATAAAATTTGAAAAGAGAGGCACATCATCATGCGCATCGGAGCCATTGAAGCGGGCGGAACGAAATTCGTCTGCGGCATCGGAAACGAACACGGGCAAATCAGCGAGAGCATCAGCTTTCCGACGGGACGGCCTGAGGAAACGATGCCCCGGGTCATCGCTTATTTCAAGGATCGCCAGCCGGAAGCGATTGGGATCGGATCGTTTGGCCCAATCGACCTTCACCCCGGCAGCCCGGGGTATGGAAGCATAACGACCACCCCTAAACCGGGATGGGCGCACTATCCCTTGCTTGCGGAGCTGAAGCGGCACTTCGACGTCCCCTATGGATGGGACACGGACGTGAATGCCGCCGCCTGCGGCGAGGCGCTGTGGGGAGCGGCCCGCGGGCTGGACAGCTGCGCGTACTTCACAATCGGCACCGGTGTCGGTGTCGGCGTGTATGCCGGCGGCCGGCCCGTTCACGGGCTCGTCCATCCGGAAGGCGGGCACATTCCGGTCCGCCGTCATCCGGAGGACGGCTTCCCGGGCGCGTGCCCGTATCACGGGGACTGCCTGGAGGGGATGGCCGCCGGGCCGGCGCTGGAAGCGCGGTGGGGAGTGAAGGGGCCGCAGCTTGCCGCGGATCACGCGGCCTGGATCTTCGAGGCGTATTATGTCGCCCAGGCGGTCACGACAGCGGTCCTGATGCTCTCGCCGGAGAAGGTCATCCTGGGCGGGGGCGTCATGCAGCAGCCGCAGCTCTTCCCGCTGATCCGCCAAGAGGTTCAGCGGAGCCTGAACGGCTACGTGGACGCCCTGGAGCTCACGGACGGTATCGATGGTTACATCGTTCCGCCCGGACTCGGCGGCCAAGCCGGATTATACGGCGCACTTGCGCTAGGGTTTCAGGCGCTGGAGGCATCCGGACAGAAGGTATAGGAGCCTGCAGGGAAACCTGTTTCTAACCCGCCTTCGCTTGGGGGCAGCCAGCCGCAGTACAGGCAGGCTGCCCGAAAGCGGGCGACGGTACAAACGGTACAGGTATACATATCGTGCTGAGCCGAATTAGGCTGGGAGGAACAACTGAGATGATGCTGGACAAGTTTTGGAGAGACAGGGGCAAGAAGAGGCCAAGAACAAGCCAAGAACAAGCCGAGGACAAGCCTTGAATATACTCGGCAGCCTTGTTCGGTTTCTCTCTAACCTAAGTCCAGCCTAGCTCAGTTCAGACATCGTTCATATCCGGTTTGAGTGTATTGCACTGTTTGTTTATAAGGAACACGCCAGTTTAACGCCGCGTAATGTAAGCGGTTACAATAAAGTTTTTTTCATGCATCAGGCTTGTCTTCATGCACATTATTTTCATGCACAGATTTGTTTCATGTATAAGCTTGCAATCGTTTATATGTCATTTCTACACATTGTTCTGATGATAAGGAGGAGTGTTGATGAGATCAGCAAGAAAGATGCTGTCCGCGTGCCTGGCCGGAATTTTGGCATGCGCGTCCATCCTGCTGTATGAGTCTGACGAAGGGCGGGGATGGGCGATGCCTGCAGATACCGAAGTTAAAGTTAACGGCGCGGCAGCTGCATTAACGAAGGAGGCGGACACGATGGCAGCGAGCGTCAATACGAACCTGGAAGGCTGGCAGGTCCAGGGTAAGGGCAAGCTTGAGCAGACGGCGGAGGGGCTGAAGCTGGCTTCCGATCCGCAGGAGAACGTGATGGCGGTCTCCAGCACGAAGGCGGACGATTTTATCTACGAAGCCGATGTCATGATCCAAAACGCCGAGGCCGATGCTTCGCTGCTTTTCCGCTCTAGCAGCGACGGCTGGTCTTCATACATGCTGCAAATCGTGCCGTCGTCGGGCATCATCCGCTTGAAAAACGCAGCCGGAGGAGGGCTCAAGGAAGAACGTCAGGTGCCGCTGAAGGTCGGCGAAATCTATCACCTGAAAGTGAAGGCTGAGGGAACGAGCCTGCAGGTGTATTGGGGCAGCCAGTATCAGCCCGTCATCAGTGCGGTCGATACCGCCTATGCTTCCGGATATCTTGGGCTTCATGTGTGGAACGGTTCAGCCGTATTTCAGAATGTGAAGGTCGGAAGCCTTGCCGGCAATCTGGACGGTGTGCTCGCTTCAACCGGAAGCTGGCAGCCCGCTCTCAAAGGGCTTAAAGGAACGGGAACGACCGGACAACCCGCGCTACGGGTATACCAGAACATTGCTGCGGACGCCGTCTATGAAGGCAATGTCACACTGGGTGAAGCCTCATCCGCGGGACTGCTGATTCGGACAAATGCGGAGGGAACCGCCGGATATGAAGCTGTGCTGCGGAATCAAGGAAGCGAGGTACAAGTACTGCTGCGGAAAACGGACGGAACCAACATCGGCGCCTCGAACCGCGTTTACCCCGATTTGCCAAACGCCAAGCATCATCTGGAGATCCAGGCCGTCGGGCCGAGGATTCAGGTGTTTGTGGACGGATATGCTCCCGCCGCCGTGGACGTGACGGATGACAGTTATTCGGCCGGATATACCGGACTGGTTGTAAGAGAAGGCACGGCATACGTCCAGGATGCCTATGTCACGCTTGAATCCGAATACTATACGGAAACATACCGGCCGGAGTACCATTACAGCCCGATCCGGGGGTCGGCAAGCGACCCGAACGGTCTCGTTTATTTTGAAGGGGAATATCATTTATTCCATCAGGATGGAGGACAGTGGGCGCATGCCGTCAGTCGTGACCTGCTGCACTGGAAGCAGCTGCCGATCGCCCTGCCCTGGAACGATCTGGGGCATGTCTGGTCAGGCTCGGCCGTGGCCGACACGACGAACGCTTCCGGATTGTTCGGAAGCTCAGGCGGCAAGGGGTTGATCGCGTACTATACTTCCTTTTCGCCGGATCTGCCGAACGGCAACCAAAGATCGGGCTGGCCTACAGCACCGATCAGGGACGGACCTGGCAGTACTCGGCGGAGCACCCGGTCGTGATCGATAATCCCGGCAAAAACGGTGGGATACGGGGAGTACGTACGCGGCGGGGTGTGGGAGTGCCCGGACCTGTTTCAGCTTCCGGTAGACGGCACGGACCGGCGCAAATGGGTGCTGATGATCAGCACCGGCGCGAATCCGAAAACGCAGGGCTCCGACGCGGAGTATTTTATCGGGGAGCTGACACCGGAAGGTAAATTCGTGAACGACAATCCGGCGGGAACCGTGCTGAAGACGGATTGGGGCAAAGAATTTTATGCCTCAATGTCTTTCTCCGGCATGCCGGACGGGCGGCGGATTCTGCTGGCCTGGATGACGAACTGGGATTACCCGTTCAGCTTCCCGACGGAAGGCTGGAAGGGGCAAATGACCGTACCGCGGGAGGTCACGCTGCATACGACGGACAACGGCATCAGGCTGTTCCAGTCGCCGATCCGGGAGCTTGCCGGGCTGCGCAGCACCTTGTTCAGCGTGAAAAACCGTGAGGTTAGCGAATCGGCAGCGAACGTGCTTGGAGGAATTTCAGCAGGCGCCTATGAAATCGAAGCCGACATCGAGCTGCCGCAAAGCGGAGCCGCAGCTGAATTCGGATTTACGGTCCGCGAAGGCGGCGGGCAGAAGACGATGATCGGGTATAAGACTGCCGAACAGAAGCTATTCGTGGACCGCTCGTCATCCGGCGTTACCGATTACTCGAGCCTGCTGCAGACGAGGCATGAGGCCGCGCTCCAGCCGGACGGCAGCCACATCCGCCTGCGGATCCTTGTGGATGAATCCTCGGTGGAAGTGTTCGGCAATGACGGCAGGGTCGTCTTTTCCGACCTGATTTTTCCGGATCCGGCCCGGCGGGGCATGAGCTTCTATACCAAGGGAGGTAAAGTGAAGCTAGCGTCCTTGCAGGTGCATGCGCTGGACAATGTATGGCGTGAAGGGCGGAAGACGGGCTCCTCGATCATCCTGGATCGGAAAGAGCTGGAATTGTCTAAGGGTGATGAGGAGAAATTGTATGCATCTTACTTGGAATCCTCTGGAGCAAGCCATCCGCCGCTGGTATGGAAGTCCAGCAATCCCGGCGTCGTGCAGGTGACTTCCTCCAATCAGGGGGAATCTCCGGGGAAAGCGGTGCTTCGAGCGAATAAGGCGGGAACGGCCGTCATTACGGCCGTGTCGCCGAACGGGAAGGCTTCGGCCCGCTGCGTGGTAAACGTCACCGACGGGACGTTTACGACGAACCTGACGGGCTGGAAGCCGGATCTGTCGGCATCGCGGTGGGTTGTGACCGAACGTGGCATCCGGGGCAGCTATACAAGCGATGCGAACTACATGGCGCAGGAGCAGGCCGGGGATTTTGCCCTGGAAGCCGACATGACGTTGGGGGAGACAGGAGGCGCGGGCTCGATCCTGTTCCGGGCGAGCGCTGACGGCCGCAGCGGGTATTATTTCAATCTCGATCCGAACCTGAAGGCCATTCGACTTTTCTATAAAGTAGACGGGCGGTTTGAGGACAGGCAGGTGCTGGCCAAGGTCCCCAGGTTCATCCAGCCAGGCAAAACGTACCATGTCCGCATTGAGGCGAAGGGGCCGCAGATCCGGGCGGAAGTGGACGGGGGGCAAGTCTTCGACGTGAAGGACGGCACGTTTGCTGAGGGGCACTTCGGCGTGAACGTGTTCGGCGGGCAGGCGTTTTACCAGCAGGTGACGGTGAGCGGGATGGCTGATGCCAAGCTGGCCGAAACGACGCTGGTGAACGCGGCCTCCGGCCTTGCACTGTTTGCTGCGGAATCGCAAAACGGCGAACCGGTAACGGTGGGCGGCCCTGAAGGGGCTTCCCCGCAGGTATGGGTTTTCGTTCCTAACGGGGACGGGACATGGTCCATCCGGACCCAAGCGGGCAAAGCGCTGGACCTCGACACGGGGCTGGGCCGGCTGCAGCTGTACGACTACCTCGGCTACAACAACCAGCGCTGGCGAGTGGAGTACCAAGGAGACGCTGTCGTCACGGTATACTCTGTGCATAACGGCCAGGCGCTGGAGGTATCGGCCGATGGGACAAAGCTGCAGCTAGGCGACCCGGACGCCGGCGAGCTGCGGCAGCGCTGGAAGGTCCTGCCGGATGCCAATCTTCATCCGGGAAAATAAAATGCAGCAGCAAATGGGCTTATCGACTGCCCATGCAGAACAGACAGCGCAAATAGGGGCAACGCTGAGCTGATGTTCCATCACGCAACCGCAACCCGATGTATGGAGTGCGGTTGCTTTGTTCTCTAGATTAATAGATTTTCAGCAGAGGGAAACATTGTATAACCGCCAGAATAACTCCTGCTAAAAGGCGGTCAGCCTTCTATGACATTAAGTCGATAGACTTTTTTATGAGCGATGCAGTTTCTACCAACTTGCACGCCATATTGAGGTTTGTTATTATTTAGACATGAAATAATTAGATCACTAAATATATAATGAAAAGAGGAAGCAGCATGAAATTACAAGGGAAAGTCGGTATCATTACTGGCAGTGCATCAGGCATCGGCAAAGGCATGGCGCTGGCTATGGCTAAGGAAGGCGCACATATCGCGATCGTCGACGTGAATGAGGCGAAAGGGAAAGAGACGCTCGCCGAGATTAACCAATATACAGAGGGAATGCTGTTCATCAAGGATATTTCCAAGCAGGAGAGCGCGCATGAAATCGTGGCCGACGTGGTCAAGCGCTTCGGCAAGCTGGATATTCTGGTGAATAATGCGCATGTATCGAGACAGGCCCCTTTTATGGAAACAACTCAGGAGCTTTTTGATTTATCCTTTGGAACAGGCTTTTATCCTACCGTTCATTTCATGCAGGCGGCGTATCCGGAACTGAAGAAAACGAAAGGCAAGGTCATCAACTTTGCGTCCGGTGCGGGTATTGACGGGCAGGTCACGCAGACGTCGTATGCTGCCGCCAAAGAAGCGATCCGGGGCGTGTCGCGCGTTGCGGCCAATGAATGGGGTCCGGATGGAATTAACGTCAATCTGATTTCCCCGATCGCACTGACGCCGGGCGTGGAACAGTGGCGCGAAAATGCTCCGGAGCTATACGAGGCGATGCTGAATAAAATTCCTCTGCGCCGGCTCGGCGATCCCGAGCAGGACATCGGCCGTGTTGCGGTGTTTCTGGCCAGTAGCGACGCTGACTATATCACAGGTCAAACCTTTATGGTGGACGGGGGCTCCATTAAATTGCGTTAAAAGCGGGATCGTCCTGCGCCGCAGGCTTCACGGGCGGCCATGAGCGGTGGATTCCCGGCTGAAAAGCATGTATGATAATGAAGGCCTCTAATGCAGATTAGAGGCTTTGACTTGCAGAAAGCGGGGATTTGCCTGATGGAAGAACAGACGATTTTTGAAATCATTCACAATATGGATAAAGTAACGAACAACCTCATCATCCAGTGGGGCAAATTGTTCAACGAGGACCTTGGAATTTCCCATATTCTCGTTCTGGCTCACCTGCAGCACCATGGGAACAGCCGGCCTTCGGATATCGCCAAGGCTCTGGGGCTGACCCCACCGACGCTGACCCATCTATCGGAAAAACTTGTGCAGAAGCAGTTAGCCGTTCGAATCGTCGATGAGAAGGATCGCCGTATCATCTATTTGGGGATTACGGACAAGGGTCTCGACATCGTTCAAAAGGCGAATCAGGACGGGCAAATTTTGCGCAGAAATCTATTTGAAAAATTGACCGAGGAAGAAAGGCAGCAGCTGCTGAAAATCTATGAAAAGCTGACCGGGTTTTTATGAGAATCCCCGAGGCGCAACGTGACACCTTCACGTGATGACAGCCATGTCGTGAGATATGGACATCACCTGGAGGTGTTTTTTGCTTTATTAAAACCATGACGTACAGTTGTCAGCTTTTGCCTCCTATAATGGCCTTAGAAGATGAGGGAACAAACGAAGGAGGAAAATGATAATGAGCGTAAAACAAACGTTAAGAGGCATGGCGACGATTAATTATTTGGCAGACGATATTGAGGCAGCGGTGTCGTGGTATTCGGAGGTGCTCGGCATCTCCCCGTACTTCAAACGCACCGGACCGTCTGGCGAGCTTGCCTATGCCGAGTTCCGGGTTGGGGACTACCAGCATGAGCTGGGTCTGATCAGCCGCCGCTATGCTCCTTCGCAAGCGGTGTCAGGTCCAGGCGGTGCCATCATGTACTGGCATGTTGATGATGTGGAAGCCACATTTACGAAATTGCTGGATATGGGCGCAAAGAAATACGAACCAATTGCTCCGCGTGGCGAGGGATTCGTTACGGCTTCGGTGACGGACCCCTTTGGCAATGTGCTGGGGATTATGTATAACCGGCATTATTTGGAGATGGTGGAATGGATGAAGAGAGGTAACGAGGTAACGAATGATTGATGATATGTTTGTTTTGAAGAATATGAGGGAGTGTCGCGTTGAATAATATGGTTTGAAAAGGCTGTTGGGATAAAAGTTGCTTTTTTGTGTGATGGACTTTACGATTCATCCCTCACTGCCTGCAAGGTCCGCACCCGCAGCACCAGCAAGCGCAATCATTGCGTTCCATCGTCATGCTCTCCTTCTATTACGATGACAGGAACGAAAATATGTCCAAGCCGGTGTTTGAAAATGAGGTTCATATCCTCGCCTTCCCGCTTCAGTTGAACCGGACTGCCATCCGTCAGCAGATTTGCTGTGCCTTCACAGTAGAACTCCTTTACCTTAATCGTTCTGCCGTTCGGACGCCCCAAAATGATCAGATACAGCCGGTTGTCCTTTCGCGTAAACCGGATCGTTTCACCGGTCTCCGTTTCCGCTTCCGCACGAATCCAGGGACGCGTACCATATACGGCCTCCCCATTCCGCTGTAACCAATCCCCGAATTTGGACAATCGGCTTAACTGCTCGGGAGGAATTTGAGCATCCTTGCCGCGCGGACCTACATTCAGCAGCAGGTTTCCGTTTTTGGATAGGGCATCTATAAAATCGATTAGCAATGTTTCAAAGGATGAATAGTCTTCATCCTGCTCATTGCGGTTGTAGCCGAATGAATTGCCGATTCCGCGTGTCATCTCCCATTTTTTAGGCTGTATTTCCTTGTGTTTGGTATATTCCGGAGTCGAAAAATCGCTATGGGGGATAGCTGGCTGCGCCAGGGCAGAATGAATATCCGGATTGTTCATGATCATTCGTTTGATCATCATGTCCATCACTGCGCGTACAGGTTTGAGACTTAACAACTTGTTAGCGGAAGTCGTATGCTTCCAGCGGTCATTGACCACGCCTTCGGGTACAACGTTATAGTAGTAGGCGAACAATCGAAAAAGGGAGTCTTCGTTCCCTGGCCAGCATATATCGTTCCATAGAATATCAGGGCGGTATCGGGAAATCAGTTCGCGGATCTGGGCATCGGCATATGCTGTATAATCGCCACCGGGTGTGGAAAAGGAGTAGTCCATAAATGTTCTCGAAATCCTTTTCCGAAAAGTCCAGTCGATCCCACCTGAGTAGTAGATGCCAAAACGCAGGCCTTCGCTGCGTACAGCGTCTGCCAATTCGCCGATGATGTCGCGCTCGCTAAACCAGTTCGGTTCATGCGGGTTGGCCACCTTCGTTGGCCATAGGCAAAATCCGTCATGGTGCTTCGATACGATCACGACGTACTTTGCACCGGCATTCCTGAAAATTTTGGCCCAAGCCATGGGGTCCCATTGTTTCACGCCGTTCATGAACAGCGGTTTAAATCCTTGGTAGGGCATGCTGCCATATACGGCTTGATGATAACGCGCAGACGGTGTGGTCTGGTCTTTGATCGCATTCCAGTAGCCTTCAGCGTACGGGTAGACGACCATTGCCCGATCATAATCGGTCTTTAAAGTATCCGCAAAGTTACCTACGGGTGCAAAACCAGGTACGGAATAGGGACCCCAGTGTATAAAGATGCCGAATTTTGCTTCGTCAAACCATTGCGGAAGCGGGTGAGCGTTAAGGGACTCCTGCGTAGGCTCGTAATTTTTATGATTCACGGCTGCCTCCTCCGTCCTTGTCGTCGCCTGATGTTTGACAGGATAAATATTGGTTTACCGCCTTGTCGATAAAAGCTTGGGATGCCTCGAAGAGTTCCCGGTCGCCCTCCGGCCAAGATGCACGATCACCTTGCATTTGTACAAACGCATCCGCTTGTTCGCTTTCTCCGCCGGTTGCCTCTTGCACCATGGTGCACCAAGCCTTGGCCAGCTCTTGTGCAGCGGGCTCTTCCGGCCCTGCGCCTGCCAGCCCCAGCGTAACGGCTTTTAAAGCCAGTCGTCTCCAGGTATGATACAAATCGAATGCACTTTGTTCTGTGGCAAATCGTCTGCCGAAAATTTCTTTTTGGGTTTCGGTAAAAGCGTATTGTTTCCAATCGACCAGGCTGCTGTTGTTGAAACACCGGATAAAAAAGGCCAAAAGCTGCCACGGCGCATCATTTCCGGCCGCGACCGCCGTCCGGTGGGCCTCGATGGCGGCAATGCCTGCATAGGCTTCTTCTATTTTTCGGTAAAGCGCCAGTTCCTGCTCTTGCAGAATTTGTTCGATCTGCGATGAGTCGGGACGCTGGATGACTTTGTCGCGGATTTCTTGAAGAGAGAGCCCTAGAGATTTGTAAAAAATGATCTGCTCCAAGCAGAGGAGGTCGTCCTTCGTATAATACCGCCGTCCGCCTGCCGTACGGCCGGTTGTGGGCAGCAGTCCGATATTGTCATAGTGCTGAAGGGTCCGTACCGTTACGCCGGTAGCAGCGGATATTTCTCCGACCAAATAAGTTTTGTCGTCAGTTTGCATGCATCACACCTCCACAATCATTACATCACATGACGTTACGTAATGAGCAACTGTTTTTTTGGAAAGAAATCTTGCGTAACGGACGCGCATGCTTCATTCGAACCAAGACTTCGTCGTACTGAGCCGGACATGCCCCCGATATTCCATTATTAAAAAATATTTCAATCGATTTTTCAGTCTCGTGCGTCTATATTATAGAGCGGCCGCCAAGAGGCCCGTCGGTGAACGGGTTGTAGAGATACAGAGGGGGGAGTGGGGACGCTGAATGCTGATAGTACATGGAGCGAGATCCATATGAATAGAACTACGCTGACGGAAGCAGAAGCGTTTTTTGAGCGTCTGACCGCCGAGCAGCGAAAATTGTATTCCATCGCCTACAGTTATTTGCGCAGTGAAGCCGATGCGCTGGAAGCCGTGCAGGAGGCGTCATACCGGGCGTGGGTGAAGAGGAAGAAGTTGAAGGACCCGCAGTCCTTCACCCCGTGGCTCATCCGCATCACGATCAACTGCTGCATGGACGAGCTACGGCGCAAGAAACGGGTATTTCCGGTGGAGGAGCCGCAGGAAGGGGCCGTGCAGGAGATGAAAAGCAGCGAGCGGATCGACCTGCAGCGCGCGCTGGAGCGGATGAAGCCGAAGTACCGGCATGTCGTCATGCTGAAATATTACCAGGACATGACGTCCGTTGAAATCGCGAAGGTGCTGGGCAAGCCGGAAGGAACGATCAAGACATGGCTGCGGGAAGGCCTGAAGCAGCTCCGGAAATATATGTAGAGGCTGAGCAGAAGGGAGGGACAGGTTATGCCCGAAAAAGAACAGCGCATCCTGCTGCAGGATGCCTATGAAGTAAACAAGCATGCGGAAACGTTGCCTGAGATGAAATTGACTCTGGCTATGCGTAAAGGAATGGAGAGAGGAAAAATGCGTGAGAAGCGGCGTTTCTATTTTTGGAGTACGGGGACGGTTATGGCGCTCGCGGCTGCCCTGCTAATTATCAATTACTCGATCGGCAGCTTGGCCCATCGGGCGGAGCCGGCGCCGAAGCAGACTGCGGGGATTCCGAGCCAGGCTATGCTGGAGCCGTACCAATCGACCACGGTGGAGGGTCTGGCGAGCGCAATGGACCAGGGGCTCGTCAAGCCGATTGCCGAAAGCGTCGAACAGAAAGGGTATCGCGTAGAGGTGGACGGTGCCGTCACGGATGGCCGGATGGCTTATGTGCTGTTCGGTGTCCGCAACCAAACGGATAAAGAGGTCATCAACGCGGACGTAGCCCTTGAACTTGGCGGCGTGGAAGCCCCGTCCAAAGGAGCGTCGGTCGAATTGGCGGGAAGCAACAGCAACAGAATTCCGGCGAATGGAGCCAATCATTTTATTTACACCGTGCCCCTGAACCCTTCTGTTCAATATACCAAGGATGCCAAGTTTCATGTGACCTTGACGGAGACGTCAAACGAAGCGCTGATGTCCAGCTCCAATAAATACCGCACGGCGTTCGACATTTCGTTTGAGCTCGATCCCGGCATGTTCAAGGACAAGGAGCGCGTGCTGCGCCCAGACCGGACCCTGACAGTAGACGGCCAAAGGGTTCGTGTGACTCAGGTCATCTATACGCCGCTGCACACGTACGTCGACCTGGACTATGATCAGGCGAATGGGAAACAAGTATTCCGGCTGCTCAGTCCGGTGCTCATCGGGAAAGTCGGGGACGAAATCGAAAAGCTGTATTATCCGAAGTGGTACTCTCGGGACAATTCGGAGGCCCTCACGGAGGGTACAGATGCGATGCTGATGTACGGCAGCGGCCAGAAATACGCTGAGTATGATTCCATTAGGCTCAAGACGGAGGGCACTGCTGCGGTGGACAAGGACCAGCTGCAAATCGTGATCGACCTGAAGAAGAAGCAGATCGTGGAGGCGCCGGACGACCGGTTTACCCTGATTTCATACACCCGGACGGCTGGCCCCGGTGAGGTGTTGATTCACCGCGAGCTCGAAAACGCCTATGCCGGCGAGAGCCTGTCGCTGTCGCTGGATGACAGCTTCACCGATGCCGACGGCAACGTCCACAAAAGGCAGTCTCCTGAAGGATATTCCCAAGGTGGACATAGCTGGTCCAACAAGAAGGACACGATGGGAGACGATTACGATTACAACTTCGGCAAGGATGCGGTAGACTATCCGCAGCCGCTGACCATTAAGGTGAAGCAGATATGGATGCCGAATCGCGATACGCAGGCGGTGGAACTGCTAAAGTAGCCAGCGTACAACCACAAAATATACAGACAGGCAGTCTGAAGGCTGAGGGGCCCGAAGGCTGCCTTTTTGTTTCCTCAGAAAAGCCCGACCGGTGGGATTGAAATGCGCCAGCAAAATTTGTATGTTGGATGCATACCATTTTTTTCAACTGAACAAAAGGGGCTATGTCCGGTGAAATTGGCAGAAGATTACCTTCGGCTGCGAAGCGCTTATTCCGGTGAAAAGGAGGGGAGCCGTTCCGGGTGACGATCGACGGGCTGGCCGAGGCCCCTGTACTGCACGCCCCGTAACGCCAGGCTGATCCTGCGCAAAATGGCCGACGCCGGCCTGATCTGGTATGCAGCCGGGCAGGGCAGGGGCCATCGGTCGGAGCTGATGTTTCTGGCGGACAAGCGGGAGCTCGTGATCCGGGAAGCGCAGCAATACGTGAAGCAGGGGGACGTGCAGGGCGCGCTGCTCTGGGTAAAAGAGCAGGTGGGCGAACCCGAAGTGATGCAGCAGTTTGTGGACTGGCTCACCGGCTATTTCGGATACCGGAAGGAAACGACCGGGGAGGGCCGTATGGTGGAGACGCTCCGCCTGCCGGTATACCGGCCGATCGTGACGCTGGACCCGGCGGACGCGATGTATGCTTTCGATACCCATCTGATCCGCCAAATCCATGCGACTCTGGTCGAGCTGGAAATGGACACCGGCAAGGTTATTCCGGGCGTCGCACATCATTGGGAATCTAGTGCTGATGCTTGTTGTTGGACGTTCTATTTGCGAAAAGGCGTGACGTTTCAGGACGGCACGGAGCTTACGGCCGATGACGTCAAATACAGCCTGCTGCGCGTGCAGCAGGAATCCAACAATCATTCCTGGCTGTGCAGGGACATCGTTGAGATCTACGCGGAATCGCGTTACACCATCCGCATGAAGCTGCGTCAGCCCAACGTCCTGTTTGCGTTATTTATGTCGCATACGGCGGCAGCCATCCTTTCCCGCGCCAGCGGGGAGTCCGGGGCCGTAACGGTTCCCGGCAGCCTGCCCGTCGGGGCCGGGCCTTACCGGATCGCTAAGCTTACGCCGGGGATGTGCGTGCTGGAGGTTTTCCCGGATTATTATGCGGCCCGGGGCCTGATCGATCGAATCGAAGTGATGATCATCCCGGACACCGGCGGAGAATGGACGGTGGAGACCAATCCGGGCGTACTGGTCGTCGAGACGGGAGAAGCGCGCCGCCAAGAGCTGAAGACATGGCGGCGCAGCCGTCTCGTCACCGGATGCAGCATGCTGACGATAAACCTTGCGAAACCGGGGATTTTGCAAACCGGTTCCTTCCGCAGGGCGCTTGCACTTGCGGTTGACCGGAGCCGCATGGTACGGGAGCTGGGGTACCCGCATGCCTTCCCATGCCTTTGTTTTCACCTTGAGCAGCAGCCGGCTGCCGCTGATCCGCTGTATGATCCGGAAGAGGCATCCAGGGAATTGAAGCGGTCCGGCTACGGCGGAGAGTCGTTGAAGCTGTATGCGTACCGTCGCCATGAGCAGGCGGCTTACTGGCTTCAGCAGCAATATGGCCAGGCCGGAATCCAGCTGGACGTGCATATTGTGCCCTGGGAGGAATTAATGAAGGAAGAGCGGATCCGGGAAGCGGACCTGATCCTGTTCGAGGCGCTGCTGAGCGAGGGGCTGCTCCGGCAGATCGAATATTTGCTGTCCCGGTACAGCTTCATTCGCAGCATGCTGGATCCCGGAACGCAGGCGGAAGTAGACCGGCTTGTGGGGCAGCTGCTTCAGGAGGCGGAACCGGAAGCCCGGGACGAGGCGTTTCAGCGGCTGGAATCCTGGCTGATCGAACGCAGCACGGCCGTCTATTTGACCTACAACGAAGCCCGGGTGCTGTCCCACCCGTCCCAGCAGGGCGTACGGTTGAATGCCGCCGGGTGGGTAGATTTTAAGGACATCTGGTTTAAAGGAGAAGGTTAACAGCGGGTGATCAATCGCGATTGCGGTACGGGAAAACATGACATCTGGCGAAAGGGGAAATGTTTCCCGGAAAGATTGCCTTTTTATCAAGCTCGTTCGGCTGTACAATGATCACAGCGCATGAGATGAAACTTACCAACGGAGTGAAGGTGAACGGTATGGAAATTATGCTGGACGATTTAA
>NZ_PCZT01000009.1:1966740-1977348 GCF_002968895.1 Paenibacillus sp. AR247 | reverse complement strand
TTCTGGAGCGCATGGGAACAGAGAGAGTTGCTAGGCTGCGGGGCGCTGAAGGAGCTCGATCCCAGCCACGGCGAGATCAAATCGATGCGGACCTCATCCGCCCACTTGCGTAAAGGCGTGGCTCGATCCATCCTGGCGCACATCATTGAGGAGGCCCGGCGGCGAGGATATCGGCGGCTGAGCCTGGAGACGGGCTCAATGGCGTCGTTCGAGCCGGCCCGACGGCTGTACGCGGCCTTTGGATTTGAGGAGTGCGGCCCATTTGCGGATTATACGCTCGATCCTTACAGTACTTTTATGACCCGAGAGCTGTAACCTAATTATGAAGAGCTTGACGTGAAAAAAGGACATGCTTCCTGTCATCGACAGGGTGGGCATGTCCTTTTACTTCATGTGCCGGAAAACTTAGCAAGGAATGACAGCGGTGAAGGTACTGCCTTGGCCGGGCGTGCTCTGCACGCTCAAAGTGCCGCCGTGGGCTTCGGCAATCCATCTGCCGATGGACAGCCCAAGGCCGTGGCCGCCCAGCTCCCGGGCGCGGGATTTGTCCACGCGGTAAAAGCGTTCGAAAATGTGCGGCTGCTCCTCCGGTGGTATACCGATTCCGTTATCGCTGACGGTCATGTGCAGCATTCTTCGTTTGTCCTCCCGGATCTCGAGGGCAAGGGAGACGGTGCCGCCCTCCGGCGTATACTTGATGGCATTGTCCAGCAGGATGACCATCAGCTGCTGCAGGCGCTGGGCATCGCCATGAACCGTCATGCCTTCTTCCGCATGTAGCTTCAGTGTAATTTGCTTGGCCTGCGCCAAAGGAAGCAGGGATGCTATCGTCCGCGAGGCTTCGGCCGCCAGATCAAAGTCGGTTATGCTCAGCTGAACCTCATCCGAGTCGGAGCGTGCCAGCGTCAGAAGGTGGCTGGAGAGGTCGGTCATCCGCTTGGCTTCTTCCCGCATGTTGTCCAGCACCCTCCGGCTGAACGGATCGTCCTTCAGGCTGTTTTCCATTTCAAGCACCTCAATGGAGGACAGGATGACGCTGAGCGGCGTGCGCAGCTCATGCGAGGCGTCCGCGACGAACTCGCGCTGCCTCGTATACGAGCGGGCGATCGGAACCATCGCCTTGACCGACATGTTCCGGCTGAGAAACACGGCCAGGACGCAGAACAGCAGCGCGAGCCCGATCAGCACGAGCAGGAGCCAGCCGAACAGCCGGTACTGGCTGCCTACCTCCTTGGCCACGTACAGCGTGCCTATAAAGACCCCGTTATCGTAAACGGCCTTGCCGGCCAGAAGCATGCGGACATTTGCGGGAGCCACCTTGCGGGGATCGATCCCGTGTCTTGGCGGCCCTGCATCCCGGCCGGTTTCCTTGATCGTAACGGTCTTGTACTCCGTCTGATCGCCTTCGGGCGTCCACTCCGCCACCGCGCTGCCGACCGCTGCGCTCAGTCCCATCCGCTGCTGTGCTTCGTACAGAATATTCCCATGAGGGTCCTTGAAGCAGCCCACCGTCTGGTTCGCTAACGATGGATAGCTGCTGCCGAGATTACCTTCAATATTATAGGAGCCGGTATGCTCCATCGATTCATGAAACGCATAGGACATATCCTGAATCCAGTCGTTCAGCTGGCTTTTCTGGTCGTTGATCAGCAGAAAATACAGCAGCCCGTACACCGTTCCGATGAACAGGGCGAGAAAAGCGATAAGCACCGCGGTGTACTGCAGCGTCAACCGGTTCTGGGTTCTTTTGAACAGGTCACTCCCCTGCCGGGGCCAAGCGAAGGGAACTTTCCATTTCCATTTAGGCTTCAATTTTATAGCCGACCCCCCGGATGCTCTGAATCAGCTCTTGATCCAGTCCGCTGAGCTTTTTGCGGAGCAGCTTGATCATGGCGTCGATCGCTTTGGGGCCGACATCGGCGTCGAGTCCCCAAATCCGGTCCAAAATGACTTCCCGGGTCAAGGTGATGCCCTTGTTCTGAATCAGTAGGTCCAGCAGCTGAAACTCCCGCGGCGTCAGCTGGACGAGCTCTCCCGCGATGCTTGCCGTCTGGTTGGTCCGGTTCAGGATAAGGCCGGGAACCTGAACTTCCTCACCTTGAATGGGCGCAAAATTCCGCCGCGACAGGGCGCGGAGCCGGGCGAGCAGCTCCTCGATTTCAAACGGCTTGACCAAATAGTCGTCGGCGCCAGCGTCCAGTCCATTGATCCGGTCCTGCAGCCCGTCCTTGGCGGTCAGCATCAGGATGGCGCCCATGTATCCTTCCTTCCGCAGCTGCCGGCAAGCCCAGACGCCGTCGCCCTCCGGCATCATCCAGTCGAGAATCAGAACGTCGTAATTGGTGGCCTCGGCATACTCGCAGGCTTCCCTGCCGGTAGTGACCCACTCCGCAGTATGGCCGCCTTTTTTCTTCAGCATGTGCACGACCAGCTCTCCCAGCCGCATATCGTCTTCTGCCAGCAATATTTTCATCCATATCCGATCCTTTCCCGCATCTATATAGATTGAACTAAAGTTTTGCATCAAGCTTCCTGTTAAAAAAGTCTAATACGGCCTGATACATTTCTTTCTTTAGTTCATTCGATCTAGCTCCTGAAATAGTGCCGGAGTTAAAGTTTAATAAGAGCATACTTCCGGCGGACAAACCGAGTCAAGAATCGGGGGCCGGCCGGTGCTTCAACCTGCCCTTTCAACTTGGGTGCAAGCAATGGTTTGGGGGCTAAGCACGATTTTGAGGACTCTGCATATCACAAAAGCCCCAAAACCCAAGGCTTTGGAGCTCTTGAAGGTTTGGGGCTGATGACGAAGGCGGCATACCCCCCGTTATACAACGGAGAGATGCGCTTTTTGATAATACGACGGGTTATGTAGTTAACTTCGCGTAGACGATGAAGAAAACCATGATCTCTCCGACGATGGCGTAATTGGGGACGGGGAAGATCAGGTCAATCACGAAGCAGCAAGCAAGAATCCCCAGCATGATAGCCAGATGATAGGGCTTCAGCCGCAAATGTTTGTGTCTGTACCGGTGAAACACCACAGAGGTCGATAAGAAATACAGGAGCACGGACCCAAACACGAATGCCAGCAAGAAGGAGTAATCCATCTGGTCTTTGTATAACAGCTGAATGGCTGCCGCGATCATGCTCATCGACAAATACACAAATAAGTGACCGTAAATAATCATTTGGCCGGCCGTGTGGATTTCCCGGCTACCTTTTTGTCGATGTTATCAAAGTACTGCCACCACATGGCAATGACCAGAAGGCTGGTAAAAGCGACGAACAAGACGGATGGCAGATCCCAGTGATTAAATTGCAGCACGGCAAGGATACTGACGACCGATTCGCCTAGAAGAATCAAGGTAAACAGGGCGAAGCGTTCGAACAAGTGGTGCGTATTGATCGGCGTTCTGACCAAGTGCCGGCGCCCCATTAAGGGAAGCAGTATATCTACGGCGATCCCCGCGTACAAGACGGCATACCGGAGCCAGGAGTCGAAGAACAGCGAGCAGGCCGAGATCAGAATGCCGATCAAAAAGTGGGTGCCCAAATAGGAGGCGGTCACTTGCTGATGCGCCGCTTTGGCCCGATGGACGAAAAGATACTGCAGGGCCGTCAGCACTCTTGAGCCTATGTATCCTACAAAGAAGGGAACATAAAATTGATCAAAATCCGGGGATAAACTCGCCGTCATGACGAGAACGAACAACAGCTGAAGGATCATGAAGACCCTGTGAATTAAAATATCCTGGCCGAACCGGTTCACAAAGAGCGTTTGTCCTACCCAACCCCACCAGATCGGGATAAAAATCAACACGAATTTGCTCAGGTACTCCAATGGAATGGTCCCGTGTTCCGCATGCAGCAGGACATGCGTTGCTTTGGACACGGCTGCGACTAAGAGAAGATCGTAAAACAGCTCCAGCCAGGTCACCTTTTTTTCAATCATAGCTTTATAGATCCTCTCCTTGATGTGATAAATGCCGTCAAATGAGTCAAAAGCGAATCCGCCGCTCATCCGAAGAATCAATTTATTATATCAATTTTCAAATCCTGGTCTACTACATTTTCGGAAATAGGACTGCAGGCTGTAACCGAAGTCCCGGATTGTTAAGCAGGGGTAAATACAACGGTCTTTTTTACTGATTTTTTGTACATTAAGGAGAAAAATATAGTTAATATAATTTTATATACACGAATAACATTATGTGCTATTCTAACGTTGCCAAAGGGATGTTATGCGTCAAGCATCGTTAGTCGATTGTCAATACGCTTCTTGGCTGCAGGGAGCACCGGATCAACATTGGACGGTCCTTAGCCTGATGGACGGGCATCATGGGATGCCGTGGTCCTTACCGGGTGATTTCATGCTTTTTGAAACTACGCATTGTAGTATAAATTATGGGAGGAATACATATGACAAAGAAGGTTGTTTTGGAACCCGCTGCTTTGAAATTTGCACAAGATACCGCCAATCCGCCGTATTTGTTTGATCTTGGACCGGAAAAAGGACGCGAAGCCGTAGACGAGGTTCAATCGGGCGACGTCCCGAAGCTGCCGGTTGAAATTCAGGATATCACCGTTGAGGGAGGGCCGAGCGGACAGGTTTCGGTCACACTGCTTCGTCCCGAAAACGTTACAAATAAGCTGCCGGTCATTCTTTATATCCATGGCGCCGGCTGGGTGTTCGGTAATGCGCACACCCATGATCGCCTGATCCGGGAGCTTGCAGTCGGTGCCGAGGCCTGCGTCGTATTCCCGAATTACAGCCTGTCTCCGGAAGCAAAGTATCCAACGGCGATCGAAGAAATCTATGCGGTTCTGACCTGGATTGCAGAACATGGGGAGGCGTACGGCCTGGATACGGACCGCCTTACCGTGGCTGGGGACAGCGTCGGGGGAAACATGACCGCTGCGATCACGCTGATGGCGAAAGAGCGCAAGGGTCCCGCCATTCATAAACAGTTGCTGTTCTACCCGGTGACGGATTCAGGCAACGACACGGAGTCCTATCATCAGTTTGCGGAAGGTTATTTCCTGCGCCGGGACGCCATGGCCTGGTTCTGGGAGCAGTATATTACGAAGCCGAGCGATAAAGAGGAGATCTATGCTTCCCCGCTGCGGGCAACGCGCGAGCAGCTCGAAGGCTTGCCTCCTGCACTGGTCATTACCGCTGAAGCGGATGTTCTTCGCGATGAAGGCGAAGCTTACGCCAGCAAACTGCGCGAAGCCGGCGTCCGGGTGACCGCTGCCCGTTTCCAGGGGGCCATTCATGACTTCGTCATGCTGAATGCCCTTGCGGACACGGCGGCGGCTAGAGGCGCGATCGCGCTGGCGAACGCTTGGCTCAAAGAATAGCGGGGGCGGTGAAAATAGCAAATGGCGACAACCATAGGCATTATGGTGGGGAGTTTAAGGGAGCATTCGTATAACCGGATGATTGCGGATACGATCCCGGAGCTTGTAGATTCCGCACAATATGAATTCATCTCGATTGCGGATCTGCCCTTGTACAACGCGGATTTGGACCGGGAGGAAAGCCCGGAGTCTGTCAAGCGCTTCCGCGAAGCGGTTCAACAGGCGGACGGTATCATTATCGTGAGCCCGGAATATAACTCGGGCATCCCGGGTGTGCTGAAAAATGCGCAGGACTGGGCCTCAACCCCGACCAAAACGGCGGTCCTCGATTCATAAACCGACCGGGGTCATCGGTGCGACGCCGGGCGTTAAAGGGACGACGAGGGCGCGATCGTGATCGGCGGCCGGGATATCCGGTATTTGAATTCGGCCAGGGAAGTGCCTCATTGGGGTGAGCTCGGCGTCGACCTGGTCGTCGACTGCACCGGGCGGGCCGTGACGCGGCCTGTGGCCGAACAGCACCTGGAGCGGGGAGCCAAACGGGTGCTGGTCAGCGGACCAAGCAAAACGCTTGATGACTGCGACGCCGTTCTGCTTAAAGGAATCAATCTCGACAGCTTCGATCCGGAAAAGCATAAAATCATCAGTATGGCGAGCTGCACGACGAATGCGCTGGCTCCGGTCGTCAAATTGGTCCGGGAAAACTACGGGATCAAATACGGCTTATTTTCCACGGTACACTCGTATACGAACACGCAATCGTTAACCGATCAGCCGATGAAGGACCGCCGGGATTCCTGGGCTGCGGCTGAAAACATCATTCCGTCATCTTCCGGCGCCGCCAAAGCGCTCAAGTTCATCTGGAATGATCTGCAGATTACCGGCAAAGCGTACCGCATTCCGACGCGTACAGGCAGCATTGCCGAGCTGAACCTGATCACGGAGAAGCCCTGCACCGTTCAGGAGATTAATGATATGTTCCGGCAGGCCGCAAGCGAAGGCGATCTGAAGGGTGTGCTCGACGTTTTGGAAGGGGAATGGGCATCGTCACGCATCGTTGCCGATCCGCATTCCTCAATTATCGACCTGCCGTTAACCCAGGTGCAGGGGGAAATGCTGTCCGTCGCCACCTGGTACGATAACGAATGGGGTTATGCCTCCAGATTGGCGGAAGTTGCTGCTTATTTGGCAGGGAAATAGGATGAAATAGGATTGCAGTTACAGAGGACAGGGGCTGCCGGTGAGTAACCGGCGGCCCTAATTTGCTTGAGAAAGGGTCGGATCGGATTCGCTCCGAAAAAATGGATTGACAATGAGAAGAACATCGTTTATCTTTAATTTAAGATAAATAAATTCGAAATAAAAACCCGGATCCAAAAATCCTAAAGGAGCGATACAGATGTTCACACGCACGGCAGGTATTCATCACATTACGGCATTTTCAAGAAATCCCCAGGAAACGATTGATTTCTACAGCGGTATCCTCGGACTCAGCTTGGTGAAGAAGACGGTTAACTTCGATGATCCTAAGGTGTATCACCTGTATTTCGGCGACCCGGCGGGGTCTCCGGGAACGATCCTGACCTTTTTCCCCTATCCTCGGGCCCGGCAAGGGCAGATTGGGGGCGGTCAGGTGGGCATCGTGACCTTTGTCATTCCGCCCGGGTCCATCGATTTTTGGCAGGAACGGCTGTCTTGGTTCGGACGGGATGCAGCAAGCAGCAAGCGGTTTGGCGAGAGCTATCTGCAGTTCTCGGATCCGGACGGACTACGCCTGGAACTGGTGGAGCGGGAAGACGGAGCCGGGGGCACAAGCCCGCTTGAAAGCATTTCGGATGACCAGGCCATCAAGGGATTAGGCGGTGCGGTTCTGTTCAGCGAGGCTTATGCCGACACGATCGACGTGCTGGAGAACCTTCTCGGACTGGCCAAAATCGGGGAAGACGACGGATACGCCCGTTTTCAAGCGACGGCCGAGCTCGGCAACCTGATCGATGTCCGTATGGAGAACATGGATGCGGGACATGGCACTGCCGGAACCGTACATCACATTGCCTGGCGGGCAAGCGATAACGCGGAGCATGAAGCGTGGAGGGAACGCGTGTCGGTCAATGGCTTTGACGTTACTCCGATTAAGGATCGCCAATATTTTAAAGCCATCTATTTCAGGGAACACGGCGGAATCCTGTTTGAGATTGCGACGGATCCTCCCGGATTCGCCCGGGACGAAGCCCCGGATGCGCTGGGACGCAAGCTGATGCTGCCGGAATGGTTTGAACCGCAGCGCGGTGACATTGAGGCCCGGTTAGAGCCGGTTACGACCGAGAAAGTATGGAATTGACCGCGAAACAGGCGGTGTGCGATATCGTGAGACAATCAGCATTTGGCTATAGGGCGGTGTAGTATCGCCGGCCATCGATGATCCCTGCAAGGACAGGGGTCATCTTTTTTTTAGCCAATCTTTTGCCTGAACGCTAGACTTTATTGTGAGACATTGGCTTTTCACCATCTTTTCACCATCGCCCCGTACAATGACAGCATAACGGGAATGAACATACTTGAAACAAGGTGGACTGTATATGGCAAATTCCAAATGGATCAAATGGACGGCAGGCATGGCGGGTGTGGTCATGTTTACAGGTTTCGTAGGATATATCTCCAAATTTAATCCAGCCGATGCTGCTACAGGGAACGTGGCGAGCGCTTCCCCGATCTTTGGAGCGGGACAAGACGACTCAAACGGCGACGTCGAGAACCAATGGCGGGACGAAGCTTCCGGCGGGAACGCAGGGTTCTCCGGGCAGGAACGCGGATTTATGGGCGGCCGCTCCCGGTCGGGCATGGATTTCGGCTCCGGGCAAAGCGGCAGCGGGGAAGGCTCCATGCGCACCCACGCTTCCTAGCGGCAGGCGCTGGACGGAGGTGATCGAAGATGCATGCATTCAGAGCGATGAACACAGAATTCGTCACGCATGGACTGCCTGAGGCGGAGCAGAGGGAAGCGGAGTCCTGGTTTGCTTTTGTGGAAAAGCATTTGACCCGTTTCGATCCGGGCAGCGAGCTGTCCCGGCTGAACCGTTCGGCAGGCAGGCCGTTTATGGCGACGCCGATCCTGTTCGAAGCCGTCAGCGTGGCTGTGGATTATTACCATAGGGCCGACGGGTTGTTTAACCCTTTTCTCGGACAGCTCCTGTCTGATCTGGGTTACGGCCGAAGTTTCGGAGAGACAGCCGCGGAAGAGGAGGTTTCTTCACAGGCACCGGACCGAACGGAGGCTAATCCAAGGCCGCTGGGCGCTTTTGGCCCGGAGATCGGGGCCAAGCTGGACCCGCTGCTTCGCAGCATCGAGCTGCCACCGGCATGGTCGGTGGATCTCGGCGGCATCGCCAAGGGCTGGAGCGCCGAGAAGTTCGCGGGCATGATGCGCAGAAAGGGCATTGCGCACGGGGCGGTCAGCGCCGGCGGGGACATGATGCTGTGGGCGGGGAGGACCGCCCGCAGCAGGTTAACATAGCGGATCCATTCGCTTTGGACCGCGACATTGACTCGCTCGTCATCCGTAGGAACGCGGGCGTTGCCACAAGCAGCCGGCTAAAGCGGAAATGGCTGGACGGGGAAGGACAAGAGCGGCATCACATCCTCGATCCCCGCACGATGATGCCGAGCCTGACGGATGTGGTGCAGGCGACAGTCATCCATCCGTCGCTGACGGCGGCCGAGGTCTATGCCAAATGCCTGCTGATCCTTGGCCTGCAGGCCGGGATTGCATGGCTTGAACGCAAACATCCCGCCGCGGCGGCTGTACTCGTCTGCGAAGACGGCTCCGTCTGTACGGCGGGATTCATCGAATCATATCGATAGGAGAATGGAAAGGAGGCGGGATGATGGCGGTTTTTCATCATTTCGGCAGCAGCATCAGTCAAATTTTATCGGTGTGGGTCACGACGAGGGCGGCGGGGCTGACCTCTTATATGCTCCTGTTCGCTTCTGTTGCGGCAGGACTGCTGCAGGGAGGGGCGTGGGCCAAAGGGCCGGTGAAAGCGAAGCTGAACATGGTGCATCAATGGTGCGGCTGGTTCGGTCTGTTATTCGGCATGGTTCACGGACTCGTTCTCCTGTTCGACCGGTATGTCGGGTATTCCTTGGCGGATCTTTTGATCCCCTTTAAGGCGAGCGGCGACAGGTTGTGGATGGGGCTGGGGATTTTGTCGCTGTACTTGATGATGCTGCTGATCATCAGCTCGGATCTGATGAAGAAGCTCGGCAAAAAGGCATGGCGTTTAATTCACTTTCTGGCGATGCCCACCTATTTGATGGCGCTGGTCCACGGGATCATGCTGGGAACGGACAGCCGGCAGGCTCCCGTGCTCGTGCTCTATGCGGTGACCGGTGTGACGGTGCTCATCCTGCTGGTGAACCGGATCGCCGCTTCTCGCAGAAAGGGCGGAGGGAGAATGATCGTGGTGCAGGAAGGCGGGAAAACCCGCATTAAACAGATCCCTTCTTCACGCTTATAGGACAGGCGGAGTGCTTCTGCGCTCCGCCTGTTAAGCATGATTCGGATGTTTTCAAGAGTTCATATTCGCGGGGTTCGGGCCATTTAGCGGCTGTTCGCCTGCCGTCCGGCGTAGTAGGGGGCGCCTGGATCGATGTCGAGCACGACGCGCTGCGGCTCGGCCAGCGCATATTGATGCTCGCAGCGCCAGCGCATCTCTTCGGTGAAGCCGATCGTTTCGCCGTCTTCGATCACGTCTCCCTGCCGGAATAAATAGTACGCCACATCCATCAGCTGTCCGGCCAGCTCGGAAGGGTCGAGGTCAAAGTAGTGGCATTGGACGTCGGGAATCCCGAGCGCCGCCAGCCCAAGCGAATCCATCAGCCCTTCATTGCGCCCGCTCCCGGTCCCTTCCACGTTATAGAAGCGGATGTTCATCGCGCCGTACAGCAGCTCACCTTGTTCCACCGCCGCCAGGTACGCCTGCGGCTCGACAAGCTTGTCGCTGGCCCGGAAATAGACGGCGTCGCATGGAGCCGCCTCCAGCACGGCCCGCAGTACGCCGGTCATCAGCTGCAATCTGTCTTGGGGCATAAGGCCGGAAGCCATCAGGTCGGTGAGCAGCAGCGTATAACCGCATCCGCTGACGACTTCTCCGGCTTCTCTCCAGTGCCAGGACTGCTGAACGGCGGTGGCGTAGTCGCCTATCGGGCGGTTTTGGACCGGCATCAGGCTGGTTTGCGCCGGCATCT
>NZ_PCZT01000009.1:1954870-1966640 GCF_002968895.1 Paenibacillus sp. AR247 | reverse complement strand
ATTTCAGTTCGATCGCATATACCCGCGAGAAGCCAAAGCTTTGTTCTTCCTGAGCTACCTCACTCGTCATGTTCCTCTTCTCCTATCGCTGTACTGTTCTCCATTCCTTATTGTAACGAATCTTTCCAATGCGTTCCAGCTCATGCTCCGTATCCCGCCGGACAGGGAGAAGGAAATTTATTAATTCGGCGAATCGCTGGATGGCATAAAACCGCTGGCCGGCAATAAGTTATAAAAGGCCCGGCAGAAATCGGAGTGCTCCGAAAACGCATCGGTCCCGGGACGTAGTTTTATGTCGAAAAAAGTACAATTAAAGAAGGGATTTGATGAAACGCATCGAATAAAGAGAAGTGCATTTTTACCTCTATACCCAATTTTCAGGAGGATGTTTAATGATCGTTGTCATGATTGTGCTGTACCTAGCAATATATATCGCCATTTGCGGCGCGTATTTCCAGCTTGCCAAAAAGGCGGGCCGGGACGACATCGCGTGGTTTGCGTTTGTCCCTATTTTGAATTATATTCTCCAGTTGAAGCTGATCAAGGAGAGTGCATGGTGGATCCTGATCACACTGGTGCCGATTGCCAATATCGTGTTCGCCATCATCTGGCAGGTGAAGCTGCTGAACGCGTTCGGCAAGAACGGGGCCTACGTTCTTTTTGCCATTTTCCTGTCCCCGGTATATGTGATTCTGTGGATGGTTTGGGGCTATTCCAGCAAGACGACTTACCAGCTGTACAATCCGCCGGTTCCCCCAGGGCCAACAGCCGCTTTTTAAGCAGAAATCGTTCTTGGGCTCTGACCGGATCTTTGCTTACATACCGACAGAACTGAAGCGTGATTCTAAGATTTAACAAGGCAGGGCATGATTCGTAATCGGGTCGGCCCAAATCATCGAGGTAAAATTGCACACAATGACCGTGACCGCTCCCGTTAGGGGGCGGTTTTGCATTTTCGGATATCGGAGGTGTTACCGGGCAAGGGAGCCCGATGCATAAAAAACAGGGGAAACAGCAAAATAATGGTAATCATTTCTCGAAGGAGTTTTCCCATTGTTTATTCAGCGGCTGAAAAAGTTTCTGTATACCTATCCCCGGCCTGAGCGGGAGCAACAACATCAGGATTCTCCTGAGGGGAAGCCCCTGAGCGAAGAACTAACCGACAGTCTAGAGCTGCTCAAACAATCCATGGGCAAAAATACGGATTTTGTCATCCATCATCTCGCAGACGATCAAGAATCGGACTATAAAGTCATCGTCAGCTATATCGAGGGCCTGGTAGATCCGCTGCTCCTTTCCAAATTGCTGGAAAACCTGAATCGCTTGAAGTTAGATCATTTGCTTCGGGCGGACAAGGCATCTGCCGATTGGCTCAAAAACCAGCTTGCCATGGGGAATGTTCAGGTCATCTGCACACAGGAAGATTTAATTCATTCGGTCCTGGACGGGAGGGCCGTCATTGTCGTTCAAGGCATGCGGGAAGCCTTCGCCGTATATATCGAAGGAGGTTCCCGGCGATCTGTAGAGGAGCCTTCCTCCCAGACGGTGATCCGGGGCCCGAAAGAAGGGTTTACGGAAAATATCACGACCAATATCGCCCTGCTCCGGCGAAAAATCAAATCCCCGCATTTGACCATTGAATCGCATATCATCGGAACCTATACGCGCACCAACGTATCCATCGCCTATATCGAAGGGATTGCAAACCCGGAGGTCGTCAAGGAAATGACGTCGCGGATCCAGAGTATTGAAATCGACGGCATTCTGGAGAGCGGGTACATTGAGGAAATGATACAGGACGGCGTTCAGTCGCCCTTTCCAACCATATATAATACCGAGCGGCCCGACACGGTCGCCGGCGGGCTGCTGGAGGGACTGGTCGCCGTCTTTGTGGACGGTACACCTTTTGTTTTAACGGCTCCCGTCACCTTTTACCGTTTCTTGACCTCCAGCGAAGATTATTATCAACGATTCGATATTTCTTCCTTTCTTCGCCTCGTCCGGATGATCTCGTTTTTCACCGCCCTGCTTCTCCCATCGATTTTTATTTCCTTAACCACCTTCCATCAGGAACTGCTTCCCATGCCGCTTTTGATTTCATTGGCCGCACAGCGGGAAATTACGCCGCTGCCGACGCTGGTCGAAGCGCTGCTGATGGAGCTGACTTTTGAAGTCATTCGTGAAGCAGGCGTCCGGATGCCGAGAGCGATAGGCCCGGCCATTTCTATCGTCGGCGCATTAGTGCTCGGTCAGGCCGCGGTCCAGGCGGGACTGGTATCGGCAGCCGTCGTGATTGTCGTCTCCTTTACGGCGATTTCCAATTTTGCACTTCCAGCGATTAACTTTGCTTCGTCCGTCCGCCTTCTCCGATTTGTACTGATGATATTTTCCGGAAGCTTCGGGCTGGTCGGGGTGCTTGGGGTATTGATTCCGTTGATGGCGCATCTGGCCTCACTCGAATCGTTTGGCGTACCTTATCTCATGCCGTCATCACCTTTTAACAAAACGAACCAAAAGGACCAGATGATTCGAGCGCCCTGGTGGAAACTGCGCACGCGTCCAGTAGGCATCGGGGACCAGAACCGGATGCGCCAGCCGAAAGACAAGAAGTCGTTCGCAGAACGTGAGGTCGGGCGTCCAAGGGATCCATTGGCCTAGGAAGGGGGATGGAGATGAAGAGAGGGATTGCCTGCTTGGTGCTGTTGGCTTGCCTGCTGCTTACGACAGGCTGCTGGAACCGGGCTGAGCTGAACGACCTGAGAATTACGGTAGCCGGCGGCATCGACCGAATAGGGGACAAATGGGAAATCAGCTATCAGACGATCATCCCGTCCTCCATGGCCTCCGGTACGGGCGGCTCGACCGGGATGGGCTCACAGCCGGCCATTTATGTGTTTTCCATGGTTTCCGATACTATTTTCGGCGCCCGAATGAAGAGTAATTTGGAAACCTCCCGAAAGCTGTATGTCGCTCACGCCAAAGTCATTGTGGTCGGCAGGGAAGCGGCAGAGCGGGGGCTCGGCGAGCTGGTTGATTTGTTCCTGCGCAATTCGGAATCGCGTGAAAGCGTAGAACTGCTGATCACCGACGGTAGGGCGAAGGATCTGCTGAAGAAAATGGTTCCTCCCGAAAAGCTGCCGGGTGCGAGCTACAGCGATATTATGGGAAAAGAATCAAAATTTATATCGATTTTTCCGAAAAAAACGATCTTTGATTTGGCGCTCAGCCTGCATTCGGATGCCAAAAGCATCGGCATACCTGTAGCTACTTTTGTGGGTGAGGACACGGAAGAGAACAAGGCAAAATTGCATTCGCTTGATGTCCTCAAAGATACCTCCACTCCGCTTTCCTTGAGGCTGACCCGCCTTGGTGTATTCAGCGGGGACCGGTTGGCGGGGTATCTGAGCGGCAGAGAAAGCATGGGACTGTCGTGGCTTACCGATCAAGTGAAGGGGACCGAGCTATCCTTTCCTTGTCCCCAAGCGAAAAACAAGCATAATTCGATCATCATCACCTCTGCGAAAACGAAGCTCAGGCCCGTCCATGCCGGCACGCATTATACGATGCTGGTTAACGTCAAACTGAACGGAAATTTGATGGAATCCACGTGCAACAAGGATTTGTCCAAACTGGATGTCATCCGTGAAATGGAGAAGAGCATCGAAGCGGAAGTCCGCGACCAGATGTTTACCGGTTGGGATGCCGTGCGGCAAATGGGGATTGACGTGACCGGTTATGCCGACATCATTCACCGCAGTTTTCCTAAGGAGTGGAGGAAGATGCAGACCACCTGGCCTGATCAATTCAAACGCATGGATATTCAGGTTCAGGTCAAGGCAACCATCCGCCGGCCGGGTCTGATCCAGAAGACGATACAACAGATGAAATAACGTTTGCCGTAGGCAGCCCTAGTGAACTGGGTATGCAGAAGGAGTATCCTATGATTCGAACGACCCGTGCTTCTGAAATCGCCATATCGTTATCTTTGTATGAAGTAGGAAGCACTACTCTGTTCCTGTTAGGGGGAGAGGCGAAGCAGGACGCCTGGCTCGCCATGCTTCTGGGCGCCGGGGCAGGGCTGCTGCTGCTTCTGGTATATTTGCTGATGTACCGCCTGGATGCGGAAAGGGATCTGTTCGAGATGTGCCGGCATTATTTGGGCAGCATATTCGGCTGGATTGCTGCGTTTGCGCTTACCGCTTATTTTGCTTATGAAGCCTCCCGAAATTTTCGCGATATCGGCGAATTGGCCGTTCAAACGATGCTGAACCGGACACCGATGTCGATCATTATTTTCATTTCGGTGCTTATCGGGTCGTACATCACCTATCTTGGGCCAAGGGCGGCTTTCAGACTGAGCGTGATTTANGCCTATGTCATGGCGTTCGGATATGTATTGATCTTAGTCATGGTCCCTTTGCACTAAATTCATGTTTCCTGTCCTGGAGAACGGATTCGCTCCAGTGTGGCGGGCAGCCATGCCTAACATCGTATCGTTTCCTTTCGGGCAGACGGTCCTGTTTCTGGTTTATTTTAAATATGCTCAGAAGGGCAAACATCTCGGCAGGCTCACTATCGTATCCTATCTGGCTACCGCTGTTTTTTTGACCGTTCTAAACCAGCTGGTTATTCTCGTTCTCGGTCCCGAGATTGCCACCATCGGCACGTATCCGCTGTTCATGGTCGTACAGATGATGGAGGTGGCCAACGTGATTGAGAGAGCCGACGCGCTGTTTGTCCTGCTCTTGTTCATGGGCATCGGCATGAAGGCTAATTTCTTACTGATTGGGGCAGGCATCGGCCTTCAGCGCATCACCGGAATCCGTTACAAGCTGTGGGTCATCCCGCTGGCATTGACGGTATTTGGCCTCACGTATTTATCACCCACGTTTACGGAATATTTCAGGACAGGTCTCAAGCTGACCGTAGAGCAGCTGATGCCGATTACGCAGCTGGTGATTCCCGGGATACTGGTCATTGCGATGCTGATTGGCAAAAAGAAGCGGAAGCCGGCCTAGGCGAAGATTTCATTGGGATATGCACATCATCCCGCTGCGGAGGTGGATACCCTATCCGTATCTGTCCTAAATCTATGACCCCGGGTATGAGCTGGAGAATTACGTTCCGTCGCGCATGTCGATGCGTTACGATGCGTTCGTCTTTATCCATGGACCCATGCCTTAGAACCGCTGGCTCTGCCGCTGACGGTTTGAAGGTTCATTGTTAGATGAACAAAAGCCGCCTGAGAGGATTATAGGCGGCTTATTTATCGTTTGTTATTTTGAAATGTCAATGATATAAGAAGTAATCTCCTTAATTTTTGTTTTGTTTAAACTGCTGTTGAAACGATAAATATTACAGAAAGCGTAGCTCATATTATTTTCAAGGTTGAGAATGCCATTTAAAGAGCCGGAATATCCGTGCGTGATGATATTGCTAATGATTAACTCCGTCGGTGTTTTGTCCATCAGCTTTTTGAGCATTTCGAAAACCTGATCCTTACCTTGTAATGCATTACGGCCGATAATATTCCATTGGATATCTTCTATCGTCTTCTCATTAATAAAGTCAATATCGTTGCAAACAAAGGCAGCATTAAACGCTCTGAGGAACTCTTTTTTGGGAGCGTTTCCGCAATCTTCTCCACAAACCATTTTCACCTGTTCGTACCGGGTATTGTCCTCTGCCATATTGACTTCCCCCTCATTCAGTTTCTATAGATTTTGATATTCGACATCGTATTTTCATACTCCTTGTTGTCTAAGGAACGAAGCGCGCCAGATCGTTTTGAGAAATTTGAGTCAGAAAAGCGGCTCAAGGGATTTTCCCGGCGGCTGCTTTAGCTGCGAAAAGAAGGATTCCCTAAGGTTCTAGGAATCGGCAGCACTCCGTGAACAGGGGAGGAAATCAGGCATACGCTGCCGAAAACAATTAGGCGTCCAAGATCGTCCAAGATCCAACCAACGGGTGATTACATCCGGAAAGGGAAGGAAGGACTGAACAGCCTGTGTTGAAAACTTTTTTTGAAGATATGTCGATCCGGGTTTCGTCCGTTCGTCGTCTATATAGAAACCATGAAAAAGGAGATTATTCTCATGCACACTGTCATTTCAAAAGACGGAACCAAGATCGCTTACGACCGGACCGGGAGGGGGCCTGCGCTCATTCTGGTGGCGGGAGCGTTCAGCTACCGCAAATTTCCGGCACAGGTCCAGCTGGCCCAGCTGCTGTCCAGTCAGTTTACCGTATATAACTACGACCGCCGCGGGCGGGGAGACAGCGGGGATTCCCAGCCTTACGCCGTGGAACGCGAGATCGAGGATTTGGAAGCGGTCATTGAAGCGGCCGGAGGCTCCGCGTATGTCTGGGGGCTGTCCTCGGGAGCCGTATTGGCCCTTGAGGCAGCCGCCGGAGGGGCGGCCATCACGAAGCTTGCCCTCCACGAACCGCCGTTTGTGGTCGATGCCTCGGACCGGAAGCCGCCGCAGGACTTTATACCGCAGGTGACGGAGCTGATCCGCAGCGGGCGGCGCGCCGAGGCGATCAAGTATTTTATGACCAAAGGGATGGGAGCCCCTGGGTTCGTCGTCAGCATGATGCGAATGATGCCGAAGGTGTGGGCGAACCTGATGGCGGTGGCCCACACGCTGCCCTACGATGCCGCGCTGCTTGACGGTTACTGGGACGGAAAGCCGCTGCCTGTTGAACAGTGGAGCCGCGTGACAATGCCGACGCTTGTTCTGGAAGGGCCGGACAGTCCGGTCTCCCTCCGCCATGCCGCCGGTGCGCTGGCTCAAGGACTGCCTAATGCAATCCTGCTGAGTAAGAAGGGGCTCGGCCATACGAAAAAGCTGGACGCTCCGAAAATTGCGGCGGAGCTGTCCGCATTTTTTGCAGACAAGGCGCAGGCATCCGGTATGTAAAGGTAGGTTTGAACGATCCAGACCAAAAGAAAAAAATTAAAAAAATGAAGCGCTGATGTCGATTTCAGTCTCTCCCGTTCGTCGAAATGATAGAAGCTGAATTAGGGAAGCTGTGAAGAGCACGGCGGCGGCTTCATCCAATCCAAGGAGGAATAAAACATGAGATTTATGATGATCGTCAAAGCTACAACGGATTCCGAGGCGGGAGTTCTGCCGAGTCCGGAGCTCATCGAAGCCATGCACCGCTACAACGAGGAGCTGGCCAGAGCCGGCGTCCTGCTGGGAGGCGATGGCCTGCACCCGAGCTCCAGTGCAATCCGTATCTCTTATCCGGAGCCCGGCGGCAAACCGAAAGTGGTCGACGGGCCGTTCACCGAAGCCAAGGAGATGATCGCGGGATACACACTGATCGAAGTCAAATCTAGAGAGGAAGCGATCGAGTGGGCGCTGCGGATGCCGGATCCCCACGGATTTGGCCAGGGACAAATTGAGCTGAGACAGGTGTTTGAGGTGGAGGACCTGACGGATAATCCGGAAGCGATCGCCAAGGAGAACGCGCTGAGACAGCAGCTGGAGGAGCAAAGAAAAGCGTGACTTCATCCCAAACGCACCGGACCATTGACGCCATCTGGCGGATTGAGTCCCCGAAGCTGATCGCCGGCCTGACGCGAATGGTCCGGGATGTGGGCCTGGCCGAGGATTTGGCCCAGGACGCGCTGGTGATCGCCCTTCAGCGGTGGCCGGAAAGCGGCATTCCTGACAATCCCGGCGCCTGGCTGATGACGGCGGCCAAACGGCGGGCCATCGATCTTCTCCGCAGAAACAAGCTTCGGGACGAGAAATATGCGGAGATGGCACAGACGACGGAATTGTATACCGAAGATGACCTGGAGCGGAATATGGACGGAGAGATCGGCGACGATCTCCTCCGTCTGATCTTTATGACCTGCCATCCGGTGCTGTCTCAGGATGCCAGGGTTGCGCTGACGCTTCGCCTGTTATGCGGACCTTAAGCAGCCGCAAGGTTCCTTTTGAGGTTCCGGAAGGAGAGGAGCTGCAGGAGCGCTTGAGCGCTGTGCTTGAGGTCATCTACCTGATGTTTAATGAAGGATACTCGGCGACGACCGGAGACCATTGGCTCCGCCCGCTACTTTGCCAGGAAGCGCTTCGGCTTGGACGCGTTCTGGCCGAGATTGCCCCGGAGGAGCCGGAGGTTCACGGATTGGTGGCTTTGATGGAAATCCAGTCCTCCCGTTTCAAGACCCGGGTCAGCGCTTCCGGCGAGCCGGTGCTGCTGATGGACCAGAATCGGGCGCAGTGGGACAGGCTGCTTATCCGCCGCGGGTTGGCGGCGCTGGAGCGGTGCCGGAAGCTGGGCCGCCCGCTCGGTCCTTACGCACTTCAGGCGGCGATTTCCGCCTGTCATGCGCAGGCGCCAACTGCAGCAGATACGGATTGGGCCCGCATCGCTGCCCTCTACGAGGCGCTCTCCAGGGTGGCGCCCTCCCCGATCGTCGAGCTGAACCGGGCGGTGGCCATTTCGATGGCCTTCGGTCCGGCATTCGGACTGCAGCTCGTCGATGAACTGATGCACGAGCCTGCCCTGACAGAGTATCACCTGCTGCCGAGCGTCCGCGGCGACCTTTTGGCCAAGCTCGGAAGGATGGACGAAGCCCGCTCCGAATTCGAACGGGCGGCCGCCATGACCCGCAATAGCCGTGAGCAGCAGCTGCTCTTGAAGCGGGCTGCGGAGTGCGGCGGTTCACCAAATTAATTATTTTGCTGCTGTATGTCGATTAAGGACGTTCCCATTCGTCGTCATAGCAGGTGGAAGAATAAGAAGGGCAGGAAATCGCGGCCTTCGGTCTTCCTCCAACAAGGAGGGAAACGTTCATGAGATTTATGTTGATCGTCAGGGCAAACGGGCTGTCAGAAGCAGGTATTTTACACACGCACCGGTTCGAAGAAGGGATGGCTGAATATCGCAAGGCGTTGGCGCAGGCAGGCAAGCTCCTCGCTGCCGAGGAGCTCCAGCCCAGTTCAAGCGGGGTCCGAATCCGGCTCACCGGCCGGGACGCGAGTCCGAAGGTCAACCCCGGTCCATTCCCGCTGGATCATCGGCTCATCGCGGGATACGTAGTCATCGAGGCGGAAACGGCGGACGAGGCGGTGGAATGGGCGATGAAGATGCCGGTACCCGCAGGCTGTGAGGGCAGCGAAGTAGATGTCCGCGAGCTCAGGGAGTGGGTGCAGGAAGACCGGAATCCTAGGGTGTTGGCCCTGGAAGCCGACCTGCAGGAGCAGGTCCGTATGCTGAATCAGATGCAGAAATTTTTATAAGCAACCCATTCATCGTTGACAAAGGAGCGAATTATAAATGAGTCAGGAAGTCGTCGATTATATTGAGGCGTTGAAAGAACCGTGGCAAAACGAGCTGTCCACCCGTCTGCGTGAAGTGGTCCATCATGCCTTGCCGGACGTGAGTGAGCGCATCCAGTACAAGAAACCCCATTTTTTGAAAAACGGGAAATACGCTGCCGTCATCTCCGCCTCGAAGGATGCGGTCAGCTTTACGATCTTTAATGCGGACGGGCTGGACCTCCCGGAAGGCATGTTTGAGGGACCGGCGGAAAGAAAAACGATGAAGCTGCGCAAAGGGGACTCGTTTGATGCCGGCCAGCTGTCGGCTTGGCTCAGCCAGGCTGCCGAAACGCTGTAAATGTTATCCTTAGACCCGACGCGATATGGAACCCCAAACCCTTGAATGCCAAGGGTTTTTTTGTTTTTTTCGCAGAACCGGGAATCATTCGGGCAGGATGGGACACCCTATAACAGGTCCAGGATTGACCGCCATATTATGCTTCTTGGAGTGGTTAAAGAGCTGATGAACCGATTCAAGTCTCGTTATGCCCGTTATATTGCCGCCGCCCTGTCGACTGCATTGATTGCAGGCGCGGTCCTGCTCTACCGGAACCTTCCGGCCAAGCTGCAGCCCGAAACCAAACCGCATTCAGTGACACAAAAAGAGGTTAAGCCCCAGCGCGAAAAACGATTCCCGAAAAACTCGAGGAGCTCGACCAGACTTATCCGTTTGGGGAGCCTCACGAGGGCAGTGCCAGATCCTATTGGGGGGCCGGAAAGGGCAAAAATCTCATTGTCGTTCAGCTGGAATCCTTTCAAAATTTTGTGCTGAATGCATCGGTTCATGGGCAGCAGGTAGCACCGGTTATGAAAAAGCTGTCCAAAGAAAGCTTGTATTTTCCATACATATTCCAGCAAATCGGAGTAGGCAATACGTCCGACGCGGAGTTTGCCGCCAGCACATCGATCTACCCCATCGGGTTTTCAGCCATGTCTACAACGTATGCCGACCGAAAGCTGCCGAGCCTCGCCAAGCTGTTGGGCAGGAATAATTACGTTACGGCGACGTTCCATGTCAATGACGTGACCTTCTGGAACCGGGACCAAATGTATCCGGCGCTGGGGTTTCACGCGTATTATGACAAGCCCTATTTCAGCAAGGTCAAATTCAGCCGGTTCGGGGCGTCGGATGAGGAATTGTTCCGGGTCGGTATCCGTAAAATGAAAACGATGCGAAAGCTGGACAAGCGGTTCTACGCCCAATTTGTCACCGTGACGAGCCATTCTCCCTATAAAAATCAAAGAAGCCGACAAGCGTCTTCATCTTCCCGACGATTTCGCCGATCGGCGCCTCGGGGACTACTTGACGGCCGTTAACTATACCGATTATGCCTTAGGGACTTTTATCGACAAGCTGAAAAGATCGGGGCTCTGGGATACCAGCGTAGTCGTGATCTATGGAGACCATTTCGGCCTTCATAAAAGGTATCACCGCCCCGCCACCGTCAGCAAAGCGCTCGGCATTCCGTACCATAAGCATATCAGCACGTACAACGTGCCGCTGATCATCCACCTGCCCGGCCAGCACGAAGGCAAGAGGATCGAGCGGACCGGAGGGCAGATCGATATTTTGCCCACAGTGGCCAATGTGATGGGCATTGATTTGAAACAGGAGAATTTTACCACATTCGGCCACGATTTGGCCAACGTCGATCACAATATTGTCGGATCGCGGTATTACATGCCGGCCGGCTCCTTTTTTAATGACGACATCGTGTTTGTCGCTGGAAAAAACGGATTTGAGGACGGAAAAGCATACGATCTTCGAACGCTGCTGCCGGTGCAGAACGTCGAGCGGTATCGACCGGACTTTGAATTTATCCAAAAGCGGATGGGGCTGTCGGACCGGTACGTGAAGCGTCTGCCCGCCAGGCCCGGCGTCAAGCTGGAATCCCAGTCGAAGCAGGAGCCCGCGGGGGCCAAAGCGCCGCCTAAAGCGGAAACCAAGCCGGGAGCAAAGCCGGGTGAAAAGCAGGCAGGCGATGATGGGCCAGCCGGCCCCCGTGCCAAGCCAAGTCCAAACGGAAAAGCGGGGAAGGACGGAAGCAAAGAGCGCATCAAGCAGCCTGCAGCGGATCATCCGGCACGGTGAGCGGAACATTCAACGGCATGGATCGTCATACCAAAAAACAGCGGCCCCAACCGGATGCACCGGGGACCGCTGTTTTGCCGTTAAGGGGAGTGCAGCCTGGCGTTAATAGGAACTTACTCCGCCGAATCCGATCCGGAAGCGCTGGCGCTTCCGTCAGCCGGCGGCTGGCCGCCCTGATCCCCGGGCACACCCTGCCCGCCCGGCATCCCGGCTGAGGCTCCTTGGCCCTGACCGCCGCCCATCTGTCTTTGAGGGAACTGCCCGGGCTCGAACGGACGGTGTACCATCTCTCCTCCGAGGTGAGCGGTATACATCACCAGGACGACGGCTGCGA
>NZ_PCZT01000009.1:1942963-1954770 GCF_002968895.1 Paenibacillus sp. AR247 | reverse complement strand
CAGCGGGCGTGCAGCCAAGACGAATCTGCTCGCCTTCTTGAACATTTCGCGGATCGGCTTGCAACGGGTGGATGAGCTGTCCCGGCTGGAATGGATCGACCGCGGCAAGGCGATCGAGGCGGTACAGGCGCATCCGGAGCTGATCGTCGGGCTGAAGGCGCGCATCAGCCGGAGCGTCGTGAAGGAGAGCGGGCTCGAGCCGCTGCGCCTTGCCCGGGGCTTGTCGGCCGATACCGGCCTGCCGCTGATGGTGCATATCGGCTCGGCGCCGCCAGATATCCGGGACGTGATTCCCCTTCTGGAGAAGGGCGACATCATCACCCACTATTTAAACGGCAAGAGCAACAATCTGTTTGACGCAGACGGCCGACCACTGAAAGTGCTCACCGATGCCGTGCGGCGCGGCGTCCATCTGGACGTTGGGCATGGGACGGCAAGCTTTTCCTTCCGGGTGGCTGAAGACGCGAAACGGCACGGCATTCATCCGGATACGATCAGCACGGATATTTACCGGGGCAACCGGCTGAACGGTCCGGTGTACAGCTTGGCAAATGTACTTTCCAAGTTCCTCAGCCTGGGGTATTCTCTAGAGGAAACGATCAGCAGGGTCACGGTCCGTGCGGCGCAGTGGCTTGGCAGACCCGAGCTCGGGCGGATACAGGTCGGGGATGCGGCGAATTTGAGCCTCTTTACGGTGAGCGGCGAATCCGCGCAGCTTGTAGATTCCGAGGGTGTGCACAGAACGGCCGAGCAAGTTATTACTACCAAAGGAGTGGTCATTCATGGGGAATTCATTGTTTTCTAAGTATGGGCTCAAGCGGGTCATCAATGCCAGCGGACGGATGAGCATTCTCGGCGTGTCCGCGCCGACGGACACGGTCATGGAAGCGATGAAGCAGGGCGGGCAGAGCTATGTGGAAATCGCCGACCTGGTGGATAAGGCAGGCGATCACATTGCCGGAGTTCTCGGCTCGGAGGCGGCGGTCATCGTCAACTCGGCATCCAGCGGCATCGCCTTGTCGGTGGCCGGTATCGTTACGCAGGGAAACCGCCGCCGGAGCGAACAGCTGCATAAGGAGCCGATCGCGAAAAACGAAATTATCATTCTTAAAGGTCATAACGTGCAGTACGGCGCTCCGGTGGAAACGATGGTCTACCTCGGCGGCGGCAAGCTGGTCGAGGTCGGATATGCCAATGAGGGACGCGCGGAACATATCGAAGACGCGGTCACGGACAAGACGGCTGCCATATTGTACGTGAAATCGCATCATGCCGTACAAAAGAACATGATTTCCGTTGAAGAAGCGTGGGAAGCCGCCAAACGGGCAGGCGTCCCGCTGATTGTCGACGCTGCGGCGGAAGAAGACCTCCAGAAGTACGTGAAGTGCTCGGATCTGGCCATTTACAGTGGCTCCAAGGCGATCGAAGGACCGACCTCCGGCATTGTGGCGGGTAAACGGGAATATATCGAGTGGGTGAAGGTCCAGCTGCACGGTATCGGACGAAGCATGAAGGTGGGCAAGGAAACGTCGTTCGGCCTGCTGCAGGCGCTGGACGAATATAGGGTCAAAGTCGACCGGAGCGAGGAGGAGAAAGCTTCGCTGCAGGCGCTGATGCCGCTGAACGACATTCCCGGGGTCCGGGTAACGATCGTGCAGGATGAGGCCGGCCGGGCCATTTACCGGGCGCGGGTGCAGATCGATCCGCAGCAGGCGGGAACGACCGCCAAGGATGTGAACGACGGCTTGAGGCAGGGCGCCATTGCGATATATACCCGGGATTACGGCGTAAGACAGGGGTATTTTGACATCGATCCAAGGCCGTTGATGGGCGATGACATGACGGTGATTGAATCGCGAATCCGTGAATTGACAGGAGGAAAATAAAATGTCCCACATAGAGAAGAGATGGTATAAGGGTCGTGTCGCCCTGAACGTACTGGCGAAGGATATCGCGAACGCCAAGGAGATTTTTGAAGCGGCCGAAGGCCATGTGCTTGTCGGCGTCCTGTCGAAGAACTACGCCAGCGTGGAAGAAGCTGTGGCGGCGATGAAGCAGTACGGCGAGGCGATCGACGAGGCGGTGTCGATCGGGCTTGGGGCCGGGGACAACCGCCAGGCTGCGGTTGTGGCAGAGATCGCCAAGCATTATCCCGGCAGCCACATCAATCAGGTTTTCCCGGCGGTCGGCGCGACCCGGGCGAACCGTCGGGGCGAAGGACAGCTGGATCAACAGCCTTGTATCGCCATGCGGCCGTCCGGGCTATGTTAATATTTCGACCGGTCCATTCAGCGCGGCGCAGTCCGAGCCCGCCATCATTCCCGTAGCGGCAGCGATCGCGCTGGTGCGCGATATGGGCGGGAATGCGCTCAAGTATTTCCCGATGCAGGGGCTTTCGCGCGAGGATGAGTATCGTGAAGTCGTGAGGGCATGCGCTGCGGAAGGCTTTGCTCTGGAGCCGACCGGCGGCATCGACATGGACAATTTCGAAGCCATTCTCCGCATCGCGCTGGAAGGCGGCGTGCCGCAGGTCATTCCGCATGTGTATTCTTCCATCATCGACAAAGATACGGGCAATACCAACATCATGCATGTCCGGACGCTGACTGGAATCATGAAGAAGCTGGCTGACGACTATGCCTAAGCGCATCGCGGCTTTCGGGGAAGTGATGATGCGCCTGACGGTTCCGGGAGTTGAACTGCTGTCCCAGTCCGGGACGCTGCATTACACGTTCTCCGGCACCGGAGTCAACGTGGCTTCCGCGCTGTCACGCATGGGCCACGAAGGCATGCTCGTGACCCGCCTGCCGGACAATCCGCTGGGCGATGCGGCGGCAGCCTATCTCCGCAAGCTCGGCATCGGCCTCTCCTTTGCCGGCCGCGGCGGAAAGTACCTCGGAATGTACTTTCTCGAGAACGGCTTTGGCGTCCGGCCGAGCCGGGTCACGTATACGAACCGGCTGGAGAGCAGCTTTAACACCGCCCCGGAGGGAACGTACGATTTTGCCGGTATTGCAAGCCGAGTGAACGCCGTTCACTTCTGCGGGATCGCCCTGGCTATGAACGACGGGGTGCGTGCACATATGAAGGCGCTCGCCCGGGCGGTGAAGCAGCAGGGCGGCACGGTCATATTTGACTGCAACTACCGTCCTTCCCTGTGGGGGGAAGACGGATATGACCGGGCACGACCGCATTACGAGGAGATGCTCCGCCTGTCGGACGTCGTCCTGATGAACGAGCGGGACGCCATGCTGACGCTTGGCCTCCATACGGAGAAGGAGGCGCGCCGGGAGCAGCTGGAAGAGCTGATCCCCAAGGCCGCGCGGACGTTCGGCATCCGCACGGTCGCCGGGACCCACCGCTTCGTGAACGGCGACAATTCCCATTCGCTGCAAGGATTTATGTTCACCAGCGGACAATTTGCGTATTCGGACCTGCTGACGTTCGCCGTCTATGATAGAATAGGGGCTGGAGATGCTTTTGCCAGCGGAATCATCCATGGCGAGCTGGAAGGTCTGCCGCCGGAGACGACGGTGCGTTATGCGGCGGCCGCCGGCATGCTGGCCCATACGGTGGCGGGCGATACGCCGATGTCTACCGCGCAGGACATTCTCAAGGCGATGACGGCATCCGCAGGTGACGTAGAAAGGTAGTGGAGCTGCTGTGAGCTTATCCCGCAAAGATAGGCCGTTGTACATACAAATCAAGCATATTTTGAAGGAACGGATTTTGCACGGCGTGTATCCCAAAGGCGAAAATATCCCTTCGGAGCCGCAGCTGGAGAAGGAATTTGCGGTCAGCAAAATTACGATCCGGGCCGCCGTTTCGGAGCTGGTCAGCGAGGGCTTTCTGGAGAAGGGCAGCGGCCGGGGAACGAAGGTTATCCGCAATACATCGGTATCCAAGCTGGCCAAGTGGAAGCATTTCACGGAAGTGCTGGTGGAGGAAGGGCATCAGATCCGGAAGCTGTGGCTTCAGGTCAAGCGCGTGACCAATGACGAATCGTCGGAAGCTTGGCGGCTGCTGGGAGAGACCAGCTTACTGCTGGAACGGGTGTATTTCCTGGATGACCGGCCGTACATTTATTACACGCATTATGTGACCCCGGATGCCGGCGAGGTGGATATGGACGACCTGAACGCCATGTCCCTGTATGAATGGCTCGAGGGACGGGATATTCCCCTCGGCAATCTGCGGGATGAGTTTACGGTGGCCGTCCCGCCGGAACATGTGCAGAAGACGCTCGGCCTGGACGGAGGTACCCCGGTCCTCAAAAGGCTGCGTTACTCCTATGACGAGCTGGGCCAGGTGATCGAATACAGCATCGGTTACTATCATACCGGCCTTCAAAATTATGTGGTCACCTACGACAGATAGCGGCAGTACGGGCTGTTCCCGAAGCGGATTCATCCGTTTTTTGGAACAGCCTTTTTTGTTTTTGGTTCTTTTTTGGCGGAACCGCCGCCGCAGAATTTTGACGCCACGCAATTGCAGGTTTATGATATGATCAATTTACGGTTGTAAAATTTGGAGCCAAAATTTGCAGAGGAGGGACTTGGATTGGCGAAGCTAAAAGATATTGCCGAACGGGTGGGCGTGTCCATTTCCACCGTATCCCGGGCGATCAGCAATGACACCAGCCGGCCGGTCAGTGAGGAAACGAAGCAGAAGATCCGGGAAGCGGCCCAAGAGCTGGGGTACAAATGGCACGGATCGCCGAAAGGCGCGCCGCAGCAGGTTGTCGAGACCAAGCGGATCGCCTGTATCGTTCCCAGCATCTGATGGACGATCATCCGTATTTCTCCAAGGTGCTGGCCGGCCGGTATACATCACCAGGACGACGGCTGCGAGGGTCACCACGAGGTACAGCGGGTTTCTGCCGATGTCCCGCTTCCTCCAGAGCCCAATCGCTCCGCGGACGATGCACAGCGCGATCGCCAAATACATCGTATAGACGCCGTACATTGCATGCGTTTCTACGTTCGGATTACGCATCATTTTCGGTCCGGTCAGTACCGCAGCGACCGTGCTGACCGTGCCGATGATGAGGCAGATGAGGGCTGCGGAATGCCACTCCCGTTTTTTCCAGATCAGTGCAGCCAGATCAAACAGCAAGCTGAACAGCAGGAGCACGATCGGAAAATGCGTAATGATAAAATGCTTGTTATCCCATAAATAATTCATCACCATTCCTCCTCAATTTCAATTAACACTACATAACGTAGTTTTAGGTTTCCGAAAAAACGCCGCTGCCTGATATGAAACGGCAAGGCGTTGTTTTACCGCATTATCCAATGCCAAATACGACGAATACGAATGCGATCAGCGAGACGATGCAGGGGATGAGCGGCGGACGCAGCGGCGGCTTAAAGTGCGGATCCACCAACAGCTTCAAGCGCAGATTGATCGCATTGTCGGCAAACGACGCGCTGCTCGGTACCAGTGTGGCGGATGTCCCCCGCTTCAGCATCACGAGCAGGGCACTGCCAAGATCGGCGACGCTCCCGGTGGCGCGAACGGCCTGCCGGTCGGCCATCAGCTCGATCAGCATTTTGTATTTGCCGATCAGCCAGCGGTAGATCGGTATGTACCAGAACGTGGTGCCGACCAGCGTCAGCAGAAAAATTTTAAGCGGATGCCTCTCGCTCAAATGGTACTTCTCGTGAGCCATGACGGCCGCGAGTTCGCTCTCGCTCAGCTCGCATATGAGACCTGTCGACAGGACGATGCGGGGCCGCAGCAGTCCCACCGTCATGGCGACCTGATCCGGATGATCGATCACAGTTAAAGCTTGGGGACCAAGACCGTGCTCTTCGCCGATCGCCTGTGATAAGTCGGGATCCAGGCAGCGGTGCAGAAGCTTCCTCCAGCGGAACGAAGCGATGCCTTCCCGGAGCCAGACGGCAAGCGACAGCAGGAGCGAGGTAAGCAGCAAAAACAGCATGACATTGATCCGGACCGGGAACCCGATAAATCGCAAAAATTCAATGCAGACATTAAAGAGGTTCGCCGGCATACGGACATGGAAAATAAACTGAACCACAAACAGCGTCATCTGCACGTAGACCAAGCCGGCCGTCAGCATGACAAAGGCGAGCATCCCTTTCGATCGCTTTTCCCACATGGCTTACCGATCCTTTTTCCATTGTTTGATTTGCTTCTCCAGCTGGTCGAGCAGGTCGGGGTCCACCTGTTCCATCGCATCGATCATATGGGCGACGGCCCGGGAACCGAACTCCTTAACCAGATCGTAGGACAGCTCTTTCGATTGTTCCTCCAGAAACTGCTCCTTCGTCAGAACGGGGCTGTACACGTAAGATTTCCCCTGAAGCTTCTTCTGCAGAATTCCCTTGTCAACAAGCCGGTTCATGACCGTCATGATCGTGTTGAAGCTCATGGGCTTGTCTTCGCTGATCTTGGCGTTCACTTCCTTGATGGTCACCGCCTCCAGGCGGCTCCAGATCACGTCCATGACCTTGGCTTCAAGCGGGCCGAAGAATCGCTCCAATCCCCGTCCTTGATAATTGAACTTGTTCATCTTCATACAGCGCACTCCCTTTACACTACAAATTATAGTGTTATGTCGGTATGCCCGTCAACCAGGACTGGAGCACTGGCTTTCCAGGCCTTCAACGCCTGCATAACCTGTGCAGCTAAAGGATATGATTTCAAGAAAAGTTCTTCTAGCAAACGGACGATGCTGTGATACAATAGGTAAGTCGTTTTTTTTGGCATACCGTAGGGAGGGAGTCACACCATTCATGAAACAGGTGCCGTTTATCGCCGTGGAAGGGCCCATTGGAGCGGGGAAAACCACGCTGGCTGCGATGCTGGCAAACAGATTGGGCTTTCCGGTGGTGAAGGAAATTGTGGAGGAAAATCCGTTCATCGAGTCATTTTACGAGAATATGGAGGACTGGAGCTTTCAGCTCGAAATGTTCTTTCTGTGCAGCCGGTACAAGCAGCTCACCCAAACGGTGAACGGCTATATCGGCAAGGGACAGCCGGTGATCTCCGATTATCATATGTATAAAAACCTAATTTTCAGCGAAAGAACGCTGCACGGCGTCGAACGGGAGAAGTACCGGCAAATCTATCAGGTGCTGACCGGCGATCTGCCGAAGCCAAACGTTATTATTTATATCAGGGCCAGCCTGGATACGCTGCTGCAACGGATCGCCCGGCGGGGCCGCCCTTTTGAAGAAGGAATGGATCCCGCCTATCTCAAGCAGCTGATCGAGGACTATGATGCCGCGATGGGCAAGCTCAGTGCCGGCACAGACGGTGCATCGACGGTGCTGCTGACGATTAATGGGGACGAAGTTGATTTCGTCAAGAATGAGGAACAATTTGAAACGATAGCCTCGCAAATAAAGGAGCTTGTGTATGAATCCATATAATATTCCGGATAATGCGGTCATTACGGTGGCGGGCACGGTGGGTGTCGGCAAATCGACGCTGACGGCGGCGCTGGCCGGTTCGCTCGGCTTTAAAACCTCGCTGGAGCAGGTGGACGACAATCCATACCTGGAGAAGTTCTACCACGATTTTGAGCGCTGGAGCTTCCATCTTCAAATCTATTTCCTGGCCGAGCGGTTTAAAGAGCAGAAGCGCATGTTCGAACTCGGCGGTGGCTTTGTCCAGGATCGTTCCATCTATGAGGATACCGGCATTTTCGCCAAAATGCATGCGGATAAAGGCACGATGTCGGAAACGGATTTCCGTACATATACCAGTCTCTTCGAGGCGATGGTGATGACGCCTTATTTTCCGCATCCCGACGTTCTGATCTATATCGAAGGGAGTCTGCCGTCCATTTTGTCCCGAATCCGGGAACGCGGCCGCGAGATGGAAATCCAGACCGACGTGTCTTATTGGGAAGAAATGCATGAACGGTATACGGTCTGGATTAACGGATTTCATGCATGCCCGGTGCTGCGCCTGAACATCGAGGATTATGATGTGCACGACGAGCGGTCCATGTCCGACATTTTGACGCAAGTGGGTCGAACGATTGCAGGCACGCCGGCAAAATTATAGTTATAAAGGAAGACGGATCATGCCAGTAGGCGTGGTCCGTTTTTTAGATTATAAACGATCAGCGGAGCTGTCCAGCTCTCTCAACGGTTAACGGACGAAAGTACCGGCGGGAACATCATGAAGCGCGCGTCTCCCCCGGTTAAGCAGCAGGAACACGATATACAGCAGGATCATTCCGTTCGGAATCAGAACCAATGCGGGATACGGCGGCTCCGGGACGTTCCACCATGGGTCCGGAACCAGGATGATCAGATGGGTCAGCTCCCACGGCAGCAGCTTTAGGCAGGTCCGGCCGGCGGCCTGGATGAAGGAAATGCGCCCTCCGTCTCTGCGGGTCACCGAGAGCCGCAGCAGCTTTTTGCCTAACGTCGCGCCGAAAAAATACTCCGACACGATAAAATACATCCGACACGGGGAAGGACATGGTGGCGAGCACCCAGCATTCGATCTGATAGCCCTTGTCCAGCCTGTCAAATGGGAATCCTCCGGTCAGATGATAGGCCGCCAGCTGAAGACCGACGAGCACAAGCGCAAGCATGATAAAATCCAGCCCCGTAGGCGGTAAGTCTTACCAAGGTCAGCTTCATGGCCGTTTCCCCTTTCCGTATCGTACGGAGCTGATGATGTTGGTCCTGCTTCTTCCAATGTACGTCGAACGCGGTTTGTCTAATCCTATTATCTATGACGGCGGGCTGCGGATCTACAACCTTTTTTTCCGACTTTTTTGAATGACGTCGCTTCCTTGAAACATTATAACGTTATGTTTACTTGTGAGTGGTTCCATGCTATCTTAAACATTATAACGTTATATAAAAAGACAGGTGATGACATGGAGCAAACTACCGTACTCCGCCAAGTGAAGCTTGTGAGCGGAGAAGAAATCGACATCGTCATAACCAAGGGCGTCATCACCGGCATAACGGCTGCCGGCGAGGGAAAAGGCGACGCCGTATGGGACGGCCGGGGCACTTACGTGTCGAGCGGCTGGATCGATATGCACGTCCACGCCTTTCCCGAATTTGACCCTTACGGCGATGACATTGACGAAATCGGCGTCAAGCAGGGCGTCACGACGATCGTCGACGCGGGAAGCTGCGGGGCCGACCGGATTGCCGATCTGGCCGCCAGCGGGCGTGCAGCCAAGACGAATCTATTCCAGGCAGATGGAGAGCGAGGAGCGTTTTGTCGGGTATAAATTCGCCATGCTGGAGGAGGGACTTGCCCTGCGCCAGGACTGGCTGATCAATACGGGCTGGAACGTGGACCGCAGCTACAGCGGGGTGAGCGATTTGCTGAGCCGGCTTCCGAAAGCGGAATGGCCGACGGCGATCTTCTGCGCCAGCGACATGCTGGCGATCCCGGCGATGCGGGCCGTTGTGGAGCGTGAGGGCCGGATCCCGCAGGATATCGCGATCGTCGGCATGGACAATATTGATGTCGCCCAATATACAACGCCTCCGTTAACTTCAGTTTCGGTGCCCAAGCATGAAATCGGCCGGGTTGCCGCCAAATCGATTGTCGACTATTTGGACGGGCACTATCCGGCAGGGACCAAGATTTTGCTGTCCTGTGCATTGATCGTCAGAGAGTCGTCCAGTTACAGCAGAAAATGACTTTATATGTTCGATAATATTACATAATAATAACGCAATTTTGTGGGCAGCATCGGCTGGGAGTAGGTTCCGGCGGATGCTTTTTTGCATTTTTAAGCAAAATTTGAGCGGTTTTGAAACCAAAACAATCCAAAATAATGTTTGACATCCCCAAAAAGCTATATTATGATGAGGAAAAATTAAACAACGTTTGGATTGGTTTTCATCCTTTTGGAGTGATCGAAATCCAAACTTTCCGCGAACCATATATTATATGATTGCGTTTTCATTTACTTTAAATAAAGGATTTATGAAAATGAGGTCATTCCTCCCTTTAACGATGACTCCCCGGGATATCCCGGTTTTGTCCTATAAATGATTGTTTATATCCAAAATTAATCCAAATTAAATCCGAATCTTTATCCAAAAATAATCCAAACCACTCCTTTCCTGTAAGTCGACACATCTCCAAGCTCAGTTCCAATTGCTGTTATGTCATTTTATATTACATATAAACGGATCGTTAGTTTGCGATCCCCAGTCATGACAGGGTTTGCGCTTATCCTATCCTTCATTCGAGGTGATGTCGTATGGCTGACATTCAAGTACAACCCGCCGTGCAGGCGGCAGCCGGCAAAAAACGCAAGGCGTTGAAGTGGAACCGGATCTACCGGAACTGGCAGCTCTATTTGCTGATTTCCCCGGTGATCGCTTATTACATCCTGTTCCAATACGTTCCGATGTACGGCATCCAAATCGCCTTCAAGGACTTTATTGCGACCAAAGGCATTTGGGGCAGCCCATGGGTCGGTTTTGACCACTTTGAGCGTTTCTTTCACAGCTACTTTTTCTGGCGGCTGATGAAAAATACGCTGGGCATTGGCCTGTACAGCCTGGCCGTCGGTTTTCCGATCCCGATCATCCTCGCTCTCCTGATGAACGAGGTAAGGGCCGAGAAATTCAAAAAATTCGTACAGACCGTTACCTACGCACCGCATTTCCTGTCTACTGTCGTCGTCGTCGGCATGATGATGATTTTTCTGTCGCCGCGCTACGGGATGGTCAACCATGCCATTCAGCTGTTCGGGGGCAAGTCGATCAATTTCATGACCGAGCCCGCCTGGTTCAAATCGCTGTATGTGCTGTCCGACGTATGGCAGACGATGGGATGGAGCTCGATCATTTATTTGGCCGCCCTGGCGGGGATCGACAACCAACTGCATGAGGCCGCCCGTGTCGACGGCGCCACCCGGCTCCAGCGGATCTGGCACATCAACATCCCCGGCATTATGCCGACGATCGTCATCCTGCTCATTTTGAACATCGGCAGCATCATGGGTGTCGGGTTCGAGAAGGTGCTGCTGATGCAGAACAATCTGAATTTGGAAACCTCCGACATCATCGCCACCTATGTGTACCGCAGCGGGATCCAGAACGCCGAATACAGCTTTTCCGCCGCAATCGGATTGTTCAATTCCGTCATCAACTTCGTGCTGCTGGTCGTCGTGAATCAGATTTCCCGGCGTATCAGCGAGACAAGTCTATGGTAAGGGAGGCATGAGGCATGCTTATCGAATCCAAGGGAGACCGCATTTTTAACTTCATCAACTACGTCATCCTGATCCTGGTCACGCTGGTGGTGCTGTATCCGCTGGTGTTTGTGCTCAGTGCTTCCTTAAGTGACCCGCAGACGGTGCTGCGCGGCGAAATGCTGCTGTGGCCCAAGGGCATCAATCTGAACTCTTACGAGAAAATTTTCCAGAACAAGGACATCATCAGCGGCTTCACCAACACGCTTATTTACACGACCCTGGGGACGGCGATCAATCTCGTCATGACGATTTTGGCGGCCTATCCGTTGTCCCGCCGAGACTTTGTGGGAAGAAACGCCATTATGGCGCTGCTGGTGTTCACGATGTTTTTCAGCGGCGGCCTGATCCCTACATACCTGCTGATCAAAAACCTCGGCATGCTGAACACCCTCTGGGTCATGATTATTCCGAACGCCGTCTCCATTTGGAACATCATCATCATGCGGACCTTCTTCCAGCAGTCCATCCCGCATGAGCTGCAGGAGGCGGCGACGATCGACGGCTGCTCCAACATTCAGATCCTGACGCGCATTATGCTGCCGCTCTCGATGCCGATCATCGCGGTTACGATCTTGTTTTATGC
>NZ_PCZT01000009.1:1935067-1942863 GCF_002968895.1 Paenibacillus sp. AR247 | reverse complement strand
CGACCGAATCGGCGATCAAGCAGCAGCGCGAGGTGGAAGGCATCAAATACGCCGTGCTGGTGGTGGCCAACATTCCGGTGCTCGTGCTATACCCGTTCCTGCAGCGTTATTTTGTCAAAGGCGTCATGATCGGAGCCATCAAAGGATAATTCCTTGCATGGATAAATGATGGAATCGTGGTTGGAATCAGATCAAAGGGAGGAATCTTGGATGAAGCTGAAGCAATGGGGGAGTCTGCTGCTGACCTGCGTGCTGACGGTATCGCTGGCGGCGGGCTGCAGCTCGGGGGACAAGGAAGGCGGCGCAGCCGCGGAATCGAAAGGCGGAGGTTCGGGCGGGGGACAGGTCAATGAGACCGGGATGCCAATCGTAACCGACAAGCTGACGGTGACCGCTTTTGCGGGCAAGTTTTTCGCTAATGCCGACTGGAACAACATCAAGCTGTGGCAGGAATACGAGAAAATGAGCAACATTCACGTCCAGTGGGACACGGTTCAGAAGGACAATCTGGCGGAGAAGCGCAATCTGCTGCTGGCCGGCGGCGATTACCCGGAAATGTTCTACGCTTCCGCGTTTCCCCGGGCCGACCTGCTTAAATACGGCAAACAGGGCGCATTTCTTCCGCTGAACGACCTGATCGACAAATACGCGCCCAACTTTAAAGCGCTGATGGAGAAGTACCCGATCATCGAAAAAGGCATCACGATGCCGGACGGCAACATTTACGGCCTGCCAACGCTGTACGATCCCGAATTCAAGTCCGTGCTGTACGGGACGCCATGGGTGAAAAGCGAGTGGCTCACCAAGCTGGGCTTGAAGGAGCCGCAGACGCTGGATGAATTTTATAACATGCTGAAGGCGTTTAAGGAGAATGATCCGAACGGTAACGGACAGAAGGACGAAATCGCATGGGGTGCGGTCGGAGCGGCTGGCCTGGTCAATTACCTGCGCGGCTCTTTCGGCCTGAACAACCACGGAACGTCAAATATATATGTCGATACCGATCCGGAAAGCGGCAAAGTCCGATTTATCCCGACCGATCCGCGCTACAAAGAGCTGCTTCAGTACGTCAACAAGCTCTACAAGGACGGCCTGCTGGAACAGGACATCATGTCGGTCAAGAGCACCGAAGTCGATGCAAAAGGGATGGAAGGGCTGATCGGGGTAGTGGATAATGTCGACCCGGTGGCGATTTACAACCAGAAGGGCTATGTCGGGCTGCCGGTGCTCAAGGGGCCGCATGGCGACCAAATGTTCAGCGCGACCGGATCGCCGCTCGGCAACATCGGGATGTTTGTACTGACCGATAAAGCGAAAAATCCCGAGGCGTTGATGCGCTGGATGGACTATTTTTATGGTGACGAAGGCATCAAAATGTTCTTCATGGGCTGGAAAGATGAGACCTATAAAGAAAACGCGGACGGCAGCGTGGATTACGTGGACGACATCAAAAACAACCCGAACGGCCTGAATCTGGACCAGGCGGTAGGGCAGTACCTGATTTGGCCAGGCGGCTATTATCCCGGCTTCGTCACTCAGAAGTACTTCAAAGGAGCCGAAGGGCTGCCGACGTCCGTCGACAATGCCAAAAAAGCAGAGCCGCATGTCGTGCCGCAGGATCAAATCTGGCCGCCGTTCAACTTCACCGCCGAGGAGCAGGCCGACCTGACGGGCATCCAGACGGATATTACGACCTATGTCGACGAAATGCGCGACAAATTCATATCCGGCAACGCCTCTTTTGACGAGTGGGATGCGTACGTGTCCACGCTGCAAAAAATGGGCCTGGACCGCTACATCGCCATCTATCAGTCGGCGGCGGACCGTTATTCCAAATAATTGCAATGGATAGGTTGAACCCAGTTCAATGGTTCAACTGATATAGTGACTTCAAAGGAGCGAACAAGATATGACGCAACTGAAAGCGATTCTGATCGGCGCGGGCGCCCGCGGAGCCGGAGGTTACGCCCCATACGCGCTGGACTACCCGCATGAGCTGGAATTCGTGGCCGTGGCGGAGGCGGATCCGGTGCGGCGGCTCCGTTTTGCCGAGAAGCACGGCATTGATCCGGAGCGGTGCTACGAATCCTGGGAGCCGCTCCTCACCGCGGAGCGGATGGCGGACATCGCCGTTATCTGCACGCAGGACCGGATGCATTACGGTCCCACCATGCAGGCATTGAGGCAAAAGTATCATGTCCTGCTGGAAAAGCCGATGTCTCCGGATCCCGGCGAATGCCTGGACATGGAGCAGGCGGCCAGGGACCATGACCGGCTGCTGACGATCTGCCACGTGCTGCGGTACACGCCGTTCTGGAGCACGATCAAGCGGGTGATCGACAGCGGGGCGATCGGCGAAATCGCGTCGATCCAGCTGAACGAGAACGTGGGCTACTGGCATATTGCCCACAGCTTCGTCCGCGGCAACTGGAATCACTCGGACAAGGCCAGCCCGATGATTCTGGCCAAATCCTGCCATGACATGGATGTGCTGTCCTGGCTTATGGATAAGCCGTGCCTGCGGGTGAGCTCGTACGGCTCGCTGATGCACTTCCATGAAGGCCGCGCGCCGGAAGGCTCGGCGGCCCGCTGCCTGGACTGCGCCGTCGAGCCGGACTGCCCGTATTCGGCGCCGAGGTTCTACCTCAGCGACCAATACAAAGGCTGGGCCGGACATTTCACGCCGGAGCTGACGAAGGCGAGCATCATCCAGGGCCTGCGCGAGACGGACTACGGCCGCTGCGTCTACCGCAGCGACAACAACGTCGTTGACCACCAGGTGGTCAACATGGAATTTGAAGGCGGAGCTACGGCGATGTTCAGCATGTGCGGCTTTACCTTTGAGCAGGAGCGCCGGATTCAGATCATGGGTACGCGCGGCGAGCTCCGCGGCGAGGAAGGGAAGATCACCGTCTTCGATTTTCTGACCCATCAGCAGACGGAAATCGCCATCCCGTCCCAGGCGAGCGGCCACGGCGGCGGAGACAGCGGCATCGTCCGCAGCTTCCTCAAGGAAGTCCGCGGCTACAGCGGCCAGGAAGGCCTGACGTCGGCAAGCGCATCGGTGCGCAGCCATCTGATGGCGTTCGCGGCAGAGGAATCGCGGCTTCATCAAGGGAAATCGATCGATTTGAATGAATTTGCAATGGGATGGACGTCTAGGAAGCAAACGGCCGAGCAGCCGAAATAAGGCGATGAAGTAAGCGTTCAGAAACAAGGCATCGCTGTCCTGTTTTCCAGTGGAACGGCAAGCCCAGAAAACAACTAAACTCCGAATGCCTCGGGTTTAGTTGTTTTTCATTTTCGCTGTTCATCAGCCCGGCCAGCGCTTTGCCCTGTAAAAAATCCGAAATATTTTTGTCCTCAGTGGATGTACAAATCGAATAAAAGGTGATACATTAAAAATTAAATAAAGCCTGTAATGGCAAGGGAAATAACGGATTTTAAATGTCTACTATGAGAGGACATATGTATATTGAGGAGGGATTGATATGGCAAGTCAGGCATTGGACTTGTTTCTTAGCACGAACATAGAAGATCTGAAAGCCAAGGGATTGTATAACGTGATTGATACGGTGCAGGGACCAAACGGCCCGGTGATCCAAATTGACGGAAAGTCCTTGATTAACCTTTCCTCCAACAACTACCTGGGTCTCGCCACCGATTCCCGGCTGGTCGACGCGGCGGTGCAGGCAGCCAAGACGCACGGTGCGGGTGCCGGCGCCGTCAGAACGATCAACGGAACGCTGGATTTGCATAACCAGCTGGAGGAGAAGCTGGCCGGGTTCAAGCACACGGAAGCTGTCATTGTGTACCAATCGGGCTTTAACTGCAATATGGCCGCCATTTCTGCGGTGATGGACGCAAACGACGCCATTTTGTCTGATGAGCTGAATCACGCTTCCATTATCGACGGCTGCCGCCTGTCGAAGGCTAAAGTGATCCGCTACAAGCATTCGGACATGGAAGATCTGAGAAGCCAGGCGAAAGCAGCCAAGGAATCCGGCTTGTACAACAAAATTATGGTGATCACCGACGGCGTGTTCTCGATGGACGGCGATATCGCCAAGCTGCCGGAAATCGTAAAGATTGCCGAGGAATTCGACCTCATTACGTATGTTGACGATGCGCACGGCTCCGGCGTTTTGGGCGAAGGAGCGGGAACCGTCAAGCATTTCGGCCTGTCCGACCGGATCGATTTTCAAATCGGTACGTTGTCGAAGGCGATTGGCGTTGTAGGGGGCTATGTCGCCGGTTCGAAGCAGCTGATCGAGTGGCTGAAGCTGAGAAGCCGTCCGTTCCTGTTCTCGACCTCCCAGCCTCCGGCAGTCATTGCGGCCTGCATCGCGGCGGTGGACATTCTGATGAACGACAAGGAGCTCATCGACAAGCTGTGGGAGAACGGCCGTTTCCTGAAAGACGGTCTGCGCGCGCTTGGTTATGACATCGGACACAGCGAAACGCCGATCACCCCTTGCATCATCGGGGACGAAGTGAAGACGCAGCAGTTCAGCAAGCGGCTGATTGAGGAAGGCGTCTATGCAAAATCGATCGTATTCCCGACGGTGCCGAAGGGAACGGGCCGGATCCGCAACATGCCGACAGCAGCTCATACGAAGGAAATGCTGGAGCAGGTCATCGGTGTATACGAAAAGGTCGGCAAAGAAATGAACCTGATCGGGTAAATTTATTAGTGAATTTTCCAAGGAGGAATGACGCGTGAAAAGGATTCTGGTGACAGGGGCGCTTGGGCAAATCGGCTCCGAGCTGGTTGCCAAGCTGCGTGAAATATACGGCAACGACGCGGTCGTTGCGACAGATCTGCGTTCATCCGCCCACGAAATTACCCGGACGGGTCCTTTCGAGCTGCTGGACGTAACCAATGACAAGGCGATGCATGAAATTGCCAAGCGATATCAGGTCGATACGATCATTCATTTGGCGGCGCTGCTGTCGGCAACAGCCGAAGAGAAGCCGCTCCTGGCCTGGAATCTGAACATGGGCGGGCTGATGAATGCGCTGGAGGTGGCCAGAGAGCTGAAATGCCAGTTCTTTACGCCAAGCTCCATCGGGGCGTTCGGGCCGTCGACGCCGAAGGACAACACGCCGCAGGACACGATTCAGCGCCCTAACACGATGTACGGCGTGAATAAGGTGTCCGGTGAGCTGCTGTGCGATTACTATTACCATAAATATGGGCTGGATACGCGGGGTCTCCGTTTTCCCGGGCTGATTTCCTATGTGACGCCTCCCGGCGGAGGGACGACGGATTATGCGGTGGAGATTTATTATGCGGCCGTCACTCAAGGCAAGTACACGTCTTATATCGCCAAGGGCACCAACATGGATATGATGTACATGCCGGACGCCCTGACCGCCATTATTGATCTGATGGAAGCCGACTCGTCGCGGCTGACGCACCGCAATTCCTTTAACGTGACGGCCATGAGCGTAGATCCCGAAGCGATCGCTGCGGCGATCCGCAAAGAAATCCCAGGCTTCACGCTGGACTACAATGTCGATCCGAAGCGTCAGGCGATTGCAGACAGCTGGCCGCACTCCATCGACGCTTCGGCGGCGAAGGCCGAATGGGGATTCCGGGCGCGTTACGACCTGGACGCCATGACGAAGGATATGCTGGGCCATCTTGGCGGGAGACAACTGCTCCGTAAAGCATGATTCAAGGGATACGAACATTTAATGAAGCTGGAAAGCTGTAACGGGAAAAAGCTGTACGCTCAAGGGAGGATGCAATGGGATGCATGGACCTTGGTGGTGCGGCTTTTTTGGTTTTTTGGCGAAAAAAAGTAGGGATGATCTCCCTTCGTCAGGCCGTTTTTTCGATATAATGGGTAAGAAAGCGTACAGGCGCAGCCAACACGAAGCAGCATTGCAGCAGCAAGTATACAAGCGCCTAATCACACCTAATCAAAGGAGGCGAAGGTATGATATCATTTCCAAAACCGGATGTGGAGCAGTTTTTTCAGAGCTATGTCATCAGCAGCTTCGGAGTGAGCGCCGACGAGTCGAGGCTTGTATTCAGCGCCAGCCTGAGCGGGAAATTCAATGTGTGGGCCATGGATTTGAAAGGGGATACATCGTATCCGTACCCGCTGACGTACAACGATCAAATGGCCAGCTTCGTTAAGCCGGACCCGGAGGGAAGGCATCTGCTGACGGCGTTTGACCGCGACGGCGACGAAAACTACCAGTTCCATGCGCTGAAGTGGAACGGCGGACAGCCGCTGCCGCTGTTTCCAGAGAGCGCTCCGGATGAAAAGCATTACTTTGTCCATCTGTCCGAAGACGGCAACCGCCTGTATTACAGCACCTCCCGGGATAACCCGATGTTTCTGAATTCCCGGGTGTACCGCCTGGATACGGGAGAGGACCGGCTGCTCCTGCAGGGCGAAGAAACGACGACCAGTCTTACGGCCGTCAGCCCGGATGAGCAGACCTTCGCATACACCAAGAGCTACGCGAATACATACAACGTCAGTTATTTACGCCGGGTAGGGGACGAGGCGGATCAGTGCCTGACGCCGGATCCCGGGCGGGTCCATAATGCGGGTGAGGTTCATTTTCTAAATGATGGGGAGGTGGTCTTTGCCACCGATTATGATGCGGAATTTGCTTATTTGGCTTCCTTCGATCTGACGACCGGGACGTTTCAACCACGGCTGCAAATCGAGCGGGAAAGTGTGGAGCTGATCCGTCTGCACCGGGAATCGCGGACGGCGTATTTGGTGACGGACCGCGGGGTTGACGGGACTGACCGAGGAGGACTTGTCCGCGCCCGAAGTGGTGTCCTATTCCTCTTTTGACGGGATGAAGATAGAGGCTCTTTTGTACCGGGCGAAGGAGGACTCGGCCAACGGGTATACCGTTTTCTGGCCGCACGGCGGGCCGCAGGCCGCGGAGCGCAAGCAGTTCCGGTCGATGTTCCAATATATCATCGCGCAGGGCTACAACATTTTCTGTCCGAACTTCCGCGGCAGCACAGGCTATGGCAGCTCGTTTGTGAAGCTGGTGGAGCAGGACTGGGGCGAAGGGCCGCGCAAGGACTGCCTGGCAGGGATGGAGTGGCTGTTCGAGCAAGGCATTTCCTCAAGGGATAAGCTGTTCGTGGTCGGCGGCAGCTACGGCGGATATATGACCCTGCTCTTGGCCGGGCGCAATCCCGAGTATTTTCGGGCGGCCGTGGATATTTTCGGCGTCAGTAATCTGTTTACGTTCTACCATTCCGTGCCGGACCACTGGAAGTCGATCATGGAGCGCTGGCTCGGCGATCCGGAACGCGACCGCGAACGGTTCGTCAAGGATTCGCCGATAACGTATCTGGATCAGATGGTCAACCCGATGCTGATCATTCAAGGGGCCAACGATCCGCGGGTGGTCAAGGCGGAGTCCGACCAGATCGTGGAAGCGCTCCAGGCCAAGGGCCGCGACGTTGAGTATATTGTGTTCGAGGACGAGGGTCATGGCATGACCAAAAAGGCCAACGAAAAAATCGCGTACACCCGCATGGTGGAGTTCATGAACCGCTGCCAGTAGGGAGTGGAGGGGGCTTTTGTAAGCCCGCGCGAATACGGTGCTTTCATCCAACTTAGGGCCGGCCGTGAAGCCGGGAGAGGAGACAGAGGAATGTCGGAACGAACAGAACATGCTGGCAGGGAAGAGCGGCTGTATTGGCTTCATCATTTGGAACGCTGGGCACGTCCGGTGCTGACGCGGCTTGCGGAGGGAAGGCTGCGCGCAGAGATGCCGGTGGAGAGCAGCGGGGAAGGCCGGGAGGC
>NZ_PCZT01000009.1:1932163-1934967 GCF_002968895.1 Paenibacillus sp. AR247 | reverse complement strand
GCTGAGGCTGACGCATCAAGCGCTGGAGCAGGCCAGCGACCCGGCCTCCCCGGACGTGCTGAATTTTGGCAAGGGCATCAGCCCATCGTGGACACGGCCTTCTTGTGCCAAGCTTTTCTCCGTGCGCCCCATGTTTTATGGGATCCGTTAACGGACGAGCAGAAGCGAAGATGGCTGTTCACCTGGAAACTGACCCGCACGCGCAAACCGTTCTTCAACAACTGGCTGCTGTTCTCGGCAGTCATCGAGACGGCTCTGGCCCGGTTTGGCGACCGGGACTGGGATCCGATGCGGATCGATTACGCCTTGAAGCAGCTGGAGCAGTGGTACGTCGGTGACGGAGTGTACGGCGACGGGCCGGCGTACCACGCCGACTACTACAACAGCTTCGTCATCCACCCGATGCTGCTGGACGTGCTGGATCACGCCGGCGCGCTGCAGCCGGACTGGGAGGCGCATAAGGAACCGGCGCTCGTCCGGGCGCAGCGTTACGCGGAGCAGCTGGAGCGCATGATCGCCCCGGACGGCAGCTTTCCGGTGGTCGGCCGGTCCATCAGCTACCGGACGGGCGCCTTCCATCTGCTGGCTCAATTGGCCTGGCAGCGGCGGCTGCCGGAAGGGCTGGTCGCGGCGCAGGTGCGCGGCGCGCTGACGGCCGTCATGAAGCGCTGCTTCGAGCCGGCAGGAACGTATGACGTCGAAGGCTGGCTGCGCATTGGCCTCAGCGGTCACCAACCGGAGCTGGGCGAGGGTTATATTTCTACGGGCAGCTTGTATCTATGTGCGACCGTCCTGCTGCCTCTCGCGCTGCCGGAGAACGATCCGTTCTGGCAGGGCGAAGCCGAGTGGACGTCCAAGCGGATTTGGAGCGGCGGGCATGGCCGAATCGACCATGCGCTTGGACATTAAGCACCGGATGATGGAACCGGGAATGTCACAAACCAAGAGGCTGTCCCCCAGGCTACTTCGGCCTGGCGGGGACAGCCTCTTGTCCGTCATCGTACCATGGGTTCAGGTGCACCATGACGTCGGCCACCTGCTTCATGCGCTCCATGATCGTTTTTTTCACTTCCCGGCTGACGTCATGCCCTTCCTGTACGGTGAGATGGTTGGGGACGCTGACTTTGACGTCGACGATGATGGCGTTGCCGAGCTCCCGGGCCCGAATGCTGTCGACGCGCTTCACGTTGGGGACGGAGTAGATGATCGAGCTCAGCATGGCGAGCTGCTCGTTCGTGATGTTTTTGTCCATCAGAATGTCGATGGACTCCCGTCCCATTTTGTACCCGAGCCGGATCACCAGGTACGATACGATAATCCCGGCTACCGGGTCGCCGTATTCCGTATAGGGGATATGATAGGCTTCGCCAATCAGCGAAATGCCGATCCCGATGGACGCGGCTACGGAAGCGTAGACGTCCGCGATATGGTCGTAGGCCGTAGCAATCAGGCTGCGGCTGTTCTCGGCCCTGCCGATCCGGATGCAGTACATGTACAGGATCTGCTTCCAGATCAGGGAAACCAGTGCGGCCGCAAGCGCGATCCAGCTGGCTTCGGCCGGAGGAACGAACAGCGATTCGATCGATTTATACACCATCAGCAGCGCGGCCATGACGAGAATGATCGCCACGATGCCCGATGCGATCGCTTCGGCTTTCCCATGCCCGTAGGGATGATCTTCATCCGCCGGCTTGCGGGATACCATTGCCGAGGTAAGTGCCGCGATCGTCGCCACGACATCGCCTGCATTATGAATCCCGTCGGCTACGAGAACCTTACTGCCGAATAACAGCCCGACGATGACTTTGAGAAGGGTCAGCAAGACGTTGCTGATGAGGCTGACCCATACCGCCAATATTGATTTGCTGGCCACGGACTCCAGTCTCCTCGCTCCATTCTTGGGTTTATTTCTTTTTATATAACCAAAAATAAACATTTCTTATTACGCCAAAACATGCCTCGCGGACAAAGATAACCCCCGCATGACACGACAATATCGCGCCTCGGGAGTCCTCCGAGTTAAAAGTATTCGGAAAAAGGTGAGGCCTAAATTGACGCTGCTTGGTTGATGAAACAGAAACTTTTCCGGTACAAGGCTGGATCGTCTAACTGCGGAGGCTATTTAAACGGAAGTTTAAAGGATTTCCTGTAGAGCGGATACAGCCACTTCACACCGCTTGGCGTCATCGAATCGGCGATCAGATGGGACAAGTACCCGGCGGTGGATACGAGCATGATCCCTTCCAGATTGAGGTATGCCTCCAGTCCGGAACTGATCCATGCCCAGAGCCAAACCGCCCAGACGGTATGGGTCATGCCGCGGTGTTTGAGCCAAGGGGCGATACCCACAAATGCACCCAGTCCGGACATCCAGACCATGGCGTTATGTATTCCGGCGTAAATCAATATGCAGCCAATCAGGCTGACGAGCACGTTACGAATCATGCCGTCTTTAATGATCAGTCCGAGCAGAAACAGGACGAGCGCCAAGATGGAATATTCGAGATAAAAGCTCCCCTTAGCGATATACAGGTACCCCAGGACGATCACGAGCAGCAGTCCGGACCAGTACAGCCATTCTCTGAGCCATTTCGAGAACCGGCCGAGGGTAGAACTGAGCATGCTGGGGCCGTCGAGGTCTGCGCTTAGCGCTGATAAGGCGGAAACCGCAATGTACATCGCTGCATGTTTCAGCGTAAACGGNTAATGGGCTGCGGCGGCAGCACCGATCACTACGCCTATAGCGAGATGTGTCGAACCCTTCATTTTCTCCTCCTCTGACTGACATCAGGATGATTGCAGGC
>NZ_PCZT01000009.1:1929528-1932063 GCF_002968895.1 Paenibacillus sp. AR247 | reverse complement strand
GGTGTCACGTGTATATGCCTGTCAGAGAGGATAGGACTAAAGTTCGTGTAACCATCAGGTCCGTTAATCAGCCGGATTGGCTGTATCCGAATTTTCGTCCGCTGCGGCTGCCTCTGTTCGTCCAAGCAAATAATCTATGGAGACTTGAAAATAATCAGCCAGCTTCGACAGCGTATCAAAATCCGGTTTCCTGCGGTTCTTCTCATAGTGGGACAAGGCCGCCCGGCTGATCCCAAGGGTTATGGACAATGCCTCTTGAGTCAATTTCCTCTGCTCCCTGAGCTCTGATATTCGGTTGCCGTAATTCATTTCTTTCCCCCCTTGGATACCCGGGTATGCGTGAGCAATTGGACCTGCTAAATAACGCTTGACATGATACAAAATGTATCGTAAATTAACAGTGTCGTCAATAGTGCAAGCTGTTTTTGAACCGATTTACCCAAAAAAACAGGTTCATTCTCCTCTTGGAAAGTCAATCTTTATTCATAGATTAAGCCAATTCCAGGAATAAAGACGCAATTCGTCACCATCGGTTACACCAGGAAGCCGGAACCAGTGCATATTCTGTCGAGCTTCCGTATTTAATGATACATAATGTTGCGTTGTTTTTCAAAAATCAAAGGGATGGATGCTGATACGTATGATCGATACACACTGCCATATCCTGCCGGCTGTGGACGACGGGCCGAAAACAATCGATGGAGCACTTCGCTTGGCTGCGGCTGCAGTGGAAGAAGGGATTACGACGATCATCGCCACCCCGCACCACCGAGAGAGACATTATTTGAACTCCGCCAAAAAAATCAACCGCCGCGTGAAGCTGTTTAACGCCAAGCTCAAGCGCGTCGGGATCCCCCTGAAGGTGCTCCCTGGACAGGAGTACCACCTTACCGAACGTTATCCCACCGAATTCCGGCGCGGCCGGATCCAGACGCTTGCCGGCAGCCGCTATTTACTCGTAGAGCTTCCCTCCCGCAAGGTACCCGGGTATTTTACAGATTTTCTTGCCTTCATGAAGCGGGCCGATATTCGGGTCGTCATTGCCCATCCGGAACGGAACTTGGGGATTATCGATCATCCAGACCAAGTGGCGGGATGGATTCGGGACTTCGGCGTCCTGCTGCAGGTCACGACACAGTCGCTTGCCGGATTTTTTGGGGAATCGGTACAGAGCACGGCTGCGTATCTATGCAAACAGCGGCTGGTCCATTTGATTGGAACAGATGCGCACAACACGGTCCGGCGGAAATTTTACGCGCAGGAGGGGCTTGGCATCATCGATAAGCTGTGTGGAGCAGGCTTTCGGAAGAGCCTGGAGGACCATGCGGTGCAGCTCATCAGCGGAAAGGAGATCAGAACGTTTCATCAGCCCACCGTCTAGAGCGGAGGCAACCATTCGATGAAATTGGGGGGAAGGGTTATGGAATTTAAGCTGCTGCTGCAAATGTTAAGAAAGCGCCTTTGGCTGATCGTATTGGTGGTGGTCTTGTGCTCGGCCGGCACTGGTGCTTACAGCGTCTATGTCATGAAACCGGTTTATGAAGCAAGCAGCACGATGATTGTCAATAAGTCGAATATGGACAGCGAAGGAAAGCCGACGCTCGATATTAATGAAATCAATTCTAACATTATGCTGATCAACTCCTATAAGGTCATTATCAGCTCTGCTTCCATCATGGAAAAGGTCGTCGCCCAGTACCCCGGTCTGCATGAGACCGCGCAGGACTTGATGGACCGGGTCGAAGTCGTGACGACCCAAAACTCGCAAATCATCGAATTGAAAATCCGCGATGCCTCCTACGAGCACGCCAAAGAGATCGTGAACGCCGTATCACTCGTGTTCAAGCATGAAATCCCCCAAATCATGAAAGTGGACAATATTTCGATTTTGGACAGCACCTTGTCAACGAGTGCTCCCGATCCGGTCAGCCCGAATGTTGTCCTTAACATCGCCATCGCTTTTGCCGCATCGTTCATGATCATCGTCGGCGTAGTGCTGTTTATCGAGTACTTGGATGACACGATCAAGTCCGATGAGGACGTGGAGCGGTATCTTGAGCTTACGACCCTGGGCGCGATCCGGAAAATGAAAAAGCGGGACTTGCGAACGCGGGCGACCGCCCGATCCAAACAACAGGCAGGTGAAAAGTATGCGTCAGTCAGCCAATAGAAACAAGCTGATCATGAACGTCAACCGCAGGTCGTCGATCTCGGAAGGGTACCGCAACATTCGGACCAACATCCAATTTTCCGGCTGGAATCAAAAGCTGCAGGTGCTTGCCGTGACCTCGACCCAGGCGGGGGAAGGGAAATCGACGACGATCAGCAATCTGGCGGTGGCCTATGCCCAGGAAGGAAAAAACGTGCTGCTGATCGACGCCGATCTCAGGCACCCGTCGCTGCAGAGCATTTTTAACGNGCCGAACCGGCTTGGGCTCTCGAATCTTCTCGCCGAACATGCGCTTTCGGNGATGTCGTGCAGCGACCGTGGTGGAGAACCTGTCGCTGGTGACCGCCGGACCGGTTCCTCCGAAT
>NZ_PCZT01000009.1:1924515-1929428 GCF_002968895.1 Paenibacillus sp. AR247 | reverse complement strand
AAGAGAAGCTGGAGCTTGCGAAGGCAACGATTCTCGGCGTCGTTCTGAATCAGAAAAAATACAGTAAGTCCGAGGCGAATCAGTACCGTTATTACGGTCATCAATAGTTTTTCGGGTATCAAGGAAACCACGTGTTATTGAAGCATGTCTTTACAGGTCATGTCTACTGTACCTTTATCACGGGTAGGCACTCGATCATGCTGTGGGTATTCGGATACCTTAGACGTTTATCGTCGAGAGTGTGATGTGAGGTCGGGTTCAATGCCCGAGTAACGCTCATGCTTCGGATGGAAGCATGAGCTATGCTGCCTGCAGGCGGTATAGCTCATCCTTTCATCCTGATCAACAGAAGAAAACATAAAACCGAAGGATACAACATTATGAAGTTGGGGGTTTATTCAAGTGAAAAAAGTGAAAAAGGCCATTATCCCGGCTGCCGGACTCGGTACCCGTTTCCTGCCGGCAACCAAAGCGATGCCCAAAGAAATGCTGCCTATCGTCGACAAGCCGACCATTCAATACATCGTGGAGGAAGCGATCGAGGCGGGAATCGAGGACATTATTATAGTCACCGGCAAGGGAAAACGGTCGATTGAGGATCATTTCGATTACTCCTTCGAGTTGGAGCTCAGCCTGCTGGAAAAAGGGAAGCTGGACGTGCTTGAGATGGTCCGGCGTTCGTCGGCCGTAGAGATCCATTATATCCGGCAAAAGGAAGCCAAAGGCCTCGGTCATGCCATATGGTGCGCGCGGAATTTTATCGGTGATGAACCATTCGCCGTGCTTCTCGGTGATGACATCGTCCGCGCGGAAGCGCCCTGCATCGGACAGCTCGTTCGGCAGTACGAAAAGCACGGCTGTTCCGTCGTCGGCGTCGGGCAGGTGCCGTCTGAGCACACATCGCGGTACGGCATCATCGACCCGAGTGCGATTCACGACACGGACAAACGGACCTTTGAGCTGCGGAAAGTGGTGGAAAAGCCCGCTCCAGGAGAGGCGCCGTCAAATTTGGCCATTATGGGCCGTTACGTGCTCACCCCAGAAATATTCAGCCTGCTGGAACACCAGGAAGCCGGGTATGGCGGAGAGATCCAGCTTACAGATGCCATCCAGCAGCTGATCGTCAAGCACCGCTGTCTGGCCTATGAATTCGAAGGGGAGCGCTTCGACGTCGGCGAGAAGCTCGGGTACATTCTGACCACCATTCAGTTTGCGCTTCGCCAGGGAGAACTTCGGACGCCCCTCTTAAGGGAACTGGACCGGATTCTGCAAATCGAGAACGTGGAACCGAAGATTTGACCGGGATCAGCGTGCCTGATCAGCCGTATGAGCGGTGAAAGAAAGGTCATTACCATTTGAAATGAAGGCAGGGGCGGACTTATGGTCAAAAAAATTTGCGTCGTGGGACTCGGTTATATCGGACTGCCAACAGCCAGTCTGCTTGCAATTAAAGGCTTTGAAGTGCACGGCGTGGACACGAACCGGCATGCGGTCGAGCTGATTAACCAGGGTGAGGTTCATATCGTGGAACCGGATTTGGACATTATGGTCAAGGCGGCCGTCCAGAGCGGACGGGGGATCGATATCGAGTCTACCCAGCGAACCGTGGCCTTTTACAAGCAGTTCGTCAGCGGGAAAATCCTTGAAACCAACGCCAAAACGGCGGAGATGGCCAAGCTGACCGAAAATTCCTTCCGCGATGTCAACATCGCTTTTGCGAACGAGCTGTCTCTCATCTGTGACCAGCTGGACATCAACGTGTGGGAATTGATCCGGCTGGCAAACCACCATCCCAGGGTGAACATTCTTCAGCCGGGACCGGGCGTGGGAGGACACTGCATCGCGGTGGATCCGTGGTTTCTCGTCCATGCGGCGCCGGAACAGGCCAAGCTGATTCATACTGCCAGAATCGTTAACGACTATAAGCCCGGTTACGTGGTAAATAAGGTGGCGGAGCGGGCCAAACGGTTGAAGTCGCCCGTCATCGCCTGCCTGGGACTTTCTTTTAAGGCGAACATCGATGACCTGAGGGAAAGCCCCGCGCTTGCGATTGTGGAGCATTTGGCGAAGGCCCGGATCGGGGACATTTATGCGGTAGAGCCGCATATCCAGCTTCTGCCAGCCTCGCTTGCGGAAGCCGGGGTTCAGCTGCTTGAAACGGTGGAGGCGGTCCGCAAGGCGGATATCGTGCTGCTGCTCGTGAATCACGACGCTTTCTCCCATATGGACCGCAACCTGCTTCAGGAAAAAATCGTGATCGATACAAGGGGCTTCTTCAGCGAATCGCCCCGGGAACGGGTCGGGGTGCACTGATGTCCACGCTGATGATGAAAGTGAAAAAGCTGCGCAGGATGCCGCTGCATGCGGCGGCGGCCAAGGTCGCGGTAAAAGCGCTTGATGAAACGCGCACCGCCTATCTCAGCATCCGGCACAGGCTGGCTCCGGCCGTGGTGAAGCCGAGCCTGTTCAGCGGATTCCGAAGTTGCGGCCGCTTCCTGTTCGATCCGCAGGATAAGGAGCGGTACGCCGAACTGCTGCGCGAAGGGCGGTCCGATACGGAGATTATCCGGCAGGCGGACCGGATCTGCGTCCACGAGTTCGATCTGCTGGGATCGGGTCCCGTGACCCTTGGAGAGCGGCTTCCCTGGCATGAAGACTTCAAGACGGGATTCCGATGGGAGCCCCGGTATTATAAACGAATTCGAACGGTCGATTTATCGAACCGGGCTGACGTGAAGGTTCCCTGGGAGCTTTCGCGTTTTCAGCATGTCTTTACGTTGGGGAAAGCTTATTGGCTGACAGGCAGAGAGGCGTATGCGCTAGAATTTCAAGCCCAGCTGGATGACTGGATCCAGGAGAATCCACCCGAAATGTCGGTAAACTGGACCTGCGCGATGGATGTGGCGATCCGTGCCGTCAACTGGATTGCGGGCATCTATTTTTTCCGGGACAGCCCTTCGCTTCCCGAAGCGTTCTGGGACCGGCTTCATGCGTCGCTGTACAGGCACGGCGGTTTTATTATGGACAATTTGGAAAACACGGGTGAGCATACGGGAAACCNCTATTTGTCCAATCTCGCCGGGCTGATCGGATTGGGCCTTTATTTTGGGGATATAGAGGTGTGCGGCAAAGGAATAAGCAGCTCAAGTCCCAAAGAGTAGGCTTGCTTACGGCATCCGGGAAACCGAGCGGGAAATGTTCGTGCAGGTGAACACGGACGGATCGAACTACGAGGCTTCCACTTCCTATCACCGGCTCGTCGCCGAGCTGTTTGTCCTGTCTTCGGTCTGGTGCAGCAGCAACGGGATTGAATTCACGCCGGAATACATGAAGCGGCTCGAGAAGATGCACGAGTTCATGCTGGACCTCATGAAGCAGGATGGGCAAACGCCGGTCGTCGGCGACGCGGACGACGGACGCGTGATGATCGCGTCCGGTTACGGCCGGTGGGCGCCGGCGGATTGCCGCCATATGCTGGCCGTGGCCGGCGAGCTGTTCGACCGCGACGATTTCCGCGCCGCCGGACGCCTGCACCGTGAGGAAGCGATGTGGATTGCCGGGCTGCCCACGCTCCGGCCTTATGCAGCGCCTGAAAGAGCGCCCTCGAGCCGGCCTTGCGCAGCGTATCCGGACGGCGGGTATTATGTGCTGCGCAGCAGCTCGGCGTACTGCCTGGTGCGCTGCGGAGAGCTGTCTTTTCGCGGCCATGGGGCCCACAGCCACAACGACCAGCTGAGCTTTGAGCTTCAGGTGTCCGGCCAGGACATCTTTGTCGATCCGGGCGCCTATATTTACTCCGCCGATTATCGGCTGCGCAACCTGTTCCGCAGTACGGGCATGCATAACACCGTTCAAGTGGGAGGGCATGAGCAAAACGATTTTGATGAACACGAACTGTTTCTGATGCGGGAGCAGACATTCGCGCGCTGCGATGCGTTCAGGGAAGGCTTTTTCGCAGGCAGCCATTCAGGCTATGCCGGCAAGTGCGGCGTCATCCATCGGCGCGTGTTTGATTTTCATGAGGGGGAACTGACGCTGTCCGACCGTCTGGATCCGGTGTCACCAGAAGCGGAAGAGATCCGGGAATTTACGGCCTCATTCATGCTGGTGCCGGGTGCCGCTGCAGCCCAAACGGATGACATCGTCCTCATACGCCAAGCCGGAGTAACGATACATATGGGTTTTGAGGGGGCATCAGCCATCCAGCTGGAAGATTCCTGGGTTTCGGAACGATATGGCGTGCGGCGCGCAAGCCGGCTGATCCGGGTTCGAAGCAGTCATCCGGAAGGGCTTAGCACCCGCATCCGTTGGAAATAAAATCGCAGCAGATGCACATGTTGACTTCGTAATCAAACGCAGCAGCTCAAGTGAACGAGGTGATCCTTCCATGAAAGTCGTATTCATCGGTCCGCTTCCGCCTCCGCGCGGCGGCGTATCCGTCCATCTCAGCCGTCTGTCCGCCGTCATGGAGCAGCAGGGCATCGATTTTGAGATATATAACGAAGCCAAAGGCGCGGCCCACAGCCCGCACGTCCATCCTTTGAACCGGTACCGGCGGTTTCTGTTCAAGATCCCTTTTCTGAAGGGGGACATTCTTCATTTCCATACGATCGACCCACGGCTTCGCAGTCTGCTTGGGCTGTATAAGCGGCTTGGCCAAAAAATCATCCTCACGGTTCACGGCGTCAACCTGGAGGATCAGATCCGGCATGCCGGTCCGCTGAGGCGGCGGATTCTTCTACGCAGCCTGAAGAGCATCGACCTGATCATATGCGTCAATGAGGACACGACCCGGTTCTTGCGCGAACGGGGATTTCGTCATGACCGGGTCGTAACGATCCCGGCATATATTCACCCGCCGGAACGAGCAGAGGAGGCCAGGGCCATCCCTGCCGGGGTGTACTCGTTTTTGG
>NZ_PCZT01000009.1:1910276-1924415 GCF_002968895.1 Paenibacillus sp. AR247 | reverse complement strand
AGGATTTGTACGGCTTCGATTTGTTGATCCAGCTGATGAAGGAACTGCGCGGACGCGGCAGGCGGATCCGGCTGCTGATTGCGGTCATGGGGGTTTCCGCGCAAACCGGGGAGGAACGAAACCACTACATGAGGCTTCGGCGGGAGCTCAACGAGTACGGCCTCAGCGGCGATGTCATGTTCTATGAAGTGGACGATACGGAGTTCTATCCGATTCTGAAGAAGAGCCACTTATTCATCCGGCCGACGAACACGGACGGTTATGGCATGTCCATTGCGGAGTCGCTGCACGGGCGCATTCCTTGCGCGGCGAGCGACGTATGCAGGCGGCCGGAGGGGACGGTCGTGTTCCGCTCCCGGGACTTGGCGGACCTTGCCGCCAAAGTGAGCGACATCATTGACCGCTATCCGCATTACAAGGATCAGCTGCAGAACCTTCAAGTCGGGGACTACGCGGCGGAGCTCATCCAGGTGTATTCCAGCATCGCAGGAAAGGAATCGCCGAGTGGCAAGCCGGCTGTGGAGGTCTATGGAAAATAAAAAAATTCTCTCCAACGGCGTCGCCTATTTCTGCTCCTCTCTGTTGACCCAAATGGTGAACCTGATCCTCATCCCGCTGTACACCCGCAACTTAAGCCAGCAGCAGTACGGACAATATGACATCATTCTCAGCATTCAGCAGCTGCTGGCGCTCGGGATTACGCTGGGTGTATATTCGGGCATGGTCCGGTTTTACCATGAATACGACAACAAGCTGGAACTGAGAAATACGGCGGTGAATTTTTCCCTGCTGTGGGGGCTGGCATTTATCCTCTTGACATGGGCTGTAAATCCCTGGATCTATCCCCATGTGTTCGTTCAGCTCTCGGACTCCACCCATCTGTTTATTCCCTATGTCGTGATGAGCTCGGTGCTGGCCTGTCATAACTTGATCTATACCAGCTACTACACGATGCAGTTTAAGGCGCTGCTCGCCAGCAGCATCCAAATCGCCACCGTAGTGTTCACGCTGGTCTATGCGCTGTACTTTTTTCTGGTGCTGAAGATGGGGGTTCTCGGTATTTTGCAGGCCCAGCTCTTCGGCCATTTGACGGTGTTCGTCCTGCTTTTTCTCATTCATATCCGGCAGTACCGTTTCAGGCTGAGTATCCGGAAGCTGCGGATGATGCTCGGTTACGGCACGGGTTTGATGATCGGTGATGTCTCTGCATGGGTTCTGTCCCTCAGCGACCGTTTTCTGATCAAGGGCTTTCTGAACCTGTCCTCGGTAGCGGTGTATTCCATCGGTTACAAAATCGGCATGCTGATCAATCCGGTGTTCATCAACCCGTTCATGTCCGTATTCACGCCGTTCAAATACGCAATGTACAAGGAAACGGCCGGACCGGAGCAGATCCGTAAAATGTTCAGGCTGTACAACTTCGTAGGCTGGCTGTGCGTGCTCGGGCTCTCGCTGTTTGCCAACATTGCCACGCAGCTGGTCGCCACCGAGGCATACCGGGATGCGAACTACATTATCCCGATCGTGGCGATTTCGTATTTTTTGGCGGGTGCGGCGGATTTCTATGCGCTGGGGCTCCATATCGCCAGAAAAATGAAGCTGTACTCGATCATTATCATTACGGCCGCCCTGATCAACGTCGGCTGCAACCTGGCGCTTATTCCGCTTCTTGGGCTGTACGGATCGGCCATATCCACGTGATCGCTTATATGGCCTCGAATTTATTTGTTTTACCGGTTTGGCACCAAGTATTATTCGATTGGGCTCGGCCTGTTGTTCCGTACAAGTACTTGTCCGTTACCCTGCCGATTTACGGCATTTATATCGTCTTGATGCAGGTCATCCATTCCGTGCTGCTGGAGATTCTGTTGAATGGCATTCTCTGCTGCGGCTTCGTTTACTTATGCCTGCTGTGCAAGCTGGTGACCCGGGCTGAGCTGGGCGGGATGATCCGGCAGGTGCTCAAGCAGAAGTCCAATATGTCCATGAAAGGAGTCCAATCCGAGCTATGAATACCCGAATTGTGACCGATATGGAGGGGTTTCAAAGCCTTCAGGAAGACTGGGAGCGGTTGGAGCTTCAGGATCCGGATGCGACCTATTACAGTACGTTTCAGTTCAATTATTTCTGGTGGAAAACCCATTCCAAGGACCCGGGCAAACGGCTTTTTATCGTGTGCTGCCTCCTGGACAACAGGGTTGTGGGGATCGCACCGCTCATGATCCGTCGTGACCGAAGCAAGCTGTTCAGCTGCAGCACGCTTTGCTTTATCGGTCAGGGCGATTATTTCACCTTTTTGCTTGAAAGGGGGAGTGGAAGCGAGATCAAAATCCTGAAGGAGCTGTTCGGCGCTTTTCACGCCCATGACAGCCTCTGGGACAAATTCGAGCTGACCCATCTGACGCAGGAGTCGCAGCTGCTCCACTACCTGCTTCGCCATGAGCAGTATAACGAACATGTGCAGTACCTCACTTCCTGTCCGGTGATCCCGATCAGGGAGCATGAAACCTACGAGCGGCTGAGCCAAACAAAGGATTTCATCAAAATGAAAAAGACGCGGGATAAGCTCCGCAAACAGGTGAACTACCGGTTCAAGGTCGTCACCGGTGAGCAGAACGCGGAAATCTACGACCGGGTTGCCCGGGTTCACCGGCTGCTGAAGGAGTACCTGCAGACCGAAAAAGGCAGGTCCGAAAGGCGGAGCCTGTTTGAAAACGAGTACACCGACGAATTTCTCAGGCGGCTGTTCCCCAATAACGATCAGGTGGTCGTCTTTATGCTTGAGGATGAGCGCGGGGAGATTATCAACTACAGCATCTGCTATCTTTACAAGGATGTTCTGTACGATTGGAATTCGGGTTACGCCCCCGAATATTCATCTTTTCACGGCCTAGCCAACGTGCTCATGGTCGAAACGCTGGAGCATTTGTTCAAGGAGAAGCTTGGCAAACGGCTCGACTGCGGGGCGGGCAGCTATGCCTGGAAGTTTAAATGGACCAGCCGGTTCAACGTAAACTATACATTCAAGATGTGGAATCTGCTGAAAGCCAGGGGCCGGTTGTACCGGTTTTTGTCCGGATTCAAAACGATGCTTCAGACCGCCTTCATTATGACCGGAATGATCGAAATCATGCTGTAGTGTCTACCGGCAGCGGAGCTGACTCAAGGATAAAGGAGTTTAACTGGAACCATGAGTATAAAAATTGTTACCGATACCGATGGATTCCTTAGTATTCAAGAGGATTGGGAGCGCTTGCAGGAGCTGGACGACGAATTGACCTACTACAGCACCTTTCAATATAACTACGCATGGTGGCTGACCTTTGGAGAGGACCGGAACAACAAGCTGTTCATTATTTGCTGCAGCCGGGACAACGAAATGGTCGGCATCGCTCCGCTTGTCATCCGTACGGTGGATAAAAAAATCGTGAAATGCCGTGTGCTCGGCTTTATGGGTAAGGGCGATTATTTCAATTTCATCCTCCATTCCCAACAGGGCAGTCCGGCTGCGATTATCAAGGAAATTTTCAAAGCGATCGAGGACCATTCCGACCTGTGGGACAAAATCGAATTGACACACCTTGCAACCGACACATCGCTGCTTCACTTTTTACTGCGCCATGACAGGTACAATCCGAGCATCAAGTACCTCACCTCCTGTCCGAGCATCCGGATCGGCGGATGGGATACCGCAGCCGGGTGGGATACGAGCGGAATCAATGCCAAGGCGAAAAAGAAGCTGAGGAAGCTCCAGCAGGAGACCGATTATCAATTCAAAATGGTGGACTGCCGGCAAAGCGGGGATATTTATGACCGGATTTCCAATGTTCACAAGCAGGAGAAGGCATATCTGCACGAGCAGAGGGGAAGGATCGACCGCAGAAGCCTGTTTGAAGACCAAAAGAACGAGGAGTTTTACAAGCGGGTATTTATGAACAACGACCAGGTCATTGCGTCCTTCCTCGAGCTTGAGGATTCGAACGTGATGATCGCCTACCAGCTGTTTTTTCTGCACAGGGGAAAGCTGTACGGCTGGAATACCGGGTATTCCCCCGATTATGCGAAATACGGCGTCTTCGACGTACTGATGCTGGAAACGATCCGCCGGCTGATCGAGCAGGGGCAGGTGACGGACATCGATCTGGGCGCCGGTTCGTACCCGTGGAAGTTCCGGTGGACCAATCAATTTACCGTCATGTATTCGCTGCAATTGTGGAACAATGACCGCCTTCACACCAGGCTGTACCGAATGCTGGTCAAGGGGAAGGGAATCTTGAAGTACCTGAACCGGAAAGCCGCTGTGCATTCCTGATGCAGCAGGGTGAAGGAAAGGGATAAGGGGAAATTCGTCATGCACTTGGAGAAATGCAAATGGTTTAACGGCGCCGATTCGCCTGTTTTCTTTATGATCGATGATCTGGCCAATACGTGGGTGGACGTCAACCATAACGGAATTCCCGATCTGGAGGAGGATTGGGGATACTGCAAAAATGGAGAAAACTCATCCTTCCGGTACTTGAATGAGCAAATCCTACGGCATTTTCCGCAGGTCAAGGTAACCTTCTTTGTTCCGGTAGGGGTCCGGGCCGGTATGTCCGATCATCCGGTGTGCAGGCAAACCTCCCGCCCGATCAACGCCGACGAGGAGAGCAGGGCTTTCTTCCGCGGCATTCACCGGCATCCGGGCTATGAACTCGCCTATCATGGAACGACCCATGGCCGAACGGGACCGAATCCGGAGGATTTTGTACAGGAATGGGAGCTGTTCGAAAGCGCCGAAGAAGCATTGGAGCGTACGCTGGAAGGGATATCGGTCTATGCCGATGCCGTCGGCGAAAGGCCGAAAGGCGGCAAATACTGCGGGTACGCCGGCAACGACTGCTCGGATGAAAGCATTGATCGGGCGGGGTTCATTTGGTGGTGCAGATACTGGAACCGGGGGGCGGGAGACCCTGCGATGAAACGGATCAGCGGCGGGGATCCAGATCCGCTCACCAACTACGATATTAAACGCTTTGGCGAAGGCGGCGTCATCGACATTCCCTCGACGGTGGACGGAGGGCTGCTGAATGGGATTTACCGGCCGGAAGCTTCCTTGAAGGGGATGGCCAAACGGTTCTTAAAGACGCCGCTTCGCCGCTGGAAGCTTCGTGAGCTGGATTATTTGCTGGAGAACAGGCTGGTCATCGGGATTCAGGAGCATATTTCCCCCGCACGCGACGACGGGAAGAGGCAGACCCCCAACATTTTTGACGACTGCGGCAGCCTGCAGGCGATCTTTCGTTATTTGGAGGGGAAAAACGTATGGTACTGCACCGGGTCGGAGCTTGCCGATTACGTGAACCTCCGGGATCACGTGCAGGTCGTGACTTATCCGGGTGAGGAAAGGGTGTTTACCCTGGAACACGAATCCAGATATGGAAACGGTGGCATTCTCTCGCTGAAGCTGGACCCGTCCAATCCTGCAAGCATCCTGCTGCCCGACGGCACGGCAGTCCGGGTAACAGCCGGGATTGCGAACCTTCCGGTCATGAAAGGGGAATATTTCATTCGGGAAGGTGAAATCAGATGAAGCAGACGATGATCGTCATCTCGGATTATATCGAAGGCGCGCCGGTGGTCGCATCGGTCCGGTATGCCGGATTGATGAAGCATTTTATGGAACAATACCGCCTGATCGTCGTGAACGACCGGAAATACGGCCCGGCGCCGAGCCGGTTTGCCGCTGTCAATTACAAATACGATACGCCCAGCAGTACCTTTACGCAGACGATGGTTGGCGGGGAGCCTTCCGGCCGGGGAATCAAGCAGCTTATTGAAGGTGTGCTCAGAAACCAATGGACGATCAGGGCTTGGAGGAACTATAAGTACAGCTCCTATGCTTTCAGGCGCATGAACATTCGCCTCTTCCGCGAGCTGGACGCATGCCTGGAGCAGAACGAGGTATCAGCCGTATTTTTGACGATACCGGATGTGTACGGACTGTACATCATTGACCACATCAAACGTAAAGCGCCGGGAATTCCGGTAGTGATCGAGATCAGGGACATCATCAACCATAACATCGGGGAAGGTCAGCCCCGTCAGGCCTACCGCAGGGCGGAGAGGATGATCCCCCGGCTGGCCGACGCAATCGTGGCCGTGTCTCAGGGGATCCGGCAGCATTATGAACTTGAGCAAGAACGGCCGTCTATACGGCTGATCCGCAACGGATACGACGAGGAACTGTTTCGAAACTGCGTATATCAACGTATTTCCGACAATGTTCGCGAGCTGACCATGGCTCATATTGGCTCCATCTATAAAGGACGAAATATCCATGCATTGATCGAGGGGCTGCAGCTGTTTCACGAGAGGACCGGCATACGGATCAAGCTGAAAGTTGCGGGGCTGCTTGACCAGCAGGCGGCCAGGGATCTATCCAATGTGAACATGACAGGTGACGGGGTTACGGTGGAGATCGTAGGAAGCGTCAGGCATGAGGCGGCGGCGTCTCTGCTGAAAGAAGCGGACGTAGCGGTCATTCTTACGCATACCAAGGGCAGCGATTATGCCATCCCGGGCAAAACCTTTGAATATATCGGGGCGTGCAAGCCGATCCTGGCTGTTACGGCCGACCGGGAGCTGGTGGAATTGGTCCACGGCCGGTACGGTATCTGCGCGGGCCATCACCGGGACTACGTGGCCGATGGTTTGGCGGACTTGATCGCCAAGGAGTTCGATTTCTCCGGCCGGTCAGCCTTTTCCCGTACGAACCAGGCGGAGCAGATTCTGGCCATGATCGGGGAGCACATTCGTGGAGCGACGCAAAAAAGAGTAAAGAGGGTATAAAATGGCGCTGATTTTGTCGTGTTCCTACGTGCTGCATGAACTGCTGTCCGCCAATTTGGACCTGCTGTACTTTCTCAGCCTTGTCCTGATTTTCGTGGATATCTATAAAAACAAACGGCTGACGGTCAAAGCACTGGGCTACATCTACCTTGTCGTCCTGTATGCGCTGCTGCAGATCGTGCTGAACGACCAGATCGAGATTCCAAGACTGGTGATTAACGTCGCGAAAATCTTTCTGAACGTCTTTTTATTCATCCAAATCAAGGAATCGAAAATTCCGTTACCGGTATGGAGAAAAATGGCCGTCTATTCCTCCCTGCTTCATGTATTCCTTCTTGCCGTCAGCCTGGCGTTTAAAACGGAATGGCTGTGGAGATTGGACGAAACGGTCAATATTTATCAAAAAACGAGGCTGTCGCTTCTGTACTTCGAACCGAGCGAAGCCTCTTTTCATGCCGCCTTGCTGGTCCTGCTGCTCGTATTCTTTGTCCTGCGGGAGAAATCAGGGTCCAGGAATCTTCTCCACTTTGCGCTGATCGGCACGAATCTGGTCATTGTGGTGCTCTCGGCCGGTATGGGAGGGATGTTCAGCCTGTCACTGGCCTGTGTCGTGATGTACTTATTTTATTTTGAAGGAAAACTTCAGCACGGTCCGGGTGCTCGGGCTGATTGCCCTGACCTTTCTGGCGGTTCTTAGTGTGCTGGCGGTCGTGAACAGCAATAACAGCTTTTATCTCCGCTTTAACGATATCGTGAACGGAAATGACGGGTCGGTCGTCTACCGGTTCAACGTCAGCTTTCGCGTCATGAAACAGATGCTGCTGGACACACATTATTTCGGCGTCGGATTCGGCAACCTGAACACGGACACGATCCATAACGCCTATGCCGGCTTCGGGCTGGTGGATGTCATCTCCAACTCCTTCATGTACGCTTTGGCCGAGGGAGGGTGGCTGATGATCTTTCTCCTCACAGTCTTCTTCCTGTCATTGATCCTTCCGGTTCGTCCTGAAGAAAAAATATTGAAATACGCGCTTCTCTTCTTTATTGTCAGCTACCAAATCGCCGGCGGATATTTTACGAACCCGGTCAATTGGATTGTGTATGGCATCATAGCCAATCCCTATTTGCTTCGGCACAGCCGCAGCCCAAATCCTGTTCCCGCTGAGAATTTGCCCGCCGTAGGCGTTCAGAGCACGGGGACCTTGGAGTTGAAGTCATGAAACTGCTGCATGTCACCCTCGGATTGCCCCCATACCGAACAGGCGGTCTGACGAAATACAGCGTCGATCTCATGCTGGCCCAGCTGCAGCAGGGGCATGAAGTCAGCTTGCTGTATCCGGGGCGTTATACATGGTCCGGAAAAATGAAAACAAAGCCGAACCCTCCGTATGAGGGCATCGGCGTATACGAGATCATCAATCCGCTTCCGGTTCCTCTTCTCGGAGGGATCGGCCGCCCACCCTCATTTTCCCGAGCCGGGGATCCGGAGGTATTCCTTGAGCTGCTCCGGGAAGTACAGCCGGATCTGATCCATTTTCACACTTTGATGGGAATCCATAAAGAACTCTTGGAGGCGGCCAAAGCGCTGGGAATCCGGACGGTGTATACGTCGCACGACTACTTTGGCATCTGCCCCAAGGTCAACCTCCTGAATGCGGCAGGAGACCACTGCGACGATTTTGACCAGGGAAAGAGCTGCATTTCCTGCAACCAGCATGCATATTCGCCGCACATGATCTACATGATGCAGTCCTACAGCTACAGGCGCTTGAAAAACAGCCGGATTTTGCAAAAGGCCCGCAGGGCCGTGAAAAAACGAACTTCCAGCACTTCCAGCACTTCCAGCCATATGCCTAGGAAAGCGGGGGATTCCAAGCCTATGATTCATCCGGAACGGGCCAACGAATACAAAGAGCTCAGAAGTTATTACTTGGAAATGTATCAAATGATCGACGAATTTCATTTCAACAGCCAGGTGGCCAAGGAGATTTTTACGGCTTACCTGAACGTGAAAGGAAAGGTCCTGTCCATCCGCCACCGGCATATGGCCGACCGGAGAGTCTTAAAATCATTTCCTTCTGCGGATGAACCCCTGCGCATCGCTTATTTGGGTCCGGTTGACCGCTATAAAGGGTTTTTCCTGCTGCAGGAGGCGCTGGATCGACTGCCGGATACCCATGCGGGCCATTGGCATCTTCACGTTTACGGAAATGACGGCATCCCGGCATCGGCACCACCTGCCGAACACTGCACCTTTCATGGCCGCTATGAACCGGATCAGCTTGCCGGAATTTTCGCGGAAACCGATCTGCTGATCGTCCCCAGCATATGGAAGGAAACGTTTGGTTTCGTCGGGCTGGAAGGGCTGTCGCACGGGGTACCGGTGCTGGTCTCCAGACAGGCGGGCGTGAAGGATATGATCGCAGACGGAGTCAACGGATGGATTTTTGAGCCTGATCCCGCGGATCTGGCGCAGCGTCTTACACACCTGCTGGCCAATCGGCATTTGCTGACTGCGGCGAACCGCAGCATCGTGAACAGCGATCTGGACTTGTCCATGCAGCGTCATGCCCAGGATATCTATGAATGGTATCTTCAAATCGGAGAAGAGGTCGTGGTCAAATGAAGCACGTGTTTATCGTTGGCTCGAAAGGAATACCGGCGAAGTACGGCGGGTTTGAGACCTTCGTCGACCAGCTGACCGGAAGAAAGACCGACGGGGATACCCAATATCATGTCGCCTGCCTGTCCGACCGCAAAGCAGAGGAATTTGTGTATCAGGATGCACGCTGCTTTCCGGTGCACACACCGAAGATGGGAAGTGCAAGGGCGGTCGTCTACGATGTGCTCAGCTTGCTGGAGTGCGTGAAATATATCAAAACCCATCGGCTTGAGAACAGCATCGTTTATGTATTGGCCTGCCGGATCGGCCCTGTTTTCTTTATTCTAAAAAGGCAGCTCGAAAAGCTGGGGGTTGCTGTGTTCGTCAATCCTGACGGTCATGAATGGAAACGGGGAAAATGGAGCGCACCCGTCAAACGCTACTGGAAATGGTCCGAGCGGCTGATGGTGAAGCACGCGGATCTTCTCGTTTGTGATTCCCGCGGGATCGAGCAGTACATTCATGACATGTACGCCCGGTATGAGCCGAATACCACCTTTATCGCCTACGGGGCGGACGTGACGCCGTCGCCGCTGGACGATGAGGATCAACGGTTTACGGATTGGATGGACCGGTTCGGATTGTCCAAATACGGCTATTATTTGGTCATCGGCCGCTTTGTTCCGGAGAATAACTATGAATTGATGATCCGCGAGTTTATGAAGTCGGGCACCGCCAAAGACCTGGTCATTGTGACGGGGGCGCAGCAGCAGCCATTTTATGACGAGCTGCGGCTAAGAACGGGTTTCGATTCGGATCCGCGGATCAAATTTGTAGGAACCGTCTACGAGCAGCCGCTTTTGAAGAAGATCCGGGAGCAGGCATACGGATACTGCCATGGTCATGAAGTGGGCGGAACGAACCCGTCCCTGTTGGAATCGCTGGCATCGACAAGACTGAACCTTTTGTTTGACGTCGTATTCAACCGGGAAGTCGGCGGGGAGAGCTGTCACTATTTTTCGAATGAATCCGGCGCCTTGAGCAGGCTGATTGATGAGGCTGAATCGTGGAGTCACGAACAGCTGGAGGAGCTTGGGGAACGGGCGAAGCACCGGATTCGGAGCTTATATTCGTGGGATCATATCGTGCAATCCTACGAAACGTTGTTTCAAGGGAACGATTATGTGCGGGCAAAGCAGGCGGGCGGAAGCCGGCTGGCGCGCACCAAAGGGACGACAACACCTTTGTGAAGTAAACTGGGCCCATTCGTCAGGGTACAGCACTTGGCTATATGGAACCTGCGGCAGGTAAAATAGGCAAGCAGCCCTAGGGAAATGTCCAAAGCTAAGCAAGTCTGCCCCGAATACAATAGCATTGGACTTGACAATTCGTTGATGGGGAGGTTTTGCCTATGGGTCGTCTTTTCAATAGGCATCGGCATAAGAAGGGGATAGGGCAGCGGGGAAACGGGGGCCGCGCCAAGCCGGAGAAGAAAATCGCTTCCATATCGGCGGCTGAAGCGACCGGCGGGAATCTTCCGCTGAACTCGGTGGGGACGTCCAATCTGGTGGATGGGGCCGTGGTGACGACCAAAATCGCCGAACATTCGGTCACTGCCGACAAGCTCGGTTTATCCTGGCTGAGCGTCCCTGCCGCCGCAGGCTTCGCGGATGCCCTGACCGGTTAAAAGCCCAAGGGGGTGGCGTGCTCGTAGTCCCCGCGGGAGATTATCCGATCCCGGCCGATACGGTGGTGGATCCGGGCATTACCCTTCGCTTGATGAACGGGGCCCGGCTGAACATCGCACAAGGAAAAGTGCTGACCATTAACGGCGGCGTGGAGGCCGGATTGTACCCCATCTTTACAGGTTCAGGCATCGTGAATGGGGCGCTGGCCGAATATTATCCGCAATGGTTCGGGGCGGCTGCCGACGGGAACGCGGACGATTCAGCCGGGATTCAGGCCGCCGTCAACGCAGCGGACGGTTCGGGGGCGACCGTGGTCCTGCCTGCAGGAACGTACAAAATCAGGGAAATCAAGCTTCAGAACCGTATGAAGCTGAGAGGAGAGAAGGGCGCAGTACTGGAGCCGTTTACCGCGGGTCAGGATGCAAAACTGACCGCTTCCGGAGCAGCCGGATTCGAGGTAGCCGACCTTGAAGGGCCCATCAGCTTGAACATCCTATCCAGTTCGGATTTCGTCATCCGGAACCTCCGGGTTCGTCAAAATGTGGAGGGGTGGCATATCTACCAGTCCGAAGACGGACAGCTTATGGATAACCGCATCGTGGAGTCCGCCAATAAGGACGAACGATTCATATACCTTAACGATTGTACCCGTATGCTCGTTCAGGGCAACCAGATCCGAAATCAGACCTTGTTCAACGGCGCAGATCCGAACAGCAATACGGGAATCAATATTTCCTCCTCCAGCTACTGCCAAATCGTCAATAACTATGTGGAAAACTGCGGCGGTCAGGGCATCTGCTTCGACACCAATACAGGGATTGCGGACACTGCGTCCCGGGCCTGCTTCAGCAACATTGCCGCAGGCAATATCGTGATCGGGAACGGGCAGGAAGGGATTACGGCGTTTGCTTCCAAACAATACGAAACCTATGATATAACGGTCGTAAACAATATTTGCATCAATAACCGGTATAACGGGATCGAATTTTGGGGTGTCAGGCAGGGCGTGATCGAAGGGAACAGCATCAGTGCACCCGCGATGAAGGAGTACAGCTTCGGGGCGATCAACATTTTCGCGACGAAGGACGTCATCATCGACGGCAATTCGATCGAGAATGTGCCTACCTCCGGGATTGCACTGGTCAACGGACCGAAATATGCGGAATCCCGGTGCCAGAATATCATCATCACGAGCAACCGGATCTTAAACTGGAACAACCTTGACCTGAGCCCCGCGACCAATCATGACCAGATCTGCGGGATTAATTTGTTTAATGCCGACTGCTGCCTGATTCAAGGGAATCTGCTGATGGATACGAGACCCGGCCGAAAAAATATCGTAAAAGCCATTTCTGTAGTGGAAGGCCGCCATCTGATCCGGGGCAATATCAATCCCCAAAATTTATTGATTGACGACCATGTGGAAGCCGATTTGGCCTGGGCCGGACACCAAATTGCCGAACGGACCCCTTTCGTACGGTTTTCGTCCTTGCCGGGCGACGTCAACAGCGGTGTCATGACAGGGGTGGACCCCGGAACCGTATGGTATAACCACAGCAAGCGGGCATTGTTTTATAAAGGATACGATAAAACGATGCTGACCCCGCTCGTTCTGGATGAGAAGAGCACCTCCGGGTTCCCGTCCGGTGACTATGCGCCGGGATTTTTCAGCTATCAGACCCAAACGGGAAGGCTGTTCTACCGCGGTAAACCGAATAATTCCAACGGCAAGTACGCGGAGGTTGTGCTGAAGGATAAGTTCATCAATTTGAAAAGAAGCACCGAAGTGTCGAAAGCCCCGGTCGAAGGCGACACGTACTACGATACCGTTCGGAAAAAGCCGGTCTATTACGACGGCGCAAATTGGAGAGATTTCAGCGGCAATATCGTTAGTGTGAACCCATAATCAAGGGATGTCCTGTGGTGTGCAGATCATATGATGGTAGAGAGAGGGGTTGTTCGCAAGTGAAAGGCATCATTTTGGCAGGGGGCAGCGGAACCAGGCTGTATCCGCTCACCAGAATCATTTCCAAGCAGCTGCTGCCGATTTATGATAAACCGATGATATATTACCCGTTGTCCGTTCTTATGCTTGCGGGAATCCGGGATATTCTGATCATATCGACGCCGCAGGACACCCCCCGGTTTGAAGAGCTGTTCGGCACAGGTGAGCAGCTCGGAATCCGGCTGTCTTATGCGGTGCAGGAACAGCCGAACGGGCTTGCGGAGTCGTTCATCATCGGCGAGGAGTTCATCGGCGGGGACAGCGTGGCTTTGATTCTGGGAGATAATTTGTTTCACGGCCATGGACTGACCGAAATGCTGCAGACGGCGGTCCAGCGCGAGCAGGGTGCCACGATCTTCGGCTACCATGTGCAGGATCCCGGCCGATTCGGCGTGGTGGAGTTCGATGCAGACGGGCGGGCCGTTTCCATTCAAGAGAAGCCGGCCGAGCCGCGGTCCAATTACGCGGTAACCGGACTGTACTTTTATGACCGGAACGTTGTGGATTACGCCAAGCAAATCGTACCATCAGACAGGGGAGAGTTGGAAATTACCGATATTAACCGGATGTATCTGGAGCGTGGACAGCTGCGTGTGGAAATATTGGGCCGCGGGTTTTCGTGGTTTGATTCGGGAACGCATGAGTCGCTGCTGGAGGCTTCCCAATATATTGAGACGATTGAGAAGAGGCAAAGTCTGAAGGTGGCCTGCCTTGAGGAAATTTCCTATTCCAAAGGATATATCAACCGGGAGCAGCTGACTCTGCTTGCCGAGCGGATGACAAAAATAGCATACGGGGCCTATCTCATGCAGCTTGCCGCCGGTAACGTCCAAGCCATCTATCAATGATGGATCGGCTGGATACATACCAAAAGCCGGCGCCTCTGCGGCAGAGGGCCGGCTGTGAATGGGAGGCAAGCTCCGCAGCTTTGCTGTTTCTTTGCTTCCTCAGTAAACTTTATGGATCACATCCTCAAACGCCGGCTCTTCCGTATGGATGTCGGCTGCTTC
>NZ_PCZT01000009.1:1900823-1910176 GCF_002968895.1 Paenibacillus sp. AR247 | reverse complement strand
AGCGGGATGGACCAAGCTCCTGCGAAAGTTACCCGGATCGTCGTCGGAAGACCGATCTTCTCCCGGAGTTCATCGATCGTCCCGTCATAGCTGAGCTGCCCGTGATTGATGACCATGACGCGCTCGCAGAGCTGCTCGATGTCATCCATGTCATGGGTGGTCAGCAGGATGGTCTTGCCGAACTCGGTATTCAGCGTCTTCAGAAAATCGCGGATGCTACGCTTGGCGGTGACGTCGAGGCCGATCGTCGGCTCATCCATGAACAGGACGTCCGGATCATGCAGCATCGAGGCTGCGATGTCGGCCCGCATCCGCTGTCCTAGGGACAGCTTGCGCACCGGCGTCGTCCAAAATTCCCCCAGGCCGAGCAGCTCGGACAGCTGTCCGAGACGCAGGTCCCGCTCCTTGTCCCCAACTTTGTACATATGGGCCAATATTTCGTATGAGTCTTTGACCGGCAGATCCCACCACAGCTGGCTTCGCTGCCCGAAGACGACGCCAAGGCGGCTGACGACGCGGCGCCTGTGCCGATGAGGATCGACCCCAGCGATGCGGACTTCCCCCGATGACGGATGGAGGATGCCAGTCAGCATTTTGATCGTCGTCGATTTGCCCGCACCGTTCGGCCCGATATAGCCGATAAAATCCCCCTGGTTGATCGTAAAGCTGATATCTTTCACCGCTTCCTTGACGCGGTATTCCCGAGTAAACAAGGTGCGGATGCCCGCGAAGCTCCCCTCCTTGACCACAGGCGTTTTAAACTGCTTGTGCAGCCCCCTGGCTTCAATCATCGGCTGGGGCCGATCCTTATCCGCCGACCGTTCCAACTCCGTTCGTACGGCTGCTTCTGTCATGATTCCCATATCGATCTTCTCCTTTCTAGCTTCCGGTACTTTGGTAACGGGACATGCCGAATGTCCACAATTTCATGCTGGCGAAGAGGCAGACTGCCGCCACCAGGACGATGCCAAGCAGGACCCAGGAGCCCAGCTCCCCGCGCAGGATAAACAGCGAAGGTACATAATTGACAAAACCGACGGGAATGACGACGAGCAGGATGGACCGGAGCCAGACAGGATACAAGACCAGCGGGTAACGGACCGCGGTCTGGATCCGCCCTGCAGCAGTTCCCCCGGCATCATCCGGAAGTTTTGCGACATCAGGGCAAGCAGAACAGGGACCGGCCGGGTCAGGAGCTGATCCAGGTCACCTGACGTCAGGTAGTTCTCGAGATGATGAACATCATTGGCAAAGCTGCGGTACAGCGCCTTGGACAGCGTCATGACGGCAAACAGATAGCCGACTTCATAGAGCGACCAGCCTTTCACCGCGCCGAACTTGTTCAGCACGATGGCAATCATGAGAAACTCGGCGATCTGGATCCCGGCGGCCAGAAACGTCCCAAGCAGAAAGTTCATCTTATACTGCATCCCGCTGCGGATGCTGGACCGGATCAATACGAAATACAGATGAAGCCAATACCGAATGTTCATCCGCCCTGCACCTCCACCTTGCGGCGAACGACCGCTGTTACGCCAAGACAAGCCAGAGTCATCAGTACGCACCATAAGAGAGAGCCCAGCAGCCGGGAGGCATCCTCAAACCCGAGGTAAATCCGGGTCGGTACGTACAGCAGGTAAGGATAGGGGGAGAGCCAGGAAACCGTTTGCAGCCAGCGCGGCAGCCATTCCACCGGAATGAAGAAGCCTGCCAGCAGGTTGATCAGGGCATGGTTCATCCAATACAGCCAGCTGGATTCCGTGGTCCACAAGGCCGTAGCCCCGATGATGTAATTCATGCAGATCGATAAATAGGCGGCCGCGGCCAAACCGACCAGTGCCAGAAGCAGGGTGGTGACTTGCTGCGGAAGCGACAGGGAGAATACGAGGACGTACAGCAGATAGATCGGAACGGACTTGTACACAAACTGGTACGCGATTTGACCCCATTCCCGGCACATCAAATGAACGAACAGATGAACCGGGCGCATCAGATCCAGCGAGATCTGGCCTGTCCTGACCGATTGGGGAATGCCCAGCCCATTGGTCGTAAATCCGGAAATCCACAGCGACGCCTGGGTAAAAGCGATGTAGCCGATCATCCCGTGCACGCCGTATTCGCCGAGCGGCCTGTCCTGGCCGATGCCGATCCAGATGCAGGCATACAGGTAGCCGAACAGGGCGCTTGCAACGTTGTGCAGCATATGGGCCCCGCGGTACTGCAGGTTGCGCGCATACGCTTTTGAAGCAAGTGAGAAATAAAGCATTACACACCTCCGATAAGTTTTGTGGCGACGAGAACCGTCAACTTCAGTCAAGGCGGGTGAGTGAGAAGGATTTCCATCATACCAAAAATAGGATGGCGCGACAAGGAAAAGTTTTCGGTCAGAGCCGGATACATCCTTGTCTGCTGCCATGCGCATGCAGCGTCATGACATTCCACTATAACGCTTTCTTGCCGCTTTTACCACGTCATTTCCCACAATTATTTTTGTGATCAGAGGCGGTCCGGCGCATATTGACTTGCCCTTCCTTCCGAGTAGAATGGGAGCAAAGACGAAGTGAAAACAACAAAATCATTCGGTTTGAAGGCACCGGAGGAGAGTACCCGATGATATCATTCAAGACGCGGCCGCAGCACCGCCGCAAGACTTCCATGCAGCGCAGAAACCTGAGGGTAGCCAGCCTGGAAGGCATCCCGGCCGTGATGTTTATGACCCTGCTCGGCGGGCAGTTTTTGACCGGTTATCTGCTGTACCTGGGCGCAAGCTCGGGTGAGATTGGATTCGTGCTGGCGATCACGACTTTTGTCAATATCGTCCAAATTTTTGCCGCGTATCTGATCCAGAGGCTGCGCAGCCGGAAGTGGACGCTGGTGCTGTTCGTAGCCGTGCACCGGGTCATATGGGGGAGCACCGGTCTGGTGCCGTTTATTGTCCCGAAGCCATACTGGGTGCCCGCGTTTATCGTATTGTACACGGTTGCCTTCATGTTCAATACGCTGGGGGGCATCCTGTGGAACTCGCTTATCAGCGATATGGTCCACCCCAAAGTCAGAGGACGGTACTTCGGCATCCGGAACACGATTCTCAATGCGCTCGGAACGCTGGTGATGTACGGGGGTGGAGTCATCCTCGATCATGAGCCGGGCGGAAAGGGATTTCTGCTGCTCTATATCATCGTCTGGGTCTGCATTGCGGCCAATATCGCCGTGTTCTTCTTCTATCCGGACATTCCGTTTGAGCGGTCCTCGGAGAAGCGTTTTATCCCGATGCTGAAAAAACCGCTGCGCGACGCTTCTTTTCTGAAGGCGACGCTCTTCCTGGCCGGATTCCTGTTTCTGCAAAACCTGGTTGTGCCGCTGTATTCGTACGTCATGCTGGAGATGCTGCACATCAACTACCAGAAGCTGTCGCTGCTGAACGTGCTGCAAACGGTGTCCATGATGGCCAGCTTCTATGTTTGGGGTAATCTGAACGTTAGGCACAGCAACCGCAGGCTGCTGTTCTGGACGCTGCCGATCATCGCATTATCCTGCCTGTGCTGGGGGCTGCTGTCGGTGCTGCCGATGCTGCCTGTGCTGATTGCGGCACACATGATTTTTGGCATCGGTGTCGGCGGATTCAACCAGCTGGCGTTCAATTTCATGATCGGCGACACGCCGAAGGCGGAGCGCCCGATGTATATGGCGATGTACGCGGCGATTACGGGTGTCGCAGCGTTCTTTGGCCGCTGATCGGGGGCAATCTTTACGAGCTCATCGGCCACTGGCCGGAATGGACCCGGATCTATGGCGTGCAGATCGTCGTCGGCCTGAGCATGCTGCTGCTGACGGTCAGTCTCGGCCGGAAGATTCTGCGGAATTCGTGAGGGCTAGAGGAAAAAAAGGCGAAGGTTAAAACTGGCCCGGGGCGGTCTGAGTTTATATATTCTGCTTGTCGATAATCTAATAGAATACGAAATGGCTGAGGTACCTCCCCTAAGCAGACGGCAAATTAAACTTTCGGCTGCTTGAGGGTTTTTTTGTTGTTTTAAGCTAGGCGGACGCACGAAGCAGCGGAGAGATCGAAACCATTCCGAAAAAGCGAAGCGGTCGCCTTTGTCCCCGAATATCCACCATTGAAATAGATTCAAGGATATTCGGGGGCAACAGCGATTGGAGGAAGGATTCGAGCGTGGAGCGTCCTCACAATCGCCAAACGAAGGCACCCAGGCAACGATAAAGCAAGGCACTTCAAGCCCCAAACCAAAGTCCGTCTTTTCGCGTGAACCTTCCATTCGGGGGTATAATGAATAAGTAGAGGTGAATTTAGGAGCAGGGAGGAATCATTTATGTTTATCAACCAAATGTATATAAATGGCGCCTGGAAGGATGCCGCGGAGCACATCGACGTCCTGAACCCGGCCACCGGTGACGTGATCGGCACCGTACCGAACGGCGGCGCGAAGGAGGCTGGCGAAGCCGCGGATGCCGCTTATGAAGCGTTCCCGGCATGGTCCGCGCTGACGGCGGACGAGCGGGGGGTGCTGCTGATGAAATGGCACGGACTGATCGCCGAGCATACGGACGAGCTCGCCCGGATTATGACGACGGAGCAGGGCAAGCCGCTGAAGGAAGCCGCCGGCGAAATCGGCTACGCGAACAGCTTTATTTCCTGGTACGCAGAGGAGGGCAAGCGCGTCTATGGGCAGAGCATACCGGCCTCGTCCGCTTTGCAGCGGATATGGGTGCAGAAGCAGCCGGTCGGCGTCGTGGCGGCGATCACGCCATGGAACTTCCCGGCGTCGATGATTACCCGCAAGGTTGCGCCGGCGCTGGCCGCCGGCTGCACCGTCGTGATCAAGCCGTCCGAGGAGACGCCGTACACGGCCTTGAAGCTCGCTGAGCTCGCACACCAGGCCGGACTCCCGGCCGGCGTGATCAACGTGGTGACCGGCGAGGCGGCAGCGATCGCCGGTCGCTGGCAGCAGGACGAGCGGGTGCGCAAAATTTCCTTCACCGGCTCGACCGCCGTAGGCAAGGAGCTGATGAAGGGAGCGGCCGAAACCGTCAAGAAGATTTCCTTGGAGCTTGGCGGCCACGCCCCGTTTATCGTGACCGCCGCGGCGGATTTGGACAAAGCGGTGGACGGGCTGATCAAGTCCAAATTCCGCAACGGCGGCCAGACCTGCGTCTGCACCAACCGGGTGTATGTGGATGAACGGATCGCCGGCGAGTTCACCCGCAAAGCGGCGGAACGAACGGCCGCGCTTCAGGTAGGCAACGGCATGGAGGAAGGCGTGGATATCGGTCCGCTCATCAATGCCAAAGCGGTGGACAAAGTGCTGCGGCAAATTGAGGACGCCAAAGCTAAGGGCGGGATCATCGTGACGGGCGGCGAGGCGCTGCAGCATTCCGGCGGACACTTCGTGCAGCCAACCGTGATTGAACAGGCCACGGACGACATGGAATGCATGGTACACGAAACGTTTGGACCGCTTGCTCCGATTACGACCTTTCGTACGCTGGAGGAAGCCGTGCAGCGGGCCAACCGCAGTCCTTACGGGCTGGCCGCTTACGTCTTCACGGAGCGAATCCAGGAGGCGCTGTACGCCGCGGAAGCACTCGAATACGGAATCGTCGGTGTAAACGATCCGCTGCCTTCCACGGCGCAGGCTCCGTTCGGCGGATTCAAGCAGAGCGGACTCGGACGGGAAGGCGGTCATTTCGGCATCGAGGAATACCTCGAGGTCAAGTATGTATCGCTCCGGCTCTAACCGGAGGAGCGGCCGAAAACGCGCGGTGACTGGGCGCTGCCCCAACATCCGGGAAATGCACCAGGCAGAGCTCCGACCAAGATCTCATGCAAGCCGCCAATCAATAATAAAGAAGAAGCCCGAGGTGATTACCCTCGGGCTTCTTCAATAACAAAGCTGTTATTTCGTTGTATTTGCCGCTGTATCGGCTGCGCCTGCGCCTGCAGCCGTATCGGTTGCCGCGTTAGCCGAATCGTCCAGCGAGTTGGTAATTTTGGCTTTAGACTTGAGGTCGGCAATCCAGGTCGACGCTTTGGAAGAAATGCCTTGCGTGATCAGCGTTTCCTTGATGTCAGCCTTCTTCTCGTCAAGCGTTGCCGTGTGAGCCGCTTTGCGATCGGTAACCTTGATGATATGGTAGCCGTTGCTGGACTGTACGATGCCGCTCATTTCGCCTTTTTGCAGCTTGAACGCCGCTTCTTCAAACGGTGCTTCCATCACACCTTTGGCAAAGAAGCCTAGGTCGCCGCCGTTGTCCTTGGAGCCTGGGTCGATCGATTTCTCTTTTGCCAGCGTGGCGAAATCGGCGCCTCCCTTGAGCTGCGTCAGGATGCCTTCGGCTTCTTCCTTCGTCTTCACCAGAATGTGGGAAGCTTTGACTTCTTCCGGCGTGTTGAAGGATGCTTTATTTTCATCAAAATATTTCTTGATATCGTCGTCGGTCACTTTTACATCCGGTTCGAGCAGCTTGCGGATTTGCACCTGCATGTTCATTTGCTTCTTCAGGTCTTCCACCGACATGCCCGACTGCTGCAGAGCCATCTGGAATTCCTCTTCGCTGCTGAAGCCCTTCTTGATATCGTCCATTTCTTTGGTGACATCGGCATCGGTTACTTTAATGCCTTTTTTGCTCGCTTCCTGGTTGACCAGCTCTTCCGTGATGAGGCTGTCCAGCGTCTGTTTGCCGCCGGCTTCCACCAGTGCGTCATAAAGCTTGTCCTTTTTAATGTCCGTGCCGTTGACCGTCGCTACCGTCGGGTTGCTACCCGATTAAAAGGAGGCTTGATCAGCACAATGACGAGAATGACGGCAAGCACGAGCGATACGGCCATCCATACCTTGCCAGTTCCGCCGGACCATGCTTTCGGAGCAGGACCGGACGCCGCAGCAGACGCTTTGGGAGCAGGCGTCTTCTCTTTATTCGGCTTGGCCGGCGTCTCGCCGTCGCGCTTCATTTCGCTGAGGACCGGTGCGCCGCTCTCGGAAGGGGCTGCCGGTTTGCTGGTCCGTTCAGATGAATCCCCCGTTGTTTCGGTATTGTTCAGCTCTTCGTTGTTTAACGATTCTCTTTCTTTGTCTGTCATTAAATCTTGTCCTCCTTTAATGTATGCAAAACGCTTATGGGTTCACTTTACCAGATTTGCCGTAAATAATCCTTAAGAAGACATAAATTGTGACAGATTTTTTTTAATCCTGTTTTAAGATTCGGCTGTTTGCGGCGGTTTTAATCAGGAAGCAGACGATGTGTCCAAATAAAAGACCGCTCCGGACGGGAATACCCCGGGAGCGGCCATAGCTATATGCCTTATTTTTGCCGTTCGATCGATACAGCGTGCGCAATACAAGGAATGCTCTCCTTCTGCTGATAGGAGAGGGGGGAGAGCAGGGCACCCGTCGCCACGACGAGGATGCGGTTCAGCTCGCCGCGCTGCATCCGGTTCAGCAGGTGGCCGTACGTCACGACCGCCGAGCAGCCGCAGCCGCTGGCTCCGGCCTGAACATTCTGTTTACCGTAATCGTAAATCATCATGCCGCAGTCCGAATAGGTCGTCTGATGAATCGGAATGTTATGCTTCTTCAGCAGGTCGTTGGCGATTTGATACCCGACTTTGGACAGGTCGCCGGTAACGATCAGGTCGTAGTAACCCGGCTCGATCTGCAGGTCGCGGAAATGCGCTTCCATTGTGTCTACCGCTGCCGGCGCCATTGCCGCGCCCATATTGAACGGGTCGCTGATGCCCATGTCGACCACCCGGCCGATCGTGGCGGAAGTGATGTAGGGCCCGTCCCCGTCCTGCGACAGGACGACCGCGCCGGCCCCGGTCACCGTAAACTGAGCCGTGGGGGGCTTTTGGGAGCCGTACTCGGTCGGATACCGGAACTGCTTCTCCACGCTGGCATTATGGCTGCACGTCCCAGAGAGCACGTATTTTGCCCCGCCCGAATTGACGATATAAGAGGCCAGCGCGAGGCTCTCCATCGACGTGGAGCATGCGCCGAACAGGCCGAGATATGGGATGGCCAGCGTTCTCGCGGAAAAGCTGCTGCTGATAATCTGGTTCATCAGGTCGCCGGCGAGAAAAAACTGAATTTGCCCCTCGGTCAGTCCGGCGTGCTGCACCGCCATTTTTGCCGTTTCTTCCATTAAGGCCTTTTCGGCTTTTTCCCAGCTGTCCTGCCCCAAATACATGTCGCCGTGGATGATATCGAAGTCGTCGGCGAGCGGACCCTGACCCTCAAACGGCCCGACGATCGCCGCTTTCGACTTGATGGAAGGCTTGTTCTCGAACACCCAGCTTTGATGGCCTTTCAGCATATGAATCCTTACCCCCCTACAATATTAGGATCAAAAATGATGTAGGCGATGCCGACGCAAAAGGCTGCGAGCGAACCGAACACGATCACGGGTCCGGCCACCTTGAAGATGCTGCCGCCGAGGCCGAGCACGAGCCCTTCCCTGCGGTACTCGATCGCCGCCGAAGCCATGGCGTTGGCGAAGCCGGTGACCGGGACGGCGGTTCCAGCGCCCAACTTGCTGGGCTCGCGCTTTTTGGCCAATTCCTGGTATTCCTGCTGGACAGGCGTCAGTTTCTTCTTCTTTTTGCTGACCATGATGCTTCACTCCTAACGGGTTAATAATGGCTTGACGTCCGAGATAACGTGCTCCAGTTGGGCGGACACCTGCTCGTACATCGCCTTGTTCTGCTCGTTTTTGGTCGAAAGTCCGTACATCTCCAGGTCCGCCTGGCATTTTTTGAGATCCGCATACAGCATCGCTTTCTGCTGCGGCTCGGGAACCTTGATCTGATCGTCGAAGAGGTCGACGTACAGCTGTCCGTACGCATCCACCTGCCCGATAAAGACGTTGTCCAGCGAGACGCCCAGCTTCTCGAGCTCGGTATGTACCCAGCGCCGGTTCAGGCCTCGGGTAGCCAGCGGCTCGTCCATGATTTTGCCGTCCAGAATGACCGTCTGCGGCTCGCTCTCCGGCCCGACCTTGATGCCGAGATGGGTGGGGGTCAGCGGTTGATTTTCTTTTTCATCAGCACGTTGATCTGTCCGTTCGGCTCCATGATCGCAAACTCGACCTCCGCCGTTTTAAAGGCGTTTTTCCCGCGGAGCTGCTCCATAAGCTCTTCGTTCGTCAGCCGCTCCTTCTTCAGATTGTCCTCCATGATCTTGCCGTCCTTGATCAGTACGGTACTGGTACTGTCAATGAAATCCCGGGCTTTCTGCTCTTTAACTGCAAAAATTCAATCATGAGCGAAACGACTACCCACACGGCGAGGGAAATGAACGCCAAGGTACCAGGTGGCTTTCGAAATCAAGCGAGATGGA
>NZ_PCZT01000009.1:1899600-1900723 GCF_002968895.1 Paenibacillus sp. AR247 | reverse complement strand
CCGCCAGGTCACCGATCGTGATCCCCGTAATGTACTCGAAGAAGGACAGCTGGGAGATTTGCCTTTTGCCCAAGAGACGGGTCAAGGCAAACAGAAAGACCACAGAAGCCAAAGTCCGAACGATAACCTCTATCCAATCCGGCATATCTATAAATTCCTCCATTCCAGATCTTTGCTTTAAACGCGAATAACAAAATTATTTGCAGCATCTTCTCGTTTTATGAATTTTTTGATTTCAGGCAGGTTAGATTATGATTCGTACTTATCCTGTAAAGGAGGTGAAAGTAACAATGACCGTTGCATCCCAAGTCAAAACGACACTTGCATCCCTGAAAAGCGCCCAAGCCAGCTTGGAGACGTTTGCTCTCAGCACGCAAAACCAGGAAGCCAAAAACCTGTTCTCTCAAGCTGCCCAGCAAACCCAGCAAATCGTGCAGCAGGTGGAAAGCCGGGTACAACAGCTTGAAAACGAGGAGCCTCAATATAAAGGATTCTAATTCTTTAATTGATCCCCCATATCAGGCCATACCGCTCCAATCCAATAACGTTTTGCCTTAAGCACCGGTTTTGCCGGTGCTTTTTGCTTATGCTGCAGCTGACAAATTCTGCTTCCGGATAAGCGTGACAAAGGCCGGGTCTTCATGGATAATATTAAAGTCATACCGCATGGCAGAAGCGGGGGTTTATAGAGAGAGGAGTACATATAGATATGAGAGCAAATCAAGGACGGCTGAATAAGCTGTTAGTTATGAGCCTGGTGCTGGGCGTGCTGTTCGTGATCATGATGGTCCTGGTCGGAGCGGACCGGATCGCCTGGTTTGACCAATCGATCATCGATGCAGTTCAGGGGATGGAGAATGAGGGGTTGACCCGAATCATGAGGGGCTTCACCTTTCTTGGGTCATCGCTCGTGGCGACGCTGCTGAGCGTGATCGCGTTCCTGTTTCTGTGGCTGGTTTTGCGGCACCGCAAGGAGCTGCTGATGTTTCTCTTGTCAGTGGGAGGATCGGAAATTTGGAATATCATCATCAAAAATTGGATGCAGCGGCAGCGCCCCAACACGCACCGGCTGATCGAAATCAGCGGATTCAGCTTTCCGAGCGGGCACTCGATGGCTGCGTTC
>NZ_PCZT01000009.1:1894576-1899500 GCF_002968895.1 Paenibacillus sp. AR247 | reverse complement strand
ATTCAGCTTTCCGAGCGGGCACTCGATGGCTGCGTTCGCCCTGTACGGGACGCTGACCTACTTGCTGTGGAGGCATATTCCCGCGCTGGCCGGAAGAATTGCGATGATCGTTATCGGGGTGGCCCTGACGCTGCTGATCGGGATCAGCCGGATCTATCTCGGGGTGCATTATCCGAGCGACGTCTTCGGCGGGTATTTGGCGAGCGCAACGTGGCTGATGCTGTCCATTTATATCTTTGAAAAGTACTGGAAGCCAAGGCCATAGGCGCCAGGAAATGAAAACCGTACATCAGGCGGCAGAAACTTGCATGAAAACGCCTCGCTCGCGTAATATGATTTCATAAAGATCTTTTTAAAGGAAAGGGTGTATGGCTTCGGTCCGATGACGTCGCTAAGAGATTTTGTTCAACTGCCTGCCGTTAAAAAAGTGATGGTCCTCATTTTGCTCGTGCTGTTTTTGTATGTCTTCCGGAGCATGATGAACCTCATTCTGATTACCTTTATTATTACGTACCTGGTGAACCGGATTCATTCGTCGCTCACCCGGCGGTTTACGAACCGAATGGGAATCAGCAAGAAGATCGCCGTACTAATCATTTATGCCGTCTTTCTTGGAGCCCTGTCGATCGGAACCTATCAATACGCTCCGAAGCTGCTGGGTGAACTGAACGTGCTGATCAACCAGGTTATTTCGTTCTACAGCAAGCCGCTGGAGCTTACCGACAATAAAGTCATCGACTACGTGCTGGAGTACATCCATAAGATTGATATTTCGCAGTACGTCAAGCAGGGTTACAACCTGCTGACCGGAACGATCTCCAACATCGGCAAGGTCGGTATCAATTTTGCCATCGCGATCATCATGAGCTTGTTCTTTATGCTGGAGAAAGAGAAAGTGACCCATTTCACGGATAAGTTCAGAAGCAGCAAATTCGCCTACTTTTATGATGAATTAGCTTATTTCGGGAAAAAATTTACGTTTTCTTTCGGAAAAGTGATCGAGGTCCAGTTTTTGATTTCCATTATTAACGCAACGGCTTCCACGCTGTTTCTGTGGATCCTCGGATTTCCGAACCTGTTCGCCCTCGGGCTGATGATCTTCCTGCTCGGCCTCGTGCCGGTCATGGGGGTGATCGTCTCACTGGTGCCGCTGTGTGCCATCGCGTTCAGCATCGGCGGAGTGATGAAGGTCGTTTACGTCCTGATCATGGTGGCCGTCCTGCACGCTTTCGAGGCGTACGTCATGAATCCGAAGTTTATGTCGGATAAAACGCATCTGCCGATATTTTATACGTTTGCTGTACTGATCATCTCCGAGCACTTCTTTGGGGTGTGGGGGCTTATTCTCGGCGTGCCGGTGTTCATGTTCCTGCTGGATCTGCTGGAGGTGCCGGTCAACGGGCCGAAAGATGAACCCGGTGGAGCCGCCAGGAAGAACAAAAAAATACCACACAAAAAATCCTAACGGTTGAAGTTAGGATTTTATTGTGCGGATATCCTTGCGTTAGATATGCGAGTAGGAACCTGGCTGAGTGCGGTCCGAGTGCGGGCGGTACGTCCGCTCGGTAAACCGCTTCAAGGAAGCGGGCAGCTTCTGCTTGAGCTGATCGGCACGCTCCTGGGTCATTTTGCCGGCTTTGACGGCGGCATCGATTTTGGAGCTTTGGACGGCTGTCATCTTCTTGACGAGCTCGTCGCCGCTCCAGCCTTTTTTCTCCTTGGCGATCTGCTGCAGCGTTTTGCCCTGCTTCCATTCCTTGCTGAGATCCTGGACGCTCATGCCGAGCAGATCCGCAGCGTCTTTAAGCAGAATGTACTTGCGGCCGTGATGTCCATGGCGGATATGATGGCCGTTCTCCTTCCGTTCCTGATCCGGCGTAGCTATATGGGCAGATGGGGAGTCGCCGTTTGGGGAGTAACAGGCGCCGGGTCAGCGAAAGCGATGCCGTGGGATCCGGCGAACACGATGCAGGCCATCGTACCGGCCAGCAGCGCATTTTTGATTGGATTCATGTCAGTTCACCTCTTGGTTGAATTGGGTCATGCTTTATTTTTTCTGTCCTATTATGCGCCTGATTTGGAAAAACATACATGTATATTCAAAGATGCTGGGCCCTCGGCCCTGGCTGTAATATTTGGTTTGGTATCACAAAGGGCTTCACCGGGTAATTAATTCGGGAAGACGATACAATATGTACTATATAGAAAAAAGAAAACTTTAGCTCAATCTATACAACGATGGAATTAGGAGGGGTGAGCGTGACTTTTGGCGCGAGGATGTTAAAGACGGGAATCGCGGTTACCCTCGCTTTATATATCAGCATTTGGCTTAATTTGTCTTCGCCGGTGATGGCGGCTGTGGCGGCCATCTTTGCCATGCAGCCGTCGATTTACCGCTCATGGCGGTACTTTCTGGACCAGCTCCAGACCAATACCCTGGTTCCGCGGTCAGCTGACCGATCAGCTGCACGAGATCGATAGGGGTGCGGTGCAGCGGAATTTGACCGAAGCCCATCCGGGTATAGTCGAACAGATCGTTCACGAGCCGATTCATCCGTTTGGATTTTTCATAGGCGATATTGACATAGTACCGCAGCTCCACCTCGTCCTTGTATTTGTCTTCCTCAATCAGCCGGAGATAGCCGATGATCGACGTCAGGGGCGTGCGGAGATCGTGGGAAACGTTGGTGATCAGATCGTTTTTGGCCTGGGTCGCCAGACGCTCCTCCTCCCTCGAGGCTTCCAGCTGGGAGACCAGCGCGTTGATCTGCCCGGCGAGCAGCCCGAGCTCATCCTTGGAGCGAACCGGAATCTGGACATCCGTATTGCCGGAAGACATGCGCTGAACTCCGCGGATGATATTGGTCAAATTCCGGGTCGTGCCCCAGCTTAGAATCATGCAGTAAAAAATGAACAGCATAATGACGACGACGGCCTGCCACACGGAAAACCCAAAAATCCGGTTGACCCGGATGAGCGCTTCCACAAAGGGATACAGCGCTTTGAAATGATTGTCGTACACCGCCTGCAGGATCGGCTTGACGATCATCAGCGTGGCGAATGTCAGGGCGACGCTGAGGAAAAATAACGTGACGATTTTCCACTGCAGCTTGTTAAATATGCTACGCATCGATTTTATAGCCAACTCCCCACATGGTTTGGATCAGCTTGTAGCCCAGTTCTTTCTCCAGCTTGTCCCGGAGGTTGCTGATGTGAACCATGACCGTATTGTTGGAGACGTAATACTTTTCCTTCCAGACCCGCTGGAAAATTTCCTCGGCGCTGAACACTCTTCCCGGATGGGACGCGAGCAGATGGAGAATATCGAATTCACGGCCGGTGAGCTGTACGTCGGTCCCGCGGGCGGTCACCTTATGGGAAGTCCGGTTGATCTCCACATCGTGAATCCGAAGGGTGGAATCCGTCTGTTCTTTCGGTTCATTATATTGAAAAGAACGCCGGAGGAGCGTTTTGACCCTCACGGTCAGTTCCAGCGGATTAAACGGCTTGATCATGTAATCAATACCCTGGGAGCCGTTCTGGCACTGCTGGCAGGCCAGGTGTTCTCGAACGAGCCGATTGCCGTCGGCCTGGTGTGCATCCTGGTCATCATGATATGCCTTAAGCTGAAGATGGGCGATACGATCGGCCTGACGCTGGTGACGGTCATTGCCGTGATGGAGGCCTCCGGGCAATGGCAGTTTGCGCTGACCCGGTTCTCACTCAGCTTGATCGGCATCGTTTCGGCCTTTTTGATTAATATTTTGCTGTTTCCGCCGAAGCCCAAGCAGCAGTTTATCGGGCAGATCCAAAATACGTTCGACCGGATGTCGCTGCTCATGCGAACGGCCATTTCGGACGAAATCAAGGAAAATGTGTTCCGTGACAAAAAGCGCGAGCTGGAGGATGCCATCAAATCGCTGTCGAGCAAATATCAGCTGTTTGAAGAGGAGCAGAAGAAGATGAAGCGGGCCTCCTTCAGCCAGACCCGGCTGCTGGTCGTCTATAAGCAGATGCTGAATGCTCTGCGGAAAGGGCGCGAAGTGCTGGACGCGGTGGAGGAGCATTATTTCCAGTCGGACCGGGAAGCCGGCACCGACCGGATCTTTGACGAACAGCTGGAGCGGCTGATCAAGTTTCACGAGCACATCCTGCTCAAATTCGAGGAGAAGCTCAAGCCGAACTGCCTGGAAGCTTCACAGCTGGACCAGGAAAACACCGCGTTTATCCAGGGCGTGCTGAGCCTGGCCATCGAGGAACCCGAAGGCAGGCTGCGCCTATCCATCGTGGGGGCCACGATGTACGATTACGGGTATCAGCTGGAGCGGCTTAACCGATTGGTCGAGCATTATCACAAAACCGATGACGATGAATCCGGATTTTGGGCATCGTGGATTAAAAAATAAAAGGAAAGCATAAACCCCGGTCATCTGCGGCAGAGAAGCAGTTGACCGGGGTTTTAAGTTGCTAAGCCTTCAGATCGATCAGCGGCAGCTTCACGATAAACGCCGTTTCCGCCGTGTTGCTCGATGCATAAATCTGTCCGTCATGAAGCTCGATGATGCTCTTGACGATGGCCAGCCCCAAACCGGCGCCTCCGGTGTCCAGGGAACGCGATTTCTCGACGCGGTAGAAGCGTTCGAAAATATAAGGGAGGTCCATCGGCGGGATCGGCGGTCCGTAGTTGATGACCCGGACCTCGGCCTCCTGCTCCGACTTCTTCGCCTCGACCCGAATCTCCTTCCCGTCATTACCATAGCGCATCGCATTGGTAATGAGGTTCTCAAACGCCTGCATGATCTTGTCGCCATCGGCCTGGATCATCAGCTTCTCCTGCGGCGGCGAGAAGACGATCTCCATGTCCTGGTTGCGCAGCTGGAGCGAAAATTCCGCGGTCAGCTGACCGATCAGCTGCACGAGATCG
>NZ_PCZT01000009.1:1889436-1894476 GCF_002968895.1 Paenibacillus sp. AR247 | reverse complement strand
TTCATTATATTGAAAAGAACGCCGGAGGAGCGTTTTGACCCTCACGGTCAGTTCCAGCGGATTAAACGGCTTGATCATGTAATCGTCGGCCCCCGTCATCAGGCCGAGAATTTTGTCCATATCCTCGGTCTTGGCGCTGAGCATCAGAATCGGAATGGTCGACTCGTTCTCCCGAACCTGGCGGCATACCTCGAGGCCGTTCAGTTTGGGCATCATCACGTCCAGTACGATGAGGTCGACCGGATGCTCGTTCAGCAGCTGGAGCGCCTCCTCGCCATGATAGGCGCAGATGACGTGAAAACCTTCATTTTGCAAATAAATCGAAATCAGATTGGCGATTTCCTTGTCGTCGTCGACGACCATAATGTTGCGCATGCATAAACCTCCATCAGTGCTTGTCTATAAGTTCGAGACGGCATGGACCGTTCGGGTCAGCCAGCTGCGGGCAGGATTGTCCGCATGCTCAAAGGCGTAATCGAACATGGCCGCGGCGTCCTGGAACCGGGTCTCGGTGTCGGGCGCTCCCATAACAACGGCAATGACCCGCTTGCCGTCCTTTTCGGTCGTGCCGGTAAAGCAGTACCCGGCCCGCTCCGTATACCCGGTTTTAAAGCCGTCGTTGCCCGGATAGGCGTATGGCTCGCCGGGGAGCATCGCGTTGGTCGTATGCAGCGTAATTCGTTTCTCGGGGATGCTGACATCGGCCTTCTGCGTAATATTTAAAATTTCGGGGTAGGAATCAATGAGGCACTTCGCCAGTTTGGCCACATCCTGCGCGCTCAGCATCGTCTCTCCCCGCGAAGACGCCGACTTGAACTGACGCAGATCGCTTGAAGTCAGTCCGGTCGCATTGGCGAAAACGGCTTGGGGGGACAGGCCGATGTCCTTGGCCTTGGCGTTCATCCGTTTGACGAATTCTTTCTCGCTGCCGCCAATATGTTCGGAAATGGCCACCGCCGCATCGTTGGCGGAGTGCACGACCATCGCTTCAAACAGCTGGCGCAGCGTCAGCGTCTCGCCTTCGCGGAGTCCGATCTCGGAACCCGTCACGTTCGCGGCATACCGGCTGGCGGTGACGAGCTCATCCCAGGTGCTTTGCCCCTGATGGATGCTGTCCAGCACGAGCAGCTCCGTCATCATTTTGGACATGCTGGCCGGCGGGAGTGATTGAGACCCGTTATGCTCATAATATACCTTTCCGCTCTCCGCATCCATAAGAACGGCTGCCTGCGCCTTGATCGTAATCATGGGAAACCGGATCAGGCTGACGGCCGCGGCGACCGTCAAGCTCGACAGCAGCGCCAGCGCAATCAGTTTTCTTTTTTGCTTTTGCTTTGATTTCATTGCACCATACCTCGTTTATCCGTTTTGAATACCTTTCATTCTTTTACCAGTCTAACCATCAAACTTTAATTGCCCTACAAGAAAATCTTAAGAAATGTAAAGTTTTCGTCCTTGTTCGGATATATAATATGACTAACCTAATGCCGTCCGGCAGCATGGATAAAGTTACAGATATCGATCGAGAGATAGAGAGACTGGAGGGTTTACAATGCACAACAACACTTGGAAAAGACTCCCGATGGCCGACTGTGTCCGGGATTTGGTCGCCACCGCACGCGGGGACCGCAAATCAAGCCTCGTCATCCTGAACGTGAGACTGGTCAACGTCTTGTCAGGCGAAATCGTGCCGGAGATGTCCATTGCGGTGCAGGGGCCGCGGATCGCTTATGTCGGCAAGGACGTGAGCCATACCATCGGCGAAGGGACCGTGGTCATTGATGCCGGAGGCAAATATGCAGCGCCCGGACTGCTGGACGGACATTGTCATATTGAGAGCACGCAGCTTACGGCAACCGAATTCGCCAGAGCGGTGCTTCCGCTGGGCACGACCGGCGGGTTTTTCGATGCGCATGAAATTTCGAACGTCCTCGGACTGCCGGGCCTTCGCTTCATGCTGGAGGAAGCCAGAACGACGCCTCTGGCCGCCTATATGCAGGTCGCATCCTGCGTGCCGTCAACCCACCCCGGGCTGGAAACCACCGGAGCTTACATCGGTCCTGAAGAAGTGGCGGAAGCGCTCAGCTGGGGGCCGGATATGATCGGATTGGGCGAAGTGATGAACTTCCCCGGCGTCGTATACGGCGACGACAAAATGATCGGGGAAATCGAGGAGACGCTGCGGGCCGGAAAATACGCGGACGGACACTTTACATGGAGCTCCGGGGATTGGAGGCTTCCGGTGTATGCGGCAAGCGGTATTAACGGAGACCATGAATGCGTGAGCGCGGAGGATGTCATCGAGCGCGTCCGGCTCGGCATGTACGCCAAGATGCGGCAGGGCTCGGCCTGGCATGACGTTGCGGCCACCATCAAGGCGCATACCGAAGGCGGCCTGGATACCCGGCGCATGATTCTGGTCACGGACGACCGAAGCTCCGAGTCGCTGATGAACGAAGGGCATATGAATTTTGTCGTCCGCCACGCCATTGCGCAGGGCGTCAAGCCGGTAACGGCTTTTCAGATGGCTACGATCAATACGGCAGAACGGTTCGGGGTGGCCAGAGATATCGGAGCGATCGCTCCCGGGCTCTGCGCGGACATCATTTTGCTGGACGGGAATTTGGCCGACGTGAACGTCACGATGACGATCGCGGCCGGACACGTTGTGGCGGAGGATGGCCGGATGACCGCCGAGTGGGAGCCATATGCCATACCGGCAGAGGCGTACGGCACCGTCAAATTGGGGCGTCCGATTGAAGAACGGGATTTGGTCATCGCCGCGCCGCAGACGGGCGGAACGGTTGAGGTCCGGGCAATTGGGGTCGTAGAGAACCATGTGGAGACGAAGGAAACGTGGGTGAACGTGCCGGTGGAAGATTCGACGCTTCGCGTTACGCCGGAGAGCGGCCTCTGCAAAATGGCGGTATTTGAACGCCACGGTCAAGGCGGAGGCCATGCGCTCGGCATCGTGGCGGGGATCGGCTTTGAAGAACCGGCAGCCATCGCAATGACCGTGGCCCATGACAGCCATAACGTAACGGTCATCGGCAATGATGACCGGCTGATGGCGCAGGCGGGAAACCGCGTGGCCGAGATGCAGGGCGGCGTCGTGATGCTCACGCGCACGGGCCGGACGGAGTTTCCGCTGCCGGTCGGCGGCCTGATGTCCGATCAGCCGTTTGAAACGGTCGCGAGCCAGTCCGAAGCGATCAGCCAGGCGCTGATTCAGTCCGGCTGCCTGCTGAACAACGCGTTCATGACGCTGTCGCTTCTGGCGCTGGTCGTCATTCCGGAGCTGCGACTGTCGGATAAAGGACTGGTCCGAATTTCGGCGGATGGCATTGAGATCGTACCGCTGTTCCGGAGCTGAGCAAGGAATTTGAAGAGGGCGGACAACATCCGAACCGGCGGGCGCCATATAAGGCTCCGCCGGTCTTTTTAGTAGGCAAAGATTGGGTGAAGTAAAAGGAAACGGACGGGCCGTCCGCGAATTATAATAACATACAGGTTGAGTCACGAAGAAAATCGGGGCGATGCCACAGCCCTCCTGGAAGGACGAGGTACGCCAAAAAGGGGAGCCGGAGGCTCCCCTTATCCTGCATTGATTTACAATTCAAAAGTTGGTAATATAGAACTTGTGACTCTAAAAAGATAAAAATTAAAATAATAATCCTATATGGATTTTATCACATTGGGATGAGTTTGTCAAACATTTAAAAGGGGATGGATATCGGCATGGATTTAAACGATCAGGACTGGCAGCAGGAGCAGGAGCGGGTAACTCAGGTCACCGGGAAAATCGCCCGCCGCAAAAAAGCGCTTGAAGCGGAGGTTGGAACGGTCCGGGGAGATGTCGTGGAGCTGAGAAAGGATTTCTGGGATGAGGTTCGCGTCAACTTCAGCAGCGCCGACGACCTCGGAGAGACCTCGACCAGTTTGCGGCAGCAGTCCCAGGTGCTGTCGGAGCGCGAGCGCAGTCATCTGCAGGCTTTTGAATCCTTGAAGAAGCTGCGGCTGCTGGAGAAATCGCCGTATTTCGGCCGGATAGATTTTACGGAAAACGGTCAGAAGCAGACGGAACAGATTTACCTTGGCATCGCTTCGTTCCTGGATGATGACCAGGAGACCTTCCTCGTGTACGACTGGCGGGCTCCCGTCTCCAGCCTGTACTACGACGGTGCGCCCGGGCCGGCTTCCTACCAAACACCCGGCGGCGAAATTGAAGGGACGATGGAACTGAAGCGTCAGTTCGTCATTAAGGACGGCAGGATCGACGTCATGTTCGACACCGGCGTCACCATCGGCGACGAGCTGCTGCAGCAGGTGCTCAGCCACAGCTCCGACAGCCAGATGAAAAGCATTGTGGCGACGATTCAGAAGGAGCAGAACGCCGTGATCCGCAACGACAAGATCCGGATGCTGGTCGTGCAGGGGGCGGCCGGGAGCGGCAAGACGTCTGCGGCCCTGCAGCGTGTCGCCTATTTGCTATACAAATACAGGGAAATTCTGAAGGCCGACCAGGTGCTTCTGTTTTCCCCCAACCCGCTGTTTAACAGCTATGTCTCCACCGTCCTGCCGGAGCTGGGCGAGGAGAACATGATGCAGACGACGTTCCAGGCGTACCTGGAACACCGGCTCAGCAAGGAATACGACCTGGAAGACGTGTTTTCGCAAATGGAGTCGATTCTGAATGCGGAGGAAGGGGAATGGTTAGAGAATAAAAAGGCGTCGATTGCCTTCAAGGCCTCGCCGGCGTTTCTGAATATCATCCGCAGCTACAAGGATTATCTGGAGCATGACGGCATGATCTTTAAGCCGATCCGCTTCAAGGGGCATCTTATCGTTTCGGCTGAAGCGATGAAAGAGAAATTTTACAGCTATGAACCTGCGGTTCGCCTGGCCAACCGGATCGAGCTGATGCGGGAGTGGCTTCAGAAGGAGCTTGCCGCCTTTGCAAAGCAGGAGCGGAAGGCTGCCTGGGTCGATGACCAGATTGAGCTGCTCAGCGCGGAGGAATACCAAAAGGCGTATACCCAT
>NZ_PCZT01000009.1:1880604-1889336 GCF_002968895.1 Paenibacillus sp. AR247 | reverse complement strand
TCTTCCACTTCGACTGCTTCTGGATGAAGGAATACCAGTGGTGCGATTTTGAGTGGGACAAGGACATGTTCCCGGATCCGGAAGGCATGCTTAGACGGCTGAAAGACAAGGGGCTGAAGATCTGCGCCTGGATCAACCCGTACATCGCGGAAAAATCGCACCTGTTCGATGAAGGCATGGAGAACGGTTACCTAGTGAAAACGCCGGACGGTTCTGTATGGCAGTGGGATTTGTGGCAGGCCGGCATGGGTCTGGTGGACTTCACGAATCCCGATGCGGTGAAATGGTACAAGAGCAAGCTCGAAGTGCTGATCGACCAGGGCGTCGACTGCTTCAAAACCGACTTCGGCGAAAGAATTCCAACCAACGTCGTTTATTTCGACGGATCCGATCCGGTGAAAATGCACAACTACTACACCTTCCTGTACAACAAGGCGGTATTTGAAGTGCTGGAAGACAAGCTGGGTAAAGGGGAAGCCGCTTTGTTCGCCCGTTCGGCCACGGTCGGCGGCCAGCAGTTCCCGGTTCACTGGGGCGGCGACTGCTCCGCAACGTACGAGTCGATGGCGGAGACGGTCCGCGGTGGCCTGTCGCTCGGCCTGTCCGGCTTCGGCTTCTGGAGCCATGACATCAGCGGCTTCGAAAATACGGCTCCGCCGGATATCTACAAGCGCTGGGTGCAGTTCGGCCTGCTCTCGTCCCACAGCCGCCTGCACGGCAGCACATCGTATCGGGTGCCGTGGCTGTTTGACGAAGAGGCGGTCGACGTGGTGCGCAAGTTCACGAAGCTGAAATGCAGCATCATGCCTTATCTCTACAACTCGGCGGTGGAATCCACGGAACGCGGCGTGCCGATGATGAGAGCCATGGTGCTGGAGTATCCGCAGGATCCGACCTGCTTTACGCTGGATACGCAGTACATGTTGGGCGATTCGATTCTGGTGGCGCCGATCTTCAATAAAGAAGGCGACGTCCAATATTATCTGCCGGAAGGCAAGTGGACGAACTATCTGACAGGCGAGGTGCTGGAAGGTAACCGGTGGTACAGCGAGAACCACGGATACATGACCCTGCCGATGATGATTAAGCCGAACACCCTCCTTGCGGTGGGTAAAGAAGACAGCAGACCGGACTATGATTATGCCGACGGCGTCTCGCTGCATCTGTTCGAGCTCGGCGACGGCGCTTCGGCGCAGGCCGACGTCGTGAATACGCTGGCCGAACAAGAGCTCAGTGTAACCGCATCCCGCAGCGGCAATATCATCGAAGTGAAGGCCTCCGGGGCCGGCAAGCCTTGGACGCTCGTGCTCCGCGGTATCGGCGAAGTGGCGTCTGTAGATCAGGGCACGGCGGCAAGCGGCGAACACGGTGCAGTCATTACACCTGCGGCCGGCGCTTCTTCCGTCACAATCACATTAAAGTAACGGGCTGCTGAGGCAGCTTAGGGATAGAACCGGACCGCAGATGGCTGCGGTCCGGTTTTTTAGAGATCAGAGCATTAGCGGTGTTTTAAGCCGAATCGAGGGGATGTAATTACCAAGCCTGAACTGGGAGCGCATGCATATCCGTGACTGAAAAGAACCACAATAGAACATGATTTATCATCGAACGTAAAGGTGGTTTTGTCATGGAAGACAAAAAATGGGATCTGGTGGCACTTGCCTCGATACCGCTTATTATGACGCTTGGCAATTCCATGTTAATTCCCATTTTGCCCGAGATATCGCAAAAGCTGCACGTCAACGCCTTTCAGGTTAGCATGCTGATCACGGTGTTTGGCGTTGTGGCGATCGTGCTGATTCCGATTGCGGGTTATTTATCGGACCGGTTCGGACGCAAAACCGTCATTATCCCCAGCTTGATTATTGCCGCGGCGGGAGGAGCGATATCGGGGGCAGCCGCCTGGTGGACGGACGGAGCCACCGCTTACTGGATTATTCTTGCGGGCAGATTCCTGCAGGGTATCGGTGCAGCTGGGGCTTTTCCGATCGTGCTCCCGCTTGTAGGCGATATGTTTGATGATGAAGACGATGTCAGCAAAAGCTTGGGGCTCATCGAAACTTCGAATACGTTCGGCAAAGTGGTCAGTCCGATTCTCGGATCCGCACTGGCTCTGCTGGTTTGGTTTTTGCCTTTTCTCGCGATCCCCGTTCTCTGCATCATTTCGCTGATCATGGTCGCTTTTTTAGTGAAAACGCCTAAGAAGAAAAACGAAAACAAAACGTCAATCAAGGAATTTTTGTCTGACACGAAGGACATTTTGCGTGAAAAAGGGCGATGGCTGTACGCCATTTTCGCCATTGGCGGGATCAGCATGTTTATTACGTTCGGCGTGCTGTTTTTTTTATCCGAGACGCTGGAAAGCAAATACGGCATGCACGGGATCGTAAAAGGCCTCGTGCTGGCGATTCCGCTGGCAGTGTTATGTCTGTGCTCGTTTATCGCCGGGAAAGTCATCGGCAAAAACAAAAAGCGTATGAAATGGACCGGCTTTGCAGGGATGGCGCTGCTGACTGCTGGACTGGTTATTGCCGGATTCAGCAGCCAGATTACGTTTCTCCTGATCTTTTTCTCGGTCTGCGGAGCAGGCATCGGCACCACCCTTCCCTGCATGGACGCACTGATCACCGAAGGGATTGAGGAAAAGCAGCGCGGAACGATCACTTCTCTATACAGCAGCATGAGGTATATCGGGGTATCTCTCGGCCCTCCGGTAGTATCCCTGCTCATGAAGAGCACCCACTGGATTCTGTTTGGTACGATGGCTGTGGTAGCGGCGATTGGCGTTCTGCTGACTCTGCTGGCCGTGAAGCCGAAGGAAAACAGCAGCAAGCCGGAGGATTCGGGCCGCAGCTCCCGAAGTAAGGGGCGGCGCGGAATCGGGTTGAGCAGACGGGTTGGTGCCCGCTGAGGGGGATCTTAGAATAATAAATGAATACGGATGAGGCCTGGCCCAATGAACGCGGCAGGTTCGGAAAATGTTTGCATTTTTCGGATCTGCTGCGTTTTTATTTGTTTTTCAGATGAAAAGGGGTATAAAAACAAAACAAGGTCTGCTATAATCAAACCAATACAAATGAAAACAAACAAAAACAAAAGAACTTATTGGAGGTTGTCCTTATAATGGTGCAAAATCGATGGAATTCCGATGAAGCTTCCCGGCAGAAAGCCGGCGTAGACCAGCTGGTGTACCGGTCCAACCTGATCGGCAGCGACCGCAGTGTCTGCAACTGGGGCGGTGGCAACACGTCGCTGAAGACGGTGGAGCAGGACTTTCGCGGCCGTGATGTGGAGGTCATGTGGGTAAAAGGGAGCGGTTCGGACCTGGCGACGATGAAAGCGCAGCATTTTACCGGCCTGCGGCTTGAGGATATTCGTCCGCTGATGGAGCGTGATGAAATGTCGGATGAGGAGATGGTGGCTTACCTGTCCCACTGCATGATCGACAGCAAGCATCCGAGAGCGTCGATCGAGACGCTGCTGCATGCATTCCTTCCGTATCCGCACGTCGACCATACCCACCCGGATGCGATTATCAGCTTGTGCTGCGCGGATAACGGCAAAGAAATCGCCCAAGAAATCTACGGGGATACGTTCGTATGGGTACCGTACATCCGTCCCGGGTTTACGCTGTCCAAAATGATCGCCGAAGGCGTCCGGAACAATCCGAATGCCCAGCTGGTGCTGATGGAGAAGCACGGTCTGGTGACATGGGGACAGACGTCCGAGGAATCTTACAACCAGACGATCGCCATGATCCAAAAAGCGGAAGCGTATATTGCCGCAAAAGTACAGGAAGAGAAGGTGTTTGGCGGGCAAAAGACGGAGGCGCTGGCGCCTGAGAAGCGCAAAGCCCTTCTGGCCGAAGTGCTGCCTGTGATCCGCGGCGCGGTTAGCGACAGCAAAAAAATGATCGTCACCTACGACGATGCCGAAGACGTGCTGCAGTTCGTCAACAGCCGTGACGCGAAGGAGCTCTCCCAGGTGGGAGCAGCCTGCCCGGATCACCTGGTACACACGAAGCGGGTTCCGCTGTATATCGACTGGGATCCGGCTAACGGTGATACCGTTTCCCTCAAAGCGGCGGTACGTCAAGGCGTCGAAGCCTATAAGGAAGAGTACAAGGCGTATTTTGAACGGACAAAAATGAGGGCGATGTCATGTCCGAGGCGGCTCCGCGCGTCATCCTCATTCCAGGGATCGGCATGGTCAACACCGGCAAGAGCCTGGATATGGCGGGGGTCAGCGGCGCTCTGTACCACCGGGCGATCGCGGTCATGAAAGGTTCTACGGCCTTGGGACAATTCGTATCCTTAAGCGAGAACGAATCCTACAACGTGGAATATTGGCCGCTTGAGCTTTACAAGCTGTCCCTGGCTCCGGCGGAAGCGGAGTTCTCCCGCAAGGTCGCCTTTATTACCGGCGGCGCAGGCGGCATCGGCAGCGAAACGGCGCGCCGCTTCGTGTCGGAGGGAGCTCACGTCGTCCTGGCCGACCTGAACCTGGAAGGCGCCGAACAGGTGGCCTCCGAGATCAATGCCAAATACGGCGAGGGCCGGGCTAAGGCTGTCAAGATGGACGTAACCCAGGAGGACATGGTCAGGGACGCTTTGGCCGAAACGGCTTTAACCTATGGCGGCGTGGACATCATCGTCAACAATGCCGGGCTGGCCACTTCGAGTCCGTTTGACGAAACCTCCCTGAAGGAATGGAATCTGAACATGAACGTCCTCGGCACGGGCTACTTCCTGGTAGCCAGAGAAGCGTTCAAGCAGATGAAGGAGCAGGGGATCGGCGGCAGCATGGTGTTCGTCGGCTCTAAAAATTCGGTGTATGCCGGCAAGAATGTGACGGCCTACAGCTCCGTCAAGGCGCTTGAAGCCCACCTGGCCCGCTGCATCGCGGCTGAGGGCGGAGAATATGGCATCCGGGTCAACACGATTTTACCGGATGCGATCCTGCAGGGATCGGCCATCTGGAACTCCAACTGGCGGAACGAGCGGGCCGCGGCCTACGGCATCGAGCCGGATCAGCTGGAAGAGCATTACCGCAAAAGAACGACGCTGCTGGTCAACATTTATCCGAAGGACGTGGCCGAAGGGATTGCCTACTTCGCTTCCTCCAAGTCGGAGAAGACGACCGGTTGCATGCTGACGATCGACGGCGGCGTACCGGCGGCGTTTACCCGGTAGGCAGTCGGTCTTACAGGGGAAACTGGCGCAGATTGCAGGACTGATAGAAGGGAGCAGGTACCAGCTGAACAGGCATGTTTGGCGGGAGCCGCTCCCTCTCTTGCCATAACACACGGCAGACACCGGCTCGCTGCCGGCGCTCTGCCAGACTTTTAAGGTTAACCGCAAAGGAGGTATTACACCGTGAAGGTTTCGCTATTCATTACCTGCATCAGCGACGCGCTGTTTCCGCCTATCGGCGAAGCGATGGCCCGCCTGCTGGCGCGGTACGGCGTCCGGCTCGATTTTCCGCAGGTGCAGACCTGCTGCGGCCAGCCGGCCTTTAACAGCGGCTATTGGGATGAAGCCAGAGCCTCGGCGCGGACGATTTTGGAAGCGTTTGACGACAGCGATTTTGTGATCGCCCCTTCGGGCTCCTGCACCGGCATGATCCATCATTATTACCCCAAGCTGTTTGAACATGAGCCTCAGCTTCAGGAAAAAGCGCTGGCGCTGAAGGAGAAGACGTACGAGTTCACCCAATTTCTCGTCCAGGTGCTGGGCGTGACGGATGTGGGGGCCGTTTTTCCCCATAGAGTTACCTATCACCCATCCTGCCACGGCTCACGGCTGCTCGGCATCAAAGACGAACCGATGCAGCTGATGGCCAGCGTCCAGGGGATGGAGTTGATTCCGCTCCCTTATGCGGAAGACTGCTGCGGCTTCGGCGGAACGTTCGCCATCAAGATGAGCGACATCTCTGGCGCGATGGTCGAAGAGAAAACCCAGCACGTGCTGGAGACGGAGGCCGAGGTGCTGGGTCGGGCTGCTGATGAAAGGCTTTCAGGTCAACAGCCTGATCCGGCACGTGTTCATCGACGAAGTTCAGGATTATTCACCGTTCCAGCTGGAATACCTCAAACGGCTGTTCCCGCGGGCGCGCATGACGGCGCTGGGCGACCTGAACCAGGGAATCTACCCGCATACCGGTGTGCTTGGCGGGAGTTTGGCGTCGCTGCAGGAGCTGTACGGCCCGGAAGAGACGGAGGTCATTTCGCTGACCCGCAGCTACCGTTCGACGTATGAGATCGTGGATTTTACCCGGAGCATGATGCCGGGCGGGGAAGCGATCGTGCCGTTTAACCGGAACGGGGAGAAGCCGCTCGTACGGGTTCAGCAGGACCGGGAAGAGCTTCATGACCGGATCGTCACGGACATTATGGAGCTGAACGCCAAAGGCTATGAGCACACGGCCATCATCTGCAAAACGGCGGAGGAGTCCGAGACGGTCTACGAAGCGCTGAAGGACCGCCTGCCGCTGAAAAAGATCACGAAAACGACCCCTTCCTTCGCTAATGGGACGCTGGTCATTCCATCCTACTTGGCAAAAGGGGTCGAGTTTGATGCGGTCATCATCTATGACGCGTCGGAAGGCGAATACAGCCGGGAGTCCGAACGGAAGCTGTTCTATACGGCCTGTACCCGGGCGATGCACCAGCTCCATGTATACAGCCTGGGCGAGCCCAGCCGCTTCATCACGGATGTGGCGGAAGATAAATACGTTTTGGCCTAGAGTCAGGATGGACCGGTAGTCCCGCCAAATCCGGCGGGTTCACACGGGTTCCGTCAGCACGTAAGCTTGTTCCTCGAACGGCTTCCGGTATTTGGACGGGGTACAGCCTTTATGATGCTTGAAGACGGTAATGAAGTAGCTGAGGTTGTCAAAGCCGACATCCATGGCGACCTCGACGATTTTTTTGTCGGTGTTCTCCAGCAGCTTACACGCCTTGAGCACCCGGTAATGGTTGACGTATTCCACCGGGCTCTTCTGGGTCATCTGTTTGAAAAAGCGGCAGAAATGCCCTTCGCTCATGTTGATCTGTCCCGCCAGCTCTTTGAGCTTAAGCGGCTCGGCGTAATGATCATGTATATAATGAAGCGCGGTCTTCAGCCGCTCCACCTTGTCATGGCTTCCGGTGGGGCGGCTTTTGCTGTTTTCACCCAGCGGCGCCTGGGCCGACAGCAAAGCGAAGATCCGGAGCAGATGCGCTTTCGTCGACAGCTCGTAAGCCGGCACTTTGGCTTCGTTTTCGCGGATAATCCGGTGGAGCGCGTCCAAAATATCCTTTTCCCATTCCGAGTTTCCGGTGATGTGCTGTCGCGGCATCAAGCTTTTTTTCATCAAGGGATCGATATATTTCTCCTGAATGATGTCAAAGTCTGGGCTGCTGAGCAGATCGGCGCTGAACACGACCGCTGAAAAGATGCACGGTTCTTCCGAGGCCAGCATCCCCGAGTGAATTTCCCCGCTGTTGACGAATAATGCTTCGCCTGCGCGGACCTCCACATACGTCATATCGAGCTGAAAGACGGCGCTGCCTTGATGCAGCACGATAAATTCCATTTCGTCATGCCAGTGGCAGTCCAGAATGCTCTGCCCGTTGAGCTGCTCGACCCTGGGGTAGATGCTGACGGGATACAGAGGATGCCCGTGCACGCGGTTCTCCCTGAGCGTTTCTCGATTCATATGATGTCACTTCCATTCCTAGCAAATATCAATATATTAATATATTTGGTCAAAATAACGTAAGAAATCTCTTCATTAGATCAATATTATTATAGTATAAACTCTAGGAGGGACGAAACATGAAATTCACGGACGGTTACTGGTTGATCCGGGAAGGCTACAACGTACAAAACCCTGCGGACATCCGCGATATTACCCATACAAGCGACTCCATGACGGTTTTCGCGGCGACAAAAATCATTGCGACCAAGGGCGACACGCTGAACGGTACGCTACTCAAGGCCGATTTCAGCTCCCCGATGCCGGATGTGATCCGCGTCAAGCTGTTTCATCATAAAGGGAAAATAAACAAAGGACCTGCGTTCGAATTGTTCCCAAGCGATACCGACGTGCAAATTTCGGTGGACGAAGAGACCGCGGTGCTGACCAGCGGCCAGCTGAGCGTGCAGGTCAACCGCAAGCAGGGCTGGAACATCGATTTCAACTATGCCGGCAAGCGGATTACCGGCAGCGGCTGGAGAGCCCCTGCGTATATCCAGGATCCGGATAAAAAAGCGTACTACCGCGAGCAGCTTGACCTGGGCGTCGGTGAGTATATCTACGGCCTCGGCGAACGCTTCACCCCGTTTGTAAAGAACGGCCAAGTGGTGGAAATCTGGAATGAGGACGGCGGCACGAGCAGCGAGCAGTCGTACAAAAACATTCCGTTTTATTTGTCCAGCAAGGGCTACGGCGTGTTCGTTAACCATCCGGAAAAGGTATCTTATGAGATTGCTTCTGAAAACGTATCCAGAGTTCAGTTCAGTGTCGAAGGCGAATATCTGGAATACTTCATTATCGGCGGCGCCACGCCGAAGGACGTGCTGGACAACTACACGAAGCTGACGGGCAAGCCTGCGCTTCCGCCAGCCTGGACATTCGGATTATGGCTGACGACATCCTTTACGACGGATTACGATGAAGCGACCGTCAACCACTTCGTGGACGGCATGGCCGAGCGCGATCTGCCGCTCTCCGTCTTCCACTTCGACTGC
>NZ_PCZT01000009.1:1877554-1880504 GCF_002968895.1 Paenibacillus sp. AR247 | reverse complement strand
CTGGACATGGGCTGCCTGCTGAACATCGGCGGCAATCTGCATTATCAGGGCAAGCCGGTCCGGGTCATGCATCTGGCGGAACTGCTGTATGAGGGAGTGAAGCACCGTGAGCAAACCGCAGGGGTCTAGCGTAAAGGAGCGGGCGGAGATCGCCCTGAAGGACGAATTTCTCGTTAACGCCGTCAAGTTTACGACCGAAAAGCTGAAAAACGGCAAGAAGGCGGCGACGGCGGAACACGGCAACTGGGAGGAATGGAGGGAGCGGGGGCGGCAGATCCGGGCCCATACGATCGCCCACCTCGACTACTATTTGAACGAGTTTGTGAATAATGCCAGGGAGCAGGGCGTGCATGTGCATTTTGCTCCCGAGGCGAAGGACGCCGCCCGAATCGCGGTGGAGATTGCCAAACACAAACAGGCTAAGTCAGTGGTCAAGTCCAAATCGATGGTTTCCGAGGAAGTGCATATCAACGAAGCGTTTGAGGGCATCGGTATCGAATCCATCGAAAGCGACCTGGGCGAGTACATCATCCAGCTGGCGAATGAACCGCCTTCCCATATCATTATCCCGGCCATTCACAAAAACCGGTATCAAATTGCCGAGCTGCTGTCGAAGGAAGCGGGAGAGACGCTGGCGCCGGACACGAAAATTTTGGCGGGATTTGCGCGGCGGAAGCTCCGCGACAAGTTTCTGGAAGCCGACATCGGGCTAACCGGGGCCAACTTCGGCATTGCCGAGAGCGGATCGATCGTCATTTTTGAAAACGAAGGTAACGCCCGCATGGTGAGCACGGTACCGAAAACGCAAATTACGCTGATGGGGATGGAGCGGCTTATTCCGACCTGGGATGACCTCGAAGTGATGGCAACGCTCCTGCCGCGCTCGGCGACCGGCCAGAAGCTGACCGTGTACATGTCGGGCATCACGGGTCCGCGCCGGACGGCGGATGGAGACGGCCCGGAGGAGATGCATATCATCATCGTCGACAACGGCCGCTCGCTCCAGCTCGGGGACCCGGATTTCCAGGAGCTCTTGAACTGTATCCGGTGCGGGGCATGCCTGAACGCCTGTCCGGTGTACCGCCATATCGGGGGACATTCGTACCCCGGAACGTACAGCGGGCCGATCGGTGCGGTACTGACGCCGGCGCTGAACAAGAATACCGAGGAGTGGCAGGACATCGCTAACGCCTCCAGTCTATGCGGCGCCTGCTATGAAGCCTGTCCGGTCAAAATTCCGCTGCACGACATGCTTGTCTATTTGCGCAACCGGAAGGTCGAGAGGGGTTATACCGCAGCCGGCGAAAAGCTGGCGATGAAAGGCTTCAAGATGCTGATGAAAAGCTCCGGCCGCTTTAAGCAGGCGGTGAAGCTCGGGCAGACGGGCCAGAAGCTGCTGGTCCGGGACGGATATATCCGTTCCCAATTTGGCCCGCTCAAGGGCTGGACGGCGTACAGGCACATTCCTGCGCTGCCTAATAAATCGTTCAGGGAACGCTGGCCGCAGCTGGACGCCGAGGTCGGGGCCAGCCTCCCGCCGATGCCGGAAGCGATGAAGTCCCGCATGGAGAGCATCGTCGCCGGCCGGAAGGAAAGGGGGATGAAGCGATGAGCACATCCGATCCGTCATTTTTGGAGAAAATGGAGCGGGAATCCCGGGAGCAGCAGAAGCGGTTCATCGGCCATATCGCCAGCCGTCTCGGTCGTGGTGGCGCTTCTGAATCCCGCAAGCCGGAGCATCCGTATCGGGGCGCACCGGATTTTTGGAACGGCTACGAGCTGACGCATGAAGAGCGGATCGAACGCTTCATGGGGAACTGGCGTGCCGCCGGCGGCCATACCGAGCGGGTGGCCGGCTGGGAGGAGCTGTCCGGCGTCGTGACCCGCATCCTGCAGGAGCACGGGGCACAGTCAACGATCCGCCAGGACCTTCCGGAGCTGGCCGGGCTCCGGCTGGAACAGCATTTGCCGGAGCTTGCGCACCGGGTGTGGAACGGGCAGGATCCGGACGCCTCCCTGGCCACTGCGGCCTACACGGATGCCGGGATCGCGCTTGTTGATGACGCCGTGGCGTATACCGGCTCGCTCGTGGTCGCATCATCGTCGGAGAAGGGACGGTCGGTGTCCCTCCTGCCTAATTTGCTGATCGCCATCGTCCCGGCGGAGCGCATGAAGACGCGGCTCGGCGAGGTCATGGGCCGCCTGTCCCGCAGCGCCGGGGAGGGCTGCCGGGCCTACGCTTTGATTATCGGATAATCCGATTCGGAATGTCCCAGCTCAGAAAGGCATGGGGATGACACATTGTCCGGGAACGGGCAAATCTATATAATGGGTGTACGATAGAACGAAAGAGGGAAGCTATGTTAGTTGCGGAACGTTATGATACCATCGTGCGGCTGGTCAATGAGCGAGGCAGCATCCGGGTGTCGGAGCTGAGCGAGCTGTGCGGCGTGACCGAAGAGACGATCCGCCGCGACCTGGACCGGCTGGAGCAGCAGGGCAAGCTGCGGCGGAGCCATGGCGGCGCCGTCAGCGTCAAAGAGACCCAGGCGGAGACCCCGTATTTCGAGCGGGAGGTCATCCATCAGGACGAGAAGAGGCGAATTGCCGAAGAGGCAGTGCGGCGGATCGAACCGCGGGACCGCATCGCCCTGGATGCCAGCTCGACGGCGTGGTATATGGCTTCGATCCTGCCGGACATTCCTTTGACCGTGGTTACCAATTCCATCAAGGTTGCCCTGGAGCTGTCCTCCAAGGAGAAGATCGAGGTCATATCGACGGGCGGCATGCTGGCAGCCCATTCCTTGTCTTACGTCGGCCCGCTCGCCGAACGCGGCCTGGAATCCTATTATGTGGATAAGGCGTTTATTTCCTGCAAAGGCGTGCATTTGGACCGCGGAATCAGCGAATCCAACGAGCTGCAGGCGATGGTCAAGCACCGGATGATCCG
>NZ_PCZT01000009.1:1865497-1877454 GCF_002968895.1 Paenibacillus sp. AR247 | reverse complement strand
GATTGGACCGAGGTGGACGTGCTGATCACCGACGGCCATGTTGACGAGAAGGACGCATCGCTGCTCCGGGAGAAATCGATCGAGCTGATCATTGCGGGGCAGACGTCCATTTAAGAATGCGGGAGGATTCATTTCCCGGCATATGATGAAACCTCCCGCGAAGGCTGGAAAACAGCTTTCGCGGGAGGTTTTTTTAGTGGGGGCAAGTACTTTTTTGTTCATCATGCCAGCTCGCTATGCAGTGGATTCAGCACCAAATCGACCACTCCTGCCGACGGGACGACCAACTCTTGCAAACCTTCATTCAGCTCTACGGTTTGTGATCGCACGGTTTGCCCGCAGCAGTCCTTGATCTCCATCGCATAGGTTCCCGGGAATGAACAGGAGAAACAGAGGTACAATCGATCCCCTGGCGTGCCATTTACTATGATGAGTCGTTCGGAAGGGAGATCCAGCTCTACGACGGTCTCGGAGTATACGGCGATGATCGTTTTGTTCCTGCTGCTGGCCTGAACTATAGGATACAGCAGTTCCGGATGAAATGGCTGAAGTTTTCCATGCAGCAGCACATCCCGGTGATCGCGGCAAAAGCCGACCCAAAACCGGAGCATGGCCAGATGCCGGTCCCCGATCCGGTCCAAGCGAACCGAAATTTGGGGCACGGCAAACATGACGTGGATCATCTGCATCGCCGCATTTTCCGCCGTATCCTGGGGATTGAACATGATCATGTCGGAATGGACCGCCGTGTGGCCCGAAAGAAGACGCAGATCTAGCGTACGGACCCGGTTCTGAATGAAATCGTTCGGGCAATCATTCGCTCGGAACATATTTCCGTAGGTTCGCATAAGCGGCCCGATATACGTTTGACGGAATTCGATCAGAATATCGGGCTTGAGCGCTTTGAGCCGGCCCATGACGTCGGACAGCAGGCGGTCGACGGCCTCGGGGACGGACGCGTAATCCCGACCGTTTCCGTGAGCGGACACACCTGGCGAGCCCGCCGTGAGGCGGAAACTGTCCACGAAATCGAGCTTGAGCCCGTCAATGTTCCAGTCGGATACCGCTTGCTCGTATACCCGGATCAAATACTCCCGCACTTCTGGAATTCGGGGGTCCAGAATCCCGGCATTCAGATTGTCGTCGATGCCGAGGAGCTTGTCTGCAAATTGGTCCCATACTTTGCTGTGTTTTCCGACAAACGGGACGGAGTACCACAGCATGTACTTCATACCCAGGTCCTGAATGGCAGCGACATGCGCCCCCATATCCGGGAATTTATCCGCGCAAACTTCCCAGTCGCCGGTATACGCATACCCACGGCTGTTATCTTCGGTTTGCCAGCCGTCGTCCACGATGATCGTATCGCATCCGAGTTCTTTGGCCAGCCTGGCCTGCTCCTCCAGCGCATCTGCCGTGATGTCCTGATGATAGGCATACCAGGTGGAGTAGACAGGATCCATCGCCTCCGCCGGAGGCGGGGAAGGCGTCATTCCAGGTTGCCGAGCCCACCACTGGACAACCTCATCCAGAGCCTCGTAATAAGGAACGTCACGCCGGTCAATCCGGAGCGTGGCTTCATACTCACCCTTCATCAATACCGGCTCTTCGAACAGCGTGATCGAGCAGAGGAATGTCGAATCCTCTTCGTGAATCCCTGCCTTGACCGTCAAATGATTCAGCGCATCGGTAAACGCAAAGGTTAGCCGGTTTCTTCCTTCCACATTAAACAGGGCGGCAACGGGAGCCAAAGAGGTGCTTCTTGATGTAAATCCCTCGCCCCAGTCGATCTGAAAAGCTTTGTTCCGGTCGCTTCCCGGGTGCCACATCGAGTGAATATCTATGGCCGGCAGGGACCACTCCAGCCGACAGGCGGGGGTCTGTGTTCCAGCTGCAGCCCGCAGCTTCAAATGAATCAGCCATACGCTGTCTTCCACGATTTCGATCTGCTGCGAGACATCGAAAAATTGCCTCGTATCATGAAACGTGACGATCGGGGGTGAAGCGTTCATCAAATTTTTCATAAACTCCTCCTGCACATTCAAGCTGAATTTGGTCGTATCATTCCAACAATAGTATAAAATTTACGAAACGTATAGTAAACAAAAAAATTCAAACAGTAAGATGTGGAATGCGAATATGCACTTAGATAGCTTAGAAACTACGGTTTCATGTTTTTTTATTAGAGTATTGTCAAGGCCGAGGTTCTCTGTTATATTGAAAAACGAAAAACATCTCAGGTTTTTGTTTAGTAAACAAAAGACGTTTTGTTTGGCAAATGATCTGTAAGGTACTAAAATAACAGTAAGGGGTGTTTCCCGAAAAAATGTGACGGAAAAGGTGATTGGTGTTGGCAAATATTCGCGATGTGGCAAGATTGGCAGGGGTGTCTCCTTCCACGGTTTCCCGCGTGTTAAACGGTGATCCGTCTTTATCGGTGCTGGAAGAAACGAGAAGAAAAATCATCTCCGCGGCGGAACAGCTGCAGTATAACATGGCTTCCAAACGTGCGGTCAGCAAGTCTATGCCGTTAAAAGATTACAAGATCGGTCTGGTTACTTTTTGTTCCGAGCAATTCGAAAGTGAAGATCCATACTATTTGTCTATCCGGATGCAAATCGAGAAGGAATTCAACCAGATGGGGCTGCATATTACCCGGACGATCCGCTGGGTCAATCATGAATCTTATGAAAGTCTGTCCGGCCTCGACGGTCTGATCGTGATCGGCAAATTTGAATTTGACCCATACAATTTGTTCTTTAACCGGATCCAAAATATCGTGTTCGTGGATTATTCTCCGGACGAGGACCGCTTTGATTCCGTCGTTGTCGATTTCAATAAAGTGACCACGACGGCGCTGGATCACTTGACAGGCCTTGGATATACCAAAATCGGGCTGATCAGCTCCCGCGATTTTATCAACCGGTTCGGTTCCAGGACGGGGATTGATTCCATCGACCAGCGCCAAAGCAGTTTTGAAGCTTACATGAAAAATAAAAATCTATACATGCCGGAGCATGTCCATATCGGCAGCAATTTCTCCATGTCGACCGGATATCAGCTGATGAAGGACGCCATTAAAAAGGGGAAACTGCCGGAAGCTTTCTTGATCGGATCGGATCCCATGGCCATCGCGGCAAGCAGAGCGCTAAAGGAGGCGGGCGTAAAAGTGCCGATGGATGTGGCGCTCGTCGGGATTGATGATATCGAGATGGCTGCTTATATGGACCCGCCGCTGACTACGGTCAAAATTTATACCGAACAGATGGGTCAAACCGCCGTGAAAATGCTGCTGGAAAGGATTGGAGGCAGGGAGGTTCCGCTTAAAGTGGTACTACCGTCGAAGTTAATCGTAAGAAGCTCATGCGGTGCTGGCCGATTTCCCAAAACGGCTGTCCAGAAATAGGACAGACAGGGGGAGCGAAAGAGCCGCAGCCGCACAAACAATCGTTAGGGGGCATTAAACGATGAAAAAATGGCTGTTGTTCGTAGTATCTTTATTCGTTGTCATCGGAATGACCGCATGTTCCGGAAACTCCGGAACGGCGGACTCGACGCAAAGCGAGGGCGGCGCCGCGGGCGAAAGCGCCGGCTCGGGCGCCAAAGGAAAGATTACGTTTGCTTACTGGGGCGCGCAGACGGAAGCCGACGCCATCAAACAAGTGATTGCCGATTTTGAAAAGTCCTACCCCGATATTAAAGTGGAGAGCCAATGGATTCAGCAGGATTATCTCACGAAACTGCAGACCATGATTGCCGGAGGAACGGCTCCTGACGTGATGTTGATTTCGGGCGGGGATTTACCTGGATTTGCAAGCGCTTTCCAGGAACAGCAGGTGGATCCATCCGCCTTCAGCTCGCCGTCTCTGGTGGATTCGCTGTCAGTCGACGGTAAGGCCTATGCCGTACCGTTTATTATTAAACCTAAGGTCATGGCCATCAATCTCGATCTTTTCAAGAAAAACAATATTCCTCTTCCCAGCCCAACCGAGCCCATGACGATGGACCAGTTCGACGAAATGGCCAAGAAGCTGGCCGCCGGCGAGGGCAGCTCCAAAGTTTTCGGCTCGGAGCCTTTGTATTTGCCGAATCTGATTTATTCGTTCGGTGGTTCGTTTTATTCCGACGATCACGCTCAATCGCTCCTTGGATCCCCTGAAGCGATTAAGGCCGGAGAATATATCGTTGCCGCCAAGCAGGAAGGAATCGTACCTAGCGATAACGAGAAGCAGGGACAGAACATGATGAACTGGTTCCTGAGCGGGCGCATCGCCATGTACACCGATTTTGGCCCATGGTATATCCCGCAGCTGGCGGATGTCAAAGGCTTTGACTGGGATATCGTTCCCTTTCCGGGCGGCGGCGGCTCCAAAGAGGTGAACGGCCTGGCTCTTAGCAAAGACAGCAAAAACGCCGAGGCAGCCAAGATCTTCATTCAGCATCTGACCCAGGATGAGGAGGCACAAAAAATTATAGGGGGCAACAAAAGTGCGTATGGAGTACCGGTTTTGGCAAGCGCAACCGGGGCGTTCGAGCAAATTTATCCCGGCAAAAACCTGAAAGCCTTTGTTTTAGCGTCCGAGAAGCAGCATCCGCAAGAAGCGCAAAAACGGACGAATGAGATCGGCAATGAAATGAAGGCAATCGATGACCAAACTCCCATCGGAATTGGCAGCAAGGACGTGAAGGAAGTGTTCCCTCAGGTAGCGGAGAAGATCAACAACATTTTGAAACAAAAATAACGGGAGAAAGCCTATGAACGGACTTATTGAACTCATATATAACTTCTTTCAGGGGATGGGGGTTCCAGCGGCGTTGCTGCCGCTCCTCCCGTTCCTGACCGTCATGGCCGTGGTGTATGCCCTTCTTTTTCTAATCACGCGGTTTCTGGTACGCAAAAAAGTGATCCATATGAAGACAGCCAGCTTTTACATGTTCGTGTCGGTATGGGTCTTTGGTTTCCTGCTCTTTACGCTGGGGCCGATGGTCTTCTCCTTCTATATCAGCTTTACCCAGTGGGAGGTGGTCAGCGACCCGGTATGGGCAGGGACGGACAATTACCGAATGCTGTTTAAGGATACGATGTTTTATAAATCGCTTGCCGTGACGTTCTACTACACGTTGGTCAGTGTTCCACTCCAGGTGGTGTTGTCTTTCGGGATTGCTCTGTTGATGAATTTGAAGCTGCGCGGCATTTACGTGTTCCGTACCGTTTATTATTTGCCCACGCTCGTGCAGGGGGTTGCCCAAATGGTGCTGTTCATTTGGATTTTCAACCCGAACGTTGGGCTGATCAATTCGGTGCTGCGTTTCGCGGGCATTCACGGTCCGGCCTGGCTGTCCGATCCGCATTGGTCGATGCCGGCCATCATTCTGATGAGCCTGTGGACGGTCGGAGGCAATATGATCATTTACTTGGCCGGATTGTCGGATATTCCGCAATCGCTCTATGAGCAGGCCGAAATCGACGGTGCAACCGTTCTTCGCAGGCTGTGGCATGTGACGCTTCCGCAAATTTCGCCCATCCTGTTTTTTAATGCCGTCACGAGCATGATCGGGGCGTTCCAGACCTTCACGCAAGGCTTCCTTGTCAACGGAGGACCGGACAATTCGCTGCTGTTCTATGCGTATTACTTGTATCAGCCGGGTTGTTGCAGATTATTCGTGTGCTGCTTACTTACTCGCCAGCCTTCGCCTGGCTTTTGGCCGCTTGCGGTACTTTCTCCCAGTCGGCCAGGAAGCGCTCGATCCCGCTGTCGGTCAGCGGATGCTTCCACAGGGACGGCAGCAGCGAGCCCGGAATGGTCGCGATGTGGGCGCCGGCCATGGCCGCGTCCTCCACATGCTTGATGTTGCGGATGCTGGCCGCGATGATTTCAGACGTCATGCCGTAGTTTTCAAGGATTTGCTTCAGCTCGCGAATCAGCTTCATGCCCTCGACCCCGATATCGTCCAGGCGTCCGACGAACGGGCTGACGTACGTAGCCCCGGCCTTGGCGGCCATCAGGCCCTGCGCGGCGGAAAAGATCAGCGTCACATTCGTTTTAATGCCCTTTTTGGTCAGCTCATGACATGCATACAAGCCGTCTTCGGTCATCGGCACCTTGATGACAACGTTTGGCGCCCATTCGGCAATCTCGTACGCTTCCTTCAGCATGTCCTCGGCTTTGGTGCCGATGACTTCGGCGCTGACCGGGCCGGAGACGATGCTGCAAATCTCCTGAATGACCTCTTTGAAATCCCGGCCTTCTTTGGCGATCAGGGAAGGGTTGGTCGTTACCCCGTCCACCAGTCCCAGGCGGGAGATTCGTTTGATTTCGTCGATGTTGCCCGTATCCAGGAAAAACTTCATGTCACTAATTCCTCCTTCGGTTATGAAAAGATATGGCTATCGGTTAAAATAAAATTTATAATAGTGTGTATCATAACTGATTTATGACACAATAATTATTTAAACCATGCTGCCAGTGATATAACAATGAAATTGCAGCTTCATGTAATTTTTCTCAAAGGAGAGGATTCCCATTCAACTAACTCCGAGACAGCTGGATATCGTGGAACTTGTGCGGGAGCATGCTCCTGTTACAGGCGATCAGATCGCTGAGATGATCGGCCTCAGCCGCCCGACCCTGCGCGCGGACCTGTCCCTGCTCACGATGCTGGGCTTGATCAGCGCCAAGCCGAAGGTGGGGTATTTTCCCGGCGATACGCCAAGCTCCCAAGGTGAGTTTGAACAAAGATTGCAGCAAATATACGTGAAGGATATATACAGCACTCCCGTGACCATCTCCGAGCATGCGACGGCCTACGATGCCGTAGTGCAGCTGCTGTGCGAGAATACGGGCACGCTGATGGTGACCGGAGAGTCCGGTGAGCTGAAAGGGGTCGTCTCCCGCAAGGACGTGCTGAAGCTGACGATGGGGCATGCGGATTTGAGCACGATTCCCGTCGGTCTGGCGATGACCCGCCGGGCGCACATGGCGGCCCTGACGCCTGAGGAGACCGTGCTGGATGCGGCTGACAAGCTGGTGAAGCATCAGGTGAACTGCCTGCCGGTCGTTTCCGGCGAGGGAGACAGCATGATGGTCGGCCGGGTCACCAAAACGGATATTTTACGCGTATTGATCGGTCTCGCGGGTAAAGGCGGTTCGCCGGCCCCGAATTAAAGGGTCTCTTGAACACATAACTACAAGACACAGCAACTAATAAAGCCGGCTGCTCCCATCCCGTATGGAATGGAAGCAGCCGGCTTTTGCCATTGGCCGTTACCGTCTTGGAAGCAGCCTTACGTATTCGTCCGACAGCTTCATCAGGTTCAAAATATAGTCGTAATCCTTCCGGTATTTCGAGAAGTCGGCGACAGGCTGCATCGTTTTCAGGGAGATGGCGGTGCCATCCTCAAAGCCTTTGCCCGGCACAAACAAAATGTCATTGTTGAAGAAGGAGCCTGTCGGCAGATAATACCGCATACCGACGACGTTCTTGTCGATGTTGAGCAAGTCGTGGCCAAATGCGGTAAAGTGCTTGTCCTTGAGCGAAATGCCCAGCAGGTTCGCTAGCGTCGGCATGATGTCGAGCTGACCGCCGACCTGTTCGACGACCTTGCCCTGTTTGCCAGGAATATGCATGATCAGCGGGATGTTGAAGCGGGTAATCCGCTGGTCATAAGGGATACCAAGCGCCTGCTTGATGACCGCCGGATCGTTGTCCTGCGGCTGAAGCCCGAAATGGTCGCCGTAAATGACAAGCACGGTGTCGTCCCACATGCCTTTTGCTTTCAGACCGTCGATCAGGGTGCCGATGGCATAGTCGGTGTAATTCACAGCCGTCAGGTAGTCCCCCAACTGAGTTCCCTGGATGGAATCGGGGACCTTGATTTTTTTGCGGTTCTCCGGCACCTTAAACGGAAAATGGCTGGAAGCCGTGACGAACTGGGCGTAAAACGGCTTGCCCTGCTCATGCAGCTCGGACAGCTTGTCCAGACCGACCCGGTACAGCTCCTCGTCCGAAGCGCCAAAATCGTTGAAGTGATCGTTCTTGTACGACTTTTTGTCGTAATAATTCGTAAAGTTCAGCGCCGGGTAGAGCTGGTCCCGGTCCCAGAATTTCACGTCGTTAACGTGAAACGTATCGGCCGTGTAACCGAGCTGCTCGAGCAGACGCGGCATGCTCGGGAGCTCCCGGTCGCCGAAGCCGCTCGACATCGCAACGGTGCCGGTCGGGTAGATCGACGTATTGCTCATAAATTCGGCGTCCGACGTATTGCCTTGCCCGATCTGCTGGAAGACATGCGGAAAGTACAGGCCGCCGTCAGCCAGTTGGTTCAGCACGGGGGTCAGCTCCTGGCCGCCCGTCGACAAATGGATCGGGAAGTTCTGGAACGCCTCCATTTGAATGACGATGACGTTTTTGCCCTTGGCAGCTCCAAACATCGCCGGTTTGTCTTGTGCAGTCTCACCGGCGTACGGGTATGACTGCTCGGCCTGGCTGACCTTTTGCACGGTCTCGTCCAGATTGCCGGAGGCGATCATGCTGTTCTCCTCGCTGGCGCGGATCCCGGCGGCAACCTGGTAATCCAGGAAGCCGAGATGCTCCGCCTGCATCAGCTCATTGGTGATGGAGCGGTCAGCATGAATGTAAAGCGTCGAGACGATCACGCCGATGACGCCGAGGGCTGCCGGCCAAATTTTACGAAGCCGCGTGCGCAGCGAAAACCGCAGCGGTACCCAGCGGCCGATCAGCCAGAAGAGAGCGACGATCACGACGTCGGCAAAAAATAAATAGTTCTCCGTTTCGATCGTTGACTGAACGCTTTCCTTGATCTGCAGCACCTGCTTCAGCTCGGACAGCGCCGTGTAGGTCGGCACCGAATTGAAATGCTGAAAATACAGCGCCGACGCAAACATGAGAATCGAGAAAATGGCGTTAAAAATCCAATAGACCCATCCCTTCGCTTTCGCGGGGGTGATCAGCTCAATGATGCACAGCAGCACCAGCAGCGCAGCGGCGTCGGCGGTGATCCGGCTCCACAGAATATCATGGAAGAAAAAGTACCGGAGGAGCAGCAGCTTGAGCAGCAGAACGACGAAAACGGCGATAAAGGGCGTCTTCGGTCTCGAATAAGTGGAACGGAAGTCGATCATACCTGCTCCTTTCTGTTTCATTACAGTGTTCGTTGGTATTTACAAGTATAGTCATGTTAAACCCGATTTTACATTCCGCGAACACTAAATTAACACAAAAAGAGCGCGCTGTTAATCATTTTTGGTATTGCGGACCACAAATGCCATAAAAGAACACATGAATCATATCCTCTGTAAACGCTTCGGGATCCTCACTCTGATTGACCAGATCCAGCATTTTTTCGTACTGCTCCGTGATCATACCCACATATAGAAGCACCATTTGGACGGACACTTTCTCTGAAATTTCTCCCCGCTGCTTGCCCTTCTGCACAAAATGGGTGATCAAAGGTATGGCACGTTCCTCATACTGCTGCTGGATAAACCGGTTGATTTCAGGGTCGGCTTCGATCAGCTGCTTGAGCGCGGATGGGGTGAAGGGCAGCTTTAACCGGCTTTTTTGAAAAATAATGTATTCGATTTTTTCCTTCAGCGGCGCATCGCCCGTCAGCACGCTCTCATACTCCTCCATCAGCATGGCGACAAATTCCTTAAACACTTCGCGGAGCAGCGCTTCTTTGCTGCCAAAATAGTTGTATATGGTGACCTGCGACACTTCCGCCTTGGCTGCGATATCCTTGATGCGGATTTGCCGGGGTTCCCATTCGCCCAGCATTTCCGATACCGTTTGTTTGATCTTTTGTTTAATCTGCACTGCCCGCTTCTCAAATCCATTCATTTCTTACGAACCATCCTAACTATTTTAAAATAGGTCATCGGCTTGATCGAATGAACGAAGAATATCGGCTCTCGCCGGTTCGATCTAATTAATGAAATTATAACACAAAAATATTTCATAAAATGTATTGACGATGGAAAGCGGCAGGCGTATGATCCGATTATGAAATATCGGAACAAGAATATTTCATAAATTTAAATATGCATTGGAGGCGCTGGCATGCTGAGCGTTGAACATGTAACTAAAATTTTTCCGAACGGGAGAGGCATCCGGGACGTCACCTTTTCGGTCCGCCGCGGAGAGGTATTCGGTTTTCTGGGACCGAATGGAGCCGGCAAATCGACGACGATCCGGCATATCATGGGCTTTTTGAAGCCGGATCAGGGCTCCGTAAAGGTATGCGGCTACGACACGTGGAAGGAACAGGGGCGGTTTCAAAAATATATCGGCTACCTTCCCGGCGAAATCGCGTTTATCGAGGGGATGACCGGCAAGGCGTTTCTGGATTTTATGGCAGGCATGCAGGGCGGCGTCGATCCGGCTTGGCGCGACGAGCTCATCCGCCGGCTGCAGTTTGACGTCCGGACGCCGATCCGGAAAATGTCCAAGGGAATGAAGCAGAAGGTCGGGATCGTTGCCGCCTTCATGCACCGGCCGGAGGTCATTATCCTGGATGAGCCGACGTCAGGGCTGGATCCGCTCATGCAAAAAGTGTTCATCGAGCTCGTGCTGGAGGAGAAGGCAAGGGGGACGACCTTCCTGATGTCCTCGCATAATTTTCCGGAAATCGAACGGACCTGCGACAGGGCGGCGATCATCAAGGACGGCGTGATTATTGCGGTCAAGGATATCCATGAGCTGCAGTCGATGCAGCGTAAGCTGTTCGAAGTGACGTTTGAGACGGAGCAGGAGCTGGACGATTTCATGAAATGCGGCCTGAAGATCGATTCCCGGGAAGGAAACCGCGTGCGGGTGGCCGTTCAGGGCGACGTGGACCGGTTTATCCGCGAAACCGCCCGCTTTCACGTCCGTAATATCGATGTGTTCACGCAGAACCTGGAGGACATTTTTATGGATTATTACGATCGGGAGGGTCAAACGCCATGAATATGCCGCTGTTCAGACAAATGCTTGCGATTAACCTCAAAATGTTCATGAATTATGCCATCGGATCGGCCTTTTATATATTGTTGATGTTTTGGATTTATCCGGGAATCGCCAAAAATAGCAGCAGCTTGAATTCGCTGATCGATGGGATGCCGGAGGGCTTGGGCAAGGCGTTCGGCCTGGAAAACGGCTTCGGCAGCATCGGCGCGTTTATATCCGGTGAGTATTACGGCCTGTTGTATCTGCTGATTCTGTCCATCTTCTGCATTCTCGTATCCACGCAGCTGATCGCCAAGCTTGTCGACCAGGGCTCGATGGCGTACCTGTTGTCGGCGCCCACCACCCGTACGAAGGTAGCCCTGACCCAGGCGGCCGTGCTGCTCTCCGGGCTGGTGCTGATTTGCGCGGTTACGACACTGGCCGGGTTTGCCGGGTACGCCTGGTTTATCGGGGATCTGGGGGATTTCGACGGCACCGGCTTTGTGCTGCTGAATGCAGGCGCCCTGCTGCTGTTCTTCTGCATCGGAGGCATTTCTTACTTGATTTCCGCCTGCTGCAATGACGAGAAGCGGGCGCTGACGCTTTCGGGCGTGATCACCATCGGATTTTTCAGCCTGAACCTGATCGGCAAAATTAGCGGGCAGCTCAGCTGGATGCGGCATATTTCGGTCTTTTCCTTATTTGATCCCGGCGAGATCGTCGGCAAAACGGCGGATTGGCCGGTGTCCGTCGCGGTTCTGGCCGGCCTGGGGGCCGCTGCTTTCGCCGCCGGCATGATTATTTTCCGGAAAAGAAGCCTGCCGCTGTAAATCAAGCTATACTAGGGGGAGCAGGTACACCGATCAAGGAGGTCACGATGAAAGCACTCATATTGGCGGCTGGCTACGCCACGAGGCTGTACCCGCTGACGCGGGAGGTGCCCAAAGCCCTGCTCCCCCTCGGGCCCGGCACCATCCTCGACCATATCGTCCGCAAGGTGGAGCGGGTCA
>NZ_PCZT01000009.1:1864057-1865397 GCF_002968895.1 Paenibacillus sp. AR247 | reverse complement strand
GCGGCATTTCGGAAATCGTACTGGTCAGCAACCACAGGTTTGCCTCCGCATTTCGGGCATGGGCCGAGTCGCGCGAATGTAGCGTACCGGTGCGCGTACTCGACGATGGTTCCACACATGAAGAGAACCGGCTCGGAGCGGTCGGCGACATGGCGTTTGCCGTAAAGGAAATGGGAATGGAAGAAGACCTTCTGGTCATGGCCGGGGACAACGTGTTTACGTTCGACCTGCAGGAGTATGTCGACTATTATTACAAACGGCAGCGCGACTGCATCCTCGTGCAGCCGATGGAACGTACGGAGGAATTGCAGCGGGTTGGCGTCGTCCAGCTTGATGAGGGGGACACCGTCCTGTCTTTCGAGGAAAAGCCGGCGCATCCCCGGACGAATCTCGGCGTGCTCGCCGTGTACATTTACCGCAAAGACACGCTGCCTCTCATCGGCGAATATCTGAATGAAGGGAATCAGCCGGATGCACCTGGATATTTCCCTGAGTGGCTGTGCCAGCGCAAGGAGATGGCCGCATACCGGGCACGGGGAACGAGTTATGACATCGGGACGCCGGAGGCTTACCGAGAGGTGACGGAGAACTATGCAGCTTTGTTTGGGAATTGAATATTTATGAGTTTAAATGTATATTTATCCGTAAGATACTGAAGGAGCGATATACATGTATAAGTTTTTGGAGGAAATCACGATCAACACGTGGCCGGCCAAGTATTCCGCTCAGATGAACGGTTGGCTGGTCCGCTATGCGGACGGATACACGAAGCGGGCGAATTCGGTCAGTCCGATTTACCTGGACCCGGGCTGCGATGTGGAAGGCAGTATCGCCGCCGCCGAACGGTTTTACCGGGATGCCGGTCAGCCGGTCATTTTCAAGATGACTCCTTATGTTATGCCGTCTGATCTGGATGAACGTCTCGCCGGGCGGGGATATATTCAGGTGGACCTATCCAGCGTGCGGATTCTGGATCTTCAGCGAGAAACGGCACCGGTGGCTGACCTGGGGCTTCATGTCGTGTTCCGGGACCGGCTGGATACCGGCTGGCTCGAGCAGATGTCCCTTATGAACGGAATACCGGGCCACGGGCAATCGGTCTTGGCGCACACGCTGGCCTCAACTCCGCTCAAGCAGGGATTTTTCCTGTTACTGCAAGGGAGTGAGACGGTAGCCGCCGGACTCGGCGTCATTCAAGAGGGATGGCTGGGCCTGTACGATATCGTGACACATCCTGATTTCCGGGAGCGGGGGTTTGATTCCAGCTGATCCAGCGCATGCTGGCATGGGGCCGGGAGCAGGGCGCGCAGTCGTCGTTTCTTCAGGTCGTTCAGGCCAAT
>NZ_PCZT01000009.1:1854747-1863957 GCF_002968895.1 Paenibacillus sp. AR247 | reverse complement strand
TTTGTTCTTGTCTCAAATGCCATTCCCGGGTATCATAGAGTGGCATGGCCAACGCCATGACAGATTGACTTGGGTTGGGAGAGATGAGGATGAACGACATGCCGGAGAAACTTGCGCCGATGCGCGAACTGATCGATGGGGTGAAGGCACTGGCGGATATTCCGGAAGATCAGTGGACGGGAGCGATAGCCGAAGGCAAGTGGTCGCCGCAGGAAATCATCGGGCACATCATGCTGTGGGACAAGCATTTCCTGGAGCACGCGATCCGGCCGATGGCGGCCAAAGAACCGATGGATATGCCAAAGGTGGAGCTTGATGAATTCAACCGGGAAGCGGCCGCGTATGCGCGCAGCCAAGGACGCCAGGAGCTGATCGATCAGACGGTGCACTGGCGGGAGCAGATCATCGGAGAGCTGAAGCGGATACCGGAAGAAGAGTATGCCACCGAATACAGTACCGGAAGCGGCAAGCTGTCCGTAGACGAGTATCTGGCCGATTTTTACTGGCATAGACCGCCATCATATGAATCAGATCCACAATTACATAGCAAACGGGCACAAATAGAACAGCTCTCCTAACAAGAGGCCGTAACGAGGTGAAAACTTACTTCGGGCGGTCTTTTTTTTTTAAGCAAGCAACCTATATCGGATAGGAAGAGGAGGAAAGTGATGAGCAGCCTCATGAATAGGGGAGGTCAAAAATAAAGCATGCGGTAACCCCTAAGCTCCGGGGAATTTCTTCGTGGCTGATCTGGCATGAAATCGGATGGCCGGACCGTAGACTAATAGAAAACTATCTGTCTGAGCCCAAGGAGGTCTGGCATGAACAGAGAAGACCGGCTGGTAGCAAGCCCACATGGGGGGACGCCTGAATCCGTAAGCATTCGCGAGGCCGAGCCGGCGGAATGGGAGTGGTACCTGCGCATTTATGATAAACAGATGGCTGCAGGGTTCAAGCCGCCGCATCATACCGATTTATTTCTGCCTGCGGGTTTCATGCCTTATTGGTTGAAAAAAAACGGAAAGGTGATCGGCGGTGCTGCTCTTTCGGGCAGCGCGATCCGGGATTTGTTCACGATTCCACCCCATCAGGTGGATAACGGATTAATCCTTGCTGTCGTCGAGGCGATCCGGGAGACGGAAGCAGGAGGGGAAACGCGTACGATCCGCGCCTATGAAGTCTTTGCAGATCAGGAAGATGCCTATATGCGAGCAGGCTTTTTCCCGGCACCTCATAGGCATCGCTGGATGCAGCGGCCAACGGCCGAATATGCCTCCCACGGAAACGGCGGCTCAGCTTTTCAATCCGTAGAAATCCAACATGAGGGCGGAGAACGCAGGCTCGTGCTAGAACGGGAGATCGGTTTGTTTTTGTTCAAGCATGCATGGCATGAAGAGGGCAGCAAACTGGAGGACGCTTCTTTTGCTGACGTGCTGTCCAAGCTCAGGCTCGATGCTGCGCATATGACAGTGGAAACAGCGATGGCTTCAAGCTTCTTGTATGACACATCAACCCGCGCATTGACCGGGGTCTGTATCATTGGGATGCTGGCGGGCTGTCCCACGATTCAGGAGCTCACTGTCATGAAGGCTTACAGAGGCCGTGGGCTGGCGACCCAGATTTTTCGCGATCGGTATGCCGAAGGTGGGCTCCGGCACGGGGGCGATCCTGGGAGCTGCCGAATTGCCTGCGGCGGTCGTCGCTTCCGTCCTGCTGGTTCACGAGCATGTGAGCAGTCTGCAGTGGTTCGGGATCGTGCTTATTTTCATCGGCATCGCCATCCCGCAAATCCGCTTTTCAAGGAAGCAAAGCCCGCCGATATATGAACGACCGGAAAGCGCCGCACATCTTTAGCTTTTTGATGGGCCGCGAGATTAAGCATTACGGTACAGGGTAATGTAAACATGTAGACATCTCTTCTTATTTTAGCCTCGGCGCGTAGCCGCAGGCTGTTTTTTTGTATAATGGAATCAGTAAGAAGGGGGTTGATTTGCAATTATTCATGCAATGACTGCATTTTCTGTTTAGGGTAATCAAAGAAAGCTTCGATTTCATTAAAAATATGGAGGTAATTTCTTATGATTATCAGACAAATGCATGTGAACGAGGCGGACAAGATCCGCCAAATCGACCGGTCCGAACAGATCGACCGGATTTACAAAATGAACGGCGGGCAGCTTGAAACCGTTCCGATGGGACATGAATGTCCGACCTGGGATGAGGAACATACGGATGAAATGGTCAACCGCTTCCAGCGTGAGCTGGAGCAGGGAGGCACGGCATACGGGGCGTTCGACGGCGAAGTGCTCGCCGGCTTTGGCGTGCTCGGACACCGGTTTAGAGGCCGCAACCAAGACCAGCTGCAGGTGGATCTGATGTATGTCAGCCGGCCATACCGGAGACAAGGGCTGGCTACCCGGATCATGAACGAGCTGAGCCGCGTGGCCAAGGAGCGCGGAGCGAGCTATTTATACATATCCTCGACGGAAACGGAATCGGCGGTCGGCTTCTACCGTGCCAACGGCGGAAACCTCACCGAGGAAGTGGATGAGGAGCTGTATCAGCAGGAGCCGGAAGACATTCATATGCTCAAGAAGCTGTAAGACAGAGGAAATAGAGGTGAACGGGCAGTGTTCGTGTATTTTGCATTCGGAATAGGTATTCTCATCATGATCGGGGCAGGCGTGCTCGCTTGGAAAAATTCCAAAATCATCGCAGAACAGAAGAAGCAGCCCGGCCCCAGACCGATTCACTACACCTATACGGTGCAGGTGACAAGCCGCTTAGATGAAGAGGAGAACAGCCGTTTCACCCCGATTTATCGAATTTCGTATGAGGATCCTCAAGGAACGATGTATGCGTACTTAGGCAGGGTAACCGGGGAAAGGGAGCTGAAGCTGTCCGAAGCAACCGGCATCATGGAGACTAAGCTGGCGGACGTGCTCGCGAAGGGCCGGCTTAAGGCGGCGTCTCCTGTCATGGAAGCGGTCATCGGCGAAGAGGAGAAGGAGGCTGTCGCCCGTTTGGACCACAAGTTAAACGCGTCAGGGGGGGCTGGTCAATGGATGACTTGACAAAGCGGCCGATTCGGGCGGTGCTGTTTGATTTCGACGGCACGCTGGCGGATACGCTGCCATTGTCTTTTTACGCGTTTCAGGAAGTATTCCGCAAGTATACCGCGAAGGAGTACAGCAACGAAGAGATCATGGCCTGGTTTGGACCGACAGAGGAAGGCATTATCAGCCAGGTTTTGAAATCTCACGAGTCACTGCCGGAAGCAATTGACAACTACTATCGGATCTACGACGCATATCACGACCGGATGCTCACGCTTTCGGAAGAAATCCGCGGCATGCTGAACCGGCTGCGGGACATGTCCATTCCGATGGGCATCATCACAGGCAAAAGCCGCAGGTCGCTCGACATTTCCTCAGCGAAGCTCGCTATGGGGTCTTATTTCACCGTAGGCTTTGCCGGGGATGAGCTTACCCGTCCCAAGCCGGATCGGGAGGGCCTCGATAGGGCGATGGCCGTGCTCGGAGTAATGCCGGAAGATACGCTGTTTATCGGGGACAGCAACGCCGATATGGCAGCCGGGCGGGCGGCAGGCACCCGGATCGGCGGTGCAATATGGTTTGAAACGATTCAGAGCAGCAATCTTCTTCCCGTTCCCGATTATCGGTTCACCTCGCCGCTTCAAGTGACGGAGCTGATCGGCAGGTTAAATCAGGGCAAAGGATAAACAAGAGGCGAAGGAGGGAAGGCGAATGCACGTCGTTCAATTTCAGGATCCGGAAGCATTTTTGGAGCATACGGAGCCGGTGCTGCTTGAGAATGAACTGCTGAACAATCTTCCGCTTGGCATTCTGTACCGGTTGGTAGACACGATGAAAGAAGAAGGCGGCATTCCGCGGCATGGGGAGGGAAGCAGCCGGCTGTTTCTGGCGACGGTTCAGAACGGAGAGCAGCCCCTGCTCATACTCATCCAGACGCTGTCGCATCTGATTCTGTACGCAAGCGATGAAGTCGGCGGCCCGGAACAGCTTCGGACTTGCTGCTGCGAGGCGGTGGACTATATCATCCGTCAGGGTGAGGTATCCCAAATCCCTAGCATTATTGGGTTAACGTCAACCGCTGAAATGTTTGCGGAGGTGTGGCGCGACAAGACCGGCATTTCCTACCATGTCGGAATGAATCAGCGGATATACCGCTGCACGAAAGTAAACCCTATTTCCGAAAGCGGGGGGCACTTGAGGGAAGCTGGGCCAGATGATCTGCCGCTCCTTACAAGGTGGGTGCTGGACTTCAGCCGCGAAGCGCTGGAGCCGATCCCGCAGGAGGACGCCGAACGGATTGCCAGAAGGGGAGTCACCTTGTCTTCCCTCTATATTTGGGATGATGGGGGACCGGTCTCCATGGTCCAAAAATCGCGCCCGACCCGACGCGGTATCGTGGTCACGCTGGTTTACACGCCTCCCGAGCTGCGCGGAAGGGGCTATGCAAGCTCATCCGTAGCCGAACTGACCCGGCGGCTCCTAAGCAGTGATTACGAGTTCACCTGCCTGTACACGGATCTCAGCAATCCGGTGTCCAACCATATTTACATGAATATCGGCTACGAGCCGGCGGCGGATTCCATCGTGTATGTATTCGACCGGGCGGGCGAATAGTTACATATGATAGCTGCCTGTGGGTTCGTTTAAGACCCATTCCAGCATGGTCAGCATGTCTTCGACGCGGAGCAGCTGGGCAGACAGCGAGGCGTGGACCGGCGTGTCTGGTTCAGCCGATTCGATGCGTGAGAGCAGCGACTTTTTTTGCATCAGCAGTTCGTTCATTTTGGATTTAATCTGGTTTTCGGTTCTCATTGATAACCCTCCATGTGCAGTTGTTACGGTACCATGATGATTATACCAGTCTTGAAGGGCAGGTCCATAACCGAATCGGCCCATCCACTATACCAAGGAGATGATGAGGAATATGAATCTGAAGAAAATGGCTGCGGAAAAAGCGGTTGAATACGTTGAGGACGGCATGCGTGTCGGTCTGGGGACAGGCTCCACCGCTTACTGGGCGATCAAGAGAATCGGTGAACGCGTCAGGGAAGGGATGAGGATACAGGCTGTGGCGACTTCCAAGGCTTCGGAGAAGCTGGCGGCCGAGGAAGGGATTCCGCTGTTGCCTTTTCACCAATTGGACGGGCTGGACCTGACTATTGACGGTGCAGACGAAGTCAATCCGGAACTGAGCCTGATTAAAGGCGGGGGCGGAGCGCTGCTGCGGGAAAAAATCGTTGCCTACCACAGCAAGCAGCTGATCATTATTGCCGATGAGCACAAAGTAGTGAATACGCTGGGCGCATTTCCCCTCCCGGTGGAGATCATCCCGTTTGCGCATGAATGGACGCTGGCATCGCTGGAGAAGCTCGGATGCAGCCCGCAGCTGCGCACCGATAACGACCAGTTGTACGTCACCGACAACGGAAACTATATCGCCGATTGCCGCTTCGGGGAGATTGCCGACCCTGCGAAGCTGCATCAGCAGCTGTTATACATTCCGGGCGTGGTGGACAACGGGTTGTTCATTGGAATGGCGGACCGGGCGGTCATCGCCGGCAGCGACGGAACGGTTAAAATCATGGAGCGTCCGTTAAACCGGTAGGTCAAGCGCATTTCATGAAACAACCGGTATTGTCCGCTGCATGGCGAAATCTGCTGACCGTGTTGATCGTCGTTTATACGCTTCTTCTCCTCTATTGGATGTTCCTGGGGTTCGGACGAAGCCCGGGTTCATCCTTTCATTATAATGTGATTCCTTTGCGGACGATCCGGCTGTACATACAGTATGGCTGGACCATGTCCCCGAAAATATGGATCATCAATTTGTTCGGCAATATGGCGGTGTTCATCCCTTTCGGCCTCCTGCTGCCGCTGCTGATCCAGAAGCTGCAGTTGTGGCTTGTGCTTACGGCCGTCTTCGTTTCGTCCATCCTGGTCGTGGAATGGGCGCAGATGCTGCTGCGGGTCGGCAGCTTTGACGTGGATGACGTGATCCTGAATACGGCGGGCGTGTGGATCGGATGGTTGATCTCCAGCATTTGGCGGGAACGGACAGGCATAAAAAGAGGAACAAAGGTTTGACATCATCGCGTCTTTCGATTATCTTAGCATTAAGATAGCGCGTTTGGAGGTTTTTACATGGCTGGTAAAACTAGCAACGATGAATTGTCCCTGGATTTATTTATTGTCCTTGCCCGCGCCTATAATTCAGTAGTTGCCCACTCCATTCGTGATATTCAAAGCCACGGTTTGAATTCAACGGAATTTGGAGTCCTGGATCTGCTGTATCACAAAGGGCCCCAACCACTGCAAAAAATCGGGGAGAAGGTATTGATATCCAGCGGGAACATTACGTACGTGGCGGATAAGCTGCAGAAAAAGAATCTGCTTGTCCGCAAGGCGTCGCCGGACGACCGGCGGGTCATATTTGCAGATCTGACGGATGAGGGGAGAGCATTCTTCCAGAGTATTTTTCCTCAGCATCAGCAGGTTCTGGTCCGCGCGGTGGAAGATTTGGACAGCGAAGAGAAGATGCAGGCGATTCAGCTTCTGCGCAAGCTCGGATTGTCGGCAGAGCGGAAATTCAAGGAGAGTGGGGCTATATGAACGGACAGCTTCGCGCAAACATCAGGCCCGGACTCGAGGTCGATATCGTACTGAAGCAGGACCAGCGTACAGGCAAAAGGACACGCGGCATCGTGAAGGATATCCTGACCAATTCCGCCCAGCATCCGCACGGCATTAAGGTCAGGCTGACGGACGGGCAGGTCGGCCGGGTGCAGGAAATCATCACGCCATAAAGAGTTAGGAACGGAACAATCTTGGCAGTCATGCTGAAGCATGAAAAACAGCCGCTGCCCGCCGGAAGGGCGGGAGCGGCTGTTTTTCTTTGTATTGGTGACCGTTATTCCTCGGACGGTCACAGATGAAACCGTTCAACCTGATCCCACTGCTTTTCTTTGCGCAAAATTTCGCGCTGTTTTGGCCCGATCAGGTCAAAATGGGGAAAAGGAGAGCGGTTGTGTATATATTTCGGTGAAAGTCCGTGGCTGACGCACCATCCGGCGAGCCGATCCAAATCCGAGCAGCCGACCTTGGTAACCGTCGTCATCCCGGGAAAACGCGGGTCCAGCCAGTAGTGCGTTAAATACGCGATTTCTCCCCGGCTGACCGCCTCCTTCCACCGGTTCAGTTCAATGCGGTTAATTCCAAAAGCCATCCTGTGTTCATCCCCATCTATTTCGTCATTCGTCCTCGGATATGATTCATTCGTCTTCGCACATTTCCAGTTATTCCGCCTGGCATTCCTGCTTGCCGATTAAGCGTCTGCCGTACGCTGCATCAGACGCTTCAGCTTGGTTTCGGTCGGAGATCCGGCGCACGGCGTATAGATGCTGCAGCGCAAATCGCTGCCGCCCTGTACCTGTAGCGACGTTAAATCGAACAGCATCTTTCCGGCTTTGGCATGCCTGAACTCAATCAGCACCTCCGGCGCCGAGCTGACCTGGCTCTGTTTCCACAGCGTCAGGAATTCGGGATCGGTATTTTCCATTTCCCGCAGAAACTGTTCATACCATTCGTCATCGACGTACTGCCCGTAATACGCGCGAAAGATCGACAAAAACCCCATAATAAAATGCTCCCAGTTAACCGCCAGCCTCCGCAGCTCCTTGCGGGTAAACAGAAGGCGGATCAGGTTCCGCTCCTCGGGCGGAATCTGGGTAAAGTCGAGAAACACGTGGGCGGCCGCTTCATTCCAGCCGACAATCTGGAAACGCCGGTCGGATATGATCGTTGGACAGTAGTGGAGCTCGTCCACGATTTTTTGCAGGGCCGGACTGATCTGCTGGTACTCCTGCTGAATCGGGGCGGCAGCGGAGCCGCTCTCCAGGGCGAGCGAAAACAAATATTTCCGCTCGTCCGCTGTCAGCTGCAGCGCGGACGCGACGCAGTCGAGCACCGAAGCGGACACTTTGATGTCCCGTCCCTGTTCAAGCCAAGTATACCAGGTGCTGCTGACCCCGGCGAGCTGTGCCACTTCTTCCCGCCGGAGTCCGGGCGTCCGTCGGCGGGTGCCCTGCGGAAGTCCGACCGTTTCCGGCTGCAGCTTGGCCCGCTGGTTTTTCAGAAAAGCGGAAAGTGCATTAAGCCGTGTCTGCTGGTTCATCTGTTCTTGCACCTCTTTCAAAGTTAAAACCCATTTGCAGTTCCTTTTGTAGATCTAGATTCAGTTCTATTTGCAGATATATTTGCACATCTATTTGCACATCCAATTATAAGTTCCATCGTAGGTTCCGTTGCCATCCGGGTGTTTCTTATGATGGTGTTCATTATGATGGTGTTCATTATGATGGTGTTCATTATGATGGTGTTGTTTATACTAGGATAAACTATAACTTGTAATAGGATAAATGCTATGGAAAGATAATATCATAATTTGAGTTTGGGAGGAATACCAGATGGAGAAGGTTGTCGTTACAGGAATGGGGCTGGTTTCACCGCTGGGCAGCACGGTACCCGGCTTTTGGAATGCCATGATTCGAGGCGAGTCGGGAATATCCCGGATCGATGCGTTTGATACGTCCCGCATGAAGGCTTCCGTCGCCGGCATCGTGCGGGACTTTGATGCGGAGGCAAGGTTCGGCCGCAAGGAAGCCCGGCGGATGGACCGCTTCTGCCAGTTTGCGCTGGCGGCGGCTGAAGACGCGCTCAAGGATGCGGAACTGGACTTGGACCGCCTGGATAAGGAGCGGACGGGTGTGTACGTCGGCTCTGGTATCGGAGGTATTGGGACATTGATGGAGCAGGGGGACGTTCTTCGTTCCCGGGGACCGGAACGAGTCAGCCCGCTGCTCGTCCCGATGATAATCTCTAATATGGCCGCGGCGACGATCAGCATCCGGTTCGGCTTCACCGGACCTACGATGTCGCCGGTTACGGCATGCTCGATCGGCAATACAAGCATCGGAGAGGCGTTCCGGCTGATCCGCTCGGGCGGTGCGGACGTCGTGATCGTCGGCGGCGCGGAAGCGGCCATTTCCGAAATTTCGATGGCGAGTTTCGGCAATGCTACGGCCCTTTCGGCATGGAACGGGGATCCGAAGCTGGCAAGCCGCCCGTTCGATGCTGGCCGCGACGGGTTCGTCATGGG
>NZ_PCZT01000009.1:1853388-1854647 GCF_002968895.1 Paenibacillus sp. AR247 | reverse complement strand
GCCGGAACGCTCGCATATATGCGGAGGTAGGCCGGGTAGTGGGGCGACTTCGGATGCCTATCATATTGTCGCTTCCCATCCGGAAGGCATCGGAGCCTACAACGCGATGAGGCTTGCCCTTCAGGAAGCGGCCATCCGTCCGGAGGACGTCGATGTGGTCAGCGCTCATGCCACGAGTACGGAAGTCGGGGACAAGTCCGAGACGCAGGCCATCAAGCGCTTGTTCGGCGATGCGGCTTACCGTGTTCCGGTGACGGCGAACAAATCGATGCTCGGGCATATGTTTGGAGCTTCCGGCGGCGCTCAGGCCATCGCTTTGGTACAGATGCTGCTGGAAGGCGTGATACCACCGACGATCAATCTGCGGGAAGCGGACCCGGATTGCGATCTGGATTATGTTCCGAATACCGCGCGCACTGCTGAAGTCAAGGTCGGCATATCCAATTCCTTCGGTTTTGGCGGTCATAACGCTGTCATCGTTTTGAAGCGATTCGAAGCGTAACCAAGGGTGCATCCCTTCCCCCGGCTTCTCTTTGGCGGCCAATCCCTCTTGTCCCGGTCCACTGGACCGATATGGTATGATCGGGATATCTATCCATAAGTCAGAAACCCATAACTGGAGGGGATGAGAATTGGCCGTCAAAATTTGTCCGAAGTGCGGGGAATCCAATCCGGAGCAGGCGTGGACCTGCGTACGATGCGGCAGTTCCCTGCAGAATGCCGAAGTGGCCGGAACTCCGGATGCCGACAAAGGGGCGGGCATATCGCTCGGACGCGATGAGAGCATCTGCCCTGCATGCGGTGAACAGCTCGAACCGGGGGCGAGAAAGTGCAAGTTTTGCGGGACGACGATTTATAAAAAGCCCGCTGCTCCGATTTATGAAGAACCGGAAGAAGATCCGTTTAGACCAAGCGCGGTGTCAATCATTTTGCTGATTCTGGCGACGGTGGTGTTTCCGCCGGCCGGTCTCATCGTAGGCGGGGTGGCCGTCGTTCTCGGCGATCCGGATAAACGAATCGCCGGGCAGCTTTTGATGGTTCTCGGTCTGATCGTGATTGCGGTGAAGTACTTTTTTAATGCGTGTCGCCATCATTTTCTAGAAGAAATTCGGCTTTCAGCCTGGTCGGGGGCTCCTTCCTTGGGTATATCTTAAGTAAGAGCTTGTTAACTAAGGAGGCTGGCCGATGACCAAAGAACATTTTGAAGCAGCGAGGGCTTCGGAAGCGGAGTACCATCAGCGCTTTTACGAAGATAACGA
>NZ_PCZT01000009.1:1842720-1853288 GCF_002968895.1 Paenibacillus sp. AR247 | reverse complement strand
AGCGCTTTTACGAAGATAACGATCTGTTTGAACAGGGTACCTGGATGGCTCAACCGGGACCGGTCGTCATGGAAATGCTGGAGCGGCTGCTCCAGCATCGCGAGGATGCGCAGGTGCTGGATCTCGGCTGCGGCGTTGGCCGCAACACGATTCCGGTCGCCGAGCGGTTGCGCGGAACCCGGAGCCGGGTGGTCGGGGTGGATCTATTGAAGGATGCCGCTGCCAAGCTTAAGGAAAATGCAGTGGAATTCGGTGTACAGGAGCTGGTTGAATCTGAGGCCGCCGATGTGGAGCATTACGCGATCGAGGCGAATGCCTACGATTACATCATTGCGTGCTCGGCACTGGAGCATACGTCTTCGCGTGACGCCCTGGAACGGGTGCTGGACCGGATGAAGCGCGGGACGCGGACCGGCGGGATCCACTGTATCACCATGAGCACGGACGTAGAGGAAGTCGACCGGGTAACCGGAGAAGTTCGGAAGGGATTAATCGAGACCAATTTGGCGCAGCAGGACGCTATGGCGCGGCTTCAGCAGCATTACCGGGATTGGAACATCCTGATCGAACGGGTGGTACCGCAGAGTATCGAGGAAGTGAAGGATGGACGCAGCATCGATTTTCGCTGTTCCCTGATCACGTTTGCCGCACAGAAGATCCGATAAAACCGATGTGCGTGCAGCTGCATCCCTCATAAGCCGCTTAACGATTTGATCGAAGTACGAGGTCTATCAACCTTTGCCCCATGACAGCCAGCGGCTGCCGGGGCTTTTTTTCGCTCAAATAAGCTAGGGTTGGAAACGCGATGACATGGAGACGTCAGGAGGGGTTCTGCTTGATCCTGGCCCACCCTGCAGTTTCGGTCCGGTTGAAATTTACGCGCAGACAAGGTACAGTAACGAAACAGAATTCTTTTTGCCATGATAGGGCAGAGCAGTGAATGTGAATTTACAGGGGGCAGAACCTATGCTGTTAAATATCAAAAATTACATACGCAAGCCGGAGACGATGGAGCTCATCTCCTATGCGGTTTTTCCCGATGACCGGTCGATTGAGCAGGCGATCCAGCAGTACGAGGCCAACGACGCCTGGCAGCTGTACGGTTTTGAAGACGGGGAACTTCTAGTCGGGGTGATCGGCTTTGAAAAGATGGATGATACTTTGCTGATCCGCCATATTTCGGTCATCCCGGAAAACCGCGGGCTCGGGTACGGAAGGGGCATGATCCTTGAAGTGCTGGCGCAGGAAAAGCCCGCCAGGGTCGTAGCGGAGACGGATGAGGAGGCGGTCGACTTTTACCGCAGCATCGGATTTGAGGTGCACAGCCTGGGCGAACTGTTCCCGGGAGTGGAGCGTTTCCGCTGCGTTTACGAAGCCGAAGAGGATGAGGAATAAAACTGCATATAAGATGAAAATAACGAGAGCCGGTTCCGGATAGGGACCGGTTTTTAAAATCAAAAATCCCGCGCATGGTCCCGTTTCGCTCCCAGGCCCGGATACATATACTGCAGTAAGCAGCTTATGAGTCAGAAGGGGGGCGAAGGCTTTGGTGTATTCATACACTGCGATAGGGGATTCATTGACCGTCGGTTTTGGAGCCTTGCCGGGAAACGGTTTTGTTCCAGTGTATCGGGGAATGGCGGAACAGCATGTAAGAGCTTTTGTATCTTATGAAAATTTTTGGCGTAAACGGGTTGACGACGTCAGGCTTGTATGAGCACATCTCCAGAAATGGGGCGATGCGGCAGGCGATCAAGCAGGCGGAGATCATTACGATTTCTATTGGCGGAAACGATCTGATCCGGGCGGCCAAAAGCGCACCGTTCGGCTCGAAGGCTTCCCAGCATTTCAACCAAGCGTTGAGCCAGTGCAAAACGAATGTGTCGGGAATTCTTCGCACGATCAACCAATTAAAAGGCGGGGGCCAGCGCCCTTACATTATTCGCGCCGTAGGCTTGTACAACCCGTACCCGCAGGTTGAAGAGGCGGGTTACTGGGTACAGCAGTATAACCGTTTTTTAAACGGATACGCCGGCGGCAACCTGGGGGTCGCCAACATTTACGGTTCCTTTCAGGGAAGGGAAAGGGAACTGCTGTCGCTTGACCATCTGCATCCAAACGGCAGGGGGTATCGGGTGATTGCGGAACAGCTTAACGCGTTGGGGTACCGGCCTTTGGCCTAAGCAGCCTGGCACAAAAAAACNGACCCGGCAATCGGGTCTGTTTTTTTGCTGGTCTGGACCCGCACTCACTTGCGAAGCATGCTGAGGACGGCCCACTTTCGTTCCTGGCGCTTTTTGTACTTGGGCAGCGCCCGGTACAGATCGATCGATTCCTGGAACGCCGCTTTGGCATCCTGGGTCCGGCCAAGGGATTTGTACATCATTCCGAGCAGGTAGTAGCCCTCACAGGAGGAGGACTGGATCTGCTGGAATTCCTGCACGTAGCTCACGGCCTTGGCCTGGTCGGTGCTCTTATAAATATCCGCCAGTCTTAGATAAGGGCGGCCGTATTTGACGCGGGGGTTCAGCTCAAGCGCGCGCAGGATGTGCTGTTCACCCTCCTGAATGCGCCCCAGCTTGAGCTTGACGGTACCGAGGTCATCCCAATATTCGGCGGAATCCTCGGACTGGGTTTCAATGGATTCCAGCAGGCGGAGCGCCTCAGGATACTTTTTCCGTTCGATCAGCAGGCGGGCGAGCTCGTGCTTGGAGGAGACATCGCTGGGGCTCATCGTCACGTGGGCTCTCAGCTTGGATATCCGGTTCATCCGTTTAAATGGCTTGGTCACGCTCGGAAAAATGCCCACAAATTTTCTGTCCAGCAAGTAGACGATGATCAGCAGGACAAGAATGGCCAGGAAGGGGTTTCCGAGCAGCCGGGCCAGTATGAAAAACAGGGCGATTTTAATAAACATAAATCCTCCTTATGAAAAACGCCGGGCCAGGCTGCAGCGAGCAGCTTATTGGCTCGACAGTGCGCTTCGTACGCTTAAAATGTATTTCGATTGATCCAGCGGGTTGACGCCCCGTCTCTGGCGGGCGGCATTGGTTTCCGGCGGGGCTTCCTGATATCCGGCAAAAGAGGAAGCCATCACGCCGCGGCCGCCGGTCATGGACCGCAGCTTCACCGGAAATTCGAGCGAAGTCGCCGCCGGAATGATGCCTTCGACCATAAAGCGTCCGTGCAGGATGGAAGGCGGCTCAAACTCCGCGCGCATCTGCACCAGGTCGCTGAGGATTTTGCCCCCGTATTCCTCGGGGGTGGTGATGCGGAACCGAAGCATCGGCTCCAGCAGGGTCGTGCCCGTCGCGGCCAAGCCGTTCATGATGCCCATCGGCGTGGCGACGACAAAATCGAGCGGATGCGTATGCCATACATGATGCTCTCCTTCAACGAGGGTTACCCTGAGGTCGGTGACCTCCCAACCCAGCAGCCCCTGCTGCAGGGCCTCCGGCACGCGCCGCTCCACCTCGTTCTGGTAGCTCGTCAGCAGATCTTCGCTCCGTACCTGGGAGCTGTATACGAGGCCGCTCCCGCGGGGGAGCGGTTCGATCGTGAACCGGAGCACGGCCCAGCACGGCTTGGGCATCGTATAGGCGATAAAGCCTTCGCCGGATTGGCTCGGCGTTTCCTTATAAATTACGGAAGGCTGGCCGAACCGGACCTTCAGGCCAAAACGGCTCTCCAGCTGACTGGACAAAATTTCGAGCTGGATGGAGCCCATCACTTTAAGATGGAGCTCACGCTCGTTCGGAAGCCACTGCAGATCGAGCAGCGGATCGGGATGTTTAAGGATCGGAGCGCATGCCACACCGTTTCCGTCTGGGATTGAACGCCCTCGGCCGCGGATACGATGAGGATGGCCCCATCCATAACGCGCATCGACCGCTCCACCTCGGATAGAAAATCGACGTGGCCCGGCGTGTCGATGACGTTGATATGTATGCCTTTCCAATGGAGCGTGGTCGCGGCGGCACGCACGGAGATGCCCCGCTCCCGCTCGACTTCGAGCGAATCGGTCAGCGCCGTTCCTTGATCCACGCTGCCCAATGTGCGGATCGTGCCGCTCTCAAAGAGCATATGCTCGGTCGTGGTCGTTTTACCTGCGTCGATATGGGCAAAAATGCCGATGTTTCTCGTTTCTTTGGTCGTCATAGCGCTGATGCCACCCCGTATGCTTCGGATTATAGTGACTCTATTATAGCATGGGGGAACGATCCGCAGCCTTTTTCGCACGAATTCAAGGACTCCGAAAGATTGCAAGCCGTTTTATTTTTCGAAATTTGAAAGGTGAATTTCCATACGGCCTGGTTTCCCGAATATCGGCCCCGGTTCTCCGTGACCGTCACTTTCATCTCCACCAGCTGGGTTTTCTTTGTCAGCGTGCTGACTTTAATCGATTTCTGGGCTTTGCCTTCGTCCGGAATCTTGTCCTGTTCTTCGGCGTAGGTGTACAGGTTGATCGAACTTACGTTTTTGAGGGTGACGGAACTGCCCTCCTCCACTTCCTTACCGTTCACAGAAGCCGTGTAATACCACTCATTGCCAACATGCTCGTTCTTAACTAACTGAACGCTCACCAGTTTGACATTCCAGCCGGAAGCGGATGCAGCCAAGGCAGGTGTGGCGCCGGCAACCACGATCAACAGAACGGCAGTGATCCATAAGCCTAATTTTTTGATGAATGAATCCATTGTGTACCGCCTTTCGCTATAGTCCATATAGAAACTTCTTTTAATAAGGTAGACCCCTATCGTACTATAACCCCTTTTGTTAAATTGTTCCATATGGAATTTGGGAATTTAGCGGATAACGGTTTACACGCTGTTTCGTTATAGGCCGCCCTGGTTGGGGTAAGCATAGAAGGATGGAATTCTGCTGCCGCGAGTATGGCATTGGCGGTGTATATGCAAAATGGGAGGAATGACGAATATGGAACGCACGTGGTGGAAAGAAGCCGTCGTGTATCAGATCTATCCCCGCAGCTTTAAAGACAGTGACGGCGACGGGGTCGGCGATATTCAAGGGATCGTGTCGAAGCTGGATTATTTGCAGGAGCTGGGGGTAGACGTCATCTGGCTCTCTCCGGTCTACAAGTCGCCGAATGACGATAACGGTTACGATATCAGCGATTACTTCGAGATCATGTACGAGTTCGGCACGATGCAGGATTGGACGCAGCTGCTGGACGGCCTGCACGAACGCGGAATGAAGCTGCTTATGGATCTGGTCGTAAACCATACATCGGATGAGCATGCCTGGTTTGCGGAATCCCGCTCATCCCGGGACAACCCTTACCGCGACTATTATATCTGGCGCCCCGGTAAAGGCGGGAATACGCCGCCGAACAACTGGAGGTCCTTTTTCAGCGGGTCGGCCTGGAAGTATGATGACACGACCGGAGAATACTATTTGCACCTGTTTTCAAAGAAACAGCCCGACCTGAACTGGGACAATTCGAAGCTCAGGCAGTCAGTGTACGAGATGATGACCTTTTGGCTGGATAAAGGCGTGGATGGCTTCCGCATGGACGTCATCAACCTGATTTCCAAAGTTCCGGGACTTCCAGACGACGGGGAGGACGGACTTGGAGACGGCAGCCCTTATTTTATGAACGGCCCGCATGTGCATGACTATTTGACGGGAGATGAACGAGCAGGTGCTGTCGAAATACGATGTGATGACCGTTGGGGAAACACCGGGCGTATCGGTAGAAGAAGCTCTGAAGTATACCGGAGCGGACAGGAAGGAGCTGCAAATGGTGTTTCAATTTGAGCATATGGACGTCGATGCGGGCGACGGCGACAAATGGACCGTGGTCCCATGGACGCTGCAGAAGCTGCGCGGCGTGCTGCATAAATGGCAGACCGGGCTGGCGGAGGACGGGTGGAACAGCCTGTATCTCAACAATCATGACCAGCCGCGGATGGTGTCGAGATTCGGCAATGATGGTGTATACCGGGTTCCTTCGGCTAAAATGCTCGCTACGCTGCTGCACACGCTTAAAGGCACGCCTTACATCTATCAGGGCGAGGAGCTCGGCATGACGAACATCCAATTTAACAGCATTGAGGACTACCGGGATATTGAAATTTTGAACATGTATGAGGAACGGGTCACGCAGGGAAATGCGGATCCGGGAACGATCATGGAGGCGATCCATACCAAGGGAAGGGACAATGCGAGAACGCCAATGCAGTGGAACGCCGGGCCCAATGCCGGGTTTACGACAGGTACGCCTTGGATCCGGATCAATCCCAATTACAAGGAAATCAACGCGGAAGCGTCGATGAGCGATCCGGATTCGGTCTTCCGCTATTATCAGCGGCTGATCGCTTTGCGCAAGCAGAATCCCGTGATGGTATACGGGGATTACCAGCTCCTGATGCAGGATAACGAGCAGATTTATGCGTATACCCGTACTTTGGGCGAGGTGATATGGCTTATCGCTTTGAATTTTTCGGAATCGGCTGCGATCCTTGAACTTGACGACAGGTACAGCGGCATGAAACGGGAGCTGATCATCGGCAACTATCCCGAGGACGGAATGGAACCCGAGCGGCTGCGCCCTTATGAGGCAAGAGTCTACCGGATGTTCACGTAATGTCCGGCTGCTCAAAGAACAGACTTCTCAGAACGTACTCTCGCGATGAAGGAAAGCGTCCCGGCCATGGCCGGGTCTTTTTTGTTAAAAGAAGAAAAGAATTGCAGGGAATGCCCGAAGCGTGTCCGTTTTGTCATGGGCTGTTGGATATGATATGTTCGTCCTAACGTATAGGAGGTTGTTAGCCATGAATGAACGTTTGAACCGGCAGATCGAATTTATCAGGGAAATCGACAAGCTGAAGACGATCTACCGTCAGTCGTACCTGATGGACAAATCCCGGCACGAAAATGATGCGGAGCACACCTGGCATATTACGCTCATGGCCTGGCTGCTCGAGGAGCATTTGGATCAGCGGAAGGTAAATCTGCTTCGGGTCATGAAAATGCTCCTGGTGCACGATTTGGTTGAAATCGATGCAGGTGACACTTTCGCTTATGATGAGCAGGGCCAGGAAGGGAAATTCGAGCGGGAAATGGTCGCGGCCAAGCGGATTTTCGGGCTTCTGCCCGTCGATCAGCGTGATGAAATGCTGGCCCTGTGGCTCGAATTCGAGCAGCGGGAAACCCTGGAATCGCGCTATGCGGCGGCCATGGACCGGATTCAGCCGCTGCTTCACAATTATTTTACCGGGGGAAAAGCGTGGCAGGAACACGGAGTTGCGGCAGACCGCGTCCGGGCGCGGATCGTTTTTTTGCAGGAGGACCTGCCGGACCTGTATTCGCTGGTTCAGCACTTGATCGACGACGCGGTCAAACAGGGGTATCTCCGCCCCTGATCCCGAACAGAATAAGGGACTTTTCGGTATAGACGGTCCCCGCCAATGTGATAGAATGATAGTAACTGCTAAGCGAACTGCGATCCACATATTACTTGCCTGAACGCAAAAGGAGAGGGACTAGAGCGATGAAGCTGAGCCAAAATGATACATTACTCTTTATTGGGGATTCCATTACGGATTGCGGCCGCGTCCGGCCGGTCGGGGAAGGCGGCTTCGGCCAGCTGGGCAGCGGTTACGTCGCACAAGTCGACGCGCTGCTGAGCGCGGTATACCCGCAGCTTAACATCCGGGTGCTGAATACGGGAATCGGCGGAAATACCGTCCGTCATTTGAAGGAGCGCTGGGAGAGCGACGTGCTCGACCTGAAGCCGGACTGGCTTTCGATCATGATCGGAACCAACGATGTGTGGCGCCAATTCGACCATCCGCTGAATCCGGATCAGCATGTGTATTTTGGACGAATATGAAGCGACGCTGCGGGAACTTGTACAAACGACACGGCCTAGGCTGAAGGGGCTCGTCTTGATGACTCCATATTACCTCGATCCGAACGTGAACGACCCGATGCGTGCAACGATGGACGTCTATGGGGCCGTCGTCAAAAAGGTCGCCGCGGAATTTGACGCCATCTTCGTCGATACGCAGGCTGCTTTCGACGCGTTGTCGGAGCATGTCTATCTGTCTTCGTTGGCTACGAACTGGGACCGTGTCCACCCTGGATCCCGCGGACATATGACGCTGGCGAGGGAATTTCTGAAAGCGGTCGGCTTCACCTGGTAAGTTAATATTGAAAAAGTTGCCCTGCCTTCCGATATATAGGTTGAGGTGATACGGATGGCCAAGAAGGGGCAAGTTTTTAGCTCATACAGCCTGGATACCAAACGGAAGGCCGTACATATGCGTCTTCAAGGGATGACCAAAAAAGAAGTGGCTGCCGCATTAGGCATCGCCGACATCGGCCGGTTAAAGGTATGGATGAGGAAATACCGTGAGCACGGGGAATCCGGGCTCATGGATCAACGAGGCCGCTCAAGGGAAACACTGACGATCGATCGGCCCTTGGCGGAACCGGTTCAGCATTAAATTTCGGGGAAGAAGCTCTGATTTGACAGGGCTTCTTTTTTTACGCGGGAAGGGCCGGGCCGGAGCACATTTTGCAAATGGGTCTGGATTGTCCATACGTTTGTGCATTTATGACATATGGATAAAATAACCTTACAATCAGCCATATATGCCGCAAAGGTAATACGAATGGAGGTGTTGTCAGTGCAAAGCCGGAGTGCAACCCACGCCAAAGGCATAGATGTGTCGCATTGGCAGGGCATCATCGATTGGAAGAAGGTCCGCGGTGCGGGATATTCGTTTGCCTTTCTTAAAGCGACGGAGGGATCCCGGATCGTCGACGACCGCTTCCGGGCCAACGCGCAGGACGCCAAAAACGCGGGGCTTCTCGTCGGGGCATACCATTTTACCCGTGCGGCCTCACCGGATGATGTCAAGAACGAAGTGGATCATTTCCTTCAGGTGATCGAAAGTGCCGGAGGGCTGTCCGCGTTCAAGCTGCCGTTTGTGCTGGATATCGAAACGAAGGAAGGCCAGACCAAGGCGCGGATCAGCCAGATCGTGAATACGTGGGGAACCCAATTCAAGCAGCGGACTGGCCGAACCCTGATGATCTATACGTTTCCAAGCTTTATCGATTCTTACCTGGATTCTTCGCTTGGCTNTTACCCGCTGTGGTATGCCTATTACGCCAGCGGTACGCCAGCCAACAAGTAACCGGAGGGAGGGAATGAAATGAGCGGAGTCGTTGAGGTTATGGCTGCGGCGTAAATCCTTTCGCATCGACAGGTGCAATTTTGGTCCTCTTTATTTTGTTGGTCATCATTACCCGTTCTTTCTGGATATAACGACTACAGAAATATAGTTTGCTCACCTGTTTTCGGCGTCCTGCCGGGGACAGGTGGCTTTCTTTGGATGCTATAGCCTGTACATACTTTCGGGCGTGATTCATTTTTGGGCAGCCGGGTATTTGTACTCCAAGAGGTGATGAAACATGGACAAGGAGTACAAGGACCGGCAGGAGCCAGTGAATCGTGATGAAAACGAAAAACATGCACACATGGATCATCCGGAACAGTATGCCACCGAGCGCGAAAGCCTGTTCGACCGCTTCGAAAGCGAACGCAACGTGGATCCGATCCCCGTGGAGGATTTAACCGAAAATATGAAGGACGAGCAGAATAAAGAGCACACCAAAGATTCCTCCTCCAGCGAAAAGAAATATCGACCGTAACAGCCCGGCTTTCCTTACGGACAGGATCAAGAAAAGAAAAAGCGCAGGTTCCTCCCTTATAATTGGGACAAGCCTGCGCTTTGCTATGCTCTCGGCTGCAGTCATTTGCTCATGGTGCCTGGTGTTGGCTGATCTGGCTTTTATTTTTTAGTTAGAAGAAACAAGAACTTAAGTTGATTGCAACAAGGGCTGTTCTAAGGTACGCGGATCCGCGGCTTTTCTGCTTTGGGCTTAATCTTTGGCGCCCATCGTGATCAAATTGAGAAGCACTGTTACGGCACCAAGAATAATACTGGTCCATAATGCGCTTGTATCTACGGAATAAACGAAAGGGAATACGATGAACCAAACTCCGGCAAGAAGCGAAATCCAATTTTGCCAGGAGCCCCATCCCGAACTGGAGAACGCCCACAATGAGGCGATCAGCTGAACGGCACCGATAATGACGCTGGTCCACAATGCGCCGTTATCGTCAGAGAACCCGAAAATCCAGGGAGCGATAATAAACCAAATGCCAATCAGAGCGACAATCGTGTTGTCTACGCTTCTGAGCTTCATACACACACCTCCGGTTATATATTGCCAACATCAGGATACGTAAAAATCATATGCAAATAATTCCAGTTCATGACCTGCTGTACAAATTAACATCTGGAGTCAGTTGGATCCTAGAAAAGGGTATCCTTGCCCCGGACTCCTCCATTGGCTGAAAGACGGGATGAAGTAATCGCCGTCATCCTGCACACTGCCGAATGGTTCGCGATTGCCGCCAGGGCCCCCGCCGTGTCCTCCGCCTGGGCTACCATAGCCTCCGCCACCGTGATAACTCCATGACAGGGGATCAAGTAGTAAAAGACATTCTAACGCCTCCCATTCTCAACTAT
>NZ_PCZT01000009.1:1821865-1842620 GCF_002968895.1 Paenibacillus sp. AR247 | reverse complement strand
CTATGGAAACATCGTATGCTGGAAGGCGAAAATCGTGATAAGTGCCCTGTAAAAATGGGCGCATGTCCCGTAACCAAACAGACATCAAAAATTAATACTGGCATAATGCTGTTTTAATGTTTCATTCACAATTGGTTTGTATATTTATATATATAACCCCCTTTGATATATATAGTACGGAATGGACCCTGACGGCCTTGGCGCTGTGACAGGGTCATTTTTTTGCGTAAAAACGGGAAATACAAAATATCCCATGGGATGAAATAGATACGGGCTACGGACTGCATAGGTGATATCTCATTTGGGAAACTTACGATTGAAGTCTTATACCTGGAGGTGAAAATGATGAAGAAGCGTATCGCTGCAGCCCTGCTCACAGCCTGCATTTCCATGAGTGTTGCCGTGCCTGCATTTGCGTATGGCAATGGTACTGGCACTGGCACTACAGGAACATACAGCACCAACAACACAAACGGAACCTATGGCACCAACGGTATGAACAATACTTACGGCACCTACGGTACCAACAACGGATATAACAATACGATCCGTACCAACGCAGCTAATGACAACAACGACATGGACTGGGGATGGCTTGGACTTCTTGGCCTGCTTGGATTGATTGGACTCCGCGGAAGAAACCGCGAGCACTCCTAAGCGACTCGGCATCCCATAATCAAGCAAAAGCACCCTTACAGATTCTGTTATCTGACGGGGTGCTTTTTTATGATTAGGAACAAACCGCACAAGTGCAGCGCGTCCAGATACAAATACAATCGGATGTTAACCAAATAAAATTGGGCGCCCCTTGCGGGACGCCCTCATGGGAGATGTGATACTGGGGTTATTTTCGATTTTTGCGTGTAGCTCTAAATATTGATGTATTAGGGTTTGCTAAATATTTCATGATGCTCTGAGAAGGGGTATTTTGTTTAATTATTGCGGATTTGGTACCCAAATGGTACCCAATTTAGTGCCCAAGCAAGGTACCCAATTCAGGCCTTCTTTTTGTCGGGATCGTGATGTCGTCAAAGACGCTTGCAGCGGCCTTGTCCACGGATTCAAATATGTGCCCATATATCTCGAGCATCTTCGTATTTGTGTGCCCTACACGCTTTGCAATTGCTTCTGAATGGACCTTCTTAAAGATCATCCAGGATACTGAGGTATGGCGTAAATCATGAAGTCGGATTGGCTTTAGATTATGCTTTCGGTGGAAATCAATCCACCAGGACGTTAGCCGTTGAGGGGAAACTGGTTTACCATTTGGATGACAGAAAAGAAATTCAAATTCACCGTTCTCCCATTTATCCGCAATCTTGAATCGATCTTTGCGCCATTCGGAATAATAAACCTTAAGTTCTTCGACAACCGATGGGGAGATAGCGATCTTACGAACAGACTTCTTATTCTTAGGTCCTTTGATTACAGGCTCATTATTTTTATACATAGGTATGGTCTGCTTGATATCGATAAAGCCATTCACCAAATCGATGTTCTTCCATTCTAAGCCGGCCATTTCCCCGCGCCTCATCCCTGTGGTAACGGCCAGCGTAACCAGGATACGGAGGTGTAAAGGTTCATCCACCAGCGCATCAAATAACGCTGTGATTTCCTTTTCGTCGTATACCTCCATTTCCTTTACGTCATCTTCTTTTGGCCTCTTGACGCCAGCCATAGGATTGTCCTTCAATACTCTCCATTCAACAGCCTTCGAAAATATACTCCGCAGTACCCTATAGTTATAAACGATGGTCGCAGATCCAGGAGGCTTGTCTCCTCTTAGGGCAGCAGCTGGAGTACTTAAATAATCGAGATAGTCCTTAATATGCAGTGTTTTTATCCTTTCCATATGCATACTTCCGAAATAAGGCAGTATTCGCTTCTCTACATGGAACTTATAATTCAGCTGCGTCTTTTCCTCAAGTTCTACTTCAACGAACTGTTTAATCCACTTTTCAGTAAAAGCCTCGAATGTCATCTTCTCCGGTTTTACGTAATTCCCGGCATCGACTTCCATTTGGAACTTTATAAGTTCAGCCTCTAGATAGTTCTGGAGGCGTTTTGGAGCACGCAGGAGGGCTGGATCTTCTACCCTGATGGTTTTCTTCTCCTGGAGTCTTTTACCGTTTGCGTCATATCCAAGCTCTGCAATAAGCCGCCAAGACCGTTCACCACGTTTTTGGATGCTTGGCACAGTGAAAACCTCCTTATTAATTCAATGATTACCGATAGCAGAACACTAAACAGGTATGTTGATACCCTTGCTGGGACTTAGCCTATTTTACGTCGATAACTTCTTATGAAATTCAGCTTAAACGCTGCGTAATGATGGTCAGTCTTGATTCGAGAAATTACGTGTTGGCATACTGGGGGGCATTTGACCACCACTAACCTGCTGAGGGTTCAATTCTGATCCCCACCATATTTGCTAGGGGTGAACGATCCTTCACCCCTTAGCGCCGGTCTAGAGGTGTTTAATTAGTCAACACCCAGGCCACCATTCACATACGCCAGATTGACGGGCATGGAACTAAAATAATATTGAGGACTGGACGGACCATCCAGTCCTTTCGGGTGCCCTAACGGACCACTGAGGTCATCACCTTTATGTTATGACTCCGCTGGTGCGATGCCTGACCATGTTCTGGCGGCGTTTAACCGATCAATTCGTTTGCTATGGGTTTGGAGGACCCCACCTGACCGAAAACAGCTACATTCACTATTAAAACGGCTCACAGCGTGTGTTGGGCGCTACGATATACTTGTCCAACACTTCATCGAGGTTTGTCGATACGGCACCATGCTTTTCTAGGACCTTTAAAATCCCCGGTTTAATCAACCTCTTTATCCTTTTCTTTGACTCCTCTTCTGAGCAGATCCTTATGAACGAAATAGAAAAGGAACTTTTTTTGGCTTTAGTCATGAGCGCTTTCTCCTTTTTTTACAAGATCGACAACTCTAACTTTGATACTTAGGCCATATTCACGCTTGGCGAAGTTTTCAATTCCCCGCTCGAGCCATTCGTTTATGGGCTTGATACCGTTGATCTGTATGATGTTAAATTTCTTACCCTTATTCACGACAAAACTCCTTTTTCTATGTCGGTGTACGTACAGATGTTTATTTCCGTATTGAAAAGAGAACTTGTAACATTTCAAGGATACGCTCCCGATCTTGTTCTGAAATACGCTTGTTTTGATATCTGATATATTTTTTTTGAAGGAATTCTTCAATATCAACTATGATTTTTTGATCACGCAAGAAATTTAATACTTGTTCGTTATCGTCTCCTTTTTCTGTGCTTAGGGCAATCTGTGACAAAGAGATCAGAATTTTAGAAAATTCACTGTAAGTATCCTCATCAGGCTCGATTAGTTCTTCCCTGCTAAGTACATCAAACAAAAACTTTGGTGTTAATGAAACGACCTCATTAAAAAAAGTATCTTCATCAAAGTCCCTATATGGGGATTTTGGCAGGGAGATTAATTTTTTTAATCTCTGTTCCGCTTCTTTATCATCTCCCATCGATAGGCATAAACTTCTGGCTCCATTGTAAAAGTACCATCTGGAACTAAACATCACCTCTTTGACATCCTCCAATACGTTTGCTACAAACTTCCCTGTTTGGTCTGTAAAGATTGCTTCCAACTCATCAAGATATATATATAAGTTTTCGGGAGAAGACACCAACAATGAAATATCACTAGTGTTGCTGCTGATATATCCAGCAGCTTTCATTAGTTCCAAATATTCAACATCCAAGTGGATATATAAACGCTTAAGGATATCAGGTGAGGGAACTCCCCTTTTTTTATTTTCAACATTTGTTAAATACGATTGAGAAACATTCGATTTTTTTGCTAATTCAGCAACAGTCATACCTTTCTTCTTTCGGAGTTCTCTTAAGTAAGGCCCAAACTCATGATTTATCAAATTTAATCATCTCCATATCACATTTTTGTTCATTATAAACTAAATATATCTCAATTGAAATATTGCTGTTGCATTTAATCTCTTTAGTGTGATATTATCTCTACAGAGATTAAATATTCCAAAAGAGATTGAAAGGAGGCTAATTCATGAGGATTAAGCTAAAAGACCCTGTTGAGTTCGAAAAAATGCTGATACGTAGGGGATTCTCAAAAAAGGCATTTGCAGAAGCAGCAAATATCGGTCAAGTGACTGCTTTACAGATCAGCAACGGTGACCGTAATCCATCCCCGCGGATTGCAAAACGCATTTGCGACACTCTTGAAGTTGAATTCGATGACATCTTTGAGATCGTTAAGTCGCCGCAACATAGTTTGCGAAAATAAACCAACTTGAAAAGAGCACCCGTGCGCTATTTCTGCAAAAAGATACAGGGATTATTGAGCACTAAAACAGATCCCGGCTAATGTTGAGCCTCGGGAAGTAAGTAATGCCTATTTACATCGATAGTTGTTTTGAAATTTCGGGAAGGTGGACGAATTGAGATGAAGTATACAAATGAGGAACGCGAGACTGTTTGTGTTTACGACCATATCGATAACAGCTGGTACGTGTACACATGTGTACCAAAGCACCTGACCAAGCTTAATAAGATCGCCATGCCTTACTGGGAAGAAAAAGACGGCGACCGGGTAACTGCAGCAAAATGGAAGCTCAACGAGAAGCAAGTACGATTCGCGATGGAAAGAAAAATTTCTGAGGAGCAGCGGGCCGCTATGTCGGAACGAGCTCGAAAGAGATTCGGCAGTTAATCCACTCTTAATTAGCCCCCATCTGAAGTAACAAATTAAAACACTATTTTGAGGAGGCTCACAAAATGGTACGTAAAAGAAATGCCCGTCATGCCGTGCCGACAGTAATTATTCATCAGCCATCCAGCCAACCGGCTCAGGTCGTTGAAGTAATTGAACGACAGCCGCAAATGGATCAGGGAGCGATAATGATGCAATTGGCCCAATTGGTAGCCCAGCAGCAGTCTAAAGCAGCTGAGGCGCCGCAGACATTCACCGTCAAGGAAGCAGCTGAATACCTGCGCTGCTCCACCTGGACCATTTACGATCTGTGCCGGACGGATAGCATCCCGTATTTCAAGGTGAAAAGTCGTTATTTCTTCCGGCGACATGAGCTTGATAAATGGATTTCAGGGAATACGAACGCTTGTCACGTGTAATAGGAGGGATCGACATTGGAAAATCAAAATGTGACCCTTCGGCTGCTGAAGTTGATCCGGGAATTGACGAACAAAGCTGCCGCATTAGAAGGGATCGGGATTAAGCTCATGCTGACTGACGAGATGATCGAGGAAGTAACGACTGCCATGTTTGAAATCAATGAGGTCAACCCAGCAGCAGCCGGGCCACTCCATCTATCCTTGGTTGATTACACTTCAGGAGCTATTGAAGCACACGATTTCCTGAGCTTGTTATCGGGGGCGGCGGTGATGTCTGGATGAACGAAGACGCGAGCGTGCCATGTATAAACCTCTTGAATGAATTCTGCAGTTTTGCGGCAGTGGAGGATAAGAGGGTGAGGTGAGTGGAGAACAGCAAAGATTCATTATTTGTTAAGGTTCCCCATTGGGTGATGAACTATCAGATGACAGCTGATCTCAATATGACACAGTTCAGGATTTTAAATGCGGTAATCCGGAACACCTTTGGCTACAACCAAACGGAACATTGGCTATCAGTCAGTTTCATTTCCGGCTTAACTGGTTGCAATCAAGAACAGGTTAAAAGGGAACTGAGGAAAATGATACAGCGTGGAATCATTCTTCAAAGAAGGGAGGGAAAAAAGAGATACCTGCAAATTAACCCCGATATAGGGGACTCAATAGGTTCCTCAATAGGGGACTCGATAGGTTCCTATAAGGGGGACTCATTAGCTCCCCATATAAAGAAAGAAACTAAAGAAAAAAGGAGTAAAGAAAAATATTACATCGATTTCGATGAAATCGACGACCCCTTCCTTAACTTTTATTTGAATCATTATAAGAAAGTGATGAAAAGAAAGCACGTAAGGATATCCGAGAAAACTTATGAATTCATTCAAAACCAAATAAGTCATTTAATCGAATGCGGAACAACTCAGGAAGAGTGGGAGGAGGGGGTGACACAGTTCTTCAAGGATCCGCTCAAGGAAGGCAATAACAGAAGCATTAGGTATTTTCTTGAATTATCTCATCGATATTTCGAAGTTCATTTGTACAACCAATTCAATAAATAAAAAGAACTCCTTGGCAGGAGTTAAGCGGCTAACTCCATCATACCAAAGGGGCCGATCATATGCGAGCAATAGATAACCTACCTGCCGCCGTAAAGAAAGAAATTCGAACGGCTATGGAGGATTATTTCGAGCGTTACCAGTTATACAAATACACCTTGTTTCAAGTGCGTGAAGCAAGAGTCACTGCTAGTTATGAGGATCGTCCTTATGGTCCAACAAACGTTATCAGTGATCAAACAGCAAGTGTAGCTATTTACAACGTAGACGAGCCTGCCCGACGTCAAGCGTTTTGCGAAAGATTAGAACAGGCAGTATACCGGTTACCGCATAAAGAACGATTCATAATCACAGAACGATATATGAAAAATGATCTTCCGTTCGACTACGTAGTATATAACCAATTGATGGACCCGCCTGTAGCCGAGGCAACTTATACAAAAATTAAGAACAGGGCAATGGCTATGCTAGCGCTCGCACTTGGAATTCAGATCGATGGGCTGCACAAGGTTCTGATGTGAAGGAGGTGAGGAACATCGAAAGGGATAACGGTAGAAATGAAATTAGGGTTCTGATCAGCAGCGTAAGAATGGGCACGCTCAGTGAGGATGATGCAGTTGATTTTTTCACAGATCTATTTGCAAAAGCGAGGAACGAGCATCTTGGCCTCATCAAAGCGTTACAAACCGCCGTCCAAGATAAGATGACCGAAGATATCATTATGACAGCTGCTCGCAATTTTATTGATCATCAAGGGTTGAAAAGGGAATTCTCGGAGTACTTGAATAGAGGACTCTCAGAAATCGGTTCTGACATACTCGGTCCGGTTCAATAACAAATCAATAACAATCTAACAAAAGGATGAACCATGAAAAATTTAAGAGAAGTTGCTCCTGCCATCGTCGATAACGAGACAGGCCAAGGGGTCCCGTTTGCTCAGTATCTCGAAGAACAAGCCGGCACAGGTGAACTGTTCAACTCTGATATTGGGATGATGCTCACGTCAGCACTCAGCCCTAGAACCGATTGGGAAGAGGTTAATGATTATCTTGCCCCGATCGTCAAGGGAGTGCTTTCTGAGGCCGTGCAGATGGAGGACAAGCGGATATATATCGTCCTGGTCCTGGCGATCAAAGAGGCGTGGCAGGAGTTGTGCGAGCATCATGAAGTCGAAAAAACGGCCGATCGGGAATTTCAGATAGACCTCGACGACCCTGGGTGCATCAGTAAATTCGAGCAGCTCTTGAAAGACCTTTCTTACGGCCGGCAAGTGGTTAAGTCCCACAAGGTCGAAGCGCCTGGCTCCTACCGTCTGACAGTAGGTTATCGGTCAAACTAATTATGAAGACCAATGCGGCTTCTTTGAGAGGAGAAAAAAGGGCTATGGATACAGCGATTTGGCAGCAGGTTGCGGAATTGAAATCAAAACTATTGGAATTGGCCTGTACATTGATGAGTGTTCCTGAGGAAGAATTTTCTCGGGAACATGCGATCCTTGATTTATACATGTTTGTAGAGGACGTCCATAAGTTGGAGGAACGATGCCTGGAGAACGTTGTTAATAGGGATTTAAAAACCGCCAGAATGCTAGCTGATTTTAAAGAACGCCTCTACAAAGGTGCTAATAAATCAATGGATATGAAGTGAGGTGAAGATCGATGAGCGGAGTAATTGACCTTGCTACAGCATTGATTGGTTACCGCGGATTGAAACTTGAGGAAATTATTAAACTCCTCACGGATAGTGTTGTAGTTCTGTCAAATGGAGAAAAGGCGGTCGAGCTAGCTATTTTTGAAGAGAAGGTTGGTCTTCCTGATAATTTCTTTGCGAACGCCATAAAAGAAGGAGCCCCCACTGCGGCAACAGCGGAGGCATACGAAAAAACCAATGAATTTGAATGAATTATATACATTATATCCATTCGTCTTATAGGAATCAACTATAAAAATATTGATAGTTATTGCCGGAGGTGATAAGTCGATGATCAAAATTAACTACAAAGGGGCGGCTCGCTCCCCACCCCTCGTTATTTCTGTTTTACGCCTATAACTATAGGCGTTTGATGCGCTCGCCTCATCAAGAGGTATCAAAGTACCTACCCACTTAGAGAGGAGCGAAAATCAAAAGAGTAATCAGTGTTCAAAGGTATAGAGTGTTACAAATAAGGGGGCCTAAATTAGCCCCGTAAGAGAGAAGGGAACCAAGATGCTTAGAAATACGAATAGAGGACCCCACGGTTTCAATCCTGACAGAGTGCGGGGAGAGCTGACAGGGCAATCCGGCGCAGGTATAGACAAGATGATGCTACCCATTCTCATGGATATGCTCAAGAACATGGATGCCGATGCCTTGGAAGGACTGCGTCAGAGTCTTCTTAATGACGGCCCATACAATTCTGCTAAAACAACACCAGCAACAACATCAATTCAGTACACAGAACAGCAGCGAGTCAAACAACTTGAATCCATGCGCATGGCTGAAAACAGTCACTTCATTGACGAGGCCATATCTTCAGGAGAGTCTCCAGAGAATGCCGCCATACGGATAGTCAAGGCAACCATTGAGCAAGAGGAAGCAGTCAATCAAATGATTGATTTTGCGAATCAAATATTGGATCGCCGTAATGGCCGTCGTTAATTAAACCAAAGGGAGAGATTGAATCATGTTAAAGAAAAAAGATTGGAAAGAACTGATGCAGGAGTCAATCGAGAAAGTCGATAAACGGGAGCAGCTGATCCAAGGTAAGATTAACGATCTCCAGGAGCAAGAAGAAGTCATTCAGACAAAGATCAAGGACAACTCCAGCCGCATGATCGAACTTGAGATGGACGGGGACACCGGCGGTGTTGCGACTATCAAGAAGGAAAACCGGGATCTGCGTATTGAGCTTCAAGAGATCCAGGACTCCATTGAAGGATATAAAGGTCAGTTGGGGACGGCCCGGGATTACTACGCGAAAGATATGGACAAGATTCGAGCGGCAGCGAATAAGGCAGAAGAAGAACGGCTTCAACAACGTAAAGCAGATCATGCTCGATTAGATGAGCTGCAGGCACAGATTGATGAACTTGAGAAGCAGATGGAGAAAACAAGAAACGAACTTCGGTTTAGCAGGTCTGTGTCTGAGGAGTTAACCCACTTTAGTTATCTTAACCATATTGATTCGAGAGCTTATTCATTATCAGCATATGAGCAACAGAGTTTCATAAAAAGCTGGTTGGCCGGCGAAGACACTGAAAGTTATTTCAACAAGAAAGGAGCCTCGTCTGGACGAAATGTTACTCATGTCGATATGAGCCAAGGGGGCAGCGATTGGGCGAATTATCCATCGCCTTACAATAACAGATAATGTCTTGCGCAGGAAACATGTTAGGGCGTGCTATATCAGCGCCCTTTATTAATATCTCGGAGGTGGAGGGTCATGGCTTCGACAATAGAGCAGAAAGACGTCTCCCGTAAAAGCTTCCAGCAATGGAAGGCAAAGAACAAGGCAGGGCTAAACCACGGTCCAGGCCGTCATTATCATGCCAGAGGGCAGAGACAACATGAGAAGCGCGATCGGATCAAGGCAGCGCTCAAACGTAATCATTTAGGTGATATCTCGGCCAAGGATCAACTGGAACAATAATAAGATTCAATAAATTGGAGGGCTATAATATGCCAGCATATGAGAGTAGAAGTTATGATATTTTGATTGCCGGAATGGTGCAGCCAATGGTTACGGTGTCCGTGATCGTCAAAGCAGGTTCCGGAGTGATCCAGAGGGGCATGGTGCTCGGTGTCGTTGGGCAGCTGCCTGAAGGCGGTAGTTCTGCGGGGATGTATATCACGGTTCCGGTTGACTCTTCAAAGACGGATGGTTCAGAAACATTGACGCGACATCCAGTGATGTCAGAGCTACTGGTTATGTGAGCGGAGAGTTCAATAGAGCTGCTCTGACGTTTGGTGGCAGCGATAAGGTTGCTACTCATGAGGAGGAGCTGCGGAAGATTGGCATCATAACTAAAAGGGTTGTTAGCTAAATTGATTGGAGTTAGTGAGCCGGGTGTCACCCTTGCCCTCGAGAGAAGCATGCAAATAGGCAAAGAAGATTAGGCGTAAAACGGCTAATTTGAGGGTGATCCAGTAAAGCGCGGGTCCTTCCAACGCTTGAAACCGACTGCGGGTGCGAACGACCCCCGTTAAGGTCTAGATTTTATTTTTAAAAATCACTTTCCCTTTCGGATGCCGGGTCGTCTGAAGGGGAACTTTTCAATTTTTCGCTTCGAATAATGCATGAAATTTTCGAAATAGCCTGCCTACCACAAAAAGTGAAAGTGAGGTGATGAAAAATGGGAAACCGAAAAGCGAAAGCGGAGAGCCTGCAGGATCGAGAGGTAATCACCTCAGAATTGGCTGCGATCGTGGGGAAAACTCCTCAATGGATACGCCAATTGACCCGGGACGGCGTCCTGAAGCAGGTGGATAGAGGGAAATACCTGCTGGGCAAGGCCGTCCAAGCCTACTGCGAACACGTTTCGGGCGGCAGAGAGGACGATAAAAAGCCTCGATTTATCGACGAGAAGACCGAGCATGAGCGCATTAAGAAGGAAAAAGCGGCTCTAGAGCTGGCCGAAATGCAAGGGGAACTGCACCGTTCAGAAGACGTTGAGGCCGTCATGAACGATATGCTTGGTGCATTCCGGCAGCGAATACGAACAATTCCGATGCGGCTGGCCCCTGAACTGATCGGACAGAATGATCTGAACGTAATAAAAGGACGTTTATCGGCGGCACTGGATGAAGCATTGGCGGAATTGGCCGATTATGACCCGGAGTTGTTCCGAGAGGAACACCAAGGGAGTCAATCAAATATGGAAGGATGAAAACCATGAAATTAGAAGAACTCCAAAGCAAATATCCGGATCTATACAACCAAGTAATAGCAGAGGCTAAGCAGGCTGAGCGCGAACGCGTCATCGCCCTAAATGAATTTGCTAAGTCTCCAGGAGCAGCCGGCATTGTGGCCTAAGCAATTAAAGACGGCCGCACGGTTGCTGACGTTGCCGTTGAAGTCCTCAATGCGTCAATGACGCGTTTTCAAAACCAAGGCGGAACACCCACATGAAATCATTAATCAAAATTGGTTACAAAGGAGGTTTAACCCATGCCTAAAAAGTTTGAAATGACATTCGAGCTCAATGGCGACATTGACCCCAAGCTAACCCGAACATTCGATGATCTCTCTAAGGACGTAACGGGGCTTGGCCGGGACTTCAACAGCCTGCAGCGGACGAAGGGATTCCGAAAGATCACCCAGGACGCTGAGGGAGCCCGAGGTGCATTCCATGAGCTGCGGGAGGACGTCCGAGAGTTCGGGGAGATCTTCGAAAAGACGCTGCAGTTCACAGGAGCACACGCTATTATCACTCAAGTCGGTGATATGTTCTCCAACATGATCAGCGAGGTCGGCGCTCTGGACGACTCCGTCCACCAGATGGGGGCAGCAACGGGAGCCACTGAGAAAGACATGGCCGAGTTTAAGGACACCATACAGGAGATTTACGCAGGGAATTACGGCGAGGGGTTTAACGACATTGCTGATTCACTGGTCAACGTCCGGCAGGTTACTGGACTGGCCGGGGATGAACTGGAGCGTGCAACCACGAATGCACTCATTCTGAAGGATACCTTTGGTTATGACATCAATGAGACGGTACGTACTACAGACGCCCTCATGCGTAATATGGGGCTGACAGCGGACCAGGCCTTCGACTTGATTGCCCAGGGCAGCCAACGCGGCCTGAATCGTTCTGATGACCTCCTCGATACCTTGAATGAATATTCCGTACATTTCAAGGATGCGGGGTACGATGCAGAGGAAATGTTCAGCATCCTGGAGTCCGGGATCAAGAAAGGCACATTTAATTTGGATATGATGGGGGACTTACTGAAGGAATTTAATATCCAGATCAGAAGTGGCGATAAAGCTGTCACCGATGCAATGGATTATCTCTTTGCCCCTACGGGAATTGATTCATTTGTCGATGCATTAAGCAAGGGCGGAACAAAGGTAAAAGAATTTTCGAAACTCTCCAAGGTTGCCGGCAAAGATGTAGCCACCGATTTGGTGAAGTCCTTGAAAAAGGGAGGGGCCTCAGCGGAAAAGGCTTCATCACAGATTGTGAGTTATATGAGCGACAGTCATAAAATCATGGAAGGTCTGGGCGATGGCTCGTTAAAAGCACGGGATGCACTGGGACAAATCATCACTAAGCTTGATAGTCTGGACGATGCCAACACAAGGAATCAGATGGGAGTGGCGTTGTTCGGTACTAAATACGAGGATTTGAAGCATGAAGCAGTTGAGGCGTTGAAGGACGTCAAAGGCGAGTATGATAAGACCATCGATACCATGCAGCAGATTTCCAATGTCAAATACACCAGCGTAAAGAAGGAACTTCAAGGGCTGGGCCGGAGCGTTATGACGAACCTGGTCATTCCGATCGGCGAGGACGTTGCCGAGAAATCATACCAAGAGTTCTACGAGCCCAGGTCAAGCTCATTGAAATGCAGGAGTTGGGCGGAGCAACAATTCAGGAACAGGCGGCAAAATACGCTAAACTTAGCGATGCCGAGAAAAAGCAGTTCGATCAAGCAATGACAGATATCCAAACTTTAAACTCCGAGATGGATGATCTGCCTCTCTCTAAGCAAATCGACTTGTCTGTCGTTTGGCACCAAACAGGCACGATCCCTGATTATTCAACTCCTGCAGGAAAGCAGATAAAGCATATCGAGCTCAGGGATCCCGGATTTAATGGCTATGCGGATGGTGGCCGGGTAACATCACCAGAGCTGGCATGGATCGGCGAGGGAGGAGACGATGAGTTCGTCATCCCGGTCAATAATTCCAAGAGGTCCAGAGGACTGTACGCGGCAGCCGGCGAAGCTTTGGGGATCGAATCGGGTGGATCATGGGCCCCTGTCTTCAATATGCCTATCACAATACATGGAAATGCTGATGCTAAAGTGGTAGCGGGTGCCGTCAAGGATGCTCAGAAGGAATGGGAATGGCATTTGAGGACATACGAGCGAACGCAGCAGCGGAGAAGTCTTAGAAAATAATAAATTAATACAACTCGTAGATTAACAGAGGCCTTATAAGGCCTCTGTGTTGTATATTTCCCATTAAAGCAATATCTCTTTTTGGCAAAAATCTAAATAAATAGATTGTTTTATTTTCGCTTTCTAATACAATGATAGTAGTAAGTTGATCTTACTTGCATTCACTTGTAAAGTAGGTGCCTATCCAAAAGTGCAAATAGTTAATGCTGTTAGACCACTTCAACCCGTCAGAAATGGAGTTACGAGGCCATTTATCCTTCTGGGTGATGATGGCAATTCATACTATACAAAATTTCAACAAAATCCTGAAGGAACAAGGGTGCTTGCTAATGAATACGTCTCTGCTAAAATTGCGGAACATTTAAGTTTGCCTCTTGCTTCTCCAACTTTAATAAATTTAGATACTCAATTTATTGAAACTTATGGTCAGGAAATAACGAGTCACATTGAATGCGAAGTTGGACTTTCAATGGGCTTGCATTTTGGAACTAAAAAGGTTAATAAAGCATATCAAATATTAAATTCTAAAATGCTCGAACCAGCAACAAATTTGAGCTGTATCCCAGAGATCATTCTTTTTGACCAACTTATTTGCAATACTGATCGTGATAAGAATGGTGGAAATTTAATATTTGACCAAGCTAAAATGAAAGTTGTTGTTATTGATCATTCCCATGTTTTTGATATCGGAGCTCTCTGGGATGCACATCAACTTAGATTAAGGGTTGGTTCCCAATTCGAGCCGTTTACACAAAACGGGTACATATTTAGAAAACTGGTCCCATTCGTTCGAGGGCATAATCCATTTGATACCATTGTTGCTAAAATGTTAGGGATAACCAATGAACATTTGTGGGATATTATTAGTAGTATCCCCGAGGAATGGTCGATTCCTTACGATGATAAGACCGCATTACATGAATATTTGTGTGATCGACTACATAGGATTGATGAAGCTCTTGAAGTATTAAAACCCCAATTACCTTACTGGAAAGGAGGAAGCTAGAATGGAAAATACAAATACATTATGTAAGTACGCTGTGCTTAGATATGTGCCTGATGACATCAGAGAAGAATTCATTAACATTGGTGTAGTACTTCATTCACCCCAAGAAAAGTTTATTGACTGCATTATTACAAATAACTTTTCAAGAGTATCGACCTTTGATGATGAAATCGATATTCCCTTTTTGAAAATTGTTTTATCTGGAGTAAAGGATGACTTTTCGAAGAGTTCCATGGTTAGCGGTCCTTCCTTTGAGGAGTTGGCTGATGTCAATTATCTTGAAAGATCAACATCTATATATGTAAACCAATTACAATTCTCGAAAGTACACTTAATCAGATCTAATGATTTTGAAGCAGATCTTCTGAATTTGTTTAAAACCTACGTCCATTTTGAAGTCCAGAAAAAAGCAAGGCTAACAGAACAAGAAGTAAAATCGATAATGAATCGTGTCATTAGGAATAAGACTAACTTTGAAGGTGGATTTGAAAGAAATTTTAAAGTTGATATTGGTCCGGAGCAAATTGAACTCGATTACGCTTATGAGACAAATACAAATCGAATGAAAATAGTTAAAACTTTCTCATTTGATTATACCCAGCGCGGAAGTAAACAGGCGCCCCAAGTAGCGAAGGAATGGGCTTATAACTTCAATAGGTTAAAGTTTAAGTCGAATTTAGAGAATAAATTTAAAACTAATGATGTTGATTTATTAACCTTAATATATGTTAAGGACTTGACTAAAAACATAAAATTAGCCCTAGAGATATTAAAAGAGGAAGCTAAGACTTTTGAAGTTCATAATGAGTATCAAATAGAAGATTTTGCTGATCAAATGGTCCAAGAAATGAAAAATGGTGATACGTAAACACTAAATACCCGTCATTAGGCGGGTATTTTTTAAATGATTTGTGGACATGAAAAATTCCCCTCTTGGCTCGCGCCGCAGGGTCTTCTTTTATTTTGAGGTATATAATCAACCAGGATTACCCAAAATATTTATATAGGTAAGCTCCTATAAGCTGCACCTGCTTTCTCCTCTTCCCGGCCGTCCTTTTTGGGCGGCCCTTTTTGTTTTACCACTTCATTGTGATATATGGTAAAATTTCGGGAAGAGGTGAAACTTGATGAAAAGCAAAAGATTTATGAAGCCCCTGACTTCCCCAATCCATTTCCATACAGCAATGATAGAGCAAATCCCTGTGGAAGTCTTTAGCGACCAAGAAATGATCGGCAGCGGGGAAATCGTTGAAATTACAGACTTCGCTGTGAAAATCGGTGATGAATTCTACGTGCTTGAGGCATGTACGTTTAAATTTGCGGGCTAAATTATAAACCGTATGAATGCTGTTTCAATTCGTGTACTAACGGGTAAAAGTACCTGTTAATTGTCTAAATGTTACTTTCACCGCTTATCCCCTTTTAATTATTAAAAATCTATTGTTTTTCTCACCTGAAAGGGCTGCTCAAATGAAAGTTCTCGTAGTAGATGATCAGGAAATCGATCGGATTGTATTGGTTCGTATCTTGCAGAAACTTGGGTACTCTGCAGATACCGCGACAAATGGTATGGAGGCATTAGCAGCCCTCAAGTTCAAATCTTATCATCTTATCTTTATGGATATTCACATGCCAATAATGGACGGAGTAATCGCCTCCCAACAAATTTATTCTACCATCCCCTCACCACCACCGATCATTGCAGTTACAGGTGATTTAGATAAAAGAAAACGGTGCTTAGCACTTGGGATGACTGATTTTATTGAAAAACCTGTTGCTGTTCAAAGAATTAAACAATCAATAAAATCTGTTGTAACTAATAAAGATGATCCTTACTAACTATCCTGCCTATTAGCCAACGAAAATAGGAGCAGCTGCCGCCCGGCAAATTGCTCCTTTCTTGACTTTCGTCGTCCTATTAAACCGTCGTCAATTTTTCCCTATCGAGAGTCAAAGGTGTTTGCTCTAACCATTGATTCTCAATCATTAATTTTGCCCCGTCATCCCCGTACACGCCAATTTCAGTAATTAACCTGATATATTGGGCATGAAGATCATGTCTTTGACTTCCCGAAAGTGCGGCTCCGTAATTGTAAACTCCTAATGCATTTAGACCTGTGACATGAAACAGCATTAGTTTTTCGGAAAAGGGAGAGAGTTTTGAATCCGAAACATCTTGATCCCAAGTCATAGGAGCTGGCAAATTTTCTTTTCTTAGAGTGCTGCTGAAAATCTCTACATGCTTATTGGCAATTTCCCTTCCACGTATAAAATAATTTCTGATTTTTTCTGATTTAGTTACTTGGCTAAATCCCAAAAGTAAGGCTGCTCCTATTGCATTAGATTGGGTATTAGAAAATAGGTGAGTGATCTCTAATGTGTTGAGCGGACGTTCTCGGTTTAAAAGTCCACTAAGAAATCCTTTGGATTCAACGAATTCAACGGTTTCTGGATATGTTACGTAAGGAGGCCTTATGAAGATGCCTTTAGCCAAGGAAATCTCCGCTATTTTATTGTAAAGATCAGTCAAGGACACAATACAATCAGAAATAAACTTACGCACGTCTGAACGTGCCATAAGGGGTAGTGCAATACCATACATGCTATAACCACTTTTAGTGGTCTGATGAAGATAGTTTATTATAAATGTATCCGAATATAATTTAGGTGCATCCAGGTTTAAATCTTTCTCCGTAAAACCAAGAGGAATAGGAAAATTATCCTTATTAAATATTTCTGTTACCTTTGACATAACATGCTCTGAAATTTTCAGAGCAGACCGAGTGACCTCTTTAATTTCTTTATCCTCGGCACATTCATAAAAAAACTTCAGAATACAAACTGACATTGAATTTGCCATGTAAGCTCCCCAAAGATTTGCGATTTCAGCTGAAGTTAATCGGATATGCTCCTTGCCATTTTCGGTTGTTTTCATAAAAACCTCCAGTTTTTTTTATTATGATCCCTCCTAAAAATGTATTTATTCTCGCTAATTAAAGCGCCAAACAAAATAAAAAACGCCGAACAAAAAAGACGGCGGATTACTTCGATGTTGTGTTTCGCTATAATGAAATAACAATATTTCCCTTGATATCCTGCCCGTTAGCTTAACGAAAATGGAGCAGTTGCCAACGGCAAACTGCTCCTTTGCTGGGTTAAACTATAAACCGAGTGAACACTGGGCTGCGCAGCAGCCCTGCCTTGGTCCAGTTTCTCATTTTTACTTCGGCGCGAATCAGCGGCTTCAGGTAGACAAAGTTCTTGTCCTCACCTGAAACAATTCCTCTGCTAACCCCATAGAAAGCCTTCTTTTCCTTCGGTCCCGGTCCGTGCTCAATGATCCCGGTCGGACGAAGCCTTCCGGATCCATCCAAGACGGCCGTGAGCCATCCGAACTCATCTTTACGATACCCTGTGATAAATACCTCAGCATATGACCAATTTATAACCTTCTGCCATGCGTCCGACCGGCGGCTGACGTACTGGCTTTTTTGCGTTTTCCGACCATGCCCTCCATACCCCAGGCTCTAACCTGCTCGAAAAGCTCCTCTCCGGCACCCTCAATAAATGGAACCACGCCAAAAGATGTGCCCGGTAAGGTCAGACTGCTAAGAATTGCCTTGCGTTCCGTCAGTGGCAGCTTGCGGAGGTCACGCCCTTTATATTGCAGGATGTCAAAGACGACAAACGTGACCGGGAGGGTTCGCTGCAAACGATCGATCTTGTCTGCCTTTTTTGCCTGGAACCGAGTCATGACTGCCTCAAAGTCCGATATACCAGTGGCTGGATCGACGCAAGCGATCTCTCCGTCCAATATTATATCTTCGTCGAAGGGGAAATGTAGTTCCGGGTACTGCCGGGTGCAGTCGTTATTGTGCCTGGTGTACAGCCGAATCACACCGGACTCCTGCGAAAAAACCAGCCGGTGCCCGTCGATCTTTGGCTCAAATATATAATCCGAATGTGAAAACGGGCCAGTCGCCATTTCCAATAACATCGGGCTGATAAACATAAAACCACCTCACCCCGTAATTATAACTTTCCGCTGGAGCTTAATCAGGAGGTAAGTTCTGGGGACAAGCAGGGGAATTTTTACATTGATTTGCGAACGGGTGTTTGGTTATAATACAGGAACAGATGTTTGCAAGGAGGGGTTTGAATGCTTGCGGATTCTGAACGAAAATTGTTGCGGATCCTCAGTAATTATCTGACCCGGCACAATAAAATGCCTAACTTGGAGCAGCTTGAGACTATGGCCAGCAAGCGTAAGGATCAAATTATTCAGTCGTTGAAGGAGCTAGAGAAACAGGAATATGTCCAGTGGGAAAACAAGTCGTCGGTGGAACACGTTGTGATTCTGGAGGCGTGGGAGAGAGGAACGGCCCCTACCAAGAACCCGAACATAAGTCGCGGGGCCGATTACTGGACCATGTATTGAGGAGGGTACAAACCATGAGCAAGAAACTAACCGATAATGGATTGTTTGACAGTTCACGGATGATGTTACCGCAACATAAGAGCGAGATTCTAGCACATCAAATGGGGCTGAAAAGTGAAACGAAGCCGGTAATCGACGAACAAGAGTGGCAGCTGATCGGGCAGGCTCTCCAGGATTCATTTAACGACCATGTCAAGGTGACCCTAACCGTGTTTGACCCCTTTAATACCCGGGACCTCACAGGATTCGTGACGGTGATCAATACATTTCGTAAAGAGATCAAGCTGAGCATTGACCAGGGCGAATGGGAATGGATTAGATTTGGCGATATCATCGCAGCCAGTACATAAAGCAAAAAGGACTTCCGCTTCGATCGGAGGTCCTTTTTTTAATTCTAGAAATTGCATATACAGATACCACGGTGGTTTGATATGGGCATACTGTAGATTCAGGAGGGATTAATCTATGGGTATATTAGTGTTTATGGCTTGCGCGACCTGGGCTCTGCTCTTCTTTCTTGTGGGGTTCAGCGATCATACAGGATTCTGGACAATTGAGTTTGGTTTTTCAGGACTCAGTTATACATCTAAGCATCTGAATTGGGCTGGTTGGTTGTGGATCACCATAAGTCTTGTAGCCGGGATAATTGGAGCATTTAGGATTGTTCGTGACGCTCGCAGATGAAGGAACACCACTAGACGAACAGAAAGTGCAAAAGAGCGAAAAGATTGGCACATAGTAGAAAACCCAGAATCGGTCCGGTTCTGTAGGTCTGTGTACTAATGGGGATGTTTAATGTGACGCTTCATTTGTTTTGAATATAAGTAGAGTACAGCGAGAGGGGTGAAATATGACAAGAAAGTCCAAAATATATTCCAACCATTGAAATATGATAATAGACCGACTTGTTGTGCTAACCATTCAAAGAGGGTTAACAGTCCAGCAAAAAAACAAATCGCTGGCAATGGCCAAATATTTTTTCGATAGATCAGAAATAGCATGAAGCACGCAGACAGCGGATGAATTCCTGTCAGTATCGGAAGGCTTGAAAAGGATTTGTTGTTCGCATGCGGATAGAACTGCCAAAAGTAATTAGAACCGATTATATCTATCGTTGTGGCTAAGGCAACTGCTGCAGGATAAAAAGCAAATAGGAAAATTCTATCTTTAATTAGCCAGAGTCCTAAAATCCAAGGGATTATAAACCCGCCAATTATTTGAATGTACAAAATGCTCATCTCTCCCTCGTAATAAATAATATTACTATTATTGATCTTTAAGCTAAGCACTAAACCAAAGTGGGCATTGTCTGAATACAAATGTAAAAACTAACGAACTTGCCTAGAACTGAATGAACGATATTCCATAAGATATAGCACGCCATTCTTGATTGAGCATGCCTTCATTCCGCCTGGATCATTTGGATTACAGCTCTCCTTCATCCGTGACTGCAACGGTAAAAGAACGGCTCGCAGAGGCTGCCGCTGCCTAAATAAAGCGGCTATTTGTGTTTCTGAAATCAACACGTCACCAGACGAACGGAAAGGCGCTGTGTTGGTGTTTTGATTCTAGGACTCATAAAAGAGAGACGTGAGAGGGAGTTGAAGGGCAAGTACAGGGTAAATTCTCGTTTACGGGTCCTTCTGGGGTCTCTGATTGGGTGCGGGTGCGAACGACCCCGAAATTTTAGCAGATTTAATTTCAAAAAATTACTTCCGCTTCGGAGGCTTCTTTAATTTTCGCTTCGATATTAACTCCTCGATTAGCGAAACGCCTATGATCGAAAATAAACGGAAGTTAAGGATAAGGGCTTCGCTTATTGCTTCTCCTGTCCGATGAACTAATTAGAAACAGATGAAAATTCAATGGAGGTACAACTCAGATATGAAAACAAATTACTTTCGACATTGCCTTTTAGATCTAAAAGAACGGAGGGGATATCATTGTTGACTGAAAGTACAAAACTGATTAAGTGCTTTGAATACGGG
>NZ_PCZT01000009.1:1820420-1821765 GCF_002968895.1 Paenibacillus sp. AR247 | reverse complement strand
AAAGTACAAAACTGATTAAGTGCTTTGAATACGGGGAATTAACCCGTGGGACCTACGACGAAATAATGGCCTGGATATTTCGGTCCAGTGACTATGAATTCGTAAATATTAATTGCACTTTATATGAAGCCCTTGATGACTTATCAATGGAGGGATGGGACTTGGTTTGTAAAGATGATCTCGTGTACATATTAAGAAAGCCAACGGAGAAAGAAGAGCCACAGCCAGATGTAGATGATGAAGAGGATTGAAGATATAAAGCTGCTCATTTATCACTGAGCGGCTTTATTTTTCATTAGTTGGTACCCAAATGGTACCCAATTAAGGTTTGTTTAACCTAATCCTTTGCAAAATCTAGACGTAAAACATTGATATACAAGGTGTTCTTGAACAATAAAATTGGGCGCCCCTTGCGGGACGCCCTCATGGGAGAGGAGAAACCGGACGAAGAGCTTATGGGGAAACGTAAGCTTACTCCGCGGTTGTCTACGACATTCGTTTGATGTCGATAATTTAAGCATTCCCAGGCAGAGATGTTTTATACATTGCTTTTCCAAAAAAGATGAAAAATCCCTCAAGGGCCATTTTTCAAACTTGCGGGGATTGTGGTACGATATCGTCATAATTGCGTATTCTGCAAAATTCGATATCCCTCGCGAAATTCGGGCATGATATGACGCCATAGGATGAAGAATAACGGAATACGGATCAAGTGAAACTGCGGTTTCATCGATAGAATGGGTGAAAAGCAAGTGAGAGTTGTTTCGGGAAGCGCAAAGGGCAGACCGCTGAAGGCAGTGCCGGGCATGGGTACCCGCCCAACGACCGATAAGGTCAAGGAAGCGATTTTCAGCATGATCGGGCCTTATTTTGACGGAGGGACCGTTCTCGATTTATTTGCGGGAACCGGGGGACTGGCGATCGAGGCGCTCAGCCGGGGCATGGAACGGGCAGTGCTCGTCGACATGGACCCGAAGAGCATTGAGACGATTCGGGCGAACCTCAAGGCGACCAAGATGGAGGGACAAGCGGAAGTGTACCGGAACGATGCGGTCCGTGCGCTGAAGGCGTTGGAAAAGCGCGGGCTGGTCCTGGACGCTGTTTTTCNGGATCCGCCGTACGAATGAAGACGGGGACGAGCTCATGCTCCTTATGCAGGACAAGCATATGCTGCGGCAAGGCGCGGTCATTGTTCTGGAGCATGAGTCAGGCTACGAATACCCCGCGAGTTCGGCTCGTTACCTGCATCCGGCATGCGGTGTACGGTGAAAACGGCCGTAATCGATCTATAGATACGAAGAACATACAGCGGATTCGTCAGATGACGATCCGCGGGCAGGAGGGC
>NZ_PCZT01000009.1:1816982-1820320 GCF_002968895.1 Paenibacillus sp. AR247 | reverse complement strand
ATCTCGACATCATCCAGCGGGCAGCTAAGCAGTTTGACGTGCTGATCGTTGCTGTACTCAACAACCGGAGCAAAAACCCGCTGTTTACGGTAGAAGAGCGGATGGATTTGATCCGGCAGGTAACCGGGCATATCCCGAATATCGAAGTGGACAGCTTCCGCGACCTGACGGCCAACTATGTGCGGCAGAAGAATGCCCAGGCTATCATGCGCGGTATTCGCTCCGTCACCGATTTTGAATACGAGATGCAGATGGCGTCGACCAATCATAAGCTGAACCCGGAGGCGGAGACCGTCTTTATGATGACGAATCCGAAGTACTCCTATCTCAGCTCAAGCATCGTCAAGGAGATCGCCGCCTATCATGGAGACGTGACAGACCTGGTTCCGCCGGAAGTGGAGAAGGCGCTGCGCAGTAAATTTTAACGCCGGACCGTTTTGTCGCGACGGGGAACCACAATCAGAAGGACGATTAAGGCGCCGAGGATGAAGGCGAGCAGGAGTCCCTGCCACTTCAGCACCTGGGGCATCAGCACCCACAGATCCTCTATCGGGCCGCGGCTGCCGCTGAACGGGCCGCTCTCGGAATAAACGGGATGAATACGGCCCAACAATGCGGCGAGCGGAGCCCAGGTCAACCATGTCAGGGCAAAGGCATATGCCCCATGAAGAATCCGGGTCCAGACCATGGGCATGAGCGGAGCCCCGGTTTTGCGGATCAGGGACATGGACTGCAGCAGGGCGCTGATGCCGCTGAATCCGAGGAGAGCAGACAGAACGGACCACTGCAGCCCACCGGAAGCAAACGCGGCGGCACTGATGTCCCGGGCGCCCAAATGCACCTCGAAGAGGCTTGATAATGCGTAATCCGGAATCGGAAGCCGGGCGGTCGTCACCCGGCCGGCAATTTGGATAACAACGGAGAAAATAATGATGTAGCCGCCGATCATCATCAGCACCTGGACGGCATGTGTGACGGAGTCGCCCAGCAGCCGGCCGAAGCTGCGTCCGTCTTTGGCGCGCGCTTCCTCCGCCGCTTGAAGAACGCGGGCAGGCAGCGGAGCAGGCTTGCCCTCCAGCCGCTGCTGCCGGGGCTTGTCTGACGCAGGGGCGGCTCCTTTCGTTTTGAAGCGCCGGTGGACGGTCAGATAGGCCAGGATGCCGGCGATCCAATGAACGGCGATCAAGCCGTAGCCAAGGGCCGGATCGTGCATCAGACCGGTGGCTACGACGACGAGAATCATCACCGGGTTGCAGAAGTGGGATAAGGCCGCGAGCTTGCCCGCTTCTTCGGCCTGAAGACTGCCCTGGGCGTGAAGCTGCTGAACCGCCTGGGCACCGCCCGGAAAACCGGTCGTCAGCCCCATGGCCATGACCCATCCGCCGGTGCCGGGCAGACGGAACAGCTTCTTCATCAGCGGCTCCAGAAAAGCGCCCAGGGCGCTCACCCAGCCGTACGCGATCAGAATTTCCGACAGGACGAGAAAAGGCAAAAGCCCGGGAAACACGATTTTCCACCATAGGTTCAGACCTTGAAGGGAAGCCTGAAAAGCGGGGGCAGGGGAACTGACGATACCGGCCACGAGAGCTGCTGCGCACGCTCCCAGCATAAGTGTCATGGCTTTGGGAGAAGGACGATGCGTCGTTTTTTTCATGATTTTCACCTCTTAAGAGTAAACATAGCTAGTACCCAATCTATGCGGGGAAGACAACCATAAGACCAGGGAGCAGGGATGGGAATGAAAGATGGCAACAATATGAGACGGCCGCGCAGAAGAGAGGGCTTGCGCCTTCTGCTGTACATTTTCGTGGTGGCGGTCATGGTGTATGTGTGCGTATATATGCCGACACCATACATTATTTATCAGCCGGGCAGCGCCAACGAGGTGAAGCCGATGCTGTCGATTGCCAAAGGGGATACGGAGGAGCGCGGAACCTTCATGATGACGACGGTGGCGGCAAGTTACGCCAATATCGCCATGCTCGTCATGTCGGTGTTCAACCCGAACGATGAGGTAGCCAAGAAGCAGGCGAGACTCGGGGATATGAGCGAGGATGAGTATGCGGCGGAGCAGGTCTACATGATGAGCGACTCCCAGTCCTCCGCAATGGAGGCGGCTTACCGGGAAGCCAAGGTGCCGTTCAGCATCGTTCCTGAGTATTTGTTTGTGTTCTCGACGCCGGACGATTCGGTGAACAACCAATACTTCAAGCCCGGAGACCGCATTGAGGAAGTCAACGGCAAGCCGGTCCCAGACAATACGGCGCTCGCCGACATTCTGAAACCGATGAACGTGGGCGATGAGGTCACCGTCAAGCTGCTTCGGAGCGGCAAAACGCTGGAGCAGAAGCTGAAGCTGATTCCGATCAAGGATCAGAAAACGGGAAGCACCCGGGCCGGCCTCGGGGTGACCATAGCGACGATGCAGGCGGTCAAGACGAAGGATCCGGGCCATCAGGTCCAGTTCAAGGATACGCGGATCGGAGGGCCTTCCGCCGGCCTTATGTTCTCGATGGAAATCGTCAACCAGCTGACGCCCGGGGATCTGACCAAGGGCTACCGGGTCGCAGGCACAGGCACGATCGACAAGAACGGTACCGTCGGGGCGATCGGAGGCGTCCAGCATAAGATTGTGGCGGCGGACCGGGAGAATGCTGATATTTTCTTCGTTCCGAAGGATAACTATAACGAGGCGAAAGCCAAAGCGGATCAGATAAAAACGAAAATGAAGCTGGTTCAGGTCAGCACCCTCGAGCAGGCGATGGACTATATGAACCAGCTGCAGGCTAAATCATGACCGGCGGCTGCATATAGTCGCGGTACCAATCGTCCGGCGACGGCGCGGCGTACGCGTTCGCATATGCCGCCGCCGCCCGGAGGTCCAGGTCCAGCTGGTCATGGGAGAAGGCGGACGGCTTCATTACCACCGGTAGGGAGGCCGTCTTTTTCATTTGCTTGAGCAGAGCCTGTCCCGTCTTGTTGAATCCCAGGATCCTTAAATAGCCGGGGCCTTCCGCAAGACGCGCAGGAGCGAGCTGCTCCTTCGAGTGCCGAAGCAAAATATGCACCAGCATCCGCTGCAGCTTCGTATGGGTATAGCGCTTTGTCTTTAAGGCGGCGAGCAGGCTGGCCACATCGGCCCCTGTCAGGGCCGGCAGCAGCTTGCCCAGGCGATGCTCGAGCCCTTCCGTCACTTCGTGCAGGGCCGCGAGCTGCTCGGGAGGCGTGGTGAGCAGCAGGTGCAGAAGCGGCTGCCGGAACGATTCCCAGGTGATCGGGCCCAGTCCGGNGGCAAATTCCCGCTTCAAAATGGCGAGCGTCGTGGCCGGTACATACGG
>NZ_PCZT01000009.1:1811836-1816882 GCF_002968895.1 Paenibacillus sp. AR247 | reverse complement strand
GGTGGCGCTGGCTATATTCGTATGCCCCGGCACTTCATCGTGATATCCCGTGTGAATGCGCGGGATGGTGTAGGGGCGCATACGGCTGCCAAGGCGCTCGAGCGCGATCAAATAATGCAGGCCGAGCGTATGGTTCGGCTTGTGGAGCAGCTGGAGAATATCCTCCTTCCAGCCGCCGCTTCCCGCCAGAGCCTCGGCGGCTGCCGCGTAGGCGGAAGGGTAGCTCATCCCCTGGCCCAAATAGTGCGCGATATGGCCTTGAAGCTCTTCGCTTTCATGCGCCAGCATGCGGGCCAGCGGCTGCAGCACCTCCAGCGTCCCGCTTTCGGTTCCGAAGCAGACGCTGTCGACGACACCGGTGGCGTTCAGCAGCGCGACGGCCCCGAAGGCAAACCATTCGGCGGGCTGAACGGCATATGCGGCCGGCAGCTCGATTACCAGGTCGGCACCCATGGCCAGCGCCATTTCGGCGCGGGCGTATTTGCTGACGATCCCCGGCTCGCCCCGCTGCAGGAACGGCCCGCTCAGCACCGCGACGGCATGCTCGGCACCCGTCACTTCCTTGGCTCTGGTATAATGGTGGACGTGGCCGTTATGTAAAGGATTGTATTCGACAATCAGGCCGACTGCGGACATGGTCTTCAGCTCCATCGTTTCATTTTGGGCACCCGTGGTTAACGGCTGTTATAAAATATATCATAAAACGAATGGCATCCAGTCACAATAAGGGGGAACTAAGGTCAAGGTGAAACTATTGACAAAGTTCCCCGGAAATCGGTATAATAATTTTTGTTGTTTGGAGTGATGTATATGCACTTTCAATTCAGGAAAATGGCAGCCAGCAGCGAGCCGCTGCAGCTCCGTCAGCAAGTGGATGTAAGTCCGCTGCTTAAAGGACTGGGTGACATCAAGGCCGACGGGCCGCTCACAGCGGAACTTACAGCCTCATATGTCGGTCCCGATACAGTGGATGTTCAAGGCGAGTTATCCGTACAGCTGGACATGTCCTGTTCACGCTGTCTGACACCTGTGCATGAGCATTTGGATATTCCATTCCACGAGCAGTTCAAGCTTAAGAAGCAGCCTGAGGAAGCTGAGGACGAAGAAGATGAAACCATATATGTGGACAACGAGACTGTGGAGCTCGTCCCTTACGTGGAGGAATCCTTTATCCTGAATCTTCCGATGACCGTCGTGTGCAAGGAATCCTGCAAAGGCCTGTGCCCTACGTGCGGAAGAGACTTGAACGAAGGTGCCTGCGGCTGTAACAATGAAGTGGTAGACCCACGGCTTGCAGCGCTAAAAGACTTTTTCAAATGAGCATGAATGCATTCCTCCGGGCCCTTCGGGACCCCGGTTGATTGAAATAAGGAGGTGGGAACATGGCAGTACCTCAACGGAGAACGTCCAAGACACGTCGTGACAAGCGTCGTACTCACTTTAAACTGGCAGTGCCGGGCATGGTGAAATGTGAACAATGCGGAGAATTGAAGCTTGCTCACCACGTATGCAAAGTGTGCGGAACGTATAAATCAAGAGAAATCATTTCGCAGTAATGCCAAAAACAATCAAGTAGTACTTCATCTTTGGTGAGGTGCTATTTTTTTTGTCACTTTCTTTTTGACCCGTCATGCTTTATACTACATTAGTACCAGGTTCTAATGAAAACTGTCCGGATTGATTCTTTTTCCTGTGAATTCTATTGACGAACTTCATAGACTGTTTGTGTTCCACATTCATGACGGACAAGACATGACAGGGAGGTGCCTCACATCGAACGGTTGCCCAAGAAGCAGCGGCATCAGCAGCTTTTGAAGATTATCGAACAAAATCCGTTTGTGACCGACCGCGAACTGACGCGGGAGCTGAAGGTCAGCATTCAGACGATCCGGCTTGACCGGATGGAGCTAGGCATCCCGGAACTGCGGGAACGAATGAAGCAGATGGCAGAGCACTCCTATGATCAAGTTCGCTCCTTGCAGCTTGATGAGGTTGTCGGGGATGTCGTGGATCTGCAGCTGGATAAGAGCGGCATTTCCATTTTTGAAATACGGGAAGAGCATGTGTTCACCCGAAACCATATCGCCCGCGGACATTATGTGTTCGCCCAGGCCAACTCGCTGGCAGTTGCTCTCATTAACGACGAGATTGCCTTGACCGCATCGGCAGACATCCGGTTTCTGCGGCAGGTTCATCTGGGAGAGAAGTGCATCGCCAAAGCCTATGTCCGGTCTATGGCCGGCCAGAAGGGAAAAGCCAAGGTTGAGGTGTTCACGTATGTGGGCGAGGAAATGGTGTTCCAGGGGAACTTTCTGATATACAGATCGACGGGCGAGGATAACAGCGAAGGAGGAGTACAGTATGCGGATCGCCATTGATGCCATGGGCGGTGACCATGCGCCGGAGTGCAACGTGGAAGGAGCTTTGGCTGCCGCCGCCGAATGGAAAGATACGCAGATCGTTCTGGTCGGGGACGAGCAGCGGTTGCTGCCGCTCCTGAAGCAAGGCGGAGGGACGGTTCCCTCCAATCTGACGGTCCATCATGCGGGTGAAGTGATCGAAGCCGAAGATGAACCGGTCAAAGCCGTCCGGCGCAAGAAGGATGCTTCCATGGTCGTGGCGGGACGGATGCTGAAGGAGAAGCAGGCGGAAGCCATGATTTCGGCAGGCAACACGGGAGCGCTGATGACGACCGGATTGCTGGTTGTCGGACGGATGGAAGGGATTGAGCGTCCGGCTCTGGCCCCTATGATCCCGACGCTTGACGAAGCCGGCGTGCTGGCCCTGGATCTGGGCGCGAATATGGACGCAAAGCCCGAGCATTTGGCGCAGTATGCGCTGATGGGCAGCCTTTATCGCGAGAAGGTGATGGGCGTCAAGAATCCACGGGTCGGCCTGCTGAACGTGGGCACCGAGCCAGGGAAGGGGAACGAGCTCACCAAGCTGGCGTTCCCGCTGCTGCAGGAGCTTCCGATCAACTTCATCGGCAACGTGGAAGCCCGGGATATTATGCTCGGGAGCTGCGACGTCCTTGTGTGCGACGGATTTGCCGGCAATATCTTGCTGAAGGCTGTGGAAGGAACGGCCGGCGCGATGTTCAAGCTGCTGAAGGAGCAATTCACTCAGAATATGCGCAGCAAGCTTGGGGCCGCCCTGCTTATGCCTCAGCTGCGTAATTTGAAAGGCAAGCTGGACTACAAGGAGCACGGGGGCGCCCCTCTGCTTGGCCTGAGCGGACTTGTCGTCAAGAGTCACGGCTCGGCGGACGGCAACGCCATCAAGAACGCGGTCCGGCAGGCCCGTGTTGCACTGCAGAATCAACTGGTTGAGAGTATATCCAAGGAAATCAGCGGGAAGTGAGTGACAAGAGAATGGAAAAATTACGTTCAGTAGGCATCATCGGCACAGGCAAATATGTTCCTGAGAAAATATTAACCAACAGCGATCTGGAAAAGATGGTAGAGACGAACGACGAATGGATCGTCTCCCGCACCGGGATCCGCGAGCGGCATATCGCTTCTCCGGAACAAGCGACTTCGGACCTGTGTTATGAAGCAGCCCTGAAGGCGCTGGAGTCCGCCGGGATGTCGGCTGAAGAGCTGGACCTTATCGTTGTCGCAACCATCACCCCGGATACGTTCTTTCCGTCAACGGCCTGCATTCTGCAGGACAAGCTCGGCGCCAAGCAAGCCGCCGCGTTCGACCTGTCCGCTGCCTGCTCCGGCTTCGTCTACGGCCTTGCGACGGCGAGCAATTTTATCAAGACCGGCATGTACAACAACGCTTTGGTCATCGGCGCCGACACGCTGTCGCGGATTACGGATTATACCGACCGCAACACCTGCGTGCTGTTCGGTGACGGCGCGGGAGCCGTCATCCTGGGCGAAGTTCCCGATGGCCGGGGATTTCAGTCCTTTGACCTCGGAGCCGAAGGGGCCGGCGGTACGCTGCTGAAACTGGAAGCTGGCGGTTCCAGACTGCCGGCGTCCCAGGAAACGCTCGAAGGCAAGAAGCACTATATTTATATGAACGGGCGCGAAGTGTTCAAATTTGCGGTCCGCGTTATGAATACGGCCACGGAAGACGTCCTGCGCAAGGCCGGCAAAACGAAGGCCGATATCGACCTGTTCGTGCCGCACCAGGCCAATATCCGTATCATTCAGTCTGCCATGGAGCGTGGCCAATATCCGTATCATTCAGTCTGCCATGGAGCGTCTGGACCTTTCGCCGGATAAATGCGTCATCAACGTAGATAAGTACGCCAATACGTCGGCGGCTTCCATTCCGCTCGCGCTGGTGGAAGCGGCGGAGGAAGGCCGGATGAAGGAAGGCGACTGCGTGCTGATGGTCGGCTTTGGCGGAGGATTGACCTGGGGCGCATCCGTGCTGATCTGGTAATCATATGATTCATCTTATGTGAATGATCAATCGATAGCTTACGAAGTGAATTGGCTTATTCAAGCAATACAATAGAAGCTTAGCATCAAGAAGTATACGAGAGGAGCCTGAGCAATGGGGAAAGTTGCGTTTGTGTTTCCCGGACAAGGGGCCCAATCCGTCGGAATGGGTAAAGATTTCTATGATGCGGTTCCCGCTTCCCGCCGCATTTTCGAAAGTGCGGACGAGGTGCTGGGATTCCCGATGACGAATATGATTTTTGAAGGTCCGGACAGTGAGCTGAAGAAGACCTTCAATACGCAGCCTGCGCTCCTGACGGCCAGCGTTGCGGCATTCGAGGCGGTTCGCGAACAAGGCGTTACTCCTGACTTTGTCGCCGGACACAGTCTTGGCGAATACAGCGCCCTGGTGGCTTCCGGCGTGCTGAGCTTTGAGGATGCGGTAGGAACGGTCCGGGCGCGCGGCGAATTTATGGAGCAGGCGGTTCCGGGCGGACAAGGGGCCATGGCCGCCGTGCTCGGTGCCGAACGCGAAGCGCTGGCCGAGCTGTGCCGCAGCATCACGGCTGAAGGACATCTCGTGGAGCTGGCCAACCTGAACTGCCCGGGGCAGATCGTCGTCTCCGGCTCTAAGGAGGGCGTCGCCCTT
>NZ_PCZT01000009.1:1799488-1811736 GCF_002968895.1 Paenibacillus sp. AR247 | reverse complement strand
AGCGGACCTTTCCATTCCTCGCTGATGAAATCGGCTGCCGAGAAGCTGGGCGGGAAGCTGCAGCCTCTTCACTTCGATGAACCGGCCATTCCCGTGATTGCGAACGTGACGGCCCGTCCGGCCGCGTCTGCGGAGGAAATCCGCGGATTGCTGGTCGAGCAGGTATACTCTCCCGTGCTGTGGGAGGATACGGTGACCTATCTCATCTCCCAAGGGGTGGATACGTTTGTCGAGATCGGTCCCGGAAACGTGCTGACCGGCTTGATCAAAAAGACGGATAAATCCGTCAAGCTGATTAACTTAAGCAGCCTGGACAGCCTGGAGACGCTCAAGGCCAGTCTTGAACAATGATTACGCAATAAACTTTGGGTATACTCTAGGAAAGGAGGAATGGGTATGTCTAAGCCTTTACAGGGACAGACAGCACTCGTTACCGGCGGCTCCCGCGGGATCGGCCGCAGCATCGCGCTTGCGCTGGCCGAAGCCGGGGCTAACGTAGCCGTCAACTATTCGGGCAGCGAAGCGGCCGCCAAGGAGGTTGCGGAGCAGATCCGTGCGCTTGGCGTGGAGGCGATCACCGTTCAAGGCAATGTCGGTAAAAGCGAACAGGCCGAGGATCTCGTTAAAGAGGTCATTGCAGCGTGGGGCAAAATCGATATTTTGGTCAACAATGCGGGGATTACCCGGGATAACTTGCTGATGCGCATGAAAGAGGAAGAATTCGATCAGGTGATCGAAACGAATCTGAAGGGCGTGTTCAACTGCCTGAAGGCGGTCAGCCGTCCGATGATGAAGCAGCGCTACGGCCGGATCATCAACATTTCATCGGTCGTCGGCGTTCTGGGCAACGCCGGGCAGGCCAATTACGTCGCCGCCAAAGCGGGGGTAATTGGCCTAACCAAATCGTCTGCGCGTGAGCTCGCCTCGCGTGGCATCACCGTTAACTGTGTCGCACCAGGTTTTATTGATACCGATATGACACGAGAGCTGCCTGAGGATCTCCGGGCGAAGATGCTGGAAGACATTCCGCTCGCCCGCCTCGGACAGCCTGAAGAAATTGCCAAAGTCGTGGTTTTCCTAGCGACGGAAGGGGCATCCTACATGACAGGGCAGACGCTTCATGTGGATGGCGGTATGTACATGTAATACCGGAAATCTAGGAAAAACAGCGAGATAACCGTTTTCATTGCCTCTATGGCATTTTGAAAACTTTTCTCGTATAATACCAAAGAGGAGGTGAACCGGATGTCCGATGTATTGGAGCGTGTAAAACGCATTGTCGTCGATCGCTTGGGTGCTGACGAAGCCGAGGTTACACTGGAAGCATCTTTTAAAGATGATCTTGGTGCTGATTCTCTCGACGTTGTTGAACTGGTGATGGAATTGGAAGATGAATTCGATCTGGAAATCTCTGATGAAGATGCAGAGAAAATTACGACCGTAGGTGAAGTTGTAAACTACATACAATCTCATACCTAAGTCATTTGATAAGTCCCGTACTGCTCTTACAGGCGGGACTTCTCCTCATTTTCCAAGTGAATCGGCTTTACAAATAGGATAATTGATTTTGCAGATGCTGTTTATATAGAGGTGAACTTATTGATGCACAGAGTGGTTGTTACCGGGATGGGTGTTGTTACGTCACCCTTTGATGTCAGCGACTACCCTACACAGATTGCCGCTTCGGTGAAAGACTTTAATCCCGAGGCGTATATGGACCGGAAGGATGCGCGCAAGATGGACCGATTCGTCCAGTTTGCCGTTGTCGCCGGCAAAGCGGCCCTTGAGCACAGCGGGCTGGATATTCAGAAGGACTCCGATCCGAACCGGGTGGGCGTATCCATCGGTTCCGGCATTGGCGGCCTCGGAACCTGGGAAGACCAGCATAACGTTTTGCTGGAGAAGGGACCGAAGCGGGTCAGCCCGTTCTTCATCCCGATGATGATTGCGAACATGGCCTCCGGTCAATTGTCGATCATGCTGGGCGCCAAAGGCCCGAACACGACGCCTGTGACGGCATGTGCGACCGGATCGCACGCTATCGGCGACTCGTACAAGCTGATCCAGCGCGGCGATGCCGACGTGATGATCTGCGGCGGAGCTGAAGCGACCATCCGGCCGACGGGAATGGCCGGCTTTTGCGCTATGCGCGCCATGTCCACCCGCAATGACGAACCGGAGAAAGCGAGCCGTCCGTTTGACACCGGCCGTGACGGATTCGTCATGGGTGAAGGTGCAGGGATTCTCGTTCTGGAATCGCTGGAGCACGCGCAAAAACGCGGGGCCAACATTATCGCCGAAGTGATCGGCTATGGGCTGAGCGGCGACGCTCACCACATGACCGAGCCCGATCCGGACGGACCGGCGCGCTGCATGTCTATGGCGATGCGCGATGCGGGCATTCAGCCGGAGGACGTGGACTACATCAACGCGCATGGCACGTCGACGCCGGTTGGAGACCGTTCCGAGACGATCGCGATCAAGAAAGCGCTGGGAGACCATGCATACAAGGTTGCGGTCAGCTCGACGAAATCGATGACGGGCCACCTGCTGGGAGCCGCTGGCGGCGTTGAAGCGGTCATTTGCGGCCTGTCGCTGCAGAACCAGATGCTGGCGCCAACCATTAACTTGGACAACCCGGATCCGGAATGCGATCTGGATTATGTTCCGAACGTTGCACGAAAGGCTGATTTGGACGTTGTCATGTCTAACTCTTTTGGATTCGGCGGTCACAACGCCACTGTAGTCCTGAAGAAATTCGAGCAGTAAGGGGACGATTTGTTGAGTGGAGATCTGAAGCAGTTACAACAGAAACTTCAAATCCAATTTCACAATCGGCTGCTGTTGAAGCAGGCTTTTACCCACGCTTCCTACGTCAATGAGCACCGTTTCAGCCAGCAGCAGGATAACGAGCGCCTGGAATTTCTGGGCGACGCCGTGCTGGAGCTGACGGTTTCCGAGTATTTGTACAATCTGTTTCCGAACCGGCCCGAAGGAGAGCTGACCAAGCTGCGTGCGGCGATCGTCTGCGAACCGTCGCTGGTGAAATTTGCCGAGCAGCTGGAGTTCGGGCAGTACGTTCTGCTGGGAAAAGGTGAAGAGCTGACCGGCGGAAGAACCCGCCCGGCCCTGCTTGCGGATGTGTTTGAATCGTTTGTAGGAGCGCTGTACCTTGACCAAGGCCTGGAAGCGGCGCGGGCGTTTCTGGACCGCTACGTGTTCCCGCTGCTGGAAGAGGGCGGCAAAGTGCACATGAGCGACTTCAAGACAGAGCTGCAGGAGCTGACGCAGCACCATAACATGGGCGTTCTGGAGTACCGGATTGTGGAAGAACGCGGTCCGGCGCATGAACGCGAGTTTGTCTCCGAGGTGTATATGGGGAATGAGCGTGTGGGAAGAGGATCGGGCCGCTCGAAGAAAGAGGCGGAGCAGCAGGCTGCGGCCGAAGCGCTGAAGCAGCTGAAGCTGGCCGGTAACGGCTCCCTGTAAAGCATGGACAAACAAAGAGCAAAGAGCAGTCGCCTTTCGGATGGATGGCAGGAAGAGCCTTCAGACTGCTTTTTGCTCTTTATTCATTGGGAATATGCTTGTCCTCGCAAGCTGCAATGTTGTGGTATTATTAGGTTTAGAGGTGATTGAGGGAATATGTTTTTAAAACGGATCGAATTAGCCGGTTTCAAATCGTTTGCCGACAAAACGGAAATGGAATTTGTCCGCGGAATTACGGCTGTCGTCGGTCCCAACGGCAGTGGCAAGAGCAACATTTCCGACGGCATCCGCTGGGTGCTCGGGGAACAGAGCGCCAAGTCGCTGCGCGGGGGCAAGATGGAGGATATTATCTTTGCGGGAAGCGATGCGCGCAAAGCCGTCAATTTCGGCGAGGTGTCGCTGACCCTGGATAATGAGGATCATGCCCTGTCCCTCGATTTCAACGAGGTGACTGTGACGCGCCGTGTGCACCGCAGCGGAGACAGCGAATATTTTATCAACAAGCAGTCCTGCCGCCTGAAGGACATCACGGAGCTGTTCATGGATACAGGCATCGGCAAAGAGGCATATTCCATTATCGGTCAGGGCCGGATCGAGGAGATTTTGAGCACCCGGTCCGAAGACCGCAGAGGTATTTTTGAAGAGGCATCGGGTATCGTTAAATATAAATCCCGCAAAAAGGACGCCGTCCGCAAGCTGGATGAGACCGAGCAGAATCTGGTTCGGATCCACGACCTGGTCGTTGAGCTGGAAGATCAGATCGGCCCGCTGAAGGAGCAGTCCGAGAAGGCGATCCACTATAAACAGCTGCGGGAGCAGCTGAAGCATAAAGAAATTTCGCTCTACGTGTACCAGATCGAGCAGATTCACGCCGCCTGGAGCGAAGCGAATGCCAAGCTCGCCGTGCTGCAGGAAGAACAGCTTCAGCTGTCCACCGTCGTGTCGGCGCATGACGCCAAGCTCGAGAGCGACCGCGCCCAGCTCCGCAAGCTGGAGGAAGAAGTGGAGACGCTGCAGGGTGATCTGCTTCAGTACAGCGAAGCTTATGAGAAAAGCGAAGGCTATGCGGAGGTGCTCCGCGAACGCAAGCGGAACCTGGAAGCGAACCGGGAGCAGCTGGCCGGGTCGCTGACGGCAGGGGACGAGAGATTCGAAGACCGCAAAGCGGAAATCGACCTGCTGAAGTCCAAGCTGGAAGCTTCGCGGGACGAGCTGAAGGCGCTTCGGGATCAGCTGTCGGCCGAAGAATCGAAGCTGGCCGGCGTGACTGGAGGCATCAGCCAGCAGCAGGAAGAAACGTTAAAGGGTACGCTGCTGGAGCTGATGAACCAGATGGCGCAGACCCGCAACGAGATCCGCTATGCGGATCAGCAGCAGGAGGCGCTCTCCCGCCGGATGAACCGTGCCGCGGAGGAAACCGGCAAGTGGGAAACCCAGAAGGAGGAGCTGCTGAAGCGTAAGCAGCAGCTGGATTCGGCCATCGGGAAGCTGGGCGGGGAAATCCGCGAGCTGCGCGGCGGGTACATAAGCGAGAGCGAGCGGTATCAATCGCTGCAGCGGCTTCTGGACGAGAGCCAGGGCACGCTCCGCAAATGGGAGCAGAAGCGCGAAGCTCAGGTATCACGCCGGGATACGATGAAAGAGATGGCCGATGATTTTGACGGCTTTATGCTGGGCGTTAAGGAAGTGCTGAAAGCGTCCCGGCGCTCCATCCTGTCCGGCGTGCACGGGGCTGTGGCCGAGCTGATCCGCGTGCCTGAGAAGCTGGAGCTCGCGATGGAAACCGCGCTTGGCGCATCCCTTCAGCATATCGTCATGGATAATGAAGCAGTCTCGCGCCAGGCGATCTCCTTCCTGAAGCAGCGGCAGCTCGGCCGCGCGACCTTCCTGCCGCTCGACGTCATCCGGCCCCGCAACATTTCGGGGGGTGACCGTTCGATGGTGGAAGGCGTTGAAGGCTTCGTCGGCATCGGGGCCGACCTGGTGCAGTTCGACGGTCGGTATGCGCCGGTCGTCGGCAGCCTGCTCGGCAACGTTATCATCGCGGAAAGCCTGGAAGTGGCGAACCGGATTGCCGCCAGATGCCAATACCGCTACCGGGTCGTCACGCTGGAAGGTGACGTCGTCAATGCCGGCGGTTCGATGACAGGCGGCAGCCAGCATAAGAAGAACAGCAGCCTGCTCGGCCGCAAGCGCCAGCTGGACCAGCTCGATCAGGAGATCAACGATACGGAGGTTCAGCTGCGCAAGCTGCGCCAGAGCATTCAGGAGGTCAAGGTTCAGCTGACCGAAACGCAGGCCAAGCTGGACGAGCTGCGCCAGTCCGGCGACGAGAAGCGGATCGAGGAGCAGCGCTTGTCCAGCGACCTGAAGCAGCTGGAGCATGAGCTGCGGCATGTGCTGGAGCAGGTGGAAGTGGCCGATCAGGAGAAGACCGGCTTTAACGAGGAGAACAAGGAGCTTGAGGAAGCCCGAGCGAATGCTGTCAAGAAGCTGGCCGAGCTGGAGGAAGAAGAAAAAGCGACGCATCAAGCCATTCAAGCTGCCGAATTTGCTCGCAAGGCGAGCGAATCGGCGAAGGAGGAGCTGCAGAGCCAGCTTACCCAGCTTAAAGTCAGGGAAGGCAAGCTGGATCAGGAATGCTTCTCCTTGGAAGAGCAGTTAAAACGAATGCAAAGCGAATTCAATTCGCATGATAAAGAGCTGCGCCAGACGAAGACGCTGCTCGCTTCGATCGAGGCGGATCTGGAGACGAACGCGAAGGAATCCATTCAGCAGATCGAAGATTTGAACCGGTACCGGCTCAAGAAGGAGCAGGCATCCGAGCAGCTGGACTTCAAGCGGGCGGCCCGGACGCAGCTGTCGAAGAAGCTGGAGCTGGAAGAGAGCGAGACGAAAGAGCAGCGGACGCGCCTCAAGGCCGTGGAGGATCAGCTGCGCCAGACCGAAATCGGCGTGAACCGGCTTGACGTTGAGCTGGAGAACATTCTGAAGAAGCTCAGCGACGATTACGAGCTGAGCTACGAGCTGGCCAAGCAGCGCTATCCGATTCCGGAGGACGTGCCTGCGGTCCAGACCGAGGTGCGCGAGCTCAAGCGGGGCATCACCGCACTGGGCGACGTCAACCTCGGCGCGATCGAGGAATACCAGCGGGTCAACGAGCGGTACGAATTCCTGAATGAACAGAAGCAGGATCTGGTGGAAGCGAAGACGACGCTCTATGAGGTCATCCGCGAGATGGACGACGAAATGTCGAAGCGGTTCAAGCATACCTTTGACGCCATCCGCCGCGAGTTCGGAACCGTCTTCGTGAAGCTGTTTGGCGGCGGCCGGGCGGATCTGGTGCTGCTGGATCCGGAGCATCTGCTCGAGACCGGCATCGATATCGTGGCCCAGCCCCCGGGCAAAAAGCTGCAGAACCTGCAGCTGCTCTCCGGCGGGGAAAGGGCGCTGACGGCGATGGCGCTGCTGTTTGCGATTTTGCAGGTCAAGCCGGTGCCGTTCTGCGTGCTGGACGAGGTCGAAGCCGCGCTCGACGAAGCGAACGTGACGCGGTTCGCGCAGTATCTCCGTGAGTTTTCCGAGCAGACCCAGTTTATCGTCGTGACCCACCGCAAGGGAACGATGGAAGAAGCCGACGTCCTGTACGGGGTTACGATGGAAGAGGGCGGCGTATCGAAGCTGGTGTCCGTGCGGCTGGAAGACGACGAAGCGGAAATTGCTTAAGCATATTCAACCTTAGAGATGGAGGAGACCTATGAGCTTTTTCAGAAAGCTGAGAGAGAGCATTTCAAGCAAGACCGAATCCGTAACGAAGCAGTTCCGGGACGGATTGGAAAAAACGCGCAAAGGATTCGTTGAACGGGTCACCGACCTGATGACGCGCCGCAAAAAGATCGACGAGGAGTTCTATGAGGAGCTCGAGGAAATTCTGATCGGCGCGGACGTTGGCGTGAACACGGTCATGGAGCTGATCGACGATCTGCGTGCCGAAGTGAAGAAGCAGCGGATCGAAGACGCGGTGGAGCTGCAGCCGATCCTTTCGCAGAAATTGATGGAGCTGCTGCGCGGCGATGACGACAACGCGCTCCGCATGAACGAAGACGGCATTACCGTCATCCTGTTTGTCGGGGTCAACGGCGTCGGCAAGACGACGACGATCGGTAAGCTCGCCCACCGGTTTAAGCAGGAAGGCAAGAAGGTGCTTCTTGCCGCCGGCGATACCTTCCGTGCCGGGGCGATCGAGCAGCTCGAAGTGTGGGGCGAACGCGCAGGCGTAGAGGTCATCAAGCAGCATGCCGGCTCCGATCCGGCTGCGGTCATGTTTGACGCGGTTCAGGCTGCCAAACAGCGCGAGGCGGATGTGCTGATCTGCGACACGGCGGGACGCCTGCAGAACAAAACGAACCTGATGGAGGAGCTGAACAAAATTTTCCGCGTCATTCAGCGGGAAATTCCGGGTGCTCCGCATGAGGTGCTGATGGTGCTTGACGCAACAACGGGACAGAACGCCCTCAGCCAGGCCAAGCTGTTCGGGGAGAAGAGCGGGGTCACCGGCCTTGTCCTGACGAAGCTTGACGGTACGGCGAAGGGCGGCATCGTCGTGGCAATCCGCCAGGAGCTCAACCTTCCGGTGAAGCTCGTGGGCCTTGGCGAGAAAATGGAGGATTTGCAGCCGTTTGATTCCCAGCAGTTTGTACATGCCCTTTTCGCCGGACTGATCCAGGAGCAGGAGGCGGAAGGCGCAGCGCAGGATGAAACGCTGCACTGATCCGTGTACGGCAGGGATACTTGCATAAAAAACAAACAAAAAGAAGGATGGCATGCAGCCACCCTTCTTTTTTGCGTTGGGCCGAGCAAAGTGCCTCCAGCCTTACCGCATCTTTGGCTTCAAACAGAGCAATCAGACATTCTTGGAGTCTGACTGTGAACACCGCTTGAATCGACGAGTCTGCGGGTCGCCGTTCAAAAGCCGCGTCCCGTCAAACCCGTCAAACCTGTTACCCGTTAATCCGTCAGCACTCTGACAAACTCGACCGACCGGAGCGGCACAATGGCCACATCCCCCGGTGGGCCGTACATAACCGGCGGAACCTTCAGCATCAATGAAGCGTCGTTAACCGAGATGAGCGTGCCGGTGATCATGTCGCCTGGCGTCATGACTTCGACTTCCGAGTTTGTGAAGCCGCGAACCAATTCTTTGAAATCCATGGTCGTTCTCCTTTCGAATGGAATTGATTGTCATTAGTTACTGAACCGAAATAATCCGGCTGAACGGAATGATCAGCAGGTCGCCGCCGCTCTCGCGGAGTTCGACCGCGTCTTCAGCTACCGTCAGCACGACGCCCTGTAGGGTAGCGCTGGCTGTATCCACCCGGACCTCGCTGCCGATCTTGCCTGCGAAGTAGGCGTGCAGCTCGGGATTGTCCGTGATGCCCGTCATGACTTCTTCTTCCAGTCTCGCAACGCGGTCCGCCAGCGACTCTAACTCCTCGATCCGTCGGGCCAGCCGTCTGATTTCCTCCTTAAGCTCCTTCCATTCCCACAAGTGCTCATTCAGCTTTGCTTCAATCTGACGCACGTCATCCTTCACATGATGCAGCTCATGGCTTAGATGCAGGATCTGATCATGCAGCTGTCGGATCCGGATTTTCCAATGCCTATGATTCCAGAAAAACGTCATGGCTCCCATTCTCCTCCTTTAATTCATTGGCAGTTGCTTTCCCGAAAGGGACTATGATCGGTAAGACTCGATTTCTTCCTTCAGCCGACGCAGCTGATGCAGGCTTTCACGCTCCGCGCGGCGGATCGCCTTTTCCTGCAGCTTTATTTCTTTGGGACTTTCCTCCAGAAACGCGTCGACCCTGTTTTGCAGATCTTCGTAAGGCAGCTTGTAATCGCAGTAGTATTTTTTCATCCCGAACGCATCCAGCAGGCTCTCAACCTTGCGCATTTGGCTCAGGGCGAATACCGGTTTCCCGGCGCGCAGGGCGACCAGGGCGGGGTGGAGCTTGTAGGTGATCAAATAATCGACCGACTGGATATAGCTGTACGTCAGGTCTAATTCCATCAGCATAGGCAGCGTTTCGGCGGATGCCCCCGGGAGGGCCTCCTTGATCCGGGAGAGCATTTGCTGGCAGACCGTAAGGTCCGAGTAAATATTAGTGGGGTGGTTGATCACGGGGATAAACACAAGGTGGTAACCCTGCCGGATCAGGTGGAGCGACAGCTGCAGCATATTTTCAAACGGGAACGAAGGGTAAGCAAACAGGCACAGGCCGATGGTCGGCCGGCTGGAGAATCGTTTGACTGGATAGTCAGGCTGCCTGTACGCAAATACGATATCGTGGGCCTGCTGAACATGCTGATGGAATCCGGCTCTTTGAGCGATATCGGCCGAACGGCTGTCCCGGAATACGGCCATTTGCGCCGTGCTGATATAATTCCTGTATTTCGCAACCTGGTCCGCAGGCCAGCTGGATTCCGGGTAGTTGTCCACGATGCCGACGCCGTACAGCCATTTAGGGTGGTTCTTGAGCGCATCCGGAAAATAATAAGGGTTATACGAATACGGCGTGATCAAGTCCCCGCCCCCGATAATGACGTGGTCGGTTTGCGCCGGATCGAGACGGCTGGTCCACGGGTACACCACATGGCTATCGAATACCTGCTGCAGCGTTCTCAGAAAAAGATCGTCACCGAAGTTGCCCATGCCGTAATAACCGCATACTCCAATGTTCAACGATAAACGCCTCCTTTCATTAAGACATTGGCCCGCTCTTGCGCCGCAGCGTGTCCATAATGACCTGGTGCGCGGCTTCGCCCCGGTCTTCCCAGCGGTTGCTCCGCGCATATTCGATCCGAGCCAGCCGCTGTTCACGGGAGTCGGGCTCTTCCAGCATCCGGCCCAGCTTGGCGATAAAATCGTCGTGTGTGGTCGCCGTCGTAACATGGGGTTCCATGCGGATGCATTCCGGAAGCGCCGTCGACAGTACAGGCACACCTGATGCCATATATTCATAAGCTTTTACAGGATTGGTTGCCAGGGTAATGGGGTGATACTGAAAAGGGATTAACGCGACGTTGATATGCTGAAGATATTTTTTGAGCTCGGTGTGAGGCTTCTCGCCAAGCACATGAACATTCGGAAGCCTCGCATAGTCGGGGATATCGCCGTAGGCGGCACCGATGGACACGAAATGCACGTCCGGATAGTGCGACGCCATCTTCGCGAACAGATCGTGATCGAGCCAGTAGGCCCAGGCGCCGATATAGGCGGCGACTTTCCCCTGCGGCAGGTCATGAGGGCGCTGGGACGGGGCGGGATCGAAGAAGGAAGCATCAGCTCCGTTCGGGATCAGCGTTACCGGTTTATCAGGATAGGCCAGCTCCAGGCGCATCCGGATGGATTCGGCTGTGCAGACCAAATGGTCGGAAGCATCCACCATCTTGACTTCATACTTGGCCCAGTGTGGAAACTCATCACAGCAATCATAAATGATGGCATCCGGACGGTAGAGGGAAGTCAGACGTGTGCGCTGTTTGGCCCAGGTGGTCCAGCCCACGACCGCATGGTCTTCGCGAAGCTTCTTCAGCTTCTTCATAAAGGCGTGATGGTCGGTGAACAAAAACACGTTCGGCTCCACTTCTATGAATTCATGGTCCAGCGGCGCCAGGTTTTCAAAGAATACGAGGTGGCCCCTAGCCCCAAGCTGAGTCATGAGCTGCTGCGGCCGCTGCTTCATGTACTTCCAGTTCATCGTTTTCGGATAAATAATGATTGCCATAGTTTACATACCTCCTTTCAACCAGCCGCTTACAATATATGCTTTGATAGCTTTATAGAATTGGATGAAAGGACCAATTACAGGCGAAATGGGGAAAGAGCCCGGCCGACACGAATAGCATGTCAGTCCATCATGAGCCCCGCCATGGGATAAGCCCAGGGAAAGTGGAAATGCGGGCGGCTTGGAGGTTATAATGGTGAAAATAAAAGGATTGATGAAAGGGTTGTTTATGGCTAATACACACACTTACACCCGGAAGGAAGAAGTGGCGAACGCCATTACCCACGGCATTGGGGCACTGCTCAGCGTTGCCGCATTGGTGCTGCTGATCGTATTTTCAACCATGAAGGGGACGGCATGGCATATCGCCAGCTTTTCGATCTACGGGACGACGATGCTGATTTTGTACATCAACTCCACCTTGGTACACAGCTTTAAGGAGGGTAGGGTCAAGGATCTGTTCGAAATTTTTGACCATTCCTCGATTTACTTGTTCATTGCGGGCTCGTATACGCCGTTTATGCTGGTTGCGATCCGGGGACCGCTGGGGTGGTCGCTGTTCGCTACCGTATGGGGGATTGCACTGCTCGGCTGCGTTTTCAAGGCATTTTTTACGAAGCGATTTCTGTTTATGTCCACGATTTTCTATATTATTATGGGGTGGATGGTCGTGCTTGCCTGGGGGCCTCTGACGGCTGCCGTGGCTTCGGGAGGCATCTGGCTGCTGGCTGCCGGCGGGATCCTGTACACGCTTGGTACCATTTTTTTACGTGTGGAGGGGCTTTCCGTATCACCATGCGATCTGGCATTTGTTCGTGCTGGGCGGGAGCGTGATGCATTTCTTTGCGGTGCTGATCTATCTGCTTCCTTGGTCTTAAAGATAGAAACAAGAATCTTTTCAAGATGACAAGGATATTTGCTTGACATCTTTCTTTGTTTTCTGTATGATAAGGAACGTTAAAGAACTGTAAA
>NZ_PCZT01000009.1:1797099-1799388 GCF_002968895.1 Paenibacillus sp. AR247 | reverse complement strand
GTGTCCCTCGGTGAGTCAGGAGAATCGGCTCGAGAAGACGAATCGAATCAACCTTTTGTTTGATTTCTATGAACAGCTGCTGACAGAGAAGCAGCAGACGTTCCTTAAATATTACTTTCATGACGATTTCTCCCTCGGGGAGATTGCAGCCGAGTTCGACATCAGCCGTCAGGCCGTCTATGAGCATATCAAGCGGGCTGAGCAGGTGCTGGACATGTATGAAGAGAAGCTGGGACTGCTGCAGAAGCATGAGCAGCGCAGCCAAGAACTTGAGCGGCTGCAGAGCATCACGGAGTCCAGCAGCATGTCTGAATCCGATAAAACGAGAATATATCAAATCATAAATCAATTGCAGCAATTGGAATAAAGCGTTAGAAGGAGGTGGCGGTTCATGGCATTTGAAGGATTGACGAGCCGGCTGCAGAACGTATTCAGCAAGCTGCGCGGCAAAGGCAAGGTGTCCGAGGATGACGTTAACGAAGCGATGCGCGAGGTGCGTCTTGCGCTTCTGGAAGCTGACGTTAACTTTAAGGTCGTCAAGGACTTCGTCGCCAAGGTGAAAGAGAAGGCCGTCGGTACCGAAGTGATGGAGAGCTTCACGCCGGGCATGGTCATCATCGACATCGTTAATAAAGAACTGACCGAGCTGATGGGCGGAAGCCAGGCGAAGCTGGCGAAGGCGAACAAGCCTCCGACCGTCATTATGATGGTAGGTTTGCAAGGGGCCGGTAAGACGACGACATCAGGCAAGCTGGCGAAGCTGCTGCAGAAGCAGAACCACCGTCCGCTGATGGCGGCAGGCGATATTTACCGCCCTGCGGCGATCAAGCAGCTTCAGGTGCTGGGTGACCAGATCGGCGTACCGGTATTTACACTCGGCGACAAGACAAGCCCGGTGGAAATCGCGAAGCAGGCTTATCAGCATGCCAAGGATAACGGGAACGATTATCTGATCATCGATACGGCGGCCGCCTGCATATCGATGAAGAGCTGATGGAAGAGCTGCGCCAAATCCACAGCGAGGTGAAGCCGGACGAGGTGCCCACAGCGAGGTGAAGCCGGACGAGGTGCTGCTGGTTGTGGACGCGATGACAGGCCAGGATGCCGTCAACGTCGCGGATCACTTCAACAAGCAGCTGGATCTGACGGGCGTCGTGCTGACCAAGCTCGACGGCGATACCCGCGGGGGTGCCGCGCTGTCCGTTAAGGCCGTAACCGGCTGCCCGATCAAGTTTGCGGCGCTCGGCGAGAAGATTGATGCACTGGAGCCGTTCCATCCGGAGCGGATGGCTTCCCGGATCCTCGGTATGGGCGACATGCTCTCGCTGATCGAGAAAGCCCAGTCGAATATCGACACGGAGAAAGCCAAGGAAATGGAACGTAAAATGCGCAACGCCGAATTTACGTTCGACGATTTCCTGGAGCAGATGGAGCAGGTGAAGAAGCTTGGCCCGATCGACCAGATCATGGACATGATCCCGGGGATGGGCAAGCTGAAACAGACCAAGGATCTGAAGGTCGACGAGAAGCAGATGGGCCGCATTGAGGCGATCGTCTTTTCGATGACGAAGGCAGAGAAACAGAATCCGGATATCATCAACCACAACCGCCGCAAGCGGATTGCGACCGGCAGCGGCACATCGCTCGCCGAGGTCAACCGGCTGATCAAGCAGTTTGACGAGATGCGCCGGATGATGAAGCAGTTCTCGGATATGATGGGACCGAAGGGTCCGAAGGGCAAGGCTTTAAAGCAGCTGAAAGGATTGGCCGGCAAAGGCGGCATGAAGTTTCCTTTCCGTTAATCACTGCATTTGTATATAGACAGCCGCCTCTCCGCTAGGGGGAAGGGTTGTCACCCAGAGATTATTTTGTTGAAGGAGGTGAATTTCGTGGCAGTACGTATTCGTCTGAAACGCATGGGTGCTCATAAAGCTCCTTTCTACCGTATCGTGGTATCGGATTCCCGTTCCCCACGTGACGGCCGTTTTATCGAAGAAATCGGTTACTACAATCCGGTCAACCAACCGGCTGACGTAAGAATCGATGAAGATAAAGCACTGGCATGGCTGCAAAACGGTGCGCAAGCATCCGACACAGTCCGCAACCTGCTGAGCAAAGCAGGAGTGATGAAGAAGTTCCATGAGCTCAAGCAGCAGAAATAATGACTGATCGTGAGGGTTATCTATGGAAGAATTAGTTGGTGTTATTGCTAAGGCTTTGGTGGATCATCCTGAAGAGGTGGCTGTGAAGACGGTGGAGAAGGATCACCTGATTGTCTATGAACTGACC
>NZ_PCZT01000009.1:1792090-1796999 GCF_002968895.1 Paenibacillus sp. AR247 | reverse complement strand
TTTATAAGGTTGGCAAAATCGTCAACACCCATGGCATCAAGGGAGAAATCAAAGTGTTGTCGTACACGGATTTTCCCGAGGTCCGTTTCGCCAAGGGGAGCGAGCTCATGATCGTTCCGGAGGACGGGGGCAAGCCGGTCGACGTGACCGTCGATTCGTCCCGCCTTCATAAAAATATGTACATCATCAAATTGGACGGCTACGACAATATTAATGATGTGGAGAAATTTAAGGGCAGCATGCTGAAAGTCGGCAAGGAACATCTCGTGGAGCTGCCGGAAGACGAATATTACTTCCACGAAATTATCGGCTGCAGCGTCGTGACCGACGAAGACAAGGAGCTTGGGGTTGTGACGGAAATTTTGACGCCAGGCGCGAACGACGTATGGGTGGTCCAGCCAAAGGGCGGCAAGAGTGTCCTCATCCCTGTCATCGATGATGTCGTCCTTGACGTAGACATTCCGAACCAAAAAATACTCGTTCATATTATGGAAGGACTGCTGGACTAATGAGAGTGGATGTGCTGACCCTGTTCCCGGAAATGCTGGATGGGGTTTTCCGGACAAGCATTCTCGGCAAGGCCCAGGAGAAAGGAATCATCTCGCTTCATACCGTCAATTTCCGGGATTACTCCGGGAATAAGCACGGTACGGTTGACGATACGCCTTATGGCGGAGGCGGGGGTATGGTTCTGAAGCCGGAGCCGATCTTTGCGGCTGTCGAGGATCTGCTGGAGAAAGCGGGACAACAGGCCAAGCCAAGAGTCATCCTGATGTGCCCGCAGGGGGAAACCTTTTCCCAGAAAAAAGCGGAGGAATTCGCGAAGGAAGAGCATTTGATCTTCATTTGCGGTCATTATGAGGGATACGACGAGCGGATTCGCGAGCACCTCATCACCGATGAGCTGTCGATCGGCGACTACGTCTTGACCGGAGGCGAGCTTCCGGCGGCGGTCGTGATCGATGCGGTCTCCCGGCTGCTGCCCGGCGTGCTGGGCAACGAAACGTCGGCCGTGACCGACTCCTTTAGCACCGGGCTGCTGGAGTACCCGCACTATACCCGCCCGGTGGAGTTCCGGGGCTGGAAAGTGCCGGACATGCTGTTGAGCGGCCACCACGCGAACATCGAGGCTTGGCGCCGGGAGCAGGCGCTGAAGCGGACGCTGGAGCGGCGGCCGGACCTGCTGGATGAGGTGGAGCTGACCGACCGGGACCGCAAGACACTGGAAAAGCTCCGCAGGCTGAAAGATACCGATGGCGGACTTGAATAACCGAGCTGTAAAACCACGGCCCCTGGGTTCTGCAAGGGAGTGGTTTTTTAGCGTCAGATGCGTTAGTCTGGATATAAGGTTGTCTGAAATATGAGGATCAAGACGTGAGCATTTCAGTAAATATGAACATGACAGGAGGATATTATGGATTATAAAGCATATTTTCAAACCCATCGCGATCAGCATCTGAACGAACTGAAGGAATGGTTGTCCATTCCGAGCATTTCCGCATTGTCCGAGCATAAGCCGGACGTTAAGCGGGCGGCAGAATGGCTGGCGGAGACACTCAAAAAGGCCGGCCTTGAAAACGTGAAAATCCACGAAACAAATGGCCACCCGATCGTCTACGCGGACCATCTGCATGCACCGGGACAGCCGACGGTTCTCGTCTATGGGCACTATGACGTGCAGCCGGTAGACCCGCTGAACTTGTGGGATACCCCACCATTCGAGCCGGCCGAACGCGACGGCAAGCTGTACGCCAGAGGGGCAACGGACGATAAGGGGCAGATCTTTTTACATATTAAGGCGGTGGAAGCGATTCTTCAGCAGGAGAAGCAGCTTCCGGTCAACATCAAGTTTTGCGTGGAGGGCGAGGAGGAAGTCGGAAGCCCGAACCTTCCGAAGTTCCTGGAGGCACAGCAGGAGCTGCTGAAAGCCGATGCGGTTCTGATCTCGGATACTTCCCTGCTGGAAAAAGGAAACCGGCGATCTGCACCGGTCTTCGCGGTCTGTGCTCACTGGAAGTTCATGTCCAAACGGCCAATACAGATCTTCACTCCGGCAGCTACGGCGGCGGCGTGCCGAATGCGCTGCATGCGATGGTCAGCCTGCTCGATTCCCTGCATGATGCCAAGGGCCGCGTGACGGTGGAAGGCTTCTACGAAGGCGTTCCGGAGCTTACGGAGGCCGATCATGCCGAGTTTGCGAAGCAGTCCGGAGACGAGAACAAGCTGAAGCGCGACCTTGGGCTTGACGAGCTGTACGGGGAAGAGGGATACACGTTCGCCGAAAGAACGGGCGCCCGCCCGACCCTTGAGTTGAACGGCGTCTATGGCGGATTCCAGGGCGAAGGCAGCAAAACGGTCATCCCGAAGGAAGCCCATGCGAAGATTACATGCCGTCTGGTGGGACATCAGGATCCGCAGGACATCTTGAACAAAATCGAAAAGCATATCTACAGCCACGTACCGACGGGCGCCAAAGCAACCGTCGTCCAGTTCGAGAAGGGCAATGCATTTACGATCGATCCGTCCACGCCGATTCTGCAAAAGGCGGCGGAAGCCTACGAGGAAGTATACGGCACGCGTCCCGTATTTACGAGAGATGGAGGCTCCATCCCGATCGTGGAGACGTTCTCCCGTGTACTGGCCGCTCCGGTCGTATGCATGGGCTTTGGCCTTCCCGACGAAAACCTGCATGCGCCTAACGAGCACTTTAACCTGGAAAACTTCGATCTTGGTCTGCTGACCATCGTCGATTTCCTGAAAAGAGTGTAACGATCTCCTGAATAAGGAGTCCTGAAAAGGATCATAAATGAATGAAATCGCCGGATCGAGAGCTGTCAGCTCGGATTCGGCGATTTTTATATTAGCCTTCAAGAAGAAATAGCCTGGATCGAACCGTATGCTGATGACTTCCATGGTAATCCCACATCACTACGGACAGTGGAACCTAAATATTCCGCATTGAAATTTTATAACACAATCAATATAATTGTTATGTAATAATATTTTATAACGAGACGTATGAGTCTTTTTGCTAAAATCCTTATCCCGGTTGAAGAGCAGCAGCTAAAGACGGGTCGAATGACATGAAATATCCCTATGGACAAGATGTTTTGCAGAACTCGTTTGCACGTACGATCCACAGTAGAAGGAGGAGTTATATTGAAGATCATTCCGATGGATGCCGAATGGCTTGATGCGATGTGTGACCTTTGGAACGGGGGACTGGGCGGCCATTTTCCGATGCGCAGGGAACTGATGAAGCAAAATACTTTTGAAGATGTGAACGTGTATGGCCCCGCTTCCGGGCTGGCCGTTGACGGGGAGGGCCGTCTGCTTGGGTTCGTGATCGCCAAGAAGTGGCAGGAGCCGGCGCGCGAAATGCAGCTGGGTGACGGCGGCGGATGGATACAAGCCATCGTCGTCCGCCGCGATGCTCAGGGGCAGGGCATAGGGTCAGGGCTGCTCAGTCATGCCGAGAACGCCTTGCGCGAAGCCGGAGCGGTATCGGCCAGCATCGGGCGGGACCCGTGGCACTATTTTCCCGGGGTGCCGCTCGCACTGCCGGAGGTTAAGTCATGGTTTGCGCGCCGCGGGTACGAATACCTGTACGAGGTGTTCGACCTGGTGAACGAAACCTCGGACGATGGCCTAGAGCGGCCCGAGTATCGGGATGGAGCATTCGCCCGCCTGCTTGTCGCGGGAGACCGTGAAGAGATGCTCCGATTCTTCAAGCGGTGCTTTCCGGGACGCTGGTATTACGAGGCGCAGTGCTATTGGGAACGGGGAGGGCAGGGACGGGAATTCGTCGGCCTGTTCCTTGGGGACGAAATGATCGGCTTTTGCCGCGTGAACGACGGCGAGTCCCCGCTGATTGCCCAGAATACTTATTGGGCGCCGCTGTTCAGTGAACCGCTTGGCGGCATCGGGCCGCTCGGCGTGGACGACCGGTTCCGCGGGAAAGGCTACGGGCTGGCGATCGTTCAGGACGGAGTCGCGGAGCTGACGGACAGAGGCGTGAAGCACCTGGTGATCGATTGGACGGAATATGTGGATTTTTATGCCAAACTTGGTTTTCGGACGTGGAAAGGATATAATATCGGCAAAAAATCACTGATGTAGCTCCCAGAAGGAGGATGATGCATGAATCCGGCAAAAGCAATTTGGAGGTTCTTTTTTCCCAAGGAGCGGATCCTGATCTTCACATCTTTCGACGCAGACAGCTATGCGAGGGCCAAGTCCAGACTGCTGAGCGGAGGGATCCGCCACCGCTCGCGCATCGTGAGCCAGCCGACCGGCCGGGACACCTTTACCGGCCGGGGAATGACGCAGTACGACTTGACGTGGCCCAGGAGGATGAGCATGCCGCAAGGCAGCTCCTGTAGTCACAAAGCGGATGGTCGAGCTGCGAAGAAGCGGTAACTGCCATTTTCGCAGCTCGGAGACAACCAGCCCCCGGCAAATGGCCGGGGGCTGGCTGTGGTGTATGGGCGGCTATTCGTCCAGCTTGGCAATCGTGGTAAATACGTCGTACAGCTTCTGATCCGGGTGCTGGCGCTCGGTGTGCTTTTCCACAAACTCCGTCAATTGCTCAAAAAATGCTTTGGCTTCCTCTTCCGTCAAATAGACCTCGGAGTGGGACAGGTTACCGGCAGGCTCCTCCTGGTTCTGGGCCTTCAGAAACTTACGCTTGCTCTCCTCATACAAATCCTCCAGCAGCTTTTGCGTTTCGGTTCGGAAGATTTTCTGGGCCGCCTCATCAATGTCCTTGCTGCGCTTAATCCGTACGGATCCTTTGAAGGCTTGATAATATTTGGCCGTGATTCCGTTGATTTGCTTGGTGTGCACAAGGACAATTAACCCGATGCTCTCCAGCTTTTTGGCGTGATAGTAGACTTTGGCCGGAACCTCG
>NZ_PCZT01000009.1:1774718-1791990 GCF_002968895.1 Paenibacillus sp. AR247 | reverse complement strand
GCTTTTTGGCGTGATAGTAGACTTTGGCCGGAACCTCGCCGAGTTTGTCAGCGATATCTTTGATCGTCATTGGCTGGTCGGCCTTCTGAAAGCAGCTTAATATTTTCAAACGGTATGGATCGGAATAAATCCGGATCTCCTCGATCGTGCTCAGTTCTTTGGTCTCCAATGTTGTGCACCTCTACATTTCCCGTATCTTGTTTTCCGGATCGTTTATCCCCATTATAAGCCGAGATGGCTTCCGAGCACAAAATGTTTCCATCGCTCTAGATTTTCATAAACCCTTTCTGGCTCCACAGATAGACCCCCGGTATCAGCATCAGCAGCCCAAAAACGAGGTACAGCACGTGGACCCCGACGAATGCTCCGGCCCAACCGGCCAGCAGGCTTCCGACGGGAATGGCGCAGGTGCAGATCGTGCTCGACAGCGCCCCGACCCGGCCAAGCATCGCTTTGGGGGTGACTTCCATCATATAGGTGGATACCGGCGTGTTTACAAACGAAATGGCGAATCCCATGCCAAAACAAAAGGCAGCCGCGGCATAGAGAGGATATTCCCTTAGAAGGGCGGGGACGTAGAGAAGGCTGTACGCAACCCCGAGCAGCAAAAATCCGAACACGATCAGACTGCTTTTGCGGTAAGCGGAGCCCTTCTGGCTGATCCACAGGCCGCTGATAATCATGCCGGTAATCAGGGCGATGCCGATCAAACTGAGTCCGTATGGGCCCGAGTGGAGTATTTGTTTGACATAAACGGGCTCAAGCACGTTTTTAGGCGTGAGGCAAAGATTCACGAATGCGGCCGAAAGCATGGTCATCATCATCAGCTTGTGGCTTTTAACGAACTTCAGGCCGGTTTTAAACTGGCTCCAGTAGGACGGGCTTTCCTCTGCCTGCATAAGACCTGCGTCGTTATCGTCTTCCTGCCCGTGATCCCGGTCGATGCGGATCCAGACGTACAACAGGGCGGCCAGCAGAAAAGACAAGGCGTCGATCAGCATCGCTCCGGAAATGCCGAGCATGGCGATCAGGCCGCCGGCTGCGGCCAGACCGGCAAGCTCGGCGGTGCGGGAGGCGGATGACGTCAGCGAATTGCCGCTGAGCAGCAGCTCCTTGGGCAAAATGCGGGGAACGAGGGACATCTCCGCCGGCGTGGAGAAGCATTCGAGCGTAGAGTTGATGAACGTAAAATAAACAGATGCCACGATTGCAAGTCTCCTATGAAATAGAGCAGCGCCGTCACGGTTACGGTGATGCCCCGGCCGGCATTCGTCACGATCACGACCTTTTTCTTGGACCAGCGGTCGACCAGGACGCCGGTAAACATACTGAAAGCAATGCCTGGAACGAAGTTGATGGCGTACAGTGTTCCCATTAGCAGCTCGGAGCCGGTAAGCAGGTAGACCATCCAGCTGTAGGCGATGGAATCCACGGAATCCCCGAATCGTGAAATGATTTTGGCGGTGACCATCATTAGATACAACTTGTGTTTCGCCAGCCTGCGTACACCTTGATTCTGCTGAAGCAATACGGTTTCGCTCATGAAAGGACATCTCCATTCAATTTTTATTAACGTTAAAATTATTTTAATGATAAATTTATTTTAACGTCAATTCCGATTTTGGCAAGAAGTTTTTTAAGATTATAGAATTAATAAATTTCAGCGAAGCTGAACCATTCTATAATCGCAAGAAAAACTTCCTTTAAACGCGGTCTGTCTTCTTGGAAGGTACGTCGATAGACGTTTTTCTTACAATTGGGTCAGCCTATTTTTCGGTGTGAAGTATCTGTTTTTGGCAGAGCGAGACTTTGCATTTTTTCAACCGAGGGGCAGCGTAACAACTGAAAGATTTATAGTTGCAAAGGATGAAACAAATATGCTACAATAAATGCTGTTGTGTGGAATACGGTGGTCCGCTGCGGATGATGAAGGAAAACAGAGGGTTTTCCGGAAGAGGCAAGAACACCTGTACGGAAGGAGGAGTCCTAAATGAACATCCTACAAGAGATTACCAAAGAACAGCTTCGCACCGACATCCCTAGCTTTCGTCCTGGCGACACTTTGAAAGTGCACGTTAAGGTTATCGAGGGATCCCGCGAGCGTATCCAGTTGTTCGAAGGTGTTGTGATTAAGCGTCGCGGAGGCGGCATCGCTGAGACTTTTACTGTGCGTAAAATCTCTTACGGTGTTGGGGTAGAAAGAACTTTCCCAATCAACTCGCCAAAAATCGAGAAGATCGAAGTGGCTCGTTACGGTAAAGTACGTCGCGCCAAACTGTACTATCTTCGTGAACTGCGCGGTAAAGCAGCAAGAATTAAAGAGATTCGCCGTTAATCAGCGAACAACGCTAAAGGGCTTGATTTCAAGCCCTTTTCGTTTTAGGATTAAAAAGGCGTCAATAGATGAACGAACCAAGTTGACAAACCGCGATAAGCGGAGGTTTTTCTGGCGATCACGAATGCCTTTTCGCTTCGCTGGTCCAAAGAAAGCATACACGGCTCCGTAATGGGAGCTTTTCTTTTCGGCAAAACTAGGAGAGGGAGGTGGATATATGCAGCAGGACATTCAGAGCGATGCGGTGGAACTGAAGGAAGAAGATCATAAACCACCTAAAAAAGGGAAAAATGAAGTCGTAGAATGGCTGAAAGCGATCATCATTGCCCTGATTTTGGTGGCACTGATCCGCTGGCTTCTCTTCAAACCGTTTATTGTGGACGGACCCTCCATGCAGCCAAACTTTCATACAGGCGAGCGGTTGATCGTCAATGAAATATTGTACGATATCCGGGCTCCGCATCGTGGAGAAGTTATCGTGTTCCATGTTCCGTCCGAAGGCAAGGATTTTATCAAACGCGTGATTGCCGTCGCAGGCGATACCGTCAAGGTGGAAGGCGACACGGTAACCGTGAACGGCAAAAAAGTCAATGAAGCCTACATACAGGGTGCCATCGATGCAAGCCATAAAGCGGGCCAGATGTATAATGACAAAGATTTTCCAAACAGCGCGTTTCCGGATGGCAAGGTTCCCGAAGGTCATGTGTTCGTGATGGGGGATAATCGGTCCGACAGTACGGACAGCCGGATGATCGGTTATGTGCCGCTCGGGGATATCGTTGGACGGGCTGACCTCATCTTCTGGCCGGTGAAGGACATCCATTTGATCAACCATTAATGAACGCGGAATGAGGCTGTTTGCGGACAAGAGAATGAGGTGATGACGGTGACGATTCAATGGTTTCCTGGTCATATGACCAAAGCGCGCCGCCAAATACAGGATAAGTTAAAGCTGATTGACGTCGTGATCGAGCTGATCGATTCGCGTCTTCCGCTGTCCAGCCGCAATCCGATGATTGACGAGATTTTGCAGGGGAAGCCCCGGCTGATCATTATGAACAAGGCGGATTTGGCAGACCCTTCGGTAACGAAGCAGTGGCAGGATTATTTTAAAGAGGAAGGCCATACGGCATTTCCGGTCGATGCGGCTACAGGCACGGGCGTGAAAGAGATTCCTGGACAGCTGAAGCTGCTCCTGAAGGAGAAGATCGATCGCCAAATCGCCAAGGGGATGAACCCGCGGGCGATCCGTGCGCTGATCGTCGGCATCCCGAACGTAGGCAAGTCGACGCTGATCAACCGGCTCGCCGGGCGCAGCATTGCTGCAACGGGGGACCGGCCGGGCGTGACGAAAGGCCAGCAGTGGATTAAGGTAGGCGGAGAAATCGAGCTTCTGGATACTCCGGGGATTTTGTGGCCCAAATTTGAGGACGAGAACGTTGGCTACCGCCTCGCGGTAACCGGCGCGATCAAGGAAGAGATCCTGAACGCAGAGGATGTCGCCTTTTTTGCGGTCAAATACCTGGTCCAATATTACTGGGATGCCTTCCGGGAGCGCTTTGAGATCGATGCGGACATGCCGCACAACCCGGACGAGAGCGACGAAATCGTCTCCATCATGGAAGCGGTGGGGCGTAAGCGCGGCTGCTTGATGAGCGGCGGACGGGTGGATCTGGAGAAAGCGTCGAAGACGCTGCTGCGGGAGCTGCGCGCCGGCAAAATGGGCCGGATCTCGATGGAAGCCCCTTACTAATCGGAAAAGAACGCCGGATACGATCCAAGTGTCCAGCGTGTATCAAAGCGAGATGTACAGTATCATAGTGAACGAACAAGCCCAGTTCCGTTATAGGTACTGGGCTTTTTTTGCGTGTTGATTTATGGGAGAGGAAGGCCGTCATATGAAAAAAAGAATGATGGAAATCATGACGATCATCGCGGGGGCGTTTATTTTCGCGCTCGATATCAATCTGTTTGTCATTCCCCACGACCTGGGCGAAGGCGGTGTGACCGGGATTACGATCATCCTGTACTACCTGTTTGCATGGTCCCCGGGATTGGTCAACCTGATTTTGAACGCCATCTTGCTGATCGTTGGTTATAAGTTTTTGGACAAAATGACGACGGTGTACACCATCGTTGCTGTCGTGTTTAACTCTTTATTCCTCCATTTGACCGAAAATTGGACACTTACTTCGAACGAACCGATCGTCAATGCGATTTTTGGCGGTGTATTGGCCGGTGTCGGCATCGGGCTAATCGTGAGGGCCGGAGGCACCACCGCCGGTACGGTCATTTTGGCGCGGATTGCCCATAAATACTGGGACTGGAACATCAGTTACGCCCTGCTGTTCTTTGATCTGATCGTCGCGTTCTCCTCCTACTTTATCATTGGCGCGGAAAGCCTGATGCTGACGATCATTATGCTGTTCGTCGGCACGAAGGTGATGGAATTCATCATCGAGGGCCTGAACCCGAAGAAGGCGGTGATGATCGTATCGGAGCAGCATGCGGAGATCGCCGAGAAGGTTAACCGGGTCATGGACCGGGGAGTCACCGTGTTTAAAGGGTACGGCTATTACAGCAAGTCGGCCAAGGAAGTGCTGTACATCGTCATCAGCAAGCAGGAGGTGCCTGTCCTGAAAAAGATCGTCAAGGTGGCGGACAAGCAGGCGTTTATTACGATCCATGACGTTCGGGATGTGTTTGGGGAAGGATTTATCGACATATCGAAATAGTGTCGCAGCAGATAATAGACTTAAAGAGAATAGGAAAGCTCATGACCTGGGGTCATGAGCTTTTTTTGTCGGGATCAAGCGTAAGTACGGGCGGCCGCGCATGAAAATACAGCATCGTGGCAAAATAGGTGAAAACGGTTAGAGGAGGAAAAATGTGAGAAGCTGGCGGATTTATTGGGCAATCGTGATGACGTTGATGCTGGCCGTGACGACGGCGTGCGGCGGAAATACGGGAACGAAGCCGCAGGAAGGGCAAACCGGGGGCGCCCAGACGGGTAAAAACCTGCTTGAGACGATCAAGCAAAGCGGCAAGCTGCGCATCGGCACGGAAGGAACGTATGCACCTTTTACCTATCATGATGATAAAGGAACGCTGACCGGTTTTGACGTTGACCTGGGCCGGGAGATTGCCAAAAGGCTCGGCGTGAAGCCGGAGTTTATCGAAACGAAATGGGACGGCATGATCGCCGGCTTGGACGCCAAGCGTTTCGACGTGGTGATGAACGAAGTATCCATTAATGCGGAGCGAAAGGCTAAATACGACTTTTCGGACCCCTACATCGCCTCCAAGGCGGTATTGATTGTGAAGGACAATAATCAGGACATTAAAAAGCTGGCCGACCTCAAAGGCAAAAAAGCAGGTCAGTCACTGACGAGCAATCTGAATCAAATTGCTAAAGACAACGGTGCCACGATCGTGCAGGTCGACGGATTCAACCAAGCGATCGACTTGCTGCTGTCCGGGCGCATCGATGCTACGGTGAACGACAAACTGTCCTATCTCGACTTCAAAACAAGACGTCCCGACGCACCGATCAAGGTGGTGGACGAAACCGATACGGGCAGCACCAGCGCCGTACTGATGAACAAAAACAACAACGAGCTGCGGGACGCCATTAACCAGGCGCTGGCCGACATGAAGAAGGATGGAACGTACCTTGCCATCTCCAAAAAATACTTTGGTACGGACGTATCGAAATAAGCGGCAAAAGGGGGTTAACCGATGAATGACAGAACCGCCCACCTCACCGATATTTTTATCGACTCCTTTGTGCCGCTGCTTATGGCCGGGATCAAGTTCACGATTCCCCTGACGATCATTTCCTTCATTCTCGGTTTCGTGCTGGCGTTCCTTACCGCGTTGGCCCGCCTGTCGCGCTGGAGCATTCTCCAGCGGGTCGCCTGGTTTTATGTGTGGATCATCCGGGGGACTCCGCTGCTTGTCCAGCTGTTTATTATTTTCTACGGGCTTCCGAGCATCGGCGTTGTCATCGACGCATTCACCGCCGCGGTGATCGGGTTCTCGATCAGTGTCGGAGCCTATGGATCCGAAATTATACGCGCCGCGATCCAGTCCATCGCCAAGGGGCAGTGGGAGGCGGCGTACTCGGTCGGGATGACCCGTTCCCAGGCGCTGCGCCGGATTGTTCTGCCGCAGGCGGCAAGGGTATCGCTGCCTCCGCTGGCCAACTCTTTTATCAGCCTGTTGAAGGATACGTCGCTGGCAGCGACGGTGACACTAACAGAGCTGTTCCAAAAGGGGCAGCAAATTACGGCGGTCGTGTATGAGCCTTTGCTGCTGTACTGCGAGGTAGCCTTGATCTACCTGATCTTCAGCACCGTCCTGTCGGCGCTCCAGCATCAGCTCGAACATCGGTTTGACCGTTATGCCGCAAGATAGTGAAACGAGGGATGCATCATGATTGAAATCAACGACCTGAGATTAAGCTTTGGCAGTAATGAAGTGCTCAAGGGAATCGACCTGTCGATCGAAAAAGGGCAAGTGACGGTCATCATCGGGCCCTCCGGTTCCGGAAAAACAACGCTGCTCCGGTGCATCAACCTGCTGGAAATCCCGATGGAGGCGACAGGTCATCGTGCAGAAAAAGAGCCGAGCGGAGGCCAAGGCCAGATCGCTGGAGCTTCTCGGCAAGGTAGGACTCGCCAGCAAAGCGGACTCCTATCCGCACCAGCTGTCCGGCGGACAGCAGCAGCGGGTCGGTATTGCCCGGGCAATGGGCATCGGTCCGGAGCTGCTTTATTTGATGAACCGACGTCCGCTTTGGACCCGGAGCTGGTCGGTGAAGTGCTGAAGGTCATCAAAGAGCTGGCTGTAGAAGGCATGACGATGGCCATCGTGACCCATGAGATGAAATTCGCGAGCCAGGTGGCAGACCGGATCGTGTTTATGGACGAAGGAATCATCATGGAGCAGGGCAGCCCGAATGAGGTGCTAAACCATCCGGCGCAGGAGCGGACAAGGCAATTTTTGTCGCTGCTCAGCGAACCGGTGTAAAATACTTGTAGGTGCTTGCGGGCACGGCGACGATAGCTGCATTGATGCAGCTATTTTTTTGTGTGGGGATCGTGGTGCACGGGTGTTTAAAGTTGTAGTGCCTTCTCAAGCAGCTGAGCAACCGTATTTGGAAATTTAAGGAAATGCGGTTGATTGCGGTGGTGTCAAAAAGCTTGTGTAAGGTAGAAGTTGGTTGGGTAACATTCTTCAAAGAGTTTGGCCAGTTCACGGCGGACTCCGGGATTGCCAAAACCACGATGACCCATATTCAAATCGTTCGATATAGCTGCGTCCATGATCACTCCTCGAAGTACATCCATCTCATTACAGCACATTCACCTCTTTACCAAACACTCTTCTTTTTCAGTACATTCATCTTTTTGCAGTTACATTCTTCTCATTACAGCACATTCTCCTCCTAGCTTCGTGAGGCCAGGTTTTTCACCGGTGAATGCTTTCGGACATATCGGCTCGGCGCATCTTCTGCACTCCAGCAGTCCGCACCCCGATTTTTGGAAGCCTGCCAGATGTCGTTTTTCGTTGGCTCTTGCAGCACGGAGGAGGAAAGACAGCATGGATACGGAAGAGATCGAGCAGTCCCCGAAGGACCTGCTAAAATATGAGCGCGAATACATAGAAAAAGATTACCGGTACATAGCGGGCGTTGACGAGGTTGGAAGAGGCTGTTTATTTGGCGACGTGGTGGCGGCGGCCGTGATCCTGCCGGAAGGACTCGTTCTGGAGGGTGTCGACGATTCGAAAAAATTGAGCGCCAAAAAACGGGACCTTCTGTACGACGTAATTATGGAGCAGGCGCTTGCCGTCAGCGTAGGGTACGTGGATGCCCGAACGATCGATGAAATCAATATTAAGCAGGCGGCCCGCCTGGCGATGAAAAAGGCGGTGCTTGGCCTGACGATCGCCGCGGATTTTTTGCTGGTGGATGCGGAGCATGTGGACGTGCCCGTTCCACAGCTGGCGATCATCAAGGGGGACGCCAACAGCCAATCGATCGCCGCGGCTTCGATCGTAGCCAAGGTTAGCCGGGACCGGCTGTGTGAAGGAGAATGGGAGGCGAAGTATCCCGAGTACGGCATCGCGATCCATAAGGGCTATGCAACTAAACTGCACCGTGAGCAGCTGGCAGCTCTGGGACCGACACCGATGCATCGCCGCAGTTTCTTGAAAAATATGGAAGTTGTGCAGCAGACCCTGTTCTAGGGCTGCTGTTTTTTTGCCAGGTGGAATGGAAATTCGGGTGTTGCGATGTAAATTTTTATAAGGAAAAAGTTTGGCTGATCAGACTTTTGGAAGGTGGGTTTTCCTGGATAAGCATCTCTAAGCTTTGATTCAGAAAACAGACCAACCTTAGGTGCAGGCTCGCCGTCGAGTCGTCTCTGTTCCTCGCGGACCAATCAGGACGTAACGATGACCCCAGCATCCGATAAAACTTTTTCAGCCAGATTCGTAATTTGTTGGACGGTATTTTAAAGTTCATGTTTGAAGAGCCTGAGCATTTGCAGCAATTATGAAGATAAGGGACGATCTTTGGATGAAAAGAAACAACGGGGATCGTGAATGCAGATAGACGGACTACAGCCCGCGGCTGGTTCGGCCGATAAATAAATAAACGAAGGAATACGGAAGGGGGAGAGGGACATTGAGTATCGGTTCACTGCTGCGCGGCATGATGGGAGACACCAAAGCGGGCGAGACCAAACAGCTGGATTTGAAGGAAGGGCAAGTCGTGCGCGGCGTTGTGCTGAGCGTCTCTGAGGACGGACAGGAGGCCGTCCTGCAGATCCAAGGCGTCAAAGTACGGGCGGCGCTGGAAACGCCGCTTCAGCCCGGCCAGGCAGCGGTCCTGCAGGTACAGCCGGACAATGGCGGCGGCCTTCCGGTATTGAAAGCGATGGAGGGTTCCCCCTATGGGTCCGGGACTCCGATGTCGCTTGCGGATGTGCTGCAATCGCTCGATCTGCCGGATACGCCGGGGAACGCGCGGCAGCCCTTGGCTGCACCGGCCGCAGGCCAGGGTGCAGCGGCAGAGGCAGGCCCGACACAGCCGGGGCCTGCGCCGGGAGCGGCGAGCGCGGCAGGGGCCGCCGCCGCGCAGCCCGCTCCCCAAGCCGCGGACGGTCCGGAGCTGACCGTCCGGCCGCATGCGGTTCAGCAGCAGCCTCCCGGCCCGGCGCATCACGCCGTCCGGCCGGAGCAGCTGGCTGAGCCCGCTGCGTGGATGGAGCAGGCGCTGCAGGAAACCGGGCAGCGCGACACGCTGAAGGGGCTCCTCCTTCAGCTCGTCCAGGACGACGCTGCGCCGCCGGCCTTGAAGGAAGCGGCGCAGCAGGTCATCTCGCAGCTGACCGGCCAGCAGCTGCTCCTGAACACGGACCGGACGGCGCCGTTCGCCCAGGTCACGTTGTCCTGCCCTTGAACGGGCCGGACGGCCAGGAGACGGCGTCGGTGCATGTCCAGTCCAGGCGTGGCCCCAAGGGTGAACTGGATGCATCCAACTGCCGCCTGTGGTTCGACCTTCAGATGAAGCATCTCGGGCAGACGCTGATCGACGTCCAGATCGTCGACCGGATCGTCAGTCTGAAGGTCCACAATGATCAGGAATGGGCTCAGTCCCTGGTGGAAGACAGACGGCCTGAAATCGCTGACGCTCTATCCTCCATCGGCTATCAGCTTCTGACGCTTAAAGCCGCTCCCCTACCGTCTCCGGCCGCTGAACAACAGCCAGCTGGCTTGAGTGCGGCCATGGGCGGTCACCGCGTGGCGGACTTCGTACCGCAGAGCTACAAGGGGGTGGATATGAGGGTATGAGCAGCAAGCCGCAGGAGCCGTCCCCAAGTATGAAAAAGGCCGTCGCCCTCAAATACGCGCCCGGTGACAACGATGCCCCGGTCGTCGTGGCGAAGGGCCGGGGGAAAGTGGCGGATACGATTCTCGAGACGGCGAAGGAACACGGGGTTCCCGTTCAGGAGGACGCCGCGCTGGTGGAGGTCCTCTCCAAGCTGGACCTGGATCAGCAGATTCCGCCGGAGCTGTATCACCTTGTCGCGGAGGTTCTCAGCTATATTTACCGGGCGGACCGGCTCGCTCAGGAAAGGCCGTTCGAATGAGCGGAGGGCAAGGAAAAATGAAGGATAACCGCCGCCAAAAAGGAGCCGCCGCGGAGCAGGCCGCCGCCGATCTGCTGCTCTCCACCGGTTACCGCATCCGCGACCGGAACTGGCGCTGCCGCAGCGGCGAACTGGACGTGGTCGCCGAGGACGGCGGCGTCATTGTTTTTGTGGAGGTGCGCAGCCGGACCGCCGGCACCTCCTTCGGCACAGCCGCAGAATCTGTTAATTTCCGCAAAATCCGCAAGGTCCGCAGCACGGCCGAAGTGTATCTTCACGCACAGCGGCTGGAGGGCCGCGAGGTACGCTTTGACGTCGTCGCGGTGGAGCTGGGGCGCGATCTAAGCATTGCCGCGATTCATCATATACAGGGGGCGTTCTAGGACGAGCCCCTAATAAAAAAACTTCCAATACCATGCGATTGGAAGTTTTTTATTACCCCATTTTCACTGAGCTAGCTCGATCCTCTCGATAGACAACTAACAGCATTAGTGCATCCAGATCGGCCGGCTTTATCTGAGAGGTGGAAAAGTGGATGTATTATTTGTAATTATTTACCTTATGGTGAAGGTGATTTGAACTCATCATAGAATAATCTAAGTAGAAGTGATGTGTGAACTTGCCTAAAATAGAATTTTTCCTAGGTATCAACATCAGAGGATGACAGTAATCATTTTATTGAGCTTACCTCAACCCGTTCTTCATCGAAAGGGGAAACGACGATTTCGTGGGAGGTATCATGAGGAATATTCTGAATTTTCTTGTTACCTTTTTGGTGTTCTGGATAGGCAATGAGTACTTTAATCCATATCTTTCGATAACAGATACTAAAACTTTGCTGATTGCATCCCTTCTTATGTTCATCATTAGTCTTTTATTCAGTTTAGCAATGGTAATGTCGGTTATGCTGATCACTGTAGGGATTGGGTGTTTGACCACTCCGGCTTTAATGTTGGCTTCCATCGTGCTGACACCCATTAAACTTTGGCTTCTGGATAAATACCTGTATGGATTTGAAATACATGGATTGTGGACATATGTCATTCTTACTATAGTTCTTAGCCTATTCACTGTGAAAGTAAAAGAGAGACGTGATTAATGATATGGTAAAAAGCCTGTGAGACCATTTACGAATTGAGGAGGAACCTGTGTTGGCGTTTGGCTGCCCGATGATTTACCTGCCAAGTTTTAAATTAGATCCAGAAGAGATGACTGGGTTTTGAAAAGAAAATGGATTGACGGAAATAACCTGCCTCAATTGGCAGGTTATTCTTTGTTTTTGAACCCCAGTGTCCAGTTTCTTCTGATGATTTACAATAAGGCGCCTTATATCCCTGTAACGTCTGACGCCGCGCATCTATCTGCTGATAGAGCTCAACGTTTGTTTTCTGGAGTTTAGATATCGTTGCCTTTATCTCTTCGGCTTAGAGCATAGATCATGAAGCAGGAAGGCCAAAGGGTCGAAGGGCAATCTGCCACACTTTATTTTCGAAATAGTACACAAAATATTGACTTAAACCGTGGATCAGATTATTAGGGTTTATAACGCAAATTTGCTTCCTATTACCCCACCCCCGTAATCTGCGGCCGGTCCAAATTCCGGTATTGGATCGCTTCCGCCACATGGTTGAAGGCGATATTCTCCTGGCCGTCCAGGTCGGCGATCGTCCGGGCCAATTTCAGGATGCGGTCATATGCCCGCATGCTGAGGCCCAGCGTTTCGATCGTCTGATGGAGCATATCGGCTGAAGCGGAGTCGAGCCTGGCGAAGCGCCGGAGCGCACTGCCGGTCAGCTCGCTGTTCCAGCCGCCGTAACCGCTGCCGTATCGTTGTTGCTGACGCGCATGGGCTTCGAGCACCTGACTGCGCATTTCAGCCGAAGACAGGCTCGGTGCATCCGTGGACCATTCCTTAGGGCGGGGGACTTCGACTTGAAGATCGATCCGGTCGAGCAGCGGGCCGGAGATTTTGGCGCGGTATTGGGCGATCCGGCTGAAGCTGCATGTGCATTGATGTTCCGGGTGATCGCTTCCGAGGTATCCGCACGGACACGGATTCATCGAAGCCGCCAGCATGAAGTGCGCCGGGAAGGTGTGCACGGCACGCGCCCTGCTGATCGTCACCGTTTTGTCCTCCAGCGGCTGCCTCAGCACTTCGAGCACCTGGCGATTGAATTCCGGCAGCTCGTCCAGAAACAGGATGCCACGGTGGGCAAGGCTGACTTCGCCGGGCTTGGGTATCGTTCCTCCACCGATCAGTCCTCCGGAAGAGATGGTGTGGTGCGGGGAACGAAAAGGACGTTTGCGGATGAGGCCGGAGCCGGGTTCCTTCAATTTCCCGGCCGCGCTGAAGATTTTGGTCGTTTCGAGCGCTTCCTGCTCGGTCATGAAGGGCAGGATGGTCGGCAGGCGTTTGATGAGCATCGTTTTGCCGGTTCCGGGCGGTCCGATCAGCATAATGTTGTGCATGCCTGCGGCAGCAATCGTGAGCGCCCTTTTGACATGGAGCTGGCCGAGCACGTCGGCATAATCTTCCGCAGGAAGGTGTTCGGGTACGGAAGCTGCGGCAACAGCCGGTGCTTTCAGCAGCGGGGACAAGGTTTGAATCCGGAGGGGCTGGTCTTTGCCGGGCACGTCAGCAGCCGAGAGTTCTGCGGCTAACTGACGCAGCTCGTTCAAATGCCGGATGGCATAAATATTCATATGATCGATTAAGGCGGCCTCACCGGCATTTTCTTCCGGCAGCAGAACGGCGGTGAATCCCTCTCGCTTCGCCCTGTCCACCATGGACAGGACGCCGTTAACGGGCCTCAGGCTGCCGTCGAGCGCCATTTCTCCGATGAGAAGCAGCTTCTCATCCTGCGGCAGCAGAAGCTGTCCGCTCGTTACGAGAATGCCAAGGGCAATGGCGAGATCAAACGCGGAACCTTCCTTTTTCAGATCGGCCGGTGCGAGATTGATCGTGACGCGCTGAAGGGGGAAGGTGAAGCCGCAATTTTTGATGCCGGCCCGGACACGTTCCACCGCTTCCCGGATGGCCGAATCCGGAAGTCCGATAATGCTCGTTTGCGGCAGTCCGTTGGAAATGTCGACCTCCACCTGGATGATAACCCCGTCAATTCCGTATAAACAGGTACTGTGCATTTTTCCATACATACAATAAAACACCCCTATTCCCCGGCGGTTTCCCTGGACAAACGAGAAGGGATCGCCGTAGTTGACGGAAAAAAGGTGCTTCCTTATTTTCACTTAAGTTTACAAAAATTGTAGGACTGCAGCTGGCAAAAGTCAAGATGGAAGGCATCGGGGATGGGAACTAGAGGTATGCTTGTAAGGGAGTGATTTAAGACCGATTTGTTGTTTAAAATTTAAAAGTATACAATAAAATTGCAGGGCATCAATTGCTCCTTTAGAAGATATCGCGCAATTACTATGATAATGTGACAAAATTATGATAATATTATGACAAGAAGGCAGGTGAAGACGAAAGTGATGAAACCAAGTGAAATGAATCCGCAGCTGCAGCTGGAAAATCAGCTGTGCTTTACCATCTATGCCTGTTCGCGAGAAATCACCAAGCTGTATCAGCCCCATCTGGAGAAGCTCGGTGTGACATATTCCCAGTATTTGGTCCTGCTTGTGCTTTGGGAGCGGGGACAGTGTACCGTGAAGGAGCTTGGGGAGGCTCTTTTCCTGGACTCCGGCACCTTGACGCCCCTGCTGAAGAGACTTCAGGCCGCTGGTCTGATTCACCGTGAGCGCTCTGCCCAGGACGAACGGAAGGTCATCATCACGTTGACGGACGAAGGAAACAAGCTGAAGGAGAAGGCACTGAATGTTCCGGCTGCCATGCAGCAGGAGCTGTGCCTGAACGAGAGCGAATTCGGGCATTTGCTGGGCCAGTTCAAGAGTCTGCTGAACCGCGTCCATCACAACAACGAACAGCAAGAAGGCAAGATGTGAAGTGAAGAGCGATTTTTGCAGACAACATCTGCAAATCTGTCGCTCTTTTTCCCTGTTATCCATGAAACCATGTTGGAACGATGCAAGGCTCCAATGGAATTATATCGGACCTAAGACGTTACTTCGAGGGTGGATTTTACCATCAAATCCCAAATATTCTCTCAAACGGATTAAACCGATATCAAAAAGCTGTCGATGGAAACGCAGTTTCTTAAGGTAAGCGTTTTAAAAACATGTTACAATAGCTTGGGTTTATATTATTTTCCAAGAGATATCAGAACCCGCCTTGTAGCAGTCATGTTGATAGGAGGATACCGTAAATGAATATCCATGAATATCAAGGAAAACAAGTGTTAAAGCAGTACGGCGTTACCGTTCCGAACGGAAAGGTGGCCTACACCGTGGAAGAGGCGGTTGAAGCCGCTAAATCCCTGGGCAGCCAAGTCACGGTTGTCAAAGCGCAAATCCATGCAGGCGGCCGCGGTAAAGCCGGCGGCGTCAAAGTGGCCAAGAACCTCGACGAGGTTCGTGCTTACGCGGAGGAAATCCTCGGCAAAGTTCTCGTTACGCATCAGACAGGCCCGGAAGGTAAAGAAGTCAAGCGACTTCTGATCGAAGAGGGCTGCGATATCCGCAAGGAATATTACGTCGGCGTCGTTGTTGACCGCGCTACCGGACGTGTCGTGATGATGGCATCGGAAGAAGGCGGAACGGAAATCGAAGAGGTTGCCGCTGCAACGCCTGAGAAAATTTTCAAAGAAGTGGTGGATCCGGCCGTAGGCCTGCAGGTTTTCCAAGCACGCAGACTGGCTTATGCGATCAACATCCCTAACGAACTGGTCAACAAGGCGGTTCAGTTTATGATCGCGCTGTACACCGCTTTTGTTGACAAGGACTGCTCCATTGCAGAAATCAACCCTCTGGTTGTAACGGGTGACGGCAATGTCATGGCACTCGATGCCAAGCTGAACTTTGACTCCAACGCACTGTTCCGGCACAAAGACATTCAAGAGCTTCGCGACCTGGACGAAGAGAATGAAAAAGAAATCGAAGCTTCCAAATACGACCTGAGCTACATAGCTCTCGACGGCAACATCGGCTGCATGGTCAACGGCGCAGGCCTTGCCATGGCCACGATGGACATTATCAAGTACTACGGCGGAGATCCGGCCAACTTCCTCGACGTAGGGGGCGGTGCCACGAAAGAGAAGGTTACCGAGGCGTTCAAGATCATCCTGTCGGATGAGCAGGTCAAAGGCATTTTCGTCAACATCTTTGGCGGAATTATGCGCTGCGACGTCATCGCCGAAGGCGTGGTTGAGGCTGCCAAGCAGCTCGGTTTGACCCGTCCGCTGGTTGTGCGTCTTGAAGGAACCAACGTGGATCTGGGTAAGAAAATTTTGGCCGAATCCGGCCTGAACATCGTGCCTGCCGACTCCATGGCTGACGGCGCCCAAAAAATTGTCTCACTCGTAAAATAGAATCTTTAAAATACGATAGGGGATGTGAACAAACGTGAGTATTTTGGTCGATAAAAATACAAAAGTCATCACACAGGGCATCACCGGCAAAACCGCCCTTTTCCATGCGAAAGGCGCCCTCGACTACGGCACGCAAATGGTCGGAGGAACTTCACCGGGTAAAGGCGGCACCAAGGTTGACATTACGCTGGAGAACGGCCAAACGGTCAGCCTGCCCGTATATAACACGGTTGTAGAAGCCAAGGAAGCGACTGGCGCGACTGCAAGCGTTATCTACGTACCGCCGGCATTTGCGGCCGACTCCATCATGGAAGCCGTCGATGCGGAAATGGAACTGGTCATCTGTATTACGGAAGGCATTCCGGTGCTGGACATGGTCAAAGTGTCCCGTTACATGGAAGGCAAGAAAACCGTCCTGATCGGACCAAACTGCCCAGGGGTCATTACACCTGGAGAATGTAAAATCGGCATCATGCCTGGGTACATCCATACACCGGGCCATGTGGGCGTCGTATCCCGCAGCGGAACGCTGACCTACGAAGCGGTTCATCAATTGACGACCCGCGGCATCGGCCAGTCCTCTGCGGTAGGCATTGGCGGCGACCCGGTAAAAGGCTCGGAATTCATCGATATTTTGAGCCGCTTTAACGATGATCCGAACACCTATGCTGTGATCATGATCGGCGAAATCGGCGGAACGGCGGAAGAAGAGGCAGCGGAATGGATCCGCGCCAACATGACCAAGCCGGTCGTCGGCTTCATCGGCGGGGTTACTGCGCCTCCAGGCAAACGTATGGGACATGCGGGCGCTATTATTTCCGGCGGTAAAGGCACGGCGAAAGAAAAGATCGCCAAGCTCGAGGAATGCGGCATCAAAGTCGCTCCGACGCCTTCGGAAATGGGCTCCACGCTGGTAAGCGTTCTGGAAGAGCGCGGCTTGCTGGAAAAATGCACGACTCACTAATATAAACCGGCGTTATTTACGGTTCAAAGGTAAGCAACCTTTTATTTCTCCATTCGGGGGATAAAGGGTTGCTTTTTTTGTGTTTTCAACACCAAAAAAACTGGAAAATATAAGGAAGGGCGGGATTGGCGTGAAGGACGAACGGTGGCTGTTGATCGCACTGCACGAGACCGAGGGGATCGGGAGGAAGAGTATTGCCAGGCTGCGCGGACAGCGTATGTTCTCCAGGGACATGCTCCATTATAATAGTAGAGATTGGGAGGAAGCAGGTTTTCCTGAGGAAAAGGCGAAGCTTTTATCTGAACGGATCACACCCGATTTGATCGAAGAGCTGAAATCCCGTAAGCTTGAGGGAGGCGCCGGCATCCTG
>NZ_PCZT01000009.1:1768254-1774618 GCF_002968895.1 Paenibacillus sp. AR247 | reverse complement strand
ACCGGTCATGGCGTGATCTATCCGCCGGAGAACAGAGGATTGTATGAACGGATCGCCGAGGATGGACTCATTCTGACGGAGTATCCTTCCGGGACCAAATCGCATCCCGGTTTGTTTCCGCAGCGCAACCGTATCATCGCCGGCTTGACGCTTGGGACGCTGGTCGTCGAAGCGGACTCACGCAGCGGTTCTTTGATTACGGCGGATTTGGCGCTCGAAGCCGGCAGGGATGTGTTCGCCGTCCCTGGGCCGGTCACCTCGCCCAAGAGCCGCGGGGCGCTGAACTTGATTAAACAAGGCGCCAAAATGGTGCTGAATGCCGAAGACGTCATCGAAGAATATGATTCATGGTTGCCAAAAGGGTTTGAAGATACATACAATAGGGAGCGTCAGATGTTGGAGGACACGCGGCTGCCTGCAGATCATTTGACAATGGATGAGCTTGGGATATACCATATATTGGAACAAGGGCCGTCTACATTGGATGAGCTGCTGCAGCAGACCGGATGGGATTTTGGACATTTGCATTCAGTTCTGTTATCTTTAATCTAAAAAAGCAGATTACCCAATTATCTGGTGCTATATACAAGCTTATATAACAAGAGTCTATTGACTAACATTCACAGAATTGTTCGAAAGGGGGATGAACCTATGGCTGACTCACTTGTCATCGTAGAATCGCCGGCCAAGGCGAAAACGATCGGCAAATATTTAGGCAGCAAGTATATCGTAAAAGCTTCGATGGGTCACGTGCGTGATCTCCCGAAGAGCCAAATCGGGGTTGAGGTCGAGAATGACTTTAATCCGAAATATATTACGATCCGCGGAAAGGGCTCCGTATTAAAGGAACTCAAGGACGCCAGCAAAAAAGTGAAAAAGGTTTATCTCGCAGCTGACCCCGATCGCGAGAGTGAAGCGATTGCCTGGCATCTTGCCCATGCCCTGGAGCTTGACGATACGGATAGCTGCCGCGTCGTGTTTAACGAAATTACGAAGCAAGCGGTCAAGGATGCATTTAAAACGCCGCGCAAAATCAATACGAAATCAATGCGTTCATTCCGGAAGAATACTGGTCTATTACGGCCCCAGCTCGCCAAGGGAGATTCCGTTTTTGAGGCGAAATTCACGCAGCTGAACGGCCAGAAGAAAGAATTGTCGCGTGAGGATGAAGTGAACGAAGTGCTCGCTGCCATTAAGGGGGCCACCTTTAAAGTCAGCGAAGTGAAGGAAAAGGAACGCCAGCGGCATCCTTCGCCTCCGTTTACGACAAGCTCCCTGCAGCAGGAAGCTGCCCGGAAGCTTAATTTTCGTGCCGCCAAAACGATGTCCGTCGCCCAGCAGCTGTACGAAGGCGTAGAGCTCGGGAAAGAAGGGACCGTCGGCCTCATCACTTATATGCGTACGGATTCCACCCGGATTGCCGGATCGGCCCAGGAAGAAGCCAAGGAATTTATCAGCGGGAAGTACGGGGATCCGTTTGTTCCTGAAACTCCTCGGGAGTATTCGAAAAAATCGGCGAACGCCCAGGACGCCCACGAAGCGATCCGCCCGACCTCGGTCATGCGTGATCCCGACTCCGTGAAGTCGTTCATGAGCCGTGACCAATACCGTCTTTACAAGCTGATTTGGGAACGTTTCGTTGCCAGCCAGATGTCTTCCGCCATACTGGATACGCTTTCCGTTGATATTGCGGCCGGGCCTGCCATATTCCGTGCATCCGGTTCCAAAGTCCGCTTCCAGGGCTTTATGAAGGTATACGTGGAAAGCAACGACGACGGCACAACAGAAGAAGAGAAGTTTTTGCCTGCCTTGGCCGTGGGTGATAAGCTGAAGAAGGAAGATATCGAGCCGAAGCAGCACTTTACGCAGCCGCCTCCGCGCTACACCGAAGCCCGGTTGGTCCGGGCGATGGAGGAGCTCGGCATCGGACGGCCAAGTACGTATGCGCCGACGCTGGAGACGATCCAAAAGCGCGGTTACGTGGCGATCGAAGAGAAAAAGTTCATTCCGACAGAACTGGGTGAATTGATCATCGAGCAAATGGAACAATTTTTCCCTGAAATCCTTGATGTGGAATTTACGGCCCACATGGAAGACGATCTCGACCATGTCGAGGAAGGCTCGGAGGATTGGGTCAAGGTGCTGGCCGAGTTCTATTCTTCCTTTGAAAAGCGCCTGGAAGTAGCCGAGGAAGAAATGAAGGAAATCGAAATCGAGGACGAGGTATCGGACGAAATTTGCGACAAATGCGGCCGACCGATGGTATACAAATTGGGGCGGTTTGGCAAATTCCTCGCCTGCTCCGGATTTCCGGACTGCCGGAACACGAAGCCGATCGTCAAAGATATCGGCGTCACTTGTCCGAAATGCAAGGAAGGGCATGTGGTCGAGCGCCGCAGTAAGAAGGGGCGGATTTTCTATGGCTGCGACCGTTATCCGGAATGCGATTTCGTATCCTGGGATAAACCGTCGCCGAAGCCTTGTCCGAAATGCGGCTCTCTGATGGTTGAGAAGCGCAACAAGCAGGGAGCACGTCTCCAATGCACGGCATGCGACCATACCGAGCCCCTGGAAGAGAACGAAGACAACGAAGAAATGATGTAATTGTAAACAGCAGGGGGTAATGAAGTTGACAGAAGTACAGCAGGTAACCGTCATCGGCGCGGGTCTGGCAGGCAGCGAGGCTGCCTGGCAGATCGCAAGCCGGGGGGTTCCCTGAAATTATACGAAATGCGTCCAGTCGTGAAGACGCCCGCGCACCATACGGACAAGTTCGCCGAGCTCGTCTGCACCAATTCGCTGCGTGCCAACGGGCTTACGAACGCAGTCGGCGTCATCAAAGAAGAAATGCGGATGCTGGATTCACTGATCCTGAAGTCCGCCGATAAAAATGCGGTTCCTGCCGGAGGCGCTCTGGCGGTGGACCGCGACGGTTTTTCCGGGGATATTACGAGCACTCTCCATAACCATCCGCTGATTGAAGTCGTAAACGAAGAAATTCAGCATATACCAGAAGAAGGGATTGTCGTCATCGCCACAGGCCCGCTGACCTCGCCTGCGCTCTCCGCCGAGATCAAAGCACTCATGGGCGAAGAGTATTTCTACTTCTATGACGCTGCGGCTCCAATCGTCGAGAAAGACTCCATCGATATGAGCAAAGTATACCTGGCTTCCCGCTATGATAAAGGTGAAGCGGCTTACTTGAATTGTCCGATGACCGAAGAGGAATTCAACGCGTTTTATGACGCGCTGGTCAATGCGGAAGTCGCGCAGCTGAAAGAGTTTGAGAAGGAAGTATACTTCGAGGGCTGCATGCCGATCGAGGTCATGATGAAGCGCGGCAAGCAGACGGCGCTGTTCGGGCCGATGAAGCCGGTAGGGCTGGTCAACCCGCACACGGGTGAGCTGCCTTATGCGGTCGTACAGCTGCGCCAAGATAATGCCGCCGGTACGCTGTACAATCTGGTAGGCTTCCAAACACACCTCAAATGGGGAGAGCAAAAACGCGTATTCTCCATGATTCCGGGGCTGGAAAACGCGGAATATGTGCGCTACGGCGTCATGCACCGCAATACGTTCATCAACTCTCCGAAGCTACTCCAACCGACCTATCAGCTGAAAACGAATGAGAACCTGTTTTTTGCCGGTCAAATGACGGGGGTAGAGGGATATGTGGAATCTGCCGCATCCGGGCTTATAGCGGGCATTAATGCAGCGAGAAAGGCGCTTGGACAGGACCTTGTCGTGTTCCCTGACACAAGCACCCTCGGCAGCATGGCTCATTATATTACGACCGCGGATTCGGAGCACTTCCAGCCGATGAACGCCAACTTCGGCCTGCTGCCGAAATTGGAGAAGAAGATCCGCAACAAAAAGGAAAAGAACGAGGCGCTGGCCAATCGGGCTTTGGAGACGATTGCCGCGTTTATCAAGGAAGCCGGACTGGCAACCGAACATCAGGAAGTATAGATTAGGAGGTCTGTAGGTATGGATTTATCTTTTCATGCGACAACCATTTGCGCTGTACGCCATAACGGAAAAGCGGCGATCGCCGGTGACGGCCAGGTGACCTTCGGTGAAAATGTCATTATGAAGCAGACCGCCAAAAAGGTGCGCCGCCTGTACAGAGGCCAGGTCGTTGCCGGCTTTGCAGGCTCTGTGGCGGACGCCATTACCCTTTTTGAAAAATTCGAAAGCAAACTGGAGGAGCATCACGGCAATCTGCAGCGTGCCGCCGTGGAGCTCGCCAAGGACTGGCGCCAGGATCGCGTTCTCCGCAAGCTTGAGGCACTCATGATCGTTATGGATAAAACCGGCATGCTGCTCATTTCCGGAGGCGGTGAAATCATCGAACCGGACGACGACGTACTGGCGATTGGCTCGGGAGGCAATTTTGCGCTCTCCGCCGGACGGGCGCTGAAGCGTCACGCCCAGGACTTGGAAGCGAAGGATATCGCGCGGGAAGCTTTGAAAATTGCTTCGGAAATTTGCATATACACCAATGGAAATATCATTGTGGAAGAGCTGTAAGGGTGGAGGAATGCATATGGATAACCAAAGTTTGACGCCAAGACAAATCGTGGCCGAACTGGATAAATACATTGTAGGCCAGAAGCAGGCGAAGAAATCCGTCGCCGTCGCACTGCGCAACCGTTACCGCCGCAACCGGCTTCCCGAGGATGTTCGGGATGAGATTGTACCGAAGAACATCCTGATGATCGGTCCGACGGGTGTGGGCAAGACCGAAATCGCCAGACGTTTGGCGAAGCTGGTCAATGCGCCATTTGTGAAGATCGAAGCCACCAAATTTACGGAAGTGGGATACGTCGGCCGCGACGTGGAATCCATGGTCCGCGATTTGATCGAAACGTCCATCCGCATGGTCAAAGCGGAGCGTACGGAAAAAGTAAAAGACCGCGCCGAGGAGCTCGCCAACGAACGAATCGTGCAAATTCTCGTTCCGCCGGCTGGCAAAAACAAGGCGCAGCGCAATCCGTTTGAAATGCTGTTCGGCAATGGCAACCAGAACGCACAGGATACGGAAGAGGATAAGGAGCAAGACAGCACCGTGACCGAACGTCGGCGCCAGGTGAAGTTTAAGCTTCAGTCCGGCAGCCTGGAAGACGACATGATCGAAATCGACGTGGAGGACAACTCGCCGACGATGATGGATATGCTGGCCGGGCAGGGGAATGACCAGATGGGCATGAACATGCAGGAAATGTTCGGAAGCTTGCTGCCGCGGCGGACGAAGAAGCGGAAGCTGCCGATCCGGGAAGCGCGCAAGGTGCTGACGCAGGAGGAAGCGACCAAGCTGATCGACATGGACGACGTCATCGCCGAGTCGATTCTTCGCGCTGAGCAGTCGGGCATTATCTTTATCGACGAAATCGATAAAGTTGCCAGCCAGGGCAAAGGCTCTGGGCCTGACGTGTCCCGTGAAGGCGTCCAGAGGGATATTCTGCCAATCGTGGAAGGGTCGACGGTCATGACCAAATACGGCCCTGTGAAGACGGACTTTATTTTGTTTATTGCAGCAGGTGCATTCCATATCGCCAAACCGTCGGACCTCATTCCCGAGCTTCAAGGCCGGTTCCCGATCCGCGTGGAGCTGAGCAGCTTGTCTCTCGACGATTTTGTGTCGATTCTGACCGAGCCGAAGAACGCCTTGACCAAGCAGTATACCGAGCTGCTTAAAACCGAGGACATCGAGGTCGAATTCTCATCTGAAGCGATCCGGGAAATTGCCAAAATTGCCGCGACCGTCAACCAGAATACCGAGAACATCGGTGCGCGCAGGCTGCATACGATTCTGGAGAAGCTGCTCGAGGATTTGTCGTTTGAGGCGCCTGAATTGACCTTGGAGAATATGACCATCACGCCGGAATACGTGCGCGAAAAGCTGGGCGACATCGCCCAGGACCGCGATTTGAGCCAATATATATTGTAAACCGACAACCGTCACTGCGGGGACATGTCAGAAGGATGAAGATCCTTCGGGCATGTCTTTTTTTTGTTGTGCTAAGGAAGGGCCCGCAGGAAGGACAGTGCCGACATCGTAAAAAACCTCTCTGGGAGGTATAACTACTATCCTGCGCTCGTATGCAAGGGAGAGGTTATTTTACGACACTTTCGCAAATCTGAAATTCTAGGACTATTCAGGCTGAGTTTTTATCGAAATGTGACAACAGGCCTGTCCTATGTAAGCCCACAAACCCTTATCCTGCAAAGATTTAGCAAAAATTTCAGAGAAATTAAGAACAAAGACCTTCTTTCTAGGTAAAAGATAGGGCTTTTTTCTTATTGTAATATGTCCCAATCTTTAAGAAACTTAGGATATACGACAATATAGTAATTTTTTCAC
>NZ_PCZT01000009.1:1762954-1768154 GCF_002968895.1 Paenibacillus sp. AR247 | reverse complement strand
GTGAAATTGGGAAGAAAGTTCCCCACGGACAAAATAGTAAAGTTATGGAAAATAAGGGGGATACGGAATGGATTTGCTGAACAGCGTCAGCTTTCAACGTTTGGAAGGCGGACTTCAGGCGGCAAACGCGCGCCAGAGAGTCATTGCGAACAACATTGCCAATGTCGACACACCTTATTTCAAACGGTCCGAAGTGTCATTTGAAAGCCTGCTCCAGCAGGAAATTAATGGATCTGCACCTCAGCTTCGCGGCAGGGTCACCGATCCCCGGCACTTCGTCATTGGTCCTACGAATTCGGTCCCGGATCCAGTTGTAACGGAGGACCAATCGACAGCGATGAACAACAATATGAACAATGTGGATATTGACCGGGAGATGTCCGCACTGGCTGACAACCAGCTTCAGTACAACGCCTACATCCAGCAGATGAACGACCAGATCAAAATGATGCGGACAGCCATTGAAGGGAGATAATCGCGGGTGAACATGAACAGCAGCTTTGGGATTAGCGCTTCGGCGCTGACGGCACAGCGTTTGCGGATGGACGTCATTTCGTCCAACATTGCGAATGCGGAAACGACGAGAGCGTCGGTGGTTGACGGCAAAGCGGTGCCGTACCGCCGCAAAATGGTTGTGCTTTCGCCGAATGAATCGGATTTCTCCAGCATGCTGGAAGCACAAATGAACGGACAAAGTGCGGGGAAAGGTGTGAAAGTGGCTGCAATCCAGGAGGATCAGACGCCGCTGAAGCCGGTATACAATCCGACTCATCCGGATGCAGATGCGCAAGGGTATGTCTACATGCCTAACGTGGATATCGCCAAAGAAATGATCGATATGATTTCGGCCACGAGATCTTACGAAGCGAACGTCACAGCGCTGAATTCCTCAAAAGCGATGATCACGAAGGCCTTGGAAATAGGTCGATAAGCCTAGTTTGAATAAATAAATGCAGGTAAGGAGGGACATTGATGATTCAAAACTCGATGTTTTCGACACAAAGCATCCAACCGCTCGACATGAAGCAAAGCGCATCAAGCGCAAGCAAGACGCCAGCCCAATCCCTTAGCGATTTCGGATCTTATCTGGAAAATGCGCTGAACCAGGTGGCCGGGCAAGAGAAAGCCGCCGAAGAAATGAACAATCAGTTCATGCTCGGACAAGTTGATGTGGACCAGGTGATGGTTTCTTCGCAAAAAGCGCTTCTCAGCCTGGAGCTGACGACGCAGATTCGGAACAAAGCGATCGAAGCGTACCAGGAGATCATGCGGACGCAAATTTAAAGGTTGCAGACAAAAGAGTGAACGAAGGATTTGGCGGATCGCCTGAACCTATTCATTCATAGATTTATGCTAAGTTTTCGGGTGGGGTGGGTGACGTTGTGAACGAAAGAATCGTCCAGTATAAGGACAAGGTCGTTCAATACTGGAATCAATTCAGCAAAAAGCAGAAAATTTTATTCATTTCTACGATCGCTTTTATTATCATCGCCATTGTCGTGCTGACCATGCAGTTTTCCAAAACGGAGTATGAAGTGGCCTTCAAGGACTTGAATGCCAGTGACTCCGCAGGCATTATGAACTACCTTGATACGAACAACATCCCGTATAAATTGAGTCCTAACGGAACATCCATTTCAGTACCGAGTACGGAGGCGGCCCGCATCAAGGTCGATGTCGGCTCACAGGGACTCATTCAGAACGGATCCATCGGTTTCAAAACGTTCGATCAATCATCATCGATCGGCACAACCGACAGCGAGTTTAACGTCAAGTACAACAACGCATTGAACGGAGAAGTTGAGCAGCTGCTCACGAGCATGAATGGCATAAGTAAGGCTAAAGTCCTAGTAAACCTGCCGAAAGAAAGCGTGTTTGCAAGCGAAGAAGACCAGGAGAAAGACAAGCGCCTCAGTCGTGCTTACCTTTTAAGCCGGGTTATCATCCAAGCCAGCAAACGATCGACGGGTACTTCAACTTGGTCAAGACCGCCGTACCGAATCTGCCGGTAGAGAATATCACCATCACCGAATCAGAGGGCAATACGGAGCTGCTGTCGTCGGCCCAAGGCGGTTCGGGAACGCTGTCCTCGTCCGTCGAAGAAAATTTTGCGCTTCAGAAAAAGTTCGAAAGCGAAGTTCGCCAGAACGTCAAAGAGTTTCTGAGCCAGTTCATGGGACCGAATAAAGTCGATGTCCTCGTCGTCTCCAAGCTGAATTTCGATAAAGTTCAGAGCAAGGAAAACATGGTGACACCGGTAGATACGGAGAACATGAAAGGCATTGAAATCAGCGTTCAGGAAATTTCGAAGAATTATACGGGTAAGAGCAATCCGGATAGCGGAGTGGCGGGCACGGGCCAAACCCAGGTGCCGGGGTATCCAAGTAACTCGTCCACAGGTGACGTAACTTCCGAGGATTTGTCCAAGACGATCAATTACGAGGTTAACCATATTACCAAAGACATCGTTGCCAGTCCGTATACCGTAAAAGATTTAACCATAAACGTAGCAGTTGAACCACCAACGGGACAAACCAGTGTAGATCAACAAACCAGAGATGCCATTCAGAATATCTTGGTAAATATCGTAAGGGCATCGCTTGCCGATTCCGGTATTACATATACAGACGCTGATTTGGCTAAAAAAGTTTCGGTCTATTCGCAACCTTTCAGTGGTAATGTTACCCAGCCGAGTGGAATCAAGCTTTCCCAAGGCATGCTGTGGGGAATTGGCCTTGCCGCGCTTGCGCTTCTTGCGGGTGGAGGTTACCTGATTTACCGCCGCCGCAAGAACAAAGAGGAAATTGAAGAAGATCTTCCTCTGCCGCCTGCGGCAGAGTTTCCTTCCATTAATCTGGAGAGCGTGACGAACGAAAGTCAGGTGCGCAAACAGCTGGAGACGCTGGCGAAGAGAAAGCCGGATGAATTCGTCAACCTGCTGCGCACATGGCTCGCGGATGAATAGGGGGTGGATTTATGGCAAAAGCAAACAGCCAGGCACTGAGCGGGCGCCAAAAAGCGGCCATCCTGCTCATTACGCTGGGACCGGAAGTGTCCGCACAAATTTTCAAGCACTTGCGTGACGACGAGATTGAGCAGCTGACGCTGGAAATCGCCAATGTGCGCAAAGTGGACAGTGTGGAAAAGGACCTGATTATGTCCGAGTTTCATCAAATCTGTCTGGCTCAGGAATATATTTCGCAGGGCGGCATCAACTACGCCAAGGAAATTCTTGAAAAGGCGCTCGGCTCGCAAAAAGCGCTGGAGGTCATCAACCGTCTGACGGCGACGCTGCAGGTGCGCCCGTTCGATTTTGCCCGCAAAGCGGATCCGAACCAGATTTTGAACTTTATACAGAACGAAAATGCCCAGACGATCGCCCTGGTGCTCTCCTATCTGCAGTTTGAGCAGGCGGCGGCGATTCTGTCCTCCCTACCGCAGGAAAAGCAGGCGGATGTGGCAAGAAGAATCGCGGTTATGGACAGCACGTCACCTGAAGTTATCGCCCAGGTAGAACGCGTGCTGGAGCAGAAACTGTCGGCGACCGTGACACAGGATTACACGAATGCCGGCGGCATCGAATCGATCGTACAGATTTTGAACGGGGTCGACCGGGGAACCGAACGAACGATCCTCGATTCGCTCGAAATTCAGGATCCTGAGCTGGCCGAAGAAATCAAAAAGAGAATGTTCGTGTTCGAGGATATCGTCAACGTCGACAACCGTTCCATTCAGCGGATCATCCGCGACATCGAGAACGCCGACCTTCAGCTTGCCCTCAAGGTGGCGAGCGAAGAGGTGCGGGACGTCATTTTCCGCAACATGTCCAAGCGGATGGCCGAAACCTTCAAGGAAGAGATGGAATATATGGGGCCAGTGCGGCTGCGTGACGTCGAAGAAGCTCAGACCCGCATCGTAGGCACCATCCGCAGACTGGAAGAAGCCGGGGAGATTATCATCGCCCGCGGCGGAGGAGATGACATCATTGTCTAATTTGATTAAGTCTTCGCAGTATGTACCGGTGGAAGCCCTCAAGCGGCTGGATCTGGCAAGGCACTATGCGCTTCCGGAGCAGGCCAGGAAATGCTGCAGGATGCCAAGGAGTTCGCGGAGCGTCACATCCGTGAGGCGTCTGAAGAGGCGCAGCGGATACTGGCCGAAAACGAGGAGAAGATCAATGCCTGGTGGCAGGAACGCAGGGAGCAGGACGAGCACCTGATCGAGGCCGTGAAGTCGGAAGGCTACGCTGAGGGATACCGGGAAGGCGCTGAGAAAGCGGAAGCGGATCTTGCGGCCAAGCTTCAGGAAATGATGGCCGAAGCCCAGTCGGTTTTGCGGCATGCCTATATGATCAAGGAGCAGATCATTCAGGAAGCCGAGCCCTTTCTCGTAGATCTGAGCTGTGCCATCGCCGAGAAAGTGATCGACAAGCAGCTGACCGTGGACCGGGATTTTGCGATCGATCTCATTCGGAAGAACTTGTCCCGTAAACGGGAGCAGGGTGTGATTACGCTATGCGTGGCGCCGGAGCATTTCGCTTTTGTCCAGGCCGCCCGGGAAGAGCTCAGCGTGGCGATCGATTCGCAAGCGGAGCTGCAAATCCTGCCGGATGCTACGGTCCATGATCACGGCTGCGTCATCCGCTCCTCATTCGGCAGCGTCGACGCACGCGTGGAAACACAGCTGACCGAAATCAAAAAAGAGCTGATACGCATCGCTCTGGACGAAGGGGAACGGAGAGACCAAGATGAAGGTGCTTGACAGCGGACGGTATATGGAGCATTTGCGGAACATCGATCCGGTCCGGATCAACGGAAAAGTCACCCAGGTCATCGGACTGATGGTCGAGTCGGAAGGCCCGGACGCCAGCGTCGGAGACGTCTGCTACATTTATCCGAGCAAAGGAGCCAAGCCGCTGCAGGCGGAGGTTGTCGGTTTCCGCGACAACAAGGTTCTGCTCATGCCGCTCGGTGAGCTGCAGTCGATCGGACCGGGGTGCGATGTGGTCGGCACGGGCAAGCCGCTAAGCGTTCAGGTTGGCTCCGAGCTGCTTGGCAAGGTGCTGGACGGTTTGGGGCAGCCGCTCGACGGCTCACTGATTCCGACCCGAATGCCGCACAGCTCGACGTATAACACGCCGCCGAACCCGCTGAACCGGCCCCGGGTGCTGGAGCCGATCAGCATTGGCGTACGGGCGATC
>NZ_PCZT01000009.1:1749605-1762854 GCF_002968895.1 Paenibacillus sp. AR247 | reverse complement strand
AAGTGCTCGATTTTATCGAACGCGACCTGGGCCCTGAAGGACTGCAGCGATCGGTGGTCATCGTGGCCACCTCCGACCAGCCTGCGCTGATCCGGATCAAGGGAGCGCTGATCGCGACGACCATCGCCGAGTATTTCCGGGACCGGGGCATGAACGTCATGCTGATGATGGATTCCGTGACGCGGTATGCGATGGCGCAGCGGGAAGTGGGGCTGGCGATCGGCGAACCGCCGGCGATGCGCGGTTATACGCCGTCGGTGTTCGCGAGCCTGCCGAAGCTGCTCGAACGGGCGGGGACAGGGCCGCAAGGTTCCATTACCGCCTTTTACACCGTGCTCGTCGACGGCGACGACATGAATGAGCCGATCGCGGATGCGGTGCGTGGAATCCTGGACGGGCACATCGTGCTGAACAGGGGCATCGCGAACAAGGGCCATTTTCCCGCGATCGACGTGCTTGCCAGCATCAGCCGGGTGATGAAGGATATTGCGCCGCGCGAGCAGACGGACGCTGCGGATAATTTGAAGCGGCTGATGGCTGTCTATAAAGAGTCCGAGGATCTGATCAACATCGGCGCTTACCAAAAAGGCTCGAACGAGCAAATCGATGAAGCCATCGATTCCATCCAGGCCATCTGGGATTTTACCAAGCAGCGCGTAGACGAAAAAGTGACGCTGGAGCAGGTTCAAGAACGTTTGATTTCCGAATTTTCAAGGAGATGACCTTAAGGGATGAGATTTCAGTACGCGTTCCAAAAAATTGTCGACCTCAAAAGCAACGAACGTACCCAGGCGGAATGGATGCTGTCCAGTGCCATCGGCAAGCTTCAGGCGGAAGAAAAGTCGTTGGGGGAGCTGCTGGATATCCGGGAGAGCATGGTCAAGCAGCTTCAGGAAGCCGCAGGCCAATGCGTTCCTGTCTCCATGATTCAGGAAATTCAGGCGTATGTTGAATATTTGGACCAATGCATACGGATGAAGCATGTGGATGTGAACAGAGCCAATATGAAGGTTCAGATGCAGCAGAAGCATTTGTCCACAAAGATGCTGGATGAAAACGTCTGGTTAAAAGCGCGGGACAAAGCAAAGACGGCATTTCAGCAGCAGGCGCTCCTGCATGAGCAGAACGAGCTTGACGAGATGGCGACCGTACGGTTTGCCATGGGCGCTAGGGCGAGATGAGTGAACGTGATATAGAGCTGCTGGCTTGGGGGTGGAACAACTGTGGCAAGAACAGGTTTTGAAGAATTAGAGAAAGAATCAACAGGGGGATTTGAACGGTTTTTGTTTTTGGTTATACCAATCATCTTTACGCTGGTGCTTCTGGGCGTGCTTCTGATGCTGCTGAACACCAACGTGCGGAACGAAGTGCTCGGCGTTGCCAACAAAATTCCGGTTGTGAAAAACTGGGTCCCTGACCCGGTCAAGGATCCGGAAGCGGCCAAGCTGGACAAAACGAAAGCACAGGTGGAGAGCGCGACCGCTACGATTAAGGAGCTGAAAAGCCAGCTGGAAGCCAAGGAAACGGATCTTCAGAAGGCTAAGGAAGACCGGCAGCAGCAGGACAGTAAAATCAAATCGCTGCAGACGCAGATTGATCAGCTACAGGAGAGCAGCGCGCAGGCTGCGGATTCACAGGCGGGAAATACCGCCGACGATTACGAGAAGCAGGTCAAAAATTTGGCGAAAATGTACGCCGGCATGAGCCCGAGCAAAGCGGCACCGATTCTGCAGAATATGACCACGGAAGAGGTCGTTCAGCTGCTTAGTGCCATGGATGCCGATAGCCGAATGAACATCCTCGCCAAGATGGATCCGAAGATGGCGGCGGATATCACGCTGAAAATGAAGGATTCCGTATCGTCCAGCGATTTGGCGATCGCGGCGCTTCAGTCCAGAGTGAACAAGGACAGCGCCGTGCAGACGACACCGTCTTCAACCGGGCTCGACAAGGCTCAAATCAGCCAGACGTTCGGGTCGATGAACGCGGACAGCGCGGCCAATCTGCTGCTGGCCATGTACAAGATTAGCCCGGACAAAGTACTGACGATTCTGGGCGCCGTGGCAGATTCGACACGGTCAAGCATTTTGGATTCGATGAGCAAAACAGACCAGAAGACGAGCGCTGTCATTCTCAACAAATTGCTAAGCAGCAAGTAGCGATTCTTTTCAACCAGAGCTTCTTTTCAACAGAGTACTTGAATGTAGTACTGCACGCGCGACTGGTACCGGCGATTTGGAGTATCGTTGACTCAGCTGATGACAAGTACAGCAGGCGGTTCGCAGGAAGCTTCGGCCATGAACGGCGTGGCGTCACTTTTGGAAGGGCTGCTGAAAAACGCTCAAGCGACCGCGGTTCAAGGGAACGGGGACAGTGATGAGCAGAACACCGCAGCCCTGCTGCAAAGCCTTCTTCTGGATGCCGATCAGCTGGATGAAGCGATTGCCGAAGACCCTGAAGTGCTGAGCGCCCTGCAAAGCTGGATTCAGCAGGTAACCACCTTGCTGCTGAACGTTCAAGGAAACGGCGAAGCACAGTCTGAAGACACCCCAGCTAATGAGGGAGATCAAGCCTTGACGGCACTGGCCAGCCACCCGGCGACGGCACGGTTTGCCGCACAGGATGCGTTGGCCCAGCTGATCACGGTGCTGCAGCAGCCAAATACGGGGGCGGACACCACGGCGCAGGCGGCAGAACTGCTGGAAACGTTCCATAACCTGGTTCAGAACGCCACAACTCCTGGGAAAAACAAGCCGGCGGCTCTGGTCAACTCGGAGTCGGCAGCACCACAGGATACGGCACCAATGTTCCAGCCTAAAGCGGAAGGACAAGCCAGTCGCATCTCCGCGTTGTTGGAAGCGATCCGGCAGCAGCCGGCAGGCGATACTGCATCCGCTGCAAGCGGCAAGGCCGTGCTGAGTACGATCTTGACGAGACAGCTGCCTAATGCCGATGCGCAAACAGCAGCTTCCGCTGCAAGCCCTTCTTCCGGAGAAGAGATGGAAGCGGCGGCGAAGCCGGAGGATCCGCTTGCCAGCCAGACTACGGTAACGGCAGGGCATCTCGTGATGAAAGAAGGCATTCAGTCGCCTCATAAAGCAGCGGCGCCAGCGGTGCCCGTTACGCAGTTTGCCAAAGAAATGAGCACATTTGTCGTAAACAAACTGGAAATCGTGAAGCAAGAAGGCATCTCGGAAGCGAAAATATCGCTGTACCCGGAACATTTGGGCCAGGTCGACATTAAGCTGACGATGCAAAACGGACAGCTCGTTGCCCAATTTACGACCGAGCACGCCGGAGCCAAGGATTTGCTGGAACAGCAGATGAGTCAGCTCCGCAGTACGCTGCAATCGCAGGGTGTGCAGGTTGAGAAACTTGTGGTAACGCAAAACCCTTCGCTGCAGTCCCAAATGTATCACGACGGCCGTCAATCCCAATCGGGTCAGCAGCAGCCGAACCGCCGGCAAAAGGACAAGGACACTTCCTCCGAAGATGCCTTGACCGTGGCTGAGCTGGGAGACGAGCTGAATGAGTGGCTTGCCCGGCAGCAGGCGGATCAAGGAAATACCTTTACAGCCAAAGCGTAAAAACGGAGGTGAACAACCATGTCAGATATCGTATCGACAAGCAACATTTGGCCTAACTACTCGGCTTCCAATGTGCAGAAGGCCAGCACGAAGACGCAGACGCTCGGCAAGGACCAGTTTCTGAGCATTCTGGTGACCCAGCTTAAAAACCAGGACCCGATGCAGCCGATGGAGGACAAGGAATTTATTGCCCAGATGGCCCAATTCACCTCGGTCGAGCAGCTGATGAACATATCCAGCCAGCTGAACGCCATGAGTCAGTCCCTTGGCAACGTATCGGGACTGATTGGCAAACAAATTAGCTGGGTCGATAGCGGAAGCAGCTCCGATCAATCAGGCGAAAGTACGTCTGAGATCAAAACGGGCATCGTGGATTCGATTATCGTCAAGGACGGCGTTCAGTACGCTTCCGTCGGGTCGGTAGCGATTCCGATTACGAAGATCGTCGAAATCATGAATGCTAAGCAGGAAGAGGGCACTCCGCCGGCGGATACCGATGCGCCTTCAACTGACGGTGCGTCGAATACGGGCGGCGCGGCACAAGGTTCTGCGGACAGCGCCTCTGAAACCGGAGAGACAAGCGCCGAGGCAACAGGTGCAGCGGCAGGAGAAGGCACGACAGGCGGGAACGGGGAATCGGCATGAACGAACGGATGACGATCGGACAGCTCTACCCCGGAAGGATATATCCGGCCGCTCCCGTCAAGACTTCGAAACCGGCCGTGACGCCGGACGCCTCGTCCCAGACGTCATTTGATGAACTGCTGCAGGGAAGCCTGCTCAAGTTCAGCAATCATGCGGCCAAGCGGCTGGAGCAAAGAGGGATCGAGATCAAAGGGGAACAGCTGGACAAGCTGAACCAAGCCGTTGAAAAGGCTGCCGCCAAAGGCAGCAAGGAATCGCTGATCCTGATGAAGGATATGGCGCTCATCGTCAACGTTCCTAACCGGACGGTCGTCACGGCGATGGACGGCAAGTCCATGAAAGACAACGTGTTTACCCAAATCGACAGCGCGGTCGTGCTGTCGTAAGCTGGCTGGCCCGAACCGGAAAGCCAGGGAACTGCTGACCGACTGACGCAGTTCATTTCACAAACCTAGGAGGAAACAGACCAATGTTGAGATCGATGTATTCAGGCGTTTCAGGGATGCGCGGATTCCAAACCAAGCTCGACGTAATCGGCAACAATATCGCCAATGTCAACACGACGGGGTTTAAATCCGGCCGGGTCATGTTTAAGGATGTCATGAGCCAGACCGTATCTGGCGTGACAGCGCCGGACGGTACGGACCAAGCCGGAGTCAATGCCAAGCAGATTGGTCTCGGCGTGTCCATCGGTTCGATTGACACCGTCCATACGGCAGGAAGCGCGATGACCACCAACGTTCCGACGGATCTGCGGATCGACGGAGACGGATTCTTTCTGATTAAACTGTCAGGCGATCAGGAAACACCATTTCTGACTCGCGCCGGTGACTTCCATGTGGATGCGCAAAAAAATCTGGTGACTTCAGATGGGATGTTCGTTTGCGATTCCGATGGAACTCCTATTACGCTTCAAGCGGAGACCGTTTCATTCTCGATTTCCCAAGATGGAACCATTATTCAGAAACTGGCTGACGGGACTACCGATAATGGAACGATTATAGGTGTGGGTAAGGTGACGAACCCGGAAGGTCTGGAGAAAATCGGCGGTAACCTGTACCGGATGACTTTGAACGCCAACGATGGTGGAACGCTTACCCCTACAACGGGGAACGACGCAGATGCAGGAACTGGCGCAATCGTAGCCGGGCAGTTGGAAATGTCCAACGTTGACCTGACCGGCGAATTCACCGAAATGATCGTCGCCCAGCGCGGCTTCCAGGCGAATTCCCGGATCATTACGACCTCTGACGAAGTTCTGCAGGAAATTGTCAATCTGAAGCGTTAGTAGAGTGAAGTGACGGGGGAGGCCTGTCCTCCTCCGATTTCCATAGGAGGCCTGCTATGATTTTAGTTACCCGGTTAAACGGCTCACCATTATGGCTGAATGCCCTGCTTATCGAAACAGTGGAAGAAACGCCGGACACGTATATTACCCTGGTTACGGGCAAACGAATGATTGTTTTGGAAAAAGCGGCGGAAGTCATTTCCCTGGTGAAGCAATACAATCAGGAAATCGGCGTTCACAACGCAACTATTAAAGTGCAACAAACGGAGGAATCCCCATGAAAAAGATGCTGCCCTGGCTAATAACGATACTGCTGGCGATTACACTGATCGTGCTTGCCGCATTTTTGCTGATGGATAAATATTTCGGGAGCAGTTCAAACGAAACGAAATCGGCCGCCCAAACGATCGAGGCTCCAAAATTATCGGCAGACGAGCTTGTGGAAATCACTTCGGAGATTACGGATATCAAGACCAATCTCGCGGATCAGGATTATATCGTATTGATGAATTTTGCGTTCCAATTGAACGACAAAAAATCGAAGGAAGAATTCGATAAGATCAAAGAATTCGAAATCAAGCCCATCATTATTAAGACGCTCGCCGATACGAGACCCGAGGAACTGAAGGGCTCCAAAGGAAAAGACCAATTAAGCGCAAAATTGATCAATCTGATCAATAAAACCCTGACACGAGGGAAACTGACGCAAATCTCCATCACGAACTTTGTTTTGACGCCGCTGTAACATAACGACCGGAAACCGTAAGGGGGTGAGATGATTGGTTGATGTATTATCGCAAAATGAGATTGACGCCCTGCTCGCCGCACTGTCGTCCGGTGAAATGGATGCGGAGGAACTTAAAAAAGAAGAGACCCAGAAAAAAATCCGTTCCTATGATTTCAAGCGGGCCGTCCGCTTTTCCAAGGATCATATCCGAAGTCTGACACGGATTCATGAAAATTTCGCGCGTTATCTGACGACCTATTTTTCCGCACAGCTGCGGACATTTGTTCAAATTAACGTCGTTCAGGTCGAGCAGCTTCCTTATGACGAATTTATCCGCTCGATTCCGAAGATGACGATTCTCAATATTTTTGAGGCGGAACCGTTGAAAGGAAGAATGGTGCTGGAGGTACACCCCAACGTGGCCTATGCCATGCTGGACCGGCTGCTGGGCGGAGTCGGAAACGCTCCTTCCAAAATCAACTCGCTCACCGAAATCGAAACGACGATCATGGAGCGGATTTTCAGCCGGGCGTTCGAGAGCTTGGCGGAAGCGTGGAAAACGGTGCTGGATATCTCTCCACGGATGGAAGCGATGGAGACGAATCCGCAGTTTATGCAGATCGTCTCACCGAACGAAACCATCGCACTGATTTCGCTCAGCACCAAAATCGGCGATACGACGGGCATGATCAACCTCTGTATTCCGCATGTGGTGCTGGAGCCGATCATGTCGAAGCTCTCGGCCCATCAGTGGTTTGTATCGGAGAAGAAGTCCAGCGTCCCGGAGGAAGCCGAGTCGCTCAAAAACCGGATCAGCCAAGCCAAGCTGAGCATGATCGCCGAGCTTGGGGAGTCTTCTATCTCCGTATCCGAGTTTTGGGATTGAATGTAGGGGACGTCATCAGCCTGGCCAAGCCGGTACATTCGGGACTGAAAATCAAGGTTGGTGACCGGTTGAAGTTTATAGGAAGCCCGGGTACCGTCAAAGACCGCGTGGCCGTGCAAATCGACGAAATTGTCAGCGAAGGAGCTGAGGAACTTGACGAGTAAAGATTATTTATCCCAGGAAGAGATCGACGCCCTGCTGAAACAGACCGAAGCGGCCGACTTCTCCCGAAATGCGGGTTCGACGGTAGACGATTATTTAACGCCTCTGGAGCAGGATGCACTGGGAGAGATCGGCAACATTACGTTTGGCAGTGCAGCCACCGCACTTTCGACGCTGCTTGGCAAGAAGGTGGACATTACGACGCCGAAGGTGTCTATCATTACCCGCAGCCAGTTTGAGGAAGAGTTCCCCAAGCCCCATGTGGCTGTTCATGTCACGTATGTGGACGGTTTTGAAGGGATCAACTCTTTGGTCATTAAAACGCGTGACGCGCAGGTCATCGCCGACCTGATGCTGGGCGGAGAAGGTGATCCGCAGGATGCGGAGCTGAACGAAATCCATATCAGCGCGGTTCAGGAAGCGATGAACCAAATGATGGGCTCTTCGGCCACTTCGATGTCGACGATATTTAACCGGTTCGTCAATATTTCGCCGCCAGGCATCGACATTCTGGACATGGCCAACGGCGACGGGGTTAATAGCCTGCCTTCCGAGCAGACGCTGATCAAGATCTCTTTCCGGCTCAAAATCGGAGAATTGATCGATTCCACGATCATGCAGCTGCTTCCGGTCCAGTTCGCCAAGGATATGGTCAGCATGCTGATCCATGGTTCGGACGAGGCGGAGCAGTCGATGCAGCAGGCGGCTCCAGCGGTTGAAGCGCCTGAGCGGCCGGCATCTCAGCCTGAGGCCTCTTACCCGCCTCCGGCAGCCAGTCAGCCGGCTCCGCAGCAGCAGGATTACGGAATGCCGTCCGGCGCGCCGGGCTACGGTGCTCCAGCTGCCGGAATGCCCGCTTCCATGCCGGGGCAAGCATACGATCCGAACATGCAGAATCCTTATGCGGCCATGCCGCAGCATTACGGGTCTATGCCTAACCGCAACGTCAATGTGCAGCCCGTGCAATTTGCGAATTTACAAGGTGGCTCGTACGGCCAGGTCGATCAAAATAATTTAAACTTATTGATGGACATTCCTCTTAAAGTCACCGTAGAATTAGGAAGGACCCAGAAGCAAATTAAGGATATCCTGGAAATGTCTCAAGGTTCAATCATCGAGCTGGACAAGCTGGCGGGCGAGCCGGTTGACATCCTGATCAACAACAAGCTGATCGCCAAAGGCGAGGTTGTCGTTATCGATGAAAACTTCGGGGTGCGTGTCACGGATATTCTCAGCCAATGGGACCGAATACAAAAATTACAATAGCAAAATTTAGGGAGGATTTTTAATCAATGGCAAATCGAATTCTTATCGTGGATGACGCTGCATTTATGAGAATGATGATCCGTGATATTTTGACTAAAAACGGTTTTGAGGTAGTCGGAGAGGCCCAGGATGGATCCCAGGCGATCGAGAAGTTTAAAGAGCTTCGTCCGGACCTGATTACGATGGATATTACGATGCCGGAAATGGACGGGATCGCCGCGCTGAAAGAAATCAAAAAGATCGACCCGGCCGCGAAGGTCATTATGTGCTCCGCCATGGGGCAGCAGGCGATGGTCATCGACGCCATCCAAGCAGGCGCGAAGGATTTTATCGTCAAACCGTTCCAGACCGACCGCGTTATTGAAGCCATCAATAAGACGCTGGGAGTTTAGGACTTTAGATGAGTAATCCAGATACGCCGCTTCCTGGCTCCGGTAATTACGCTCTCAGCCTGGTTTATGTCATCATCGTCCTGGCGGTGATTATTGCACTCATTATTCTTCTGATCCGTTTTCTCGGCCGGAAAAATAAAACTTGGTTCAGCAGCCGTTCGATCCGGACGCTGGGGGCTGTCGGGCTGGGGCCGAACAAATCGCTCCAGGTCATTGAAATCGGCAGCAGCGTATATTTGGTCGGCGTAGGCGAAGATATTCGCCTCGTCGATAAAATTACCGACCCTGACGAGGTCGCCGTCATCCTGGCATCGTTTGAACAGGATCCGGCATACTCGCAGAACGGGTTAACGCCTTTGGTGGCCAAGCTTGCTGCAAAGCTGCGCAAAACGGGACCGGTATCCGAGGAGATCAGTCTGGAGGAAACGCCGGAATTTCATGAAGTATTTGACGAGAAGCTGCGCCGGATGTCAAACCGTAAAGAGAAGATGGAAGAGCTCCTGCGGGAAGACAATACTACAGATCGGTTGAGGGAGCCATGAAAAAGAAGGTTTTGTTCGTTTGTATCATCGTTACATTGATCAGCCTGCTCTCGGTGACGGCCGCCTTTGCGGATCCGATACCGAATATCGATATCCAGGTAGGGGACTCCGGAGGGAAGCCAAGCACCAGCTCGCTCTCGATTCTGCTTCTCATCACGGTCATCAGCATCGCGCCGGCGCTGCTTGTGCTGATGACCAGTTTTACGCGGATCGTGATCGTGCTCGGTTTTGTCAGAACGTCGCTTGGAACTCAGCAGATGCCCCTAACCAGGTCATCGTAGGGCTGGCTCTTTTTTTGACGCTGTTTGTCATGACGCCAACCTTTTCCTCCATCAATGATGTGGCCCTGCAGCCGTATTTAAAAGGGGAACTGACACAGACGCAGGCTTTGAACAAAGCGGCGGAACCGATGAAAAAGTTCATGTTCTCCAACACAAGGGAGAAGGACCTGCTGCTGTTTATGAAGTATACCAAGATCGAAAAGCCGAATACCTACAAGGACATTCCGCTCACGGTCATGGTGCCGGCGTTCGCGATCAGCGAGCTCAAAACGGCCTTTCAGATGGGATTCATGATCTTTATTCCTTTTCTCATTATAGATATCGTTGTATCCAGTACCCTGATGGCGATGGGCATGATGATGCTCCCGCCGGTCATGATCTCGCTGCCGTTTAAAATTTTGCTGTTTGTGCTGGTGGACGGTTGGTATTTGGTCGTCAAGTCGCTGCTGATGAGCTTTAATACCTGAATGAGTATGAAGAAGGGGCGGGATGCTCAGCCATGAATTCGGAATTTATTATCGGTCTCGCCGGCCAGGCGGTATATACCGTGCTGAAGGTCAGTGCGCCCATGCTGCTGCTGGGACTCATCGTCGGTCTGGTGATCAGCATTTTCCAGGCGACAACCCAAATTCAGGAGCAGACGCTGGCATTTGTGCCAAAGATCGTGGCCGTACTGCTGGCGATTCTTTTCTTTGGGCCATGGATTCTGACGACGCTGGTGGATTTCACTTTTAACATTTTGGACAACTTGTACAAATATATCGGATAGGCGGACTTATTCATGAACATGCTGCTGGAAAGTCTGCCGGTTTTTATGCTTATTTTTTGTCGAATTACAGCCTTTTTTGTTGTCGTTCCGGTGCTTTCTTCCAAAGGAGTCCCGAATATTTTCAAAATAGGCATCGCTTTTTTCGTATCTGCGCTTGTGTACCTAACTTATGGCGTGCATCAGAGCGTTCCGGCAGATGTGACGTACGTCCTCCTGATCATCAGGGAAGTGCTGATCGGGCTGCTGCTCGGATTCGTCGCCTATGTGCTGTTTATGGTGATCCAGACGGCCGGCTCCTTCATCGACATCCAGATCGGCTTCGGGATCGCGAACGTGCTGGATCCAATGACGGGCACCTCAGCGCCAATGCTGGGCAACTTCAAGTACATGTTCGCCCTGCTGCTGTTTTTGACGATGAACGGGCACCACTATTTGCTGGACGGCATCATCCGGAGCTATGACTGGGTTCCGCTTTCCAACGAGTTGTTTATGAGAATGGCGGACGGCAGCTTGTCGGAATTTTTGATCAAGACGTTCGGCCAGTCGTTTGTCCTTGCCTTTCAAATGTCGGCTCCGCTCGTCACGGCGCTGTTCCTGACAGACATCGGGCTGGGGTTTCTGGCACGCACCGCACCACAGTTTAACGTATTTGCCGTCGGGATGCCGCTGAAAATTATTGTCGGACTGATGATTCTGTTTTTGCTGGTACCGAGCTTTTCCTATATTTTCGGCGACTTGTTCGGAATCATGTTTGAGTCGATGCAGACGCTTCTGGGGATTATCGGTCACAAGCCTGCGTAATGTGAGGATGGAGGGAAGGAACGTGTCCTACAGGTATCCCCTGGATCTGCAGCTGTTTGGCGGAGAAAAAACCGAAAAAGCGACCCCGAAAAAGCGGCAGGATACCCGGAAAAAGGGCCAGGTCGCCAAAAGCCAGGATTTAACCGGCGCGGTCGTTCTGCTGGCTTCCTTTTTCAGCCTTCTCATGTTCGGTTCATCGTTCAAGGAGCGGCTTGTCGGACTGTTCAAGGATATTTTTCTGAACCGCCTGACCATGGATTTGTCGATTAACAACGTCATGAGCCTCGCCGTGGAATACGGCATCGACATTTTGCTGCTGCTGGCGCCGGTGTTTCTTACCGTCGTCGTCATGGCGCTCGCCGCTAATTTGATGCAGGTCGGTTTCATGCTGACGGGGGAATCGCTGAAGCCCAAATTCAGCAAGCTGGACCCGATCAAAGGGTTTAAAAATATTTTCTCGGTCCGTTCTCTGGTCGAGTTCGCGAAATCGATCTTAAAGCTGGTGATCATCGGCTTTCTCGTTTATCAAACGCTAAGGGGAGCCATCGCGGATATCGGCAAGCTGTCCGAGGTTAATATTGAGAAGACATTTCATTTTGTGGCCAGTTTGACGATGACGCTCGGCCTAAAAATAGGGGCCGCCCTGTTTGTGATGGCCGCACTGGATTTTTTGTATCAAAAGTATGAGTTCGAGAAAAGCATTCGGATGTCGAAACAGGACATTAAAGACGAGTATAAAAAAATGGAGGGGGATCCGCTGATCAAGGGGAAGATCAGGGAGCGGCAGCGCCGGATGGCGATGCAGCGGATGATGCAGGAAGTGCCGAAGGCCGACGTCGTCATCACGAACCCGACCCACTTCGCGGTGGCCCTGAAGTACGAGGGCTCGAACATGGAAGCCCCGCAAATCGTAGCCAAAGGGCAGGATTTTGTGGCTCTGCGGATCAAGGAGATCGCCAAGGAAAACGGCGTGATTACGATGGAAAACAAGCCGCTGGCCCGTGCGCTGTTTCAAAGGGCGGAGATCGGGGACTCGATTCCCGCCGATTTGTTTCAAGCCGTGGCTGAAGTACTGGCTTATGTATATAAATTAAAAGGCAAAGTGAGATAAGGGATCGGAGGTAAGGAAGCATTGAAATTAAAAGAGATAACGATACTGACCGGCGTCATCGGCATTGTAATGATGATGATTCTTCCGATCCCGTCCTGGCTGCTCGACGTGCTGCTGGTCATCAATATTTCGCTCGCACTCATTATTTTGCTCGTCGCGATGAACACGCAGGAAGCGCTGCAGTTTTCCATTTTCCCTTCGCTTCTGCTCATTACGACGCTGTTCCGGCTGGCGCTGAACATTTCGACGACCAAGCTTATCCTGTCCGAGGGCTTTGCCGGCGACGTTGTCAAAACGTTCGGCAGCTGGATCGCCAGAGGGGAAATCGCCGTCGGCTTTATCGTCTTTCTGATTCTGGTTGTCGTGCAGTTCATCGTCATCACGAAGGGATCGGAACGCGTGGCGGAAGTCGCCGCCCGGTTCACACTCGATGCGATGCCCGGCAAACAGATGAGCATTGACGCCGACCTAAACGCCGGCATGATCAATGAGCAGCAGGCCAGGGAGCGGCGCCGCAAAGTAGAACGCGAAGCGGACTTTTACGGCGCGATGGACGGTGCGAGCAAGTTCGTCAAAGGGGACGCGATTGCGAGCATCATCATCCTGCTGATCAACCTGGTCGGCGGTTTTATTATCGGGATCGCCATGCGGGGCCTGTCCTTCCAGGATGCGATGTCCACCTACTCGGTATTAACTATCGGGGATGGTCTGGTCAGTCAAATTCCCGCACTCTTAATTTCAACGGCTTCCGGTTTGATCGTGACGCGTTCTTCTTCGGAAGGCAATTTGGCG
>NZ_PCZT01000009.1:1743350-1749505 GCF_002968895.1 Paenibacillus sp. AR247 | reverse complement strand
GACGATTGCCCTCCTCGGGCTCTTTACTCCGATTCATCTCATCACGACGCTTCCGCTGGCCGGGCTGCTCGCTTTTGCCGCTTACCGGATGCAGCGGAACATGGACAAAAAGCAGATCGAGGTGGAACAGCTGGAAGAGGAACAGCAGATCGAAGAGGTGCGCAGTCCGGAAAGTGTCATCAACCTGCTGCAGGTGGACCCGATCGAATTCGAATTCGGTTACGGATTGATTCCTTTGGCGGATACACAGCAGGGCGGAGATTTGCTTGACCGGATCATTATGATCCGCAGACAGTGCGCCTTGGAGCTGGGACTTGTGGTCCCGGTGATCCGGATCCGCGACAATATTCAACTAAAACCGAACGAATATGTCATCAAAATTAAAGGGAATACCGTCGGAAGCGGTGAATTACTATTAAATCACTACCTGGCCATGAGTCCCGGTTACGATGACGAATCGATCACAGGAATTGAAACTTTGGAACCAGCTTTCGGACTCCCGGCCTTGTGGATTGACGAAGCGACGAAGGATCGCGCGGAGCTTTCGGGCTATACGGTAGTGGATCCGCCGTCCGTTGTGGCGACCCATTTGACCGAGTTGATCAAAAAGCATGCCCACGAGCTGCTTGGACGGCAGGAGACGAAAACGCTGGTCGACAATTTGCGCGAAAATTATCCGGTTCTCGTCGACGAGCTCATTCCGTCGGTGCTGGCGATCGGAGATGTTCAGAAAGTATTGGCCAAGCTGCTTCGTGAGAAAATTTCGATTCGGGATTTGGTGTCGATCTTTGAAACGCTGGCCGATTACGGCCAATATACGAAAGACCCCGATGTGCTGACCGAGTATGTGCGGCAGGCATTATCCCGCCAAATTACGCAGCAGTTCTCAAGGGAAGGCGAGACGCTCAAGGTCATTACAGTAGGGCCAACACTGGAGAAAAAGATTGCCGACAGCGTCCAGCAGACGGATCAGGGGAGCTACCTGGCGATGGATCCTGTTTCTACCCAGACGGTGTACCAGAAGCTCAGCGAGCAGATCAACCGCCTGCTTCAATCGGGACAGCAACCCATTTTGCTTGCCTCGCCGACCATCCGGATGTATTTGCGCCAGGTGATCGAGCGGACCATGCAGGATATTCCGGTTCTTTCTTACAGCGAGCTTGAACCCAATGTAGAAATTCAAAGTGTCGGAGTGGTGAACTTATGAGAGTAAAGCGATATGTGGTCGATACGATGCCTGAAGCTATGCTCCAAATCCGCAATGAGCTGGGCAGCGATGCCGTCATTCTGAGCACGAAGGAGACCAAGCTGGGCGGCTTCCTGGGCATGTTTAAGAAGAAAAAAATCGAGGTCATCGCCGCGGTGGAAGCAGACGAACAGGCGAATACATCAACGAAACAGCGGCAGGCGCAGGCCCCGGCTCCTCAAAAGGCGGCCGTCCCACAGAAGGCCGTGCCGCAGGCATACAAGAAGACCGCCGAGCTGACCCTTGCCGCAACCGGCGCCAAGGTTTCTGCTGATCAAGCCCAGCCGGTGGCCGCTCCTGCTCGACCGGAGCCTCGCGGGGCGGAGATGACATCCGTTCAAGCCGGCCAGGGCGTGACCCAGACGGCAGGCTATGGGGAATCAGCAGCTGCGAACGAGACGCCGCCTTCCAACGTAACGTTCCCTCTTTCGGAACGGGGGCAGATCACCGGAGCGCTCAACCGCTCTGAACAGCCTCAGCCGGCGGGGGAAAGAGAGCCGGAGGCCAGAAACAGCGTGGAGGCCAAGCTGCTGGAAGAGCTGCAGGAAATGAAGGCGTGGATGGCCAAAATCTCCCGCCAGTCGATGATGAAGCAGCAGCTGCCGGCTGTGCTGGAGAAGCTGCAGGAGCGGTTGATCCAGCAGGAGGTCGACTTTGACCTCATCGAGGAGTGGATTACCTCCTCCTTCGATCATTGGGAAGAGAGCGGCCGGACGCTCGGGGATGCGGAATTGTTTGCACATGTACGCAGCCAGGTGCTGGCGTTCCTGTCGGAGCGGTTTGGCGGAGGCATTGCCAACCGCACTCGGATCGTCTATGTCGCAGGTCCTACGGGGGTCGGCAAAACGACGACCATCGCCAAGCTGGCTGCGGAACAGCTGCTGCGTTTTCACCGGAAAGTTGGCCTGATTACATCCGATACCTACCGGATATCGGCGGTTGACCAGCTGCGGACGTACGCCTCCATTCTGAATGTCCCGCTGGAGGTGGTGCAGTCGCCCGGTGATATGCAGCGGGCGTTTCAGCGCCTTCAGGACTGCGACATCATCCTGATGGACACGGCCGGCCGCAACTATCGTAACGAACTGCTCGTCTCGGAGCTGCAAAGCCTGTTTTCCGCCATAACGGACCATAGCGAAACCTATCTGGTGCTCAGCCTGACATCCAAGAGCCAGGATATGAAGAAGATCACAGAACACTTCAGCAAGTATGGGCTGGACAAGGTGATCTTCACCAAGCTGGATGAGACCGGAAGCTGCGGCTCCGTCTTTAACCTGATCCGGGAATACCCGCTGTACCTGTCCTACATGACCAACGGCCAGAACGTGCCTGAAGACCTTCTGCTTCCGGACAGCAAGAAGCTGTGCGGTATGCTGCTTGGAGAAGAGGCGCCATGATGGACCAGGCACAAGCATTAAGGGATTTGATCCGGCAGCAGGGATCCGGCGGGAGAGGAGCCGAAGCCGGAATGGAACCCAGGCTGACCGGGAAGGGGAAAACCGCCAAGCTGATCACCGTCACGAGCGGAAAGGGAGGCGTAGGCAAATCGAACTTTACGCTCAACTTTGCCCTTGCCCTGCAGGCGATGGGACTGAAAGTGCTGGTGTTTGACGCCGATATCGGTATGGCCAATATCGATGTACTGATGGGCATCTCGCCAAAATTCAACCTGTACCATTTGCTCCAGCGTGAGAAGTCGGCGAGCGAAATCATCGAGAAGGGACCACATTCGTTGTCTTTTATCGCCGGCGGCTCCGGGTTATCCGAGCTGCTGTCACTCTCCGAGCAGGATCTGGCTTATTTTACGGAGCAGATTGAAGGACTGGCAGACGAGATGGACTATATCATCTTCGATACCGGCGCGGGGCTGTCCAAGGAGAACCTGAACTTTATCCGTTCGGCGGATGAATGCCTGGTTGTGACCACACCGGAGCCGACTTCAATCACCGACGCCTACGCTTTTGCAATGCAGCGAAGGATCTGCAGCGGATCGCATACCGTTACTTGCTCGTACCGGCTCCCCCGGAACCAAGTGCCTTGACAGGAATCAAAGGGTTTATGCATAAATGGCTTCGTCGTACAAAATGATTTTCTGTACTAAGGAACAGAGGTGAACAAGCGGCATGACGCCATACAAAGTCATAGTAGTGGACGACTCGGCTTTCATGCGGAAGATCGTATCCGATATCATTGAAAAGGATCCCGCATTTCGGGTCGTTGATACGGCTGTTAACGGAAAGGAAGCCGTAGACAAAATTATAAGCCAGCAGCCGGACCTCGTTACGATGGACGTGGAGATGCCGGTGATGAACGGACTCGAAGCGCTTACGGTCATTATGCAGGCGCATCCGCTGCCGGTAATCATGCTGTCCGGCATCAATGAGGCCGGCATGAGGGAGACGATCAAGGCGCTTGAAGCCGGAGCGTTTGATTTTATCCGCAAGCCGTCCGTAGCGCATGCGCAGCAGATCGATGACGTTCGGGATGCCCTGCTTGAGCAGATGAAGGCAGCTATGGCGGCCAAGGAACGGAGAGCGCTTTGGAAAGCGGAGGAAGAGAAGCGGAAGAACAAGCCCACCGCGGCTGCACCGGTTTCAACGCCAGTCCTGCCAAAGCTTGGGCGGAAGCGTCCGCTCCCGGACCTGGCGAAAGAAACCGGTGCTCGTAACGGGGCAGCCGCGCAGGAGAGCGCCCCCGATAAGGAGGTTGTCCTGCAGCAGCCTGACAAGCCCAGGGCGACGAAGCTTTCCAAGCCTGGAGCAGGAAAGAAACATCAGGACTCCCCGAATAGCAGGACAACGCGCGAACTGACGAACCAGGTGCTGGAATCCGCTCCTTCGGCGCAAGAAGCGAAAACAACCAAGCCTGCGGGAACGGATGCCGCCAAGCCCAGCCGGACAGCGGAGGGCAGGGCAGCAACCGCGTATACACAGCTTGTTGCGGTCGGCTGCTCCACCGGCGGACCGCGGGCGCTGAAGACGCTCCTTGAGGGCATTCCGGCCGATTTTCCGGCACCCGTTGTCATCGTGCAGCATATGCCGCCCAATTTTACGAAATCCCTCGCCCAACGGCTGAATACGTTCAGCCCGCTGACCGTGGTTGAAGCCGAGCAGGGAATGGCATTGGAGCCAGGGTTCGCTTATATTGCCCCGGGTGGCTATCATACGAAAATCGTGCCGGATCAGAGCCGGGGCTTAATGATCTCGCTGACGGAGGAGAGTCCGGTGGGCGGCCACCGTCCGTCGGTGGATGTCATGTTCGAATCCCTGCTTGAGCTCCCATCCCTGAAACGCCACGTGGTGCTGATGACCGGGATGGGAAGCGACGGGGCAAAGATGATGAAGCGGCTGTACGATGCCGGGGTTACCAGCACGTTTGCGGAGAGCGAGGAGACCTGCATCGTATACGGCATGCCGCGTTCCGCAGTGGAACTTGGCTGCGTGAGTCATGTATTACCGCTTCACAATATTGCCGCAGGGCTCGTCCAGGCTGTAGGCAACGGAAAGCGACGTATCGGGCCGGGGAGTCGGACTGGATGTCGTGAAGGCAAAGATCACTTCGCTCGGCGGGCAGGTGACCATTTATTCGACACCGGGGAAAGGAACGAATTTCTCGGTGCAGCTGCCGCTCACCCTGTCGATCATCGCCGCGATGCTCGTGAAGATGGGATCCGAGAAATATGCCATCCCGCTCAGCTCGATCGTGGAAACCGGCATCGTTAAGAAGGAACAGATCCGCCAAGTGCATGGCAACAAAATGGTGGATTTCCGCGGATCGATGATCCCGCTCATTTCGCTGAGCCGCATTTTTGAAGTTCCTGACTTTAATGAAGAGGACGAAAGCGAAACCGAGATCATCGTCATCCATAAGGGAGACCGTTTGGCGGCTTTGGCCGTCGACGAATTTATCGGACAAAACGAAATCGTCCTGAAAAACCTTGGCAAGTATCTGCCGCAAATCAAAGGAATTTCGGGGGCAACCATTCTGGGCGACGGCCAGGTGGCCTTGATTCTGGACCCGAACGTCTTCATTAAATAGGAAGGTTTGCGATAAAGGAAGGCTTGCGGCGACAGTAAAGAATTGCAAATACGCCGCATTTAAATAAGGAGGTTTAGGGCATGGGAGAAGATATCAAAGTCATTGTATTTAAGCTGGGCAGTGAAGAGTACGGAATCGAAGTCGACAAAGTCCAAACGATTGAGCGCATGCTTCCCATTACACGCGTTCCGAAGACATACACGTTCGTTAGGGGCGTCATTAACCTGCGGGGCGTCGTTATTCCGGTGATCGACCTGCGGGGACGCTTCGGCCTTCCGGAAACCGAACATACGGACCAAACGCGGATCATTATCGTGGTGGTAGGCGAAATGGAAGTCGGCTTTATCGTCGATTCGGCCAATGATGTCATCGATCTGAACAGAGACCGGATCGAGACTCCGCCGGAAGTCGTCGGAGGCATTAAGGCCAGATACCTGGACGGCGTGGCAAAAATCGGCGATGACCGTCTGCTCATCATGCTGAACTTGTCCGAGGTGCTCAAGAAGAGCGAAATCATTCAGCTGGAAAGCCTAGAGGAGTAGTTCGTGGAGGTCTTTAAGCATTTTAAGGAATTCAAAATGGATGTCCTGAAGGAAGTCGGCAATATCGGGGCGGGCAATGCGGCAACGGCGCTGTCCCGCCTGCTCGATAAGCCGGTCGATATGGCGGTTCCCAAAGTGCAGCTGCTTCCCTTTGAAGAGATTGCCGACAGGGTCGGCGGGGCCGAGCGAATCGTCATTGCTATTTTTCTCAGGGTGGAAGGTGACGCTCCAGGCAATTTGTTCTTTATTCTAAGCCCGGAAGCAGCCAAAAGCCTGCTGAAGAGGCTGGCCGGCATGCAGGTCGACCAGGACGGGATGTTCGATGAGAT
>NZ_PCZT01000009.1:1715138-1743250 GCF_002968895.1 Paenibacillus sp. AR247 | reverse complement strand
TGGCCTGGCGATGGGCATGGCCGGCGCCGTTCTGAGCTACGGGCTGCTCCAGTTTGGCCAAATGGGCGACGATGCGCTGCTGATCGATACGACTTTTCTCGAGGGCGATCATGAGGTGGAAGGGAAGTTCTTTCTGATCCCCGATCCGGACTCGTTCGCGAAAATTTTTCAAGCCCTGGGAGTGCCTCTAGAGAATGATTGAAGAGCAAAGCATCGTTAAAGTAGGCATGGCCGACATGAACGTCGTGCGCGATCCCGGGGTCATCCGCACGCTGGGCCTCGGATCATGCGTCGGAATTACCCTTCACGACCCTCTGCTCAAAATTGCGGGTATGGCTCATATTATGCTGCCGTCCTCAGACATTGCCCGTGAAGGGCAGCTGAATATCGCCAAATATGCGGATACCGCAGTGCCTGCCTTGCTGGAGCGGCTGGTGGCCATGGGTGCCTCGCCTTCCAGAATTGTCGCCAAGATGGCCGGAGGATCGCAAATGTTCCTGATGGCCGGTACCGGGGATACGATGAGAATCGGCCCCAGGAATGTGGAATCATGCAAAATGATGCTGTCAAATCTTCATATCCCGTTAATCGCCGAAGACACGGGCGGAAGTCACGGACGAACCATTGAACTGGATTCAGGCAGCGGAATCCTGTCCGTGCGCAGTGTACAAATGGGTATAAAGGAATTGTAGCCATGAAAGGAAATTTGTTGTTTAACCTTGTGTTTGGTGCTGTCGGATTCGTGCTGATGCTGCTGATCTCGATGGGAAACAACCTGTTTATGACCAGCTTGATCAGAGGGCTGATATCCTTTGTCATCTGGTTTCTGCTCGCCTTTTTGCTCCGCTGGGTATGGGGTGTGGTCAGCGTTCCCGAAGCGGAGCAGGAGGCAGCAGCCGAACAGGAGCGGGGTGCCCGGTTCGATGTGACGACCCCGGATGAGAGCGATGAGTTAAATGATCTGTTGACGCCGAAGCCCGCCTCCGTTCAAGAGGATGGGGGAGGCTTTACACCACTCAATCCGCCGAAGCTGGTTTCGGCGAAAGATCCGGAAGAACTGGCGAAAGCCGTTCGACACCTGTCAGAAAAATAGGGGGTGGGGGAAATGAGCGAGCGCAAAGCTTCTCACCTGAATCATGCCGAGCTCTGGGAGCAATGGAAAGAACATGGAAATATTGACGCAAAAAAGTCCCTGATCGAGAAACACCTCCACATTGTGGAATATGTTTCCAGCCGCCTTGCCATCGGCCTTCCAAGGAATGTTTCCAAGGATGATCTGGCCAGCAACGGCGTCATGGGCCTGATCGATGCTATTGACAAATTTGACTATAAACGCGGACTACAGTTTGAGACCTACGCTTCTTTCCGGGTAAGGGGAGCTATTCTCGATTCTCTGCGGCAGGGGGACTGGGTGCCCCGTTCCGTCCGGGAGAAGGCCAAGCGGATCGAGGACGCCTATCAGCAGCTCGAACAGAGGCACCTGCGGACGGTGACGGACTCGGAGATGAGCGAATATTTAAACGTGTCCGAGAAAGATTTTCACCAAATGCTCCAGGAAGTTGCCGTGATGTCGCTCTGCTCGCTGGAAGACCCGATCCGCGAGGAGGAATCCGAGACGCGTCTGTCCGTGATGGTCGACGACAAAGCCAAAAATCCGGATTACAAAGTGAACGAGTTTTATTTGCGGGAGTCTCTCGTCAAAGGGATTGAGAAGCTTACCGAGAAAGAAAGAACCGTCGTATCCCTGCTGTATTATGAGGACTTATCTTTAAGCGAAATCGCAGAAGTCATGTCACTTTCACCTTCAAGAATATCCCAGCTTCATTCCAAGGCCATTTTACGGCTGCGCGCAACGCTGGAGAAGAACCGGGATTTACTGATGCAAAACGATTAACCGTTGCACGAGTAGAAAGGAGGAAAACGATTGACAGCTCCAATCGCGCTTGAAACCTATTTGGATATTACCTTTTCGGAGGATAAAAGCGTCGCCTATCTGCAGTTCTCCAAGCGTTCCGAGGATTTTGAGGTGACGGAGGAAGAGCTTCAGCTCTTTTTGAGGAGCCATCAAGTCCAGTTCGGCATGGACCAGGCGGTCCTGAGCCGGATCTGCAGCCATCCTCAGGAGTACATGTTTGGACGGACCGCGATTGCCTTCGGTGAGCAGCCGGTCAGCGGTAAGGACGGCCGGATCGAGTATGCCTTCAACCTCAGAGATGACAAGGAGCACAGGCCGCTCGAGACCGAAGACGGCAGAGTGGACTATAAAGAACTGATCAGTCTCAACAATGTCATGAAGGGCCAGCTGATCGCCAAACGGATTCCGCCCGAGCCTGGCAAACCGGGACTCAGCGTTACCGGGGAAATGATTCCGTTCAAGCCCGGCAAAGAAGCCTATTTTAAGGTAGGAAAAAATGTGGTGGTCGACCCGGAAAACACAGCCATGTATGCCGCCATCGACGGCCTGATCGCCACGACGGATAAAGGAAAAATCAACGTTTTTCCCGTCTATGAGGTGAATGGGGACGTGGATTACAGTGTGGGCAACATCGACTTTGTCGGTACCGTGGTCATTCGTGGGAACGTTCTGACCGGATTCCGTGTGAAAGCGGCAGGGGATATCCGCGTGGTCGGCGGCGTAGAGGGCGCGGAGCTGGAAGCGGAAGGGTCCATTGAAATTACGAGCGGGATCATCGGTTACAACAAAGGTTATGTGAAAGCGGGCCAACATGTAAAAAGCTCTTTCATCCAGGACGGCAACGTCATCGCCGGGGAAGATGTCATCGTCTCGCAGAGCATCATGCACTCCAACATCCGGGCAGGAAGAAACGTACTGTGCAACGCTACCAAAGGGCTGATCGTCGGCGGTGTCATTCAGGCGGGAGAGCGGGTCATTGCCAGAACTATCGGCAACAGCATGTCCACCATGACGACGATTGAGGTGGGGGTTCTGCCGGAGCTAAGAAACGAGCTATCCGAACTGCGGGGCAAGATCAGGCAGCTGGCGGAGGCGCAGGACAAGACGGACAAGGCATTGTATTTGTTGAATCAGCTGGCTGCTTCAGGACAGCTACCGCCCGACAAGATGGCGCTTAGGCTCAAACTGAACGCCACCAAGAAATCGAATGACCGGGAGCAGATGGAAGCGAAAGAACGTATACTGGAAATCGAGAAAACATTGGAAGATTCAGTGCGGGCCCGCGTTGACGTCGTGAAAGTGGTCTACGGAGGCTCTAAAATAGTTATCGGCAGATACACCAGATTTATTAAGGACCCGGCGGAACGGGTTTCATTTTATTATCATGAGGGCGATATTACGATGGCTCCGTACATTTAATATAAAGTGCGAGTTCAAAAAGGTCGGGTTTTGGCCTCGATTGGTTTTCTTATAATATCAGAAAGTATAAACATCCAGATCCATTGCTTCATGATATTGCAAGAAAAATTACCTTTAAACGCGGTCTGTCTTCCTTGAAGGTACGTCGATAGACGGTTTCTTATCAAAAGCGGTCTTTTTGAACAATCTCTAAAAAGAAGCAAAGTACTCTGGATACGATTCCTATCGATAAGAGGAGGAAGACGAATGAGTATGAAGGCGGTTGAAATGCAAATTGCGATCCCACGGACCAGCGAGGCCGGGAAGGTGCAAAACGAGCTCCAGCACCGGCCTGCACAGGATCAGCAGTTTTTGGCCGAACAGCAGCTTAAGGAAACAGCGGAAATGAGCAAGCGCAGCGAATCGGTGGACGAAGCGGCGGACGCCGCCGTTCGGGATGAGGGCGGACGGAACAAGCATCGGCGTAATCAAACCGATAGTCCATCGGCAGGGGAGCATGAGGACCTGCAAAATGCGCAGCACCCCTTCAAGGGACATCATCTGGATGTTTCCCTATGATCCGTTGCCCCGTCATGAATTTTACAGTCAAAGGAGAACCGCTACTTGGAACCTTGGTTAATCGTTGTTATATTGGGCGCTGCCGCGTTGGTGTATGCCATGATGCTTCCTAAGCGGAAGGAGGAGCAGAGCCAGCAGGGCAGCGTGGTCAAGCAGGTCGAGGCTACACTGGAGCAGTACATGGCCGAAATTGAAAATGAAAACGTCGAGCTCGTCGAGCTGGTTTCCCAAATGAAGCAGGATATGGCGGCCAAGCAGCTGTCCCAGCAGGAACAGCTGTCGGAGATGCGTCAGCGGCTCGTTTCGCTTGAACAGCAGGTTGTGCAGCAGGATGCCAGGCTTTCGCAAATGGAGAGCCTGCCTGCCGGACAGGCCACGGTTAGCCGTGAAACGGCCGCGGCCGTGGAGCCGGGAGCTTTCCTGGAGCCAGCAGCTGGTGCAGATCTAGAGGGTCAGAATGGAACGGAATCAACGCTGCCTGAGCAGCAGCCATCGATCAGGGACAGGTACCCGGAGCTGTTCGAGTTGTACGACACAGGCAAATCCATTGATGCGATTGGAAAAATGACCGGCATGCACCGCGGCGAAATCCAGTTGATTCTTCAGCTTGCGAAACAGGAGGAGACGCTGTGATCAGAAATCGGACATTCATGATGGGACTCGGCTTGGGTCTCCTGCTTGGAGCCCTCCTGCTGCAGCTGATGATCCTTGGGCAGGGTACCGGCCGCCCGGCCGGAGAGGCTCCGTCAGCTGCCAGCCTGACGAAGGAAGAGCTTGAGCAGCAGGCGGAGACGATGGACCTGAAGGTCGTCGGCAAGGAGGACAAGCTGATGACCGAGGAGGAGTGGAAGCAGCAGATGGTTGAGCAGAGCTCGGTTCCCAAAGGAGACGCAGCGAAGGCGCCAAAGGCCGCGGACGCGGGCAAACAGCCGGCCCAGCCGGATAAGCCGCAGCAGCCTACCGCTTCTAAGCAGCCGCAGTCGGTCACTCCGGGATCCGGTGAGGCTTCAGCAGCCAAGCAGCCGCAAACGCCTTCTATGCCGGCGGCCAAAGCGGTTGAAGTGAAAATCGCCAGCGGGAACAACTTGGAAGACGTCGCCGGCAAGCTGGAGAAGGCGGGGGTCATCGCCGACGCCGACCAATTCGTGCAAAAAGGCCGATCGCTCAAGATCAGCACGAAAATCCAGACCGGCCAATACACGTTTTCACCCGGCGAGGAATTCAGTTCCATCATCGCTAAAATTACGACAAAACCGTCACGCTAACGACAATCGGCTGGACGGTTTTTTGCATGTAAAAAAAGCCGTCCCTTAGGCGTTGCATCGAGCTTTTAGATATGGTATATTAAATGACGGTGTTAAAACACACGCTGTCGGATTTCGTAAAGGGTGCTTTCCATATGGAGAGTCTTGACGGGAAATGAAAGCAGCGGAGGACACAATAAAAAACCAAACTTAGGAGGTGTGTGAAGATGGCAGTTATCTCCATGAAGCAGCTTCTCGAAGCTGGCGTTCACTTCGGTCACCAGACACGTCGCTGGAACCCGAAAATGGATAAATATATCTTCACTGAAAGAAACGGAATTTACATTATTGACCTGCAAAAGACAGTTAAAAAGGTCGAAGAAGCTTTTAACTTCGTGAAAAGCGTGGCAGAAGAGAACGGAACAATTCTTTTCGTCGGCACGAAGAAACAAGCCCAAGACTCCGTCAAAGAAGAAGCAGAACGTTGCGGTATGTACTACATCAACCAACGTTGGCTCGGCGGAACGCTGACTAACTTTGAAACGATCCAAAAACGGATCAACCGTTTGAAAGAACTCGAAAAATGGGAAGAAGACGGCACATTCGCTGTTCTTCCTAAGAAAGAAGTCATCCTTCTCCGCAAAGAGAAAGATCGTCTTGAGAAATTCCTGGGCGGCATCAAGAACATGAGAGGCCTGCCAAGCGCCCTGTTCATCATCGATCCGCGCAAAGAGCGCATCGCGGTTGCCGAAGCCCGCAAATTGGGTATCCCAATCGTAGGTATCGTTGACACGAACTGCGATCCGGACGAAATCGACTACGTTATTCCTGGTAATGACGATGCGATCCGTGCCGTTAAGCTGTTGACTGGCAAAATGGCTGACGCTGTGGTGGAAGCTCACCAAGGCGAAGAAACTTCTGCCTAAGTTCCGACAGTTACGTAATATAGACATGAATTAAATGAAAAGGGTGGTTGGTAGGTGGATAACCTCTCACTGCCCTTTTTTTAAGATGAAAACAAAGATCAGGTGTGACGCCTGGCTGAAAAATTAGCATCCTATTTGGAGGGAATATTCGATGGCAGTAAGTGCTAGTGCGGTAAAAGAACTTCGTGAAAAAACAGGCGCAGGTATGCTCGATTGCAAAAAAGCGCTGGAAGAAGCAAACGGTGATATCACCAAAGCAACAGAACTCCTTCGTGAAAAAGGTCTGGCTGCAGCAGCAAACAAAGCTGGACGCGCAGCTACGGAAGGCGTTGTAGAAGCTTACATCCACGCCGGCGGAAGAATCGGCGTTCTGGTTGAAATCAACTGCGAAACCGACTTCGTTGGTAAAACAGACCAGTTCAAAGAGTTCGCTCGCGACATCGCGATGCATATCGCAGCTTCGAGCCCGCGTTACGTTTCCCGCGAAGAAGTGCCTCAAGCAGAAGTAGAGAAAGAAAAAGAAATCTTGAAAGCCCAAGCTTTGAACGAAGGCAAGCCTGAAAAAATCGTTGAAAAAATGGTTGAAGGCCGCATCGGTAAATACTACGAAGAGTTCTGCCTTCTGGAGCAATCCTTCATTAAGGATCCGGACAAAACGATTTCTCAGCTGCTGAACGAAAAAATCAGCACCATCGGCGAAAACATCTCCATCCGCCGCTTTGTTCGTTACGAACTGGGCGAAGGTCTTGAGAAAAAAGTCGACAACTTCGTTGAAGAAGTTATGGCGCAAGTTAAACAATAAGAGCCCTTTTTTTGCGGCATCTATAACTAGAACAAGAGAAGAGCGGAACACGCAGTGTTCCCTCTTTTTTAAAAGGGCAGACGTTTTTTTCTGAAGAGAATGACATCGGTTTGGTGTGGTGTTTACCGGATAGGGCCCGCCGAACGTTAGTTGCAGCAACTGGCGCCATATGGTGATGTCTTTAAAGTGGAGGGTAAACATTTGGAACAGCCTGTATTTAAACGAGTTGTCTTGAAGGTCAGCGGGGAATCCCTCGCAGGTCAGAACGGTTATGGTATCGATGCGGAAACGATCGGATCCATTGCAGAGCAAGTCAAAGAAGTGGTGGATCTTGGCGTTCAGGTTGCAATCGTCTGCGGCGGCGGCAACATCTGGCGCGGCATCGCTGGCAGTTCCAGCGGGATCGACCGCGCGACAGCCGACTACATGGGGATGCTCGCGACGGTCATGAATTCGTTGGCGCTTCAGGATGCCCTGGAGCAAATCGACGTGCCGACGCGCGTACAGACATCGATTGCCATGCAGCAAATTGCAGAGCCTTATATCCGCCGCAGAGCGATCCGTCACCTGGAGAAAGGCCGCGTGGTCATTTTTGCCGCAGGAACGGGTAACCCGTTCTTCTCGACCGATACAACCGCTGCCCTGCGTGCGGCTGAAATCGAGGCCGAAGTGATTCTGATGGCCAAAAACAAAGTGGACGGCGTGTACTCCGCCGATCCGTTCAAAGACAGTACGGCCGAGAAATATGAACAGCTTACTTACATGGACGTGCTGAACAAGAATCTGGGTGTGATGGATTCCACGGCATCATCCCTCTGCATGGACAACAACATTCCGCTGATCGTATTTGCTGTTACCGAGCAAGGGAACATCAAACGGGTCGTTTTGGGTGAAAAAATCGGAACGATTGTTAAAGGGAGCGTAGACTAATGCCAGAAACGGTAAAAAACACGCAGAAGAACGCATGGAAAAAGCCATCGGCGCTTTGAAGAGAGACCTCGCCACACTGCGCGCCGGCCGCGCCGCCCCGGCACTGCTTGACCGGATCCAAGTGGAGTATTATGGAGCGATGACACCGGTGAACCAGCTGGCCAACATCAGCACGCCGGATCCGCGCACGCTGCTCATCCAGCCTTGGGACAAATCTTCGCTGGCCGATATCGAAAGAGCGATTATGAAGTCCGACCTCGGACTTACGCCAGCCAATGACGGCAACATCATTCGTCTTTCGATTCCGCCGCTGACCGAAGAACGCCGCACGGAACTCGTGAAATTGACGAAGAAGTTCGGCGAAGAGGCGAAAGTGGCGATCCGCAACATTCGCAGAGATGCCAACGACGACATCAAAAAGATGGAGAAAACCGATATTTCTGAGGATGAATCGCACCGTCATCAGGAAGACATCCAGAAGACGACGGATAAATTTATTGCGGAAGTCGACAAGGTGCTCGTAGCTAAAGAAAAAGAGATCATGGAAGTATAAGAGACTTGCGGCCCCTCCTTTTATGGTGGGGTTTGTGTCTTTTTTGCAGAAACCCGCTTGGAGGAACTAGAATGATCAAACGAGTTCGATCGTGGTGGAAACAGAAGGACTCGCAGCTTTTGCCAGAGCGATCCATGGACAACGTTCCTGAGCATGTGGCCATCATTATGGACGGCAACGGGCGTTGGGCCAAAAGTCGCGGGCTGCCGCGAATCGTCGGGCACCAGACCGGGATGAAGGCAGTGAAGCGGGCAACCATAGCTGCCGACGAGCTGGGCATTAAATATTTAACGCTGTATGCTTTCTCTACGGAAAACTGGAAGCGTCCCAAAGACGAAGTCGACTTTCTGATGCGTCTGCCGCAGGAATTTCTGGCGATCGAGTTGGACGAATTGATCCAAAAAAATGTGCAGGTCCGCATGATGGGTGACCGCGACGGTCTGCCGAAGCACACGCTGAATGCCATGGAGGAAGCGATGCGCCGGACGGCCGGCAATGACGGGCTTGTCCTCAATTTCGCCCTCAATTACGGCAGCCGCAAGGAAATGACGGATTGCATGAAGGAACTGGGCAAACAGATTCAGGAAGGCAGGCTGTCGCCTGACGAGATTTCCCCGGAGCTGATCGACCGTCATTTGCTGTCGGGAGGCATGCCGGATCCGGACCTCATTATCCGGACGAGCGGCGAAATGCGGCTCAGCAATTTCATGCTGTGGCAGCTCGCGTACAGCGAAATGTGGTTTACCGATATTTACTGGCCTGAATTTAACCGAAATCATTTATACGAAGCGGTTGCTGAATACCAGCGCAGAACGCGTCGATACGGCGGACTGACTTAGCCTGATGGGGGATGAATACCGTTGAAACAACGACTGATCACAGGAATTGTTGCGGGTGTCGTTTTTCTGGGATTTTGCCTGCTTGGCGGCCTGCCGTACCACATTCTAGTCCTGGCGATGGCAATGATCGGATATTATGAATTTGTAAAAATGACCCGGGTATCCCCGTTTAGCGGTACGGCCATGCTGGGATACCTGGGCGTGCTTGTATTTATGTTCCCGTGGAAGCTGCTGGATATCAGCTTTCCGCTTCCACTCGGGCACGTCATCTGGCTGCTTCTGTTCCTGTTCCTGCTGGTGACCGTCGTTACCAAAAAACAAGATGGACATTCAGATGATCTCCCTGCTCTTTCTGGGATCCGTTTATGTGGGCGTCGGCTTTTCGTACATTGCTGAATCCCGCAGCGCCCCGGACGGGCACGGGGTGTTTTGGACGTTTTTGCTGCTGGTGTCGATATGGGCGAGCGATGCGGGAGCGTACTTCGTGGGCAAATGGATCGGCAGCCACAAGCTGTGGCCGGCGATCAGCCCGAATAAAACGATCGAAGGCGCCCTTGGCGGTGTGGTGATCGCCATGTTGACATCGGCGGTCTTTGCGCTTCTGTCGGGCGGTCTGCTCACGATCGGACGAGCGCTGGCGATCGGCCTGGCATGCGCGGTGGCCGGTCAGCTTGGGGATCTGGTCCAATCGGCGTACAAGCGTGTATACGGCATCAAAGATTCGGGAAATCTGCTGCCGGGTCATGGGGGGATCCTGGACCGCTGCGACAGCTGGATTATCGTATTTCCGTTCGTACATATCATGATGCTGATGCCTTATTAATACGAGAGAAGGTTCAATATGAAGAAATTAAGCGTTCTCGGCTCTACCGGCTCGATCGGCACGCAGACGCTGGATGTCGTATCGAAGCATCCGGAGCATTTTCAAATCGAAGGGCTTGCGGCCGGGTCGAACGTGGAGCTGCTGCTCCGGCAGGTTCATCAGTTCAGACCGAAGAAGGTTTCGGTCGCGACCAAAGAACTGGCTGAACAGGTGAAAACGCAGGTTTCGCCAGGTACGGAAATTTTCTATGGAAATGAAGGGCTGGTGGAGGTAGCGGCCGGCACGGACGCCGATACGGTAGTAACGGCAGTGGTAGGCAGCATGGGGCTGCATTCCACGCTGGCGGCGATCGAAGCCGGGAAGCACATTGGACTGGCTAACAAGGAGACGCTTGTAACCGCAGGACATCTTGTCACTGAGGCCATTAAGCGAAAAGGCGTGAAGATGCTGCCGATCGACAGTGAGCACTCGGCTATATTTCAATGCCTGAACGGTGAACGCCGCGATGACCTGACCGGCATCACGCTGACCGCTTCCGGCGGTTCGTTCCGGGATTTGACCCGGGAGCAGCTCCAATCGGTGACGGTGGAGGATGCCTTGAAGCATCCCAACTGGTCGATGGGTGCGAAAATCACCATCGATTCGGCGACGATGGTCAACAAGGGGCTGGAAGTGATTGAAGCCCATTGGCTGTTCGGCCTTCCGTATGAGCAGATCCACGTGCTGCTTCACCCCGAGAGCATCATTCATTCTTTCGTGGAGTTCCGCGATACGAGTATCATCGCCCAGCTGGGCAATCCGGACATGCGCGTACCGATCCAGTACGCACTGACCTACCCGGAACGCTGGGATTCGCCTGCCAAACGGCTGTCGCTGGCCGAAGTGGGCAAGCTGCATTTTAGAGAAATGGACATGGAGCGGTTCCCTTGTTTAAGACTTGCCTATGAATGTGGTAAAATGGGTGGTACAGCAACCACCGCTTTTAACGCAGCCAACGAAGTGGCGGTAGGCCGGTTTCTAAACAGGGAGATTTCGTTTTTACAAATAGAGGATATTATTGAGGAAGTGCTCGACCGGCATGCCAACATTCCGAATCCGCAGCTGGCGGACATTGAGGAGTGCGACCGGAATACGCGGCTGCTTGCTGCCAAGCTGTAAGCGGGCACGCAAGCGGCATAACAATACATCACTCTACTCCCCTGATTTTAAAAAATGACGAGAATGTGATTCTCTTGTGCGGGACCGGAGAATAATGATAATCTATATAGACTGAATTAAAGACGAGCTTCTTTTCGCGCTGTGGGCTTTAATCCATCTGATGATATAGATGCGACAGAAACTTCGGTCTCAGACAAATTAAGGGGGATGCGACGCTTGGAAATGGTGCAGGTAGTATTTTTGACGGTACTCATGTTTTTCGTCATCGTGACGGTGCATGAATGGGGCCATTTTTACTTTGCCAGACGCGCCGGTATACTGGTACGGGAATTTGCGATCGGTTTCGGTCCGAAACTGTTTTCTTATAAACGGAATGAAACGCAGTTTACGCTGCGGCTGCTGCCTTTTGGCGGTTATGCCCGGATGGCGGGGGAAGATCCTGAAATCGTGGAAATTCACCCCGGCCAGACCATCGCGGTCCGCGTCAGCGGCGGCGAAGTCAAGAAGATATATCTGGATCAGCTGGACAACCGAAAGAACGTCATCCGCGGAGAAGTGGAATTCATCGATATGGTCGATGATTTGAAGGTCCGCCTGAACGTGGACGGCGAGAGCCAGCAGTATCCGATTTATCCGAAGGCGATGCTGGTCGCCAAATCCCATGAGACGCAAATAGCCCCGAGAGACCGCCAGTTTGCCAGCAAGACGGTGGGGCAGCGCGCGCTTTCGATTTTTGCGGGGCCGCTGATGAATTTTATTCTGGCCTTCGTACTCTTCGGGGTCCATCTGCAGATGGCGGGGATTCCGCTGGAAAATCCGACGTACGTGCAGATCGGCGACATCTCCAAAGGAATGCCTGCCTATGAAGCGAACCTGAAGAAGGGCGACATCATCGAATCGATCGATGGCGTGAAGATCGGCGCGGATTATCAGAAAATGATCGATCTGACCTCCAAATCCAAGGACAAGCCGATGGAATGGACGATCCGCCGGGGAGACGAGGTATTTAATGTGACGCTGACTCCGCGTGCAATGGAAGGCCAGGAAGGCGGCAAGGTAGGCATTACGCCGCAGCTGCCAAGCCGCAAAGCGTCGATCGGCGAAACGTTCAGCGGAGCGGGAGTCGCGATGGTCGATACGACCAAAATTATTTTCCAGGGCTTCGGCCAGCTGATCAAGCAGTTTAACATGGACGATCTGGGCGGACCTGTGCGGACGTTCGAGGTGACGGGCCAGATCGCGAAGCAGGGCATCGTGCAGCTGACGTATTGGGCGGCGATTCTCAGCCTCTACCTGGGGATTTTCAACCTGCTGCCGATCCCGGCGATGGACGGAAGCCGGCTGGTGTTCCTCGGTGTCGAAGCGCTGCGGGGCAAGCCGATCGATCCGAGCCGGGAAGGCATGGTCCATTTTGTGGGCTTCGCCATGCTGTTCCTATTAATGATTGCCGTAACCTACAATGATATATTACGATTGATTAACGGATAACTAATGATGTCCCCGGCTAGAACGGGGTGAACTTGGGAGGAAGTCCATTTTTATGTCAAACGATAAACAATTTGTGACGGAGATTACGCCGCAGGGAGAAGATTTCTCCCGCTGGTATATTGATGTAATCAAGAAAGCCGATCTGATGGATTATTCGCCGGTCCGCGGCTGCATCGTCTTCCGTCCGGACGGCTACGAAATCTGGGAGCACATCCAGCGTGATCTGGACCGCCGTTTCAAGGAAACGGGTCATCGCAACGCCTATTTTCCGCTCTTTATTCCGGAGAGCTTTTTCCAGAAAGAAAAAGAGCATGTCGAAGGTTTTAATCCCGAGCTTCCTTGGGTAACTGAGGCAGGCGGAGACAAGCTGGAGGAGCGTCTGGCGATCCGTCCGACGTCCGAGACGATGTTTGGGCACATGTACGCCAAATGGATCCAGTCCTACCGCGACCTGCCGGTGCTCATTAACCAGTGGGCCAACGTCGTCCGCTGGGAGAAGCGCACGCTGCCGTTCCTCCGCACGAGCGAGTTTTTGTGGCAGGAAGGCCATACCGCTCATGAGACGGAAGAAGAAGCGCGCGAAGAAACGATGAAGATGCTGGAAGTGTACCGTCAATTCGTGGAAGAGTTTTTGGCGATTCCGGTCATTACCGGCCAGAAGACGCCTTCCGAGAAATTCGCCGGTGCGGTGGAGACGTTCTCCATCGAGGCGATGATGAAGGACGGCCGCGCGGTTCAGGCGGGAACCTCCCACTACCTGGGCACGAACTTTGCGGTGGCGTTTGACATTCAATACTTAAGCAGAGACAACAAGCAGGAATACGTGCATACGACATCCTGGGGCACAAGCACGCGCCTGATCGGCTCGATGATTATGGTGCACGGCGATGACCGTGGCCTGGCGCTGCCGCCTAAGGTGGCTCCAACACAGGTGATCATGATTCCGATCGGCCCGCCGAAAACATGGGATGCCGTCGTTGGCCGCACGGACGAGCTGTTCGCCGAGCTGAAGCAGGCAGGCATCCGCGTGCGCGTGGACGACCGCAGCGACCTTCGTCCGGGATGGAAATTCAACGAATACGAAATGCGCGGCGTTCCGGTCCGTTTGGAAATCGGTCCACGTGACATGGAGAACGGCGTCTGCGTGCTCGTCTCCCGGATTACCGGCGAGAAGAAGGTTGTCCAGCAGACCAATCTGGTCGAAGAAGTTCAGACGATGCTGGATCAGGTCCAGAAGGAAATGTTTGATCGTGCGAAGCAGTTTATGAACGACCATTTCTATTCGGTGGATACGCTGGAGGAAATGAAGAGCAGCATGGAACAGCAGCGCGGATTTACACTGGCAGGATGGTGCGGTTCGGAAGCCTGCGAGAGCAAGGTGAAGGAAGAGACCGGGGCTACCAGCCGGAACATTCCTTTCGAGCCTGCGGAAGAGAAGCATACTTGTCTGGTATGCGGGCAGCCTGCCAAGCACACCGTCGTTTTTGCAAGAGCGTATTAATACTGCGGCAGCCAAGCTGCGAGTTTGATTCGTTTCCCGCATAAGCAGGGAAGAACCCGGCGGATCGGTAGAGAGGCCGGATGAAATAATGATGAGGAGCTTCTGCCAGAAATGAGTCGGTGCACGAGATCGAGACATTTTTGTGAACAGAGGCTCTTCATGTTTATGGATTAGCGCTTTAAAGGGGGAGGAGAGCATGGAAAACGTGGGGGAAAAGAGAAAACGGTTCGAGCTGCTGATGAAGCAGGGGGAAATACCGCCCGCGATCGTGGATCCCTATTTTCTGGATGGTCATATCGAACAGGTGGAGATCAGCCGGAGCAATCAGGAATGGAGAATCACCATCTGGAAGGAAACCTTGGTCCCCGGTGAGGTGTACCGGACGTTCTGTCTGAGGCTTCAGGAGAAAATGCAGCATATTGCAAAGCTGTCGTTTGTGTTCAGATATGCGGAAGAAGTAGACCGCAAAGATATCGTCGGCGCATACTGGAACCTTTTCCTGGAGTGGGTTCACCGCGAAATTCCTTCCGTCAACGGCTGGATGGCCCGGGCTAAGCATGAGCTGGACGGGGAAACCCTCATGGTCACGATGTCCGACAATACGTCGCTGGAGCTGGCGAGAAAAAAGCAGATCGACCAGGCGCTCACTCGTTTCTTCGCGCATTACTTCGAGGTTCCTCTCCGCGTCAAAATTCAAGTCGGCGAAATCCAGCGGGAAATGTACGAGGAGTTCGAGCAGAAGAAGCTCGAGGAAGAGCGTGAGGTTATCCAGAAGATGATCTCCAGCATGGAGGCGGAGACGCGCGCAGCTGAGGGTGACGATGAGGAAGTCTTTCTTCAGGTCGGTTACGATATTAAGGAGCAACCGGTTCCGATTCAGGAAATCCAGGACGAAGAGAAGAAAATTACGGTTCAGGGCACGATTTTTGGCCTGGACCGCAAAGAGCTGCGCAACGGCAGCACGCTGTTCATGTTTAACCTGACGGACTTTACGGATTCCCTGCAGATGAAAATGTTCGCCAAGACGAAGGAAGATGTCAAAGTTCTGAGCCTGCTGGCCAACGGCAAATGGGTGAAAGCCCGCGGACGCGTCGAGATGGACCGCTTTATGACGATTCCCGAGCTGGTCATGATCCCTTCGGATTTGATCGAAGTCCAGGCGCCACCTACTCGCAAGGATAATGCTCCGGAGAAGCGGGTGGAATTCCACCTGCATACGACGATGAGCACGATGGACGCCGTGACGCCAATCGACCAGTACATCAAGACAGCCGCCAAGTGGGGCCACAAAGCGATTGCCGTGTCCGATCACGGTGGCGTGCAGTGTTATCCCGAAGCGGCGAAAGCCGCGAAGAAAAACGGGATCAAGATGATTTACGGCGTCGAGGCCAACGTGGTGAACGATTCCGTTCCGGTCGTCATGCAGCCGAAGCCGATGGACTTGAAGTCTGCTACTTACATCGTATTCGATATCGAGACCACCGGCCTGTCGATCACGAACAACAAAATCATCGAGCTTGCGGCCGTCAAAATGCATGAAGGCAAGGAAGTCGACCGTTACGCTACGTTTGTCAACCCGCATGAAAAAATACCGTATCACATCCAGCAGCTGACCAACATTAACGACGAGATGGTCAAGGATGCGCCGGAGCTTGAGCCCGTCATCCAGGACTTCGTCAAGTTTGTCGGTGACGGCGTACTTGTGGCTCACAACGCACGGTTCGACGTGGGCTTCATCCAGGCTGCCCTGAAGGGGCTCGGCATGCCGGAACTGGACAACCCGGCGCTGGATACGCTGGAGCTGGCCAGATTGCTTCACCCGACGATGAAAAACCACCGCCTCAACACGTTGGCGGATAAGTATAAAGTGGCGCTGGAAAGCCACCACCGGGCGATTGACGATACGATTGCCCTCGCCGGCATTCTGGACGGACTGCTGGCCGATGCCGAGAAGATCAAAGGGCTGACCCGCCTGGAACGCCTGAACGATTACGTCGGCAAGGATCTGTCCAATTCTCGTCCGTTCCACTGCGGAATCTACGCGCTGAACGCGATCGGCAAGAAAAACTTGTACAAGCTGGTGTCGATGTCGCACACCGAATATTTCAAACGGGTGCCGTGCATCCCGAAATCGAAGCTGGAGGAGATGCGCGAAGGGCTGCTGGTCATCTCCGGCTGCGAGAAGGGCGAGTTCTTCGAAACCGTGTTGAACAAGACGGTGGAGGAGGCGACCGAGGTGGCGGAGTTCTATGATATTTTGGAAATTCAGCCGTTGACGATGTACATGCACCTTGTAGATAAAGGGCTCGTCGGAAGCACCGTTGAGCTGAAGAACGCCATCAAGACGGTGTGCGAGATCGGGGAAAAGCTGAACAAGCCCGTGATTGCCACCGGCAATGTGCACTACCTGGAGCCGCGGGACAAGCTGTTCCGGGACATTACGATTCACGGCATCACGGGCTTCAGCCCGCTGAAGGATATCCGCAAGCCGGATGCCCATTTCCGGACGACGGAAGAGATGCTGGAGGAATTCGAGTTCCTTGGTCCGGAGAAGGCGATGGAAGTGGTTGTGAAGAATACCAACGATCTGGCCGACCGCTTTGAGGAGTACGAGTTGTTCCCGGACAAGCTGTTTACGCCGATTATCGAGGGGGCGGATGAGGAAATTCGCAACACTTGCTATGCCACGGCGCGGTCGATTTATGGCGAAGACCTGCCGGAAGTTGTCGTCGCGCGGCTGGAGAAGGAGCTGGAGCCGATTATCAAATACGGCTTCTCCGCCAACTATCTCATTTCCGAGCGGCTGGTGAAAAAGTCGAACCAGGACGGCTACCTTGTCGGTTCGCGGGGATCCGTCGGATCGTCTGTCGTCGCGACCTTCCTCGGCATTTCCGAGGTTAACCCGCTGCCCGCGCATTATATTTGCAAAAATCCGGAATGCAAGCACAGCGAATGGTTCCTGGACGGCAGCGTGCCGAGCGGATTTGACCTTCCGGACAAGCAATGCCCGAACTGCGGCCAAATGCTGAAGGGCGAAGGCCAGGATATCCCGTTCGAAACGTTCCTTGGCTTTAAGGGCGACAAGGTTCCCGATATCGACTTGAACTTTTCCGGGGAATATCAGCCTCATGCCCACAATTACACCAAAGTGCTGTTTGGCGAGAAAAGTGTATTCCGCGCAGGGACCATCGGTACCGTGGCGGAGAAAACGGCATTTGGTTATACAAAAAAATATGAGGAAGACCATCACCAGAAGTGGCGCGGAGCGGAGCTGAACCGGCTCGCCGCCGGATGCACCGGCGTCAAGCGGAGCACGGGCCAGCACCCGGGCGGCATCGTCGTCGTCCCTGACTACATGGAAGTGGAAGACATCACGCCGGTTCAATTCCCGGCTGACGATACGAACGCGGAATGGAAGACGACCCACTTCGATTATCACGCCTTCGACGCGAACCTGCTCAAGCTTGATATTCTGGGGCACGATGATCCGACCATGATGCGGATGCTGCAGGACTTGACAGGGGTCGATCCGACGACGATTCCGATGAACGATCCGAAGGTCATGAGCATGTTCAACTCAACGGAGGCGCTCGGGGTAAGGCCCGAACAAATCCGGACACCGGTGGCCACCTACGGCGTGCCGGAGATGGGGACGAAGTTCGTCCGCCAGATGCTGATTGAGTCGAAGCCATCCTCCTTTGCCGACTTGCTGCAGATTTCGGGCCTGTCCCACGGAACGGGCGTATGGCTCGGCAATGCGCAGGAGCTCATCAAGAACGGCACCTGCAACATCAAAACGGTGATCGGCTGCCGTGACGACATCATGCTGTTCCTGATATACAAAGCCGGTATGGATGCGAGCCTGGCGTTTAAAATTACGGAAAGCGTGCGTAAGGGCAAGGGCTTGACGCCGGAATGGATCGAGGAGATGAAGCGGTGCAAGGTGCCGCAGTGGTATATCGATTCCTGTCTCAAAATCCAGTACATGTTCCCGAAAGCACACGCCGCTGCATATGTTATCTCTGCGGTGCGCACGGCTTACTTCAAGCTGTACCATCCGATCGAATATTATGCCACTTACTTCTCGGTCCGGGCAGAAGACTTCGATATCGAGCTGTGCTGCCAGGGCTATGAGGCCATCTACCGGCAAATCGAAGAGATCGAGCAGAAGGGCTTCCAGGCGACAACCAAGGAAAAAAGCATGCTCTCGATCCTCGAGATGGCACTGGAAATGACCGCACGCGGCTTTACGTTCAAGCCGATCGATCTGTACCGTTCCGATGCGACCCGGTTTACGGTGGACGGAGAATCGTTGATTCCACCGTTCTCGGCGCTGGCCGGTATCGGGTATAACGCGGCCAAGAACATCGCCGCCGCCCGTGAATACGGGGAGTTTCTCTCCATTGAGGATTTCCAGCAGAAATCCAAAGCGAGCAAGACGATCATCGAACTGCTCACTGGGATGGGCTGCTTCCGGGATGATCAGCGAGTATCTCGTAGCGGGAAGCTGGACGTAGAACGATCCGATTCCCGAAGCTTACTTTCTGGAAGTCTCCTCCCCTGGCGCCGAACGTCCGCTCAAGAAGAAGGAAGACGTAGCCAAAGCCGTCGGCAAAGANGTTTTTGTAACGGTTTACGAGCAAGTAGAAGGCCAGAAGGAATTTGAAGGCCGGCTTCTTTCGTTCGAGGATGACGTTCTTGTCATTTCTGCGGGCAAGAAGGAATACAGCATCCCGTATGCAAAAGTTGCCAGCGCCAGACTGGCGATTATTTTTTAAATACATGGCTGCACTTTGAAAGGGGGAATTGATTTCCAATGAGTATGGATTTTATTGAAGCGATGAATGAGTTGGAAAGAGAGAAAGGAATCAGCAAGGACATTTTGTTCGAAGCCATTGAGGCGGCGCTGATCTCCAGCTACAAACGGAATTTTAACACGGCGCAGAACGTTCGCGTCGACATGAACCGGAATACCGGGGTTATCAAAGTGTTTGCCCGCAAGCTGATTGTGGAAGAGGTGCTGGATCCCCGCACCGAAATTTCCCTGCCTGCCGCCCGCGAGATCAATCCGCATTTCCAAATTGACGATATTGCGGAAATCGAGGTCACTCCCCGGGATTTCGGCCGGATTGCCGCCCAGACGGCCAAACAGGTCGTTACGCAGCGGATCCGTGAGGCGGAGCGCGGCCTGATTTATAACGCCTTCGTCGACAAAGAAGAGGATATCGTGACCGGTACGGTCCAGCGCCAGGATCCTCGCAACTTCTACGTGGATCTGGGCAAGGTGGAAGCGGTGCTGCCGCTCAACGAGCTGATGCCGAACGAAAAGTTCAAGCACGCCGACCGGATCAAAGCCTACATCACGAAGGTGGAGAATACGACCAAGGGGCCGCAAATCATGCTGTCCCGGACGCATCCGGGGCTGTTGAAGCGATTGTTCGAGCTGGAGGTTCCGGAAATTTTTGACGGTGTCGTGGAAATTCGCTCCGTCGCCCGTGAAGCCGGATTCCGCTCGAAGATCGCGGTGTATTCCCGCAACCCGGAAGTGGATCCTGTCGGCTCCTGCGTCGGGCCGAAAGGCTTGCGTGTGCAGACCATTGTCAATGAGCTGCGCGGTGAAAAAATCGACATCGTCCGTTATTCCGAACAGGTGGAAGAGTATGTGGCCAATGCCCTCAGCCCTTCCAAGGTTCTGGAAGTGATTGTATTTGAGGACGAGAAGATGGCACGTGTCATCGTGCCGGATTATCAATTGTCTCTCGCGATCGGGATCAAAGGGCAAAACGCCCGCCTTGCAGCCAAGCTGACAGGATGGAAGATCGATATTAAGAGTGAGAGCCAGGCGGAACAGGAATTCGGCAGACCGAAAACATCCTCGGGTGAAATGCATCAAGATTCCGTCTCCGTCGATTAATTCCAAACAGGACGGGGGTCGCGGCATGAAACAAAGAAAAGTCCCGCTGCGCAAATGCGTGGCATGCCAGGAAATGATGCCCAAGAAGGAACTGATCCGTATTGTCAAAACGCCGGAAGATGAAGTGCTGATCGACCTGACTGGCAAGAAGTCGGGCCGGGGGGCTTACCTCTGCGGCAAAGTATCTTGCTTTAAACTGGCACAGAAGAACAAATCACTGGATCGGGCTCTGAAGCATCATGTCAAACCGGAAATTTACGAACAGCTCGCAGATGACTTTGTGCTCGTGGAAGACGAATTTTTGGCCGTAAAGGAACGTTCGGTTGATGAGTAAAACTTTATCCCGCCTGGGTCTTGCCATGCGGGCGGGGAAAGTGGTCACCGGCGACGAAATCGTCCTGAAAGCGATCCGGACTTCCGAAGCGAAACTGGTCATGCTGGCGGCTGACGCCTCAGCCAATACACAAAAAAAGTTCCGCGATAAATGCGGAACATACAACATTCCTCTGGTGATCGGATTTGACCGGGAAAGCCTGGGCACAAGCATTGGAAAGCCCGAAAGGGTTGTGCTCGCCATTACGGATCAAGGATTCGCAGAAATGATCTCCAAGAGTCTTGGAGATAATTCGGAGGTGGAGTATATTGAGTAAACAGGACAGTAAAGATAAGCTGCGCGTGTACGAATATGCAAAATCACTTAATATGAGCAGTAAGGAAATCATAACCATTTTGAAAAGGCTTGATATTCCCGTTAACAATCATATGAGCGTTATGGAGAATGATGCGGTCTCGAAGGTGGAACAATTTTTCAAGGATATTAAGTCGAATGCGGCCGCCAAGCGGGAAGGCGGAGACCGCCAGACCGTGGCGAGCACTTCCGCGGTCAGAAACGAGTCAGGCACTCAGCGTAACCAGGGCGGCCGGGCAGCCGGATCGGACCCATCACAAAAACAACAGGAAAAGCAGGTAGGTATGAATAATAAATTGAATAACACCACACAAACAGGGTCGCAAAGACCGCAGGGCGGGCAAGATTCCCGCAGAAGTCACTCAGGATCTCAGCAAAGCAGACCGCAAGGTCAATCGAATGGATCGGGCAACCGTCCGCAAGGCGCGGGTGCCGGATCGAATAACCGGAATCAAGGTTCCCAAGGAGGCCGTCCGCAAGGATCCGGCCAGGGCGGCAATCGCCCCCAAGGATCCGGTCAAGGCGGCAATCGCCCTCAAGGGTCGCAGCAGGGTGGCGGCCAGCGCTCGGGTGCAGGACGCCCGCAGCAGCAATCCACCGGAAACCGCGGTCCGCAAGGAAACGCCGGCGGCGACAACAACTTCTCCAGAAGCAACGATAACCGCGGCGGCGGCAATCGCGGTCAGAACCGCGGCAATAGCAACGGTTCGAAACGCTTTGACGACAACCGCCAGGGCGGAGGATTTAACCGGAACAATCGCGGCGGTAAGAACAACCGCGGCAGACAACAGTCTCAGCAGCCGCCGCGCGAGAAGATCGACAACACGCCGAAGAAGATTATCGTCCGCGGCAACATGACCGTTGGCGAAACGGCCAAACTGCTTCATAAGGATGCTTCCGAAGTCATTAAGAAGCTGATCCAGATGGGCGTCATGGCAACGATCAACCAGGAACTCGACATCGATACGATTTTGCTGCTTGCCGGCGAATTCGGCGTCGAAGTCGAAGTGAAGATCGTGGTCGAGGACGATCGCTTCGAGACCGTCGAAGAGAACGACGATCCGGCTGATCTGAAGTCGCGTCCGCCGGTTGTCACCATTATGGGTCACGTCGACCATGGTAAAACGACGCTGTTGGATGCCATCCGTTCCACGAACGTAACCGGCGGCGAAGCCGGAGGCATCACCCAGCACATCGGTGCTTATCAGGTGGAGATCAACAGCAAGAAGATCACGTTCCTTGATACGCCGGGCCACGAAGCGTTTACGGCCATGCGTGCGCGCGGTGCGCAAATTACCGACATTACGATCATTGTGGTCGCTGCCGACGACGGCGTCATGCCGCAGACGGTGGAAGCTATCAACCACGCGAAGGCGGCCGAGCTGCCGATCATCGTGGCAGTGAACAAAATCGACAAACCGGATGCTAATCCGGATAAAGTGAAGCAGGAGCTGACCGAATACGGTCTCGTTCCGGAAGAGTGGGGCGGAGACACGATTTTCGTCAACGTATCCGCGAAGCAAAGAATGGGGCTTGAGGATCTGCTTGAGATGATCCTTCTGGTCGCCGAAGTGAACGAATACAAAGCGAATCCGGACAAACGCGCCCGCGGTGCGGTGATCGAGGCCGAGCTGGATAAAGGCCGCGGACCGGTGGCCCGCGTGCTGGTACAGCACGGTACGCTGAAAGTCGGGGATGCGTTTGTGGCAGGCAACTGCTTTGGCCGCGTCCGGGCGATGGTCAACGACAAGGGACGCCGTTTGAAGGAAGCTGGACCGTCTACGCCGGTGGAAATCACCGGTCTGACCGAGGTTCCGCTTGCCGGCGATCCGTTCATGGTATTTGAAGACGAGCGCAAGGCCCGTTCGATTGCCGAGAAACGCGCCATCACCCAGCGTCAGTCCGATCTTGGCAGCAACGTCCGCGTCACGCTGGACGATCTGTTCAAGCACATCAAGGACGGCGAGATCAAGGACCTGAACGTCATCATCAAAGGCGACGTGCAGGGTTCGGTCGAAGCGCTGAAAGGCTCGCTCTCCAAGATCGAAGTGGAAGGCGTTCGCGTCAAAATCATCCACAGCGGCGCAGGGGCAATTACCGAGTCCGATATCATTCTGGCAGCGGCGTCCAATGCGATCGTCATCGGCTTTAACGTCCGTCCAGATCCGCAGGCTGGTGCAACCGCCGAGCAGGAAAAAGTGGATATCCGCCTGCATCGCGTCATTTACAACGTCATTGAAGAAATCGAGCAGGCCATGAAGGGCATGCTGGATCCGGAATATAAAGAAGTGGTTATCGGCCACGCGGAAGTGCGCAACCTCTTCAAAATCAGCAAAGTGGGTACGATTGCCGGATGTATGGTTACATCAGGCAAGATCGCGCGTAACGCCGAAGTCCGCCTGATCCGCGACGGCATCGTCATCCATGAAGGTAAGATCGATACGCTCAAACGTTTCAAGGACGACGCTAAAGAAGTGGCACAGGGTTATGAATGTGGCATTACTTTGGAAAGCTATAATGACGTCAAGGAAGGCGACGTTATTGAAGCGTTCATCATGGAAACGGTGGAGCGCAAGTAGAGAGGTGAACAGGCATGGCTAAAATTCGGGCTGGACGGGTTGGAGAGCAGATCAAGAAAGAGCTGAGCCAGCTTATCCAAAGCGAACTGAAGGACCCGCGCATCGGTTTCGTTACCGTAACCGGTGTGGATGTGACGAACGATTTGTCGCAGGCGAAAGTTTATTTAAGCGTTCTGGGGGATAACGAGCAGAAGAACAACACGCTGAAGGCTCTGGAGAAGGCGAATGGCTTTCTCCGCTCGGAGCTCGGCAAGCGAGTCCGGCTGCGCCATACCCCGGAGCTGATTTTTAAGTTGACGAATCCATCGCGTATGGCAGTCACATCGAGAAGCTCCTCGGTGAAATCGGAAAAAAACGAAGATAACTAAATAAAAGATTTAAAGGAGACGGCCAATGCAGACCTATGAACAATCGCTTGAGCAGGCAAAGGAGTTTTTGCTGACGCATGATGATTATCTTGTAGTGTCTCATATTCAGCCGGACGGAGATGCAGTCAGTTCCACAGTTGCCGTGGGCTGGCTTCTCTCATGTCTGGGCAAAAAATTTACTCTGATCAATGAAGGGCCGATTCCTGAACGGATGAAATTTTTATGCCTGTCAGAGCAGATCGTGAATATGGAGCTTCATCCACCGGAACGTTCATTCAAGCATGTCATTTGTGTGGATTGCGCCGATTTTGGGAGAGTGGGATTGACGCAGCAATGTTTCGCTCCGGATGCCTTGATCTTAAACATCGATCACCACCCGACCAACAACGGTTACGGGAGCGCGACGCTGATCAAGCCGGACGCTGCGGCGACGGCCGAAATTTTGTATGATCTGATCCATGCTTTCGGATTTCAATGGACGAAGGAGATAGCGACCGCGATCTACACCGGGCTGCTGACGGACACCGGCGGTTTCCGTTATTCCAATACGTCCCCTAAAGTGATGGCGGCGGCTTCCGAGCTGCTCGGCTATGGGGTCAACGGGCCGGAGCTGTCGGAGACCCTGCTTGAGGCAATGACCCTGCCCCAGATGAAGGTGCTGGTCAAAGCGTTGAACACACTCGAGATGACGCCGGACGGCAAAATCAGCTGGGTATACGTCACTCCCGAGCATATGGTGGAGGCCGGCGCTGCCAATGATGACCTGGAAGGAATGATGACCTGGAAGGAATCGTGAACTATCCGCGGAATATTCAGGGCGTCGAGGTCGGCATTTTATTCAAAGTGATCAATGACCAAGCGGTCAAAGTAAGCCTGCGTTCTGCAGGCAAAGTTGACGTAGCCGCACTGGCGCAGTCGTTTGGTGGCGGCGGGCATGTCCGCGCAGCGGGGTGCCGGATCGAAGGAACACTGGATTCGATTATTCCTCAGGTTATAGAACGGGTGAGACAATTTTTATGAGCAGCTTAGAAGGTGTATTGGCCATCGACAAGCCGGCGGGGATGACTTCCCACGATGTCGTTGCCAAGGCGCGCCGTATATTGAAAATGAAGCGGATTGGGCACACCGGAACCTTGGATCCCGAAGTTACCGGTGTTCTGCCGCTCTGCCTCGGCCGGGCGACCCGGGTGGTGGAGTACATGCAGGAGCTTCCGAAGGAATATGCAGCTACCCTGCGGCTGGGCATTGCCACCGACACTGAGGATTTGACCGGTACGGTCACGGAATCTGTGGACGAGGTCCATGTCACGCCGGAAGATGTGGAGAAGGTGCTCCACTCTTTTGAAGGGACGATTTCCCAGGTGCCCCCCATGTACTCTGCGGTCAAGGTCGGAGGCAAACGGCTCTACGAGCTGGCCCGGGAGGGCAAGACGGTTGAGCGCAAAAGCCGCGAGGTGACGATTCACGAAATTGAAATGACCGGCTCGGCCTGGCAAGGGCCTTATCTGGACATTTCCTTTCGGGTTCTGTGCTCCAAGGGGACGTACATTCGGACGTTATGCGTAGATATCGGGCGGGCTCTGCATCTGCCGTCAACGATGGTGAAGCTGGAGCGCACGATGTCGGCAGGAATTCCGGCTTCGAAGTGCCTCACGCTCGAAGATATCGAGCGCCTGACGGCGACGGGTGAGCTGGACGAGCATTTGATTCCGGTCGACGAAGCGGTCCGGCATCTTCCGGCACATACTGTGGCCGAGGACAAGGCGGCTGCCGCCTTGCAGGGTCAGAGGCTCTCGGGCAGAGCGGTTACGCCGGAGGTCATACTGCCCGGATGCATACGACTGTATGATCCAAAGGGAACGTTTCTCGGCATTTTCGAAAAACAGGCAGAGACGGGGGCCATCGCTCCGGTCAAGGTATTTCTGCCAGAGTCATAATGATTATCTATGGAATTGCAGGTGAAAGAACAGTGAAGACCGTATATTTATCGTACCCGCTGCCTGCGGAGGTCATCCGGGAGCATACCCAGCCGCAGGTCGCAGCCATCGGACAGTTCGACGGAGTGCACCTTGGTCATGCCAGTGTCATCTCTTCTGCGGTGAATCTGGCAAAGGGCAAGCACATCCCTTCGGCCGTCATGACATTCCATCCGCATCCGAAGGACGTGATGAAGAAAGGGGACTACGAGGGCAGCTTGACGCCCCTGCAGGAGAAGCAGGAGCTGCTGGCCGGCCTGGGGGTCGATATCGTATACGTCGTTGAGTTTAACGATTCCTTTTCCCATGTAAGTCCGCAGGAATTTGTGGAAGGCATGCTGTTTCCCTTGGGCATCGAGGCGGCCGTGGTCGGTTTTGATTTCCGCTTTGGCCACAAGGGGGAAGGCAATGCCGAGATGCTCCGCCTGCTGGGGAACGGCCGGCTGGACGTCGAAGTCATCCCGCCGTTCGAGCTGGAAGGCGGCAAGGTCAGCAGTACGGAAATTCGCAAAGCGCTGCAAAGGGGTGACCTGGAGCGGGCCGGCCGTCTGCTCGGCCGCAGCTACCGGCTGCGCGGAACCGTTGTCGGCGGAGAAAAACGCGGCCGTACCATCGGTTTTCCGACGGCCAACCTGAAACTGGACGATAAGTTCGTCATTCCGGTTAAGGGTGTCTACGCGGTACGAGCCTTTTTGAACGGAAGGATTTTTCCCGGCGTCATGAATGTGGGGGTCAAACCAACGTTTCATGAGAACGAAACGGTGCCAAGCTTTGAGGTTCACTTGTTTGACTTTGACCGGGAAATTTACGGCGAGCAGGTCTCGGTGGAACTGGTCCATTTTATCCGGAATGAGCGGAAGTTCCCTTCCGTACCGGAACTCATCGCCCAGATCCAGGCGGACGCGGATCGCGCCAGAGAACTTTTGAAGTCGGGCCGCTAAAGCTTACGCGCTGGCGAACATTTACTTTTGCCGGTGAAGTATGCTATACTGATAAACGTTGCTGGATGCCTATGGGCTGAAGGAAACCTTAGCTTGGATACACGATCTCACCGACGGTTTCTAGGCTAACGGCGATTATTTATGTTAAGGAGGTGAACAGGATGGCATTGACTCAAGAACGCAAACAACAACTGATCGAAGAGCACAAAACTCATGAGTCCGATACAGGATCTCCTGAAGTGCAAATTGCTATCCTTACGGAGAACATCGTTAATTTGACAGACCACCTGCGTACGCACAAGAAGGATCATCATTCCCGTCGCGGTCTTTTGAAAATGGTCGGTCAACGCCGTAAGCTGTTGGCATACTTGAAAAACAAGGATGTTAAACGCTATAGCGCTCTGATTGAAAAACTTGGATTGCGTCGTTAATAATCCATATTGTTCTACGGAAAGCAGCCTGGTTGTTCACCGTTTGTCCTTCTAGGAGTGACAGCGGGGCAACCGGGTTGCTTTTTATGCAGGACTATATGAATTATCCCCATCTGGGGAATACTGATTGAGTAATAAAGGAGGGATTTCATGGAAAGTCGTGTTGAAATGCAGTTGGGCGGCAGAACCCTGGTCATGGAGACCGGACGCCTCGCGAAGCAGGCTAACGCCGCCGTGATGGTCCGCTACGGGGAAACGGCCGTACTTTGTACAGTGACCGCCTCCAGCGAACCGAAGGATCTGGACTTTTTTCCGCTGACTGTAAACTATGAAGAAAGATTGTATGCCGTAGGTAAAATCCCGGGGGGCTTTATCAAACGGGAAGGCAGACCGAGTGAGAAGGCCATTCTGGCCAGCCGTCTGACCGACCGCCCGATTCGTCCGCTGTTCCCGGAAGGCTTCCGTAACGATGTGCAGGTGCTGAACCTTGTCATGAGCGTGGATCAGGACTGCTCGCCGGATATTGCGGCCATGATCGGTACTTCCGCAGCGCTGAGTATTTCGGACGTGCCGTTTGACGGACCGATCGGCGGTGTCATCGTAGGACGTGTAGACGGACAATTTATTATTAATCCGGACATCGCGCAGCAGGAGAAAAGTGATATTTACCTGGTCGTTGCAGGCACCAGAGACGCCATCATGATGGTTGAAGCCGAGGCGAACGAGGTTCCTGAGGAAACGATGCTGGAAGCGATTATGTTCGGTCACGAGGAGATCAAAAAGATCGTTTCCGTCATTGACGAACTGACGCAAAAAGCCGGCAAACCGAAAATGGAAGTGAAGCTCCATGCGGTTGACGCCCAGGTTAATGCCGAAGTACGCGAATTCGCTGCACAGCGCCTCGTAGAAGCGGTACGTATCGCCGAGAAGCATGCCCGCCAGGACGCAATTGATGCGATCAACGAAGAAACGGTAACTTTCTTTGAACAAAAATACATAGAGACGCCTGAGCTCTTGAAAGATGTCAAAGAAGTGCTGCATGATATTGTCAAAGAAGAA
>NZ_PCZT01000009.1:1704656-1715038 GCF_002968895.1 Paenibacillus sp. AR247 | reverse complement strand
CCTGATCACCCACGATAAAGTCCGTCCTGACGGCCGGGGTCTGGACGAGATCCGTCCGATCGAATGCGATACGAACATTCTGCCGCGCACGCACGGTACAGGTTTGTTCACTCGCGGTCAAACCCAGGCTCTCAGCGTATGTACGTTGGGTGCGCTCGGTGACGTGCAAATTCTGGACGGCATCGATTTGCAGGAAACCAAACGCTTTATGCACCATTATAACTTCCCTCCGTTCAGCGTAGGCGAAGCCCGTCCGCTTCGTGCACCGGGACGCCGCGAAATCGGCCACGGCGCGCTGGGTGAACGCGCTCTGTCGAAGGTCATTCCATCGGAGACCGAGTTCCCGTACACGATTCGTCTCGTTTCCGAAGTGCTGGAGTCGAACGGTTCCACATCCCAGGCAAGTATTTGCGCAAGCACACTGGCCATGATGGATGCCGGGGTACCGATCAAGGCGCCGGTTGCCGGTGTTGCCATGGGTCTGATTAAAGACGGAGAGCATGTATCCATTCTGACGGATATTCAGGGGATGGAAGACCATCTGGGCGATATGGACTTCAAAGTGGCCGGTACGGCTGAAGGGGTAACCGCCATTCAGATGGACATCAAAATTGCCGGCATTGACCGCCAGATTTTGAACGACGCTCTGAAGCAGGCCAAAGAAGGCCGGATGTTTATCCTGAGCAAAATGATGGAAGCGATCCAGAAGCCAAGAGAGACGCTGTCTCCTTATGCTCCGAAGATCATCGTCATGAACATCAATCCGGACAAGATCCGCGACGTGATCGGCGCAGGCGGCAAGATCATCAACAAGATCATCGAGGAAACCGGCGTGAAGATCGACATCGAGCAGGACGGACGCGTCTTCATCGCATCGTCCAATGAGGAAATGAACCAGAAAGCCCGCTCTATTATTGAAGGCATCGTCCGTGAAGTCGAAGTCGGCGAAATTTATGTCGGCACCGTCAAACGGGTCGAGAAATTCGGTGCTTTCGTCGAAGTGCTTCCGAATAAAGAGGGACTTGTGCACATTTCCCAGCTCTCGACCGAGCGTGTCGGCAAAGTTGAGGACGTCGTGAATGTCGGTGATACGATTACCGTCAAAGTGACCGAGATCGACCAGCAGGGACGTATCAACCTGTCGCGCAAAGCGGTATTGGTTGCAGAATCCAAGGCTTAAATCAAGCGGAACGGCTTCGTCAAGAAGCCACGCTTGCTACCATATGCAGTCTAAGAGACAGAAAGTACTCACTTCTGGCTCTTTTTTTATAATATCAGAATGTAAAAACTCCAGAGCCATGGCTTCCTGATATTGCAAGAAAAATTACCTTTGAATGCGGTCCGTCTTCTCTGAAGGTACATCGATAGACGCTTTTCTTATAATATCAGAATGTATAAACTCCAGAGCCATGGCTTCCTGATATTGCAAGAAAAATCACCTTTGAACGCGGTCAAAACCTCCGGATGCTCTCTCGTGGCCTCCATTCATAATCCCGTTCGTCCCTTCATATGATGGGACAAAGTATGTTAAGGGAGATGAGCGGAAAAATGAACGGGAGACGGACAGCCATCGTGCTTGCCTGTTTTGCCACCATCGTCGGGCTCGCGCAGACCGGTGCGGTCGGGGACTATTTTCAGGACGTACGGCACCATCTGACTGCTCAAACCGCGTTTGAGCCCCAGACGGACGAGAAGCAGCTGGATCCGCTGTACAAGCAGATTCAGGAGAAGGCCGAGACCACGCGGATTCCGCCGGTAGATGCGGTCGTGGACCGCGTCTGGAAGGCCATTCCGGGGTACAACGGCCTGGAGATCGACGTAGACGAGACCTATAAGCGGGCCAAGGCCCAGGGAGCCACGGCTCCGATTACATATGTGTACCGTCAAATCCCCCCCAAGGTGAACCTGGGCGATTTGGCGGTTGAACCGATTTATAAAGGGAACCCGAAAAAGCCGATGGTTTCCCTGATGATTAACGTCGCATGGGGGGACGAGTACATCGTTCCGATGCTCGATACGCTGGATGCGGAGAACGTAAAGGCAACCTTCTTCTTTGACGGGAGCTGGTTGAAGAAAAACCCGGAGATGGCCAAGGAGATTCAGAAGCGGGGGCATGAGCTGGAGAACCACGCGTATACGCATCCCAACATGAGCCAGCTGAGCCGCGAACGGGCAACGCTTGAAATCAGCAAAACCCAGCAGCTGTTGAAGGATACGCTGGGTGTGACGAACAAGTGGTTTGCGCCGCCTTCCGGAGACTTTAATCAGCAGACCGTCCAAATCGCCGCGAGCCTCGGCCTGAAGACGGTGCTGTGGACGCTGGACACGGTGGATTGGCGGAAGCCTTCACCCGATTCCATCGTCAACAAGATCTCTGCCAAAGTGGAGCCGGGCACCTTGATTCTGATGCATCCGACCTCCTCCTCCTCCCAGGCGCTGAAGGGCATGATCCGGGTGATCAAGGCAAAAGGCCTTGTACTGGGTACGGTCAGCCAGACGCTGTCCCCCGAGAGAGTCACGGCGCCCAAGGTTGAGTGAGACTGCTTTTTTTGATAGGATAGGGATTGCGCTGGCTGTAGTCAGGAAAGTTACGGCTCGGCCATCATTTGCATGAAACGGATTACTAGTTAGAACTGGACAGGGGCAGCCTGGAGGTTCATTGGATTAATTTTAGGAGGGCCTCTCGCGTGAAAAAATAAACTTAAGCAACGGCCTTAGAGTAGTCATGGAGAAAATTCCGACGATGCGGTCGGTGTCCTTTGGCATTTGGGTAAAGACGGGCTCCCGCCACGAAACCTTGGCCAACAACGGCATTTCCCATTTTATCGAGCACATGCTGTTTAAAGGGACAGAACGGTTTGACGCCAAGGCGATTGCCGAGGAATTCGATGCCATTGGCGGCAATGTGAATGCCTTTACTTCTAAGGAATATACCTGTTTTTATGCCAAGGTGCTGGATGAGCATCTGCCGATCGCCGTAGACGTGCTCGCCGATATGTTCTTCCGTTCCAAGCTGGACGGTGAGGAGCTGGCTAAGGAGAAGAACGTCATTTTGGAAGAGATTTCGATGTACGAAGATACGCCGGACGACATGGTGCACGACCTGATGGCTAAGGCGGTCTACGGGGATCATCCGCTCGCCTATCCGATTCTGGGAACGAAGGAACAGCTGGAAAGCATGGGATCTTCCGACCTTCGGGCCTACATGGATGAGCACTATACGATCGAGAACACCGTCATCAGCGTGGCAGGTAACATTGACGATAACATTGTGGAGCTGCTGGAACGCCATTTCGGCGGTTTCCAAACCAGCGGGCGGGTGAGCGAATTGACCGTGCCTTCATTCCAGAGCGGGATCTTGTATCATAAAAAGAGACGGAGCAGAATCATATCTGCCTGTCCTTCCCGGGGTGCTCGATCCACGACCCGCTTCAGTACGCCATGATTCTGCTCAATAACAGCATCGGCGGCGGGATGAGCTCGCGATTGTTCCAGGAAATCCGGGAAAAGCGGGGGCTCGCTTATTCGGTATATTCCTACCACAGCTCCAACGAAGACAGCGGTTTGTTTACGATCTATGCCGGAACCGCGCCGAAGCAAACCAATGAGGTCATGGGCTTAACCAAAGAGGTGCTGGCGGATGTGGCCGTTCATGGGATGAGCGAGGACGAACTCCGGAAAGGGAAGGAGCAGCTGAAGGGCAGCCTGATCCTGAGCCTTGAGGGCACTGGAAGTCGTATGAACCGGCTCGGTAAAAACGAGCTGATGCTGGGCAAGCATTTCTCGCTCGATGATATGATCGAAAAGATCGAAAACGTGACGATGAACGATGTGAACGCCGTGCTGGACCGGATGTTCAGTCAGCCGTTCGCGCTGGCGATGGTCGGATCGACGGACCGCGCCATTGCAGGGTTAAGGAGGGACGATTTTGTCACACTACGTACAAATTCATAAATTGCCGGGTCACGAGGATGTGCGACTTCCGGAGAAAATGTCCGGCTCCGCCTCCGGCTATGACCTGTACGCCGCCGTTGAAGAAGAAGTCGTCCTCCAGCCGGGGGAGCGCAGGCTCATCCCGACCGGGTTTGCCATCGCCATGCCCGACGGGCTGGAAGCACAAATCCGCCCGAGAAGCGGGCTGGCGCTGAAGCACGGTATCACCTGCCTTAATACGCCGGGGACGATCGACGCCGATTACCGCGGGGAAATCAAGGTGCTGCTGATCAATCTCGGCCAGGAGCCTTTTGCGATCACCCGAAACGAGCGCATCGCCCAAATGGTGTTCATGGAAGTGCCGCAGGTTACGTTTGAGCAGGTGGACGTGTTGTCCGAAACCGTTCGCGGTGAGGGCGGATTCGGACACACCGGCAAATAGTTTATAGTTCAATACAGCCTGGAGTTCGTTCCCGAAAGGGTTCGGTCTCCAGGCTTTTTTACATAGAAGGAAATATAAGCTTCAGCGACCCTGCTTCCTATATCGCAAGGGAAATTGCTGCTAAATGCGGTCCGGCTTCCTGAACAGTGCGCCTACAGACGTTTTTTATTTGACGGGCGACTTTCACCCCTCCTTAGGCAGCGGCATATGATGGATTCATAACAGTGTTTTTGAAAGGAGTGACATCCTTGTGCTGACTGGAGTTCATATTGTGTTCCTAGGCGGGGATGCACGGCAGATCGAGGTGATCCGTAAATGTTCGGAGATGGATGCCACCGTCAGCGTAGTCGGATTCGACAAGCTGAATGAAAGGGTCTTGGGAGTCTCGTGGGAACGCCTCTCTTCTGAACTGCTTTCTGCGGCAGACGTTCTCGTGCTGCCTGTTGTCGGGTGTGATGATACAGGAGCGATCCAGACACCATATTCTGGAGAGTCCTTAAAGCTGCTGGATGAGCATTTGGCCGCTCTTCCGTCGCATTGTACCGTTTATACGGGAATGGCAAAACCCTATCTGCGCAGCCTTTGCGCAAGCCACGAGGTACGCCTGTTGGAACTGCTGGACCGGGATGACGTTGCCATTTTCAATTCGATCCCAACGGCGGAAGGCGCACTGGTGATGGCAATCCAGAATACGCCGTTTACGATCCACGGTTCGGATTGTATTGTGCTGGGATTGGGGAGAACCGGGTTTACGATGGCGAAAAGCCTGCAGGGGCTCGGGGCGAAGGTGAGGGCAGGCGTCAGGTCCGATTGTCTCCAATTCGGTGCAGGTAACGGANACCCGCTTCGGCACATCCGCGAGCTGGCTGGAACTAGCTGAAGAACATCACGGGGAGCGAGATCATCACCTCAATTGTGGATGCGGAGCCTCTGGGACCGTCCAAACTGCTCGACGTGCTGGTCATTGCGCCTTGCACGGGCAATACGACAAGCAAGCTGGCCAATGCCATTACGGACAGTCCTGTCTTGATGGCCGCCAAGGCACAAATGCGGAATTTGCGTCCGTTGGTGCTGGCGATTTCCACCAATGACGGATTGGGATTAAACGCAGCGAATATCGCCAAGCTGCTTGTGACCAAGAACATTTATTTTGTTCCGTTCGGTCAGGATAATCCGGTGCAGAAGCCCAATTCGCTGGTTGCGAATATGGAGCTGATCCCTGAAGCGTGCGATGCAGCTCTTGAAGGAAGACAACTGCAGCCTATGCTGATTCAGCGCATGTTTTCCGCGTAATCCAGATCGGCTGCATTCGTTTCGAGTTCCGGCACCCGAAACTGCATTGTCCAGCCCCTAGCAGATGCTGCGGGCGGTAATTTTGCGCCCCATGCCGTAAGACACGGGGCTGTTTGCATCGTTTATTCCGGGCCGCCGTAATCGGATAAATATCAGTGTACAGGACATAAGTTGAATGATCCAAATGGTCGTAGAGACCAAATAGTAAATGTAGGACGACTCGATCGAAGTGATCGCAGCCTGTTTTGCTTATCCCGGTTGGATGCGGCACCGGATCTTGTTAGGATGCCGATTCGGGCGGGAACAGGAAACTAGGCTGCGATTACGAACTGCTGGCCAAAGCGCATGTGTTCATGCTTTGGCTCTGAGGAAGGGTACAGCCGTCATGGCTGTACACGTCACAGGAAATCGACGCAGCTAAACGTTCTGCCGTTCTTATCTAGCATGGGGGAATTGAAATGAGCATCTTAGTACAGAAATTCGGCGGTACATCTTTGTCGACTCCGCAAGCAAGGGAACTCGTCATCAAGCACATTAGACGCGAGCTGGACAACGGTTATCAGCTTGTTGTCGTCGTTTCCGCTATGGGACGCAAGGGGGAGCCATATGCGACCGACACGCTCCTGGACTGGGTCTCCCAGAACGGGAACGCTCTTCCGTCGCGGGAGCGGGATTTACTGCTGTGCTGCGGTGAAATCATATCGGCTGCCACGCTGTGCAGCCTGCTGGAGGATGAAGGCATCACCTCCACAGTGCTGACCGGGGCTCAGGCCGGATTTGTCACCGATGATCAATACGGCAACGCGCGGATTAAGGACGTGCGTCCGGAGCGGATTGTGAAGGAGCTCGAAACGCATCAGGTGGTCGTTGTTACCGGTTTTCAGGGTCAGACCGAAACCGGGGACTTCACCACTTTGGGGCGGGGCGGAAGCGATACTTCGGCAACGGCGCTGGGTGCGGCGCTGCGTGCCGAAATGGTTGACATCTACACGGACGTCAACGGGATTCTGACAGCGGATCCCCGGATCGTCGAAGACGCCAAACCGCTCTCCGTCGTAAGCTACGCTGAAATTTGCAACATGGCCCAATACGGAGCAAAGGTTATCCACCCGAGAGCCGTTGAAATCGCGATGCAGGCGCATGTGCCGGTGCGGGTGCGGTCCACCTTTTCGGAAGATGAAGGAACGCTGGTTACCCAGCCGGAAGGCTTCAGGGACGTTCAGCTGGGCTTCATGGACCGGTATGTGACGGGAATCGCCTACGTGAGCAACGTCACTCAAATCACGGTGGAATGCGAGAACGAAGGAGATAATCTTCAGCTCAGAGTGTTTAAAGCTATGGCTGAAAATTCCATCAGCGTCGATTTTATTAATGTTACCCCGACAGGGGCGGTCTATACCGTTTTTGACCATGATTCGGAGAAAGCGATCCGGGTGCTTCAGGATTTGGGATTCCGGCCTAAGAGCCTTTCTGGCTGCGCCAAGGTTTCCGTCATCGGAGGCGGGATCAACGGAGTGCCGGGAATCATGGCCAAAATCGTCGAATCCCTAAGTGAACAAAATATCCAAATTCTGCAGTCGGCAGATTCGAATACGACCATATGGGTGCTGGTAAAAAAAGAGGACATGGTACAGTCTCTTCGGGCGCTGCACGCCAAATTCGAGCTGCATCGGTAGTCATAAATCTGGAAAACGCACTTTTACGTCCTATTAGGAGGTTGTACAAGATGGATTTCGGTAGGTTGATTACGGCCATGGTGACTCCCTTTGATGAGCAGGGGAATGTGAACTGGACAGAAACCGCCAAGCTGATCGATTACTTAATTGAGGACCAGCGGTCCGAATCACTGGTTGTCTGCGGAACGACCGGTGAGTCCCCGACGCTGACGGAGGAAGAAAAGCTCAAGCTGTTCGAATTTGCAGTGGACCATGCCAAAGGGCGCTGCAAAATTATTGCCGGTACCGGCAGTAACAGCACCGCGCATTCAATCCATCTGACCCCAGGAAAGCCGAGAAGCTCGGGGTCGATGGTGTTTTGCTCGTTGTGCCTTATTACAACAAGCCGAACCAGGAGGGGTTGTACCGTCATTTCGAAGCCATTGCCCGCAGCACCAAGCTGCCGGTCATGCTGTATAACGTCCCTGGACGGACCGTCGTTGGCCTGAGCACCGAGACGACGCTTAGACTGGCTGAGATTCCGAACGTGGTCGCCACCAAGGAATGCGCTTCGCTCGAGCAGGTAACCCAGATCGCGGCCGGTGCGCCGGCGCATTTCCGGGTTTATTCCGGTGACGATGCATCGGGTCTGCCAGCCATGGCCGTAGGAGCATACGGTATCGTGAGCGTGGCCGGACATATCATCGGCGCTTCTATGAAGGACATGATTACGGCCTATCTGGAAGGTGAGCAGGCGCAGGCCGCACGGCTTCACCAGAAGCTGTTTCCTGTATTCAAGGGCCTGTTTGAGTCCCCGACTCCGCTGCCGAATCCGGCTGCTGTCAAGTATGCGCTCAATTTGTTGGGTCATTCCGTCGGAGGCGTACGTCTTCCGCTCATCGGACCGAATGAGAAGGAAGCGGAATTTATCGAACGGTTGGTTCATTCGCTTGCGGAATAATTGAATCCTCATATAAGCTGACAGAAACAGCGTCCTTACCAGGGCGCTGTTTTTTTGTGTTTAGGATGCATGTCTTTGGGTTAAGGCCTAAGCAGGGACGCTGCTTTCGAACGGGCTTTTTGTCCATAAGGATATTTCAAATAAACAGCATGGATTTGGGGAACTCTAATGCCTACTTTCAGGGCGACTTGTGTTTTGACTTTTTTATCATGTATAATGAGGTCAAGTGACTGGGTGCGGTATATTTTTGAAATATAAATATTAAATGGTACGACGTCCAAAACCATAGGAGGGTTAGATTCATTTGTCTAAAAAAAATAATAACGATAAATTGGCGATTTTCGCGTTGGGCGGCGTCGGTGAAATCGGGAAAAACATGTATGTCATCCAATACGGCAATGACATCGTAGTCGTAGATGCCGGATTGAAATTTCCAGAGGAGGACATGCTCGGGATCGATATCGTCATTCCCGATATTTCCTACCTGACGGAGAATCGTGACAAGGTGAGAGGCATTTTGCTGACGCACGGACACGAGGATCACATCGGTGGATTGCCTTACGTGCTGAAGCATCTGAACGTTCCCGTATACGGAACCAAGCTGACGCTTGGACTGGTGGAGAACAAGCTGAAGGAAGCCAATCTTCTTGGCGAAACGAAGCGGATTCTGATTCATGAAGATTCCGAAGTAGCGCTCGGCTCCACGCTGAAAGCGACATTCTTCAGAACCAACCACAGTATTCCGGATTCGGTGGGGGTTTGCATCTCAACACCGGAAGGCAACGTGGTTCATACAGGCGACTTCAAGTTCGATCATACGCCGGTCAACGGACAATATGCGAACTTGCAGCGGATGGCCGCTATTGGAGAAGAAGGCGTATTGGCGCTTCTGTCGGATAGTACCAATGCTGAGAAACCGGGCTTCACGCCATCGGAGAAAAACGTGGGTGTCGTCCTTGAAGATATTTTCCGGAAATCATCCCAGCGCGTAGTTATTGCTACTTTTGCTTCGAATGTTCACCGGATTCAGCAGGTGGTCAATGCGGCGGAATCCACAGGACGGAAAATTACCGTCATCGGACGCAGCATGGTCAACGTCGTTTCCATCGCATCCGAGCTTGGATACCTTCACGTGCCGGACGGCATGCTGATCGAGCCTGAAGAAGTTAACAAAATGGCCGCTGACCGCGTCGTCGTATTGTGCACAGGCAGCCAGGGAGAGCCGATGTCCGCATTGACGCGGATGGCCCGTTCCACACACCGCAAGGTTGATATTCTGCCGGGTGATACCGTTATCATTGCCGCGACACCGGTACCGGGAAATGAGAAATATGTCGGCCGTACGATCGACGAGCTGTTCCGTCTCGGAGCGGATGTCATCTACAGCGGTTCGAATTCCGGAGTACACGTATCGGGTCACGGCAGTCAGGAAGAATTGAAGCTCATGCTGAATTTAATGAAGCCGAAATTCTTCATCCCGATCCACGGTGAGTACCGCATGCAGCGCCGTCACGCACTGCTGGCCGAGTCTGTCGGCGTAGATCCGGACAATATCTTTATTACGGATATCGGCGAGATCGTCGAAATCCAGAACGGATCTGCCCGTAAAGCCGGTAAAGTAACGGCTGGCAACGTGCTGATTGACGGATTGGGCGTTGGAGACGTTGGCAACATCGTCCTTCGCGACCGTAAACTGCTGTCACAGGACGGAATTCTGGTTGTAGTCGTTACGCTGAGCAAACAAGACGGCACGATCATGTCCGGTCCGGACATTATCTCCAGAGGATTCGTATATGTTCGTGAATCGGAAGGGCTGTTGGATGAAGCGAACCGCATTGTTTCCAGTACACTGCAGAAATTGATGAGTGAAAATGTTAATGAATGGGCTTCCTTGAAGACAGGCGTGAAGGATGCACTGGGCCGGTTCCTCTATGAGCAGACCCGCCGCAGACCGATGATTCTGCCGATCATCATGGAAGTGTAATCAATTGAATAAACCAGCGTCTTGAACAGCACACAGTCGCCCCCTTTCCGCAGGCAATATGGACGTTTCCTGCGGAAGGGGCTTTTTGTCGTTTAATGACGATGTAATGAGTGA
>NZ_PCZT01000009.1:1698709-1704556 GCF_002968895.1 Paenibacillus sp. AR247 | reverse complement strand
GGAAATTATATGGTTAGGAAAGGACGAGGATATGATGACACAAAATACACGCCGTGCGCCGATGAGCGAAACGGAGGCGCCGGAACAAGCCCCTGTTGTAAACCCGGAACCGACGGCATTGGATACGCTGAAGCAGCTGGGACAAATGAACGTGCCGCAGGGGACCGAGTCGAACATTTTTTGCCTGACGATCATCGGGCAAATCGAAGGGCATCTGGTCCTTCCGCCGCAGAACAAAACGACGAAATACGAGCACATTATTCCCCAGCTGGTCGCTGCGGAGCAAAGCAAACAGGTGGACGGAATTATGATTATTCTCAATACAGTAGGCGGTGATGTGGAGGCTGGACTGGCCATCGCCGAAATGATCACGTCCCTTACCAAGCCTACCGTCACCGTCGTCGTCGGGGGCGGGCACAGCATCGGTGTGCCGATCGCCGTAGCTTCGACGTACTCGCTTATCGCCGAGAGCGCCACCATGACCATTCACCCGATCCGCCTGAACGGACTTGTGATCGGTGTGCCGCAGACGTTCGAATATATGGAGAAAATGCAGGAGCGCGTCGTCCGCTTCGTCACCTCCCATTCGCGGATTACGGAGGAGCGGTTTAAGGAATTAATGTTCCGCACCGGCGAGCTGAACCGGGATATCGGTACGGCGGTGGGCGGACTGGATGCCGTTAAATACGGCTTGATGGACGAAGTAGGAGGTATAGGCCAGGCTCTGGCCAAGCTGAACAAGCTTATCGATGAGCGTAAACAACCGGTTGAGGCGGAGGGGATTACTCAATGATGCTTCATACGATTATGCCGCTTGATGCTGTGTGGGAGGAGGGTTTTACCCCTGTCCAGACGGCGGAGGTAAGGCTGCAGGGCATCCTGATGGAAGTCAAACCGCTTGATGCGGGACGGGCGGAAATCGTCCGGCTGCTCGACTGCCCGCTTGAATCGTACCTCAAACCGGCGTTTGCCCCAGGACAGGTAATACGCTACATTCCGACACTGTAAAATGGACCTTTAGCAGCAGAAACAGAACATAGGTGCCCCACGGTATTATATGGTATAATATTGGCCGGGGGTGACATTTTGGCTAAGCGAAGAAAGAAGAAGAAGGCAGTACTGACCAATGTGCTGAAATACGAAATATACGGAATTATACTGATCACCCTTTCCGTTATCGCCTTATCCGGTGAAGCGACGGTAGGGTGGTCATTATCCAAAATGTTCGGACTGCTGTTAGGGCGGTTTTATTTTGTGATCCCCCTGGTGGGAATCTACTTGGGCCTCAGCGTCATGATTCAGCGAAAATGGCCGAAACGGTGGAATACGCGGAGAAGCGGAATTCTGCTGTTGGTACTGGCCTTGGTACTTATGAGCAGCATTTCTTCATTGGAAAGAAACTGGGTCCGGTTGGCGCATTGAGCACCGGGAACATATTATCCCAGGTACATACGGACTTGCAGGGAGCGCTGCTGTCGTCATCGGCCCGCGGCGACCACTCTATGCTGAATAAGGACATCAGCGGAGGCTATATCGGCGCCATCGAGTTTGCGGCGCTGTATTGGCTGTTTGGGACCTTGGGCTCGAAGCTGATGATGATCGTTATGTTTATTATCAGCTTTATGCTGATTACGAATCTGTCGTATGTCGACCTGATGCGAATCTTCCGCAGCAGGCTGGTGAAGGCCGGCGAGAATGTCCAGAAGCGGATGGACAACCGCCGCCAGTCGGCCAAGGTCGCTTCCAAACGGGCGGCTTCGTCCAGGCAGAAGAAACCGCAGCCGCTCCCGGCTGACGACGATGAGGATGAATTGGACGAGGATTTCGTGCCGCCGAAGCCGAAGCGGAGCGCCCCGGTGTTCTTCCAGCTGTTTGGCAGCAGGTTTGCCAAGAACGAAGCGCAGCCGCCGCTTGCTGATGATGAGCTGGACGGCAGCGATATTCTTGAACCGGTCAGGGACACCCGTTCCGCGGCAGGCGGGCGGTTCAGTGAGGCGGTGGAGCCGGAGGAGAACGATGCATTCGACCTGCATGAGGAGCCGCTGTGGGCGGAACCGAAGCGGAACGAATCTTCGCCGATCATCCGCGACTTTTTCGAGCATGTGAAATCCGAAGGCAACGCCGATCCGGAGGAATCGGACGAAGCATACGCCGGAGCTGCCGGAGTCGCTTTTCCGCCTGAAGGCATCAGCGCGGAATTCCATGAGGATACCGCTGGGACGCCGGATGGCGGGGCGCCGGTAACCGCTGCGGATCTCCAGGGAGAATCCGCGGGAAGTCCGGCTGAGCCGGCGGAGGCGCTGGAGCTTGCGATGACCCCGCCTGCGCCTCCGCCGAAGCCGTACAAGCTCCCGCCCTTCAGGCTGCTCTCCAAGCCCCAGAATGGCGGCAAGGCAGGCGATCAGAACGATTATAAGCAAACCGCCCGCAAGCTGGAGGCGACGATGGAGAGCTTCGGCGTACGGGCGAAAGTGCTTGAGGTCGTTCGCGGGCCAGCGGTGACGCGGTACGAAATCCAGCCGGATATCGGCGTGAAGGTCAGCCGGATTGTCGGGCTGACGGACGATATCGCGCTGGCTTTGGCCGCGAAGGATATCCGGATGGAGGCGCCGATCCCGGGCAAATCGGCCATCGGCATCGAGGTGCCGAACAATGAGGTTTCGCTCGTGACGATGCGCGAAGTTATGGAAACGCCGGTCTTTCAAGACGCCTCGTCGAAGTTGTCGATCGCATTCGGCCGGGACATTTCGGGACAGACGATCGTCGGCAATCTGGCAAAAATGCCCCATTTGCTCGTCGCCGGCGCCACCGGTTCCGGTAAATCGGTCTGTATTAACGGCATCATTACGAGCATCCTGTATAAGGCTAAGCCGGATGAAGTGAAATTTCTGATGGTCGATCCGAAGATGGTCGAGCTGAACGTGTATAACGGCATCCCTCATCTCATGGCGCCCGTGGTTACCGATCCGAAGCGTGCTTCCCTGGCGCTGAAGAAGATCGTGGTCGAGATGGAAAAGCGCTATGAGCTGTTTTCCAAATCCGGCACGCGCAATATTGAAGGCTATAACAACCTGATGAAGGACAATCCGGCAGCAGTGCTGCCTTATATTGTGGTCATCGTCGACGAGCTGGCCGACCTGATGATGGTCGCCGCGCATGACGTCGAGGAAGCGATCACCCGCCTCGCCCAAATGGCTCGGGCCGCGGAAGCTGCTGGGCCGCGGGGAGTATGCTCTTCATGCCGATGGGAGCGTCTAAGCCGATCCGCGTGCAGGGGGCATTTATGACCGATCAGGAAGTCGAGATCATCGTTAACTATGTCCGCGACCAAGGGGAAGCCAAGTACGATGAAAGTCTCGTTCCCGAAGTGGAGGAAACGTCGCAGGATGCCGACGACCAGCTGGACGAGCTGTACGATCAGGCCGTTCAGATCGTGCTGGAATCCAAACAGGCATCCGTGTCGCTGCTGCAGCGCCGAATGCGGGTGGGGTATACCCGTGCGGCCCGCTTGATCGATTCGATGGAAGCGCGGGGAATTATCGGACCTTACGAGGGAAGCAAACCGCGTGAGGTGCTCGTCTCCCTGGAGCAGTATCAGCAGCAGAACCGCATCAGCTCATAGACCGGTAAATCTTGCCGGATGTGCTATATCTTCCTTGGAGGCCTCTCATGATCGTTCGTGAGGGGCCTTTTTGGCGGTGATTTGCATGGGAATACGCTTGAAAGCTTCTATCGGCGGTACACATTCTTTCTCTTGGGCAGGGTGTATAGGAAATGGGGCCTGTTGTCATAATAACCGTAGCCATCCTGTCAAACCCACAAGAGAAAGGTAGAGCTAACCCATGAAAAACGCAAAATTATGGATCATCATCGGTTTGGTGTTTCTATTGTCTGCGGCGGTCTATGCAGGTGTAAGACCCCATACGGATTCCAAAGCTTCGTCCAAAGCGGCGGTGGAGCCTGCGGAACAAACCATACCTACATTCGGATCAACGGTTTTGAAGTATGGATCCTCAGGCCAGGATGTGTATGAACTGCAGGGGCGCCTGAAATTTTTGGGCTTTTATAACGGAAAGATTGACGGACAATACGGATGGAGCACGCTGAAGTCCGTCAAATGGTTCCAGTCCGAATTCGGGATGAAGGTGGACGGAACGGTCGGAGCCAAAACCAAGCTGAAGCTGTACAATGCCACCAAAAATTGGCAGCCATCCGCAGCCGAGTCCGGAAACGCCGCCGGCAAACAACCGAGCACAAGCGGCAATCAGAAAAACACAAGCGAACCGATGGCCTCGGCCAACACGATGGGCCTGTCCGAAAACGATCTGAAAATTATGGCTAATGCGGTGTATGGCGAATCCCGCGGTGAACCGTTTGAAGGACAGGTTGCCGTGGCGGCGGTCATTCTGAACCGTGTCAAATCGCCAAGCTTCCCGAATACGCCCCATGGCGTTATATTTCAGCCGGGCGCATTTACGGCGGTAGCCGACGGACAAATTTATCTCACGCCGAACGAAACGGCCCGCAAAGCGGTGCAGCAGGCGTTAAACGGCTGGGATCCGACCGGCGGATGCCTGTACTACTTTAACCCGAAAACAGCCACTTCGAAGTGGATCTGGTCCCGGCCTCAAGTCTTGACGATCGGGCAGCATATTTTCTGCATGTAAAAGGATTGAACGTAAGTTTGGCACCGTAACTTCGTTCGTTCCTTGAAGCAGATTGCGCATGAGGGAAAACAGCAACCGGAGGGTTTGTCTTCGGTTGCTTCTTCACTTTCCAATGGTATAGAATGGAACTTAATCAAAAGCGTGACGCTTTATAAATTCATGGCTAAAGGAGTTTTGGACCTTGAATACAACTGCTTTTCAACATGGAAACGCCAAGCGGATCCGGATTCACGTTCTGCCGACGAAACGCTTTAAGACGTTTGCAATATCGCTCTACGCAGGCATTCCGCTTGCAGAGGACACCGTAACGCCTACGGCCTTGACTCCTTTTGTACTCCGCCGGGGTACCGTTACATATCCGGAGACCCGCCAGTTCCGCGAGCAGCTGGAGCAAATGTACGGGGCCGGCTTCGGTTTTGATGTGTATAAAAGAGGCAACTACCAGATGGTGCACTTCCGGATGGACACAATTAACGATTCGTTCGTAAAGAGCCAAGAGAGCCTGCTCGCATCCTCATTCGCTTTTCTCGGCGAAGTGGTGACGCGTCCCGTTTTGGAGGGCGGCCGTTTCCGCAGTTCTTACGTTCAGGCGGAGAAGGAGAACGTCCGCAAGAAGCTGGAATCCATCGTCAACGATAAGATCCGCTACGCCTCCGAGCGCTGCATCGAGGAGATGTGCCGCAACGAGCCTTACCGTCTTCACGCGCTCGGACAGCGTCAGGACCTGGAGAAAATTTCACCGGAGAGCCTGCACGACGGGTACCGCAAATGGCTGAGCGAAGCCAGCATGGACCTGTATGTGGTTGGGGACACGACGCTCGAGGAAGTGGAGAAGCTCGTCAACTCGCACTTTGATCTCGGTTCTGAACCGGGTATTACGTACAAGACCGAGACGCCGGTGCGCCAGTCGGGCGAGCCTCGTACCGTAGTGGAGAAAATGGAAGTGAGTCAGGGCAAGCTGAATCTTGGGCTGCGCACTTCCATCACTTATGGGGATGATCATTATGCGGCAGCATTAATGTACAACGGCATTTTGGGCGGATATCCGCATTCCAAGCTGTTCATGAACGTAAGGGAAAAAGCAAGTCTCGCCTACTACTGCTCTTCTCGCTATGACGGGCACAAGGGAATTGGAACGATCCAGTCCGGCATTGAAGTGCAGAACTACGAAAAAGCGCTC
>NZ_PCZT01000009.1:1695010-1698609 GCF_002968895.1 Paenibacillus sp. AR247 | reverse complement strand
GTGCAGAACTACGAAAAAGACGCTCGATATTATCAGAGCCAGCTCGAGGAAATGCGCTCCGGGCGCATTACCGATCTGGAAATGTCGCAGACGAAGGCGATGATCCGGAATCTGCTTCTTGAAATTGAGGATTCGGCTTTTGAAATGATCGCGTATGACTTCAACCGTCAATTCTCCGGCAAGGACCGGTCAAGAGAAGAACTGCTGCAGCAGGTGGAAGATATTCAAGTCGCGGATGTTCAGGCGGCCGCGTCGACTTTTGATTTGGATACGATTTATTTTCTGAAGGGTCAGAAGGAGGAATAGCCGGTGGAAAAACTTCAGTACGACAATTTGCAGGAGACTCTCTATTATGAAGTGATGGATAACGGCCTTCACGTCTACGTGCTTCCGAAGCCGGGTTTCCAGAAAACCTATGCGACGTTTGCCACTAAATACGGTTCTGTCGACAACCACTTCCGGGTGGAGGGACAGGATGAAATATCGGTTCCGGACGGGATCGCCCATTTCCTGGAGCATAAAATGTTCGAGGAGCCGGAAGGCGACATTTTCGCCACATTCGCCTCCAACGGCGCATCCGCCAACGCATTTACAAGCTTTGACCAAACCGTGTACCTGTTTTCAGCAACCGAGCACATTCCTGAGAATCTGGAAACGCTCGTGAACTTTGTGCAAAATCCTTATTTCACCGACCAGAACGTCGACAAGGAAAAGGGGATTATCGGGCAGGAAATCAACATGTACCAAGATAACGCCGACTGGCGCGTCTATTTTGGCCTGATCGAAGCGATGTATAAAATCCATCCGGTGCACATCGATATTGCCGGTACGGTGGAATCCATCAGCACGATTACGAAGGAGACGCTCTACACCTGCTATAACGCCTTTTATCATCCGAGCAACATGCTGCTGTTCGTCGTCGGCGGAGTAAAGCCGGAAGAAGTGTTCGACCTCGTCCGCGCCAACCAGGCGAAGAAAGATTATCCGCCTACAAGGCAAAATCGAGCGTATCTTTGAGCCGGAGACGGTTGGTGTTGCGGAAAAACGCCGGGTTAACAAGCTGCAGGTCCCAGCGGAGCGGCCGCATTATCAACATATCCTCCGGTCTGGGGGGATTTCGGGCGCTTCCTGCGAAGTGCTGTATCGACCACCAAAGGCGGTATTAACGCTTTTACCAAAGCGCTTGCCAAAGAACTTGGCCCTTCTGGCGTCACGGTGAACGCGGTAGCTCCGGGCGCGGTGGATACCGAGATGCTGAACCATTTGGACGTCGAGGAAAAACGAATGCTCGAGGATGAAATTCCGGCCGGACGGCTGGCGAGACCCGACGAAATTTCGTCCCTCGTTTATTTCCTCGCGCTGCCCGAATCCGGTTACATCAACGGTCAGGTAATAAGCCCCAACGGTGGATGGATTACCTGAGCGGCCAGGACGGTCTTCCCTGCATAGGCGCGCCCCAAACAGGTTATATTACAACTGTTGATCTCAAATCTCATGCGCCACAGCAAAGGGAGGACTTATCAATATGTCAACAGTAGTAAAGAACTTTGATGCCTGGAAAAAGTTCCTTGGGGAACGCGTCGCACAAGCCGAAAAACTGGGGATGAGCGAAGACACCATCGCCAAGCTGGCTTACGAGATCGGTGATTTTCTCGATGAGAAAGTCGATCCGGCCAACGCTTCCAACCGTGCGTTGAAGGAGTTGTGGGAAGTGGGCAACCGTGAAGAGCGCCAGACGATTGCCCGGCTGATGGTTAAATTAGCCAAGAAAAACGCTTAACTTTAGGAAAAAGCCCCCATTTGGGGGCTTTTCTCTAATGTTTACAGAGTTGACCTTGTTTTTCATATGTATTTTATATATCATTAACGTGACCCATGAAATAAAGGCGATTTTTTGGAAGCCTCACCCGAAAGGGTTGCAGGTTTATTTTATTGGAAAACATGGGAAAAGGTCAGATGGGGTGTCGAAGTGGAAGCGAAACAATGGTACATGGAGTATAAGATACATAAGAACCGTCCGGGTCTGCTCGGGGATATTGCATCCCTGCTCGGTATGCTGGAGGTTAACATATTGACAATTAACGGGGTTGAAGGCAAAACGCGGGGAATGTTGCTGGAAACCAATGATGACGAGAAGATCCAATTGATGGGTGCCATGCTGAAAAAGGTCGACAGCATAACGGTCTCTGCGCTGCGGACGCCGAAGCTTGTCGATATTTTGGCTGTGCGCCACGGCCGGTACATCGACCGCGATTCCGATGACCGGAAAACATTCCGTTTTACGCGTGACGAACTTGGGTTACTGGTTGACTTTTTGGGTGAAATATTTAAGAAGGAAGGAAATCAGGTCATCGGGCTACGCGGGATGCCCCGCGTAGGTAAAACCGAGTCCATCATCGCGGGCAGTGTGTGCGCCATGAAGCGCTGGACGTTCGTATCCTCGACACTGCTGCGGCAGACGGTCCGAAGCCAGCTCTCTGAAGACGAAATGAACCGGAACAACGTGTTTATTATCGACGGAATCGTCAGCACGATCCGTTCCAACGAACGCCACTACAACCTGCTGCAGGATATCATGAACATGCCGAGCACGAAAGTGATCGAGCATCCCGATGTATTCGTGCAGGAGTCCGAGTATACGTACGATCATTTCGATATTATTATCGAGCTGCGCAACAATCCGAATGAAGAAATTATTTATGACACTTTCACAAGCACATACAACGACGATCTGTAAGTAATTTGATGAGGAGGTGATGGTGTTGTCTGAACTGGGTCAACAGTTAAGAGAAGCCAGACTGCAGAAGGGCATGAGCCTGGACGACGTGCAGGAAATGACAAAAATCCGCAAAAGATACTTGGAAGCCATCGAAGCAGGGGATTACAAGGTGCTCCCCGGCAGTTTTTATGTGAGGGCTTTTATTAAAACATATGCCGAAACCGTGGGACTCGATCCGGACGTTCTGCTCGAAGGCCACAAGAAGGAAGCTCCTCCGGAGCCGGAAGCGACCATGGAGCCGGTCATTCAGAAGCGGTCCAGCAGCCGCTCCTCGTCGCCTGAACGAAACGTGAAGTGGCTGTCGACCGTGCTGATGTGGACGTTCCCGATTCTGATCATTGTCGTTATTTATTTGTATGCGAACAATGCAAGTTCGCCAAAGAAAGACAATAGCATCGATTCGTCCAAGGTTACGGAGCAGCAGGATCCGACAACGGCTAAGAATCAGGATCCGCCTGCAACAACAACTACGCCGCCGGACAATGCCACCAATCCGGGGGATGACGGCAGCAAGGACAATTCCGGAAATTCGGATACCACAACGACGGATAACACGAACACGGACAGCGGAAATACCGGGGGCAAGGATGCAACAACACCGCCGGATCAAAATGGCACAGACCCTTCAGGCACCGGAACAGATTCTTCGGGAACCGGTACGGACTCGACGGATACGACGAACCAAGGCAATCAAGGCGTAACCGTGGCTCAGGACGGCAAGAAGGGCAAAACGCGATCTTAAGGTGCAGCAGCTCAGGGAACACCGGTTCAGGTGGAAATCAAAGCGACGGGCAAGAGTTGGCTTGAAGTGTACAAAGGC
>NZ_PCZT01000009.1:1689574-1694910 GCF_002968895.1 Paenibacillus sp. AR247 | reverse complement strand
TTTCCTTCGGTAATACGAAGGAGGGGGATACGCTGACCTTTACGCTGGATTCTTCCGGTATATACATTAAATCGGGGTATTCTCCCGCAACGACGATTACGGTAGCCGGACAGACGGTGGAGGACGGTAAATCGACTTCGCGCATTCTGCTGAAGCTGGACGACTCCGGTACGGGCGGTACGTCGACCGGAAATGATTCGTCGACAGGGGATTCCTCCGATCAATCGGATAGCAGCAACGGCTAAACGGCTGGACAGGCTCGGCTGAATAATGCCATACACTCCAGGGGACAATAGTTCTAGCTTTAAGTCCTTCTTATTCCGGATAGAAATGAGGTGTATGGTTATGACAGTCAGCTGGATCACCACGATTGTGGGGATTATCGTCAGCCTGCTCGGTTATTACCTCACTCCCAGCGCTTGGGGGTACGGCATTCTTGGATTTGGACTGGCATGGATCGTATTGGGCATCTTGGATATGTTCCGCCAACCAACCCGTGACCGCAGCCGATCGTAAAATAAGAACAAGGCATTCCCGGGGATCCATGAGCCGGCGAATGTCTTTTTTTTGAGGTCCATGTTCATTGCTTGTAGGCTTCCGCTAATCGCGTCCTGTCTTCTGCCTAAGCCGTGCCTAAGCAGTGCCGATCGCCGTGAGATAATATCCGTGAACGGAAGGAACGCTGTTTAGGATTAGACTTGTCCCGGGTAATTTCATATAATATGACATGAAAAGGAACTGAAAGGGCGTGTAATGATGAGTTCGGAAAATTCGTTTGACATTGTTTCCAAATTGGACTTCCAGGAAATGATCAACGCGATCAACCAAACGGAGCGTGAAATCGAAACCCGTTTTGATTTTAAAGGGAGCAAGAGCAGCCTGAAGCTGGAGAAGGAGACACTGGTCATCACCTCTGATGACGAGTATAAGCTCAATGCGGTGATTGACATTTTGCAGTCCAAAATGATCAAGCGCGGTTTGTCGCTCAAAAACGTGGATTACGGCAAGGTTGAGCCAGCTTCGATGGGAACCGTCCGCCAACGGATCACCCTGAAGCAGGGAATCGATCAGGACAACGCCAGAAAATCAACGTGCTGATCCGGGATTCCAAGCTGAAGGTCAAAAGCCAAATCCAAGGCGATCAGATCCGGGTGACCGGGAAGAGCAAAAACGATCTGCAGGCGGTCATGCAGCTGCTTCGCAAGGCGGACCTGCCGCTGGACCTGCAGTTTACCAATCTGAAGTAATGCGGGCGTATACCGCATGGCAAACGGGCGGGAAGAGGAGCTTACTCCTCTTTTGACAGTGTATAAATTGATATATTATACTGTATCTTGTCCCGCTGTCTTGGCGGAGTTGCCGGCCTGCCGCAAGCTGTGCCTGCTGCCCCCATGTAGAGGATTCATACATAATGGATGGACTGGGTGCATTATTATTCATTTTCGTCCTGCCGTGCATGTGAATGTCGTTTCTTAGTTTGATTTATCCGGGGAGGGTTTACAGTGAATCTGCCCAACCGTATTACCATTTCAAGAATCTGTTTGATTCCGGTCATGATGGTGTTTCTTCTGGTCGACTTCAAGTTCTATCCGGAACCGATTACCTGGAATTCATTCGAGCTGCCGTACAATCAGCTGATCGCTGTAATTATTTTATCTGGCAGCAAGCACAGACGGTATAGACGGTTAGCAGCGCGCGGATATCCTGATTCTGACCGGAGGCATCGGCCCGACCCAGGACGACCTGACCAAGGATGCCCTGGCCGCGCATGTCGGCCGCTCCCTGCACATTGACCGGCTGGCGATGGATCAAATCGAAAGGTTCTTCTCAGGGCGGGGGATCGACATGACGGAGAACAACCGCCGTCAGGCGATCGTCATCGACGGCAGCACGCCGCTTCCGAATGAAACAGGATTGGCCGTCGGACTCGCGCTTGCCCAAGAGGATAACTTCTACATCGTTCTGCCTGGTCCTCCAAAAGAGATGAAGCCGATGTTCGACCAGCAGGCGAAGCCGTGGCTCCTTCAGCACGCCCTGACTGACGAAATGCCGATTTACTCCAAAATGCTCAAGTTTGCCGGCATCGGCGAATCGCTGCTGGAGGATCGGCTTCTGGACCTGATCGACGGGCAGACCGATCCAACGATCGCTCCTTATGCGAAGGAGGGTGAAGTGACCGTACGCATCTCCACCAAAGCGCCTACAGAGCAGGAAGCCATGGAGAAACTGAATGCGATGCAGGGGCAAATTCAAAGCCGGCTCGCAGACCATATGTACGCCAGCATGGACGTGCCGATCGAACGGATCATTGTTGATATGATGGCGGACCGCGGGATTACGCTGAGCGCCGCTGAGAGCTGCACAGGAGGCATGCTGATGGAGAGCATCACGTCCATTCCGGGCAGCGCAACCATGTTCCTGGGAGGGATCGTCTGCTACTCCAACGAGATGAAGGAGAAGCTGCTGCATGTCCCGCATGCGCTGCTGGAGGGAGACGACGCACCGGGAGCAGTGAGCGCCGAAGTGGCCGAGGTGCTTGCCGAGAACGTTCGGATGATCACGGACAGCGACTTCGGCTTATCCGTCACGGGTGTAGCGGGGCCGGGGTATTCCGAACGCAAACCGGTCGGCCTCGTGTACGTCGGGATCGCCCAGCGCGGACGGAAGACCGAAGTGTTTGAGCTGAAGCTGAACGGCAACCGCGAAACGATCCGGGTCCGCTCGGTCAAAACGCTGCTGTACCGGTTGTGGCAAAGACTGGTATCTACCGATCCGGCCACCGGGGAGTCCAAGGATCAGGTTTGAAGTTGTGCAGCCGTCCGCCAGGCGGTATAATATAACCATACGGAAGAACCGTGCAAAAATAAGTTTGCCGCGGTTCTTTTTCTTATGGTTGGAGTAGGGGTGGAAGCCTGTTCCAGTTCGGACTCTAGCATCCGATCATCATAGAAGAACAAACGCCCACCGGGGCCCCCCATATTTGGCGGGCTTTCCTTGCGGCGGTTGGTTTAAGGTACGGCGGCATGATGATGAGAGGAGAATGCCTGGCAAAAAAACGAATGTATGTTCGAAAAAATGCTTGGCAAACGTTCCAAAACAAGGTATCATAATAGTATAAACGGGTGAAGGATGTGAGTTTATTGTCAGATCGTCGTGCTGCGCTTGAAATGGCGCTTCGTCAAATAGAGAAACAATTCGGTAAAGGTTCAATCATGAAACTCGGTGAGTCGACACATATGCAGGTGGAAGTTGTTCCCAGCGGCTCCCTGGCTCTAGATATAGCACTTGGTATTGGCGGACTTCCAAGAGGCCGCGTTGTTGAAGTATATGGACCGGAATCTTCCGGTAAGACGACGGTGGCCCTCCATGCCATCGCGGAAGTACAGAAAGTCGGTGGACAAGCTGCTTTCATCGATGCGGAGCATGCGCTTGATCCGTCGTATGCCAACAAGCTTGGCGTCAACATTGACGAGCTGCTGCTGTCTCAACCGGACACTGGTGAGCAGGCGTTGGAAATTGCGGAAGCCCTCGTACGCAGCGGCGCCGTTGATATTATCGTCGTGGACTCGGTTGCCGCGCTCGTACCGAAAGCGGAAATCGAAGGCGAAATGGGTGATTCCCACGTAGGTCTGCAGGCTCGTCTGATGTCCCAGGCACTGCGTAAGCTGTCCGGTGCGATTGCGAAGTCGAAGACGATTGCGATCTTTATCAACCAGCTTCGTGAGAAAGTCGGCGTCATGTTCGGTAACCCGGAGACGACCCCCGGCGGCCGTGCGCTGAAGTTCTATTCTTCTGTTCGTCTGGATGTTCGCCGTATTGAGAGCATCAAGATGGGCAATGATGTAGTGGGTAACCGGACGCGGATCAAGGTTGTCAAGAACAAGGTGGCTCCTCCGTTCAAGCAGGCGGAGATCGACATCATGTACGGCGAAGGCATTTCCAAGGAAGGCAGCATTATCGATATCGGTACGGAATTGGATATCGTCAATAAGAGCGGTGCCTGGTACTCCTATGAAGGCGAGCGCTTGGGTCAGGGCCGCGAGAATGCGAAGCAGTTCTTGAAAGAAAATCAGCCTATTTCGGAAGCGATCGAGAACAAGATCCGTGAGGCAAGCAATTTGACGACGACGGTGAACGCGCCGACTGCGGAAGAAGCAGCGGCTGAGGAACGCGAAGAACAGGAATTGTTAGAGCTGGAATAGGGTTATCGTTTGAAATCGTATTCTGTAAATATGAATAGAGATTATAATGAGGACGCTCGGTGATAACCTGTCACTGGGCGTCTTTTCTCATATAGAGGGTGCGGTGCTGTTACAGGATGACATTGAACACGTGATGGGATGTGAGAGAGATGCGAAAAGGAAATAGCCATGAACATCAGGAAGGGCAAGGGATTCACGAAGAGCAGGGAATCCATGAGGAGCAGGGAATTCATGAAGGACTGGCTGGGTTCCCGGACGATGAAACCCTGCTGATCACGGAGGTAGAGCGTCTGGCCAAGCCGAGAGGGCGTTATTTGATATCGTTCGGACCCTACACCCTTTCCGTCCACGAAGACGTCCTCGTGAAGTACCGGATGGTCAAGGGGAACGCCTTTACGAAGCAGGAGCTGGAGGAAATCGTTGTAGCGGACGAGCGGCAGCAGGCTTATGTCGAAGGATTAAAGGCGCTGGAGCGGAAGCCGCGGACACGCAAGGAAATTGAAATGAAACTGCGGCAGAAAGGTATCGAAACGGGATCGATTGAGTATGCGCTGAACCGGCTGGTGGAAGAAAGGTTGGTGGACGACGAAAGCTATGCCAGGCAGTGGGCGCAGCAGCGAATCAGGAACCACCGNAAAGGCAAGGCCTGGATCAGGCAGGAGCTTCAGCAGAAAGGCGTCGATAAGTCGATTATATCCGAGGCGCTGGCCGAAGTCAGTTCCGATCAGGAATTTGAGGCAGCCCTGGCAGCCGGCCGAAAGAAATGGAACCAGACGAAGGGCGAAGCTGCCGATCGCAAGCGCAAAACGGGGGCTTATTTGATGAGGCGGGGATACTCCGGAGAGCAGGTCCGAAAGGTCATCAATCAGCTGCTCAAGGAAGACGCTTATCCCGATGATGAAGAGGAATATTTTTCATTCGACTGAGGAAGAAGTTGACACAATATGAAATGCCCTCTCTTGACAATATCTTTTCACAAATACTAAAATGAAGAGGAATCTATTCCTGTAAAAAGCTCTTTTTTCCTTCCAAAAAAAGGTTTTTTATTGAAAGATTCTAATTTCTCTCCAATTCATATGAACTACCCCCGCCTTATCCCGCCTCTAGGGTAGCACGGGTTTTGTACAACCTTCC
>NZ_PCZT01000009.1:1678386-1689474 GCF_002968895.1 Paenibacillus sp. AR247 | reverse complement strand
CTTGCAGAGGCTAAAATTTCTAGTGCTGAAGAAGCTGCTGTACAGATCGTGGAAAACGCGCGTAAGGAAGCAGAAGCACTGAAGAAGGAAACGGTACTGGAGGCTAAAGACGAAGTACACAGAATCCGGACCGAAGCTGAAAAAGACACTCGTGAGCGTCGAAATGAAATTCAACGGCAGGAAAGACGATTGTTGCAAAAAGAAGAGTCGCTGGATAAAAAAATTGAATCGCTTGAACGTAAAGAAGAGCAAGTGGCCAACAAGGAGAAACGCATCGAAGAGACTCAACAGCAGATCGATTTGATTTACAAGAGCCAGGTCACGGAGCTGGAACGCATTTCCAGTTTGACCATGGAAGACGCACGAAGCATTATTTTGAGCAATGTAGAGCAGGAAGTTCGCCATGAAACCGCTCAAATGATTAAAGATATTGAGCAGCAGGCGAAAGAAGAAGCTGACAAGAAATCCCGTGAAATTGTAACGCTCGCCATCCAGCGCTGCGCTGCAGATCATGTGGCGGAGACCACCGTATCTGTGGTGACGCTGCCGAATGAGGAGATGAAGGGACGGATTATCGGGCGTGAAGGCCGGAACATCCGTGCACTGGAAACTCTGACCGGTATTGACCTCATTATTGATGATACGCCTGAAGCTGTAATTTTGTCGGGGTTTGATCCGATCCGCCGGGAAATTGCCCGGACCGCTTTGGAGAAATTGGTTGCAGACGGACGCATTCATCCCGCCCGGATTGAAGAGATGGTGGAGAAATCCCGTAAAGAGGTTGATGAGCGGATTCGCGAGTATGGCGAACAAGCGACATTTGAAGTGGGAGTACATGGTCTGCATCCGGATTTGATCAAAATTTTGGGACGGCTCAAATTCCGTACCAGTTATGGTCAGAACGTGCTGAAGCATTCCATGGAAGTGGCTTATCTGTCCGGTCTGATGGCCGGAGAGCTCGGCGAGGATATCGTATTGGCCAAGCGTGCAGGCTTGCTGCACGACATCGGTAAAGCGCTGGATCATGAAGTGGAAGGCTCACATGTTGAAATCGGCGTGGAGCTGGCCAAGAAATACAAGGAACATCCGGTGGTTATCAACAGTATCGCATCCCACCATGGCGATGTAGAGGCAACTTCGGTCATCGCGATGCTGGTTGGCGCAGCCGACGCCTTGTCAGCTGCAAGACCAGGAGCGCGCCGTGAAACGCTCGAAACGTATATCAAGCGTTTGGAGAAGCTGGAGGAAATCTCCGAATCGTTCGAAGGCGTCGAGAAATCGTTCGCGATTCAGGCAGGACGCGAGGTCCGCGTTATGGTTCAGCCTGAGAAGATCGATGATGCCGAAGCATTCCGGCTGGCTCGGGATATTACGAAGACGATTGAGAATGAACTGGATTATCCGGGACATATCAAAGTGACGGTCATCCGCGAGACTCGCGCGGTTGAATACGCGAAATAATGTAAATGATGAAAAGTGGCCGCTTTGGGGGCCACTTTTCATATTTGTTCATCTTAAGGAGGAGACCAACATTAACGTATTATTTATTGGAGATATCGTAGGCAGTGTAGGCAGAAAGGCGCTTAAAGCGACGCTGCCGTCGTTAAAAACGAAGTATAACCCTCATATCATCATTGCGAACGGCGAAAATGCCGCTTCCGGCCGAGGGATCACGCAGTCGATTGCCAAAGACTTTTTCGATTGGGGTGTTCATGGGATTACGCTGGGCAACCATACGTGGGATAACAAGGAGATTTTTGACTTTATCGACGACGAGCCGCGCATGGTGAGACCGGCCAATTTTCCGCCCGGGACGCCGGGATTGGGGCATACGATCATTAAAGCGAACGGCAAAGAACTGGCTATCGTGAATTTGCAGGGACGTACGTTTCTGCCGGCCATTGACTGTCCGTTTCGGGCCAGCGACGAGATTGTCGACCAGCTCCGCAAGAAGCACAAGCATATTCTTATTGATTTTCATGCCGAAGCCACATCCGAGAAAATCGCCATGGGCTGGCATCTGGACGGCCGTGCTTCGATCGTCGTAGGAACACATACCCACGTGCAGAGCAATGATGATACTATTTTACCGAACGGAACGGCCTATCTCACGGATGCCGGTATGGTCGGTCCTAGAGAAGGCATTTTAGGCATGGAACGCGATGCGGTACTCCGCAAATTCAAAACTCAGCTGCCGGTCCGGTTCCAGGTCGACAACGGAAAATGGCACTTCCACGGCGTATTTGTCCAGCTGGACGATGCAACCGGCAAGGCGCTGAAAATGGAAAAAATTCGGATTCTCGAAGACGATTGGATCATGGATTGACCGAGTTTTCCTCTGAGACTATTGGCGGATTTATGGCTGGCTGAATGAAGCCGGATTAGAGGTGCTCGGCGAGTACCCGGACTTTGATTCAGTTTATATGGGATAGACAGGTTTTTTTGCTTGCGTACGATGGAAAGGAGAGGCTTAAGCATGACAATTCCGGTGGTGGATTATCATTGTGATGTATTGAGTAAAATGGTGAAGGATAAAAGCATCTCCTTTGCAGACGATCCGAAGCTGGATGTGACCTACAAGCGTCTGCAGGAAGGAGGGGTGGCGCTTCAAACCTTCGCCATCTTTTTGTCTGAGGAACGGGGGATTCCCCGCTTTGAGCATATATTGGATCAGATCGACGTGTTTACCTCCCGTGTCGTTCCCGTGCAGGAAGGCGTCCGGTGGATGAAATGGAGAGAAGACGCAGCCTCGCTGGAACATGCGGTGAAGGCGGCGGAGCAGCTCCCGCTTCAAAGCCACGCCCTTCAGCCGTGGGGGCTTCTGTCCGTGGAGGGCGCCGACGGATTCGAGGGAAACTTGTATTATGTCAAAGTCTGCTATGATCTGGGCGTGCGGTTCCTTGGGATTACGTGGAATCATGCGAACTGGGCTGCCGACGGCGTTATGGAGAAGCGCAAGGGAGGCTTTACCGAAAAAGGAAAACAGCTGATTGAGCTGTGCAACGAAACCGGTTTGCTGCTGGACGTATCCCATTTATCGGAGGCCGGGTTTTGGGAGCTGGCCGAACGATCGAAACGGCCGTTTATCGCTTCCCACTCCAACGCAAAGGCGGTGTGCCCGCATCCCCGCAATTTGAACGATGAGCAGATTCGGGCGATCGCAGCGATTGCTTGCCCGCTATCCGGTAGGATCTGGTCAAAAGGATGGATGTCGGGCAAATGCGCTCTCTTTTCTGAGCAGGCATCTTCCGGCTAAACCGGTTTGATTCGGGTAGGAATTAAACCATGTTTTGGCAATACGGAGCAGACATTTTGACAATCTTGTAGCAGAATGGCAGGAAATGCATGAAAGTTGGAATGAAAGCGGTGACGTCTTTTTCTTTTTTGGGTAAAAGGATGTATAATGAGTCTGGCCTGTACAGAACATAGAGAAAATTTAAGGAGTGATCCACGTGAGTAAAACTGTACCTGTAGGCGTGTCCGCACGACATATCCATCTTACCCAAGAACATATTGAAGCTTTGTTTGGTCAAGGCTATCAGCTGACCGAATTTAAACCGCTATCCCAACCCGGACAATTCGCCGCCAATGAAACGGTGGCCGTTATCGGTCCGAAGGGTCAATTTGATAAGGTTAGAATTTTAGGGCCTGCCCGTTCGGCAAGCCAGCTGGAAATTTCCCGTACGGATTCTTTCGCCATCGGCGTGAAAGCTCCGGTCCGCGAGTCCGGAAATATTGAAGGAACCCCAGGCATCAAGGTAAAAGGCCCGCAAGGCGAGATCGAACTGGAGAAGGGCGTGATTGTTGCTGCTCGTCATATCCATTTTCACACGAGCGACGCGCAAAGCTGGGGCATTGCCGACAAGCAGCAGCTGAAAGTGCGCATCGGCGGCGAGCGCGGTCTGGTGTTTGAAAACGTCATTGCACGCGTATCCGATTCGTTTGCGCTCGACATGCACATCGATACCGATGAGGCCAACGCAGCCGGTGCCAAAACCGGAGATACGGCTGAAATCATTGACTAACAACGACTGACCAGGCCGGCAGGTCTGTAGAACGGGGGAGACATCCTCCGTTTTTTTGTTGTTTAACCAGTGGCGTGATGAACGAAAGATGTCTTTCGATTCAACGATTCGGCTATGCTTATACATAGATGGAAGTCCCGGCAATCAGTAGATATGCCATTAGGTTCATGCTATAATTTATTAGAATGTCGTTTAACAGGGGTTCCCTGGGTTAAAGGAGTGGTCAACAGCATGGCGAAGGAAACGAAGGATTACTCCAAATATTTTGATTTCTCCGATGCCAAAGTTCTGTCAGAGGACGAATTCGGAAAGAAGATCCGGATCAAGGGCCGTGAGATTCATATTATTTCGGAGCCTAACCATAGACAAAGCAAGAAACGGCGTAAGGAAGACGTTCAAGTGCTGTATGAGAACGCTGTGCCGGAAGAGCTTCAAGGGATTGGAGCAGGGAAGCATTATATCGTATACACGTTCGGCTGCCAGATGAACGAGCATGACTCCGAGACGATCAAGGGCATGCTGGAGATGATGGGCTACACCGCTACCGAAGACCGCAAGGAAGCGGACATCATTCTGCTGAACACATGCGCCATCCGTGAGAATGCAGAAGACAAAGTGTTCGGCGAGCTCGGTCATCTCAAGCACCTGAAGACGGAGAAGCCCGATATGCTGCTTGGTGTTTGCGGCTGTATGTCTCAGGAAGAAGGCGTCGTCAACCGGATTATGCAGAAGCACGGCTTCGTGGACATGATCTTCGGTACGCACAATATTCACCGGCTGCCGATGCTCATCAAGGAAGCGCTGTTCAGCAAAGAGATGGTCGTGGAAGTGTGGTCCAAGGAAGGCGACATCATTGAGAACCTGCCGAAGAAGCGTGAAGGACTGCGGGCGTGGGTCAACATTATGTACGGCTGCGACAAGTTCTGTACATACTGCATCGTTCCGTTTACCCGGGGGAAAGAGCGCTCCCGCCGGCCGGAAGACGTGATCGCCGAGGTTCGCGATTTGGCGCGCCAGGGCTTCAAGGAGGTTACCCTTCTCGGCCAGAACGTGAACGCTTACGGAAAGGATTTTGACGATATCCGGTACACGTTTGCCGACCTGATGGACGATATCCGTAAAATCGATATCCCGCGCGTCCGGTTTACAACGTCACATCCGCGCGACTTCGACGATCATCTGGTGGAGGTTCTCGGCAAAGGGGGCAACCTCGTTGAGCATATCCATTTGCCGGTGCAGTCGGGCAACAACGAAATTCTCAAAATCATGGGCCGGAAGTACACTCGCGAAATTTACCTGGAGCTGGTTCGGAAGCTGAAGGCAACCGTGCCAGGATTGGTGCTAACGACCGACATCATCGTCGGCTTCCCGGGCGAAACCGAAGAGCAGTTCGAGGATACGCTGAGCCTGGTGCGCGAAGTCGGCTTTGACTCGGCTTACACCTTTATTTATTCCCCTCGGGAAGGTACGCCGGCGGCCGTCATGGAGGACAATGTGTCCATGGAAGTGAAGAGCGAGCGCCTGCAGCGCCTGAACCGGACGATTGAGGAGTACAGCCGCAAGAGCCACGAAAATCTTCGCGGGCAGATCGTCGAGGTGCTGGTGGAAGGCGAGAGCAAAAACAACGCCTCCATCCTGGCGGGAAGAACGCGCACCAGCAAGCTCGTCCATTTTGAAGGCGGCAAGGAATTGATCGGCAGCTTCGTAAACGTCAAAATTACGGATGCGATGACGTGGTACATCAAAGGCGAAGTCGTGGATGTGCCGCAGGCCGAGGCAGCAATAACTCAGTAAATTCCATAACAGAATAGGGGTATTGAACCAAGATGGAGAAGGGTCATATCAATAAATACGGCATGATGTCTTATGATACGAAGGATCTTGTGATCCGCGACGATATTATGTCCAAGGCCAAGGAACTGGCCGAACTGATTTCCGGAAGCGAAGAAGTGCAGCAATTCCAGAAGGCGGAGGAGAAAATCCGCAATCATGAGCGCGTGCAAAGCCTCATTGCCACTATCAAGAAGAAGCAGAAAGAGATCGTGGCCTTCGAATCCTTCCAAAATCAGGAAATGGTTGCCAAAATCGAGAAAGAAATCGAAGCGCTGCAGGATGAGATCGATGCGATTCCTCTCGTGAACGAATTTCAGCAAAGCCAAAGCGATATTAACTATTTGCTGCAGCTGGTCATTTCCGTCATCCATGATACGGTATCGGAAAAGGTCAACGTGGAAGCGGGAACGGAAGCACCTCCTTCCAGCTGCGGCTAACCTTTACAAGGCTGCGGACGAGACGTCCGCGCCTTTTTTTCAAATGCAGATCGCATGGCTTTCGTGGTTTCGCTGAGTACCAGAATAACATCGGAGCGAAGGCCCCACGCCGCTGTGGGGTTATTTTTCGTCATCGGGAAACGAGGGGAAATCAAGCCAGGCGGTAGGCTATCCAGCCGACTTATGGGATAGAGCAGACGAATTTGGTTAAACATGAACGTAAACAGTTATCGCTGACAACATAGAGAAAAACGAAGGCGGCTTCTCCTGCAAAGGATGCTGGGGGAATACGCGAAAAATGACAGCATGGGGGAGACGACAATGAACGCATTGGAACAAATGGTGGCCCGGGGACAGGATTCGTTCTGGGCGTATCTCGGCTGCGAGCTGGTATCCGCAAGTAAGGAAGAAGTAGTCATTGCGCTCGATGCCAAGCAGCACCACACCAATTCCATGGGCATCATCCATGGGGGTGTGCTGACATCCTTGATGGACCAGGCGATGGGAATGGTAGCGACGGCGGCTAAAAATATCGACAGCTGCGTTACCACCGACATTAACGTACACTTTATGAATGCGATGGTTCCGGGGAGATTAACGGTGACGGCCAAGGTACTGCACGAAGCGGGCCGGTCTCTCGTCACCGAAGCAAAAATTAACGACAGTGAAGGCACGTTGGCTTGTATGGCGACGGCTACGTTTCGGGTAGTAAACCGCAAGTAGCTATTTACGGGGGATTTTTGCTTTCGTGTGCAGGACAAAACAATCGAACGCGGCTTACACAACATAGACAGAATGACTTGACTTTTTTTATCTATAGTTCATAATGAAAGTATCAAAAAGATGTTATGTGGTGATAAGATGACTGAAAATGAGAAAGCAAGCGGCAGACCGAAAGAGAAGACCGCCGAGGAGATGGGGTACTCCCCGAAGAAGTACCGCACGCCTGACGGTGTACCCGCGGACATTGTGATGTTTACGCTGACCAAGCGCGAGCGCAAGACCGTGACCAAAACGCTGCCGATCCGAGAGCTCAAGGTCATGCTGATCCGCCGGAAGTCGTGGCCGTTCGCGGGGATGTGGGCGCTGCCCGGAGGATTCTGCCAGGAAAGCGAATCGATCTATGACGCGGCAAAGCGTGAGCTCAAGGAAGAAACCGGTGTCGACGGCGGACACCTCGAGTATTTAGGCGTATACAGCAAGCCGGGAAGAGACCCGCGCGGCTGGATTATCAGCAACGCCTTCTTCGCCTTGGTGGAAGAATGGATGCTGGAGAGCAGACAGGCGGCGGACGATGCCGGCGAGGTTGGTCTGTTCGGCATCGATGAGGTGCTGAACGAGCTGGAGCTGGCCTTTGACCACCGGGAAATCATCCAGGATGCGTACCGCCGGATTCAGCAGCAGATGCTGCATTCCACGATTGCGCGCCAATTTTTGCCCGAGCAGTTTACGTTAAGCGAGCTGTACCAGGTCATCCAGACCGTCGTTCCGGAATTCAGCGAGCCGAATTTTATCCGTAAAATTACGTCTACGCGCAGCCGGCAGGGGATCCTCGAAGAAGTACGCGACGAGAACGGAAAGCCGCTGAGCTCCAACCAGTATTCCCAGCGACCGGCACAGCTGTACCGGTTCACCGATTACGTGCCGCTGCTGTCCATTTATACCTAAGGGAGTGAAGGTAGATGAAAGCACTGATCGTTATCGATTTTACGAATGATTTTGTCGACGGAAGCCTGCCTGTAGGCCAGCCTGCAGTGGATATCGCGCCGGCAGTAGCCGCCATCACTAAAGACTTCGTCGATCGCGGCGACTGGGTCGTCATGGCTGTGGATCTGCATGAGAAGGACGATCCTCATCATCCGGAGACAAAGCTGTTTCCTCCCCACAACCTACGCGGCACGCGGGGAAGAGAACTGTACGGCCCGCTGGAGAAGGTATACAACGACCATCGCGATGCGATTTACTGGATGGACAAAACGCGGTACAGCGCTTTTTGCGGAACGGATCTCGAACTCAAATTGAGGGAGCGCGGCATCACCGAAGTGCATCTGATCGGAGTATGCACCGATATTTGCGTGCTGCACACCGCTGTAGAGGCGTACAATAAGGGCTTCGGCATTACGGTGTACGAAGACGCTGTAGCCAGCTTCAACCCGGATGGGCATACGTGGGCATTGCAGCATTTTAAAAACAGTTTGGGTGCGCAGGTTGTCAAAGGAGCAGAGCAGTAATGACGATGGCCCGGGACACCGGGCCTGCCTGATATGACAGGCGTACCAGCAAGGAGGAACTCGGGATGCAGACGATGGGTCTGGCCTTACACACGGATAAATACCAAATCAACATGATGTACGCGCATTGGGTGAACGGCTCGCACCGGCAAAAAGCGGTGTTCGAGGCTTACTTCCGCAAGCTTCCCTTCGGAAACGGGTATGCGGTTTTTGCCGGCCTGGAGCGTATCGTGCATTACATAGCCAATCTTCGGTTTACCGATGAGGATATTAAGTATTTATCCGAGCAGGAAGAGAATTACGATTCGGCGTTTTTGGAGGAATTAAAGCAGTTCCGGTTTTGCGGCACGCTGCACTCGATGAAGGAAGGCGCGCTCGTCTTTCCAAACGAACCGTTGGTCCGCGTGGAAGGCACCATTATGGAAGCCCAGCTGGTGGAAACGGCGCTGCTCAATTTCATGAATTTCCAGACGCTGATTGCCACCAAGGCATCGCGAATCAAGCAGGTCGCCGGCGACGATATTTTGCTCGAATTCGGCACGCGACGGGCGCAGGAAGCCGATGCGGCGGTATGGGGGGCAAGGGCCGCTTATGTGGCTGGTTTTCACGCAACCTCCAATATGCTGGCTGGAGAGAAATTCGGCATCCCGACAAAAGGAACGCATGCCCACTCATGGGTACAGACCTTCGAAAGCGAACAGGCGGCGTTCGACGTTTATGCCAAGGTCATGCCGGATCAAGTGACGCTCCTCGTGGACACGTACGACACGCTCAAGAGCGGTGTGCCGCATGCGATCGAAACGGGCAAGAAGCTGGAGGCGATGGGCAAGAAGATGAACGCCATTCGTCTGGACAGCGGTGACCTGGCGTACTTATCGATCAAAGCGCGCGAGATGCTCGATCAGGCCGGATTGAATTATGTGAAGATCGTGGCCTCAAATGACCTCGACGAAAACACCATTTTTAACCTGAAGGCGCAGGGGGCACGGATCGATACGTGGGGCGTAGGCACCCAGCTGATTACGGCAGCCGACCAGCCGGCGCTGGGGGGCGTTTATAAGCTGGTGGAACGCGAGATTAAGGGCGAGATGGTTCCGACGATCAAAATATCGGGCAATCCCGAAAAAGTATCGACACCGGGCAAAAAGAACGTCTACCGGATCGTGGACCGGGTCAGCGGGAAAGCAACGGCGGATTACATCGCCTTCCCTGGCGAGGAAAAGCCGCATGACGGCCTCCGTTTGAAGCTGTTTAATCCGCAGCACCCGTATTTGCAGAAATACGTAAAAAACTACGATGCCATTGAAATGCTTACACCGGTTTTCGAGAACGGCCTGCTGGTGTACAAACTGCCGTCGCTGGATGAAATCCGGGAATACCACCGGGAGCAGATGGATTTATTTTGGCCGGAATACTTACGCAAGCTGAATCCGGAAATTTATCGCATCAATATCAGCGAGAAAGTATGGGACATGAAGCAAAAGATGATGGCGGAATATATGCAGCAGGATGAGTAGCTGCAAAAGCGAGCCGATGAGGGGGGACCAAGGGTCGCCCCTTTTTTTTATATATTAGACTGTATTAGTATCTGGAGACCGTCAGCCTTACCGCTTAACCAATAATAATATCGAGACGGGTTCTTCTCGTGCAGATATTTAGGGTGGGAAGCAGGGTATTATTTCTCGGGAAAGCGCAGAATCAGGCATACTCCGATGCACTTCCCGATCATTCGACAGCTGTCGATCGCACGGTAGGCTGATGACTGGCTTGACCTTGCCAAGCTCCCAACATTTCATGCCATGAACTATTTGGCACTGGAAGGGCAGGGTATTGGGTTTCGTTCTTAGACCGTATTTTGAAAGGGACCACGGACAGCGGTATAATATGGACAATCTTAAGGAGGGACGACGCATATGGAAAAGTTTCAGGCTTTTATGGTCCGAAAAGACGAGAATGGCGGATTCCGGAGCGGGATCGAAACGCTGACCGAGGGTCAGCTGCCGCCGGGTGATGTAACGATCCGCGTTCATTATTCGGGAGTGAATTACAAGGACGGATTGGCAAGCTTGCCTGATGGGAAGGTCGTCTCCAGGTATCCGATGGTGCCGGGCATTGACCTTGCTGGCGTAGTCACGCATTCGGAGCACCCGGCGTTTAAGCCCGGTGACCAGGTGTTGTGCACGGGGTACGGTGTAGGGACCGACCATTTTGGAGGATTCAGCGAATACGCCCGCCTTAAAGGTGATTGGCTGGTACACCTTCCAGAGGGACTCAGCATGCGAGAGGTCATGGGAATCGGGACGGCCGGATTTACCGCCGCCTTATCGGTTGATGCGTTGATCCGGAGCGGCCTCACGCCGGAAAGCGGAGAGGTGCTGGTGACCGGAGCGACGGGCGGTGTCGGCAGCTTTGCTGTCAGCATATTGTCCCGGCTCGGATATCAAGTGACTGCCAGCACAGGCAAGCTGGAAGCCCAGAAGGATTGGCTCACCGGGCTCGGGGCGAGCGCCGTGGTCGGGAGGGAAGAGATTTCCGCCCCGGTTCAAGGCGTGCTGTCCAAGA
>NZ_PCZT01000009.1:1669948-1678286 GCF_002968895.1 Paenibacillus sp. AR247 | reverse complement strand
GGCGTGCTGTCCAAGAGCCGCTGGGCCGGCGTGGTCGACCCTGTCGGCGGTCCACAGCTGGGGACGCTGCTGAAAAGCGTTAAATACGGCGGCGGCATCGCCCTTTCCGGATTGACCGGAGGAACGGCGTTTGAAAGTTCGGTTCATCCTTTTATCCTGCGCGGCATCAACCTGTTCGGGATCGATTCCGTGTTCTGTCCGATGGAAACCCGGAGCCGGGTCTGGAAGCTGCTCGGATCAGCGTGGAAGCCGGAGACAGCATTGTCCCAAGGATTAACCGAATGCGGATTGAGCGATCTTCCGGACGTCCTGGAGGCTATTCTGCGCGGAAAAGCTGTGGGGCGGACGCTGCTCCGCTTGGAATCTTTGTCCGAGTGAACCGCGCTGCATAAACCGTATGCTTTGATGGCATTCTAACCCTATATCATCTTAGTGCCGCTACAATCGGCAACAGGAATCTGGAAGGGATGAACCATCATGAAGAAACGGGTAGCGGGAGTTCTGGCCGGTGTGCTGGTTACAGCCGCCATGGCCGGATGCGATTCGCATGAAGTCGTCAAAAAAGAAACGAAACTATATAATATGCAGTCTTATTCGGAGGGAAACCTTCGGGCGCAATCCCAAGGCAAAGGGCTGAACGGCAAGTTTCTGAAGGAGATGCAGATTCAGTTCGGGCATGAAGGGGTCCCTCTGACCCATGAGATGTACGCGGAGGACGGAAGAGGCAATATCAGTTATATGTACATGATCGCCGGCAATCCGCTGCAATATATTACGCTGCATGTCTTTTCAAACGAAGCGGAGCGGGTCGAGCGGATTCATAACTGGTACGGTGACCAAAAATTGATCGATACGCCGCGGTCCCGGACGGTCATCTATAACTATTCTACCGCTTCGCTGATTTACACGTCTTCCGGCAAAGAGAAGGGAAAATACGACCCGGAAGTAAAAAAGGTGTTTAATTCCCTGATCGAACGGATGAAATAATTCAGGGAGAAAACGAAATGCCGGCTCATCTGCGATGAGTCCGGCATTTTTGTGTTTGCGTTTCGTTTACCCGCAGTCTATTCCTTCTTGTAAATTTCCCGCATGACATGCCGGAGCTCGGGCACGATGATCTTTTCCAACGCCAGCTTGACGGCCCCTCTGGACCCCGGCATAGAAAAGACGGCGGTCTTACCGACCGTGCCGGCGATGGCCCGGCTCAGAATCGCTGCCGCCCCGATATCCTCCGTGTAGCTCAGGTACCGGAATATTTCTCCAAAGCCGGGCATTTCCTTGTCCAGCAGGGAAGAGACCGCCTCGTACGTCGTGTCTCTCGGCGAAATGCCGGTTCCCCCGGTGAGCAGCAGAGCCTCGACATCCGGACGCGCTGACGCTGCGTGCACCAGCTCGCGGATTCCCTCGTAATCGTCCGCCACGATGGTATAATCGGCAATCCGGTAGCCCGCTTCCTCCAGCAGGGAGATCATCAGCTGTCCGCCGGTATCGGTTTCTTTGGTACGGGTATCCGAGACGGTCACGACCATGCAGGACACGGTCGCGGGTGCCTGGCTTCGATGCTCGTCCACTGACTTCATGTTCATACGTTATCAACTCCTACGATCTTTTCTGGCTATTTCACTAGGATAGTCTTTTCCAGAATGCCTTGCAAGTTGAAGGCGACAACGGCAGTGACTTAGCAGTCGTAAGACAGGGGGCGGCAGGTGAGGGGAAACGGAGTGCCTTGCAGCGGTGCTGGGTGCTGTAGTACACTGTGCTAGTCATGCAAGGAAGGATAACGGAGGAGATATCATATGAGCCAAACGACGCCAATTTACATACTGTCCGGATTTCTCGGTAGCGGAAAAACGACATTACTGCAGCAGCTGATAGACCATTGGCAGGGCGAGGGATTGCTGCCGGCCGTCATCATGAACGAGGTTGGTGACGTGAACCTCGACGGGCTGCAGGTGCAGGAGCAGGTCCCGATGACGGAAATGCTGAGCGGCTGCATCTGCTGCTCGATCCGCGGGGACTTGAGCGGGGAAATCGCCGGTCTGATCCAGCGCGAGGCACCGGATGTCATCGTGGTCGAAGCGACGGGCATCGCCAATCCGATGGAAATTTTGGAGGGGGTGTCCGAGGCGGCTCTCTATTTGCCGATCGACCTGAGGGGCATCATGACGGTCGTGGACTCCGCTCATTTGCTGGAGCTTTACAACGTTCAGAAGGGCAAAACCTACCGGCTCATGCAGGAACAGATCCGCTGTGCATCGGCATTGATCCTGAACAAAATGGACAGGGTCAAAGAAGAGGAGGAAGACCTGCTGCAAAGCATTGTTGAACGGTGGAACGGATACGCTGGGGTGTGGAAGGCGGTCCGGTGCCGGGTAGACATCCCGGCGCTGCTTGATGCTCTGGGAGGAGTCAAGGCAGACTGGACTCGCGCGGCGAACAATGAGAGCAAGCAGGCTTCGGGAGAGCTTGTACCGCAAAATGGCCGGGAGCAGAACGCCGAACCGCACGGTGAATCGGCTTCGGATCATGGCGGGGAATCGCAACCTTTGCACCACCCGCATCATGCCCATAAATCGCACAACCATGAATCACATGCCCATGAATCGCATGATCATGTTATGGTTTACACCCATTATTTTAAAGGTCCCGTTGAGAGCCTGGCCTTTGAACGGTTGATCGCCAATCTTCCGCGGGACGTGTACCGGGCCAAAGGTGTGCTGACCTTCAGCGATACGGCCAGCCGCTTCCTATTCCAGTATGCCTTCCGGGAGTCCGATTTTATGAAAATCACCCCGCAGGGAAATGTTCCGGATGTTGCGGTTTTCATCGGCGAGCACTTTTCGCGGAGTGAGCTCGAACAAGCTCTGCTCAGCCTCGAACAAGGCGGGCTGCGGGAGACAGACTGAATTTTCCTGGTTATAACGCCTCCCAAACGGTTAATAGATGTGCAGAGCAATAAATCACGGGAGGTAGATCGATCATGATGAATCAGGAACAACAGTACAAGGATTGTATCGAAGCCTGTTTGCAGTGCATGAATGCCTGTAATGTGTGTTATGTGTCCAGTCTGAAGGAGTATGAGCTCGCCATGCTGCGTGAATGCATCCGTCTGGACCGGGAATGCGCGGATATTTGCGATTTGGCGGCGCAGTCGATGCTTCGCCACAGCCCGTTTGTAACGCAGATCTGCGAGCTGTGCATCACGGCCTGCGAAGCGTGCGCCGAAGAATGCAGCAAGCACGAGCACGATCACTGCCAAGCATGCGCCGAGGCCTGCCGCCGCTGCGCCGAAGCCTGCCGGCAAATGCTCGTTGCGGCCTGACCGATCATTATACAGCCTTGAACGACTGCCTGATTGCCGGGGGATGACCCGGCGGTCAGGCTTTTTTCGTTTCAGGGTTACACATCCGTCTATGCGATTGTTTTTCCAATGATCCGGGTAACATATGGATGGTTACTACAACCTGTATCGGCAGAAGGGAGAACAACATGGACAAGGAAAAGACCAAGGAATCTTCAAGTTTTATCCCCTACATACCTGCATCCAGAACACTGCCGGAACTTACGGTGCTGGCCGTCATTCTGGGCATCATCCTGGCGGTTGTTTTCGCAGCTGCCAATGCCTACCTGGGACTTAAAATCGGGCTGACGGTCAGCGCATCCATTCCAGCCGCCGTCATATCGCTTGGTGTCCTGCGAGGATTGTTTAAACGAAAATCGATCCTGGAAAACAATATCGTGCAAACGATGACGACAGCGGGCGAGGCGGTGGCAGCTGGGGCGATCTTTACCTTGCCCGCCCTGTATATGTGGAAACAAGTCCCAGGCATCGGAACCGTCAGCTTCATCGTGCTCGTCGGGGGATTTTTGGGCGTCGCGATGATGATTCCGCTGCGCCGGCTGCTGATCGTCAATGAGCATCAGACGCTTCCTTACCCGGAAGGCACCGCCTGCGCCGAAGTGCTCATATCGGGAGAAACCGGCGGCAAGAGCGCAAAAATGGTGCTGTACGGATTTATCGCCGGCGGCCTGGTGAAAGCGCTGGGTGATGGCTTCAAGTGGTTCAAGACCGAGATCGAAACCGGCATTTACCGTTTTAAAAACGCGGTCATCGGCATGGATACATACCCTGCGCTGCTTGGCGTAGGCTACATTATCGGTCCGGCGATTTCGGGGCAGATGCTTGCCGGCGGGATCATGGCCTGGCTCGTGATGATTCCGATGATCGGCTTTTTCGGCGGAGGCGCACAGGCTGTGCTGTCACCGGCCGAAGCGCCGATCCCGCAGCTGGACGCCTGGGGCATCTGGGAGGGCTACATCCGCTACATTGGCGCGGGCGCAGTGGCGGCAGGTGGATTGATCACGCTGGTCAAAACCCTGCCCATGCTGTTCAGTTCGCTGGCGGCAACTTTGTCCGGCTTGAGCAAACGAAACGAGCAGAAGGTTGCGCTGGACCGCACCCACTTTGATATTCCCGGCTTTTGGGTGACGATCATGATTGCGCTTCTCGTCATTATCATCGCGTTTGCCCCGCTGACCGACGTGGGGATCATTGGCGCGATCGCCATCGCCATTTTCGGCTTTTTGTTCGTAACGGTCGCTTCCCGGATTGTTGGCCTGGTAGGCAGCTCCTCCTCACCGGTGTCCGGCATGACGATTTGCCCGGTTCGGCGAGCAGGCGGAGCCGCTGCTGCCAAGGCTGGCCAAGTTTATCGAGCTGCTGGAAATGAACGATTTGGCCGTATGCCGTCCCGGTGATTCCTGCCAACGGGCACAGGATGCATAAGAGGTAACATGAACAGGCAATCCTGCGGCAGGAAATTGGGGTGTTGCATTCTTTGCTGTCCCCCGTGTATACTATTGGAAAATTGAACGTCATGGAACGGGAGAGTAGTGAAGCGTCAGGGCATCAAGCGAGCCGGGGATGGTGGAAGCCGGTATGCCGCGATTCATGAAGCGCACCCGGGAGACGGCCTTTTGAACTAAAACCGCTAGATGGGTGCGGAGTAGAGAGGTCCGGTTAGCCGCCGTTACAGGCTTCAAGGGAAACGGATGCCGTGCTGGCGCATGGGCCGTTTACTTAGAGTGGTACCGCGGGAATTCAGCTCTCGTCTCTATATTAGAGACGGGGGCTTTTTTGATTTTTGATAGTCGTTACGATATGGAAAGGATGATTGTTATGTTACAGGAATGGATCGCGTCGGCGCTCGAGCCGCACGTGCCGTGGACGAAGCAGCAAATCGAGGATCTGCTGGAAATCCCGCGCAGCCGCAGATGGGGGATGTCGCTTTCCCATGCTTTACGCTGGCCAAAACGTTTAAAAAATCGCCTGCGGACATCGCCAAAGAGCTGGCTGCCCACTTTGACGGCGAAACGGATACAGGCGGAGGCCGCGGCCCTTANGTCAACTTCAGGCTGGACCGAAGCGTTATGAACAGCAAATCATGGACGAGTTGACGGCGACGGATCATAGACCGAACCTGGGAAAAAGNGAAAAAAGTGCTCATCGACATGTCCTCGCCGAACATCGCGAAGCCGATGGGCATCGGGCATCTGCGCTCAACGATGATCGGCGCCGCCCTGTACAACATGTACAAATTGGCGGGGTACGACGTGGCCAGCATCAACCATCTGGGAGACTGGGGCACGCAGTTCGGCAAGCAAATCGCCGCATACAAACGCTGGGGGAACGATGAAGCCATTGCGGCCAATCCGATCAAGGAATCGCTGAAGCTCTACGTTCAGTTTCATGAGGAAGCACCCCATGATGAGACGCTGGAGCCGGAGGCCAGGGACTGGTTCCGGAAGCTGGAATCCGGGGATGAGGAAGCTTACCGGCTCTGGAAATATTTCGTGGACGTCAGCTTGGAGGAGTTTCAGCGGATGTACGATCGCCTGGGCGTCAGCTTCGACTATACGCTCGGGGAAAGCTTTTACAACGACAAGATGGGTGCCGTCGTGGATCAGCTGCGCGACCAGCATCTGCTCGAAGAGAGCGATGGCGCGCTGGTCGTGCGCCTGGATGAGGAGGGGATGCCGCCTTGCCTGATCATCAAAACGGACGGAACGACCATCTACCCGACGCGTGACCTGGCAACCGCCCTTTACCGGCACGATGTCTTGAAAGGCGACAAGCTGCTGTATGTCGTGGGCGGCGAGCAGAGGCTGCACTTTCAGCAGGTGTTTGCCGTGCTGCGCCGTATGGGAGCAGACTGGGGTGGATCAATGCGAGCATGTACCGTTTGGCCTGATGCGCTTTGAAGGAAAGAAAATGTCCACCCGCCGCGGCAAGATCGTCTATCTTGAGGAAGTGCTGGATGAGGCGGTTGCCCGGGCATTGCAAATCATCGAAGAGAAAAACAGCAGCCTCGAACATAAGGAGGAGGTCGCGGAGGCGGTCGGCATTGGGGCGATAATTTTCGGGGACTTGAAAAACAACCGCCAGAACGAAGTGGATTTTTCCCTGGAGGAAGCGCTGAACTTCGATGGGGAGACAGGGCCGTATCTTCAGTACACGTATGCGCGTACCCAAAGCGTGCTGTCCAAAGGACGCGCGGCAGGGGAACCGGAGAGTGGAACGGCCGGGCCTGCCCAAGCGGTTAACGGCCAGCTTGGAGATTCCGGATGGGAGCTGCTGAAGCTGCTGACCCGCTTCCCGGATCAGCTGAAGCGCGGAATCCAGAACAACGAGCCGTCGGTGATGGCGCGGTATGCGCTGGATGTAGCTCAAGCGTTCAACCATTTTTACAACAAGGAACGGATTGTCACCGAGGACAGCAGCCTGAGGGAAGCGAGACTGAAGCTGACAGAGCTGACGGGCGATTCGTTAGCGAGAACGATGCATCTGCTCGGATTAAAAACGCCGCAGCGGATGTGACGCCATTTGTTGAAACGGGAGGAGAGTTGGTTGGCTGTACAGGAGCAAGGAAGCGGCCGGCGGAACACGCCGGCGGAGATCATCCTCCGGCTGGAGGATGTCAGCAAACGCTACGACCGCCGGGTAGTGATTGAGCATATGACGCTCGAGATCGCCAAAGGGGAGTGCACGGCGCTGGTCGGGAAAAACGGCTCGGGCAAAAGCACGCTGCTGCGCTTGTTGGCCGGATTATCCCGTCCTACCGAGGGAAGACGGCGGGTGGAGGATGTCCGAAGCCCCACGATTGGACTTGTCGCCGAGAAGTTTCCGGCGCTGCCGTTTACGCCGGGCGAGTTTTTAATGAGCATGGGCATTACGCGAGGGATGGACAAGCGGACCGTCCAGACGGAAATATCCGAATGGCTCAAGAGACTGGGTATGGATTCGTACAGGGATGTTCGAATGAGCCATTTTTCGAAAGGCATGCTGCAGAAGATCAATCTGGTTCAGGCGGTGATGGGGAAACCAAGGCTTCTCCTGCTGGATGAGCCCTTATCCGGCATAGACGTCCCCTCGCAGAAGGAGGTGGTCCGCCTGCTGATGGACATGAAGGGGATGGGGACTGCGATGGTGATGTCCGTCCATGAGCCGGAGCTGATCAACCAGACAGCGGATCGCATCGTACTGCTTGAGAACGGAAAGATCGTTAAGGAGGAACGCGGGTTCCGCATAGAAACGGTCCGGTATGCGACTATTGTTTTTCATGGAGATCCGCTGCGCGTCCGCCAGTCTTTAGAGGGGATCGGCGATAGGGAAGTGGCTTGGGTAAAAGAGGGGGCGGAATCCGAGATTCATGTAAGAACGGACTTGAGCGATCATGTGCTGCAGTTGATCCTTAACGGCGGGGGTCATATCGTATCCGTTTCGCAGCACGAACCCTCCGAAGTGGATCTAGGCGAGCTGCTCAAGACTGCGGTGGCTGCCTTAGAAGGAGGAACGCTATGATCCGTCTCGCTTCTTTTTTACTTGCCAGCTACATCCGGTCTTACCGATACTTTGCTCCTGTGGGGAGCATGCTAATTGCGATGATGCTTTTGTACTCCTACAAGCCGAACCCGGTGATGGACAGCTATGCGGTCACTTCCGCATTTCTGTTTGTCGGCGGGGCTTGGTTGTCGTTCAGCTTCCTGAATCATGCGGGCGCCGTATTGGAACAGCTCAGCGTGATTCACGCAGGGAGCATGCGGAAATATGCCGCAAGTCAAATGCTGGCTCTGCTCGCCGTCATCGTCTTTTTAAGCGCCTTTTTCCTGCTGTATCCTGTGGTGATGAACATGTTCGCCGAAACGGTCAGCGCACGGCAGTGGCTTATCGCTTCTTCCGGGCATCTGGCATTGGGCATGCTGGGCGCAGGCATCAGCTATTTCCTTCAAGCCGCTTACATCCGCAATATCAGCCGCGCGACGGCGATTCTGCTGATCA
>NZ_PCZT01000009.1:1662528-1669848 GCF_002968895.1 Paenibacillus sp. AR247 | reverse complement strand
GCAGATTGCGGCCAAGCTGCCCGAAGGGTTATCCTGGATCCGCTGGGCCTTCCCTCCGGTGGCTGAAATGATCGACACCCTGATGCGGAGTGATACCGCTCTCCTTACAGGAGTATGGGGAGTAATCGGGTATACGTACCTGTATGCTTTTGCTCTGGCCGCAGCCTATTGGATATTCTCTGCATACCGTGATGCCAGAACATAGGCTGATACATTGGGCTTTTCTCAGAACATTGGAACCGTTGATTTCCTTCTACCCCCGGGTTGTGATTGGACCGTAAGCACGGTAACATGGAGATAGGTCTATCCGATCAGGAATTTTTACATAAGAGGTTGAACCTCGGCAGCAGGAGTCAGGAGGAAAAGCATGAAATCAGTCGGTCTACAAGGTATCGAGCAGCAATCGAAGGAACTGTTCGCGTATTTCGGCTTGGCCGTATACTATTCGCAGGCATTGGAGCAGCAGCTGACCAATTTGCTGATGCTGATGAAGCTGTCGAAGGGGGAGGTTCCCTCCGAAGAGGAACTGACCGAGCTGTACCGCCGCAAGCTCAGCAGTTCCCTGGGCCAGCTCGTCAACGAAATCCGGCATCACTTTCCTTTTACGGAAGAAGAGACACTTCTATTAAAAGAGGTATGGAAGCAGCGGAATTATATCGTTCACGATTATTTCAAGGAACGGATCAAGGAGACGTTCACGCCGGACGGGCGCGCACGGATGATCCGCGAGCTGACCGCTTTTCGGGATCAAGCACAGGAGCTCGAGCAGAAGCTCCAGGGGTATACGAATGAATTATACGTCAAGCTGGGGCTGGAGAATGATCAGCCGGGAGTTTCCAATCCGCACTGACTCGTCAAAAAATAGGCATTCCGGCCTACGGGCATATTGAAACATTTGCGGGAGGTTCCCCGTCTGAGAGGCTGAGGAGGTGATTTGGATGAAAATCACAAAGAAATGGGCTGCGTTCATGGTGGCGGCAGGCTGTCTGGTGTCGGCGTCTTCCGCCTATGCATTCTCGGATCTGCCGAATAAGCAGCAGGAAGGTATCGCCGAAGCGCTGCAAACGCAAGGGGTCATTCACGGGATTTCAGCGGACCGGTTCGGTCCAGCCGAGCCGTTGACGGCAGCCCAAAGCGTGCAGATGCTGGTGAAAGCGATGAAGCTTCAGCCGGATGCAGGTGCAGCGAACGCCGGGACGCTGGCGGTTCCATCCACAGCCTGGTATGCTCAAGCAGCCGAAACGGCGCTGGATCACGGGCTTGTGGCATCGACCATCGGCAGCTGGAACGACAAGGTCACGAAGGAAGAGTTCGCGCAGATGCTCTACAAAGCCGTCACCGCTACCGGCGACTACCCGCTGATCAAAATGTACGTCACGGTCCAGGATGAGAACGACATGGCTTCCGGATCGCGGGAAGCCGTCCAGTTTCTGCTCCTTACCCACATAGCCGAGCTAGATGCGCAGCAGAAGTTCCATCCAAGGGACAACATCACCCGGATGGAGGCGGCGGAGATGGTCTATCACGCCATGAATTTCGTTGCTTCGCATCAGCCGGTAAATCAGCCGGAGAACGATGACCAGGTCGCTGTCAGTGTAGAGAAGGTGAACGACCAGGTGAACCGGATCGTCCTTACCAAAGAGGACATGCCGAATCCGGGATACGGCCTCAAGATCGACCGGATCGAATTCGTCTCGGAAGGGAAGGCGATCGCCTATTACACCGTCACGAAACCCGCCCCCGGCATGATGTATCCGCAGGTCATTTCCACAGCCAAGGCTTCCTTTTACATGGACAGCAAAATTCAGGTCAGCGTCAAGCAAACCGGAGGCGGCCTCGGTACGGGCATTTCCCTAAAGGGATCGCTCGAAGAGATGCCTTCCGTTACCCAATAAACAATGAATCGTATCGTCCGCACATCGCGGTGATACTGGATCCCCCTGCTTTCCGGATACCGGAGACAGGGGGATTTTTTTGCGGCTGGAACAAGAATAGAAATATTCCGGTTAAAAGTATCATTTTTCGTTGACGAGGCAAATAGTATCGCGGCACCCATCCCGTTTACAATGTTGGCAAGGGGGGAAGAGGATGTCGCAGCTTGCGAACAGCGTGCCCATCGCCGAGAGGAGGAAAAAGCGGGGATTGGCTTACCGGATGCTCAGGCAGTGGGATATTCAGCTGATGGTCATACCGGCGCTCATTTTGATTTTTATTTTTTCATACATACCGATGTACGGCGTACTGATGGCTTTTCAGGACTATAACATTTTTAACGGGTTTTGGAACAGTCCGTGGGTGGGATTCAAGCATTTCAGCATGTTTTTTCATGCACCGGAGTTTTGGACGATTCTGCGCAATACGATCATCATCAGCCTGCTGAAGTTTGGTATCGGGTTTCCCGCGCCGATCATTCTGGCCTTGATGCTGAACGAAGTCAGGCAAATGTTCTTCAAAAGGATGGTTCAGACGATCAGTTACCTCCCGCACTTTCTATCCTGGGTGATCGTAGCCGGGTTTGCCATGTCGATCCTGTCCACGGATAACGGCAGCCTGAACATCCTGCTGCAGAAGCTGCATTTGATTAAGGAGCCGATCGGCTTTTTGGGACGGGCGGAGTATTTCTGGGGCATTATCGTCTCGACCAGCGTTTGGAAGGAGATCGGATTCAATTCGATCGTGTATCTGGCGGCGATCGCAGGAATCAACCCCAGCCTGTATGAGGCGGCGTCGATCGACGGAGCGGGAAGGGTCAAGCAGGTATTCATGATCACGATCCCTTCCATTATGCCAGTGGTCGTTATCTTTATGATCCTGGCGATTGGCAATCTGCTGAGCGCCGGCTTTGAAGACATTCTCCTGCTCGGGGCAAATCCGGTGCTGCGGGATGTGGCCAGCGTCATCGATACTTATGTGTACCGGGTGGGCATCACGAACCAGCGCTACTCGTACGCCACGGCGGTGGGCTTGTTCAAGGCTGTGATCAGCGTCGGCCTGCTGACCTTTGCCAACTACTTTGCCCGCAGGTCGGGAAACAGCTTGTGGTAAGCGCGGAGACACCGCAGGAAACAGGGAGGCTGCAGTATTGTGAAATATACAAGTACCGGTGACCGGATCATGATGGTCTTCATTTATTTGCTGCTAATTTTACTGGGATTCAGCACATTCTACCCGTTCTGGAACGGACTGGTCATTTCGCTGAACAACGGCATGGATACGGCACTCGGCGGGATCACGTTCTGGCCGCGGGTATGGTCGCTGGAAAATTACCGGGTCGTCTTTCAGGATGACCGGATTGCCAACGCGTTTTTGATCAGCGTGCTCCGGACGGTCGTCGGCACCATTCTGTCGGTGCTGTGCACCGCCATCTTCGCCTACGGCATGACGAAGAAGGAGCTGATCGGCCGCAAGTTTTACATGCTGATGTGCGTCGTGACGATGTATTTCGGCGGCGGGCTCATTCCGACGTTTCTCGTCGTCCGCGGTCTGGGCTTGATGAATTCGTTCTGGGTGTTTATCATCCCGGGTCTGATCAGCGTATGGAACATGATCATCTTCCGGACGTTTTTCATGGGGGCTTCCCGGAGGCCTGGAGGAATCGGCCAAAATCGACGGCTGCGGCAACTGGGCTACTTTTTTCCGGATCATCCTGCCGCTGTCGGGACCGGTCATCGCCACGCTCGGGCTGTTCACCGCGGTCGCTCATTGGAATGAGTGGTTTCTGCCCAGCATTTACATCACCAACGAGAAGCTGCTGCCGATCCAATCCATGCTTCAGCAGATACTGAGCACGAATATTATGACAGAGCAGATGTCCAAGCTGGACTCGGCTGCCCAGAGCAGGCTCGAAACGATGAAAAGCGTGACGACCAAGTCGCTTTCAATGGCGACGATGATGGTGGCGACGCTGCCGATTATCGCCGTGTACCCGTTTGTGCAGAAGTATTTCGTGAAGGGCGTTATGGTGGGATCGTTGAAGGAGTAGGGTTTGGAGCGATTGCTGCTTTGAACATAAATTTGACAATAGGGAAAAGGGGTTATCACGCATGAAAAGTTGGAGAAGATCGCTGCTCGTGGCCTTGGTGTTCCTGTGCACGACAGCCACGGCGCTGGCGGGCTGTTCTGGCGGCGGTGGGGAGAAGACGACCGACGGAGCCGCACCGAATGCAGAGAGTAAAACCGAAACGAAAGAAGGAAGCGGCAGCGCCTCGGAGCCCTTCCAGCTCGGCAGCGCGCCAGTCGACTTTACATGTGGAGCGGCTGCGTGCGGCAGGCATGCTGGTGCCTTATGACGACTATCTGGACAAATATCCGAATTTGAAAAAATGGGCCGGTGACTCGACGCTCAACATGCTCCGCTCAAGTGACGGTAAGCTGTACCAATTCCCGAACTGGTATACCTCGCAGCCTGCGGGCAATGCCGGATACCTGATGAACAGCAAAGTGTACAAAGAGCTTGGCTCGCCAAAGCTGGAGACAACTGACGATCTGTATAACTACCTGAAGAGCGTGAAGGCCAAGTATCCGAACATGGTGCCGTTCGAGCCGGATTTGGCCAAGGACGGGCAGGGGCTTGATATTTTGTACGGGGCGTTCGGGGAAGACCATCCGCCGGTGTATTTGAAAGAGAGAGCCGTGCCGGTCGACAATAAGCTGACGTCCATTTTCCAGGATCCAGTCTACCGCGAGTCCATGCAGTTTGCTTCCAAGCTGTTCCGCGAAAAGCTGATGGCCCAGGACGCATTAACCCAAACGAAAGACCAGATTCTTGAAAAAGCGTACAACGGCCGTTTTGCCATCGCAGCCGGAGCAAGCCCGACGGAATACGGCAGCAAGGGCGACGTGGAGCTCAAGAAAAAGGACCCGACCTCCGGCTACGAAATGATCTGGCCTGTGCATAAGGAAGGGCTGGACAAAAACAAGATATGGACGGGAACCTACAATCAGCTGGGCTGGAACGTGGCCGTCATTACGAAGTCCGCCAAGGATCCTGAGAAGATCTTTGCGTTCCTTGACTGGCTGACCGGAGAAGAAGGAAGCCGGGTCATCATGTGGGGACCTGAAGGAACGCTGTGGCAGGGCACGGATGAAGAAGGATATCCGGTCTTTACCGACACATACACTAACGACATCCAAAAGCGCAGCGATATTATGGATGCGACGGTGAATCTCCAGTGGAACGGCAATACCGTCTATATCGACAAGTCGAAGATGAAATTCGAGAAGACGCTCCCGCCGGAAAAACAAAATTGGGAGAGCCGCTACCAATCCGAAATCACGTGGAAAACGCAGTATAACGCCACCGCCTTCGTCAACCTGAGCCCGATGCCGGATACCGAAGAAGGTATCATTCAGCAGAGCGTGGACGAAATCTTCTCCGAATCCCGTGCCAAAGCGCTGTATGCGAAGAGCGACGACGAGGTGCTGGCGATTCTGGACCAAGCGCAGAAGGACGCATTGGCGGTCGGATACGACAAACTGCTCGAATACAAGACGCAGAAATGGCAGGAGAACCTGAAAAAAATCGGCGGTCAATAATCTAAATCTAGCATGTTCTAGTATAATGATACTAATTCTTTTAATCGCGAGGATGCCGTCCCGACCCGGGGCGGCTGCTCGCTTCTCCAGCGTCCGGGGCGTATTCAGGGTAGATGGCATGATCGCGTGGGACGGATGAACGGCTGTTTGTCTGAAGCCGGGATCTGACCATAGTATTCATTTTAATGATCAGGAGATGAGCTCATGTACAAGGTGTTGATCGTGGATGACGAGATTCTTGATCTGGAGGGTATGCGCTCTTTTATTCCTTGGGCAGAACTGGGGCTGGAAGTGACAGGCGCGGTGAACAATGGGTTTGACGCCTTGGCACTGCTGGAACGCCAGCCGGTCGATATTTTAGTAACAGACGTACATATGCCTAGCATGACAGGCCTGGAGCTGGCCAGAAAAGCACGGGAGTTCGCGGGCCGGCTTCGGGTTATTTTCGTGAGCGGTTACCAGGATTTTCACTATGTCAAAGAGGCGATTGCCCTGAATGCGTTCAGCTACGTGCTGAAGCCGATGGACGATAAGGAGCTGACCGATGCGCTGCGCACCGTCGTGCAGCAGCTTGATCAGGAGAAACGGCGGCAGCAGAACGAACAGGCTTACCGTGAAATCGCCAAAAACGACTATCTATTGAAGCTTCTCGAAGGCGCGGAAGCCGAAGAGGCTGCCGGGGTGCTGCAGGAAAGCTACGGGTTTGACCGTTTGGGATGGCCTGTGCGTGCGGCCGCCGTCGAGCTGGACGACCTCAGCTGGAAGCTCGACCCGATGCCGGAACACCGCCAGCAGGAATGGTTCAACCGATTTTACGATTCGCTGGTTCCGCTGCTCACCGAGGCCCGGATCCGGCATGTGTGCAAAACTTCGCGACGGCGGATTTTCGTGCTGATCGAGGACGGGGTGAACTTACAAGCGCTGTCGGCTCTGGCGGATCGGATTCAAGAGCTGAATCCCTTCTCCGTCACGGTGGGTGTAGGAGAAGAAGCGGTAAATCTGACCGGGCTGCGCCGTTCTTATGGTGAGGCCCTGGAGGCGCTGTCGTGCAAGCTGATCGCGGGCAAGGGCCGGGTCATCCGCCATGGGGAACTGAAATGGGACGATGCCCTCGAGCAGCCTTCCCAAACCGCTCTACCGCCGGAGCCGCTGTATACCGCTGTAGTGAACTTCGATCTCGTCACAGTCAGCGACGAAATCGACCGGCTGTTCGCCGCTGCGGCCGGGATGAGGTCGAAGCTGAAAATCCAATATTTCGTCATGCACATCCTGCTTGGGCTCGAGCATCACCTCCGGGCGATCAACGAGAGCCTTGCGAACGCCCTCCAAGAGGAAACGGGAGGCAGTCCGGATGTGATGCTGCAGCTCGAGACGATCGACGATATCCGTTCCTGGCTGCGAAAACGGCTCTTTGCCGCCGCAGAGGTTATTCAGCGCCGTAAGCAGAAGAAGAGCTCGAAGCTCGTTGACGAAATGATCCGGTACGTGAAAGAGCAGCTGCACGAAAATGTGACGCTGAAGGAGGTCGCCGACCACCTATGCTTTTCCCCAAACTATTTGGGAACGCTCTTCAAGGAAGTGATGGGCACGAATTTCAGCGAATACGTCATTCACCTGCGGATGGAGAAAGCGGGCGAGCTCCTCAGGGATCCCAGAGTGAAGGTCTACGAAGTGGCCGACCGGGTCGGGTACCGGTATATGCCCTATTTCAGCCGGCAATTTAAAGAAGTGTTCGGCATGACGCCGGGCAGTTCCGGAGAAACGTATAATGAGGCGCGCGGTAAT
>NZ_PCZT01000009.1:1658088-1662428 GCF_002968895.1 Paenibacillus sp. AR247 | reverse complement strand
TGGTGCTGATCATCGTGCCGATTTTATGTCGGTTATATCGCCAATACAATCCTCGTCAACTCCTACCGCGAGCAAATGAACACGAATTTGACCGGGACGCTGAAGCAGATCCGCGACAACATCGCCTATAAAATGGAGGACACGCAGCGGCTGTCGGACTTGCTGTACTTTGACGAAAGCATGCCATTGGAGCTGATGCGATACGAGGAGGGCTGGGTCAGCTACCAGACGACAAAAAAGCTTCTGATTCCAAAGTTCCGCCAGGTCACGGATTCGAGCAACCTGCGGATCTGGATGAGCATTTATTTAAAAAACGAAACGCTGCCCGAAATCTACAACGCCGACCCGCAGGGAACGGACCCTTTGACCAGGGGCAATCATTGGGATTTGTACCATTTGAACCGGATTCAGAACAAACCGTGGTACGCTGACTTTCCTCCGGAGGAATACGGAAAAACCGTCGTGTGGAGGCAGGTGGAAGACGACGGCATGTTCGGGAGAATCTCGCTGCTGCGGCGGCTGGTCGATACCCGCGATCCAATGAAGCTGGAGACGATCGGGTTTATCCGGATCAGCGTTTATTTGTCCGAAATTTTCCGGAGCGTCGATGCGGGCAAAATCGGCAGCGGCAGCATGCTGTCGATCGGCGGGGAGGGCGGCCGGCGAATGTACGCTTCCGGTGAAAGCAATCTGCTGCTGGCTTCCGAACCCGGGAGCAAGATGGAGATCGATCCGGGCCGCTATACGATGCTGGAGGAAACGCTGCCGGAGCTCGGCTGGAATCTGGCGGCCTATGTGCCGAACAGCGTGGTAGAGCAGGACACGCGCAAGGTGAACCTGCTTACGCTGATCATTTGTCTACTCAGCGTCGGATTGATCTCAATTGTCGCCTATGGGGTGTCCCGCTTCTTTTCCAGAAGGGTCTCCAAGGTCGTATCGGTGCTGCAGCGTTTTCAGCAGGGGGATTTTCACAAGCGGATCCATTACCGGGGGAACGACGAGTTTACGATCATCGCCGGCTCGCTGAACAAGCTGGGCGAGCAGACGGAACATTTGATCCAGGAAGTGTATGTCACGAATCTGAAGAAAAAGGAAGCGGAGCTGGAGACGCTGCAGGCCCAGATCAACCCGCACTTCCTGTACAATACGCTCTCATCGATCAGCCGGCTGGCCAAGTTCGGGCAAGTGGATAAGCAGCACCAGATGGTAATGAACCTGGCGAAGTTTTACCGGCTGTCGCTGAATGAAGGGCAGACCGTCATTTCGATTTATCACGAAATCGAGCAGGCGCAGGCATACATCGATATCCAGCAGGTCAAGTACGGTGAGCGGATGGAGGTTCATTTTGACATCGACCCGCAGATCGTCAAGTTTATGACGGTAAAGCTGATTCTTCAGCCGTTCATCGAGAACGCGCTGCAGCATGCCTGGCGCGGGGACCGGATTTATATCCGGGTTGTCGGGCGGATGGACGCCGGGACCGGCTCGATCGTCTTCCAGATCATCGATGACGGCAGCGGGATGACACGGGAGCGGGTGGAGGAGCTGTCCGGCTCAGGCTCGGGTGTGGGCACGGCCGGGTCAGGAGCCTCGCAGCAGCGCAAAGGTTACGGCATCCGGAACGTAAACGACCGGATCAAGCTGTATTTCGGCAGCGATTACGGCGTCTCCCTGTACAGCCGGCCGGGGATCGGAACCTGCGTGACGATCCGCATTCCGGTGCAGCCGCGCAGCCGGGGCGAACAACGGCAGAACGGTCATGACCATATCGGGAGGACAGGATGAGCAGAAGAGAAACGGGAGATGCAGCTGAGGAAACCGCTGTAACAGTATTGCATAGCAGCCGTAAACCGTACGGGGATGATGGAGGAGCCGGATAAGCGCAGGGCCGAAACGACCGAGCAGGGGCATGGTGGTGTAACAGCATGTCCGTCCATTATTAGCCGAACAGAAGTAGTAATAGACTGGTTACTAAGTGTATGCTCATGGCATTAAAAAGGGAGCGATCCGATCACGGATTCGCTCCCTTTTGCTTGTTTTTTCGTTATGTTGTTTTCACGGCATTGGAACGATGGACACGCAACCGCGGAGTGACCTAAGGCCGAGATGCACAGCATGTAGGCCGTATGACGATGCCCAGCGAACCGGCGAATTACACCGGTGAAGGCGCCTGAACCGGCGGCTGTACCTTGATTCCGTTGTCTGGAGCAGGTGCCGCTGCACCAGAGCCCTGCTGAAGCTGATACATTTGATAATATCTGCCGCCGAGCTTCATCAGCTCGTCATGGCTGCCCTTCTCGACAATCTCGCCCCGGTGCAGCACCAGAATCTGATCGGCGCTGCGGATGGTCGAAAGACGGTGCGCGATGATGAACGTCGTACGGCCCTTCTTCAGCACCTCCAGCGCGGATTGGATCAGGCTCTCCGTCTCGGTATCGATGTTGGCCGTGGCCTCGTCGAGAATGAGGATCGCCGGATCGTCGCGAATTTCCGGTAGAGCACGATCCATACGATCAGCAGCGGGACGACGAACAAGCAGATGAGGCCGAGCCGGACGTCCAGCAGGAACAAGGCGATATACACCCCGGTAATGTAGATGATCCCCGAGCTGAAGTTCGACAGCACCGCCACAAACAGGTCTTTGACCGCTTCGGTGTCATTGGTGATGCGGGAGACTACCTTGCCGGCAGGCAGTGTATCGAAGAAATACACCGGAAGCCGCTGCATATGCGCATAGATGTCAGTCCGGAGCTTCTGGATGACTTTGTTGGCGGAAGACTGCAGCCAGTACGTTTTGCCGAATTCCGTAAAGATGCTGATCACCAGGAAAATGCAGTACAGTCCGACGAGCTTCAAAATACCCGGAATTTCCAGCTTGTAGAAGGAATACAGCTCACTCGCGGACAGCTTGGCGGCTGGATAGGTTTCCACAGCGCCGCCGCGGCTGATCGTCAGCTGTCCGTTCTCGAATTTGCGCTCCCCGTCTGGATTGGCTACGGGCTGGTTGACAAAATAAAAGTCACGTCCGGTTTGCAGCAGCCGGACTTCCTGGCCTTTGGCTTCTCCTTCACCGAAGCGGTCACCGCGCTTGTAATAATGGCCGTTGTAGGATACGGCGTTTTCAGATGATGTCGTTTCAAAATACGGCTTTTCAATACCCAGCATATGATCGTCGATCATCGTCTTGGCGATGAACGGGCCGGCAAGCTCGGCGCCGACGCCGATCGCCAGGGCGATGATGGCCGCGATAAAGATGCCTTTGGCGCATAGGGCGTACTGGAACAGCCGCTTGCCTACGCTAGCTTTAGAATTCATAGGTTTACACCTCATTTTTAAGTGGACAAATTGTTTTCGACCTGCTGCCGCTCAAACTGCTCGCGGTACCAGCCGCCTTTGGAGAGCAGCTGCGCGTGGGTTCCTTGTTCGACGATGGCTCCTTCATCCAGCACCACGATCCAGTCCGCATGTTCGATGGCGGACAGGCGGTGCGTGGAGATCAGTGCGTTTTGCCGGAGCGCTGCTTGCGGATATTTTCGATGATCCGCGCCTCGGTCCGGGCGTCGACCGCGGAGAGGGCGTCATCGAGAATCAGGATCTCCGGATCGGAGATGAACGCTCTGGCCAGCGATACGCGCTGCTTCTGGCCGCCGGAAAGGGATACGCCTTTCTCTCCGACGAGGGTGTCAAGTCCGGCTGCGAGCGTGTGCAGGTCGTTGTCAAACGCAGCTGTCGCGATTGCTTCCATAATGATATCGTCTTCAGCCTGGAATTTGCCGAACTGGATATTTTGCCGGACCGATTTAGAGAACAGGATTTGTTCCTGCGGAACATAGCCGATCCAGCTGTGAAGCTGGTTTTGGGTAATACGCTCGATCGGAACCTCCGAGATCAGAATATCGCCTATTCCCGTCGGATACTCGTGCAGCAGCTGCTTCAAGAGCGTCGACTTACCGCTGCCGGTGCGTCCCACGACGCCGAGCGTCTGGCCCTTATGCAAGGTCAGGTTAATGTGCTTCAGATTGTCGACCGATGAGGTCGGATACCGGAACGTGACATCCCGCAGCTCAATCGTGTCGGGACGCTCCACCCGAACCGGATCGGGCGCATCCTGAACGTCCGGCACGACCGATAACGTCTCATTGACCCGGTCGAGGGAGGCGCTGCCCCGCTGCATGACATTGATCAGCTCACCGATCGCAAACATCGGCCAGATCATCATCCCAAGGTACATATTGAACGATACGAGATCCCCCAGGGTAATTTGATTTTTAAAAACGAGATAAATGCCGAAAGCCAGGCCGATCACGTAGCTTGCGCCTACGCATAAGCGGATGGTCGGC
>NZ_PCZT01000009.1:1650866-1657988 GCF_002968895.1 Paenibacillus sp. AR247 | reverse complement strand
GCGCCTACGCATAAGCGGATGGTCGGCTCGAACAGGGCGTCCAGCTTGGCGACCCGCATGTTTTTACGGTACACATCGTCCGTAATTTCCTTGAACCGGCGCTGGTCCTCACGCTCCTGAACGTACGCCCGGATGACGCGCACCCCGGCGACCGATTCCAGCACCTGGTCGTTCATGTCGCCGAACGCGTCCTGAGCAGCCGTATACCGCTCGTGGATGACCTTGCCGTAAATTTTCATGGCCAGGGCGATAAACGGCAGCGGCAGGATGGCGGCGAGCGTCAGCTTCCAGCTGATGAGAAAGCCCATCGCCAGCAGCACGACGCTGAGGTACACCGTCGAGTCTGTCATCACAAGCATGCCGAAGCCCGCCGTGTTGGCGACAGAGCGCAGGTCGTTGGTGGCTCTGGCCATCAAATCACCCGTCCGGTTCCGTTCGAAGAACGGAGGGACCATGCGCAGCAGCTGGTTCATGTAGCGGGAACGCAGGATGCGCTCCACGAGGTTAGCGCCACCGAACAGCTTGTGCATCCATATGTAGGTGATGATGTAAATCACGGTGAGCGTACCGAGAATCAGCACAATATACCGTGTCAGCGAAGTCCAGGTAATCGAGCCGCGGACGATTTCGTCGATGGCGTTTCCGAGAAAACGCGGGGGAAACAGCTCGCCGATTCCGCAGAGGATCAGCATAATCAAACCGATCAAGTAACGCTTCTTTTCCTGGCGGAAAAACCAGCCCAGGTTTTTAAGTACGGAAAACAAAACTTTCACTTCCTCTCATGTCTAAAATGCCGGCAGTTCTTGCTTGCGGAGTTCATGGAAAATTAAAAAAGGCATACCATCCGTATACGGACGATATGCCTTGCAATCCTACATTTATCATGCGTACGGTTGAGTGTGAGCAGCCGTACCGCGGAAGGTTAATATTCAATGGCTCCAAGTGGCACGACTTCATCGCGCTCCTTAAGAAGGCCTCACCAGCAGGGCTACTCCAGTATTCAATTGATAAAGATCTTGATGATGGTTGCGTGGATGAAAATTTATCATATTGAACACAGAACTCACCCTTTCTTGTTGATGTTGGTCTTGAGCCCGAGCAGGGAGCACTTGCGTATCAAGGACACGACCTTGCCGGGTTCATTTGGGAATAAATTGAAAACGGATCTCGTATGCAGAAAATTTTATCATCGCGTCAAGAGAGCTGTCAATTTATATTTTCAGGAATCCGCAAAAAAATGTTATGATGTACTTATGAACATACAGAATTAGAGAGAGGGAGTGAAACCAGATGGAACTGCGGATCAGCCAAGACGCTGCACGCTGGTATAAACGAGAATTGAATTTGGCAGAGGGCGCGGCGCTTCGCTTTTTTCCCCGCTACAGCTCGGGCGGCGGACTGCATCCCGGATTTTCGCTCGGCATTTCCGTGGAGAACCCGGAGCATCCGGTGCTGAAGGAAGAGCTTGAGGGCGTGGCCTTTTTTTATAGAGGAACAGGACACCTGGTATCTGCAAGGATACGATCTGGTCGTCAATTATTTGGCAGCTTACGATGACATTGAATATGTATATGAAGCGGAGCGCGAACATAACACTTCCGCCACTTCATCATGATGTCTTCAAAAAATGTCTCATTGCCGGAAAAGAAAGCGCTGACCGATAATAAGGCCACAACGCTCGCGAGGCGATGAACACATATGGAGGTGGAAAGCGATGGAGCAGGCGACGGCCCAAGGGAATCTTCCGCAAACGTCCAAGCCGGGGGTTTACCGCACGAGCATCGCGGCCAGGCTGCGCAGGGACAAATGGCTATACCTGTTAATGCTCCCCGGCTTGCTTTATTTTTTGATATTCAAATATGTGCCCATGTGGGGCGTGCTGCTGGCCTTCCAAAACTATCAGCCGTTCACCGGGTTTTGGAAAAGCGAATGGGTGGGCTTCGAGCATTTCCGCTTGTTCTTTGAAAACCCCGAGTTTTTTATGCTGCTGCGCAATACACTGCTGCTGTCGTTTTACAATCTGATCTTCTTCTTCCCGGCTCCGATCATATTGGCGCTTCTGCTGAACGAAGTCAGGCTCGCATTCTTCAAGCGGACCATTCAAACGATGATTTACGTCCCGCATTTTATTTCGATGGTTATCGTGGCGAGCTTGACTTTACGTGTTTCTGACGACGGAGGGCGGCACCGTCAATGAGCTGCTCTTCCAATATACAGGCAACAAAATCCAGTTTCTGTCCGATCCGGCATGGTTTCGGCCGATGATCATCCTGCAAACGATCTGGAAGGAATGCGGCTGGGGTACGATTATTTTCCTGGCGGCGCTGGCGGCCGTCGACGTGGAGCAGTATGAGGCGGCGACGATCGACGGAGCGAACCGCTGGCGGCAAATTTGGCATGTGACACTGCCGGCGATCCGCAGCACGATCGTGATTCTGCTGATTCTGCGGATGGGCAGCGTGCTGGATAACGGCTTTGAGCAAATCTATTTGATGCTGAATCCGCTCAACCGCACGGTGGGCGAAGTGTTCGATACTTACGTGTACGCAATGGGTATTACGCAGGGCGCGTTCAGTTACAGTACGGCCGTCGGGCTGTTCAAATCGATCGTCGGCGTCACGCTCGTGCTCGGCACGAACTGGCTGGCGAAAAAATTCGGTGAATCCGGACTGTACTAACCCATTCAGAAAGGGGAAATCCATCCATGGCCAAGCAATACAGGACCGCGGCCGGCGCCACGTTCGACGTGGCTAACTATATCGTCCTAACGCTGTTCGGGCTGGCCGCCGTGCTTCCTTTCGTCTACGTCATTGCGGGTTCCTTCGCCTCGGACGCGGAGCTGACGCAGAGGGCGGTGTTTTTTATCCCGAAAACCTTTACGCTGGCAGCCTATGAGTTTATCTTTTCGACCGGGACGATCGTCAAGAGCATCGGCGTATCCATTTACGTTACCGTCATCGGTACGCTCGTCAATCTGTTTTTTACAGTCACGATGGCCTATTCCTTGGCCAAGAGGGGACTTTACGGCCGCAATCTGGTGCTCAATCTCGTCATCTTCTCCATGCTGTTCGGCGGAGGAATGATTCCGACGTACCTGGTCGTCAAGGAGCTGCACCTGCTCGATTCGCTATGGGCGCTCATGCTGCCTGGTGCAATCAGTGCGTTTAATCTGATCATCGTCAAAAACTTTTTTCAGGAGATTCCGAAGGAAATTGAGGAAGCGGGCCGCATCGACGGCTGCTCCGAGCTGGGGCTGTTATGGCGGATCGTGCTGCCGCTCTCGATGCCTGTTCTCGCCACCTTCACCCTGTTTTACGCCGTGGGGCATTGGAACGATTTCTTTGCAGCGCTGCTGTATATTAACGATCCGGAAAAATGGCCGCTGCAGGTCATGCTGCGTCAGATCGTCCTGCTGTCACAGGCGGCAGCGGGCGATTTGAACTCGATGGATCCGAATTTTGTGAAACCGCCGGACCAATCGATCAAAATGGCCGTCATCGTCGTCGGCACGATTCCGATTCTGTGCGTGTATCCGTTCCTGCAAAAGCACTTCGCCAAAGGGGTTCTGCTGGGCTCGGTCAAAGGTTAAAGGTATAAGTCAGTCTGTTCACCGTGTGATCCCGCCAAAATGCTCCGGAATTTATACAAATCAACACTGATTTTTCACTTGGAGCCCGGGCGGTTTTGCAATATGATCTAACGTTAAAGGGAGGCTATTTTCGTGAAGAAAAAGAAAAAGCAAGCGAAACGCGTGTCCACATTTCTCATACTAAGCACGGTTTGCGCCGCAGCGCTCGCAGGCTGCTCATCCGGCAGCGGCAGCAGCAGCGAGGGCGCCTCGGGCGGCTCGTCCGCAGCTCCTTCTGCAAACGCTTCCGCGGAGGCGGAGAAGCCGCTTAAGCTGAACATTATGCTCCCGATTTTTAAAACGAACTATCCGAAGGATGACAGCCCCGTCGCCGCTGAGCTCGAGAAGCTGACGAACACGGACATCCATTTCGAATGGGTGCCGAACGCTTCATACGGCGATAAATTCAACATTACGCTTGCTTCCGGAAATCTGCCGAAAATCATTTACGTGCCCGATTCGAAAGGTCCGAGCTTCGTGAGCGCCGTAAAATCAGGGGCTTTTTGGGACCTGACCGACAAGCTGAAAAATTATCCGAACCTCAGTCAGGCCAATGAAGTCATTCTGAACAACTCCTCGATTAACGGCAAAACTTACGGTATTTACCGCGGGCGCGAGCTCGGCCGCAACGGCGTATATTACCGCCAGGATTGGCTGGAGAAGGTGGGTCTGCAGCAGCCGAAAACGATCGACGATTTCTATAATATGCTGAAGGCGTTTAAGGAGAAGGATCCGGACGGCAACGGCAAGGACGACACGTACGGTCTGGTGATGGTCAAATGGACGGCAGGCTGGGGAGCCGGTTTCGACCAGATCAAGCTGTGGTTCGGCGCGCCAAACGTGTGGGGCGAAAAGGATGGCAAGCTGGTGCCGGAATTCGAATACGACGAATATTTCGAAGCGCTCAAGTTTATGAAGAAGCTGTACGACGAGAAGCTCGTCAATCAGGATTTCGCCGTGATGGATTCAGCCAAGTGGACGGATCCGCTGGTGAATGGCCAAGCCGGAGCCATTATCGACGTCGTGGACGGAGCGGCCCGCGCCGACGACAAAATTCATGCCGCGCTTAAGGACGCAGGCAAAGAAGATTCCAGGGAGCAGTACGTGGACGTGTTCGGCGCCGTCACCGGTCCGGACGGACAAATTCATACGCTGCCGACTTCGGGTTTTGCCGGCCTGCTGGCCATACCGAAATCGAGCGTAAAGAGCGAAGAAGAGGTCGACCGCATCCTGAAATTCCTCGACCAGCTGAACGAACCAGACCTGCAGACGCTAACTAGCTTCGGGCTTGAAGGCAAACATTACAAGAAGATCGACGACAAGACGCTGGAGAGAAGCTCGGACTCGGTGCTGCTCGAGTCGGAAGTCGAAGGGCTGAATCAGATGGTGCCGTACATTCCGGAAGGCAAAGGGCTCCAGGTAGCCCAAACGCCGCTTCGATTGAAGCAGACGGAGGTTCAATTGAAAAACCGGGACACGATCGTCGCCAATCCGGCGGAGCCGTTCATTTCCGAAGTGTATGCGCAAAAAGGGCAGCAGCTTGGCAACATCATTAACGATGCCCGGATCAAATTTATCGTCGGCCAGATCGACGAGAAGGGCTGGCGGGATGCGATCGAGCTGTGGAAAAAATCGGGCGGCGACGATTATGTGAAGGAGATCAACGAGCTGTACGCTGCCTCGAAGTCCTGACCGGCCCCAGCGTAAGTGACCAGTGCGGCTGTTCCAAGAAATCGTCCGCCTAGGGGACGGAGGCTGAAGCGGTGACCGGCTGGGGGACTGGAGCTGTACCCTTTAGCCGGTGGCCGTGAACGGATTGGAGAGGCTCCGGCCTCTTTTTTCCGAACATCATTTTTATATTCGGGGTACCGTAAAACACCTGATTTCACAGCAAGCAGAAAGCCCCACGTCGTGGGGTTATTTCCGTATCCCCGGTTATTTGAACGATTTTCTCGGATTTCATGCTGGACATACCCGTGGAGCGGAGGGTACTGTTTTCTAAAGGGGTTTTTATGTATGGTTAATTGTATACGCTTACATATTTAAAGGGCATAAGGCTCGCCATAAAGGCGGGGACGACAAATTTTGGATATGGTTGGTGAGCTGACGATGAATGGATGGAAGTCGCTAATGGCCCGCTTATCTGGCGGCGGATCGGGCAGCTTTTACAGAAAAAGCCTGATTATGTTCTTGGTTGTGGCCGGCATCCCCGGGATCATCACCGGGATTCTTGTGTACTCCATGGCTGGTGGGAGGCTGGAGAAGGAACTGCTGAAGCTCCATAATGACCAGATCGAACAGCGGTCACTGAACATGGATAAGCAGCTGTCCAACCTGGAAATGATGCTGGCGCACTGGGCATTCGACTCGCGCTTTGATGAATCGCTGAGGGGCCACGACTTCGTGCGCGACTTTGAAAAAACGCGCGACATCACGAACACGCTGCTGGTGATGCAGGGCTCCAATACGATGATCCATAACGTCAGCCTTTATTTGCGCGGAGACCAGCCGATATTGTTTTATCCGGAATACTCCGCCTTGAATGACCGGCAGCTCATCTCCCGGTACGAACGTCTGATGGATGCGGGGAAGACCACGTATTGGACACAGCAGGCGCTTGACCCTGATCAGCAGGGTAAGACGGAATTGACGTTTGTGCATCTCATCCCGGGTGGCAGCTCGAATCCGCTCGGGGCTTTGGTCATCAGGCTGGACAACGATCAAGTCGCAGAGGTGCTGAGGACGTTGACTCCTTATGCTGATGGGGAGAACTTTCTGATGGAAGCGGGCGGCGGCCTCTACGTTTCCGCTAACGGCAACCGGATGGATTCGCCTTTTGTCAAGGCGGTCCGCGGTGATGTGGAATCCGATGGGAAGACCCGAGGGTCCTTTCTCTTTGAATGGAACGGTAAAACCTATGCGGTCACGTACGGTTATTTCGCACGCATCATGGACAACTGGTTGTACGTGTCGGCCTCGCCGATTACGAACATTACGGCCCCGGTTGTGCTGATATCCAAAGTTATTCTGGCGGTCAGCGCGAGTGCTCTCCTGCTGGCGGTGCTGCTGGCGTGGCTCGCCTCGAAGCGGATGTATTCGCCGGTCAAACGGCTGATGGCGAATTTGCAGCCGCACGCTTCCTTAGCGGGAATGGGCAGCGTCGACGAATTTGCCATTATCGAGCGGCAGTGGCAGCACTTAAGCCGGGAGAGCCGGGAGCTGAACGCCAAGCTGCTCGAGCAGCTGCCCCATGTGAAGGAAAGCTTTCTTCATCAGCTGCTGCAGGGGTATTTGTACGCCTATTCGGAGGAGGATCTGCGCTCGCGTATGGAACGGTACAGATGGCAGGTGCACGGCAAGCAGTTCGTCGTGCTGTACGTTCAATTGACGGGCATCGCCGCCATGGAGGGGAAATTCAAGTTCGGGGACGAGGGACTGGTCACTTTTGCGTCGGTCAACATGATTGAAGAACTGGCAGCCGCCCATTTCGAGCA
>NZ_PCZT01000009.1:1648943-1650766 GCF_002968895.1 Paenibacillus sp. AR247 | reverse complement strand
GAGCAGTACGATCAATTTCCACGATCTCGGATCGGGCGTGCTGCTGATCCTGCCGGAAGGTGAGCCGTGTACAGAGCCGATCAAGGTGTTCAGCGAGGAGCTGACGCAAGCGGTCAACCGGCTGCTCAACATGCGCGTCACCATCGCCGTCAGCCGGACCATGAACCGCATCAGCGACATTCCGCTCGCCTTTGAAGGGGTGAAGCATGCCGCAAGCTTCCGCAACTTCGAGCATGACAATCAGATCATCGAGATGGAACAGCTGAACTACGAAGACGGGGCCGAGCCTCCGTATCCGTTTACGCTGGAGCGGGAGTTCCTGCAAGCGCTTCGCACCGGACAGGAAGCGGATGCCCGGGCTCTGCTCTCCGACTTTCAGAATGCGCTGTCCGTACAAGGAGCGAAGGCGATCGATGTCCAGCAGGGAATGCTTCATCTGCTCGGATCTGTCCAGCACGCGATCCTTGTATCCGGCATCCAGCCGAACCGGCTGTTCAAAGGCGCCAATTTGTATGAGCAGCTCTCGCAGATGAAAGAGCCGGCTGCCTTCCGGGACTGGTTCGAGGCGAAGGTCATCGCTCCGTTCATGCAGGAGCTGACGAACCGGTCGGACTGCCAGGTCAAACAGCTGATGGAGCAGGCGATGATCTACATGCAGCAGAACTACATGCTCGATATTTCGCTCGATAACTGTGCCGACCATATCGGCACAAATCCTTTTTTTCTGAGCAAGTCGTTTAAGCGGGTTACCGGCAAAAACTTTATCGATTATCTGACCGAGCTGCGCCTGGAAAAAGCGAAGGAGCTGCTGCGGGAATCGGAGCTGAAGATCAACACCGTCGCCGAGCAGGTCGGCTACCAGCACAGCTATTTTAACCGGATCTTTAAAAAGCTTGAGGGGATGACGCCAACCCGCTACCGTGAGCTGAGCCGGGCGGAATAGGCGTCAGTGATACAGTTACGGACGAAGCCGGCAGCGGCTCAACAAGAGACCGCTGCCGGCTTTTTATGCTGCTTGCCACTTCGCCGAGCCCTGCCAAGCATGCTTTTCAGGATGCATTCCCAAGGTGCCCGCCCCGCTGCAAGAATGTGCAAGCCGGGTGAAAACGTGCAATGCTGCCGCACCGGGCCCGCCAAGAAAGTGTCATTGCCGGGAAAACGGCCGTTCTCTACACTGAAGGCGTGATGACAAAAGCGGAAGCAAACGAATTGCCAAAAGGAGATGAGTCCATGAACGAAACCCGAGTAGACGTACGTTGGCTGAAGGACGCCCCGACGGTTCCGGCCGGGGTGACCTGGGGGATGCCGTGGAAGGAAGGACAGTTGCAGAGAAACGAGCCGCTGGCGCTGCAGGCTCAAGAGGGTGGTGAAGCTCCCCACCTGCAGAGCTGGCCGGCCGCGTATTGGCCGGACGGCAGTGTCAAATGGACGGCGCATGCGGCGGTTTTTCCCGCGGGAGTACCCTCTAGGTATGTCGTCGAGAAAGGGGAAGCTGGACAAGCGGCATCAGCGCCTTCGTTGTCCGTTAGCGAGACGGATGAAGGCATCCATGTGGACACGGGGGTTTTTTCTTTTCATATTCCGAAGAGCGGCAGCCGGATTATAGGCAGCATACAACGGGGCGGAATTCTCGTCTGCTCCGGCGGCGAACTGGTCGCCATGAAGGAAAGTGTAAGCGAGCTGACCGGTGCGCGCACGATCCGGGAAGAGCGCTATCAGTCCCGGATTTATTCATCGAAGGTGGAGCAGGCCGGTCCGGTGAGAGCGGTCGTCAAGCTGACGGGCCGGCACCGCGCTGTGAACGGGACCGGGGAGTGGCTGCC
>NZ_PCZT01000009.1:1642333-1648843 GCF_002968895.1 Paenibacillus sp. AR247 | reverse complement strand
GGGCGACCCCTTACGGCGTCGCGAACACGAGCGAGCTGACGATCTGGTGCCGCGAATCGACTCCTTCGCCGGCGGAACTGGAGGCTTACGCGGTGTATAACGAATCACCTCCGCAGCTTGCGTGCGACCCCGACTACCTGCACAGCCAGGGCGCATTCGGCATCTGGAGCCTGCCGGACCGGGAGACACCGGTCAAAGCACGTCTTGAAGAGAGGCTGGACGGCATCATCGCTTTCTACCAAAGGGAGGTGGAGCAGCGGCGCTGGTACGGGTTCTGGGATTACGGCGATTTCATGCACAGCTACGATCCGGCCCGCCACGTCTGGAACTACGACCTGGGCGGCTGCGCGTGGCAGAATACGGAGCTGGTTCCGAACATGTGGCTGTGGCTGATGTTTTTACGCTCGGGACGCGAAGATATTTTCCGGATGGCGGAAGCGATGACGCGGCATACGAGCGAGGTCGACGTATACCATTTCGGCGAATACGCCGGGCTCGGCTCCCGGCACAACGTCGTCCATTGGGGATGCGGCTGCAAGGAAGCCCGGATCGGCATGGCCGGCCTGCACCGGTACTACTACTATTTAACGGGGGACGAACGGATCGGAGATATGATGGACGAGGCGAGGGACGCCGATTATACGACTGTTCACATCGATCCGATGCGGGCCTACTTTCCGAAAGACGAGCACAAGACGCATATCCGGGTCGGCCCGGACTGGGCCGCGTTCAGTTCAAACTGGATGACCCGCTGGGAGCGGCAGGAGGATTCATTCTACCGCGATAAGCTGCTGACCGGCATTGCATGCATCAAGCAGGCCAATTACGGCCTGATTTCCGGCCCTACCTACGGCTACGATCCGCAAACCGGCGTGCTGACGCCGATGGGCGACGACAACTGGGGCCGCCATTTGGCCCTCTGCATGGGAGCGCCGCAGGTGTGGTTCGAACTGTCCGCCATGCTGAAGGATGAAGAATGGAACGAAATGATGGCCGATTTCGGCATTTTTTATAACCTTTCACAGGAAGAAAAGGACCAGATCACAGGCGGGGTCATCAGCACGCAGCGGTTTGAGCATCCGGTGCTGACATTGGCGCTTGTTGCGTATGGGGCATGGTACCGGAAGGATCAACGGACGGCCGATTTTGCCTGGTCGACGCTCCTGGGGCACCGGTTTGCCTGTACGGACCTTGAGAAAGACGCCGCGGCCGTCACTTACGTTAACGACCTGCGCGAGTTTGACTGGATGAACACGAACGAGGCGTCGCAGTGGTCGCTGAATACGATCATCAGCCTGGCGCTGATCCCGGACGCCCTGCCGGAGGAAGCGGTATCGGCCGGGCAGAAAGCGCAGGTATGACGGCTCAATGAGGAGGCCATTCCGGCCACCCTCGGAAGGAGGTACGCACAATCGATGCAAACGGATCCATCGACCGGGGGCGGGAACACGCAGGACACCCGCAGCCCGCTTATTCCTAAAGGGTGGGACACGATTTACGCGAATCCGCTCGCGAGGCCGGAGCATGTTACCGGGTTTCGCATGGAGGGTGAGGCTGCCGTCACGTTTCCTTTGGGCCGGATGCGGCTCGAAAGTGTGCTGGACGAGGCCGAGGGGCAGCGCGCCAATTTTGTGCTGTGGTGCCCGGAGGATTTTCCGGGGGAGGCCGCCATGTCCTGGGATTTTTGGCCGGTGCGCGAGCCGGGCCTAGCGATCATGTTTTTCAGCGCAAGCGGCAGGGAGGGCATGGATTTGTTCGACCCTTCGTTCAAGCCGCGAACGGGAGAATACGATCAGTATCATCATGGCGATATGAACGCCTTTCACGTGTCTTACTTCCGGAGGAAATGGACGGAGGAGCGAAGGTTTCAGACATGCAATTTGCGCAAAAGCTACGGCTTTCATCTGGTAGCGCAAGGGGCCGACCCCATTCCAGGCGTGATGGATGCGGCCGGCCCTTACCGGATGCTGATCGTCAAGGAGGGGAGGCGAATTACCTTTGCCGTCAACGATCTCCCCTTGTTTGAGTGGGAAGACGACGGAGTATCCTACGGACCGCCGCTTGGAGGCGGCAAGCTTGGCTTCCGCCAGATGGCGCCGCTGATTGCCGAGTATGCCAATTTAACCGTATATGCCAAAAGCGATCCTTAACCGGCGCATCCTGATAGATCAGGCCGCTGGATGCTTATGGATTCGGCTTTGCGGAGGGCTGTCAGCAAAAATTGGGGCGGCGCAAATCCAGACAAAATAAAAACTCCTTTCCGCCTGGAAAGGAGTTTTTGCTGCTGATCGAGACTTTATTAAATGTGCTGCGTATAGTTATCGGTTTCCACCGCAAACTGAAAATCCTCGATATCAAAAACATGCACAGGCACAGCAGCCTCGACGATCCGCTGGATCAGCTCGATCTGATCGGTGAGCACCGGGGCTTCCTCCCGCTGCGAGGACAGCAGCAGCTCCGTCTCAACCGGGTCGAACAGCTCGCCATAGGGAGCGGTGTCCATCGCGTTGATGACCGTAATCCGCGCCGATTCGCCAAGGAGGATCGAAGGACTCTTGGCCCAAGGCATATGGAGCGCTTTCTGAATTTTTTTCTTGTTCAGCGGTTCCTCGAAATAGGCGGTCAGCTCCTTGATTCTGGCCTTCACGTACCTGTCATCCTCCGCAGAGCTCATCAGCGGTTCGTCGCTGTCCTGAAGCTCATACAGCTCCAGCAGGCTGGTGTAAGGCACGATATATTCAACCGGGACGCTCGTCTGGAGCAATTCTCCATAGATCGCCACCATGACCGCTTCTGTAACGAATTGTCTAGACATCAAGAACCTCCTGAATCCTAAGTATCTAACCCAAGCTGACCTTGCCGGGATAATGTATAATGATCGATACAGGAACAAAGTCCGATCTTACATTTAAGGATATCTAATCATTNAAGGGGGGAAATGTCAACTCATGAGCGTTAGGAAAAGGCAATTCAGCCCGGATCGGACCGATTATGGCCGCTGCTTTCCTGCAGGAAGGGGAGGAGCGCTCGGTTTGCCGCATGCCGCGGCCGGGCGGATGGGATCCTGCGCCAAGCAGCGGATGCGGCTGACCTGAACAAGGTATGATATAGGAGGCGTCCGGATTGCCGGCGCATATTCGCCTCTACCCACGCCATTAGCCTGATTGACAGCCAGAAAGGAGAGGGAATGTTTTTTGGAATATTGGAAAGCTTATTACCGGTTTGTTAAACCTTATCGAAATGGATTATTTGTACGCTGATCATCGGCATGATCAAATTCGGCATCCCTTTGACGCTGCCGATGATTCTTAAATATGTAGTGGATGACCTGCTGCTTAACCCGAAAATGACGGTATCGGAGCAGGTTACCCGGCTGTTTCTCATTTTAGGGGGCGCGCTCGTCCTGTTTATTATCGTGCGGGGGCCGGTCGAATATTTACGGCAGTATTTTGCCCAACTGATCACGAGCCGGATTTTGTTCGACATGCGGAACCGCCTGTATGCGCACCTGCAGCGCCTGTCGCTCCGCTACTACCAGAATACGAAGGTAGGCGAGGCCATCTCTCGTTTTATCAACGACGTGGAGCAGACGAAAAATATCGTTGAGGTCGGCATGATGAACATTTGGCTGGACATGTTCACGCTGCTGATTGTGCTGGGGGTGATGCTGTACCTGAACCCGGTGCTGACCCTGGTGTCCATCGCCATTCTTCCGCTTTACGGGATCGCGGTCAATGTGCTGTATAAGCGTCTCAAGAAGCTCACCAAGGACCGTTCTCAGGCGCTCGCCGGCATTCAGGCGTATTTGCATGAACGGATCCAGGGAATTTCCGTGATCCGGAGCTTTACCCTCGAGCGCTTCGATCATAAGCAGTTTACGGGCATCAACCAGAATTTCCTGAACAAAGCGCTGGCGCAGACGAGATGGAACGCGCTGACGTTCTCGATCATCAACACACTGACGGATATCGCCCCGCTGCTTGTGATCGGGTACGGCGGCTACCGGGTGATCCATCATGATTTGACCCTGGGCACGTTTGTCGCCTTTTTCGGCTATCTGGACAGGCTGTATGCGCCCCTCAAGCGTTTGATCAACTCCTCCTCAGTGCTGACGCAGGCCTCCGCTTCGCTGGAAAGAGTCATGGAATTGCTGAAGGAGCCGTACGATATTGTCGATGCGCCGGACGCGAAAACCCTTCAGGGGCCGGTTCAGCATATTTCGTTTGACGAGGTGTGGTTTAAATACAATGAGGGCAGCGACTGGGTGCTCAAGGATATCAGCCTCGATATCAAGCACGGGCAGACCGTCGCTTTCGTTGGCATGAGCGGAGGCGGCAAATCGAGCCTCATTTCGCTGATCCCGAGATTTTATGACATTCAGCAGGGCAGCGTGTCCATTAACGGGCAGGATATCCGGAAGCTGACCCTTGAAAGCCTGCGGGGGTCGATCGGTATGGTGCTGCAGGATAACTTCCTGTTCAGCGGGTCGGTGAAGGACAATATCCTGATCGGCAACCCCGAGGCGAGCATGGACGAGATTCAAGCGGCTGCGGTTTCGGCCAACGCCCATGACTTTATCATGAATCTGCCGGACGGGTATGAGACGGAAGTCGGGGAACGGGGCGTCAAGCTGTCCGGTGGGCAGAAGCAGCGCCTGGCCATCGCCCGCGTTTTTTTGAAAAATCCGGAAATTCTAGTGCTGGACGAGGCAACCTCCGCACTGGACCTGGAGTCCGAGCATCTCATCCAGCAGGCACTGCAATCGCTGGCTTCAAACCGGACGACGCTGATCGTCGCCCATCGGCTTTCCACGATCACCCACGCGGACCAAATTGTCGTGATGGAGCACGGGATGATTACGGAACAGGGAACGCATGCCGAACTGATGGCTTTGGACGGAAGTTATGCACGGCTGTATAATGTGCAGCACCTGGAGGTTTAAACAAAAAAAGAAGAAACCCGCGTCTTCAAAAGACCGGGTCTCTTAACATTCAGAAGAGGTGCCCCATAGCGGGCGCCTCTTTTTTTAACTTTTGCCGATCAGCAGGGACAACAGCCCGGCCGCAATCAAAGGCCCTACCGGAACGCCCTTGAACAAGGCGACGCCAAGTACCGTTCCGACGAGCGTACCGTTCCGACGAGCAGTCCGGCGACGATGGTCGGATTGGCCGACATCAGTGAGGCACCGCGGCCGCCAAGATAAGCGACCAGCATCCCGATGGCGATCGCCAGCAGGGACTTCCAGTTCAGAAAGGAGCTTCCGAGCATTTGCAGGCTCATTTTTCCGCTGGCCACCGGTGTCATGACGCCGATGGTCAGGATAATGATGCCCAGTGTCAGCCCGTACTTCTCCAGCCAGGGAAACGCCTGCTGTAGATGCAGCACCCGCAGCAGCAGCAGGATGGTCATCGCCACGGTAATGGTCGTGTTGCTGCTGATTATGCCGAGGGCGGCGAGAATCAGCAGGATCAGTGATGTAAAATCCGTACGGAACATCTCCTCTCTTTTGGCAGCCGAAAGTACCGCCGCATTTTGATGTGTATGTCGACGCGGACTGACTTCCATGAAACGGTTATTGCTGCGAAGCCCGAACGGCGGCGATATGCCCGGCTATCAACCCGCCGTGCTTGCGGCCGGTTTCGATAAAGACCTCGTTCGCATTGCGGCCGGACGCGATGACGCCTGCCACGTAGAGTCCGGGCACATTGCTCTCCATCGTTTCCGGGTTAAACAGCGGTTTCTCCATATCCCCATCCAGTTCGACGCCGCAGGAGGCCAGCAGCTTCCGATCCGGCCGGAATCCGGTTAAGGCAAGCACAAAATCGTTATCGATTTCGGTCGTATGCCCGTCTTTATCTTCAATGGTGATGGACGACTCCCGAATTTCGGTGACCTTGGATTGCACGTGGACCTCTATTTTCCCCTTTTTTACCATCGCTTCAAACACCGGGCGCACCCACGGCTTGATGTTCTCGGAAACCTCCTCTCCCCGGTAGACCATATGGATGTTTGCCCCAACACGAATCAGTTCCATGGCTGCGTCAACTGCCGAGTTGCTGCCGCCGATGATCGCCACGTTCATCCCGGTATAGGGGTGGGCCTCGCGGAAGTAATGCGTAACTTTATCCAGATCTTCGCCGGGGATGCCTATGTAATTCGGGTGGTCGAAATAACCGGTGGAAATCACGACGTTTCTGGCTTCATATTGATGTTTTTGTCCGCTGCGGTCAACGGTATGTACCACAAAGGAATGATCCGGCTGCCGCTCCACGGACAGCGCTTCTTCGTACTGGGAGATGGACAAGTCGTAATGATCCGCTACCTTGCGGTAGTAGGACAGGGCCTCGTACCGAAAAGGCTTCTCGTTCGGGGAAGGGAACGGCACATCACCGATCTCCAGCAGCTCAGCCGTACTGAAAAACTGCATGTGGGTCGGATACAGGTAAATGGAGTGGACCAAGCAGTGCTTCTCAATAATATGTGTCGATAGTCCGCGGCGTCCGCATTCGA
>NZ_PCZT01000009.1:1638055-1642233 GCF_002968895.1 Paenibacillus sp. AR247 | reverse complement strand
ATTTCTCCTCCTCTGTCTATAAACCACTCACGTTTTATCGTATCGCAAATTTCCGGTAAAAACCACCATGGACAGCCAATAGAGATCCGCACAAGGTGTGCATGCGGCTGATCATTTTTACGTGAACATGCTGCATATACGGTGATTTTTACATGTGCCGTTGACAAATTCGTTTGAGAGACATAATATTAGATACATATCAAATTAGATGTTTATTAAAATTATTATTTCGGTATTTCGGCGGGCTATCCGGTTTGATGGCAGGAGATCAGTTGCAGCCTGGTTCCTTCCGGACAGCGCTCGGTATATTTTACCCAACCTTTCACGGGATTTATCAAAGGAGGTCCGGCCGAACATCGAATGAGCAATGAAGGGAGCTGACATGTATATGAGTAAAGCAGATGAAATGCAGAAGGGAACCTCCGATCCAATGAACGAGGCCATGAAGGCGGCGGTGCTGAGGAACTTTTTTGCGGCGGACGGGAGGCTGGCGCAAATACCAGCCCAGTACAAGAAGAAATTGATCGCCATGCAGCATCTGGTGGAGAAGCTTGAGCCGGGGCGCCGTTACACTGAGAAAGAAATCAACGCGTTTATACAGCAGTTTCATGATGATTACGCAACGATCCGGCGCGAGTTTATCATTCACCGGTATATGTCTCGGGATAACGACATTTATGAAATGAACCCCCGGGACCAGTGGACGAAGTGGGAGCAGGTTTGATCCCGTCCGGAAATTAAGGCTTGACATGAAACAAGCATTCCGTATATGATGGCAGCAAATGACAGGAAAGGAGACGATATAAAATGATGAAGAGCATTGTATGGAACTTGACCCCTTTAACATTTTATATATGGTCTCCTTTGACGGCTGGATAATCGATCGGATTTGAGGATTCACGTCTGATCATACGGCATTTCATCAGCAGGCATGGTTTCATGTTTGCCGAATAAGCCGCGGAGACCTACATGGGTTGCCGCGGCTTTATTGCGTTCGGTAACGTTTCGGTATGGCATCACAGATTTGGTGTGCCTTTTTCCGGACGTTTCGGTTTGCGCATAAAAGGGAAATGCTCTCTGATTGATTCAGAAGTCATGCCCCCGGAGCCTAAGCTTCGGGGGCTTTTTGTCATTCATTCACTAATTGGAGGGATTTTTACTTGAATTTAGAGCATTATGGATGGAATACGGATTGGCAGCAGAAATGGCTGCAGCGAGATCGCAAACAGCACGTTCCCGGCCGCATCGTCAGCGACTTCGGTCAAATGTACCGGGTCTGGACCTCAGCCGGGGAAGTATGGGGAGAAGTATCGGGCAAGCTGAAGCATGAGCATCAGGACCGGAGTGAGCTGCCGGCTGTAGGCGACTGGGTGGAAGTTCAGGCGCTGGAGCAGGAAGAGCGGGTGATCGTTCATAGCGTCCTGGAACGTAAAACCTGCATCTCCCGGCAGGCCGCAGGAGTCGCCACCATTAATGAGCAGATCATCGCCTCCAACGTCGATACGCTGTTTCTGGTCAGCTCGCTCAATGACGATTTTAACGTCAGGCGCATGGAAAGGTATTTGATCATGGCCTGGAACAGCGGCGTAACCCCGGTTATACTGCTCAGCAAGGCCGATCTATGCCCGGACGCGGAGCTGAAGGTCGCTGAGATGGAAGGGGCGGCGCCGGGGGTGCCGGTTCACGCCATCAGCGCGCTGGAAGATATGGGACGCGACATCGTCTCCGCTTACCTGGGGGAAGGGATCACCGTGGCGCTGACCGGCTCATCCGGCTGCGGCAAATCGACCATCGTCAACTGGTTGTCCGAGGCCGGCGTGCAGAAGACTCAAGGGATCCGCGATGATGACAGCCGCGGGCGCCATACGACGACGCACCGCCAGCTGTTCCTGCTGCCCCAAGGGGGCATCATGGCCGATACGCCCGGCATGCGGGAACTGCGGCTGTTCGAAGACGAAGGAGGTCTGGCCCAAGCGTTTTCCGACATCGAGGAGATCGGCGGCCGGTGCCGCTTTGCGGACTGCAAGCATGAAGGCGAGGCGGGATGCGCCGTCCGGGAAGCGGTGGAAGCAGGCGTACTGGAGGAGCGGCGGCTGTCTAATTACCATAAGACGCAGCGGGAGCTGAAGTTTCAAGCGGTAAAAGAAGCACGAAGCAGGCGCAAGGCTGATCCGAAGGGGCGGGGATCCAAAAGTGGGGCCCCGCGCAAATCCTCATCCTATTGGACGAAGCAGCTGATGGATGAATAAGTCAGCAAAAAACCACGATGGATACCATCGTGGTTTTTGGGCTGGAGATCGTTGTCCAGCTTCCGTGCAAATCATTTTAAAAGCAGATAAGCAGGATTAAAAGTTCTTGGCGGCTTCGGCAGCTTTGGCTACACCGGCTTCAACCAATGCGGCAGCCTGATCCGGAAGCTGGTTATGGCCTTCAACGATAATGGTCGTTACATCTTTGACCCCGAACAGACCCATGCTGCGCGAAACGAAGTTGACGGCCATTTCGCTGGCAGCGGCAGGGCCTTCGGAATAGATGCCGCCTCTCGCATTGAGGATAGCGACCTTCTTATCGCCAGCCAGACCTACAGGGCCCTCCGGCGTATATTTAAAGGTTTTGCCTGCACGGTTCAGGTAGTCCAGGTACGAATGAAGCACGGCCGGAACAGTCATGTTCCACAGCGGGAAGCCGAAGACGATTTTGTCGGCGGCCAGGAACTGATCGAGGTAGCGGTCGGCGATCGCTGCCGCTTCACGTTCCTCAGGTGTCGTTTCGATGCCGTTGGCGGTTTTATACAGGCCGGTAATCGTCGTATGGTCGTAATAACGCGGCTGTTCGGCGAACAGGTCCAGCTCCACGATTTCGTCCTCCGGATGAGCTGCCGTGTAGGAATCCTTGAAAGCATGATACAGCTTCACGCTGATCGCCTGGTCAATGGGACGGTTGTTTGCTTTGATAAAAAGTACAGTAGACATGGTGTAAACTCCTTTAAGTATAAAATAGTCACTAACTATGATAAATATAGTAAATTAAAATGTTTAAAAAGTCAAAAAAATATTTTTTTTGAGCAGAAACAGATGTCGAATGATAACGAAAATATTTTATGTAAAAGCGCTTTCTTTCCTGGTCATAATGGGACTAGTCATTCCAATATATAATAGTAAGGAATAGGGAGGTGGGGGAAGGATGGGCTTTTATCATCTGTTTTGGGGATTTTTGTTTATGTTTGATTTCCAAATCAACGGTTTTGACATTTTACCCGACGTGATCGGCTATCTGCTGTTCTATGTGGGGCTGGCCAAGCTGAACCGGCGCTCCGAGCATTTTCGCAAAGCCGGGAACACGGCGGCTGTCCTGCTTGGTGTGTCCGCTCTTGCCTTTGTTTTGTCGGTCCTGCCCCGTGCTTCCGCAGCGATCGGAATTCCGCTGGGCTTGGTCATCCTCCTTCTGAATTTGTACATGGTGTTTCATATTTGTCAGGGAATCGGCGCTCTGGCTGGAAGGAGAGGTCTGTATCAGTTTCAAAGCATGGCTCTCCAGCGCTGGCGGTGGTATTTGCTGCTCGTGCCCGCGATGTTCGTCGTCCTGCTCATCGCTGCCCTGCTTCCAGCTGCGGCGCTCATTCTCGGGCTCGTGCTGATTGTGGCGTCTTTTGTCATAAATGTTCTAATGATGCTGCTGATGAGGGAAGCCGAGCATCACCTGCGCCGCTAGGCGCTGATTAAAGGCGGAAACGGCTGGGTATATATTCAAAACAGGAAGAAACTTCCTGGATTTATAAGGAAAATTCAATGACAAGGAGAGGATGGGCATGTCCATTGACCGCTTTATTTTAAAAAAATTGGACTCCTGCCAAGAAGAACATACGCGCGCCAATCTAGTGCAGCTGTTCAAAATCCGCATCCAGAAAGCAGAAAGAGCAACCGGTTTCCATATGGGCAGACACTAGTTCATGACGATCAGGGGAGCCTTCACGGAATACTGGTTTACGATATCGAACTTTATCCTTTTGCAAGGTCCCCCGAAAATGCCAAAATAGCTTTCATGAAGGAGCCCCACTTTGTGGGGTTATTTTGTGCCCTTTTACCGTCTATGCAACCTTTCTATCCACCAAGCCGTCAAACAGATCAGATTGGAAAATATTACGCATGGAGTGGATGCATTGTGAACAAATTGCTGCC
>NZ_PCZT01000009.1:1626687-1637955 GCF_002968895.1 Paenibacillus sp. AR247 | reverse complement strand
AGGGAGCCGTTGTGATCGCGGCGCTGATCGGCCTGGCCGCTTCACCGTCGCAAATCTACGCGGACGATTCCTTTAAGGATTTAACCGGAGTCCAGGAGAAAGAAAAAATTGAGAGCCTTCATGCCCGTGGATTGGTACAGGGGATGACTGGCGACGAATTCCGGCCGCAAGCTGCGCTGACCGCTTCGCAAGGCGTGACGATGATCGTCAAGTCGCTGAAGCTGAATCTGGATGGCATCGCATTTATTAAGAAGCCGGAGGCAAAAGACGTGTTCACCCGCGTCGCCAATGACGCCTGGTACGCTCAGCCTTTTATCGTTGCCCATTATAATGAACTGGATATCCCGGCTAGCATCGAACCCGGCCGGACGCTGACCCGTGAAGAGTTTATTCACTATCTGGTTCAGGGCATCGAGCGCACCGGGGCATATCCTTTACCGAAAATATATATTCAAATCAGCGACGAGGCGAACATTACCCCATCGTACCAGGGAACGATTGAGCGTGCTTTGGTATATAAGGTTACGGCGTTAGACCCGGAAGGGAACATCCATCCAAAGGATCCGATATCCCGTGCCGAGGCTGCCGCCATGGTCTACGATGCAGTGGCTTTTGTGGAATCCCATCAGTAGTTGGGAACGCTGCCTTCATTAAACAAAAAAACACCATCCCTCTTAATAGAGGGACAGTGCTAGGGTGTCGTTTTCGCTCTTGCTGTGAAGGATGGCTTCGGAACCTTCGATTTCAATGCTGATCAGCGAATTCAAGCATTTCTGAAGTGCTCTTTTTCCGTTTTGAATTTTATTTTCCAAGGTGCCGCTCAGCAGCTTCAATATTTTCGAAGCAGGTTGTTTGCAGTCGGTTGTAAAATATACGGGTACTACTTTGTTTTGGAAGTTAATTAGTATTCTCATAGAAATCACCTCATTCGTGTTATTCCATACCTGTATTCTACCTGCCAAATATTAAAAAACCTTAAAGAAAACTTATAAATAGTTAAATTGCACACAATTTTTCGGAAGTGAATATAATTAGAGGCTTCCGATTTTTTTTGTGTTTTCAAATGCTGCGGCTCTAAAAATACGCCAAGGCTATAAATCTTTTAAGAGGGAACTTGCTTTCCTTGAATCTGCCTGTGAAACTGGGTATCAGGTATTATTTTCGGAGTGATAAAATAGGACCAGTATCTCCTTAAAATTGGATATAAAATCATTTACATACAGATAAATCCATCTAAAAATAGTACATAAGAACTATAAAACTCTAGAAGGCCGAGAATTAAACTAGTTAAAATGTCACAAATTGACAGGATTATGCACGGATGTTACATTATCATAAGGTTACAAAGTTTTCATATTTTCGCTTGGGTCTGCTGAAAGTTACTTCAATTACAATAAATAAGCTATTTCTACTATGGCAAGAAGGAGTGGACACCTTTGATTCTAACCGTGATGATCAGCGGCCAGGAAAGAGACTGGTTTGATGTCGAAGTGCCGGATGACTGCCCGGCGGCCCACCTAAAGGACATGCTGGGTGTTCGAATCTATGGGGAGGCTCCGCCTGAAGGCTCGCAATATATATTAGAAGGCAAATTTCCCGAGGGGCTCTGGTTCCCGGTAAAGGATGCCCAGGACGTAGCTGAAGCAGGACTTAGGGAAGGCTGTATGGTCCGAATCCAGCGGGCCTTTTCGACCACGACGGAAGAGGCGCCGAGCTTCGGCAGAAGAAATTTGTTTCAATATGAATGGAATCGGGTAATGGAAAGTTAAAAATGTTTTTTTTGGATTCCTGAACACTAGTACTTATTGCATGGGTAACCTGAAGGATTTTGGATGCCAAAAGAGGGGTTGACGCATTATGAATGTGTTATATCAACGTTCGCCCAGAATCAAACCGACGATCAAGGAACAGCGGCTGGACATCCTGAGGCCGCCGGGCGAGCCGAGTAAACCATCATTTTCTTTGGTTTCGATCATCCTCCCGGCAGTGATGACCATCTTCAGCATCGGTTTGTTTATCTACATGAACCTTACAGGGAATATAGCGAACAACACGTACGTCATGTTTCAAATGGTTTCTGTTGTTATGATGCTTACATCATATACGATCCCTTTCATCGCTTATCTGGGAAACAAAAGGAAATATAAAGAACAGCTGAACGAACGCATCAGCATGTATTATGCGGAGCTGGACAAGCTCAGGAAGGAGCTTTCCGCAGGGCAGAAGGAACAAGTGGACGTGCTGTACGATATCCATGGAGACCCCGATGTCTGCTTTCATATCGTAAAAAACCGGAACAGCTCCTTGTGGGAACGTTCACCGGAAGACGACGATTTTCTGCATACGCGGATTGGTACCGGCAGCCTGCCGTTTCATACAAAGGTAAGGGCGCCGAAGCCCGAAGGCTACGTCAAGGATCCGCTCCTCGAAGCGGCGCAGTCGCTCGAAGAAGAGTTTCAGACTGTGCCAGGATCCTCTATCGTATTGCCGCTGTTTCAGGCTAAAGTCGTCGGGATCGTCGGCGATCGCGAGTCCGTCATGAACGCGCTTCGGGTGGTCGCCGTCCAGCTGGCCGTGCGGCATTCGCCGGATGAGGTGAAGCTGGCGGCGTTTTATGAGGAGAAGGATGCCTTCGATTGGGATTGGATGAGATGGCTGCCCCATGTCTGGGATGAGGACAGATCATCGCGTTATATGGCGGACCGCCGCAGCAGCGCCCACCAGCTGGCGGATGAATTGTTTCAGCGGCTGGTAAGGCGCAAGACGTCCCGTGCTTTTTCCGGCCGGAAGATCGTAGCCCAGCTGCCGGCCTATGTCGTCGTTCTGGCGGGGAGCGGGCTGATCGAAGAAGAACCGCTCCTGCCGCTGCTGCTGGAGGACGCTGCCGACGTCGATGCCTGCACGATCATTATATCGGACCGCAAGGAGAAGCTGCCGATGCAGTGCCAGCTGATCGTTGATATGTCCCAGGGGAGCGGCCAGTATTCGCTGAAACGGGAAGACGGTTCTTTTGAATTGCAAAGCTTTGAATCTGATACGATTACGCTGGAAAAGGCGGACGCGCTCGCCCGTTATATGGCCCCGATCCGGCTTAAGCGTTCGTCGGCTTCGGAAATTCCATCCCTGCTGTCCTTGTTCGACATGCTTGGCCTGGAAGACATATCCGGGCGTGGGATGTACGCAGCAGGTGGAGGCACAACCGTTATCCGGAGAGCTTTCCCGTTCCGATTGGCGTCCGGGCCGGGGGCAAAAAAGTCATGCTCAACATTCACGATAAGATCGAACGGAACGGTCACGGCCCTCACGGCCTGATCGCAGGCACGACGGGATCCGGCAAAAGCGAAGTGATTCAATCGATCGTCGCTTCCCTGGCTGCGGAATACCACCCGCATGACCTGGCTTTCATGCTGATCGATTATAAGGGCGGCGGCATGTCCAACACGTTTAATCATCTTCCGCATGTTGTCGGAACGATCACGAATTTGAACAGCAGCCTGATCGAAAGAGCCAAGGTCTCGCTGAAGGCTGAGCTGGTCAGACGCCAGAAAATACTTAACGAATCGGGCAATCTGCAGCATATCGATGAATATTATAAGCTGCTTAGACAGCGGCAGGGACAACCCCTTCCGCATCTGGTCATTATTATAGATGAATTTGCCGAGCTGAAGCGGGACCAGCCCGAGTTTATGGATGAATTGATCAGCATAGCGGCGATCGGCCGCACGCTGGGCGTTCACCTGATTCTGGCCACCCAGAAGCCGGCAGGAGTTGTTGATGAGAAAATATGGAGCAATGCGAGGTTCCGCATCTGCCTCCGCGTTCAGGATGAAAGTGACAGCCGGGATATGCTGAAAATTCCCAATGCCGCCTGGATCACCAAACCGGGCAGGGGCTACCTTCAGGTTGGCAGTGACGAAGTGTTCGAGGAAATGCAGTTTGCATGGAGCGGGGCGCCTTATTTGGACCCTGAGGCCTCCCTTGAGAAACGGGCAGTAAGCGAAGTCGGGCTTAATGGCAAGCGGGAATGCCTGTTGTCCGGGGGCATGACCGCGGCCGAAATGCTGACGCAACAGCCGAAGCGACAGCTGCAGGTATTTATAGATCAGCTCGCCCGGACTGCGGAAGAAGAGGGGATTATCCGCCTGCAAGGCCCGTGGCTTCCGCCGCTTCCGGAGCATTTGGAGCTGGATGCCGTCATGCAAGAGACGGATGCGGACAAAATTGATGACATCGCCGGCATAGCCGGCCTGATGGACGATCTGCCGAACCAAAGCCAGAGGCTTCTGACCATCCCGATGCAGCAAGGACATTGGGCTGTGTACGGGATGCCGGGCCTCGGCAAATCGACCTTTGTCCAGTCCCTTCTGATGTCGCTGGCAAGATTGTACTCGCCGGCGGATTGGAACGGTTACGTTGTGGACATGGGCCGGGTCATGCGCGATTTTGCGGGGCTTCCCCACATCGGGGCGGTGATGACGGCCGAAGAGGAGGACCGGATCAAGAGGCTCTTCCGGTTTCTGATGAAGACGGCAGCCCACAGGAAAGAATTGTTCGCCGAAGCAGGTGTAAAGACGGCAGCCGCTTACAGACCGTTCCATCCTGGTTTGCTGCCTCAACTGGTCATCGTTATTGACGGCTATTTGAACTTCCGCAACATCTACCCTGAGGAAAACGAGACGCTGGAGTTTCTCCTCCGTGAAGGAGCAGCTCTAGGCATGACATTTGTCGTTACGGCCAACCGGATTTCTGATATATTCGAGAAAGTGCGGAGCAGTCTGACGAACGCTTTGACCTTCGAGTTGGCCGACTCCGCCGATTATTATTATGCTGTCGGCAGACCGGGACGTATACCGGGCAGTCTGCCGCCGGGAAGAGGTTTGGTGAAGGGGTACCAGCCGCCGCTGGAGTTTCAGGCGGCTTTGCCGGCCGTTGGAAAAGATGAGGTGCAGCGTACGGAAGCGCTCCGAAACCGGATCCAGCTGACCCGCTCCCTGTACCCCGAGCAGCAGGCTCCAAAGATCGGGAAACTGCCTGACCGTGTCACGCTCAGGGAGCTGCTCCCGCCGGCAGCCGGTTACGACCGGGATATATTGAACGGCGGCAGCCTCAAGGTGCCGCTCGGGCTGGCAACCGATGACCTAGACCCTTTCGGGGTCGACCTGCAGGAAGGTCCGCATTTTATCGTAGCAAGCCCAATGGAAGGGGGGAAAACCTCCTTTCTGCTGAGCTGGATGCTGTCCCTCGCACACCGCTATCCGCCGGAAATGCTACAGATGTATACCATCGATACCCGTTATGGGAACCGCGGGCTTAGCCAATTGGCGGAACTTCCGCATATTCAGGCTAGCGCCAGCCGCGAGGAAGAGCTTGGACCGCTGATTCAGCGGCTGTATGAACAGGTCCAAGCCCGGAGTCCAGGCCAGGAAGCGCCGGCTGCCGTGCTTGTGATCGATGATGCGGACCTGTTGGCGAAACAGCTCCAGGATTTTACAGTGAAAGAGCAGCTGACGGCGATCGTCCGCCAGGGCCGCGACCGAAATGTGCATGTGATCGTTTCAGGCGTGCCCGCTGATTTACCGACGTTCGGCGCAGACTGGTTTAACGATATTAAATCCTGCCAAAGCGGATTTTTGTTCGGGACTTTAGACCCTAACGATTTATCGTTCTTTCGTATTCCGTTTTCGGAAGCGAGTCATACCCAGGGGAGCTTGAAAATCCTTCCGCCGGGACAAGGGTACTATATTAAACGGAAATATTTCAGGGTTAAGGCCGCAATTCCGTTTGATGACTATTGGAACAGCCATCGCTGGGTTGCCGAAATTCGCGACCGATGGCATGTTGTCGTTTGAGGGGAGGTGGCTCATAATGTTGACGATTCATGCTTCCAGACAGGACACCATTACACTTGATAATAAGAATTCTTTTTCTTGCCGGGATTCTCGGTTCGGACCGGCTTCTCGGCGTGGAAGACCCATTTCAAGGATATCTGGCCGAAGAGATCTCGGAAGAATGGGATATTGTGAAAGCCTCTTTGCTGGAAAAGGGTTACCTCATTGAGGAAGAGAACGGCATAGAATTGTCTATGCCGCCCAAAATCTTTTCCAGAGTGGCGATTGCCGGCTTGGCGCAGCGGTCCTGCTGGCTTAAATATGTTCAAAACGACGAAACGTTCGAAGGCTATCTTCATGTGACCAACGAACGTGTCGTTCAAGTATGCAAATCCGCAGAGGACTGCCAGTACAAACTGGATGAGCTCGGGACCGTCGAGGAGGCCTGCCGCACGCTGGTGGAGGAAATGGACTTGAAAAACTTCGCGCCGATGGAGGCGCCGGCTTTGCTTCTCTCTAAAAAGAAGTTTGCCCATCTCTTCAGCCATACCTCGGAAATTCCGTTCGAAGAGCTCGGCGACCAGCTGGTAAAGGCAACAAACGATGTGGAAGGTTCTATCGCGCTTGCCAAATGTATGAAATACCGCACGGGTGAAGGTGAGCTGCAATTGTCGACTTGGACCGGCAGCGGCTGGGAGTCGCAAAATGCGGCGTTTATGGTCAATGACACGATGAACTGGCTCGTACGTATGAGCATCAAAGGGGATCAGGACTGGCTGACGGCCATTCCGGCGAGCAGGGAGCAATTTGAGGAAATGCTGCTTCAATGGCTGAAGCAGCCTGCAGAATTAAATGGAAGGTGAGAGTCCGTGCGTATTTCTGTTGAACCGGAGTCACTCCGGTCTTTAAGCCGTCAGTTAGATAGAGGCAGTGAACAAATTCGGGAAATGACGCTCGCCTTGAATCAGGCGCTTGGGAACTTTAGGGGAGAAGCGGCTTTCCCGCAATCCGTAATGGACGAATGGCAGTCCGCACACCGGCAGGGGGAACAGATCTATGCCATGCTGAAGGATATCGGCAAATGGATCGAATCCAAGGCATCCGAATTTCAAACCGCAGACGAGCAACATCATTCCATTCTGAACGATACCTTGATGTACTCAAGCCCAGCACTCATGTTCCAGTCGGCGGCCGTCTCCGGGAGAGAACCGATTCTGCCTGGATATGGGCTGACAGACGGGACGGTCTCCAATCCGTTATCCGCTGTTCAGGCCGTCCATGCCGAAGCGGGGGGCAGTTACTCGGGTTGGAACAGCCACGGGACGGCTGCCGCCGGAGCGGCGGCTGGGTTAGTGACTTTGATGGCTGGAGCTGTACTTCCTGCTGCTAAAGAAGCACGCTTGGGTATAAACAAAAACGAGCATGCCGGAAGTGCCAAGTTTTTGCTGGAGCGGGCCGCTAACAATCCTACAGCCTGGAGGTTCATTGACCCCAAGGCAGCGGACAAAATCCGAACCCTGGGACAAGGACCGGGTGGCCATTCGGGAAATGAAGGCCCTCCGGGAACCGGAACAAAGCGTGAGCTGCAGCAGGAGAGCGGGGAAGAGGACAGGGCTCCCGGCCATCTCATGATCAATAACGGTATAGGTCTGGGTGCGATAGCTGGAAGTACGGCCATCGGGGCTGCGGTCGGATCCGTCGTTCCGGCAGCGGGAACCGCTGTAGGGGCATTTGTCGGTCTGGCCTCGAGTCTCGTCATTTCGGCTGTAACCGACATCGAAGTCGCCGGTAAAACGCTGAGAACGCATGCCTCAGGCGGGATGGACTTGGTGTCCGACTCCGTCAAGGCGGTTACCCATGGGGCGAGCATACTGGCGGACCAGGTGAAGGACAAGCTGAAGTCGCTCGGCATGCGTTTTGCCTGAAACGGAACCTAGCAGTAGACGTGAAGTACCCAGTTATTTCTATCTGCATCTGATTCTATCACCGGATCGTGATTACCGGCTTCTTACCCATGAAGAATACATATTTAAATGAGAGGACGGACAAGCGATGGATAATGGGACTCCTTCACAAGCTTTGCTTCCGCTCGGATCTGTGGTTCTTCTGAGAGGAGCACAGAAGAAGCTGATGATTTATGGACGTAAGCAGATTCATCAGGAAAACAATCAGATGTATGATTATTTGGGGGTCGTATACCCGGAAGGATATATTGATCCGAATTACACATTTTTGTTTAATCATGAAGATATCGACAGTATTGAATTCAAAGGCTTTTTTAACAGCGAAGAGGAACAGTTTCAAAAAATACTGTCGGAGGTATCCGCGACAAGCTAAGCCAAATGGCATTTGTGATGTGCAGCCAGAGTTTAAGATACCCGAGGAAAGCATAGGAAACCGATAAAAGGGGAGGGACCATCATGTCAGGACGTATTTTGATTTCACCGGAACAGGTGGAGGCGGTCGCCAATCAATTTAAGCAGAGCGGAGAGCAGAGCCAGCAGCTCGTAGCGAGCTTGTCCCAAGCGATCCAGGGGATGGAGGGGCAATGGGAAGGCCTGACGAAGCAGCGGTTTTTCCAGGAGTTTCAAGAAGCCGGCAGACAGATGCAGTCATTTGTCCAGATTCTGAACAGCATCAGCCATGAGCTTGGGGCCATTGCCCAGAAATTCCGCTCTATCGATGAAACGAGATAATTTTAGCCATTCAAGTTACGGTTCGTTTACAGTAGAATAAGATCGTAGGAATCATCAACCGGGTGTATTTACTCCCGGTTTTCTTGCAGTCCATAAAGTTTAAGTGAAAGGGGGGTGTCCATGTCTTTTCAACCGAATGCGGGAGATGAGATGGTTATTAACGGGGTGCTGTACCGCGTTGGCCAGCATCCTGCCGCTCCCGGGTTAGCTTATGCGCAGGCAGGAAGGCAGGGAATCGTCTACCAGCTGATTCCTGCCAGCGGGCAGCTTCATGAAGCCAAAGCATTAAAAGTGTTCTTTCCGAAGTATCGTATTCCTGCGATGGTGTACCAGTCCGAAATGATGGAAATGTACAGTGAAAGTCCGGGTTTGCAGGTCTGCAGACGAGACGTGCTCACTCCCGAAAGAAACGAAAGCCTGATTGCCGAGCATCCGGACCTGCTGTATGCGGTGCTCATGCCCTGGATATACGGGCATACCTGGTTCGATATTATGACCGACCAGCGCCGGCTGCTTCGCGGGGAGAGCCTCGCGCTGGCCAAAGGGCTGGCGGCCATCGGATCGGGGATGGAGCAGCGCGGTTTGGCGCACTGTGATTTGTCGGCACCCAATGTCATGCTTCCGTTTTTTTCTGAAGTGGAATTGCCGGAACCGCGAAGCGTGGTCGAACTGGTGGACATTGAGCAGATGTACAGCCCGAAGCTGGACAGGCCTGATGTGCTGCTGGCGGGTTCACCGGGGTATGCCGCGCACCGGACGGTGCAAAGCGGGTTGTGGAGCGGTTATGCCGACCGGTTCGCCGGTGCGGTCATCATTGCGGAAATGCTGGGTTGGTGCGATCCCCAAGTCGTGGAGAAGGCCTGGGGGGAAAGTTATTTTGATCAGCCTGAATTGCAAAATCCGTGCGAGCGGTACTTTATTCTGAAAAATTCCCTGGAACGGAACTGGGGAGCGAAGACGGCGGAGCTGTTTGCGCGGGCCTGGGAAAGCCAGGATTTGAGCAGCTGCCCGACGTTCGGCGAGTGGCTGGTGCTGCTGTCGACGATGACGGAGAACAGCGAAAACGCGGATGAAAGCGTTACGGAGAAACAGGATGCGGTTCAGCCGGCGGAGTCTCCGGAGCCGTTGGTTTCCGCTTCCTCCCCAGTTTTGCGGCCGCCGGCGGTGCCCACTGCCAGAAGTTTCGTGGCAGCGGCCGCTGAGCGGGCGGCTGCCCTGACGAAGGGGGAAGAAGCTGCGTCCGGTGATCAGGATGTCGTCAACAGGCTGTTTCACCAGGCCAGAGAGCTCGAATCGAGTGGAAATCTGAGCGGTGCTCTGGAGGTGTACAAGTCCGCCCACCATTTTGTCAGCGAAGGCTCGCCGATGGAGATCGAGCTGGAAGCTGCGATTCGCGGACTGGAATCCGAGCTGAATCCGCCAGGTCCCGATCGGAAACAGGCCAAGGTCCCTTTTTACCTGTCGCGTAAATGGCTGACTTCGGCGGTGGTTGTCATCCTGCTTCTCGCCGGGACGGCGTTTGCCGTCAACCAAATCGTTGCCGACCATTCGCCAGGGAAGCACATGGAGGCGGGAGCCGGCACGAAGCCAGGCGGAGAGAAAGCTCCTGCGGTCCCGGATACAGCGCAAACGGATCAAAAGCAGGAGGAAGCGGACCGGCAGGCCGAGCTGCAGAAGCAGGATGCCGCGCGGAAAGAGGAAGAAGCCCGGAAACAGGAAGAAGCTCGTAAACAGGCGGAAGCACAGCGCCTGCAGGCCGAGGCCGAGCAGAATAAGCTTGAGGAGGCGCGCAAAGCCGAAGAGCGCAAGAAACTGCAGGATCAATACGCGGTCCAAGCAAAATATGACGCCTATTTGCAGCAGCAGAAGGAAAAAGCAAAGAAAAAGGCTGCCGAGCGAAAAAAACTGCAGGAAATGTACCAGAAGCAGGCGCAGTATGAAGCTTATCTTGCTTATCAACAGCAGAAGGAAGCGAAGGCGAGGGCGGAAGCGGAAGCGGCCCGTAAAGCAGCCGAGGCGAGGGCGCACCAGCTGAAGCAGAAGCGCTCCGGCCAGGTTGTCCAGCTGATCGCTTACTACAATCAGGCCTTTAACGCCCAGCGGGGCGGCAACATTGAACGGGCGCGCTCCTATGCCAAGGATTTCGCCCGCCTGTATGAGCAGGATGCGGCGTATTTCAAGTCCGTCGGCAAGGTGGGAACGCGGGCATCGGCCATCTACAAATTCCTGTCCAACGGCGCTTACTCGCTGCCTGACGTTTAGACATAGAAAAGACTAAGGAATTAATCAAAGGGGAGTTGTTTACTGATGAACTATACGATCCAGGCTTCCCAGCGGACTCCTGCGCTGATCATCTATCTGATCGACATCAGCGCATCCATGAATATGCTCATGGACGGCAAACGGCGCATCGACGTGGTGTACGAAGCACTGTCGCTTGCGATCCGCCAAATGGTGTACCGATCCACGAAAGGGAACCGGCTGACGCCCCGGTACCGGATTGCCATCCTAGCTTACAGTGACGACGTGTACGATCTGCTGAACGGGATCAAAGGGATCGACGAAATTGCTGCGGTCGGTTCCCTGCCGGACTTGACCCCGAAGCGGTTTTCGGATTCGGCCAAAGCTTTTCAGCAGGCAGAGAAAATATTGCAGGCCGAGCTGCCGCGCATGCAGGACTGTCCGGCTCCCCTCGTCTGCCACATGACGGACGGAGTAACGACCGGAGAGGATCCCGAGCCGAT
>NZ_PCZT01000009.1:1624644-1626587 GCF_002968895.1 Paenibacillus sp. AR247 | reverse complement strand
CCTTCACGATGAGCATGCGGTGAAGCTGAGAAATATGTCATCTCCGCTTCCGGAGAGCTATCGGGACATGCTGGTCGAAGCCGATTATCTGCTTGCCCCGGGGGCGCTGATGATGCTTCCGGGAAGTTGTGCGGAGCTGGTATCCATCGGTTTTCAAATGTCGGCGGCCACGCCGGTAAGAGCTTAGGAGGGATCCGCCTGTGAAAATAAATTCGGCAGCAACCGGTGACATGTTTACGTTTATCAGCTCCCAGGCCCAGGAGCAGCCGCTCGCTTCCCATTCGGGACGGGTACTGTGCAGGTACGCTTACGGACGGGCGATGGAGACGCTGCTGCAGGGAGAGAACGGACAGGATTTTGTCGGTGTGCAGACGTACGGTGACGTGTGCAACTTTGTGCTGTGTGACGGAGTCAGTATGAGCTATCAAGGTGATTTTGCCGCCCGTTTTCTCGGCAACACGCTGCTGGATTGGCTGGACCATACGCGGGACTGGTCTTCGGCCGGATTTACGGAGTTCATGACGTCCATCACCGAATCCGCTTCGGCGCAGCTCCGGCGGTTAGCTCCGCCGGGCGGGGTTCCCTCCTTGCTTCGGGAGGTGCTGGAGGACAAGCAGCGTATGGGCAGTCAATCCATGTATATTTGCGGGCGGATTGAGCTGCCTATAAGCAGAAAGAAGCAGGGAAGACTGTGGACCGACGGGCTCGCCGATCTGGACCCGATCCATCAGGTGCTGCCGGACGAGCTGATCCAGATTTTGCTCGATGCGCCCCACACCGAAGGGCTTCAGGATGATGCCGCTTTTCTTGAATTGCAGTGGTCGTAATGAACGGCTTGCTGCTGGTTGACCCTTTGCGGGTATAAAATTTGTTTGCTGCGCGATGATTAAGCTGACCTCCTTTATGGGTAATCTTGAGACAGATAACTATATTTGATGAGGATGAAAAAGGAGAGATAGCGATGAGTCAGCAGCAATACAACAGACAGCGATTCGAAGGGAAAACGGCGATTGTTACCGGCGCAGGCTCCGGCATCGGAAAAGCGGCGGCGATCAAACTGGCGCAGGAAGGCGCTAATGTGGCCTTATTTGATCTGATTAATGAACGGACTTCCAAGACGGAAGCAGAAATCAACGCGATCCGCGAAGGAGCGGCCCGCGCTTTTGACGTGGATACTTCGGATGCGGCACGCGTGGAGAAGGCGGTGCTGGAGACCGCCGAGCTGTTCGGCTCCGTGGATGTGGTGTTCGCAAACGCAGGCATCAACGGCGTGCTGGCTCCGATTGAGGAAATGCAGCTGGAAGACTGGCAGCAGACGCTGAGCGTCAATCTGAACGGTACGTTTTTGACGGTGAAATACGCGATTCCGCATCTGAAAAAAAATGGCGGAAGCGTCATTATCACCAGCTCGATTAACGGCAACCGCACCTTCTCCAACTTCGGCATGTCGGCTTACAGCACGTCCAAAGCCGGGCAGGTCGCTTTCGCCAAAATGGCGGCGCTGGAGCTGGCCAAGTTCAAAATCCGCGTCAACGTCATTTGCCCCGGCGCGATCTCGACCAACATCGATCAAAGCACGGAGAAGACGGAAGAGCTGAAGGAAATCGTCATCCCGGTCAAGTTTCCGGAAGGAAGCCAGCCGCTCGCCGACGGGCCGGGTCAGCCGGAAGACGTGGCAGATCTGGTGGCCTTCCTGGCTTCGGACGAGTCCAAGCATATCACGGGGGCGCAGATCATTATCGACGGTGCGGAATCCCTGTTGGTTTAACAGCTTTTCGGTATATATAAAACGGCAGCTCAAGGGCATCCACCGCTTGAGCTGCCGTTTTTGTGCGGCCGTATCGTGAGAACCCTTTAACTTTCGTACAACCGGGCAAGGAGCACTTCTGTCATGACGATCGGCTCGGCTGGAATGAGGCCCAAATCAAACCGGCCGATCAGCT
>NZ_PCZT01000009.1:1608484-1624544 GCF_002968895.1 Paenibacillus sp. AR247 | reverse complement strand
AAACAAGGGAACGTGGGCAAAGGCAGGAATCTCCCAGCCCAGCGCCTGGTAGAGCTGGATCTGCCGCGGCGTTGAATCCAGCAGGTCGGCGCCCCGCAGAACGTGCGTGACCTGCATCATGGCGTCGTCCACGACGACGGCCAGCTGGTAGGAAAACATGCCGTCCGCCCGCTTAACGATAAAGTCGCCGGTGGCTGCCGGGTCAAAGCTGTGCTGTCCGCTGACGCCGTCGATGAACGCCACTGGCTCCTCCCCGACCCGGTACCGGATGGACGGCTGCTTCAGCTTGGCCTTGGCCGCCCTCTCTTCCGGGCTGAGATTCCGGCAGGTGCCGGGATAGGCCGGCCCTTCCGCGGCGAGACCGTGCGGTGCGCTGGCCGCGGACAGGAGATCGGCACGGCTGCAGAAGCAGGTGTACAAGGCGCCCTGCTTCTGCAGCTTGCCTAGGGCGTCTTCGTAATGCTGAAGCCGTTCGCTTTGCGTATAGGGAGCATAGGGACCGCCGACGTCGGGCCCCTCGTCCCAGTCGATGCCCAGCCAGCGCAAATCGTCCAGGATCTGCCGGGCCAAATGCGGCTTGGACCGGGGCTTGTCGATGTCTTCCATACGGAGGATGAAGCTTCCGTGCCCGGAGCGGATTTGCAGCCAGGCCAGCAGGGCTGTCCAGGCATTGCCGATATGCATTTCCCCGGAGGGGGTCGGGGCAAACCGTCCGCGCAGCTTCGGGTTGGTTGGGTTCATGATGAGCAGTCTCCTTTCCCCAATCATCAGTCAGGTCGGTCAATCTGAATGGATACATTTTATAGCAAACCTGAATAGATATCCAGCGCATGCAGGCTTTATAATAGAGGGATACAGCGTAGTCGGGCGATCGTCTGGGCCCGATCCTTACCTTACATAAAGAGAAAACGGGTGGAATTATGACAGAATTGGAGCTGCCGGTGCTTCAGGTCATGCCGGAGCTGAAAGAAATATTGAACCGCCGCACGTCGGCGCTGCTTATTGCTGAGCCGGGGGCAGGCAAAACGACCCAAACCCCGCTCGCCTTCCTCCATGAAAGCTGGCTGGACGGCCAAAAAATCGTCATGCTGGAGCCGCGCAGGCTTGCGGCCCGGTCGGCTGCTGCTTATATGGCCTCGCAGCTGGGCGAGAAGGTCGGCCAAACCGTCGGCTACCGGGTCCGGATGGACAGCAAGACCAGCGCGTCCACACGGATCGAAGTCGTGACGGAAGGAATATTGACGCGCATGCTGCAGCGCGATCCGGAGCTTGGCGGCGTCGGGATGATCATCTTTGACGAGTTCCATGAGCGCAACATTCATGGCGACCTGGGGCTGGCGCTTGCGCTGGAATCCCAGTCGGTCCTGCGGGAGGACCTGCGCCTGCTGATCATGTCGGCCACGCTGGAAGCGGAGCCGGTAGCCGCGCTGCTGGGCGGAGCGCCGGTCGTTCACTGCGCGGGCAGGCAGTATCCCGTCGAGACGGTCTATGCCCCGCCGGCGGCGGGAACCCCGCTTCATCAGGCCGTGGCTGCGGTCGTTACGAGGGCCTTGTCCGCCCATGACGGGGACATGCTCGTGTTCCTTCCCGGAGCGAGGGAGATCGGCCAGGTTCGCCGGATCCAAGGGGTCACGATCGTGGTCGACGCCGGTCTGATGCGGACGCAGATGTTTTCACCACGGACCGGCATGTCAGGGCTCACGACGGTCAAGGTGTCCAAGGCGTCGGCGGATCAGCGGAGAGGCCGTGCCGGGCGGACGATGCGGGGGACCGCCTACCGGCTATGGAGCCGGGAAGAGCAGGACTTTCTGCCGGAGCGGAGCACGCCGGAGATTATGCAGACCGATCTTGCCCCGCTGGCGCTTGAGCTTGCAGCCTGGGGGGTGAAAGACCCGCTCAACCTGCAGTGGCTTGATCCGCCGCCAGCAGCGGCGTTTGGGCAGGCGGTAGAGCTGTTGAAGCGCCTGGGAGCCCTTGATAGTGGAGGCGGGATCACCGGACTGGGGAAAAAGATGTCCGCAGCCGGGATGCACCCCCGTCTGTCGCGGATGGTGCTGCTGGGTGCCGCGCAGGGACATGGGATGCTGGCGGCCGTATTGGCAGCCCTTTTGCAGGAACGGGACCTGTTCCAGGGACAAAGTATGGACCGGGACGTCGATATCCGGAAGCGGGCCGAAGCCGCAGCTGCGTGGATGCGCGGCGGCCGGGGGGCGCTGTCCGGCCTTACGGACGAAGGGCGAATCCGCCGTATTGAGCAGGAAATCCGCGGTATTCGCGCTTCAATGGATTTGGATGCCGGTGCGGCGATCAATGAAGAATACGCAGGTCCGCTGCTCTCCTTGGCCTATCCCGACCGGATCGGACAGAACCGGGGTAACGGCAGGTTTCTGCTGACTTCGGGCAGGGGTGTAGAAATCGGACAGGTTCAGCTGCTGAGCCGTGCGCCGTATATCGTGGCAGCCAGCGTGGATGACGCCAAAGGGGCGGAGGGCCGGGTGCTTCTTGCCGCACCTCTTCCGGAGGAGGAGCTGTTCACACTTCATCAGGACGGCATCATCCGGGAAGGAGCGATCGCCTGGGACCGGCAAATCCAGGGGGTTAAAGCAAGGCAGGTGACGAGACTGGGAGCAGTCATCCTCCGTGAATCACCGGACCCCGCGCCGCCGTCAGAGGCCGTAGCCGAAGCGCTGCTGGACGGCATTGCCGTCGAGGGTCTGGATATCCTGCCGTGGAACAAGTCGTCAACACAGCTTCGACAGCGTCTGCAATTCATGCATCTGATGCATGCCGACTGGCCGGATTTTTCCGGAGAGACCCTCTCCGGGACCCTACGGGAGTGGCTTCAGCCATACCTGCACGGAATGAAGAAAAAGAGCGATCTGCAGCGGCTGCATATGTCCACCGTCCTTGAACAGAGCCTGACGTGGGAGCAGCGGAAGCAGCTGGATGAGGAGGCGCCGACGCACATCACCGTACCGAGCGGTTCGCGAATCCCGTTGGACTATAGCGACCCGGCCAAGCCGGTGCTTGCCGTGAAGCTTCAGGAAATGTTCGGATGGCATGAAACGCCGCGCATCGGCAGCGGGAAGGTGCCGCTAACCCTGCACCTGCTGTCCCCGGCTCAGCGGCCGGTGCAGGTGACTTCGGACCTGGCCAGCTTTTGGAAGCAGGGGTATTTTGATGTCAAAAAGGATCTCAAAGGCCGCTATCCCAAGCATTACTGGCCGGACGACCCGCTCGAGGCTGTTCCGACAAGGAGAACCAGGCCCCAATAATGTTATGGCCTCACATTCGGTTTATTGTTGTTTGCAAACCTCTGGGCAGGGGTAATAGAAGGCATAACAACAATGAATGGAGGGTGAACATGATGGATCATGGCAAAAAAATTGTTGGCGTTTTTGAGAGTGAGCAGGAAGCGTCCCGGGCGATCACCGAGCTGCAGGATTTCGGTTTCCCGCCTGAGGATATTTCCGTCGTAACGAGGGACCGGGAAGATTTGCAGACGATTACGGAAGATACCGGTACGAAGGCACCGGAAGGCGTGGCCGCCGGTGCAGCCACAGGCGGTATGCTCGGCGGTGTGGCCGGACTGCTGGCGGGGATCGGCGCACTGGCCATCCCTGGAATCGGGCCGATTCTTGCGGCGGGTCCGATTGCCGCGACGCTTGCCGGTGCTGCGGTAGGTGCCGGTGCCGGCGGACTCGTCGGCGGCTTGATCGGCCTGGGCATTCCAGAGGACGAGGCCAAAGAGTACGAAACTTATGTGGATAAGGGTAAAATTTTGGTCATCGTTGATGCCAAAGGCCGCGACCGTGACATCTACGATGTGTTCAACCGAAACCGTTCGCTGAATGCCGAGCGCTATAACAGGGATCTCGGGCTGGTGACCGACGATACCGCTTCCTTGACCGATAACGATCACGTTCGCCCGTAATGGCATAAAAAAGACGGCTCCTTCAAGGGGCCGTTTTTTACGTTCAGACCATTTTAACGGCCTTATAAGCCCATTTCAGGTCCTGCTCCCACTGCGCCGAATCGTCCGGCAGAATCCAGGCTTTACGGACACAATACTCCGTAAGCCGCTGCAAAAATTCAATAGCCGTTCTCAGCTCGTTGGCTATACTGTCCTGAATAAGCGGCGGATTTTCCAACAGGCACTGGGCAAGTAGAGAAATCCGGACTTGTGTATCCTGCATCAGATCTGCTGCAATATATTGATCATTGAGCGCCTTTAGGCCGGTCAGGCTCTCCAGGAGGGGATTCATGGTCGTCACCTGCTTGGAATGAGGATGAAATCGCTTGGGTTTGCCGGTAAAAAACGTCGTGGAGCTGCTCGAGCAGCGATTTGCGCATTTGGGCGCTGATCTTCAGCAGATCGATGAGAGCGGAGTCGGAAACAAGCTGCACCAAGGTCTCGGACTTGATGATGCCCAGCGTCTCATGCCTGATCAGTTTTTGCAAGGAGGCGTTCGGAGCGGGACTTCCGGCCATCTTACGGCTGCTGTCCATCATTGCACCCCCTGTCTTTTTTGGAATATTGTTGTCTGGATCTTAAGAAGCTATGCATCGGATAGATTCACTTTGTTTAGACTCCTAAGGACGCGAAGAAACTTGTAAATCAGGTGTTGACAAAAAACGAATTATGAATTATCTTAAATTTAAGATATTTACCAAACAGAAATGAGGCTGATCTAATGCAGTGGTTATGCCGATATTAGCGGGTAGAATGAATTGAATGAAGGAAGTTTGTTAAAAGTTACAACGGAGGGTTGGCAGTTTGGATAAAGGTGACGCTTTTTTTTAAACTAATATCTCAATATTAAGAAAATTAATTTTAAAAAATGGAGGTTGTTAAAAATGGTTGCATGGGGATTGTTGATTATTCGTTTGGTGATTGGACTTACGTTTGCCGGGCATGGCGCGCAGAAGCTGTTCGGCTGGTTTGGCGGAGGTGGCTTAAAAGGGACAGCCGGGTGGCTCGCATCGATGAACTTGAAGCCGGCTTTCTTGCTGGCGCTGATTACGGGGATCTTTGAATTTGCAGGTGGATTGCTGTTTGCTGCGGGGATCTGGACTCCACTTGCGGCCATCATGATTGCTGTAACGATGATCGGCGCCATCGTCACCGTCCATGGCAAAAACGGATTTTGGGTGACCTCGAACGGGTTTGAGTATAATCTGATCCTGATCGCCGCGGTCGTCGGCGTGGCATTGACCGGTCCGGGTGCATACAGCCTGTTCCAGTAAGGACAGCTATCGTAAAATATATAAGTGTAGTGGTCGGGTGTGTATACTCCATTGAATTGGGTGTTTCGTGAGTAACGGATACGCAAGTCAATCATTTAGATGAATCGTGATTGATGTAAATTTAACACAAGGTGTGAAAGGATGGGATGATCATGCATGTACGGCGCTATTTGCCCTCGATGCAGGGACGCGGAGCATTTGACGGAGGAAAGATCACAGAGCAGAAGCCAATCGGTTTCCCTGGGGAGGGATCGGTCATTAACCGGATCGGCCCTCTGTTTTATTGGGCATGGGCCCACACTCCGGAGGAAGGACATATTCCTCTTCATCCCCATTTTGGATTTGAAATTATGACGTACGTCATCCAAGGAAAGGCTGAACACGGGGATTCCCTCGGTACCCGCAGCATGGTTGGTTCCGGCGGAGCCCAGCTCATCCGGGCGGGGTCCGGAGTCAGCCATGAAGAGCGTCTGATCGGTCCGGACATGGAGAGCTTTCAAATTTGGTTTGAGCCGGATCTGAAAGTATCGAACAAGCGGGAACCGTCTTACGAGCAATGGGAGCACGAACAGTTTCCGGTAACGGAAACCGCCGGCGGCACCGTGAAGCAGATCGTAGGGGGAGACGCTCCGCTTAAGCTCAGCGTGGATGCCGGAATGTGGGACGTTCAGCTGGAAGCTGGCGGCACCTACAGCCACTCCCTTCGCAAGGGCCGATCGCTGACCGCGCTCGCGCTTCAGGGCGGCGGCCACTGGAGCGGTGAGCTTCCGGGCGTACATGACGAAACGTTTGATCCGCGCGACTTTATGCTGCTGAGCACAGATCATGATGAAGAAATCACGGTTCAGGCCAAGGAAGGCCCGCTTCGGATGCTGCTGATTGAAGTTCCGGAACGCGTGGATTACGCGCTGCTCCCTAAACGCTATTAACGATGCGGCCTCGTTACGTATTATCAGCCAGGCTGTAAGTTCCAAAGAACGCTTTGCCAATTCTTTCTGGCAGGCGTTCTTTTTTTCGTTTAGGATGGAAAAGGGTAAAGTAAAGAAAATGAGCTGTGGTCAGGAAAGTGATTTTTTTTGCACCAGGAGGAAGGTATGTCAAAGAAAGCGAGAATACAGGAAATAGAGCTGCTGCGAGGGCTGGCCTTCTTGGCTGTGGCCATGCAGCATGCGATCGCACACTACTCCATCGTCGGCGGGGTGGCAATGGAGGACGGGGTTATCATGACGCTGTTGCTGATGGCGGCTAAGTTTGCGGTGCCCGTTTTCATTTTTATCACCGGGATGGTGCTGTTCTACAATTATGACGGACCGCTGCGGTACGGCGTTTTTATGCGAAAAAGGTTCAGCGATGTACTGGTTCCCTACATCTTGTGGTCGGCTGTTTATTTTGGCATCAGTCAGCAATGGAACTTCGGGTCTCCCGAACAATGGGGGAAATGGGCGATGATGCTGTTCACGGGTAAGAACAGTTATCATTTATGGTACGTGGTCATGATCATGCAGTTTTATTTGCTGTTCCCTGTCTTTCGGATGCTGATCCGCCGGATTATGCAGGCTGCTCCGCATCGATTGTGGACGGCCCTGCTGGTGCTCAGCGGTTTGGCTTATCTGGTGCTGCTGTACTTCCGGCCGGATATCAGCGCCCTGCTGACAAAAGCGGATATCCCGTTTCTGACGCCGTTTTTTACGGCTTACGCCGATCGCAACTTCGTCTACTTCATGTTTTATTTCATACTTGGGGCTGCAGCGGGTATGCACCCCGAGCGGTGGAGATGGGCGGTAGAGAAAGGAGGAGTCATTTATACGGCTGTCTTTTTGATCTTGTTCGGATATTTTACGTATAAGCTGGTGGCCAGCTTCCAAACGGCGGACGGGCTGAACATAAATTTTAATGCAGTTTCGCTGCTGCGTCCGTTGATTGCCGTGTTTCTGGTAAGCTCGGTTTTCGTCATTTACAGATACGCGCTCCAATGGACTCGTCAGGCAGGTCCGCGGTCCCAGCGGGCGATGTCCCTGCTCGGTAAATATTCGTACGGCACTTATCTGGCTCATGCCCTCATGCTGCGCTATACGTATTCCTTTGATGCCTGGTGGTTTGCCGGATGGAACGTGGCAGTGCGGATGCTGATGTCTTTCATCATTTGCGTGCTGCTGTCTTATCTCCTCATCGTGGTTTTATCTTACTTGCCATTCGGCAAGTGGACGGCTGGGGTCTCTTCCTTGAGAAAAAAAACAAGCCCGCCAAAAACAGCCTGATTCCAGTAAGCTGTTCCAGCGATCCACCAACGCGAGTGGACAAGCATCCCAACAGCCCGGCATCTCCAGCGATAAATCGCACCTTGCGACCAATCTCTTAAACACCTTGTATCATCAAAAAACCTTGAATTCTCAAAAAGCCTTGAGTTCTGCCCCGGCGGATCCAAGGCTTATTTATTTGCCAACCCAATGATGATACAATTTCAACATATGAAAAATTCACAATAGAATAAACCCAATACGTACCGAATCTTGCACCTTTGGAGCCATTCTGCCATGCCCCGCGTACTTAACTCATCCAGGTCCATGGTAAAAAGGAAGGCCCCAAACCGACTTAGACCGTTCCAGACCGATCTACTCTGATCCAAAACGGACACAGATAACGGTTCAATCCTGTTCTATGGCATTCTCAATAAGCCCGTTGTACTGAAATTGCCGCAGATTCTCCCAAAGTGAAACCTTCATGCTATGCGATTTGGAAAATAGTCGTTTATAATGGAGGTAAATTGGTTAATGAAGGAAATAGGGAAGAAAGCGAGGAAGCTGGCATGGCCTTTATGATTGCCCAGCGGGCATTTATTAAAGCTTACCTGATTACGATGGTGGAGCAGCACCGCGGATATGGTTATCAGATGCTGGAGGAGCTGAGACAGGAGTTTAAGAGCTACGGCTATTCTCCACCGCAGAGCGAAATTTACCGTGCCCTGCACGAACTGGTGCAGGAGGGCATTTTCTACCGGACCAAGCAGCTGAAGGGCAGCGATCCGCGGGTGGATTTTCAGGAAATCGTATTGTACCACTTTACGGACGATGGAGCCGAGAAGGCCAAGCTGTATAAAAAACAGGTCAAAACCGATCTGGACCGCTGTCTTGGCATTCTGCACAAGGCGGTTAACGACAATTACCAATAAGACCCAGAAGGGAAGGAGGCGTAGGGGATGCAGGAAAAGCTGCGTTTTGGGGTTTTAAGCACGGCCAGTATCGCGAGAAGCGCTTTTATTCCCGGCGTCCAGAACGCCAGACGCGCCGAGATTGCGGCGGTGGCTAGCCGGAATTACGCCAAAGCCAAAGATACGGCGGAACAGTTTGATATACCGAAGGCGTATGGAACCTATGAAGATCTGCTGAAGGATCCCGACATTGATGCGGTCTATATTCCACTTCCCAACCATTTGCATAAAGAGTGGACGATCAAGGCGGCAAAAGCCGGCAAGCACGTGCTGTGCGAGAAGCCGTCTGCGCTCAGCCCCGAAGAAGCTTCCGAAATGGTCGAAGCATGCAGGGAAGCGGGAGTGATTTTCTCCGAAGCATTTATGTACAGGTATCATCCGAAGCATCGCAGGGTCCGGGAAATCATCGAGGAAGGCGAGATCGGCCAGATCCGGGCCATTCACGGGTGCTTCACGTACAACCACATCGAAAATAAGGAGAACGTGCGGTCAAAAAAACGATGGGCGGCGGGGCCATCTATGATGTTGGCGGCTACCCGATTTCGGCGGCTCGCATGATTCTAGGCGAGGAGCCGCTGGCTGTGTCGGTTCAGGCGCTGTTTTCGGAGGAACACGATCATGTGGACGTCATGGCAACCGGTCTGGTGGAGTTTCCGAACGGCGTCGGGCTGACCTTTGACTGCGGCATGTGGGCCGCGCCCCGGTGCTCGCTGGAGATCGTCGGCTCGCAAGGACGGATCGAGATGCCGGTTGCATTTGGCTGGGAGCAGAGCGAGGAGCCTGCCCAGATTATCGTCCATGTTGGGGATCAGCGGCGGGAGGAACGCTTCGGTGTGCTGAGCCATTTCATGTTGGAGGCCGACGCCTTTGCCGCAGCGGTATTGGACGGAACGCCGCTCCCTTATCCTCCGGAAGATGCGGTACGGAACATGAAGGTTGTGGAAGCGTGCCTGAAGTCAGCCGAGACGAAACAGAAGGTCTTCCTGCAGTAAGCGTTCATCTGTAAGCACCGAGGGAGGCGAGACACAAGTCGCAGGACAATAAAAGCCCCGGGTTCTCTGGTGGAGATCCCGGGGCTTCGGTTCGTGTGTACCGGCTTTACATGCCTTCATCATAATCGGTGACGTCACGCTTGGCTGCCATGGCCGGCGTGTTAGACGTGCCGTACTCTTCGACGGACTCCCATGCGTCCGCATCATCAAAACGGCCGTCATAGCGCTGCCGGTTCTCCCCTGCGCCGGATGGCGGCGGAGTGATCACCTCTTCTTCGACCGGCCGGTCGCTGCTGAGGTCCCGATTCGGCGTATGCTCCACGCAATAAGCGGTGTACGGGATCGCCTGCAGACGCTCGAACGGAATGTCCCGGCCGCATTCAACGCATTGGCCGTACTCCCCGCGGTCCATGCGCCCAAGGGCGCTGTCGACCTGCTCCAATTCATCCTGCAGCGTGTCGTTGACGGCCAGGTCCCGGCCGCGTTCGAACACCTCTGTGCCGACATCGGCGGGGTGATTATCGTAAGAGGACAGCTCACCTGTGGAATCGGCGAACTCATGGATAAGACTCCCTTCTGACAGTAGAATAAGGTATCTGTACTCTTTCCTTACCCCAAAGGCGTCGGGAGCAATCATGCCGTGTCCGTCAGCTCCAGCTGAACAGTCTAGACGGTATCCGTTCCGTCCAGTGCGCAGGGCAGATCGCCGATCTCGAGCTGTAAGGTGGTATGGCCGATGCCGAATTGCTCGCGCAGCTCAGCGGCTGCCTGCTGCAGAAGTTCATCGCCATTGCAGGGCTCCGTCACCACGAGATGTGCCGTGAGCGCCGTTTCCGTGGTGCTCATGCCCCAAATGTGCAGATCATGCATGCTTTTGACCCAGGGCAGGGAAGTCAAGTAGTTTCGGATGGCCGCAATGTCTGTGCCCGGAGGCACGCTGTCGAGAGCCATGTTAAGCGAATCCTTCAGCAGCCCCCAGGTGCTGATGCCGATCACAAGCACAATCATCAGACTGACGACTGGGTCGACCCACAGCCAGCCCGTTGCGGAAATGACGATCCCTGCGATGACTACGCCGAGCGATACGCCGGCGTCCGCAGCCATATGCAGAAACGCCCCCCGGACGTTCAGATCACCCCGGCGGCCGGAAACGAACAGCAGCGCCGTCAAGGCGTTGATGAGGATGCCGACAGCCGCCACCCAGATGACGTCCACGCCGTCGACCGGCTGCGGGTGGATGAGGCGGCTGATCGCGCCCCAAGCGATGAGCGCGATCGCCGCGAGCAGGAACAGGGCATTGAAGAGGGCGGCGAGGATGGAGGAACGGCGGTAACCGTACGTGCGCAGCTCCGTCGCTTTCTTTCGGACGAGGAGGCTGGCGACCCAGGCCAGCACGAGAGCGAGGACGTCGCTTAAATTGTGTCCGGCATCGGCTACGAGCGAAAGGGAATGGCTGATCAGGCCATAAGCCGCCTCCAAAATGACGAAGGCCGTGTTGAGCACGATACCGATCAGAAAAGCGCGGTTATAATCTGCCGGTCCGTGTGCATGCGAATGCGAGTGTGAGTGCGAGTGTGAATGTTCGTGAGTGGTTGAGTGGGAATGATGGTGATGATGACCGTGTGCCATAAGCGGCTCCTCCTTTTGAATACAAAGCAAATTGCATCCATGTCTTAATTAACATTAACATATGAGCATCTATTCATATAATAACATATTTCACGCTTGTGTCAATTTGTGCCATCCTTTAGGATGGCCATTTTTCTTTGGAACATTCTCCAAAAAAGCGGGGAACGGTTTTCATCCTTAGCAAGGATGTGATATAAAAAATATAGGGTGTGGGAGTAATACAGGACATCCTCCCTTTGCGGGGCTAGAGATTTGGAGGTATTCGTCAAATGGATGAACATATGCAGCGCCGATTGGATAAACAGAAGAAGCTGTTCAAGCAGCTGGGCATTCATCTGGATGCACTTTCCATCCATGAAAAGGTGTTCAGCAACAAGCTTCGGGGTTACGATCCGGAAGAGGTGGATGCCTACCTGGATGAAGTCATAAGCGATTACGAGCGGTTTTATGCGATCATTTCCGATCTGATGGATAAATGGCAGGAGCAGCAAATCACGCTGCGCGACTTGAAAGCAGGCTCACGGCCGGAACCGGACCGTTTTGCCATCGATCCGAAGGTGATAGAGGATATCGTATTGAAAATGGAGTACAACCTTAGACAGCTCAAAAGCAAAATCAGGCCGGATCCTGACTTTTTCGTCGATTAATCCATTACATACAGACATACTGCGAGAGCCCTACCGAATAACATGGACAGAAATCCTGGTTCGGAGGGCTTTTTATGTTTGCGTTCCTGTTGAATTCATCCAACCACGCGAAATGGAAAGGAGAGGGACCGTATGAAATTTATCCTTATATTTGGCCCGCAGGCCGTAGGCAAAATGACCGTAGGACAGGAGCTCGAAAAAATAACGGAGCTGAAGCTTTTTCACAACCATATGACGATTGAGCTGGTATCGCCGTTTTTCAGCTACGGTTCGGAAGCCGGGAAACGGCTGGTTGGATTGTTCCGGAGGGAGATCTTTGAAGAGGTTGCCAAGAGCGACCTGGCCGGCCTTATTTTCACGTTTGTTTGGGCGCTGGACATGAAGGCGGATTGGGATTATGTGGAGGAGGTCTGCGGTATATTCGAATCGAGGGGCGCGGAAGTTTTTCTCGTGGAGCTGGAGGCTGATCTAGATGAACGGCTCTCCCGCAATCTTAGTCCAAACCGCCTGCAGCATAAGCCAACGAAACGGAACACGGAGTGGTCCGAAAATGAGCTGAAGACATCGATGGAAAAATACCGGCTAAATTCATATGACGGCGAGATCAAGCGGGAGAACTATTTGAGAATCAACAATACGGATTTGAGCGCAGAAGAAGTGGCGCGCCAGATTAAGCATGAATTCGGGCTATAGTTTTTCACTACGGCCACAAGCTGACGCAATCCAGTAAACTTTTTCTTCTCCGTGACGTTCTTTAAATATAAGCAGCATATTGCTGGAAGGGCGCATGGAAGAAACAATGGTCATGCCGTCGCATATGTAAAGAATGTACCGCCAAAGCGCCAGAGTACTATGAATAAAACTTGGGGTACGAGAAGGAGGAGGCGGAATGAATCGGAATGCTGGTTTTTGGATCAGGGTTGGGGCATCGCTGGTGGATGGGCTGCTCGTCGGCTTGCCGATCATGATTGTGGTGTGGATGATTACGGGAAAATGGGGAAACGAGGATTGGATTTCCGATACGATCAGCGGTTTGTATTCACTGCTCGTGCCTGTATTCTGGAACGGTTATACGGTGGGCAAAAGGATATGCAACATCCGGATCCGCAAGGTGAGCGATCACCAGCCCCCTGGAATCGGGACCATGCTGCTGCGGAACGTCGTTGCCGGCCTCGTGTATGGTCTTAGCTTAGGCATCTGCGTGATCATCAGTGCTTTTATGGTGGGGCTGCGTGAAGACAAACGGTCGATTCATGACTTTATTGCCGGGACGGAAGTCGTATATGACTGAACAATGTCCTGGCTGAAAAGTAACAGGAAGCACGCCGCATTGCCGGTGAATTCCGGACCTCTGGCTGATGTGCGGGACAATCATATCATGATAGGGTAAAAGGTAGGATAGGACAGCGTTGTCAGGCGTAAGCAGCCGCAGCCGTCAAATCCTCCTTTTTTCTTATGAAATGACCGAATTACTATTTTGGTCAGTCGGTATTCTCGGGACGGTTAACGGTCCGCTGCGCGGGCTGGATTAAAGAGAAAAAACAGGATGATGGAGGGAATAACCATGACGCAAACCATTCAGGTGCCACAACCTAAAACCTACGGACCTTTAGGCAATCTGCCTTTGCTGGATTCCGCCGCACCGGTGCAATCGTTGGTGAAGGTCGCTGCGGAGCTCGGACCGATCTTTCAGTTCCAATATCCCGGCGGCCGCAGGGAGCTGTATGTGTCCGGCCATGAATATGTGAAGGACGCCTGCGACGAAAAGCGTTTTGACAAAAGGATCTGGGCTCCGCTGCAGAACGTGCGCGCATTTGCCGGTGACGGCCTTTTTACGAGCGCAACCCAGGAACCCAATTGGAAAAAAGCCCATAACATTCTGCTGTCCAGCTTCAGCCAGCGGGCCATGCAGGGTTATCATACGAAAATGCTGGATATCGCCATGCAGTTGATTCAAAAATGGGGAAGGCTGAACCCGGACGAAACGGTGGACGTTCCTGCCGATATGACCCGGCTGACGCTCGACACGATCGGGCTGTGCGGGTTTAGTTACCGTTTTAACAGCTTTTACCGGGAAAACAATCACCCCTTTATCGATGCGATGGTACGGGCGCTAGACGAAGGGATGAACCAGCTTCACCGGCTGGGCATCCAGGATATGTTTATGATCCGGAAGAAGCGGCAGTTTCAAGAGGACATCCAGACGATGTTTTCACTCGTCGATGAACTGATCCGGGAGCGCAAGGCGCATGGCGGGGATGAGGATGACCTGCTTGCACATATGCTGGACGGTGTTGATGCAAATACGGGGGAGCGGCTGGATCAAGAAAATATCCGCTACCAGATGATCACGTTTCTGATTGCGGGGCATGAAACGACCAGCGGTTTGCTCTCCTTTGCGATCTATTTTCTGATGAAAAACCACGATAAGCTGCGCAAGGCCGTGGAAGAAGTTGACCGTGTTTTGAAAGATCCCGTACCGACCTATCAACAGGTAAGGGATCTGAAATATGTCCGGATGGTTCTTAGCGAATCCCTGCGGTTATGGCCGACAGCACCGGCTTTCTCGCTGTACGCTAAAGAAGATACGATGATTGGGGGAACCTATCCGATCCAGCAGGGCAACAGCGTGACGGTGCTCATTCCGGGACTTCACCGGGACGTGCGCGTCTGGGGCGATGACGTGGAGGTATTCAAACCCGAGCGGTTCGAGGATCCTAGCAAGGTTCCGCATGATGCGTATAAGCCGTTCGGCAACGGCCAGCGGGCGTGCATCGGCCAGCAGTTCGCCCTGCAGGAAGCCACGCTTGTGCTGGGGTTGGTGCTGAAGTATTTTGACTTGGTGGACGCCGGCCACTACGAACTCAAGGTTAAAGAGACGCTTACGCTAAAACCGGAAGGATTCCGGATCCGTGTCCGCAGCCGAAAAGGCGCATTGATCCCGGTGGGTTACGGCAGCGCCGAGACCGTGGAAGCCGCTGTCAGCGAATCCACCAAGCCGGCTTCTCTGGCTGCAAATGAACATCATACTCCTCTGCTTGTCCTGTACGGCTCCAATTTAGGCACCGCGGAAGGCATCGCCAGGGAGGTGGCTGACCGCGCGAGGTACCAGGGATTCGACAGCCAGGTCGGTCCCCTGGACGACTATGCCGGCGCGCTTCCGAAGGAGGGGGCAGTAATTATCGTAACGGCGTCCTATAACGGCCAGCCCCCTTCCAACGCCAAGTCGTTTATGGAATGGCTGGAAACCGCCGATCCTTCCGCCTTCCGGGACGTCCGCTACGCCGTATTCGGCTGCGGGGATCACAATTGGGCCAGCACGTACCAGCGGATCCCGCGCCTGATTGATGAGCAGTTGGCCGTCAAAGGGGGGAAGCGGCTCCTTCCGCGCGGGGAAAGCGATGCCAGCGGCGATTTTGAACGGGAAGTGGACGACTGGACGGAGCGCTTATGGCCGGATTTGATGCCGGCGCTGGGACTCCCGGTCTCGGACGTCCGCGACACCAAGCGGAGCACGCTGTCGCTGCGCTTTGTCCAGGGCGTGGCTGCCGTGCCGCTTGCGGAGACCTACCACGCCGTATCCGGGCGGATTGTGCGCAGCTGCAATCTTCAGCACGCAGACAGCGGAAGGGTCACGCAGCACATCGAAATTGCGCTGCCGGAGGGTACGGCTTATCGCGAAGGGGATCATCTGGGCGTGCTCCCGGTCAATCCTGAGCCATTGGTGCGGCGGGTGCTCCGCCGATTCCAGCTGGACGGCTCGGCGCACCTGATTCTGACGGCAGACGGAAAACACAGCGCTCACCTGAAGACAGGAGTGCCGATCCGGCTGGACGAACTGCTGGCACGCAGCGTCGAGCTGCAGGAACCGGCCACCCGTGCCCAAATTCGGGAGCTGGCATCGTACACGGTATGTCCACCGCATGCTAAGGAACTGGAGGCCATGCTTGAGGAAGGCTCGTTCCAAACTAACATTCGGGCGAAGCGGGTTACGATGCTTGACCTGCTTGAGCAGTATGAAGCCTGCCAGCTGCCGTTTGCGCGTTTTCTGGAGCTGCTGCCGGCGCTCAAGCCGAGATATTACTCCATCTCCAGCTCGCCCAAAGTCAGCCCAGGCACATCCAGCATTACAGTCGGTGTCGTTCGGGGTGAGGCATGGAGCGGTAAGGGAGAATACTTCGGTATCGCCTCCAACTACCTGGCCGTACAGAAACGTGGGGCCGAAGTGCTGGTGTTCGTCCGATCTCCTGAATCTGGCTTTGTGCTGCCGGAGGATCCCGCACGCCGATGATCATGGTAGGGCCGGGCACGAGGCGTGGCTCCGTTCAGAGGCTTTA
>NZ_PCZT01000009.1:1606556-1608384 GCF_002968895.1 Paenibacillus sp. AR247 | reverse complement strand
CGCTGGGCGAGGCTCATCTGTACTTTGGCTGCAGACATCCGGAGCATGATTACTTATACCGTGAGGAGTTTGAACAGGCGGAAAAGGACGGCGTGGTGACGCTCCATACGGCGTTCTCCAGAGTAGAGGGCACGGATAAATGCTATGTCCAGCATCTGATGAAGCAGGACGGCGAGCTGGTGCTGAAGCTGCTCGAGGCCGGGGCTAAGCTGTACATTTGCGGCGACGGCTCCCGGATGGCACCCCAAGTAGAAGAGACACTGATAGGCTCCTATCGGGACAAACACGGGGCGAGCCCAGAAGAAGCAGCCGGGTGGCTTGCCGGGCTCGAATCGGCAGGAAACTATGTGAAGGACGTATGGGCAGGTTGAACTCCCGGCGGTCTGATTTCGGGGCAGGCTTCATTTTACTGATTGCTTCCTTGCTGTCCGCAAATATATGATGAAGGTGAGGGTAAGGACGATCAGGAAGGAGCAAACCAGGTGAATTATGAAATCAGAATCGCGAGCACGGATGAAATAGAGCTCGTTCACCAGACGATGATGCTGGCTTTTGAAGAATATCGGGGCCGGCTTCATCCGCCCTCAGGCGCTTTGTCGGAAAATACCGAAACGATCCTGAGCAAAATCAGCGAACATGGGGGCGGAGCCCTTCTGGTTTGGTCCGGTGACAAGCCTGTAGGATCGGCGCAGTATTTCTTCCGAGAGTCCTTTTTGTACGTCGGCAGGCTATCTGTCATTCCCGAGGCCCGCGGCCAGGGATTGGGCAAGGCCATCATGAAGCATTTCGAGAAACTCGCTGCACAGCTTCGTTATTCCGAGATCCGGCTGGGAGTCAGGTTGTCGCTTCCAGAAAACCTCCGGTTCTACCGGAAGCTGGGCTATGAAATCGCTGAGGAGCATGAATATCCTGAACGAACGGATGGTTGGTACATCATGAGCAAACAAGTGCGGAGTGAACACGGTATGATCAGCAAAGACAACGCGGAGCATTACGTATGGGGAAACGATTGTGACGGATGGCGGCTGGTTGATGAAGAGACGGTTAGCATCATTCACGAGAAGATGCCGCCGGGGACAAGTGAGCAAAGGCATTATCACGCCAGAGCGGGGCAGTTTTTCTTCGTGTTGTTTGGCACACTCGATATTGAAATCGAAGGTACGGTGCATACGTTATCTGCCCATCAGGGAATGAGGGTGCAGCCGGGAGCGGTGCACCAGGTCATGAACCGATCGGCGGAGCCGGTCGAATTTATGGTCTACTCCCAGCCTAATTCGCGGGGGGACCGGACGCTTGCTTAGGATTACGAATGGAACGGCCATATTACGGACATGTAATACACGATGAGGAGGAAGCATACGATGTCCCAAAGAAGCATTACGATCCGGGAGGCGCGACTCGAGGATCTGCACGAGCTTGCCGCAATTTTTGACTTATACCGGATATTTTATGGTCAGGAGACGGACGTTGAAGGGGCGGCAGCCTTCTTGTTCGAACGAATGGAGAACCGGGAATCGGTCATCCTGATCGCCGAGGACGTGGAGCAGGGCCGGATCGCTGGGTTTACCCAGCTGTATCCGGCGTTTTCCTCCATCTCCATGAAACGGTCCTATATCTTGAACGATTTGTACATACGGGAGCAATACCGCAAGCAGGGAATCGCCCGTCTGCTGCTTGAAGCGGCCAAGCGGCACGCCAAGCTGGCCAAGGCGAAGGGGCTGTCCTTGTCCACGGCGGTAACGAATGTACGTGCCCAGCAGCTCTACGAACAAAGCGGATACGTTCGGGACGAACAGTTTANCCATTATGATTTAACAACTCTGGATTA
>NZ_PCZT01000009.1:1604895-1606456 GCF_002968895.1 Paenibacillus sp. AR247 | reverse complement strand
CCAAGCAGCTTACGGCTGAACTGTGTTAAGGTTTCTCCGGGATGGAGCAGGCTGACATGCGTGACCAAATACGTGATGGCCAGCCCGATCGCGCCCGCAACGATCATGGACATCCATGCGTCCTGCTTGGCTATTTCAATGGCAGGCGACACTCTTAACCAGACGGCCATGACGACTTCCACCGTGCTTAAGGTCCAAAAGATTTGTGATCCGGTCAGCTTCATCGATTCTCCTCCTTTCCGATGGGATTCCCCTGTTTACTGATGATCTACAGCGAAGAATTGGTTTGCCCCGGATCCCTGTACCGGAGATGAACCGATACAGTGATCGGCAGTTCGGGGAACGTTTCGTGCCAATGAGGCTTGAGCGTTTTCCATACCTCTGGATGCTGCCTGTGCACTTGTTCCCCGATTCCAAATATATCGATCTTATATTGGTGCTGCGCTTTATTCACCAGTTTGCGAACCTTCTCCTCCGCTTCCTGGCTCAGCTTGGCTTGAATTGTTTTGAGATCTTCGTCCTTGGAAGGATCGAGTGACGAATTGTTTTCGACTATGCTGCCGGTGCCGTGCAGCGATATGTAAATCTGCGGCTGGTGCTTAACCATTTTTATGTGTGTGCGGTGCTTTAGGGATTGAACGGCTAAACTGATCGTCTTGTTCTCCTTTCCGATGAGGGTGGTGAACGTGAGGTTTTTTTGCTTACCCATCATCCAGTTATCGTACATCGATTCCTCCGGATCGAGGAAACCGACGAGCTTAAGACCATGATCTTTATTCAGGATGGCCGAGCCAGTGTATACGTACCCTCTTGCAGGATCCGCTGTGATGGCAGGCACAATCGGCTGGGTTCCTTCGCTGAAGGCATCGCATAAAAACAACCGGAAGTAGTAGGGCTTCATGCCAAGGGCATTTTGCTGACTGCCAAGTGTCGTACTGATGAATGGATCAAATGTAGGTTCGGCTTTGATCACTTCTTTCGCCGTTCCATCCTTAACAACGAGTACGACGGAACGGATTTCCGATTTTGGGTTGCGGACGACCATGTCGAGATACTTATCCACTCCCTCTTCGGCCATATGCTGACCGATCAGAATCGTTTGTCGATGGGCATAAAACAAGGAGCGCGACAGCTCAGCCTGCATATGCTGCCCGGCATCCATAAAATCCTTTCCCTTCGCACTCACGACCGTAAATGTGTTTTTCTTGCCCGCACCCGTCACCTGGCTGCTGCCCAAACCCGCGGGTACAGCGATTTCGGAACTGATTTCCAGCTCCTTGTCCTCGGTCATGTCCATTCCAACGCCAATAATAAAAGCACGCTGGTTAGGTTCCTTCAGGTTCCAGCAGCCGGTAGACGAAGCTGACAGAAGCATTAAGCAGAAAATAAGCAGGATTTTTTCATTGTACCTTCCGCCTTATCCATCAAGTTCAAGATTTATCTGCACGTTGTCTCGGCCAACGTAAAAATACATTTTTCACCCTGCTTTTCCTGGTTGGAGCAACGGGCTGAAGATACGGCGTCCCTAACGGACTGAGGTGAATCAGATGGGACAAGATGG
>NZ_PCZT01000009.1:1598469-1604795 GCF_002968895.1 Paenibacillus sp. AR247 | reverse complement strand
GCAGGATCAGTTAGAGTCTTGGAAGACGGAGAGCTATGCAGCCGTGTACCGGGCAGTTCAGCGAAGCGAGCTGAGCAACTTTTTGCAGCAGGCCGGATTCCAGCGTGTGGAGTGGTTCATGCCCGAGCAATCCGGTTTTTACCAGCCGATCGTAGCGGCAGCCAAGTTCTAGATGGAGCGAGCTGGTTTCATTGTTTCGCGATTTTTCGCTTCATGACGGTCATCATCCACAGAAGCAGCGGAATGGCAATCGCGCAGACCGGGATGACAATCCGCTCCCACAGCTTCTGAAGCACGATAATGGTGGCTTCATTCGGAATCAGCAGCGCGATGATGAAGATGGCAGGCGCACAAAACCACAGAAGTTTTTCCAGTTTTTCACTTGTAGCCACTGGGCCATCTCATAGCTCGTAATAAACAAGTAAAGGGAGATCTTGGCGAAGACGCCAAAAATCCAAATGAAAATCACGAGTACATCGACATTTTGAATAAAGTTCAGGATGTTTATGCTGCGTACCAGCATAAAGTAAGAGAACCTCAGCTCCATTCCAACATAGGGTCCGAACACGAGCAGCACCATGACCGTGGCCAACATGACCATGATGGCGGTGAACGCGATGCTCGACAGAGCTTTGACGTATATTTTTTTATTGCTGGATATAAACGCGAGAAGAACCAGCAGCATAAACGATTCCCCAAAAAAAGAAGCGGGCGGCAGCGACGCCTTGAACACCTCTTGCCAGCTTGAGTCGCCGATGATCGGCAGGATGTGAAGAAGCTTCGTGTTCGTGACATTCAGCAAAAAAGTGAGGACCAGCGCAATGAACGTCACGGGTCCGGCCAGTTCGCAAAATCGGCCGATGCCGGTAATCCCGCTGATGCCGGTCAGATAAACGGCCAAAGCCATTATCATGACCATGAGAATCCAGATGGGAGTCTGGTCAAGGATCGTCAGATGGATAAAATCCGTGAAGGAGCGGAGCACATCTCCGGATAACAGGAGCCAGGCCACGAAATAGGGAAGGATCACGATTCTTCCGATCCAGCCGCCAAGCAGCTTACGGCTGAACTGTGTTAAGAGCATCCGCATCGGGTAGCCGAACCGTAACGGGGGAGTCACAAACGACGATATGCCGGCAGCGGATACGACGATGACGATCGGCGCAGAGATGATCCCGGCCTGTACCGCAGCCTGTCCAATAACCAGGGCACCGACGATGCTGACGAGCGGGCCGATTTGCTGGGGTAACCGAATCCCGGCCTCCCGTAGCCCTTCAAACATAAATTCCATAATAAATACTTCGATGACGGTTGGAAATGGAGCCTGTTCCCTGAGTCCCGTAATGCTTAGCATCAGCTTGGGAGGGACCATTTCCGGATGAAAGGTGGTCAGTGCAATATAAACCGACGGAAACAGGATGGCAAACAGGGCAAACAAATAACGGATCCACCGATTCATAGTGACATACATAAACCGTTCGTAATAATCGTCAGGGGCTTGCAGGCCGTCCCAGAACGTCATCGGCACGATCAGAGCGATCGGCGACCCGCTCACCAAGATCCCCACCCGTCCTTCCATCAGTCCGGAGGATACGACATCCGGCCGTTCGCTGCTCAGCATTTGCGGAAAAGGGGAGAAGTTGGTGTCCTCAATGGATTCTTCGATGTAGCCTGATTCCAGCACGCCTTGAAGTTCGATCTGCTGAACCCTTGAGCGAATTTCATCGAGCATCGAAGCGGACACAATTCCTTCAATATAGGCAAGTACAACCTCGGTTTGGGTCAGCTTGCCGATGTTATAGGATTCCATCTTCAGGTTCGGCGTGACGATGATTCTGCGCAGCATCGTCGTATTCGTACGCAGCGATTCGGTGAAGCTCTCCCGCGTTCCGCGCAGGGCCGCTTCCGTCGAAGGCTCTTCAATCGATCTTGTTTCATAATCTGAGACATCCGTTAGAAGGACGGTGGGCTCCCCATCCGCCAGAATGGCCAAATGACCCTTTAAAATATCATCTGCCGCATCGCGGAACGTATTGATCTTCTTCGTTTGCAGTACCGCGAACAGCTGTTGATCACACATTTGCGCAATGCTGTCAATGGGGCCGACCCCCTGGGGGATTCCTTCGTATATTAACGGCTTCAGGATGACCGACTGGATGATATCCTTGTCAATCATACCGTCTACGTAAATAAACAGCAGTTTGGTAGTCTCCTTGCAGGGTAACGTCCCGGAATATGAACGTCCGAGCAGCGCTCGAACANCGTTTTTAGCATGTGCTCATTGTCTACCAGATGACGGCTTAGCGGTAGATTCGGATCGATGTTTGTCGGTTTCTGGTTCGTTGAATTCATGTCAGGTTCTTCTCCGTTGGAATCATCATTATATTTTAGTTACTATACCCATACGCCGGATAAGCATACTTTGCCGGTATAAATCCTCTTTGATTCGGAAAAATTAAGCTGGTATCTTACATTCAACCGTATTAGGGAGGCAGCACTCGTCATATGAAAAAAATCGTTATGATCGCCGTTCTGATATTGATTACAGGCTGCGCGGATCACGGCGCTTCAACGGCGCGCCAGCAGGTGACCACCAAGCAGACGAACCGTACAAGCCATATCAATCAAGCGGCTCCGACCCGAAAAATCGTCACTTCAGCCTCATCAACGTCCACGGACAGAGGCGGCAAGTCTCATTTGACCGTCAAACAAGTAAAACAAAACGATCTGACCTCGGATTTGCTTAATCTGATTCAGCAGCCAGGAGCGGCACCCGGAACTTCGCCGCAGCAGCCTGCGGGAACGCCATCCGGTACGCGGACCGGAGCTCCAACCACCCCAGGGGGAACACCAACGGGAACGCCAACCGGTACACCAACGGGAACGCCGACCGGTACGCCAACGGGAACGCCAGCCAATCAGGTTCCTGCAGGTACCCCCAAAAACCAGGCTCCTTCGGGTACGAACAATCAGCAGACCTCTGCAAGTGGTGATGCCTCAGCATATGCTCAACAAGTGCTCGATCTGGTGAATCAGGAACGCTCCAAAGCAGGTTTGGGTGCACTCAGCATGGATTCCAAACTGTCCAACATGGCAATGGCCAAAGCCAAAGACATGTATGACAACAAGTATTTTGACCATAACTCCCCGACTCACGGATCTCCCTTCGACATGATGAAGGAATACGGGATTACGTACAACTCGGCCGGAGAGAATATCGCCAACGGGCAGACATCCCCTCAGCAGGTGATGCAAGATTGGATGAACAGCCCAGGACACAAAGCCAACATCCTGAACAAAAGCTACTCCCATATCGGAATCGCCTTTTATAATAACGGGTGGGTACAGGAATTTACGGGATGAGCAGCGGAAGTGCAGCATAGTACATCATCAGCCTCTTCGGGATTAGCCGGGGAGGCTGCTGCATGTGGAGTGGGAAAAACCGGCGGGGCGCTCCGCCGGTTTTTTTGGTGTATAATGGAACGGATGTGAGAAGCAAATCTCCAAAATATCGTCAAAGTTGAGGGATGATGGATGATCCTATGGATAAACGGCGCGTTTGGCGCAGGAAAAACGCAGACCGCCTTCGAGCTTCACCACCGGATACCGCATTCTTTCGTGTACGATCCAGAGAATGCAGGGTATTTTATCCGCAAAAATATTCCGCCCAGCATCAAGAAGCCCGATTTTCAGGAATATCCGTTATGGCGGGAATTCAACCATGCCATGCTGAAGCACATCGCTTGTGAATACGACGGAGTCATCATCGCTCCAATGACCGTGGTCGATCCGGTATATTTTGAAGAAATCGTCGGCCGGCTGCGCTCGGACGGCATGACCGTGAAGCATTTTGCTTTATGCGCTCCGCGCGAAGTCATCCTGCAGCGCTTGAAAAGCCGGGGGGAACGATCAAACTCATGGGGTGCTCAGCAGGCCGAACGCTGTATTGAAAGTCTATCCCAAGACATCTTCCGGGAGCATATCGATACCGTTGAGCTGTCGGTAAGCAAGGTAGCGGAGCGGATTGCGGACATGGCCCATATTCCCCTGCTGCCCGATCACAGGGGTGCGGTGCGGAAGAAATTCGACCAAATCAAAACCCAGTTGGATCATTTCCGTTTTTTTAACTAGGGGGAGTAGAGGTTATGGAAGCCGTTCTGTTCGACTTGGATAATACGCTGGTAAACCGTAAACAGGCGTTCGAGCAGTTTTCACGAAAATTTATCGACAGGTTTGCCGCCGTGCACAACCCTGAGCATCGCCTGAGGCTGGTGGAACAGCTGCGTGCCGCAGACCGGAATGGCTATCGGGAAAAAAGGGAGCTGTATGAGGAAATGAGGCGGGCACTGCCAATGAGGGAGGAGGCGACGACAGCAGAAGACCTGCTCGCTTATTGGTTCGCTGAGTTTCCCTCCTGCACCGTAGCGATGGACGGAGCGGAACTGGTGCTGCGGGAACTGAAAAGCAGGGGAGTCCGGATCGGGTGCGTCACGAACGGCTCGGCCAGAACCCAGTATGCCAAGCTTGACCAGGTGCAGTTCAGAGGCTATTTCGATGCGGTTATCGTTTCGGAAGAGGCGGGGGTCAAGAAGCCGGACCGGCGAATTTACGAAATGGCGCTGAGCAGGCTGCAGGCCCGTCCGGAGAATTGCTGGTTTGTGGGTGACCATCCCGAAAAGGACGCGCAGGGCGCCGCTGCAGCAGGTCTGCGTCCCGTACTGCTGCTCACTACGCCTGCTGAATCGGGTCCGCTCATGCCGGAAGGGACGCTGACTATAAACAAACTGCAGGAGCTCCTTCCGCTATGCACCGGCCCATTCTTGCGGTTTTGAGGGGACGGTGATGCAGCTGGAAGGTTCCTGCAGGTAGTGGTGCATGGCATTCAGGCTGGAGCGTTCTGGTTAGCCGCCTGCGGAGAAGCGGATTTCTGCTTGCGCTCGTTAAACATAAAGTAATAGATGGCCGATGCGCTGATATATAGGATGCCGGTCATGCTGAAAGTCAGCGCATAGCCCCAGTACGTCCCAAATGCGGTAAGCAAATGGGACTGGACAGGTCCCATTGTAGCCCAGCCGAGCATGAATGCAGTTTGCGTCATCGAGTTGGCGATCCCTCTGCGGGCATCGGATACCCGGTCAACCGTGATCGAGGACTGGATGGGATTGGCCGCATTCATCAGTGCCTGCCTGAAGAGGAAGCTGAAGCAAGCGACTGCGAACAGGTTGGTGAAACCGGTCAGCAGCAAAAAAGGCAGGGACATCATCTGAAACAGCACCACGGCCTTGACCGGTCCGACGCGGCTTGCCAGCGACGGGCCGATCAGCATCGACACGATCGTCATGATCTGGCCGAGTGAAATCAGGATGCCGACAGCCGTAAGGGATACGGCAAAGCGGTTTGTAAAGTACAGATTGAGATAAGGCACGACCAGTCCCGAGCCAAGGCCGACAATCAGCTGGGCCAGCGTAAATTTGGCGATGGCGCTCCAGTCCTCCCGCGCTGAAGATGGGAGCGGATGGGACAGGGCAGGCCTGAGCGGAACGGCCGAAGCGTCTTTTTGGACAGCCGGCTTCTGCCGGACCAGCAGCAAGGGCACAAAGGCAAGCACGCTGGCGGCTCCCCCTGTGAACAGCACAGCCTGCAGGCTCTGAATTTTGCTCCAGCCGGCGGACTGGAGCACATCGGCCAGGTAACCGCCGCCGCTGCTGCCGATGACCTGGGCGGCCAGCACGAGGGAGAAGTGGTAGCTGAACAGCTTCAGCCGCTGCTTCTTGTCCGAATTCCCGGCCAGAAACGGGACGGCGATCACCTGGAAGAAGGCCGCAAACAGGCCGGCTGCAGCGGACAGGACGATCAGAGCGGATTCACCGCTGGCCAGCGACCTGCCCATGAAGCTCAGACCTGTAAACAATGCGCCGGTCATTAAGAGCAGCTTGTGGCTCGTACGGTCCCCCAGCAGTCCGATCGGTATGAAAATAAGCGCCGTCGCAAACGACTGGACGCTCACCAAGGTGCCGTTCATCGTATCGGGGTAACCCAGCGTTTGCACGTAAAGATTGTAAAGCACCGAGAACATGCCTGTCCCGATCTGATACAGCAAATTGGCAAGAAAAAAAAGCCGGATATTCCGGTTGAGGCGATTCCATTCTGACGAGACCTGATGCAGTAACCGCATGGTTTGATTAATCCTCCGTCCTGATGCATTAGCTTCTCTATTGTAGCAAGCGGCCCCCAGGGTGGAAAGGAAAACTTTACATATGGCATATGCCAACTCAGAAGCTTGGCTCATGAGAATGAAAGAGGTGATTTGCAAGATGGAAATAACC
>NZ_PCZT01000009.1:1596278-1598369 GCF_002968895.1 Paenibacillus sp. AR247 | reverse complement strand
GCTGCTGCTTGCTGATCCATCCAAAGAGATGGTTGAGGATTACGTCGGCCAGGGGGCAGGGGGGTATGGAGCTTACCTCAACGGCGAATTGGCGGGAGAGTATGTGCTGATCGATACGCATCCGAAAACGGTTGAAATCGTCAATATTGCTGTGCGGGAAGACCTGCAGGGCAAAGGGATCGGCAAAATGCTGATCGAAAACGCGGTCGAAGAAGCCAGGAGGCAGGGAGCGCATGCGGTGGAAATCGGCACAGCCAACTCCAGCTTTCCTCAATTGAAACTCTATCAACGCTGCGGTTTCCGGATCGTGGGCGTGGACCCGGGCTTTTTTATACGACACTACGAGGAAGTATTCTATGAAGACGGAATCCAAGTGCAGGATATGGTCCGGCTCCGTCTGGATTTGATATAAAGAATAGACCTGCAGAAAGCAGTCAGTATCGTCATTGCAGGCTGGGCGTCTATTAAAATGTGTTTCAATCTAGCGGCAAGTATCGTTGCATTGATAGATTTCAAGCATAGGATAATCTATCAAATGGTAAAGGAGGTCATGTCACATGGCTATTTTGTTACCAGAGCAGTTCTACTCGCTAGCCGCTGGTGTCGGCAAGTCGTTCTATGAGAATCTTGCCGGCGGAATCAATGCTGCCGTCACGGTGAACAACACGTCGGCTTTTCCGGTTGACCTTGTCATCACCCGCGTCAACGCCCCTGTTGTCACTTATACGATCCCGGCGGCAAACAGCTTGACGCTGTCAGTGGAACGTCTGCTTGTCGCCGCTCTGCTGGCTTCAGCTGCCGGTCCGGTGTTCGGTACGATTCAAATCGCTACCTCTGATTTCTAATTGGCAATACCAACATCTGCACCAGCTCTTCCCCTTCCCCATGTGATATTGAGCCTCCAGCCGGAATATTCCGGTTGGAGGTTTTTTTCTGCTGGTGGTGCAAGGCCGGGGAAGGTTGTCGATCCACAAGTGAATTTTTGCTGGGAAAATGGGCTGAAAAAAGTTAATATTAGTAAAAACATCAACCGATGGAGGGTGAATGTGATGATTGTCCGAGAACAACCGGAAGGCTTCGTCCTGATTCGCCAGCATGATCATGCCAAGTTATCGGGACAGATCGCAGAGCATTTGTTGCAGGAGTGGATGCCGACAGGATCGGATCGTGAAGCTGCAGTGCTGGCCATTACCCAGCACGATCGCGGCTGGAGATATTTGGACGAGAATCCGTTATGGGATTCAGAAAGCAGCAGCCCGTTTTCCTTTATCAACTATCCGCTTGAGCCTAAGCTGTCTTCGTACCGAGCCGGCCTGGATGAGGCGGAAGCGATGGATCCGTATGCAGGTCTGCTCTGCAGCATGCACTATGCGTCGTTCCAGCAGGATCCGTTATGCGGAAGGACCGGAAGCCGCCCGGTTTTACAAGGAAGAGCTCCATCGGCAGGAACGGATTCAAAGTCAGCTCAGCGGATTGGACGCCAGCCGGGTGGAGCGCCATTTTAACCTGCTGAAGCTGTGCGACAGCCTGTCGCTGTACGTATGTCTCAATGAGCCAGGAGCGTCCGAAGATGAGGAGCATCCATGGTACCGTGAAGGGATCGAGACGGAGATCGCCGGGCTCAAGCATTTGCAGGCCCGATGGGTGGACGAAGGCTGCGTGGCGGTCAGCCTGCCCTTATTCCGATCGGAGTTTACCGGGTCGATTACGCTAAAGCGGGTATCGAGACAAGCTATTGAGGAAAAGGGATTGGGTGCAGCCTACGACATGGCCCCGGAAATCACGCAGGATGTTATATTCCGGAATAAATGAGGAAGAGAACATAACCTTTGAAATCCATGATGTGTGGGATCNGGAAAAACAGATCACGATCGCGGAATCCGTCAAGAAGCTGTAGATAGGAGGTGGCAGTATGGATCCTGTATATTTAAAACCCGTTACCGACGATATCCGCCAGCAGTGCATCGAGCTTCGTCCCAGGGATGACCAGTTGAGATTTGTGGCTTCAAATCTAAATTCATTGCAAAAGGCGGCCGAGGAGAAAACCTGCCATCCCTACGCGATTTATGCAGGTGATTTCATGGTAGGATT
>NZ_PCZT01000009.1:1592615-1596178 GCF_002968895.1 Paenibacillus sp. AR247 | reverse complement strand
ATTTATGCAGGTGATTTCATGGTAGGATTCGCGCTGTTCGATGAGGAGCCGTATCCGGAAGACGGCTGCTTCTGGATCGTCAGGTTCATGATCGACCGGAATTATCAAGGCAGAGGTTACGGCAAAGCGGGATTATCCGCCGTCCTTCGCAAGCAAAAAGAGCATCCGGCCTGTACTGTTATCAGAATCTCGCATGTTCCCGACAATACAGCCGCAAACCGACTGTACAAAGGGCTGGGTTTTAAAGAGACCGGTCAATTTATAAATGGAGAGCTTGTGCTTGACCTCGAAGTGTAGGCGCGTCTCAGGACGCGTGATGAAGTTGGCAAAGAGCAGTCTTTATTTGATCCGTTTGGAGCTGACGCAAAACCTCTATTTCAACCATATGATCAGTCAGGAGGAAATGATATGATTCTGGAAGCCGCGATGCTGCAGGTGAAGCCGGGGCAGGTCGAAGCATTTGAGCAAGCCTTCCGAGAGGCTTCGGGTATTATATCTTCCATGAAAGGGTACATCGGACATGAGCTTCAGCGCTGTATGGAGGTTCCAAACAAATACCTCCTCCTCGTGAAGTGGGAAACCCTTGAGGACCATACGGATGGATTCAGGCAGTCCGAATCTTATGCTCGGTGGAAAGGGCTGCTGCATCACTATTACGACCCTTTCCCGGTCGTTGAACATTTTGAGAAAGTAACCTTACCGGGCACATCCTGAAGGGATACTCCTAGAACGTAACGGGAGGAGCCCTATGGTCCAACGCGGCAGCCGAATTGAAAAGTTATGTATTACTCAAATAAAGAAACGCGCGGGTCATGTCCCAAATCATGCACGAGCATGGAATGAAGCTGACCCCGGTGATGGTATAAATGCGCCAAAATTTCCAGCAGCCAGCCGAACCGAGTATATGATGCCCCCCAGTAGGAGGAAACCTCTTCCTGAAGCTGGGCTTCCGTCAGCGAGCCGTATTTTTGAACAAGGGATTCATAGTTATCTTGAAAGGCTTGACGGATGCGCGCGCTCGTCGAATACGATGTCCTGCTGTAAAATGCAGCCATCTCTTCCTGAGAGGCGCCGTCTGAAATAATCGAATCGGCGAGCGGCAGCATGGCGAGATGCTCCAGCAGCTCGCCTACGGAAAATTTGCCGGGGGTCGGCCGCTTCGGCAGATCGCATTCATCCAGACCGTCCATGATCTCGAGAATGGAACGGATTGCCACGTCTATATGATGCAGCGCGCTTTGGCAGCAGGGATTCATGGTTTTATCTCCTCCATTATTACAGGTATGTATGTACATAGCGAAGATCGAAGAATTCCGAACAAGAACATTTGTTCTTGTTTTTTATTATAATGGCAAGTCAGACGGTGATCAAGTTTTTTCGAGGCTGATCCACGCTAGGAGAATGGATGCATTGGAATGTACTGTGCGAAAGGAGATTTTCCGTATGAGCATCAGACAGGCTGTTTATGATGATTACCCGGTGCTGGCCAAGGTCCACGTGGAAAGCTGGAAAACGACCTACAGAGGCATGATCGCAGACGCCTATCTGGATCAGCTGACGGTGGAGAGCCGGATGGAGCGGTGGAAGCAGCTTCTAAGCCGGGGGGATAAGGACTTGTGGACATTCGTTTCCGAGGATGAAGCCGGACGGGTGTCCGGGTTTATACAAGGGGGAAAATGCCGGGAGGAAGAGGCCGGGTATGATGCGGAAATCTACGCCTTATATTTGCTTCAGGAACATCAGGGAAGCGGACACGGGAGATTGCTGGTGAACACGCTGATCCAAGCCTTCCGGGAGAACGGCTTCGGTTCCATGTACGTATGGGTGCTCAAGGAAAATCCGGCGCGTCAATTTTATATAAAAATGCGTGGAAGTCCCGTCTCTGAAAAAACGCTGGATATCGCCGGCCAGGCGGTTCTGGAAACCGGTTTGGCTTGGGATAAGCTCTGAAATAGGAAGGACGGGAATCCGTCTATGGAAAGGAAGCGGAAAGATGGGCAGCATAATCGATTACTATAATCAGTTTGATGAATGGGGGAGACTGGAACGGGAGCCGGTCGAATTTATGGTCAACCTCCATTTCATTAAACGGTATTTGAAGCCGGGAACACATGTCCTCGACAACGGGGCGGGGCCGGGCAAATATGCGGTTGCGCTGGCGCAGGAAGGCTATGACGTGACCTTGACCGACCTGTCTCCGCGCCTCGTCGGCCTCGCGGCCGGCAAGGTGAAGGAATGCAAGCTGGAGGAAAGGTTCCAGGGGATCCACGTGGCCGATGCAAGAGATCTTGGAAGATTTGAAGACGGGCGGTTTGACGCTGTTTTGATGCTTGGGCCGCTGTACCATCTTCAACAGGAGGAAGACCGGAACCAGGCGGCCCGGGAGCTCTTTCGGGTGGTCAAGCCCGGCGGCCATGTATTTGTCGCCTTTATGTCCCGGACGAGGCATTTGATCAATTCGCTGCTGCATCCGCAGTCCTGGAAGCCGAATGATACGATGGACGGCATTGATGAGTTTATGAGAACGGGTGTATTCAACCACAGCGATGATGGCCGGTTTACGGGAGCTTATTATTTTCCGATTGATGAAATTCGTCCCTTCATGGAGCAGCATGGCTTCGACAGCGTGAAGTTAATCGCATCCGGCAGCGTGGTGCAGTCTATGAACGAGGAACAGTGGGCATACTGGCGGGGCCGCGGTCCAGAGCAATATCAGCGGTTTCTGAACCGTGTTATGGAGGCTGCAGAAGACCCGTATATCCTAGGTGCTTCCTCTCATCTGCTGTTTATCGGAGTCAAGCCACAATAACCGAAGGGTACTTCTTACTCCGGAGGATTCCGCTCTATGACGAGGAAGTGATGCTTGTCCGTGTTTTTGTCCGGCAAACCGATTATACTGTAACTAACATAGGGTTTTGCGCATACGGGAGGAAGAGCTTTGGAAGACTTGGTGCAGAGGGAGCACGAAATCATGAAGGTATGCCTGCTGGCCGGGCAAATCATGCTGCAGAGCGGAGCGGAGACGTACCGAGTGGAAGATACCATGGTACGGATTGCCGCTTCTTTTGGCGTGGATAAAACGCATAGCTACATGACCCCTACGGGACTCATTTTTTCTATGGAGGATCCGCAGCCGATCACGAGGCTGAACCGGATTTCGGACCGGACGACGAATTTGCATAAAATCGACCGCGTGAACAGCGTATCCCGCCGCATCAGCAAAGGGGAGCTGACCATCGCTGAAGCGCGCCGGGAGCTGGAAAACATCCAGCGGACAGGTGATATTTACCCGCTGTGGCTGCGGTTGCTGATGGCAGCGCTGGCCAGCGGCTGTTTCCTGATCATGTTCCGCGGGATTTGGCCCGATTTCCTGCCCGCGGCTGTGGCCGGAGGTCTCGGATATTACTGCACGCTGATGCTGCAGCGGATGATTCCCGTCAAGTTCTTCGCCGAGTTTTCGGGAGCGCTGGCGATCGGCCTCTGCTCGATCCTGTTCGTCAAATTCGGCTTCGGGCGGGACCTGGACATTATCGTCATCAGCTCGGTCATGCCGCTCGTACCGG
>NZ_PCZT01000009.1:1574675-1592515 GCF_002968895.1 Paenibacillus sp. AR247 | reverse complement strand
TGGTCGGCTGGCTGCTGTATATATGGCTTCAAGATATGCACGTGCTGCGGATTACGGCCACCGTGGTCGCCAGTTACTGCGTCACGATGATCAGCCATTTGTTCGCCAAAAGGTACCGCACGCCGATCATCGTGTTCAGCGTATCGGGCATCATTCCGCTGGTCCCCGGCGGAACGGCCTATGACGCGATGCGCAACGCGGTCGAGAACCAATATGACCAGGCCGTCCAGCTGGGAGCCGAAGCCTTTATGATTTCGGGCGCGATCGCCCTTGGCCTGCTGTTGTCGGAAGTGACCAATCAGCTCATCCGGAAATGGAAGCCCGCACAACGATAGAAATGCAAAAAAATCAGGCGTCAGCCATTCGATTTGCTTCTCCTTCACTGAGGAGGAATGTCAAACCGCTGCTTGGCCTGATTTTTTTGTCGTCTTCAGGTTTTTCTCACGCCGAGCCTCATCCGGTAGCTGAACAAAACCTGCAGCGTCCTATCCTGGAAGAAGTCATCGACGATCTGTTTGAAACGCTTGATGTCTTCATCAAGCTCCTTCGGGTTTAGCCGGAGGACCGTTTGAACTCCGCCCTGGCTCATTGCGATGCCGAAATACCTGTCAGCATCGCAATCCTCCGCATGATGGAACACAATTTCCTTGGCGAACCTGAAATGGCCGCTGTCCTTAATGGCCGCGAGATGCTTTTCCTTATCCCTTTTGACAGCCTGCTTCTCTTGGCTGAGATGTTCGCGGATGATGCTGTTGGCCCGGTTGATCACTTCTTCGTAGGCTTGCTCCACCTGCCAATACAGCGTTGGCGGCCAGTCGCAATCGTAGACAGCGAAGATGCCGCCGGGTTTCAGCACCCGGGCAGCCTCCAGCAGCGTGCTTGCCGGCTCCATCCAGTGAAAAGACTGCGAGCACGTAATAATATCGGCGGTTTCGCAGCCGACGGCAAGCTGGTTGGAGTAACCTGCCATAAAGCGGATGTGGGCTGCATCCGTCATCTGCTCCAGCTTGGACTCCGCGACGCTGCGCATGTCGTCATTCGGCTCGATGCCGATAATCCGGTCTGCGTGCTTTTTCCAGACAAGCGTGGACAGCCCGGTGCCGCAGCCCAGATCGAGCACCAGTTCCGGCTTGCGCTGAAGGTACCCAGTCAGGAGGGACGTCACCAGAGGAGGCGCTGCGGGCCGGTAGCGGTCGTAGGAATCCCCGTATCCGGAGAAACGTTCGATATTGCGCTGGTTGTTTCCCTCCGGAACGACGCTCATACGCCTCTTGCTTCAAAGCGCTTCAGAATTTCGATGATGACCTGTACCGACTTCAGCATATTGTCGACAGAAATGTATTCGAACTTGCCGTGGAAGTTTTCACCGCCCGTAAAAATATTCGGCGTCGGCAGCCCCATATAGGAGAGCTGGGAACCGTCCGTTCCGCCGCGGATCGGCTTGACAATCGGCGTGATGCCCAGGCTTTCCATCGCTTCGTAGGCTACGTCGACGATCTCTTTTACCGGCTCGATCTTTTCCCTCATGTTGTAGTACTGATCGCGCATTTCCAGGATGACGCGCTCCTCGCCGTATTTTGCCTGAAGCTGCTTCACGACCTGGGTCAGATGCTCCTTCTTGGCGGCAAATTCCGTCCGGTCAAAATCGCGGATGATGTACTCCATTTTTGTGCGTTCGGTATCACCGTTCTGCGAGAGCAGATGATAGAACCCTTCATAGCCTTCCGTATGCTCGGGCGCCTGCTCCGGAGGAAGCATGGAATTCAGCTCCATGGCGATTTTGATCGAGTTTACCATCTTGTTCTTCGCCGTGCCCGGATGAACGTTGGTGCCTTGGATCGTGATGCTTGCCTTGGCTGCGTTAAAGCTCTCGTATTCCAGCTCGCCAAGAGGACCGCCGTCCACGGTGTAGGCAAAATCGGCGTTGAAAGCCGCAACATCGAATTTCTCGGGGCCGCGGCCGATTTCCTCGTCGGGAGTAAACGCGACTCTGACCGTCCCGTGCTTGATTTCCGGATGGCCGATCAGGTAAGCCATCGCCGTCATGATTTCGGCAATGCCGGCTTTATTATCTGCGCCAAGCAGGGTCGTTCCATCCGTCGTGATCAGCGTGTGCCCTTTGTACTGAGGCAGCTCAGGAAACAGCTTTGGGGAAAGGACGACGCCTAGTCCCGCGTTCAGAACGATATCGCCTCCGTCATAGTTGTCGACGATTTGCGGATTGACGCCTTTGCCGGTAAAATCCGTGGCGGTATCCACATGGGCGAGGAAGCCGATCGTCGGCACGCCATCCTTGTCCGTATTGGAAGGAAGCGTGGCCATGACATAGCCGTTCTCATCCATCGTGACGTCCTTCATGCCGATGGAATTCAGCTCTTCCACCAGCATGCGCGCGAGGGTAAGCTGTCCCGGGGTCGAAGGCGTGGTGCTGCTTTCTTCATTCGATTGGGTCTCCACCCTGGCGTAAGAGATTAACCGTTCCGTGAGTTCCTGTTTCAACATCCTTCATCTCCCTTTATGTAAATGGTGTACTACTTGATATGATATCATGGGCAAGGGGCAAAATCACAAAGCTTGATCCGAAAAGCCGAAGTGATTAGCGCCCGTCCGGCTGTCTTCCCTGTCCAAAACGATTATAATAGGTTCATGGAGGTGCGTTGGAAGTGTCGGTTAACGTGTTCAGCCTTGTATTTTCGCTTGTCGTGATCGGCTTGATCCTTTGTTTTTTTTCGGCCTGTTCAAATACGTATCCAACGGCAGCAGGCATGTCAGAAATTCCGATGCCGCCTTGAGGAGAGTTGAGGAGAAGCTGGATTACATTATATACAAAATGAATGAGAAACAGGGGGATGAGCGATGACGGCAAGTCCTTTTAAGGCAATTATTCAATCGGAGGAGGAGCTTCGATTACTGAACAGTCCTCCCAGCGAACTGGTCAGGAACAAGGTTATCACGCGTTTGGATTCCCACTGCCGCGAATTTATTTCCAAGTCTCCGCTGCTGTTTCTGTCCACGAGTGACGCGGAGGGCAGCTGCGACGTATCACCCCGCGGCGATGCACCGGGCTTTGTATACATATTGGATGATACGCGGCTGGTCATTCCGGAAAGACCAGGTAACCGGAGGTATGATTCGCTGCTAAATATTTTGCAGAATCCGAGTGCCGGGCTGATCTTTATCATTCCAGGGCTGGAGGAGACGCTCCGGATTAACGGAAAGGCCTGCATTACTGCGGATCCTGAGCTGATGGAGAAACTGTCCGCCCAGGGGAAAATCCCGCAAATAGGCATCGGCGTGGAGGTCGAGGAGTGCTATATTCACTGTGCCAAAGCCTTCAAGCGCTCTAAACTTTGGGATCCGGAACAATGGCCGAAGCGGGAGAGCCTGCCCAATCCTGCCGCCATCATCGCGGATCATGTGCGCGGATTAAAGGTTACGGAGGAGCAGGTCGCACGGTCGCTGGCGGAAAGCTACGAAAAGCGATTATATTAATAGAACGGATATGATCTTTAATAGGGGGGCTGGCTTTGAGTATCATTCCGATGTTGGCCGTTCATGATGCTGCCGCTGCAATTTCTTTTTACCAATCGGTGTTTGGCGCGACGGAAGCGAACCGGATGGTTACGGAAGACGGGAAAACATCGCATGCTGAAATCCGGGTCGGTGATGCGCGGTTCATGGTCGCGGACGAATTTCCGGAGCATAATACCGCAGCGGAAACGCTCGGTGGAACGCCGGTGATTTTGTATATTACCGTTGAGGATGCATTGGAAACAGTGAACAACGCCGTTGCGGCTGGAGCGGGCATACTTAGGGAGGTTGCTGCACAACCTCACGGGGACTTGGTTGGGAAGATCAAGGATCCGTTCGGCCATGTCTGGATGATTGCCGAGCCCTTGAAGACCGTACCGCAGGAAAAATAATTCAAGGAAATTGAAACTGCCGAACAATTTTCCCGGGGACCCGCCCGGTCGGGGCAAGCGTCGGGTTCATAACATGAACAATGAGCGCAGGAACACTGCGCCAGGAGGAAATGATGAAATCCCTTTTTCTATATAATTGGCAGGTACGCGATGAATGGTTTGATGTCTGCGCACAGTTAAGTCATGAAGAATTACTGAAGGAGCGAACGGGCGGAGTTGGCTCCATCCTGAAAACCTTGTTCCACATCGCTGACGTCGAGTACAGTTGGATGCTGGCTGCCGAAGGCAAGGAGGCTGCAGAACCAAAATTCGAGGATTTCGCGACCCTGAGCAAAGTCAGAGCCTTGTCCGACAGCTACGTGACAGAGCTTCGTCCGCTGATTCTGAGCCGAAGTCCTGAGCGGGACGGGGAAATCGTCAAGGCCGCCTGGCATGCCGAACCCTTGCGTTACGGGGAGGTCGCAAAGCACGTCATCACCCATGAAATTCATCATATGGGCCAGCTGTCCGTTTGGGCCAAAGAGCTTCATGTGCCAAGGGTTTCGGCCAATTTTATCGGCCGTGGACTTGGTGAGCAGTAAAACTTGAAGGAAGGTAACCATTAGGCATGGAAATACAGATTCAACCGATGACCCAGGAAGCTGCCGCCCGGATATCTACATGGCGCTATCCGGCTCCGTTTGACTTCTATAGTATGGCAGCAGATGAAGAAGATATATTGGAGCTGATGAACGGGGATTATGCAGCAGCGTCGGACTCCGCCGGAAATTTGGTCGGTTTTTACTGCACAGGCAATTCAGCCCGTGTTGCCGGAGGTTATGGGGCCGGTCTATACGAAGATGATACCTGCGTTGATTACGGATTGGGCATGAATCCCGAGCTGACGGGGCAGGGTGCCGGCCTGGATTTTGTAAAAGCAGGCATGGCTTATGTTTCCGATAAGTTTCCCGCGAAGGGAATCCGCCTAGCGGTGGCCAAATTCAATCAGCGTGCCGCAAAGGTATACAGCAGGGCAGGATTCAGGGAGACCTGCGAGTTCTCCTCGATGGTGGGGGGGCGGAACGTGCTCTTTATCGGCATGGTTTACAGATTTCCCGAAGATGCCCGGACAACATGATATAATAACTCCGGGGCTGACGGCCCCGGATGGAACATCGCCGGGCAGCCATTGATATGCGCCCGGAGCAATTATTAAGAAAAATCAGGTGAACAACATGCGAATTGCGCTTTTTGATTCAGGCCTCGGCGGACTGACCGTGCTGTCTGAAGCCGTAAAGCAGCTGCCCAACGAAGACTTTTTATTTTTTGCAGACACGCTTCACGTTCCTTACGGAACCAAGACAAAGGATCAGGTTCTGGATTATGTCCGCCAGTCCGTGGACATGATTCTGCAGGACGAGATCAAAGCGCTTGTCATTGCCTGCAATACGGCGACGAGCGCCGCGGCGGAGGAGCTTCGCCGGGAATACGACATTCCGATCATCGGGATGGAGCCTGCGGTTAAGCCCGCGGTTGAAATGAACCGGCTGACCGGGAAAAGGGTGCTGGTGGCGGCAACCCCGCTGACCCTGCACCAGTCTAAATACACCCAACTCGTTTCCAGGGTGGATGACCACAGCATCGTAGACTCCCTGCCGCTCCCCGAGCTGGTCGGATACTGCGAATCGCTGGAGTTCGACCCGGACCGGATGACACGGTATTTTCTGGATAAATTTGCCGATTACCGGCTGGAGGAATACGGAACCCTGGTGCTCGGATGCACGCATTATCCCTTCTATACCCGGATCTTGAGGCAGATCCTGCCGCCGCATATTGAGATCATTGACGGGAGCGCCGGGACGGTGCGGAGGCTGGACTATATTCTTAAGAAAACGGAAACGTCAGGAACGCAGCGCGGAGGAGATATCCGTTTTGCCTGTTCCAGCGGGGATCCGGAATATATGGCAAAAATGCATAGAGCTTACGACTACTACAGCACTCAGGTCGCCGGCTGCGAACGGGCCGTTGATCCTTCTTACTAAAGGGGACGCTGCGTTCGGCTTAGCTCCAGTAGCCGCTGTACAACGGGTCCTTCAAAGCTTTCGCCGTGGTAGCAAATGACGGACGATATGTCGTAGGCGGCCAGTTGGGCGATGGATTGCGTCGCAAGCGGCATATCGACGGTCGTGTCGGCATCCGGCCCATGCAGTTCTCCGTCAACGCCCGGAGGGCGTCGGCAGCTATCAGCGTCCGGGTCGACCGATGGTATAAACTGATATGCCCGGGAGTGTGCCCCGGTGTGCCAATCACGACGATGCCGCCACAGATGGGGAGCTCTTCCCCTTCATGGATGATTGTATCGACAGGCGACCGTGGTGGATTCTCCAGCGTAGAAATAAAGGCATTACGCCATTCAGCAGGTAATTCCGGAGGCAGAGACGCTTTGGCCCGATCGATCGCCTCCGGGGTTACCTTGATCAAACGCTTTTCACCCTGAATATAGGGCCTTTCTTCTTGACTGGACATGACTTCGACCGGACGAGGGGCGTGCTGGCGTATGGCTGGCAGGCTGCCGATATGATCCAGATCCTGATGCGTAATGATAACATGGGTAATCGAATCGATCGATAGGCCATGGGACTTCATCGCTTCCCGCAAGAGGGGATACTGACCGGGGTAGCCGGTGTCAATCAGGAGCGTATCGTTTCCATCCGTAATGACCGCAGGGTGAACGGTGTTAACGCTGCCCATCATGACGGCGGATACGTCCAGCATGAACACGTTTGCGGCAGTTTGGTTCGTACTCATCCTTCGATTCCTCCCTAATTCCAACTCATGGATTTCAAGACAGAGTCTATATTACGGACAGGAAAGTTGGATGTCAAAGTAAATATTTAATTGTAATACATAACTGTTGGTTTGTCAATATTTATTTTTAGTGCTATATGCAATATGGTAATCCGATGTTTTTTGTTAAAAAATTCAACATGAAGGAGGCCCAGCGATGCGTGATGTACAGTACCCTGTCCTGCATACGGAGAGGCTGAGGTTGAGGCCGCTTGAGCCGGAGGACCGGGAAGACGTCTTTCGGCTGTTCTCCAACCCGGTAGTCACCCGGTTCATGGATATCGAGCCTTTGGTGAGCATGGAGGAAGCGGACGAAATTATTGCGCTCACCCGCAGCTCCGGCTGCAGATATGCCATATTAGACCGTGAGAACGATATGTTTATGGGCACCTGCGGATTCCACTGTTGGGTCCGGGACGGGGAAAGGGAAAGGGCGGAAATGGGCTATGATCTGTCTCCGGAGTATTGGGGCAGCGGTTATATGCCTGAGGCGCTCGAAGAATTGATGAAGGTCGGCTTTGAAGTGATGAAGCTGGATGAGATCGAAGCCCATGTGGAGCGGGATCATCCTCGATCACAAAAGGTTCTGAGGAGGCTCGGTTTTCGGGAAAACCACCTGCGGGACGGCCACTTGATCGTTTTCAGGGCCGGAAGTGAGGATTTTGCCGTGCGCCGCACCTTCAGGAACGCCATAACGCTCCGGCAGTCAGGGAATGCCGAGCAGTCCAGGGGAATTTGGCTTTCCCTGCTGGCGGAACAGCCCGAGCATCCGGTGATCTTGTATCAGACTGCATGGACCCACGACGAACTGGGCTTGGAGAAGGAAGCCGTGCCCTATTATGAAAAGGCTATTTCGCTCGGACTGCAGGACGAAGAGCTGGCGGGGGCGATGCTTGGGCTCGGCAGTACATACCGTACGCTGGGACGATATGAGGACGCAAAGTCGCTGTTGAAGCAGGCGATGGAAAGATTTCCCGAACGCAGGGAGTTTTCTGTTTTTTACGCCATGGCTCTGTACAATGTGGGGGAGCATGCAGCTGCAATGAGGGAGCTCCTCGGACAGCTTGCGGAAACCAGCTCGGACAGCGGGATCCAAGCGTACCGGAAGGCGATTGCCTTTTATGCCGATAAGCTGGATCAGGTGTGGGATTAGCCTTGTTAACGGCCAGCTGTGTGGGTACGAAAAGGCTGTATGCAGGAGGAATCATGAACATACAGGGTGTGAATCATTTTTGTTTTCCGTTTCGGATCTGGATCGGTCCATCGCTTTTTATAGGGATGTTCTGGGCGCCCAGCTGCTCGTGCAGGGCCGGAAGCTGGCTTACTTTGATCTTGCCGGACTCTGGATTGCGCTGAATCAGGAGGATGCGGAGCGGGGGGATACACCATCGACATATACTCATATCGCCTTTACGGTTAAAGATCAGGATTTCGAAGCCTGGCTGTCCCGGCTACAGCGTTACGGCGTTCGCGTACTTGAGGGCAGGCAGCGGGATGAGCGGGACAAGCTCTCGGTATATTTCCTGGATCCGGACGGGCACCGGTTTGAGCTTCATACCGGCACGCTTGCGGATCGGCTCGCCTATTATCGGGAGACGAAGGGCCATATGAAGTTTTACGACAAGGAGGATGTTGGCAAATGACGACGATCGGATTTGTAAGGCACGGCATCACGGATTGGAACATTGAGCGCAGGGCGCAAGGCCAGACGGATATCCCTTTGAACGAAACCGGGCGGGCCCAGGCAAGAGCCTTGGCTGCACGGCTGAAGAACGAGCGGTGGGACGCCGTCTATGCCAGCGATTTGTCGCGGGCGCGGGAAACCGCCGAAACGATTGCGGCCGCGCTGGGGGCTCGAGACCGGGTGCTTCGATGGGGTTATGATTGGGCTTCGCTGGATCTCGGGATTGAGACCGACGACTCGATGATTGCCAGAGGAATGGAGGCGGTCATGGACATTTGCGCCAGCCATCCTGAAGATCGCGTCCTCGTGGTGAGCCACGGGGCGCTGATCGGCACGCTGCTTCCCGTTCTGATTCCGCACACGGACACGTCCGAGCATCTGCATAACACATCCATCACCGTCATCCGAAAGATCGAGGAAAGCTGGGAATGCGGGCTTTTCAACTGCGTCAAGCATTTGGAGCAGCTGGCGATCTGAACGAGCCTGCCTGTTAAGGATCGGGTTTTAAGGCTGTGTGTCTCTGAACTTAATGGATATCAGTCTTTCGGTCACCGTGTTAAACCGGACGGTAGCGAGCACAGCTGCCGGCATGCCCTGCCGGCTCAGCAGCAGCTTGAACGTTTCTTCCGCTTCCGTCGGCGACAGATTGATGCGTCCGATATGCAGGTAATCCGTAATTTCCGAGTTGTATTTTTTCTGGGCTTCCTTCACGGCGATCAAGCCCCACTTGGCGTAGGGAGGATCAACGGAAGGGTCCGGTTCGGCAACGAGCAGTGAGAGAGACAGCGCGAGGGACAAGGCGACGGATTTGACGAATACGGCGGACATCCACTTCATAGCTCTATAGCCTCCTGAGTATAAATCTGACCGTTCACATGCAGCGAGAAGTGCCGGCATACATAGAATTCCCATGTTTTGCAGGTCTATGAGTAATGCAGCCATGGTTTATCCGCAATGAAATCGGCAGGGTCGTGCTTCTTACAGGAATCGGCTCGTCGTTTCGGGCTCGTCCGGAAGCCTGCATTTGTCAACCCTAAGCTGGAACAAAGCTTTCCAAACATTGCAACATGAAGGCAGATGGCACCACACGGCGGAGATACAGGCATCGGAGCTGCCTTGCGAATTCAAGCCATAGATGGGATGGGATCATATGATAACGACCGTAACGATGAACGCAGCCATTGACAAAACATACTACTTGCCGGCATTTCCGCACGGGAAGGTATCCCGGGTCAGACAATATCTGGCGGCCCCTGGGGGCAAAGGCATTAATGTGGCGAAAGTCGCCGCACAGCTCGGGGCGGAGGTTACCGCTTCGGGCATCGTCGGCGGCATGAACGGGGAAATCATCAAGAAGCAGCTGGACGGTATGAACATTGCGCATCAATTTGTCGCCGTGGAAGGGGAGTCGAGACTATGCCTCAACATCATCGATGAGGAGACCGGGTCGTCGACAGAGCTCCTGGAGCCCGGTCCGGTGGTGGATAACCGGGCACTTGACGAGATGGAGCAGACAATGGCCGCCCTGGCACGCACATCGAAAGTCGTCTGCATCAGCGGCAGCCTGCCGGCCGGGGCCCCGGCCGATTATTACATCCGTCTTGTCGGCGCGGCCAAGAAAGAAGGGGCATATGTGATTCTTGACGCCAGCGGTGACGCCCTCCGATTCGGACTGCAGGCGAATCCGGATATGATCAAGCCCAACGAAGAAGAGGTCGCCGCTCTGCTTGGCACGGGTATTCGGGATGAGCAGGAGCTGCTCCGGGCGATGGAAGACTTGCTCCGCGAATACCGGATGGAGCGCGTCTGCGTGTCGCTCGGGGGTGCCGGATCGCTGACCGTCACATCGCAGGGACGTTATCGTGCCGTAACCCCTCCGATTCAGGTGGTCAATACGGTAGGCTGCGGCGATTCCTTTGTGGCGGGCATGGCCGTGTCGCTGCTGAAGCAGCTCCCCGCCGAGGAGGGCATCGCTATGGCCGCTGCCGCGGGGACGGCGAACGCCTTATCGGCCATGGCCGGCAGCGTCGATCCGGACACCTTCCGCCGGCTGCTTGGCCAAGTGGAGATCAGCAGAATTTAAGCTCCGAATGACAGCATTATATTTGTGTACAGGCTGCGGTTCCTGAATCGCGGCCTGTTTGACTACATGGTGATACCAGGGAGGAATAGCCCTGCCGCAAGGCGAATCTATTAATGCGGCTTTACAGCCCATCGACAAGATAAAGAAGGGGTGAACGGCTTGATTCAAGCATTGATTTTTGATTTTGACGGTCTCATCGTCGATACCGAAACGCCGGCCTATCACGCTTTCTGCGAGATTTACCGGGAGCATGGCACCGAACTACCGCTGGAGACGTACGCGAAGTGCGTCGGCACCAATTTCGACGTATTTAATCCGTATACGTATTTGTCCGAGTGCCTGGGCAGGGAAGTGGATCCAGCCCTCGTCAAGGAACAGGTCAATGTCATCTACCGGGAGCTGCTTAAGGATGTTGAAGTCAGACCGGGGGTTGAGGACTATTTGGTGGAGGCCAAGCGGCTCGGGCTGAAGATCGCGCTGGCATCAAGCTCTTATTACAACTGGATTGAGCCATATTTCAACAAATTCGAACTGGAATCTTACTTCGACGTTATTTGTACTGCGGACCTCGTGTCCAAGGTCAAACCGGATCCCGAGCTGTACCTGCTGGCATTGCAGAAGCTGGAGGTAACCCCGGATCAGGCGGTGTCTTTTGAGGATTCGCTTAACGGCTTTATTGCAGCCAAAGGAGCAGGCGTACATACGGTGATCGTGCCTAATTCGATGACCCAGACCTTCCCTTTTGAAGGCTATGATATGATGATTTCCAGCATGTCGGAGATGAAGCTGCAGGATCTTGTCCGGGAGCTGGAAGCGTAAGGCCGCAAAAGCCCGGAAAAACCTGTACTTTTTTGCAACTTATTGATTGACGTATATTGGCAGTGCCCCTTATGATAATGAATAATCCAGTGGTTATTTAATTCTATGAAAAATATCCGGGCAGGCAGTTCATGTACCCGTGTGCTCCGCTTGATACGGTATTTTTCGCACTTATTTACTTTAATGCTTTCGTATATGACAGCGTTAAAGAAGAGAATCGGAAGGGGTTATGAACATGAAAAAGAGAAATTTGCTATTATCCGTCGTGATGTCCGCACTCCTCGTAACCATGGCGGCCGGCTGCGGAAACTCGGGCACGAAGTCCAGTGAAGCCGGGTCCGGTGGCGGGACCGATGCAGGAAGCACAGACAAAAAAACCTACACCGTAGCCATTTCGCAAATCGTCGAGCATCCTTCCCTGGATGCCACGCGCGAGGGCTTCATCGCCGCATTGAAGGACGCGGGGATTACGGAAGGCGATAACCTGAAGATCGATTTCAACAACGCACAGGGAGATCCGGCTAACAACCTTTCCATTGCCCAAAAGATCGCTTCCGGTAAAAATGATCTCGTTCTCGGCATTTCTACCGGCTCGGCGCAAGCGCTGGTACAGCAGGTGAAGGATACGCCGGTGCTGTTCGCGGCGGTTACCGATCCGGTGGATGCCAAGATCGTCTCAAACCTGGATCAACCAGGGGGCAACGTAACCGGCGGCTCGGACACGAATCCGGTAGCGGTTCAACGTCTGATGGACTTCATCGCTGAGAGCTTCCCGAACGTGAAGAACGTCGGCATTGTCATTAACGAAGGCGAGCCTAACGCGATCGTGATGGCCAAAAATGCCGAGGAAACGCTGAAAAAGCATAACATCAAGCTGGTGCGCGCGGCGGTAACCAACACATCGGAAGTGAAGCAGGCCGCCGAGTCCTTGGTGGGACGGGTGGATGCGCTATTCATTACGCTGGACAATACCGTCGTTGACGGCGTCGATTCCATTATCCAGCTGGCGAACGAGAAGCACATTCCGTTCTTCTCCAGCGACCGGGATACGGTCGAGAAGGGCGCCTTCGCTACGGTCGGTTTTAAATACTACGACCATGGCTATCAGGTAGGCCAGATGGCGGTCGATATTTTGAAGAACGGGCTAAGAAGCCGGGCGACATGAAGGTATCGGTGCAGGAGAAGCTGGACCTGATTCTGAACCTGAAGGCGGCTGAAGCGCAAGGAATCACAGTAACCGACGCCATGAAAGACAAAGTAACGGACAAAGAAAACGATATTATTCAGTAATCGAGCGATGGGGAGTGGCCGGAATCTTCGTCCACTCCCTTCGTCATAAGGGAGGCTGACACCATGCTGGATTCACTACTGGGAGCACTTGAGCTCGGGCTGCTGTACTCGCTGATGGCGCTCGGCGTATATATCACGTATCGCATTCTTGATTTTCCGGATCTGACGGTGGATGGCAGCTTCACCACCGGCGGCGGAATTGCCGCCGTGATGATTACCCACGGATACAATCCGTGGCTGGCAAGCCTGGCGGCGTTCGGCGGCGGGCTTCTCGCGGGAATTTGTACCGGGCTTCTCCATACCAAAGGGAAAATCAATGCACTGTTATCCGGTATTATCATGATGATTGCGCTGTATTCGATCAACATGCGGATTATGGGAAAACCCAACACGTCCCTGCTTGGGGAAAGCACCGTTTTTTCATCAGTGAACGCTTTCATTACGATGCCGATCGCGGTGATTCTGATTTTGCTTCTGCTGAATCTGTTCCTGCGGACCGATTTGGGGCTAGCATTACGCGCAACGGGAGATAACGCACGGATGATCCGCAGTTTCGGCGCCAATACAGACACGACGACGGTTCTCGGCGTCAGCCTGGCCAATGGACTGGTCGCCCTCTCCGGCGCACTGGTTGCTCAGGAGTCAGGATTCGCGGATATTTCCATGGGGATCGGCATGATCGTTATCGGGCTGGCTTCCGTCATTATCGGTGAGGCGATATTCGGAGCGACGAATGTGATCCATACGACCATTTCCGTCGTGCTCGGGGCGATCGTGTACCGGATCGTCGTGGCGCTCGCGCTCCGGGTGGAATGGCTCGATACGTCCGACCTGAAGCTCATCACGGCCATCATCGTGATCATCGCTTTGGTGCTTCCAACCGCAAGGCGCGCCCTTCGGCAGAAGCAGCTGGCCAAGCGCCGAACCGAAGAGCTGTCCAGCCAGCTGGGCAGCAGAACAAGCCGGACGGTCGGAGGTGATTTCTGATGCTGGAGCTGAACAGAGTATCGAAGCTGTTTAATCCGGGCACGCCGGATGAAAAAATTGCGCTGCACAACATTTCGCTGAAGCTGAATCCCGGCGACTTCGTCACGGTGATCGGAAGTAACGGTGCGGGCAAGTCCACGCTGATGAACATCATTTCCGGCGTCATGAAGCCCGACGCAGGGGAGGTGCGGATCGAGGGTGCGGTGATCAGCCAGCTTCCGGAATTCCGCCGGAGCCGCTGGATCGGCCGCGTATTTCAGGATCCGATGGCGGGAACCGCTCCTCACATGACGATCGAGGAAAACCTGGCGATGGCTTATACGAGAGGCAAGCAGAGAGGATTGGGGCTGAGCATCAAGTCCGGCCGGCGGGCGATGTTCAAGGAAGAGCTGTCCAAGCTCGGTATCGGCCTGGAAGGGCGGCTGCGGGCGAAGGTCGGTTTGCTGTCCGGAGGAGAGCGTCAGGCACTCAGCTTGTTGATGGCCACCTTCACCAAGCCGCAAATTTTGCTGCTGGATGAGCATACCGCGGCGCTGGACCCTGCAAGGGCGGAGCTGATCACGCGGCTCACCGACCGGATTGTGCGGGAGCTGAACCTGACGACCCTGATGGTCACGCACAATATGGAGCAGGCGATCCGCCTCGGCAACCGTTTGATCATGATGGACAAAGGCAGAATCATTCTGGACATCAACGAACAGCGAAAAAAGACGCTGACCGTCGAAGAGCTGCTGGCTGAATTCGAGCAAATCAGCGGACATAAGCTGTCCGACGACAGGGTTGTCCTGGGATAATATCTTGAAGAATGAAGGGAATAGGGCCTTCGCGGTTAAAGCCGCGGAGGCTCTTTTTTGCTGCAGCAACGTGGGGAATCCATTGAACCCGAGCAAGGGAATCATCGATTAGATGATAATGGACACAGTTGTTATCTATACGTTTTCCATACAAATATACAAAGGACTGCTTGGGCGGATCCACTGGAAACCACCTGCAGCGGGCTTTGGCGATGCGTCCCGTCAACGGTTCATCCTGCCTCGAAGATAACTCTAGTTATTGAAAATTCGTTCCAACAAGTTCTAAAATACTTAATTGAATGAACTGGTCACTCTATAGTCATTAGAAGAAAGAGAACACCCGTTGGATGGAGGTTTCGATTTTGTTAGGAAAGATGAGGTTCAGCATTCGGTCCAAGATTATTCTTGGATATATTTTTGTGCTCGTGTGCGTTGTGGTGTTCCTGGGAGTGATTTCGAGCCGGGTTGCTTCGCTGCAGCGGGAAACGGATTTTATCAGCCAGCATGACATCGAAGTCCATGACCTGGCCCACAGCATTGAAAAGTCCTTGCTGGACATGGAGACAGGCCAGCGGGGATATATGATCACGGGAGACTCGAGCTATCTGGAGCCGTACACGGCGGCCAGCTCGAAATGGGAGAGCGAGTACAACCAGCTGTATCGTTTGCTGGCGGACAATCCTGAGCAGCAGAAAAATCTGGAGGACATCAAGGCCAATATCAACCGATGGATTGAGATCGCAGGCAAACCGTCCATTGAGATGAAGCGCAGCGGCCAGGATGCTGAAGTTCGGACATTTTTCCAACGTGACCCGGGCAAGCCGGAAATGGACGCCATGCGGGAAAAATTAACGGCGTTTTTGGACACGGAGAAAGGGCTGACGAGCGAGCGGGTGCAGACGCTTGAGGACAATAACCGAAGACTGATCACGATCATCTATCTTCTTTGGATTGTGCTCGCGGCCGTATCCATCTCAGCAGCCGTGCTGATCTCCAGAAATATCGTTACGACAATCAAGGAAGTTACGGGCACAATTCGTGACATCGCCTCCGGCGGCAATTTGAACAAGCGCATCCATACCCGCACGCGCGATGAAATTGCAGAACTCGGCAGTGCAACGAACGACCTGCTTCGGGAAGTGCAGCAGCAGAATGAAATGAAGGAACAGATTGCCGCCACCGCTACACTGCTTCAGAACGAAGCGGGCCTGGCCAGTCTAAGCCGCGTGTTTGTCAATCGGCTCGCTTCCATTTTCCAGGTGCCTTATATCGTATTGTACGAAGCCAAGGAGGAGGAGGGGCTGGTTCGGCTCGCTTCCTATGCAGGAGAACACGAGGGTGAGGCAGGCAAATCGGTCATCGCCTGGGGTCAGGGACTTGTCGGTCAGTGTGCCGCCGATCAGAGTATGATCACGCTGGACAGGGTACCGAACAACTACATACACATATCCTCGGGATTGGGGAGCGCCGTTCCGACCTATATTGCTGTTGCTCCAATCGTGTTCGAGGGCAGGACGCTGGCTGTGATCGAGATTGCCGCGCTGGTGACGTTCAGCAAGCACCAATTGGACATGCTCCGGCAGCTCTTGGATACGGTTGGCGTCACGATGCACAGTGTGATCAACCGAGCGCAAATCCAGCGCTTGTATATGGAAGCCCAGACGATGAATGAAGAGCTTCAGGCCCAGTCTGAGGAACTGCAGGTGCAGACGGAGGAACTGCAGGTTCAGTCCGAAGAGCTGCAGATGCAAACCGACGAGCTCCAAAGCTTGAATGACAAACTGGAATATCAGAAGGCGCAGGCGGAGGAAGCGGCGGCCGAGATGGAAAAATACGCGGAACAGGCGAAGCTCAGTTCCAATTATAAATCCGAGTTTTTGGCTAACATGTCGCACGAGTTACGCACTCCGCTGAACAGCATGCTTATTCTGTCCCAGATTTTGTCAGAAAACAAGAACGGAACGCTGCAGGAGGAAGAGGTCAATTACGCCAACGTCATCCATTCCTCCGGTACGGACCTATTGCGGCTGATCAACGATATTTTGGATTTATCCAAGGTGGAATCGGGACAGATCCAGCTGGATATCAGCTCGATCAACGCGAGTGAGCTGCCGGAGATCATGTACCGCTACTTTGCCAAAACGGCCGAGGCCAAGTCGCTGGACTTCAAAGTCGAAATCGCGCCGAACGTTGGCGACGTCTTTTTCAGCGACGAGTTAAGACTCCATCAAATATTGCGGAACCTGTTGTCCAATGCGTTCAAGTTTACCGAACGCGGTGAAGTGTCTTTAAGCATATACAAGCTCGACTCGGTTTCGACCCCGCAGTTTTCCATGCCTTATGAGACATTGGCCTTCGCGGTTCGCGATACTGGAATCGGAATTACCGAGGAGCAGCAGCAGGTGATCTTCGAGGCCTTTAAACAGGCGGATGGAGCAACGGCGCGGAAATATGGCGGCACAGGACTCGGACTGTCCATCTCGCTTCAATTCGCCAAACTGCTGGGAGGAGAGCTGGTCGTGGAGAGCGAACCCGGCAAAGGAAGCACGTTCACCCTTTACCTCCCTTACCAGACCGAGTATGTCGATGAGTCGCCGATGCTTGTGATGCAAGCCGAGGCAGCGGCAGCCTTCTCCGGTCCTTTAAGTACGGCTTCGGCGCAGGCTGCGCGTCCTGTGGGAAGTCGGATTCATGCGGAGGAGCCTGCCGCCGATCCGCCAGCCGCAGAGGATATGTTCCTGGAAGACTCGGCCTTGTTCGATGGGAAGAAAATCCTCGTTGTTGACGACGACATTCGAAACGTATATGCGCTGGCCAATGCCTTAGAGAGATATAATATGCAGGTGCTCACCGCACAGAACGGATACGAGTGCCTGGATTTGCTTCAGGCCGAACCGGATATCGATATGATTCTGATGGACATTATGATGCCGGAAATGGACGGTTACCAGACGATGCGGAATATCCGCCAGACGCTGGAGATGACCGATCTGCCGATTGTTGCGTTGACAGCCAAGGCGATGAAAGAGGATCGGGATAAGTGCTTGGCGGCCGGCGCGTCCGACTATTTGAGCAAGCCGCTGAACATCAATGAAGTGATTGCCAGAATTAAAGTTTGGCTGACGAGATCGGAAATATGATATAGTCATCGATTAAATAAAAAGCGACCCAGCGGGAAGTCTCCGGTTCGGTCGCTTTTTATTTGGTTAAACCGTCGAAATCGGAGCGTTTTTTGAAAAACTTACCTTGACAATAGGATGGTTAGGTGAGAAAATGTACGCGCGTACATCATTCGGAAAAGGGGGAGTTGCCATCGCATCCCGCAAAGAGGTGGCCGAACTAGCCGGGGTATCGGAAGCGACCGTGTCGCGGGTGCTCAACGGAGTCGGCCCCATGAAAGAGAAACGAGACAACGCGTCATGGAAGCTGCCAAG
>NZ_PCZT01000009.1:1573075-1574575 GCF_002968895.1 Paenibacillus sp. AR247 | reverse complement strand
AAGCTGAATTACGTGCCCAGTGCACTGGCCCGTAATTTTGCGACCAGCCGCAGCGGCAACATTGGTGTCGTTCTTCCATATGTGCCGAAGGTACATATGTTTTCGAGCTTTTTCTTCTCGGAAATTTTAAGCGGAATCGGCAGCAAAGCCCGAGAGCTGGGTCATGATATCCTGCTGCTGTTTCAGACGCCCGGCGAGTCCATGGATTATGTCCGCTGGTTTCATGCGCATAAAATCGATACATGCATCATCCTGGGAGCGAAGGATGATCGGGAAGAACTGCTGGCCCTTCGCCGTCTCGCAGAGGAAGGACTGCCTTTCTGCCTGATCAATCAGCACTTTGAAGGCGAGCCCTTCAGTGAGGTCGATGCAGACCATGTACAGGGCAGCTATATGGCGGTCCGCCATCTGATCGAACAGGGATATCGCCGGATCGCGTTCATGAACGGGCCGCTGACCTACTCCAACAGCCGGGATCGCCTTCAAGGCTGCGAGAAAGCGCTGGCCGAGGCGGGTTTGGTGCTGGAGGAGGAACTGATCTTCCGCGGAAACTTCAGCCGCAGCAGCGGCATCACTGCTGCTTCTGAATTAATGAAGGTCATCGATCAGGTGGATGCCGTCTTTGCCGCAAACGATCGGATGGCCATCGGTTTGATGCAGGGTCTCCGGGATCATGGGCTGTCCGAAGAGCGTTTTCCGGCCATGTTCGGCTACGATAATTCGGATGCTTCACAGGTAACGACGCCTGAGCTGAGCAGCGTAAAGGTTCCTTTCTATGAAATGGGGGAAATTGCGGTCGCTGAAGTGCTGAAGCGGCTGGAGCAGGGAGCATCGGCTCCGGGGTCAACCCGTTTCAGATCATGCTTCCGACGGAGCTGGTCATCCGGGCATCGTCCCAGAATCTGCGGCTCTGATGAGCCAGTAAGTCCAATATACCAAAGAGATGGAGGAATTCGGATGGAAATGAAAGCGCTGCGAATTGGCATGGTAGGCTACAAATTTATGGGGAAGGCCCACAGCAATGCGTACCGGGCGCTGCCCATGTTTTTCCCGGAGGCGCCGATTCAGCCGCAGATGGCGGCGATTTGCGGCCGTGATGCTGATGCGGTTCAGCAGGCGGCCGGGCAGTACGGCTGGGCCGAAACGGAGACGGATTGGCGAAACCTGGTGGCGCGGGATGACATCGACCTGATCGACATCAACGCGCCGAGTGATGCGCATAAAGACATCGCGCTGGCTGCGGCCAAGGCAGGGAAGCATATTTTCTGCGAGAAGCCGCTGGCCCTGACGCTTGCCGACTCGCGTGAAATGCTGAAGGCTGCGGAGGAGGCGGGAGTGAAGCACATGGTCGGCTTTAATTACCGGTTCTCGCCTGCGGTCCGGCTGGCCAAAAATCTGATCGAAAGCGGCCGGCTGGGACAGATCTATCATTTCCGCGCCTGGTTTCTGCAGGACTGGATTCTGGACCCTGCCTTCCCGTTAGTATGGCGGCTGCAGAAA
>NZ_PCZT01000009.1:1567122-1572975 GCF_002968895.1 Paenibacillus sp. AR247 | reverse complement strand
GCTGCGGATTTGATTGACAAGCGTCAGCTGAGACTGCATTTTGTCCCGGACCTGCTTCAGCTTGGAGCTGACGAAATCCAGTCGGCCGCCTGCGGTCTGGTTCAGCCGGCCGAACCAGCTGATCAGCGCTTCCTGTACTTCCAGGCCGGTAGTTAACCTGGAGGATATCCGGTCCAGCGCATCAAGCGCAGTCTTCGGATCGACGTCGGGATCCTTCAGCAGCGCGGTCAGCTGCTCCGTAGCCATGGACGTCTGCTGCAGAAGCAGCAGATCCTGCTTTACGTTCGGCGCGATATCCTTGGCAGCCGTGGAAGCCTTGCCCATAAAATCGTCCAGACCAGCCGCCAACTGCTGCCCGTTCTTGGCCAGGTCGGTCACTATGGGCAGCGCCCCTTGAGCTTTGGATACCAGCTCGTTGGTCGTATGGATGTCCTGCGCCGCCGTGTTTACGGCTTGGTTGATTTCCGGGAAATTTTTCTCCAGCTCAAACACCAGCGAGCGGACCTTCTCAATAGTCGGCAGCTGATTTTCCAGCTCGATACCAAGCTCGTTGAAAATTTTGAAAATCGTGCCGTTGGCGGTTTTGACGAAATTTTTGCTGACTTCCTGGATGATGCCGCTGGCTCCGGAAGACGTAATCTTCGGGGATACGGCATTGATCTTTTCGTTCACATAATACAAAATTTCGGCGTGGGTCGGGTTGTCCGACAGCACCGTAGCAATCGAGGCCGAAAAATTGTCCGGGATGATGATGCTCGCATAGTAATCCCCGTGCCGAACGCCTCTCATGGCGTCCGCCTCGGGGACGAACCTCCAGCCCAGCTTATGATTGTCCTTCAGCGAGGCGACGATCTCCTTGCCGAGATTCAGCGACTGTCCCTTCATCGTCGTCCCTTTGTCGTTGTTCGCGACGGCAATCGCAATATCGCCGGTATTGCCGTAGGGATCCCAGGATGCCTTGATGTTGAACCAGGCGTACAGGGAAGGAAGCATAACAAGACCGGCGATGATGACGAGCGCGGCCCAGTTCGTGGCAATGTTTTTCACATCTCTGCCGTAGATGGACAAGATTTTACTCATGAGAACACCTGCCTCAATCATACCATTTTGGTTAGTATTTCATTTGAGGAAGGGCGTCATACCGAAGAACCTGAATCCCGCCTTACCAGCCCATTCGTTCTTTGAGGGTCGTGATATGCGCAAGATGGTGGTTGCCATGCCAAGCATAAGTGCATAGATGCTCGTTCAAATTGGTTTCTCCGCTCGCGGGATGGGTGTAAGTTCTGTGCCACTGGTCACCGCTCAAGCTTTCCAGAACAAGCACAAAACGGACATGCAGCGCCTCAAGCAGATCCAGGGAAATCTCCGGATCAGGCAGCGCGGAATCTGCAAGTTCAGCCCATAATTGCTCCTCATAAGGTTTTATCACCGGATTATCCTCGGTTAAAGCAAGTTTAAGCCGAATCAGGCTGTTCATGTGGCTGTCTCCGACATGGTGCACGACTTGACGGACGGTCCAGCCGCCCGGCCGATAAGGCGTGTCCAGCTGCTCCTTGGATAATCCGCTGACAGCTTGCCGCAGCTTCGAAGGCAGGCTGCGGATTTCGCCGATCAATGCTGTCCGCTCATCTCCGTTCAGTTCTTTTTTCGTTACGCAAAGTCCGATAGGATATTTCAAATCATCGCTCATAGCTAATTCCTCCGTTTGCTCAGTAATATGTATACGGGAAACCGTTGCATTCCAATATGATATAAGCCGGTTTCCCTTGTAACCTTTTCGCTAAGGGTTCCATTCGTTCCTTCAAGCCGGCTTTATGTATGCGCGGAAGCGATCTCGCTGAATTTGATCCACAGCCATTCGTCTTCAGCTCTAAACTTGATCTCTTCCAGATAGGTGTTAATCACGGTGACGAAGCCCCGGATTTCTTGTTCGGGTCCGGTACCGGCAAGGTGCAGGGTTACTTTCAGGTGACGGCGGAGGGATTCCTCCAGCAAGCGGCTGGTCTGTGTCCAAGCAGCCTCTTTCATGGTAGAATTGAAACTCGCCGACGGTTCATAGGTTCGGTTGATCATCATTTCACCTCCCTTCCCGTTAGTATGGCGGCTGCAGAAAGATATCGCGGGTTCGGGCTCTCACGGCGATCTTGGGGCCCGACTCTGATCGACTTAGCCCACTACCTCGTCGGCGATATCCAGGAAGTCATCGGCATGAGCGAAACGTTTATCAAGGAGAGACCGCTCGCAGAAAATAATGACCGGACTCAGCGCTAAAGGCAGTCTGGGCGGACCGATGGGCAAAGTGACCGTCGATGATGCAACCCTGTTTATGGCCCGGTTCACAGGAGGCGCGCTCGGTAGCTTTGAGGCGACCCGGTTTGCGGCGGGACACCGCAGCACGAACTCGTTCGAGATCAACGGCAGCAAAGGCAGTGTCAAGTTTGATTTTGAGCGGATGAACGAGCTGGAAGTGTACTTTACCGACGACCAGGAGGATGTGCAGGGCTTCCGCCGGGTGCTTGCGACCGACGCCGCTCATGCGTATTCGCATGCCTGGTGGCCGGCCGGACACACTATCGGCTTCGAACACACGTTTACGCATGAAATGCTGGAGCTGATGGAAGCGATCCACGAGGACAGACAGCCTTCCCCGAACTTTCACGACGGTGTGAAATGCCAGGCTGTGCTTGAGGCGGTGGAGCGTTCCGTAGAGGAGCGGCGCTGGGTGGAAATTTCGGAAATGTAGGCCAATCAGGCGAAGGTATTGAACAACGAATAGCGAGCATATCAAGCATTTCAAGCATAGACAAGGAGCGTGCCGCATGAAAAAAGCACTGATCGTATGGGGCGGATGGGATGGCCATGAGCCCAAGCAGGTGGCAGAGATTTTCAAAAACGTGCTGGAAGCCGAGCAGTTTGAAGTAGAAGTATCGGATACGCTGGAAGCGTTTGCCGACAAGGAGAAGCTCCTCGGTCTTGATCTGATCGTCCCTTGCTGGACGATGGGAGAAATCCGGAATGAGCTGGTGGGCAACGTGTCGGAGGCCGTGCAGAGCGGCGTGGGCCTTGCCGGCTGCCACGGCGGCATGTGCGACTCCTTCCGGACGCAGGTCGATTGGCAGTTCATGACTGGCGGACAGTGGGTCGCCCACCCGGGGAATGACGGGGTTCGATACATGGTTAACGTGACAGACGAAGAGGAAGGCTCCCTGCTGCAGGGGATTGCAGACTTCGAGGTCGCGAGCGAGCAGTATTACCTGCATGTGGATCCGGCAGTGGAAGTTCACGCCACAACCCGCTTCCCGGTCGTTCATGGCCCGCATTCGGCCAACAAACCGGTTGACATGCCGGTAGTCTGGACGAAGTACTGGGGCGGCGGACGCGTCTTCTACAATTCGCTCGGGCACCATGCGGATATCGTCGACATGCCACAGGTGAAGGAAATGATGAGACGCGGCTTCCTATGGGCCGCCGAAGGCAAAGAAGCCGTCTCCGACTGGAAGCCGGAGACAGCATATAACGGCATGGCAGACAGCCAATATTAAGGGGAGGGTTATTCTTGGAGCAGATCAAAGTAGGCATTATCGGCTGCGGGAAAATCAGCAGCATTTATATGGAAAACTGCAAAAAATTCGATGTGCTGGATTTGGTAGCTTGTGCGGACATCGATAAGGAGCGTGCCGCAGAAAAAGCAGCCGAATTCGGCATACCCAGAGTGTATTCCCCTGAAGAGCTGCTCGCGGATCCCGAAATTCAAATCGTGATCAACCTGACGATCCCGGCTGCGCACGCGTCGGTCTGCCTGCAGGCTCTTGAGGCCGGCAAGCATGTATACGTCGAAAAGCCGCTGGCTGTCACACGTGAAGATGGGCAGAAGGTGCTCCAGCTCGCCAAGGAAAAAGGCCTGCGCGTGGGCTGCGCGCCTGAAACGTTCTACGGCGCCGGAATTCAGACCTGCCTTAAAGTGATCCAGGATGGGCTGATCGGCCGTCCGGTCGCCGCGACGGCATTCATGCTCGGCGGCGGACACGAGACCTGGCATCCGGATCCCGAATTTTATTATCAGGCCGGCGGAGGACCGATGTTCGACATGGGGCCTTACTACCTGACCGCACTCGTGCAGCTGCTCGGTCCGATCAGAACGATCACGGGTATGACCGGCAAGGCGTTGGAAGAAAGAACGATCACCAGCTCCAAAAAATACGGTCAAAAGATACCGGTGGAAATCCCTACCCACGTCGCCGGGCTGATCCAGTTCGCCGAAGGCGCGATTGGAACGATCATCACCAGCTTTGACGTATTCGGCGGCAGCAATCTGCCGAACATCGAAATTTACGGCACAAAGGGAACGCTGCGCGTACCCGATCCGAACAACTTCGGCGGCAAGGTGCAGTACCGGATAGCCGGCGAAGCCGAGTGGAAGGAACAGCCGCTGTTGTTCGGCTACGCGGAGAACACACGCGGCATCGCCGCAGCTGACATGGCTTACGCGCTGCAGAGCGGTCGTCCTCACCGTGCTTCCGGTGAGCTGGCGTACCATGTGTTGGAAGCGATGTGGGCGTTCCATGATGCTTCGGATGAGAAAAAGCATTACGAGATGCAAAGCACCTGCACGCCTCCTGCGCCGATGCCTACCGGCCTTGCACCTTATACATTGGATCAATAATGAAATAGGCATGAATCGTAAAAGCCTCCCGTCAGCAGTCTGGACTGCTGGGGAGGCTTGTTTGGTTTATACCATGATCAATGGATAAGCTTGCTTTCCTTAGCCTTCTTAACGAGGCCAGCGGCAAGCTGGTTGATGATCCCTTTCAGCGCTAAACCGATCACGAGCGTAATTACGACATACACGCACATGATGAGCAGATCGCTGCGGACGACGCTCCAGATCATGCCACCCACCGCTTCGCGCATCATGCTGATGCCGTAGGTGAACGGAAGGAACGGATGGATCGCCCGGAAGAACGGCGGTGTCGTCTGGATCGGAAAGGTTCCGCCCGATCCGGCCAGCTGCAGCACCAGCAGAACGATAGCAAGCGCCTTGCCGACATTGCCGAACACGGAAACGAGCGTGTAGACGATCAGCATAAAGACAGCGCTATTGACCAATCCGAATAAGATGAACCAGCCTTTGTCCACCACATAGGTTCCCAAGAGGAAGATATCGCCTGCTGTGACGAGGACCGATTGCAGCAGCGCCAGCGTCAGGAAGGTCAGGAACCGGCCGAAATAAATCTGTACGCTGTTATAATCCGTTCCCGCTGCAGGAGAATGTACTTCCGTCGTCACCAGGGATACGAGCAGCGTCGCTCCGACCCAGAGCGCCAGTGTTGAGAAGAAGGGCGACATGGCGGATCCGTAATTCGGTATCGGAAACAGCTGATTCTCCTTCAGCACGACAGGCTCGGCGAAGAACTGGCCTTCCTGCTGGAAGTTGTTTTTCAGCAGGTCGATGACTTCCTGCAGGTTGCCCTCCGATTCGAATTTGCGCATCCGGTCCGCCAGCTCCTTGACTTTGGCTTCCACGCCCGGAAGCTCCTTCTGAATGACGGAAATGCCCTGCGTGCCGATCGCCAGCCCCTTGGAAGCGTCGAACAGCACCTTCTTGACGTCCGGCAGGCTCTGTACCGCAGAATCCATCACTTTCTTCGCTTCGGCGGCGGACTTGACCGCCTTCTGCAGCCCGCTTGCGATCGCCGGCTGAATTTCGCTGTCATAACGTCCGAGGATGTCCCCTAATAGATCGGATACGTCGCCGGAGATGGTGTTCAGCTTATTCACCAGATCCATGGCCGGTTTCTCGCCTTTCTTTACCCCCGCTGCGGATTTGATTGACAAGCGTCAGCTGAGACTGCA
>NZ_PCZT01000009.1:1564963-1567022 GCF_002968895.1 Paenibacillus sp. AR247 | reverse complement strand
ATTTATTAAAAGAGCTATGCATTGTATTATAGGCGAATATATGTTCGGTTTCAACCGCGATTGTTCAGAAAAATAAAAATGCTTGGAGGAAAGCATATGGAGACCGACCAAATGATTATGGAAGCAAGGGAATACGTGAAGGATCGTTTAAAGTCTGAGCCGTCCGGCCACGACTGGTGGCATATTTACCGGGTGGCGGAGTGGGCGAAGAGGCTGGCGGAGCAGGAAGGGGCCGACCCGGTCGTCTGCGAGCTGGCGGCCCTTTTTCATGACCTGGCCGACGAGAAAATCGTGTCTTCGAAAGAGGAGGGCATGGCAACAATTTCATCTTGGCTCGCAGACCATGGAGCGGATGCCGCGCTCGTGGATCATGTGCTGGAGATCATCGGGACAATGTCTTTTGGCGGCGGAGGCGGCAGGCCCATGTCGACTTTGGAGGGGCGCGTCGTGCAGGACGCAGACCGTCTGGACGCCATCGGAGCGATCGGTATTGCCCGCACGTTTGCCTTTGGCGGATCACGGGGAAGACTCATGTATGACCCTGACGAGCCGCCGCGGACTAGCATGACCCAGGAGGAATACCGCAGCCGGCAGGGGACGACGGTGAACCATTTTTACGAGAAGCTGCTGAAGCTGAAAGATCTGATGAATACGCCGGCGGCCCAGCGGGAGGCTGCTTCCCGCCACGCATTTATGGAGCAGTTTCTTGCGCAATTCCAACGTGAATGGCCCGGGGAGGAAGCGCCAAAAAAGGGGCGCGTTTAAACGCCCCTCAAGGAATGTTGTACTCTACCAGCTCCGAAACGGTAACGAAGCGATATCCGCGCTTCTGCAGTTCAGGCAGGATTTGTTTTAACGCGTCGACAGTTTGGGACTTGCCCTCCACGTGGTCGTGCATCAGGACGATGTCGCCGTTGCGCGCGTTGTTCAGCACCTTGTTCACGATTTTGGCGACGCCCGGCCGGTTCCAGTCCCAGGTGTCCTGATGCCATGACCACATGACGACGAGATAACCCTCTTTCTTGCAAATTTGGATCATACGGTCGTTATAATATCCTCCGGGAGGGCGAAACAGGTAGGTTTTTTTACCGGTAACCTGGTATATGGCTTCCTGGGTTTCCCGCAGCTCCCGCACGATGACCTCCGGTGAGCTCCGGCGGTTAAAATACATATGGTCGAAGGTGTGGTTGGCAAGCTCATGGCCTTCGGCCACCTGCCGCTTGGCCAGCTCCGGGTGCTCCTGAACCTGTTTGCCGACGACAAAAAACGTTGCCTTTGCGTGATACTGCTTCAGCAGGTCGAGAATCTGCGGCGTATCCTCTGGATCCGGCCCGTCATCGAAGGTCAGTGCTATAATCTTTTCCCGGTTCGGAATCTCCCAGATGACATCTCCCCTTTGTTCATAGTACTCTCTGCCTTGGTTTACGGGAGAAGCCCCCGCGCCGGAGCAGTCGTCACCGAAATCGTCAAAAGCAGCATGGATAGCGTTGCATAAAGCCTTGTGCGCATAAGGTCCTCCCGGTTGTTCGTTGTCGATGCTTCCATCCAAACGTCCAAACAAAGACAAGTTCGCTTCGTAGTATGTGACACGAACCGTTCTAACATACGCCGGGCGGGCCGTGATACAATAGAGACAAAGTCTGAATATGCCGGGAGTGCCCGGGGAAGGTGCGGATCAAGGCATGTCCTATAAACAAATCAAGTGGATGATATTGATTATTCCTACACTGGCTGTAGGGATATGGGAATATGCGAGGCATGCGTTTCTGATGCCTTATATATCGATGAAGGTGGGTAATTTTCTTACGCCGGTGTTTCTGTTCTTTATCAGCATGACGCTGCTCAGCATGCTGTTCCGGAGGCTGGAACAGGTGCAGGAGGAGCTGAACCGGGAGCGGGCGGAAAAAGCAGCCCTGGAAGAACGGGATCTGCTTGCCAGGGAACTACACGACGGCATCGCGCAGTCCCTGTTTCTGCTGTCGGTCAAGATGGACCGGGCGGAGTCGCGCGGCCGGGGAGCCCGGGAATCGGCGGACTTCCAGGAGCTGCGCAAGTCGGT
>NZ_PCZT01000009.1:1562624-1564863 GCF_002968895.1 Paenibacillus sp. AR247 | reverse complement strand
GTCGGACGATGTGACGCATTTGTTCGAGGCGTTAAAGCAGGGAGCGCAGGGCTATCTGCTCAAAAATTTATCCCCGTCGACATGGCTTGAGTATTTACGGGGGATCATGAGCGACGAAGCGCCGCTCAGCCGGGAACTTGCCACGCAAATTTTAAGGGAATTTCCGCTTGCCCCCAAGAGTCCGGAGCATCATGAGACGTTGACCGCGCGGGAGCGCGAAATTTTAAATTGGGTGGCTTCGGGGCTCACCAACAAGGAAATTGCCGCCGAGCTCAAGATTTCTGACCAGACGGTTAAAAACCACCTGAAAAACATATTGCAGAAGCTTCATTTGGAGAACCGGGTTCAGCTGACGCGTTATGCCTTGGAGAAAGGCTTAGTAAGCCGGCGGCAGGGATTGTTCCAGAAATTGAAAAAAGAGTAGTTGCCGTTTTAGCAGCGCAGGGTGTAAACCTTGCGTTTTTTTGTGCTTCCATGGAGACCGACTTGGATGAAATTACCCTGACTTGGAAAGTATAAGCATCATAAATGGACAAGGTGGAGACCCGGATGGTTGGCAAAAAGAAATCCCGCAATGCTTCAACACAACAGCAGCCTTCAAACCAGGCTGGGAAGAACGGCTCACCGTATCAGGAATCCGTGGGGACGGATCCGCCAGAGCTGCACCCGGACAGGCTGTACCGCGATTTGAAAAGTAATCTGGACCGGCTAAACAAGGACATGGGCGGCAGCAATGACCTGGTCATCCGCAAAATTGTTGCCCGGAATTTAGGCCGGAAAGTCGCCTTTGTATATATCGACGGGCTCGTCGACACGTCATCGGTTTCAGAATTTGCGATCGAAACCGTCTTGAATGAAATCAAACAGTTCGCATCGGAAGCAGAGCTTAACGAGGCGTGGGAACTGGAACAGAACGTCAAGGAAGGAATAGAAGGCGAAGACCCTGAAAAGGGCAGGTTCAGTGAAGATATCAATGAGGATGAGCCGGGTGCAGCGTCGGAAGAGGACGAGAGATTTTTGCGTCTGTTCAAGGAAAAGGCGCTGGCCGTCGGCGAAATTTACGAAATCTCTGAGTGGAGTAAGCTGTATATTCATCTGATGTCCGGAGATACGATTCTTTTTATTGACCGGATTGGCATTGCGGTTATCGCCAGCACCAAAGGGGGAGAACGGCGGAGCGTCAGCGAGCCGGAGTCCCAGACGGTCATCCGCGGCCCGCGGGAAGGCTTTACGGAATCGATTCGCACCAACACGGCGCTGCTCAGAAGGAAGATCAAAAGTCCGAATCTGTGGCTGGAAGAAATGCAGCTGGGAAGAGTCACGCAGACCGACGTAGGCATCATGTATATTCACGGCATTGTGGACGAAAAAAATGTGGATGAGGTCCGGAAGCGTCTCTCGGTCATTGATATCGACGGTGTCCTGGAGTCGGGGTATATTGAGGAGCTCATCGAAAATACGAACAAAACGATTTTTCCTACCATCTATCACAGTGAACGTCCTGACGTGATCGCCGCCAGTCTTCTGGAAGGCCGCATTGCTATCTTGGTGGATGGAACCCCATTTGTGCTGCTCCTTCCGACTACCTTCAACATGTTTTTCCAGGCCTCGGAGGATTACTACAACCGGTTTGATGTTGGCAGTTTGATCCGGATCCTGCGCTTCTCCTCGTTCCTTATTGGCCTGCTGCTTCCTCTTTTTACGTGGCGATCATCGGATTTCACCAGGAAATGATTCCGACCTCTTGGCTGCTGAAGCTGGCGGTGCAGCGGGAGGGAGTTCCTTTTCCCGCCTTTGTCGAGGCCTTTATCATGGAAACGGTATTTGAAATTTTGCGGGAGGCTGGCGTGCGGATGCCCCGGTCGGTCGGGAACACCATTTCGATCGTGGGAGGCCTCGTTTTGGGGCAGGCTGCGGTCGAAGCGGGGATCGTATCCCCCGTCGTCGTCATCGTCGTGTCGCTGACGGCCATTGCGAGTTTCGTGTCCCCGGCATATAACATCGGAATTGCCGCGCGGATGCTCCGTTTTATTATGCTGATCGCGGCATCGCTATTCGGCATTTATGGGATTGCCTGTACGCTGCTTATGATGGTACTGCATTTGTGCAGCCTAAAATCCCTAAACGTTCCTTATATGACACCCTATTCGCCGATTATTCTTTCTGAGCTGAAGGATTCAATGATCCGGGCGCCTCTGGATCATATGAAGAAACGGCCAAAGCTGATCAGCAGAAATGA
>NZ_PCZT01000009.1:1561765-1562524 GCF_002968895.1 Paenibacillus sp. AR247 | reverse complement strand
ATATCACTTTATGTCTGATGCTCTTGCTTCCCTGTCAGGCTGCTGGGATATCAAGTTTTTGGACCAGCTCTCCANCGTTTTGGGCATGGGGCTGGACGTAGATCCGGACAATCCGGATAACATTCTCGTGTCTCTGCAGGTTGTGGTGCCAAGCCAGGCTTCGGAGAGCAGTCCGGGCGGCGAGGGGGAACCAGCGGAATTCCGGTGACGAAATATATCGGAAGGGGCAAGACTATACTGGACGCATTGCAGAATATGGACAATGTCGCGCCGCGCCGCTTTTACTTCGCCCACAACCAAATGATGATTATTGGTGAGGATTTGGCGAAGAAAGGGGTTGATGGCTTATTCGATTTAATTGACCGGGACCCGGAGATACGGATCGATTTTTCTATGCTTGTCGCGAAACACGGGACAGCGGCCCAAGTATTGGAAACCTTGACCAATATGGAAAAATTACCGGTCAAGCAGATGTACAAAACGCTAGAAAGCTACAACAAGCGGGCGAGCGCAGCCTATCCCGTTAGTATGAAGGAGTTTATTCTTAAATTGAATAACCCCGGGGAAATGGCCGTTACAGGGAGCGTTGAGTTCATCGGTGATTCGGAAAAGGCGGGAACTAAGGAAAATGTCGAGAAGATTTCGCCTGACGGCTATTTGCGGATCGGAAATATGGCCGTGTTCAAAAATGGGAAGCTAACGGGTTATTTGAACCCATTCGATTCCAAGGGGCTTGCCATCATCAAAAATAAAGTGCAG
>NZ_PCZT01000009.1:1558206-1561665 GCF_002968895.1 Paenibacillus sp. AR247 | reverse complement strand
CGGCTTGTCGTGCCGATTCCCGTTGAGGAAGGAAAGGTGCATATCGCGGTCCTGCACAGTAAGGCTTCGGTGAAAGCCCGGTTCAGCCGTGGAAAGCCGGAAGTCGTTGTTCGGATCAAACAAAGGGCGAGCGTGTTTGACGTTGACAGCCGCAAAATCAGGGTAGACAAAAAGGAAACGATCAGCTGGCTGGAAAAAGAAGCCGAGCAGCAGGTCAACAAGATGGTGAACAGCACCATTTCCACCCTTCAGCATGAACTGGACAGCGATGCGCTGGGTTACGGGAACCTGGTATATAAGGCCAGCCCTTCATACTGGAAGGCTCATAAGAAAGAATGGGAAACGCTATTCCCTGAAATCCGGACGGTCGTCAGTAGCGACGTGGAGATCTATTCGACGGGAGTACGCAATCAATCCTATCTGCAAAATATGAAGTGAGGTGTTTCTCGTGGGTCCCGATTATATCATTACTGCAGCAATCTTTGTGGCTGTGATCCTGAATTTTATTGTGCTCCGCCGGCAGGCGTCCAAAAAGGATCTATGGAGTTCGACGACAATCTTGCTGTTCGGAGGGTTTCTGTATATGCTGCTGATCACGGACATCCCCCTGCCGTCTTTCGTGATCGCGATGGGCCATATTTTCGGGCCTCTCGCCAAGCCAGTCATGAATTGGGTGACGGAGGGCAGGGTTGTCCATGGATAAGGGTAAAATTTCGGCTCAACAGTTTGCTTTGATCATGTATTTATATATTATCGGCACGGCCGCGCTCGTTCAGCCGCATACGCTTGTGTCCATTGCTGGACAAGACGCCTGGTTCAGCGTCATTATCGTCGGAATCATTCAGCTTGGTCTCATCACGCTCTATTTGAAACTCGGCTTTCGGTATCCGCAGCAGACGATTATCCAGTACGGCCGCTTACTGACGGGAAAGTGGTTCGGATCAGCTATAGCCGTTGTATACATGTTCTATTTTTTGATTTTGACCGCATATGTGTTACGCAACATCGGTAATTTTATCGGCTCGGTTGTGCTCCCCCAAACGCCATTGGTTGTTAATATGGCGGTGATCTTGATCCCCGCGATTTACGGCTGCTTTTTAGGGATTGAAGTTATTGGAAGAACGGGGGAAATTTTGTTTCCATGGGCGATGTCCGGGGAAATTTTGTTTCCATGGGCGATGTCCGTTTTATTATTACAGCGCTGCTCTTGATCCCTAAAATGCATCCTGGAGAGTTGTTTCCGATGTTTCCCGAAGGGATAATGCCATCGATTAAGGCAGGTTATCCACTGCTAGGTTTCCCTTCGCTGGAAATTTCCATCTGCCTCCTGTTGATCCCGTTTGTACAAAACCAGCAAAAGATTAAAAAATATTTTTATGTCACCAGCGTGGGGACCCTGATCTCCGGCGCACTGCTCAGCGTAATCACGATCATGGTGCTTGGCGTGGACATGACGGCCCGTTCCCCTTATGCTGTCTATGACGTGGCACGTGAGATCCGGATTGAGCGGGTGATGGAACGGGCAGAGGTCATTGTGGGGATTATTTGGCTGATTACATCGTTCATGAAGCTCCTGATCTGCTTCTATGTCACCGTGATTGTAACCGTGCAGTGCTTTAACGTGATTAGCTACAAGAACTTGGTGATTCCCTTTTCCTTTTTGCTGCTGCCGTTGTCCCTTTGGGTTCTTCGCAACACGGCGGAGCTGGAATGGTCCGGAATTGTTTACCCGATGATGGCGGTGTTCCCGGGATTCGTTATACCGGCAGTGCTGCTGATCGTTGGGAATTTCCGCAGTCGGAATAAGCAAGGTTCGGAGGTACAGACACAACCGCCTTCGCAGCCGCAGTCAGAGGCGCATTTACATCCACAACAACAGCCTGAGTAACATTCCAGAATAAGAGCTTATCGACCAGGATACAAAATTGAATAGATTGGCTATTGACGTATCGCTGTATCTTGTTTTAATATAGGCACATAAGTGAATACTTGAAATTGGCGTGTTACCTTAACATTGGGCATGAGCCAAGAATCGATTCCTGCGTGGAGTCTATTCTTGGCTTTTTTTGTTGGTCTTTTGGGGAGGAGTGTGTGGCATTGAAGGGAGCTCCCAACGTTTTGAAATCGCTTCCGTTTCAAAGGTTGTGTTCTCTGGCAGCTTCCAACCGCAAGCATATTACAGGTTCCCACATAGTTCATCCGTTCCTGGACATAATGGAAAAGATCCTTTTTTCATAGCCCGGATGATGACAACCTATCGGAGATTCACGCAGATTTCGTCAAGGAGGAATATTCATGTTTTCAAAATGGAAATCCAAAAAACAGCAAACGCTAGAGATTACGTCCCCGCTTACAGGTACGGCAGTACCGCTTGATCAGGTCCCGGATGAAGCTTTTGCAGGCGGACATATGGGCAAAGGGCTCGCCATTGAGCCTGCCGACGGCAAGCTGATCGCTCCGTTTGACGGCGTCGTGGCTCATGTGATCAAGTCCAAGCATGCGGTCATTGTAGAGCAAGAGAACGGCCTGCAGTTCCTGTTTCACATCGGCATTAACACAGTAGGGCTGAAAGGCAGCGGATTTACAAGCCATGTCAACACGGGAGACAAGGTGAAGGCAGGGCAAACGCTGATCGAATTCGACATCGAGGCGATTCGCGCGGCAGGTCTGCCGACCGTAACGCCGGTCATTATCACGAACAGCGAAGACAAAGTGGAGCAGATGGAAACGAAGCTGGGGGCCGTAACCGCCGGACAGACCGAAATCCTGAGCGTTACGCTTAAATCCTAAAGCTACTTTCGACGAGAAAGGGATGACAGAACATGCTAGCATTTCTGCAAAAAATCGGGAAGTCGCTGATGCTTCCGGTGGCGACGCTGCCGGCGGCGGCGATTCTGATGCGTTTTGGCAACATCGACTATATTAAGGACTTCCACCTGGGCAACCAGGTGGGGTGGTTCCTGAACCACTACATTGCACCGTTTCTGGATGCCGGCGGATCGACGATCTTCGATAACCTGCCGCTCATCTTTGCCGTCGGGGTGGCCATCGGTCTGACGGGTGACGCTGTCGCCGCGCTCTCTGCCGTCATCGGCCACATTATTCTCTTAAAGGTGCTGGTTAAGGTACCGCTTGCGTTTACGACCGTTATGGATAAAGGCGCGGAGCTTAACACAGGGGTTCTTGGAGGCATCATCGTCGGTCTGATTTCCGCCTTTTTATACAACCGTTTTCATAAAATCAAGCTGCCGGACTGGCTCGGATTTTTCGGCGGCAAACGCTTTGTGCCGATTATTACGTCCGTCACAATGGTATTCGTCGGCATCGTTCTCGGCCTCATCTGGGGGCCTGTCCAGGACGTGCTGGATACGTTCGGCCGCTGGATCGTCAGCCTCGGAGGAATCGGCAGTGCGGTATATTTGATCGCAAACCGACTGCTCGTTCCGTTCGGCCTGCACC
>NZ_PCZT01000009.1:1548450-1558106 GCF_002968895.1 Paenibacillus sp. AR247 | reverse complement strand
ATATTATCAACTCGATCGTCTGGTTCCAGATCGGGGATTATACCGACGCGGCAGGTAAGGTCGTTCACGGCGACCTGTACCGGTTCTTTGCGGGGGATAAATCCGCGGGCATGTTCATGACCGGTTTCTTCCCGATTATGATGTTCGGCCTGCCGGCAGCGGCGCTCGCCATTATCCATACCGCCAAGAAGGAGAAGCGCAAGGCGGTGGCCTCGATCTTTATCGGTGCCGCAGTCGCTTCATTCCTGACAGGGATTACGGAACCGCTTGAATTTGCATTCATGTTCGTCGCTCCTGTACTATATGGTATACATGCAGTGCTGGCGGGGGTGGCCGGTTACGTGATGTATGCGCTGGGCGTGAAGCTCGGCTTCGGATTCTCGGCCGGTTTTATCGACTATGCGCTCAACTATCCGCTGTCCACCAAGCCGCTGCTGCTCATTCCGGTAGGTCTGGTCTTCGCGGTCGTGTACTACGTCCTGTTCCGGGTGCTGATCGTGAAGCTCAACCTGAAAACGCCGGGTCGGGAGGATGATGTTCAGGTGGCGGACGAAGCAATAGAAGGCGGCGCAGCAGATGCGGGCGTTGCGGCATCGGACAGCAAGGCAGCCAGAGTGCTCGCAAATATCGGGGGCACGGACAACATCGAAAGTATCGATGCATGCATTACCCGTCTGCGTCTTGTCGTCAAAGACGAGTCGGTCGTCAACGATCAAGGACTGAAGCAGCTCGGCGCTTCCGGCGTCATGCGGCTCGGCAAAGGCGCCGTCCAGGTGGTGTTCGGACCGCAGTCCGAGGTGCTGAAGGATGAAATCCAGAAGCTGATGTAATGACGTCGGCGGTATGACAAAGAGGCTCCCCATGAAGGGGAGCCTCTTTTGGCATTCGGCAGTGCATCAGGACGTCGTCCATTTTTCTTTCAGATCGTCATAAGCAGTGCTCCAGTGATACGGCTGAATTTCCGCCAACGTTTTGAAGACGAGCTCGCTGCCCGGGATCGTGACGGCGCATTTCACGTCTGGTCCCCAATAAAACAAGCGCTCCTGGCAGATCCCGCAAGGGGAGAGTACTTTGTATGGCGACATCTCGTCATCCCGTGCCAAGCAGATCGAATGCGTTACTTTCTTGTTCAGCTTGTGAGCTTCCAATATAGCCCCCGTCTCCATACATAGATGAGTGGAGTCGTTGATGACTTCGGGAGCCACGCTGGTGAGGATTGTTCCGTCTATAAGCCGGACAGCTGCAGCGCCGCCCCAGCCTGTCGGATACCTTTTCCTAATAAGTTCAATAACTTCATCATACATTTGTTGCTCAATACTCATATCGACAGCCTCATCTCAAAAAAATTGCAATCCCCGCATAAGCTGAGACCCACAACGGGTTTAACCGATAATGATTTTCCCTTCCGGATGATTGTACGGCTCCTTCTTGTTGTCCCGGGTCAGCGCGTACGCAAGGGTAAGCGGACCCAATCGGCCCAGGTACATCAGGCAGATCACCCATACCTTACCGAAAGGGCTGAGCTCGGTGGTCAGTCCCATGGAGATGCCTGTCGTGCCGAAGGCCGAAGCCGATTCAAACAGGATTGACATAAAATCATGGTCTTCCGTCACCGACAGCAGCATGGCAAACAGGATGATCAGCAGAATGGAAAGGAGCGTCAGCGTGATGGCTTTGTACACCACGTCCTTGGCGATCCGTTTGCGGAACAGGACGACATCCTCCCGGCCGCGGATCATCGCATGCACGGCACCGAGGAGCAGCATAAACGTCGTAATCTTGATGCCGCCGCCGGTCGAGCCGGGCGCCGCGCCGATGAACATCAACAGGATCATGAAGAACTGCGTTGACTGGTGAAGGCCGCCGATATCGACCGTATTGACACCGCCGGAGCGGGTCGTCACCGATTGGAACAGCGAAGCCCAAATCTTGCCGCCGGTACTAAGCGGACCCAACGTACGCGGATTGTTGACCTCCATCAGGAAAATGACGAGGCCGCCGACAAAGACAAGCACCGCGGTCGCGCTGAGCACAACCTTGCTGTGCAGTGAGATTTTGCGGACCTTCGGGTATTCCAGCAGGTCTGACAGCACGATAAAGCCGATCCCGCCCAGAAAAATAAGTGCCATCAGGACGATATTCATATACGGATCGCTCACGAAGGAGGCCATACCGCTGAACGGTCCCTGCACGCTTCCCATCAAATCGAATCCGGCGTTGTTAAACAGCGAGATGCTGTGATAGACCCACGATACGGCGGCCGCGGTGGCGTCCGTTCCGGCCGGGACTGCCCCGTATGCCTTCATCAGCTCCGGGACCTGGTCGCTGATGGGCATCGAGCTCGATCAGCCGGCGCTCAGCGATGACAGCCGGGACAGCCTCTTCAGCAATGAAGGGGGAGCGGGCGGCAAAATCCGGCTGCTCAAGAACATCATGGGGCTGTGGCTGCTGCAGGAGTGCCGTCGCACGTGGGCGCTGGAAGGTACGCCGCTCACGTACGACGAGCTGACCGAGCTTGCGCTGTCGGCGCCGGAGAACGGTAGCTATATCGACGCTGCCGACGCCGTCTTCCTACCGCCCGGCGGCATGCCGCAGCGGATCCACGAATACTGCCGGGACAGCGGGCAGAAAGTGCCGGAATCCCGCGCGGCCATCGTCCGCTGCATTGTCGAAAGCCTGGCGCTTCAATACCGCCAGACGCTGGACGAAATCGAGAAGCTCGCCGGAGAGCGGATGGAGCATATTCATATCGTCGGCGGCGGCATCCAGAACCGGCTGCTGTGCCAGCTGACGGCCAACGTTACCGGTCGTCCGGTGATTGCCGGGCCGGTGGAAGCCACGGCCATCGGCAATCTGATGATGCAGGCGCTGGCCCACGGCGAAGTAAAGAACCTTGCCGAGATCCGGCAGGTCGTTCTTGAGTCCTTTCCGCCGGAAACCTACCTGCCGGAGGATGCGGCGATGTGGGAGGAACGCTATCAGCAGTACATGAAGCTTTTTAAACGTCAAGAGACGGTATAAAGTACTTGTTCAAAAAGGTCGGTTTTCAGCACCGAGAAGATTGGATGAAGCTAGGGACTGAGGAGCAGAGCGTACGTGTGGGTACGTGAGCACCGGAAGGCCCGGCTGAATTCAAGATTCGATGCCGAATCAGCTTCCCGATTTACTTCGTGATCAAAAGCGGATTTTTGAACAACCTCTATAAAGGAGAGTGGAGAGAAATGACTGAGCAACTTGAAGAGCAAGTCAGGGAAGAGTTGACCCGGTATGCCAGGAAAACCGTGGCCAAAGGGCTGGTAGTGGGACCGGGCGGGAACATTAGCGCGAAAGCGGGTAACATCATGCTGCTGTCTCCGAGCGGGTTTGCACTCGAAGACATTGAGCCGGAGCAGTGGATCCGGGTGGAGATCGACTCCGGCAAAGTGCTGGATCAAGAGGTGCGGCCCTCATCAGAGGTACTGATGCATCTGTTTGCCTACCGGGTCAATCCGGATATCCAGGCGATCGTGCATACCCATCCGGCCCACTGCATCGCGTTGACGCTGGTCTCAAAGGAGCTGCCGATGCTGTTCCCGGACCAGGCCGCGCTTGTCGGCGACATCGCCTTTGTGCCCTACGTGCTGCCGACGACCGATCTGCTGGCTAATGCGGTCGCGGAGAAAGTCGGGGATCACAACTCGATTTTGCTCGAAAATCATGGACTCGTGACGACCGGGAAAAATCTGCGCGAAGCGTACTACCGGACCGAAGTGGTGGAGGAAAGCGCGAAGGTATACCTCGCTGCCAAGGCGGTGGGCGAGCCGAAAGTGCTGACCGACGCCGAGTACAAAGAGATCCAGTCGCTCGAAAGCGAAGCCTACCGGGTGCAGCTCCTGCAGAAAATGAAGTGATATCCGGCTCTTGACATCGGTCTTGATCATCCTGTAAAGTATGGAAAAAACAAACTATGGTTTGTCAAATTTCCAAAGCGATGATCAAGAGTAACAGTTCATGAGGACCGGCGTTTTCCAGAGAAGAAACCCCTGGCTGAAAGGTTTCCGCGCACGGACATGAGCTTCCCGTCTTGTAGCTGCCGTGATGAAAGAATCTGCAGGTTCGAGTATTCATGGCCGGGTGATCCCGTTATATTGCCAATTAAGGACTGCCGTACATGCGGCGGTTGAATACAGGGTGGTACCACGAACACATTCGTCCCTTCAGGACGGATGTGTTTTTTTTGTTTGAGTTTGTCACGAATATGTGCTGCATTAAAAGATACGAGGAGGCTGATCGGCGATGAGCCGTTATATTATCAAGCAAACGTCCCTGCTGATCCCAACGCTGCGCGAGGCTCCTGCCGAAGCGGAAGCGCGAAGCCACCAGCTGCTGCTCCGGGCGGGCTTTATCCGGCAGCTGGCTGCGGGAATTTACAGCTACCTGCCGCTTGGCTGGCGCGTGCTGCGCCGGATCGAGACAATCGTCCGTGAAGAAATGGACCAGGCCGGGTTCCAGGAGCTGCACCTGCCGGCCATGCAGCCGGCCGAGCTGTGGGAGCGCTCCGGACGGTACGGGGCCTACGGGGCGGAGCTGTTCCGCCTGCAGGACAGGCATGAGCGCGAGTTTGTGCTCGGACCGACGCATGAGGAGGTCATCACGGCGCTTGCCGCGAGCGAGGTGAATACGTACCGCAAGCTCCCGCTTCGGCTGTACCAAATCCAGACGAAGTTCCGGGATGAGCGGCGTCCGCGCTTCGGATTGCTCCGGGGGCGCGAGTTCCTGATGAAAGATGCGTATTCATTTGACCGCAGCTGGGAGGAGCTGGACCGGACCTATCAGGCGGTCCGGGATGCGTACCGCCGCATCTTCACCCGCTGCGGCCTGAAGTTCAGCATGGTGGAAGCGGAGGCGGGAGCCATCGGCGGTGAAGGGGAAACGCATGAGTTCATGGCGCCCGCGGAAATCGGCGAGGATACGATCGTCAGCTGCCTGGCCTGCGGGTATGCGGCCAATCTGGAGAAGGCTACTGCTGCTGCCGGAGAACGTTCGGCGGATGAAGCGGAACGCCAAGCTCCAGCCATCGAAAAAGTCGCCACGCCGAACACAAGGACGATCGAAGAAGTGAGCGCCTTCCTTGGGGTGCCGGCATCACACATTTTGAAGACGATGATTTATATGGCTGACGATAAGCCAGTCGCTGCCGTCGTACGGGGAGATCATGAAGTCAACGAGAATAAGCTGGCCGCAGCGATTGGGTGCGTGACGCTTGAACTCGCCGACTCGCAGGAGGTGCTGAAGGTGACGGGAGCGCCTCACGGTTATGCTGGGCCTGTCGGCCTTGATATCCCTGTATATTTGGACCGCGATGCCGTGCTGCACGGCGGCGCGGTAGCCGGAGCGGGAGAGGAACATGCGCACGTGCGGAACGTGGTGCCGTTCCGGGATTTTCAGCCGGCGCATATTGGCGATTACCGCAGTGTACAGGAGGGGGACCGCTGTCCGAACTGCGGAGAGACGCTGCATTTTGCCAAAGGCATCGAAGTAGGCCACGTCTTCAAACTGGGCACCAAATACAGCAGCGTCCTCGATGCCGGATATACGGACGAAGCCGGCAAGGAGCAGACGATGATCATGGGCTGTTATGGCATCGGCGTTTCCCGCCTCCTTTCGGCAGTGGCCGAGCAATCGCCCGCGGAACAAGGGATGTGCTGGCCGCTCGGCATTGCCCCGTATTCTGTGCATCTGATTCCCGTCTCCGCCCAGGATCCGGATCAGGCGGCGGTTGTGGAGCAGATTGCCACGGAGCTTGCACGGCAGGGCGTGGAATGCTTCGTCGATGACCGGGAGGAGCGACCGGGCGTGAAGTTCAAGGATGCCGACTTGATCGGCCTGCCGCTTCGCATTGTTGTAGGCAAACGGGCCGGGGAAGGCATCGTCGAGTGGACAGACCGCAGGGCCGGTGGTCGGACTGAGGTAGCGTGGCAGGAGGCTGCGCGGCTGGCTGCGGAAATTTGTTCCGCGTCGTGGGAAACTCTATAATAGTAGGGATTGTGCCTGACACGGGAATGGGATTCCCTGGGCAGACCAACGCAATGTATTGCTATGATGGAGGAAGCTATGACAATCAGACCCGCAAAACGAGAAGACGCGCATCATGCCGCCCGGCTGCTGTACGATGCGCTGCATGATGTTGCGCATCAATTAACCGGAGAGGACAGCGAGGAGGCCGTGCTGGCCGCGCTTGAAGCCTATTTTGCCGCCGAGGAAGGCCGCCTTAGCTACAAGCAGACGCTTGTGAAAGAACTGGATGAACGGCCGGTAGGCCTTGTGGTGGCATACGGAGGCGACCAGGCAGCGGAGCTGGACCGGCCCATCCTTGCGAGGCTGCGATCCATGAAGCAGAACCCGGATTTGCAGCTGGATAAGGAAGCGGACCTCGACGAATATTACATCGACACGCTTTCGGTCTCGCCCGAGTATGGCGGACGGGGGATCGGCACGTCCCTGATTCGTGCAGCCGAGGAACGGGCAAGTGCATACGGATACGCTAAAATCGCCATGGCGGTTGTAACGGATAACACGAAGGCCCATTCGCTGTACCTGAAGCTCGGATACCAGACTGACAAAAATATTATGATTAACGGTCATGTGTATTATCATATGGTCAAGCATTTGGGCTGAAGGCAGCCCGCGAAAAATGAACAGAAAAAGGACAGCCGGCGGGCTGTCCTTTGCTGCATTTATATACTGGCTGCGGTCATTTCTGGCCCATCAAGCCTTCGTTTCCCGGATCGGTTCAAAAATCGCCGCCTGCCGCTTGCCGATCTTGAAATGCTGAAGCCGCTTATAACGGGCGTGCCCCAGCTTTTGGCTTTTGTCCGCGATCATCGCGACGACCGCACTTTCGCTGCTGAGCAGCGGATAGATATGCTCGAATAAAGCGGACACCGGGTCGGCGTCGCCGCTTTCCCAGCTGACGAGATCCCCGTAAGGAAGGTCGGTCAGCACCAGATGAATCGGTTGATCGACGTGATCCAGGTGATGCGGCTCCGTAATATTGTCCTGAAAAAACGACGCTTGCGTCCAAAGTCAGGCCCGAGACTGCAGACTCAAGCCGGGCCAAGCTCTCCAGCGCTTCCTTATGCGAAGGTTTGCCGTAGTTTTCGTACAGCTCCCGCAGCTGAAGCTCCCGTTCGCTGAGCCCCTGCTTCGTCAGGAGCGCCAAATTTTTGCCCGCGACGGACAGGGCGTTCGGATCGACATCCGAGGCATACATCCGCCGGACCCTAGATCCGTGAAGAAGACCGGTTATGGTCAGCAGGTAGGCTCCGCCGCAGCAGGGATCGTAAAGGGTATAAGGGCCGGAAATTCCCCGCTCCTCCAGGATGCCGAAGCACCGCTGGACGATTTCGCTTCCGAGCCGCACCGGGAAGGAGGTCACGCCGGGGGCATTATATAATACCCTGCCGCTGGCGTAGTCCTCGTAGCTGCCCGCTTTTGTTTCATACAAGTATTCCATATCGTTTACCTTTCAGCCGTTGGTGTGTTTGCGTTTTTTATGAGATCAGAAAGTATAGTAGTTCTTTCTATAGAACTGGTAACATTGTAGCACGGGAAGGGTCTCCGCCCAAACAGCCACACAAAAGAGGCGCGAAAAAGTCTCACGAAAGCCCCCGAGAGCTTCACGAATCCCTCCCGAATGCCTCATGAATGCCTCATGAATGCCTCATGAATGCCTCACAAATACCTTGCGAAACTCTAAGGATAACCTAATTTAGAGCCTTTCCAAGGACTCAAGATCGTCCGGCAAATCGCAAGTCTTCCTTTTAAGCTCTCCGCTATTCCGCCGCCCGCTCGAGTCCCGGCCATTCTTCCGCCGTCACGGCAAGCAGAACATGATCCTCCCACACGCCGTTGATTTGCAAATACCGCTCCGCAAGGCCTTCCCGGCGGAAGCCTGCTTTTTCCAGCACGCGCAGCGACCGCAGGTTCCGCGGCATGACGCCGGCCTGCACCCGGTGCAGCCCGAGGCTTCGAAACGCATGGTCCACGCTCATGCGGACGGCCGCGGTCATATAACCTTTTCCGTTCTGATCCTGGGCCATAAAGTAGCCGATGTTGGCGTTTTGAAATACCCCCCGCGCAAATGCCGTCAAGGCAACCCGGCCGATCAGCCGGTCCGATTCCTTTAAAAAGATGCCTAGTACACAAGCCTGGTCCAGCTCAGCGCCCGTGATGCCGTTCCACACGTCCTTGACCTGTCCTTCCAGCGTCCAGAACGACTCGGGACGAATCGGTTCGAAGGGCTGAAGAAAGTCGCGGTTATTTCGGCGCAGCGTAAAAAGCGCCTCTGCATCCTCTTCCACCAGCTCTCTTAAATAAATGGCCTCATGCTGATCCAGCAGCATTACAATCCCTCCTTAATATAATATCGGTCGATGGCATTCCGACTATATTTCCGGCCGCTTCATACCGGCAGTCTGGATGCCTGCTTACAGTAATATAAGTCTATTTTCCAGGCCTGTCCATGGCAAATGCTGTCGTATCTTCCCGTTTTCATCCCACTTTATTTTGATAGTTTTAATACCATATCTACCAATATTTAGCGATCAAATCGTCCGCATCTTTTTGATAGGATAAGAGTAAGCACTCTATGAAAGAAAATCTATTCTATGAAAAGTGAGGCACCCTCCCTTGATTAAACCGCAAAAGTTAGTAACCTTATTCGCAGCATTCATGCTGGCCGCAAGTACTGGACCGGTATATGCCGCATCCGGCAGCTCGAGTCTGCCTTTTCATGACATTTCGGGGAGCTTCGCCCGGGATGAAATCGTCGACCTCGTTCACGAGGGCGTTGTTGAAGGAACGGGAGGGGGAGCGTTTGAACCGCGCAAAACGGTGACGCGTGCCGAGTTTACCGCCATGACGGACCGATTGCTTAAATTGAAGGAAGTGGACGGGGACATCCCGGCTTTTAGTGATGTTCCGCGCACATCCTGGTATTACGGCTGGGTGCAGGCTGGACTGAACCTTGGCATTGTTCAGGGGAAAAGCGCCAGCACCTTTGAGCCGAAGGCGAATATTACCCGGGAGGAAGCCGCAGTCCTGATCGTTCGCGCGCTGAAAAAGGAACCCGCAGCGGTCAGCGCTGGGCAGCTGCCTTATCTGGATGCCGCGAGCATTTCGTCATGGGCGCGCCCTTATGTCAAAGCCGCGGCTTCACTAGGCCTGATGGAAGGAGCGGACGGAAAATTCCGCCCCAAAGCCAACATGACCCGCGAAGAAACCGCGGCCGTGCTTGACCGCGTGCTGCAAATTTCGTCATGGGATCAGGCGATCCATTCCACGCCGGCGTCCTCTCTGCAGGTCGGATGGCAGAACGGATTGACCATATCCCAGTTTATCGCCAAGGTGAAGGCATCCAACGTCAACACGATCGTACCCCGCTGGTTTTTTCTGGAGGAGGGGACCGGCTCCTTGTCCAACCACGTGGACGCCAGCCTGCTGAACTGGGCGAAGCAGAATCATAAAAAAGTGTGGGCGCTCCTCGGCAATCACTCGGATCCCGAGTTGACTGACGATATTTTGACCGATCCTGCGAAAAAAAGCAGCGTGATCAAGCAGCTGACCGCTTATGTTAAATCGTACGGGCTGAACGGAGTCAACGTCGATTTTGAAAA
>NZ_PCZT01000009.1:1534400-1548350 GCF_002968895.1 Paenibacillus sp. AR247 | reverse complement strand
CAGCGAGATGCTGTGATAGACACCGAAATAGACCGCCTTGCCCAGCGGCAAGGAAAGGGAGAAGACATAATGGACCGCAAGCAGCAGTGCCCCCACTACTTCGATCAGCAGGGAATACAGAATAACCTTCTTGACCAGCCGGACTACGCCGTCGATGGTGCCGTGGTTCAGCGCTTCCTGCAAAACCAGCCGCTCTCTCAGCGAAATCCGCTTGTTCAGCACGAGCGCGATCAGCGTCGCCATCGTCATGAAGCCGATGCCGCCGACTTGGACCAATAGCAGAATGACGGTTTGTCCGAACACGGAAAAAGCCGTTCCCGTGTCGACGACCGTAAGGCCGGTCACGCAGGCGGCTGAAGTTGCCGTGAACAGCGCGTTCAGGGGCCCGATCGAGATGCCGGTAGCCGACGCTGCCGGCAGCGACAGAAGCAGGGTTCCGGCAGCGATCATAATCAGAAACCCGAACACCAGAATTTTAGGGGGCGTCAGCAGCCGTTTGGACCAATGCCCCCGGGTCATGCTTTTTTGTAAAATGAAACTCACCTCTTGCTGTGACTTAGATAGGTTTGGCAGACGAGCGGATCACCAGCTCCGACGGCAAAATCACCTTGCGGGACTCTGGAACGGAGCTGCCCCGAATCCGCTCCACCAGCAGCTGGATGCCCATGGCGCCAAACTGGTAAGCCGGCTGTGCCGCCACCGTTAGAAACGGGTCGAGTGCCGACGAGAGATCAAGATCGTCAAAGCAAACGACGGAAATGTCTTCCGGCACCCGGATGCCGCGCTCGCGCAGATCCCGGATTACACCGACCGCCAATACGTTGTTGGCCGCAAAAATCGCGGTCGGAGGAGAAGGCTGCTCGAGCAGCTGCTCCAGATGATCATCCGCATGGTAATCGCGGTAGTTCTGGTGGATGATAAGCGTCTCATCCAACGGGATGCCCTGAAGGGCCAACGCCTCCGCGTATCCCTCATAACGGAGCCGGGCCGTGGAGACGTCCAGGGAACCGTTGACAAGCGCGATGCGGCGATGGCCCAGCCCGATCAGGTAATCGACAAGCTTCCGGGCGCCTTCCTTGCTGTCCCCGCAGATCATATCCGACTCGATTCCGGGCACCGCCCGGTCCATAATGACGAACGGGATGTTGTGAGCCCGCAACTTCTCGAGATTTTTCAGCGACAGGTCCCCGGCAGGAGCAAACAGCACGCCATCGACCCGCGTGGACAGGATCATGTCGACATAATCCTTTTCCTTCGCGTAATCCTCGTCGCTGTTGCCGAACAGAAGGCGGTAGCCGTACTGTTTGGCACCGTCTTCGGCACCGCGGGCCAGGCTCGTATAGAACGGGTTGGTGATGTCCGTGATGAGCAGGGACAGAATTTGAGTCTGCTGCAGGACAAGGCTCCGGGCATTTGAATTCGGTATGTAATTAAGCTCTTCCATCACTTTTTGACTTTGCGGCGTGTCTCCTCACTGATCCGCCCGGTGTTGTTGATGACCTTGGAGACCGTCATGGCCGACACGTTGGCCTTTTGCGCTATATCGTAAATCGTTACCAATGTAAACCCCTCTTTGCTGTATATTCTATCAGAACCGCCCGGATAAAAGAAAATACGGATTGACAGTAATCGCTTTCATTGTTATTTTAAAGTTACCGATAACTCATTATACATTTTTTTGAGCATTTGACCCAGCATCAATGCAGCAGATCCAATTCAAGCAATCATGCAAGGCGTTTTGTACCTGGAGCTTAGGACGATCTAAAGAGCGGACGAGGCAGCGGGACCGGTATGTTATATAGAGCAGCAGCGTTGAAATTTCAGGAAAGCACCCTTCTTTTTTTGAAGGGATCAGCACGTGTTCCGGTTTAGTAACGGTGCTCCGATCGATCCATGTCGCTTTCCGCCAGGCTTGTTCTGTATTCTGAAAATGCATGCCGATTGACGTTTTTCATAGGAACGACGGATTGGAAGGCTGTATATTTTTTATTTTAGGGTTACCGGTAACCCCAATCGTAAGCAATGAAAAATCATAAGAAAAGCTGAGGAGGAAACAAACGATGGCCAACCAGAACGAAAGATGGAAGCACGGGTTCCCCAAGATCGGCATCCGGCCGACGATCGACGGCAGACGGAAGGGGGTTCGGGAGTCCCTGGAGGATATGACCATGAATCTGGCGAAGTCGGTCGCTGCTTTTCTGGGCGAACAGCTTCGTTACCCTGACGGCTCCCCGGTAGAATGTGTCATTGCCGACACCTGCATCGGAGGCGTGGCGGAAGCGGCGGCTTGCGCCGACAAATTTGCCAAAGCCGGCGTAGGCGTATCCATCACCGTGACGCCGTGCTGGTGCTACGGAACGGAAACGATGGACATGGATCCTTCGATTCCGAAGGCGGTATGGGGATTCAACGGTACGGAAAGACCGGGAGCGGTCTATTTGGCCGCCGTATTGTCTGCCCATGCGCAGAAAGGACTTCCGGCGTTCGGCATCTACGGCCGGGACGTGCAGGATCTGAACGATCCATCGATTCCTGCCGACGTGCAGGAGAAGCTGCTGCGTTTTGCCAGAGCCGGTCTGGCCGCTGCAACGATGAAGGGCAAATCCTACCTGGCCATCGGCTCGGTGTCGATGGGCATCGCAGGCTCGATGATCGATCCGGACTTCTTCCAGGAATATTTGGGCATGCGCAACGAGTACGTGGATATGTCGGAAATTACGCGACGGATCGAAGAGGAAATTTACGATCCGGAAGAGTTCACGCTGGCCATGGCTTGGGTGAAGGAGAACTGCAACGAGGGGCCGGACAACAACCCTGAAGCGATCCGGACTTCGCGCGAGAAGAAGGATAAGGACTGGGAGACGGTTGTCAAAATGACGCAGATCGTTCGCGACCTGATGGTGGGCAATCCGCGTCTGGCGGAGCTCGGCTTTGAAGAAGAGGCCATGGGCCATCACGCGATCGTGTCCGGCTTCCAGGGACAGCGGCAGTGGACGGACCACTTCCCGAACGGTGACTTCCATGAAGCGATTCTGAATTCCTCGTTCGACTGGAACGGCATCCGGGCTCCTTATTTGGTGGCCACCGAAAATGACAGCTTGAACGGCGTATCGATGCTGTTCGGCTACCTGCTGACCAATACCGCCCAAATCTTTGCCGACGTCCGTACATACTGGAGTCCCGATGCGGTGAAGCGGGTGACCGGTCATGAGCTCGGCGGAGCCGCGGCGAACGGCCTCTTGCATTTGATTAACTCCGGACCGGCGGCGCTGGATGGTACCGGGGAGCAGATGAAGGACGGCAAGCCTGCCTTGAAGCCGTTCTGGGAAATTACGCAGGAGGACGCGGACAACTGCCTCAAAGCCACGTCCTGGCGCCCGGCGGCAGTGGAATATTTCCGCGGGGGCGGCTTCTCGTCCGACTTCTTGACGCGCGGCGGCATGCCGGTAACGATGTCCAGGCTGAACCTGGTCAAAGGGCTTGGTCCTGTCCTGCAAATTGCCGAAGGATATACGGTCGACCTGCCCGAGGAAGTGCATGACAAGCTGGATCAGCGGACCGACCCGACGTGGCCGACCACCTGGTTTGCCCCGAACCTGACGGGCGAGGGAGCGTTCAAAGACGTGTATTCCGTGATGGATCACTGGGGAGCCAATCACGGTGCGATCAGCTACGGCCATATCGGCGCGGACCTGATCACACTGGCTTCGATCCTGCGCATTCCGGTGAGCATGCACAACGTTTCGGAAGAGCAGGTATTCCGTCCGAGAGCCTGGGGGCTGTTCGGAACAAGCGATCCGGAGGGAGCGGACTTCCGGGCCTGCCAAAACTTCGGACCGCTGTACAAGTAAGCATTTTCTACGGGTGAGGTGAGGCTAATGGGTTCGCAATCCTTACACATGCTGGCGGTGGATTTCGGGGCAAGCAGCGGACGCGCCGTGACGGGTGCATTCAATGGCCGAACGCTGACCGTAAGCGAGGTGCATCGTTTCAATAACGAACCGGTTCGCCTCGGGGACCATTTCCACTGGGATTTTCTGCGGCTGTTCCATGAGCTGAAGCAGGGCATTCACGCTTCCCGGCGGATGGCGGGCGGTGCCCCGGTATCGGTGGCGGTGGACACCTGGGGCGTTGATTACGGCTTGGTGGATGCCAAGGGGAGACTAGCCGGCAACCCTTATCATTATCGGGACCTGCGGACAGAACAGGTCATGCCGGAAGTGTTCTCAGCGATTCCGGAAAAAGAATTGTTCCGGCTGACCGGCATCCGCTCCTCCTCGATCAACACGATTTATCAGCTGTATGCCGAGGAGAAGGTCCGCTCCGGCTATGGAGCGGACGGGCTAAAAATGCTGATGATGCCGGATCTGTTTCATTACTATTTGTCTGGCGTCATGGCCAATGAATATACGATAGCCAGCACGAGCGGACTGCTCGATCCGCGCAGCCGTAAATGGCATAGCGACATTCTGAACACGCTGTCCATTCCGGAATCGCTGTTCTCGGAGATCGTGATGCCGGGAACGATGCTGGGACAGCTGCGGCAGGACATCCGTGAGGAGCTGCAGGTGCCGGACATGGCGGTAATCGCCGCGGCGGGCCACGATACGGCGGCCGCGGTGGCGTCCGGACCTCGGTACCGACTGGACGGAAGCCTTTGATTATAAGGCGCTGGGACAGGCGGCGGATTATATCATTCTGATGGGTTACGATGAGCATTGGGGCGGCGACCCGATCGCCGGGTCCGTATCTTCTTACCCTTGGGTGGAAAGCGCGCTGGACAAGCTTCTTCGCTCCGTGCCATCGTCCAAGACGATCCTGGCCCTGCCATTCTACACCCGGGACTGGACGCTGAAAGAAGGAGGAGCCACTTCGGAAGAATTGAACCTGGCACAGCAGGGCGTCCGCACGCGTTCCGTGGCCTATAACCGCAGCTGGGACGACAGTCTAGGGCAATACGTTTTCAAATATCAAAAACAGGGATATACCCATAAAATATGGATTGAGGACAGCCGGTCCATCACGAAAAAATATGTCATGGCAGCCGACCGGGGAGTAGCCGGTTACGCTTTCTGGTATATGGGGGCGGAGACGCCTGACGTATGGACGGCGATGTCCAATGCGGAAAGGTATGCTTCCTACTAATCATAAGCAGTAAAATAAGTGGAGTCTGATCTTGGGATAGATCAGGCTCTATTTTTATATATATGTTCAATAAAATTAGAATTTAGTGTTCTATAATTATTGAACCAATGAAGCTGATCGATTAGAATAAAACATATTAGTCCAGATTTTGGAATCCACCGGTATCGATACCATGGAATTTTGGAAGGAGAATAGGGATGAACTTGCTGGATCTTTCCTTTAAAAGAACGAGCTATGAGGCCAAAGTGCAGACCTCCATCTGGAATGAGTGCGCGCTGGGTGCAGCCGTGCTCACCTACCCGAAGCTTCACGGGTCGCTGGACAAGCCCGGCGAATATTATGCCCAGCTGCGCCAAAGAGCCAGCAGCCGGCTCGAAGCCGAGCTTCAGTTCTGCCAGGAGCATAACACTTGGAAAATGCTGCTCCAGCTGCTGCATTCCTTGAGCTGCGAGACGATTGAAAGCTTTGCTCTTAAGGCTCACGCTCTAAGCAGGGAGGAGTTCCGCTATCTTGTGCTCCCGTACCTGGAGACAGCTTTGGAGCCAGCCCGCAGACGGGCGGCGGAAGGAGACGCTGCAGGTGCGGAAGAGATGATGGATGCCTGCCGCGGACACCGTTTTTTTCCACAATTGATTCATGATGTGATGACGATGGATGCCGATACGCTTAGGGACCATCTGATTGCTCTGCTGCAGCTGTGGGACGCGGAGTTTATGGAACGCGAGCGGGAGATAACGGCGGCCGTGCTGAAGCGGGATGCGGAGGAGAAGGAGGCCTGGCTTCGGACGCTCTCACCTGAGGAGGCTGTTCTGAGGGCAACCGGTGTGGAGTATGCCCCCGAGCCGGGGGTTCAGCAGGTGCTGCTTATTCCTCATATCATTTATAGGCCGTTTACGGTCGAGGCTTCGCTGCCGCAAACGAAGGTATTCTATTATCCTGTCAGCGAGACCAGCCTGCCGGGGCTCCGGGATCCTTACGAACCTCCAGCCAGGCTGGTGCAGATCTACAAGGCGCTGGGAGATGACAAAAGGCTCCGCGCCTTGAAGCTGATCGCCGGGAAGGACCGGACGCTGAAGGAGCTGACCGACGCCTTGGGGCTGGGGAAAACGACGGTGCATCATCATCTGGCCGTTCTGCGCGCAGCCGGTCTTATCCGGGTGAAGGGCGGCAGCTATGCATGGAACCCGCAGTCGCTGCAACATCATGAACGGGAGCTGAACGAATTTTTGACCGGCAGCCATGATCAATAGGCAGAGCCCGGAACAAGCGGAGGGTGATTTCGCACAGCCGAGGCGGTGGCCGCAAAATTTCGCATGGCTGTATGCGGACCAGCTGCTGTCCGTGTTCGCCGGCACCTGCGGTACGTTTACCCTCTCCTGGCTGCTGTATGAGGTGACAGGCTCCACAGCGGCGATGGGAGGGCTGTGGCTGATCAGCTTCGCTTCCCAATGGAGCGTTCAACTGGTTGCCGGTCCACTGATCGACCGGTGGAAAAGAACGGCGGTCATGAAGCTGTCGGAAGCCGTCCGGGCTGCGGTGTATCTTGCCGCGGGTCTGATGTGGATAGCCGGGGAAAGACAGTCATATATATTGTATACGGCATCTTGGATCAGTTCGTTTGTCATGTACGACCTTGCTTCCGGTGCCCTGCTTCCGAAGCTGGTAAGGCCGGAAGAACTGACCCGCAAAAATGCATGGATGTCGGGAAGCGTGCAGCTGATGCGGACCTTAGCCTTCCCGCTGGCGGGTCTTGGCGTGCAGGTCCTTCAACCGGGAACCCTCCTTCTGATCCTGTCCTTGCTGTTTGCCGGCTCTTTCCTGTGCATCTGCTGCATTCGGGAGGGGCCACCTGCCTACGCTGCTTCTGCTGGACAAGGCCGATCAGGCGCGGGAGCGGTTTGGTTCGGTCAGATCCGGGCCGGATGGAAGGTATTTTCGGGCAACCGTCTGCTGGTGGCGCTCGCTTTGTTCGTCTCCGTTACCAGCTTTGGCGTAGCGGCTACGCAGGCGATGTATATCCCGTACGTCTCGGAGGTGCTTGGCGGGGGCGCGGCGGAATATGGCTGGTTTACGGCCGCATTTCCCTGCGGGTATGTGCTGGGCAGCTGGGCAGCCGGCAGAATAAGGGGAACCTCCCCGATGCTTGGCACCATGCTCGCCGCTCTCTTGATCGGCGGGGCGACTTACGTTGGGCTGTCGCTCGTTCGCAGCCTGCCTGCTGCCTTGGTGATCGAGCTGGCCGCGGGAATCGCGATGCCGTTCTGGAATGTTTTTCAGCAGTAATGTTTTCTACAGGCTGGTCCCCGAGCAGGTCCTTGGGCAGGTCTTATCGATGCGGCTGCTGCTCGTCAAATCTGCCGGGCCGCTTGGTATCCTCTACGGCACTTTTTTGCGCCGCGGCGTACGGAATTCCCCGGCTGTTCCTGACGGTCGGACTGCTGATTATGGCTGTGACGGGAACCGGTGTGGCCTGGACGATGATTTTCAGACATAATCCGGCGGGTGATTTGAGAAAATATCCATAGGAAAACAACCGTTTTACATACCAACATGAAGGAAAAGAGGTTGACTATGGAGAAAGGTACCGATCAAGAGCTGTCTTACGGATCAGACTATCATTATATTCCCGCCACCACGGCGGCCAGCGGTGAGGGCGTGGAGGTACGCCCGGACGTATACAGCTACACGGTGCAAATCGTCAATATTGTGCTGGCAGGTAACCCGCAGGCTGGATCGTTCGTATTGATCGATGCAGGAATGCCGGGTTCGGCGGACGACATCATCCGGACGGTGGAAGAGCGCTTCGGGTCCGGCCGCCGTCCGGAAGCGATTATATTGACCCATGCCCATTTTGACCACGTGGGCGCACTGATCGATTTGGTGAAGCACTGGGAAGTCCCGGTGTATGCCCATAAGCTGGAGATGCCATACCTGACGGGACAGGAGAGCTATCCGAAGCCCGACCCGACCGTGGAGGGCGGAATGCTCGCGAAGCTGTCCTTTGCGTTTCCGAACGAACCGGTCAACGTGGGACCATGGGTCAAGCCGCTGCCGGATAACGGAAGCGTACCGGGCATGCCGGATTACCGGTGGATCCCTACGCCGGGACATTCGCCCGGGCATGTATCCCTGTTCCGGGAAAGGGACCGGACTTTGATTGCTGGGGATGCCTTTACGACCGTCCGCCAGGATGAGCTCTACAAAGTGCTGACCCAGAAGGTGGAAATTAGCGGACCGCCGCGGTATTTTACGCCGGATTGGTTTGCGGCCTGGCAGTCGGTCAAACGGCTGGAGGCTCTGCACCCGGATGCAGCCGTCACCGGGCACGGAGAGCCCGTAACCGGCGAGGAGCTGGCGGCGGGATTGAAGAGGCTGGCGGAACAATTCGACAGCCTGGCTATTCCGGATCATGGGACCTATGTGAAACGGTACGAACATTAATCGCAGCTTAGAATGATCAGCCGTACAACGGGGGCCATACTCCTGGAATACGGCTCAGCCGTACAACGGGGGCCATACTCCGTGGAATACGGCTTTTTTTATCAAAATACAACGTTTGAAGAAAGGAAGTGAACCGCACTCTTGTCCGTAAAATCGGTGAAATGGTATGCCGTGCTTGTGCTGCTGTGCGTACTCCTCGTGTATCTCGTCGACCTGACGACCTTTCGGTACAATGGAAGGACGATATCCGGCAACGGCAATCCCGGACTGCTGTTTTTGTTTCCGGCCTGGACGGCCGCGCTGATGCTGATGATCGCGACCTTTATTATGGCCGTCAAATATTTTGACGACCTCAGCGACCACATCGTAAAGAAGGCTTACCGGATCTGGTTACCGCTTTTTTCCCTGCTAGCCCTGCTCCTCTCCGTTTATTTCCAGTACCGCAAAATCATGCAGTGGGTGGATACCTACCGTCAGATGACGGAGAGGCTTGGCTCGCCGCTTTTCCTTGGCGCACTAAATCCATATAATAATTCACTCTATTACAATGCCCATATTTTGTTATTTTGTATATCGGCGGCCATGCTATGCGGATGGTGGGTCGTATCCAGACGTCCGTACTAAACTTTCGGCATGACGGGGCGGATGAGGCGTGCTACAATAACATGTTGTAACGCACCCTATGTCAGTTGAAAGGAACATCCATGAGAAAAACATCCGCACCCCTACCTACATTCATTCCATTACTGATCGGCATTACGGCGATATCGTTCTCTTCCATCTTCGTAAAATGGTCGTCCGCGCCTGCGTCGGTTCAGGGCATGTACCGTCTGTTGTTCACCGCGATTTTGATGCTTCCCTTCCTGAAGCCTCATTGGAAGGAACTACGCGCGCTTTCCATAAAAAATTGGCTTCTCCTCGGGACGTCCGGCTTTTTCCTCGCGCTTCACTTCCTGCTCTGGATGGGGTCGCTCAAGCTGACGAGCGTCTCCAGCTCAACGATTATATTAGCGCTGGAGCCGGTTTTTATCGTCATCGGGGCGTTCTTCTTTTATAAGGAAAAAACGTCGGCTGCCGCCATTTCGGGCATGGTGGTCGCTATTGCCGGAGCCGTTCTGATCGGACTCGGCGATATCGGCGTTTCCCGTGACAATCTGCTTGGCGATCTGCTGTCCGTCCTCGGCACGCTCGCGGTGTCCGTGCACATGCTGATCGGGCAAAAAATGGTCGCCCGCGTGCCTTCCTTTGTGTACAGCTTTGTCGTGTTTCTTTCGGCTGCGGTCGTGTTTGCCGTATATAACGCGGCAGCCGGGGTGTCTTTTACAGCATACCCGGGACGGGACTGGGGAATATTCCTGCTGCTGGCCGTCGTCCCGACGGTATTTGGCCATCTGCTGTTTAACTGGCTGCTGCAGTACGTGCCCGCATCGACGATTTCGATGAGCATCCTGGGAGAACCGGTTGGGGCGAGCCTGCTTGCGTTCCTGATCCTTGGTGAAGCGATCACGCTGTTTCAGCTTGCGGGGGGCCTGCTGGCGATTGCCGGCCTGATCGTATTTCTGAACGCCGGAAAGTTCAAAACCCGGCCGAAAAGCGATATTCCTGGCTGTCGCCGAAGCTTGCCATCGGAGAAGTCCGCACGATCGAAGCAGCGCTGTCCGCAAAGGCGCCGGAGCACAAGGCACAGTTTGAAAAAAATGACCGCTGCCTACATAGCCAAGCGGCTCCATCGTGGCCGTGAATCCACTGCAGCTGATGATCATCGCCGCGGTGACGGCGGGTGGACTGATCTTCTTCGCCGTCCTTCGGCGCCACCTCTATACGCTGACATTCGATGAGGAGACGGCTGCCGTGGGCGGCGTACAGGTCAAGCTGCTGACGTTCGCATTCGCGGTCATGTCGGGACTGATTGTGGCTGCGGCGATGCCCATCGTCGGCGTCCTGCTGGTTTCGGCACTGATCGTGCTGCCTTCCGCATTTGCGCTGCGCTTTGCCGGCGGCTTTCTGCAGGCGTGCATCCTGGCGGTTTGTGCCGGCCTGACCGGCGTGTTCGGCGGCCTGACGGCTTCCTATTACACGGATACTCCGCCAGGCGGCACGATTGCGCTAACGCTGCTGCTGATCCTACTTGCGGGCATTGCCGTCCAGAAGGTCGGTCAGCGCCGCAGACAGCGCCACTTGGGAGAAGCGGTCAGGGCCGTTCCGTCCGCATCCCGGCAGGTAATGAGCACATCATATCAAGAAGAGGAGACAAACGTATCATGAATAAAAGAACACCCTTTCTATCTGCACTTATCGTAAGTTCGATGATCCTGGTCCTGGCCGGATGCGGATCGGCAGCGAAGAATGAGAGCGCGGAGCCGGCTGCGGCGACCGTGGCCGGCAAGGACAAACTCAAAATCGAAACGAGCTTCTACCCGATGTATGAATTTACCCGCCAGGTTGCCGGCGATTTGGCGGACGTGCATCTGCTCGTTCCTGCAGGCACCGAGCCCCACGACTGGGAACCGACGCCGAAGGATATGGCCGCGATCGAGCAGGCGGACATGCTGGTCTATAACGGAGCCGGCTTGGAGAGCTGGGTGGATCAGGTGGTCTCCGGCTCGGACAGCAAGGGGATGACAGCGGTAGAAGCGAGCAAGGGCTTGGAGCTGATCCCGGGAACGGAAGAAGAAGACCACGATCATGACCATGACCATGACGCTGCAGATGGAGACGCGCATGCGACTGAAACGGAAACCGGGCACGAAGAGGAGCCTGCCCATGAGCATGAACACGAGCACGATCACGGCGCTTTCGATCCCCATGTTTGGCTGTCGCCGAAGCTTGCCATCGGAGAAGTCCGCACGATCGAAGCAGCGCTGTCCGCAAAGGCGCCGGAGCACAAGGCACAGTTTGGGAAAAATGGCCGCTGCCTACATAGCCAAGCTGCAGCAGCTGGACGAGCAGTACACGAAAGAGCTGTCGGGCACGAAGCGCAAAGATTTTATTACGCAGCATGCAGCTTTCGGATACCTGGCCCACACGTATGGACTGACGCAGGTACCGATTGCCGGTCTCTCTCCCGAACAGGAACCGTCGGCACAGGCGATGGCGGAGGTCGTGAAGTTCGCCAAGGCTCATCAGGTGAAGACGATTTTCTTCGAGACGCTGGTATCCTCCAGTGTAGCAGATACGATCGCCAAAGAGGTCGGGGCAAGTCGGCCGTGCTGAATCCGATCGAGGGGCTGACCGCCGAAGACGAAGCCAATAACCTCGACTATCTCCAGATTATGCAGGCAAACTTAACGGCGCTGGTGAAGGCGCTGAATGAATAATCCCATTACAGGAGGACTTGCTCTTATGAACCCATCATCCGTCATTCCGGTCACCGTCTTGAGCGGTTATCTCGGATCTGGCAAAACGACGATTTTAAACCATGTGCTGAACAACCGCGAAGGCGTCAAGGTCGCCGTCATCGTGAACGACATGAGCGAAATTAACGTGGACGCGCGGCTCGTTCAATCGGAGACTTCCTTGTCCCGTACGGACGAAAAGCTGGTCGAAATGTCCAACGGCTGCATCTGCTGCACGCTGCGGGACGACCTGCTGCAGGAAGTCCGCAAGCTGGCGGAGGAGCGGCGATTTGACTACATTCTGATCGAATCGACAGGCATCTCCGAGCCGATCCCCGTTGCGCAAACGTTTCATTACCAGGACGAGGCCTCCCGGGATCGACCTGACGCAATACGCCCGGCTGGACTGCATGGTTACCGTAGTCGATGCGTACCGCTTCTGGCATGATTTCGCCTCAGGGGAGACGCTGCTCGACCGGAAGGAAGGCGCCGGGGAGGAGGATGACCGCGATGTGGCCGATCTGCTCATCGATCAGATCGAAACCTGCGACGTGCTGCTCCTCAACAAATGCGACCTGGTGGGGGAATGGACGTTTTATTTGCGCAAGGGGGTTCGCTTCCATAACGGGCAGGAGCTGACCTCACGCGATGTGCAGTTCACGCTCGAACGCCTTAAGGACGGGACGGCCAACGGATGGCTGATGCGAGGCGTGGAGCGTGTTGAGACGATCGGACCCCGGGTTCTGCGGGTCAAGCTGAACCGGCCTAACCGGATGTTTGACCGGTTCATGTGCTCGGCGGCGGCTTCGATTCTGCCCTTCGGCTTCGCAGGCATGGAAGAGGACAGCTATTGGAGCCATCCGCTCGGAACGGGACCGTTCCGTCTGGTCACCTGGACCAGCGGCCGGATCGAGATGGCGGCGTTTGACGCCTATTTTCAGGGGAGGCCGTATCTGGACGGCGTCGACATCGTGATCATGCCGGAAGACTGCAGCACGGAAATGGACGGAATCGCCAAGGTTCACCACAGCCTGGATACGATGCGTATGGACCGAAGTACGCCGGAGGATACCTGGCAGGAGATCGAGAAACTGTGCCAGGGCTGCACGCTGCTTACCTGGAACGTGTCACGTGAAGGTGTGCAGCAGTCGGAGGCGTTCCGGCGGGCCGTGCGGATGATCCTGCATCCCGGTGATATGGTGGCGGAGCTGGGCGGCGAACGGGCGCTGCCGGCTTTTGGATTCCGCCCAGACGCGAGCCGTTCCCACGCGGTGGAACCGACGCGTCCCGATCGCGTCCGGAGGGCGCTGGAAGAATCGGGTTATAACGGAGAGGTCCTCCGCTTTGCATGCCACCAAAAATATGGGGAAGACGGCATGTGGGTCGTAAACCGGCTGGCTGCCTGGGGAATCCAAATTGAGACCCTGGATTATGACCAGTGGCCGGAATCGGATTTCGTCATCTCTGGCCTGGTATTTCCCGAAGACGAGGTATGCGAAATTGAAGCTTATGAACACCGGGATTGCGTCATGCAGGCTTATTTTGACCATGAACGGAAGGAGTGGATTACCGGCCGGATCGATGCGGCCGTGGCGGCCGCATCCACGGACCAGCGGCGGATGTTCCTGAAGGAGATCGAGGAGCATCTCCGCGATGAGGCGACGGTCATTTTTCTGCACCACCGGAGGCTGAGTACCTTTTTACATCCCTCGGTACGCGGTGTCAGCCTGAATCCCCTCGGGTGGATTGACTTTAAGGACGTATGGCTGGAACAGGCATGACGAAAGACTGCAAAAGCGAAGCTCATGCTCAAGTATGAAACGTTGATGAGGCGTAGGACATCATCTGTTGCAAAATAATAAAAGCAGGCATGCCGCGGGATGAACCCCGCTGTATGCCTGCTTTATTCATGTATGCCGATTAGAATTTAAAAATCTGAAATCGTCTTCTGCAGCTGGAACACGGCCTGTCTCATTGCTTCGGTCTCATCGACGACCGCCTCGATCGACTTCATCTGCTCGTTCATGGC
>NZ_PCZT01000009.1:1526578-1534300 GCF_002968895.1 Paenibacillus sp. AR247 | reverse complement strand
AATCATGAACACGGGCCTGTTCGATTTTGATGCGGCGAGCCAGTCTTCCGGCTGGATTCAGGAGCTGCAGCGCGAACATCATACGCCCGAAACGGAGGAATACGGCATCGGCTCCTTCGTGTACCGCCGGCGGGTCCCGTTTCACCCGGAGCGTCTTGCCGCGCTGCTGTCGGACTGGCCGGAGGAGATCGTCCGCGCCAAGGGATTGGTCTGGCTTGCTGTCCGCGGCGACATGGCGGCGAGCATCAGCCAGGCGGGGCCGTCGATCCAATTCGGCCCGGCAGGCTATTGGGTCGCTTCGCTTCCGGAGGCGGAGCAGCACGAATGGCTGGCACAGGAGCCCGATCTCCGGCGCAGATGGGACGAAACCTGGGGTGATCGGATGAACGAGATTGTGCTGATCGGGATCGGCATGGACCGGGAAGGCATTACCCACCGCCTCGATGAGTGCCTGCTGACCAGCGGTGAGATGGAAATGAACTGGGCGGAGTTTCGTAATCCGCTGCCTTGGATCGAAATCCAGTAACATACGTTCCGTAGAGAGCTTGGCCGTCCGAAAAAGGGTTCATTCGGGCGGCTTTTTTTCGTAAATCGCCAAGTTACGCCTTCCGAGGCTCTATGGAGCATCACATGCCCGTCCCGCGTTTGAATTTGCCGGATTGCGTGTAAAGGATAAGGGACTTCACCCGCCGCCCATGCGTGAAAACGCAGGCTCGGGGAGACACTACGGTCAAATCCAAGGAGGGACGATGATGGCATGAAAGCTGTAACCTATCAAGGCAAAAAGAAGGTGGAAGTGAAGGAGGTCGGCGACGCGAAGCTTGTCAAGCGGGATGACATTCTCGTCCGGGTGACGAGCACCGCGATCTGCGGTTCGGATCTTCACATTTACCACGGGCTGATTCCGGGGATGTACGACGATTATGTCATCGGTCATGAGCCGATGGGGATCGTCGAAGAGACCGGACCGGATGTTACCCGCGTCAAAAAAGGCGACAGGGTCATCATTCCGTTCAATGTTGCGTGCGGAGAGTGCTTTTTTTGCCAAAACCAGATGGAAAGCCAGTGCGACAACGCCAATGACGCCAAGGATACGGGCGGCTATTTCGGCTACTCGGAGACGTACGGCGGTTACATGGGCGGGCAGGCGGAGCTGCTCCGGGTCCCCTTCGGCAATTTTGTACCGTTCAAGGTACCGGTGGATGCGGAGGTGGAGGACGAGAAAATCCTGTTCCTCTCCGATATTCTTCCGACCGCCTATTGGGGCGTGGACAATGCCGGCGTGAAGCCCGGCGATACGGTCATTATTCTCGGCTGCGGCCCGGTCGGTCTGCTGGCGCAGAAATTCGCCTGGCAAAAAGGGGCCAAGCGCGTCATCGCGGTCGACCATGTGGATTATCGGCTGGAGCATGCCAAAAGAACAAACAACGTGGAGACGTACAACTTCGAGAAGACTCATGACATCGACCAAACGCTGCTTGAGGCGACAAAGGGCGGAGCGGACGTTGTCATCGACTGCGTGGGGCTGGATGCCAAACGGACTGCTATGGAGAAGGTCGAGACAGCCCTGATGCTGCAGGGAGGATCGCTTGGTGCCTTTAATACAGCCGCCAATGTCGTCCGCAAGTTCGGAACGATTCAGGTGATCGGGGTGTACGGCCTGAAATACAACATGTTTCCATTCGGTCATCTGTTCGAGCGCAACGTACAGGTGAAAATGGGACAGGCCCCCGTCATTCATTACATGCCCGAGCTGTTCCGGCAGATCCAAACCGGGAAAATCGACCCGACCGACATCATTACGCATCGGCTGCATATTAGCGATGCGCCGCGGGCTTACGAAATTTTCGATAACAAGGATGAGAGCTGCATCAAGGTCGTGCTGAAGCCCTAGGAAGATATCAAGCGGGTTCAGAAGTACATGCCGCGATATAAGCGAATCACTGAATCACAACCCCAAAAAGGAGCAGTGTGCAGGAATGATCCTGCCACCCTCCTTTTTTTCGTATACCTGTACAGCTTCTGACTCGTGTAGTGAGGAAACGCCCCTGCTTTCAAGTTTTTTGCCGACGTTATAAATTCTTTAGAATTGCCTCCTATACTTCTTGGCAGGAGGAGATTATATGAACGAAATGAACGAGACTAACGTACTGGAAGTATTGAACGTATCGAAAAAAGCGGGGGCGCGTACCTTGGTGGACCACGTGTCCTTTTCCATACAGGCGGGGGATGTATGCGGTTTTGTCGGTCCGAACGGAGCCGGGAAAACGACGCTGATCCGGATGATGACAGGACTGATCAAGCCGGGGGGCGGGAGCATCCGTATTGACGGAACCGATGTGGGGCGCGAGCGGGTCAAGGCGCTGTCCCGGGTCGGGGCGATTGTGGAATCGCCGATCTTTTTTCCTTATATGTCCGGCAGGGACAACCTGCTGAACCTGGCAAGGCTGCATCCGAATGTGCCGGGGACGGAGCGGAAAGCACGTGTGGAGGAGGCTCTGTCGATTGTTGGGCTGAGCGAACGGGGCTCGGACAAAGTAAAAACCTACTCGCTCGGTATGAAGCAGCGGCTTGGCATCGCCCAGGCTTTGCTTGGGGATCCGCGGCTGATCATTCTGGACGAACCGGCGAACGGCCTTGACCCGATGGGCATCCGCGAGCTGCGCCAGCTGATCCAAAGGCTGAACCAGGAGCGCGGGATTACGTTTCTGGTTTCGAGTCACCTGCTGGACGAGCTGCAGCGGATTTGCAGCCGCTTCGTCATCATCAAGGAAGGCAAGCTGGTCTGGGAGGGCACAAGCCGCGAGTGGCAGGAGGCGGCCGGGGCGAAGGGGATCGAAGAGCACTTTGTGGAGATGATGACCTCATGAACAGATCCTTATTTCTAAGCGAGTGGGAACGGATGTGGAAGCGGAAAATCACCTGGCTGTTCCTGATCGCCATGCCTGCCGTCGTCGCGGCAACCGCCAAATATTATGCCGGCCACAATCGGGGAATTTCACCCGCGAGTGCGGAGTATACCTGGGCGGGGAATTTTCCGGTAATGGCCTTGATCGAGCAGCTGATCGTTGTGTTCAATGTGATGTCTCTGATCCTGCTCACGCTTTCCGTCACGGAGGAATACCGCAGCGGGCAGATCCGGATGGTCATGCTCCGTTCGTTCACGGCAGGGCAGCTGCTGCGCGCCAAATGGCTGGCTCATATGGCGGTGATGGCGCTGTATTTTACCGTATACCTGCTGTTGTCGGTGGCCGCCGGCCTGCTGTTCTTTGAGCCTCATGAACACATTCAGCTGTTTTACCATGACCATACCGTTCCCTTAAAAGGGATGATCGGCTACACCTTGTTGTATTATGGACTTGCGTTTCTGAGCGTGCTGGCGATCGGGAGCGTCTTCATGGCGGCGGCCGTACTTTCGCGAACGACGACGGGCGCCGTCGGTTTGGGGCTCGGATTTCTGCTGTGCTCACTCGGATTTCCGCTGATTTATGAGCTGGCCAACCGGGTTGGCGGTCTGGGACTGCCGGCGATGCTCAAGTATTTGTCGTTGACCGAAATCCAGTACAGCGGAATCGCGGTTATGCTGGGTCAGGCCCAGGCAGTGAGTTCGGAAGCCGCAGCTCTGACCGCGCTGCTTGTGGGCTTAGGATATGCTGCGGTTTTCGGCGCGGGATCGCTGCTTGTATTTTCAAAATCGGACCGGTGGATGTAAGGGGGATAAATGATGCTTGCTATGATGTTAAGCGACTGGGAGCGAATGTGGAAACGGAAAAAGACGCTCGTCAGTCTGCTGATCTTTGTTTTCATCGTGGGATTTGACTGCTTGTTTTTAAGCATGCAGAAGTTGGGGGCGTTCGATAACGTATCGACCGTTCCGCTTGTGTCGGAAAATTTCACTTTGTTTTTGTTGAAAGAGGTGTCGTTCTTCATCGTACTCATTATCGGACCGATGCTGATCATCGACAGCATGAACGGGGAGTACACATCAGGGCAGCTGCGGATGGTGCTGATTCGCCCGGTATCCTTCGCCAAGCTGTTCCTGGCTAAATGGATGAACCTGGCGGGAATGCTGCTGCTGTTCACGGCTGTAACGTTTGCCGTCGGCGAAGCCTTCGGCTATGCTTTTCTGCCCGGCGCGGATACCGTGGTGTTTTTGAATCCGGAACAGCAATACGGCCCGATTGGGGCGTTCATCTACTGCTTGAAGTCTTACGGCCTTTTTTATGTGATCCTGCTGGCGCAGCTGAGTCTGACCAGCCTGATCTGCACGCTGCTGCCGGGCGTTGTGCTCAGTTATTTGGGGTGGATTGCGGTCGCAGCCGGGTCTTTGTATGTCTCAGACTCACTCGGGTTTCTTCTGATGGGAATGAGTGCGATCTTTAAATTGACAGCGGGATTATACCATCATCCTTTTTATTTGCCGCTTCTGGTGTGTCTTGGATTCGGTTTTGCCGTTACAATGGGATTATGGCAGCGGAGAGGCTGGACCAAATAGAGAGAGAAGAAAGAGGTACATGGAATGAGCGACAAAATACTGATCGTGGATGACGAAGCCGAAATTGCCGCCCTGCTGGAGCAGGCGCTGACGATGGAGGGTTACGAAGTGATTACCGCCGCAGACGGGCGTGAGGCGCTGGAACGGATCCACGACCGGCCGGATTTGATTATTCTGGACGTCATGATGCCGCACGTCAACGGCTTTGAGCTGTGCCAAATGATCCGTGAGGAAGTAGGCTGCCCGATATTGTTCGTAAGCGCGAGGCAGGCCGAAGCAGACCGGATTCAGGGGCTGTCCATCGGCGGCGATGACTATATTACGAAGCCGTTCAGCATCCGGGAGCTGAAGGCCCGCGTCGCGGCCCATCTCCGGGGGGAGCCGGCGGGCTGCCGGCCAGCAGGCGGAGCGGTCCACCTTGCGGTACGGGCTGCTGCACATCGATCTGAAGGGACGGAGCGTCGCCTACAAGCAGACCGAGATTCCGCTGACTGCGAAGGAATTCGACATTATCGAGCTGCTTGCGCTGCATCCCGGCCAGGTTTTTTCCAAGGAGCAGATCTATGACAAAGTGTGGGGGCTTGAGGCGATGGGCGATGCCAGCACGGTAACGGAGCATGTGAAGAAAATCCGGGCGAAGCTGACCGGTACGGATCCGGATACCCCATACATCACGACGGTTTGGGGGGTCGGCTATAAATGGGAAAAATCGGCTTTATAGAGCGGCTTTCCATTAAAAAGCAGCTGATCTCTACGTTCATCCTGATCATGCTGCTCAGTCTGGTGCTGACGGCGGTAACCTATATTCTTGGCTTCTGGTGGCTCACGAGCAGCAGCTGGTTCAATCCGGCCAATCACTACGAACAGAAGATTCCGGCGATTGCCGCATACTCTCGCAGCTTGGGAGAAGCGGTGCTGGATCCGGCCAGCCGGCCGAAATTGGAGGAGAAGATTCCCGGAGAAGGGATCAAGTATCAAGTGATGGACGCCGGGGGCAAGGCGTTATACGGAACGCTGACCGGACCGGTTTTTAAGCAAAAAGGGGATTTGGTCCAACGCTTAAATACCTCTTTTTCGCGGCAGCCCAGCATCGGGCTCGGCGGCGTCATTACGAAGATCGTCCCGGTGACGTCTTCCTCTGGAGAACTGCGCGGCGCCATCGCGCTGGAGTACAAGCTTGAGGTGACTTCCAACGGCGGCCCAGGGTCAGCGGATATTCTGAAGTTCGCCCTGAATATTTGTTTTCTTGCGGCGCCTTTTATTTACATTGCGCTTTTTACTTATATATTTGCAGCCCGGTTCGGAAGGCGGATCAGCCGTCCCGTTCACGAACTCATCGATGCATCCGAGCGGATCCGCAGGCAGGACCTTGATTTTACGATCACTTACAAGGCGGCCAATGAGCTGGGGCTGCTCACCGATTCTTTTGAAAAGATGCGGGCTGCTCTAAAAGACTCCCTCCTCCGGGAATGGAAGCTTGAGCAGGAGCGCCGGGATATGATGGATGCCATCGCCCACGACCTCCGGACACCAATGACGATTATTCAGGGCAACGTAGAAATGCTGACGGATACCGCGGGAGTGATTCCGCGTGACAAGCTGGAAGAACGCCTGCGCGTGGTGGAGGGCAACATTCAACGGGTCAACCGGCTGATTCAGGATATTCAGGTGGCTTCCGAGAAGGATATGGAATATTTTCCGCTGTATGTGAAGGAAACGGATGTCGCGGAGTTTGCGGGCGCCAAAGAACGGGAGATCCGCTATCTGTGTGCGGGCAAGCAGATCCGGCTGGAATATACGGTGACCGATGAGCGGCCGGAGCCGTATCCCGTCTATATGGACGTTCAGCGCGTCGGGCAGGTTCTGGATAACGTCATCACGAACAGCCTCCGATATGTTCCGGAGAAGGGGAGCCTTATCGTATCCCTCACCATTCGCGAGAAGGACATCCGGTACGAAATCTGTGATACGGGGCCCGGGTTCAATGAAGCGGACATTCCGAATCTGTTCCGAAAATTTTACAAAGGCGACAAGGGACAAACCGGGCTTGGCCTATATACAGCCCGCGTCATTTGCGATAAGCATGGGGGAGGCATTCAGGCTTTCAACCGGCCGGAGGGCGGGGCCTGCATTACGTTTACGGTTCGGACGGACATGCATAACCGTGAATCGGGGCAATGAACGGAATGCGTCCATAAGGCACCGGCAAAGACAGGATGCGTTCATCCTGTCTTTTGTTTTGTTGGCGGCGGGTCTCACAACGAAACGGTGAATGAGATCCCCTAACCGATGTTTATGCGAAAGGATGCTTCCCTTTTTTTCGTCTTAACAGGCTTGAAGTGATGGCGAGCATCCAACGCGTGTTTTTTTGGGATTTGACGGATTTATAACGATCGGCCGATTCCGTAGTTTCTGATACGCCGGCATGTTTGCGGTGATGCTCAGCTTGGCGGTATTCCATCAACTTTTCTTGTACATAATGATGTTCCAGCATGTGTTCTCCTCCTCGAATAAATGTTCCGGTATTGGATGAATCTGTATTTTCTCTGTCTAATGCCATTATGATCTATTCAAAAGGGGATAAAAAGTGTATACTTGCGCAAAAGGATTTCCTCTTTTATTTGGGACGTCAAGCAAGGGGGGCTGAGTATGCTGTTGGATGAAAGGTATTTGCTGCTGCATGAGCGCTTTGGCGGCGGCACGGAGCTGGGGATACCTATCGAAGTAACGCTTGATGAGCTGGCCGATGCGCTGTATTGCACCAGCCGTAACGCCAAGTTGATTTTAAGAAAACTTGAAAGCGAGCATTTGATCGAGTGGCTGCCCGGGCTGGGCCGGGGGAACCGGTCGAGGATCGTGTTCAAAGCCGACAAGGAAGCCTATTTGATCGAGTATTCCCAGCATCTCGTGGAGAACGGCGATTACAAACGCGCCTTCGACCTGATCGGGGGATTTGGAAACGGAACGTACGCCAAGCCGAAATTTCTCGAATGGCTGGATAACCACTTCGGCTACAAAAAAGGGGAGAAGGCGGCCCCGATGATACGCTGATCTTTCCCGTGCTGAAATCTCCGCATACGCTGGATCCCGCCGATTTGCTGTACGCGTTCGATTCGCATTTGATCCGGCAAATTTTTGACCGGCTGCTGAGGTTTGATGAACAGACCGGCACGATTGCGCCGATGATCGCTCATACCTGGTCATCGAACGACAGCGCCACGGAATGG
>NZ_PCZT01000009.1:1516787-1526478 GCF_002968895.1 Paenibacillus sp. AR247 | reverse complement strand
GGTGATGGCCGAAATATTCTGGATGGCCGCCGATATTTTACGGGCACTGTCCAGCATCAGGTCACTTTCATTTGAGAATGAAGTGATTTGCTCGGTTATGTATTGTACGCTTTCGACGATGTGGGCAAAGATCTGCTCGGCCTCGCGGATCCTTTCATTTTGCTGCTGCACCACATCCTCGTTGATCTTGATGTTGTCAATCGCCTGGTGAATGCTCTGCTCAATGCTTTTAACGAGGCTGAATACTTCCTGCGTAGACGCCGTTGATTCCTCCGCAAGCTTGCGGACTTCCTGGGCAACCACGGCAAAGCCAAGTCCATGCTCGCCTGCCCGCGCCGCCTCGATCGAAGCGTTTAAGGACAAGAGGTTGGTCTGTTCGGCAAGTTCGGAAATCGTCTTGGTGATCTTCGTGATGCCTTGGGCATTTTTGGACAGCGTGTCAATGGTCTTGGCCACATTCTCCGTTGCTTCGACGTTCTGTCGCATCCCTTCCGCCTGCTTCTCCACGGACTGGCGTCCTTTCTCTACGAGGCTGAAAGTAATTTCGGACTGCTGCTTCATTTCCTTGGTAGAGGCCGCATAGTTGCCGACTTTGAGCTCGATGGCCTGGATGGATTCGGTCATGCCGGCGACGTCCGAGGAAATTTCGTTTGCGCCGACAGCCAGCTCGTTGGCCGAAGTGGCGACTGTCGCCATGACGGTTTTAAGCTCCTGATTTTTATCCGCGATACCACGGCTCGAATCCATCACCTGGCGGGTGATGCTTGACGCGTCATTCAAAATTTTCTTCAGCTTGTCCACCATGCTGTTAAACGATCGGCTGACGTCGCCCATGGAACCCGATTCATCGACACGGCTCGTAAAATCGCCTTTGGCAATGCTGGCGGTGGCGGTAGCGATGCTGTCAAACGAAGATGTAAGCGTTTTCTCGATGTAGCGGGCTAAAGGGTAAGTCAGTGCGGCAAAGATGATGACGAACGCCGCGCCGATCAGGATTTCCCCGATCAGAATGAAAATAATCAGGGCAGGGAGTGCGAACAATGCGGCCACCAAGTAACATCCGGCCATGACCCGCTGGGACAGAGGAAGATTCTTCAGCCAAGACATAGGAAAATAGACCTCCTTCAATTGAGCAAATTTTACCATATTATAACATCGATATGAGCAAAAGGTCTATATATGAATATTTTTGTCGATTCACTACATGAAAGTGGTTCCATGAAGCCATAATAAACCAAAAAAGTGATTTGTCAGGAGGTTGTTACCCGATGCGTATAGTGTCGATGATTTGGATGATGGTTCTGGCGGCAGCGGCTGCTCCGGCAGGAGCTGTATCAGCAAAGCCAGCCGATGTTTGCAAAATCGAGAAGAGTCTGTTTAAATCAAACGTCCAGCAGGAAGGAAACGTCTGCAATGTTCATCTCAAACGAAGCGACCTGAACGTATCCCTTATGGGCCGTCACCTGTCTCCGGAACTGATGGATCTTGCCCTGAGTGCCACTTTCGAGCACACGGACCCCCAAGGGGCAAAGGGAGCGGTGACCGGTGAATTCGCGCTGCTGGAGGACGAAGTCAATCCGGTCATTGATGCGCTCCGCAAAGGCAAGATCAACATCTCGGCTGTGCATAACCATTGGATGCAGCAGGAGCCGGAGGTGCTGTACCTTCATTTTCAGGCGGAAGGAGACCTCGCCTCCCTCAGTCATACGGTACACCATGCCATGGAAGCGGTGAAACACCAAGGCACGGTCCATTAAAACTGTTTATTTACCCCTCCAGATCAGTGAAGGACGGAACAGCAGGGGCGAAGCGCGGCTTTAACAACTCGGTGCCCGCCGCGGCTGCAATGGACGCCAGGCAAAGAAGCAATCCGGCGGCCGCCACGACGGGCAGCGCTGACCACTCGAAAATGGTGCGGCCCGCAGCGGTCTGAATAGCGACCGCGGCAACGGATACGATCCAAGCGGCGCTGCCTGTATGCAGAAGCAGCTGTGCGCGCCGGGCTTCGGCCCGTGAGCGCTCCAACAACCAGCCGAGCAGCGGCAGAACCTGCAGCGCATGAAAACCAAGGCCGTGCAGGACGATGATATTGCCGCCTGCTCCTGTAAGGCGCCCGTTCAGGGCGATCATCCACAAGCCGGCCGCAAAGCTAAGCGTCACCGACACAAATGAATAGCGGATGCCGAGGATCAGCAGTGGCCGTGCGGCCAAGAGCTTGCGGCGGAAAAAGGCAGCGGCAACAACGGTCGTCACGATAATAAGGATGAAGGACGCAAGGCCAAACGCAGTTCCAGCGATCGTATCGATGATTGAACCGGATTGCGAGAACCGCGGGTTCACGCCCCGAAAATGCTGGATCGTCTCTACGGCGTAGGCATAGACGACGATCGGAACAAACACCCGGCGGATGGCCGTCCGCGCCCTTGCCTTTAAGCCGGACAGCGGCAGCAGCATGGCAATCGACAGCATAAATACGCCGATCGCCGCATTGAACGAAAAGGCACTGGCGACATTGCCCTCCGGCGGTACAACCGGGCCGAACATGCCGATATAGGCAGCGATGCCCGCGGCAAGGACAAACCCCGCAACACCGAGCCAAGCGAGCAGCTTCTCCTCTGCAAAGAGGCGTCCGGCGCCCCGCAAAGCCAAACGAATATAGTTTTCCATCAATCCTCAAACCTCCTGTTTTTTATTTATTGATAAATAAATATATAGGCTACAAAAAAGGCAGTCTGTAACTGCCTTTTTGTATTCTCTGTTTTGCTCCAGACCGGCTGGAATTTGAACCATCTAGAATCGTTTAGCGTTTAGTCTCCATGCTCAAATAAGCACCACTCTAACAGTCCTTGAAGCAAAGCATCTGCGGTAAATCCAGCACTTCAGCCACCGTGATCAGATACCCCATGCCCATAAACTGGCTTGCCGCGGCTTCAGGCTCCGGCAAACCGGCGGCGGTAAATTTCTCCAGAACTGAGCTGAATATATTGGAAAAAAGCCCGCGCACATGCTCGCGAATCGCCGGTTCCGGGATCGTATGTGCCTGCATGACGAGCAGCGTTTCTGCCCGGTAGCTGCTCATAACGTCATCAAATACTTGCCCCATCGTTTCCATCAGCTGATCGGCGGGCGCTTCGACCCGTGAAAAGGCATCGGCGATCCGCCCGATAGCCCGGTCGATGACGGCGATAAACAGTTCTTCCTTGTTGCTGAAAAAATGAAACACATACGGCTGCGTAACGCCAGCTTCCTTGGCTACCCGCGCCGTTGTTGCTTTGTAATACCCGAGTTCGGCAAATACGTCGACTGCTTTGGCTAAAATTTGTTCTTTGCGATCCTGCCGGATGACCATCTTCGTTGCTCCTTTATTTATTGATAAATAAATAATAGCTCCACCATCACATGCTGTCAACATTTTCTATCTCCGGCTGTCCTTGACGAGTATGTCCGCTTATAAGTACGCAGGTCAGGGCGCAGCCTGTTCAGCAGCATCCGGTAAAGGAACAGGGCTGACATGGAAGTACGCAAATAGCGTGCCTTCCAGTCAGCCCTGTCACGGATTCCTTGCATTATGTATTGCAGCCCGCATCTACTTACTTTATTTTCTGCCGGGCAGCACCTTATTTAATACGATCGCCGCAATCGATGCAGCCAAAATCGGCGACCCCAGCAAATATTGCACGAACGTAGGCAGCGAGTGCAGGAAATCCTGCGGGATCATGACTAATGCCAAAGTCAGGATCATCGGGATTGCGATGATGTACATTTCTTTTTCGGCGATGCTGACGTTTTTCATCACCTGCACGCCGTTAATGGCGATGATACCGCAGACGATGGTGAAGACGCCGCCGATGACAGCGGTGGGGATGGAAGAGATCAACGCGGCCAGTTTACCCGAGCAGCCGAAGATGACAAACCATACACCTACGGCAAGGAAGACGCGGCGGCTCGCGATGCCCGTGATGGAAATGATGCCTGCATTGGTGGAATAACCCGTAACCGGCGTCGAACCGAGCAAAGAAGCGATAAGACAGCTGATGCCTTCCCCGATGACACCCCGGTTTAGGTTTTTATCGGTTAACGGTTTATCGATGACGTTGCTGACGGCAAACCATGTGCCTGTCGTTTCGGCCAACAGGACGAAATAAATAATGACCATGGTAATGATCGCCGAAATGTTGAACGAAAAGCCGAAATCGGCAAATGGGAGCTGCGGCATACTGAACCATTTGGCATTGTTCACCGCAGAGAAATGAAGCACACCCATAAAATTCGCCGAAATACACCCGACGACCAACGCGACCATGACCGAAATGATGCGGAAGATGGAGCCTTTACCGCGGAACAAGGAACCCAGGATGACAAAAATGATGAGTACAGCGCCCGATATGAGGGCAAGCAGCACGTTTTGGTTGATGGTCGCATCTGTCGCACCGTAGATATTATCCCGGATGGCCACAGGCAGTAAAGAAAGACCGACGATGAAAATGATCGTGCCGCCAACGATCGGCGGAATAAACGATTTTACGATTTTATTGAAAATGCCGGTAAAGCCCAAAACAATGACCAAAACCGCGCCAATCAAGCCCGCGCCTAAAACGGAGTTCCAGCCTAACTGCCCGCCGCCGCTGGCGGCATAAATGCTGACGATGGCGCCAAGCGGAACGTAGGAAGGGCCTTGGGCGACAGGCAGCTTCATGCAAAAATCGTTTGTACGATCGTAGCCAGACCGGCCGCAATAAAGGTCGCTTGAATCAAAGCGCTGGACTGGCCAGAGGATAAGCCGATCAACATCGCGATCAGAAATGGCACGACATAGACGTCCATGGCGACGACGTGCTGTAAGCCCAGAATGATCGATTTGTAGACCGGAATTTTATCGTCAGGTGAAACAGTCAATTGTGGAGCTTGTTCTTGAATCTCGGAATGAATAGCTGTTTGTGCCGCTGTTTGTGTGTTCACTCAGGAGTACACCTCGAATTTTTTGGATTTTTTCTAGGAATAGCGAATTGTTTAACGTAGAAAAAGTATGCCAATCATTGCACTGGACGTCTACTTTTAACGCGAATGGACTTTTTCGCCCTGTACCCAAACTTCGCGGATGTTTTCGGGCCGGGTCAGGTACAACATTTTTTGGAACACGTCGTTCAAATCTTCATTTGGATCAAAGATCGGCAGTTTGGCGGATGGCAGCTTCGTATCGATGATCTGCACATCCCAGGCATAGTTTTCCTGGATCCGGCCGACCGGCAAGCTTAAGCTTTCGCCTCCCCCGGCTGTAGCGAGGTAAAACGCCTCGTTGACCGTAATGCGCGATCCCGGCACACCGCGGTCTTCGGCAGGTAGGCCGGGGTTCACGCCATCCTCCAGCATTCTGGAGGACATGACGGCTTGTCTGATATTATCGAACAGGCTTGGAGAAAAACCTCCCGAAATGTCGGTCCCGAGGCCGATCTCTACTCCTTTATCGTGAAGATGGGCGACGGGGATAACGCTGTTGGCAAAATAGGCGTTAGATATCGGGCAGTGGGCGACAGCCGTTCCGGTTTCGGCAAATAAGTCCGCGTCATCGTCGCTCAGGAAATTGCAGTGGGCCATGACGGACTTGTCGCGCAGCAGCCCAAAATCATGCAGGGCATAGGCATCGTTTTTCCGGAACCGGTCCCGAACATAACCATGGGCCCAGTCGCTTTCGCTGCAGTGCGATTGCACGTACGCGTCGTATTTTTCGGCCAGCTCTCCCAGGCCTTGCAGCGCCTCTTCCGTGCAGCTTGGAATGAACCTTGGCGTCACGACGGGAAATACGCCTTGTTTTACTGTTTTGGACAATGCTTTGACGGCGAGAATAAACTCTTCTGTGTCTGCAAGTGCCGCCTGGGTGTCCGCGTCGCGGTAAATTTCCGGATTTTGCTCCGGGTCATCCATGACGACTTTTCCGACGAGTCCGCGCTGGCCCCTGTCAGCACAAATCCGGGCCAGCAATAAACTGGATTCTTTATGTATGGTGGCAAAATAAAGGGCCGTCGTCGTGCCGTTGGCGAGCAGGGTGCGGACCAAATCGTCGTAGACCTCATAGGCAAAATCGAGATCCGAGAACTTGGACTCCAGCGGGAAAGTATAGGTGTTGAGCCAATCATAGAGCGGGATGTCCAGTGCCGTTCCGGATTGGGCCCATTGCGGAGCGTGAACATGCAAATCGATGAATCCAGGCAGAATGTACTGGCCTTCGGCTAACGAATAAAAGTTGTCTTTTCCTTGATAAGCGTCCAGCAGAACCTGATAATCGGCTTCCTCAGGAGCCACGATTTTTTCGATTTTCCCGTCATCATGGATACAAAAGAGATGGTCTTTTAGGATCTCAATTTCTTTGGATGATTTACTGGAAAATGCCGTTCCTCGGAATAATTGCTTATATTTACTCATAGTTACCGCCTTAATGTTCGTTATTTGATGACACTTTTGTTATTATATGCGCATAAAAATGATTAGTCTATACTAAAAAGCGAATGATTGTGAAAGTGAAAAAACCGCCTTCTACGGAAGGCGGTTACCCATACTAACCTTAAATCATCATGCACATGTCTATACTTGATTCTGCCACAGTATAATCCAAGAGCCGTTGCGCTGCAGACTTAATAGCGAAGATAGACCCGGCTGCCGATCCGGGAAGCGGTGATGCCGTTCTCCCTGTAGGGCTGCTGCTGCCAGTTGGTGGGGGCCGGTGGCCCGCCGGCGGCGAATCCCGACAAATACAGAAAATCCGGATGGATAATCTGGTCGGTCAAATAGGCGGAACGGCTGCTGCCCGGAATCCGGTACCGGTTGAGTGTACTGATGATTTCGCCTGAAGTGACAATACCAACTCCATGACCGTAGTACAGGTCGTCGTCCATTTGGATCGTATTTTCACCCTGCCACTCGATCCGGTGGGGATTGACATCCGGATTTTTAAAATACCGGACGTCGCCCGGATAGGAATCCCTGGAACCCGTTTTTTCAATCAATCCCAGGTCGCTGTCGTAATGCCAGTCGTACAGGAGCAGATTCGCGAACAGACGGTTGAAGTCGTCTTCCCGAATACAATCGAGCACACCCTTGTACAACACGATCACGATCCCCGTCGCACATTCGAAGCCATACGCCCAGCCGTTCACGAAGATGTCCTGGATTCCCTGGGCAGGTGTAACATGGGGCTTGAGCTCGAAGCCGCCGCGCCGGTTCAAATACCAGTACGCTTCGTTGCAGTGGGAATTTTTGAAGGTTTCAAACTGCACTCCGCTCCGGTTTAAGTCGGCTGCCGCTCTGACGATCGCTTCACGAAGCCTAAGCTCAAAGACCAGATGGGCCGGCGATTCGTAATGATATGCGGTCGTGCTCCTCATCTTCCTGTCGTAAATTTGTCTCCACAAATCCGGCCATCCTGACGGGTTCACCGTTTCCCCGCCGCTTCCAATCGTAATCACCCCGTTCATCCCTCCTTACCGTTTATTAAAGATCGAAAAAGCCCGCGGCATATATCAGCATATGAGCGGGCCGGGCCCGGAAATAACCCCGATTGTCAGATCCAAGCGATTCAGGCTGTCCTTTGTCAAAAATACGGTTTACGTTTGCTTCGGAAGGATGTTCTAATATAATAGGTTGAGAAGGTAACTTTTAAGGATCAGACTGGAGCTTCCATCATGAAAAAATTCAAAAAGTTTTACGTCGAACTGACGAGCAAATGCAATCTGGCCTGTACGTTTTGTCCGCCGACGCACCGGGCGACCAATTATATTACGACAGAGCAATTTACGCATGTTCTGGATGAGATCAAACCCCACACGGAATATATTTATTTTCACGTCAAAGGCGAACCGCTGCTTCATCCGCATATCGATCAGCTGCTGGATATCGCCCATGAGAAGGGTTTTAAAGTGAACATCACGTCCAACGGCACGCTGCTGCATAAGGCAGGACGGAAGCTGCTCAACAAGCCGGCGCTGCGGCAGATGAATTTTTCCCTGCACAGCTTTGACGGGCATGTCGGTTCCCAGGACAAGAACGGCTATATCTCCAAAGTGCTCTCCTTTGTCAAAGAGGCGGTGTCCCAATCGGGCATGATCGTATCGCTGCGGCTGTGGAATCTCGACCCGGACAACACAACGAACTTGGAGCGGAGCCGCAATCGGGAAATGCTGGAGTACATTGAGAAGGAGTTTAACCTGGATTACAAAATCGAGGAAAAAATCGTTCCCGGCAAAGGCATCAAAATTGCGGACCGGATCTACATCAATATGGACCATGAATTTAAATGGCCGGACCTGACTGAGGAGGAGGATCTCAGCCGGGGCTTCTGCCATGGGCTTCGCAATCAGGCGGGCGTCCTGGTGGATGGAACGGTGATCCCCTGCTGCCTTGACGGGGAAGGTGTCATTAATCTCGGCAACATCCACAAGACCCCATTTTCTGAAATTATTGAAAGCGAGCGGGCAAACCGGATCGTCGACGGTTTTCCCGGCGCGAGGTCGTAGAGGAGCTGTGCAGAAATGCGGCTACCGCCAGCGCTTTAACTATAAAGCCAACGGCATCGCTTCTGACGAACCGCAGCCTGCCCGCTCTGAATTACAGGAGGCGACTGGACTGTGAAACATTCATTTGTGTTAAAGGCCGGCTGGAACGGCGGACGAAACAGTGATGGACAGATCGAAGCAGGCAATCTCCGTACGCAAATTTCCATCCCGAAAGAGATGGGAGGCCCGGGCGTCGGGACGAACCCCGACGAAATGCTGCTCGGCGCCGCCGCTACCTGCTACTTAATCACACTGGCGGCCATGATGGAGCGCTCGCACCTTCCGGTTCAAGAGCTTTCGCTGGAGTCCGAAGGCATCGTGGACGTGACGGACAACATTTTTACGTATGTCAGCATTACGCACAAGCCGCATATCGTGCTGGCCCGTGATGCAACAGCCAAAGACGTGGAGACGGCGGACAGGCTGGCGCATAAAGCGGAAGGCTCCTGCATGATTTCTCGGGCGGTATCCGGGAATGTGGCCCTCGTGACCGAGCCGAAGATCGAAACCGTTACGGAATAGCGGCTCGTTACAGCCTTGGTGAGAGGCGAGCGCCAAACCGCTGAATGTATGAACAGACCGCTTGGGCAGGCTGCCCGGCGGTCTTTCTGTTTGCTTGGACAAACTCAGGAAAGCGCCCAGATCACAAATGAATGAAGGCGGGTGAGTCGGCCTCCGGCTTTCGGGCATCCTGAGAAGGAGGACAGCCGAAGCGGTTCGGCGAGAGCCGGTATCATGGTCTATGGACAAACTAAACCACGCCGGGCCGGAAAACGCCGTCCGGTGGATCTTTTATCAAGCAGCGGTTTGTGTGAAGATAGGTACGGGGGGAATAACGTCATGTTTACGGATTTTAAAATTACAGAAGGCCGGCCGCTTACGGTGCAGGTCAAAGAATACTTGAAGCAGTGGATCACCAAGGGCAAGGGAAGGGTGGACCAGAAGCTGCCGTCGACGCGGGAGCTCAGCACGATGCTGAATATCAGCCGCAACACGCTGGTGGCGGTGTACACCGAGCTCGAGGAGGAAGGGTACATTTANACCGTCCGCTCCAAAGGACTTTCGCTCCAAAGTGGCATCGCTTCGGTACCTTCCTGGCATGTGGATTGGCAGCAGCATTTGAGCACGGTTGCACAAGCGGCCAC
>NZ_PCZT01000009.1:1509140-1516687 GCF_002968895.1 Paenibacillus sp. AR247 | reverse complement strand
TGGACCCCGTCGGGTGTAAAGAAGGACTTTCCGCTGCTCGCTTCGTACCAATCGAGCAGCGTCGCATTGTCATGGGCATCGGCTGCCTTCCGGAGCGCCGTATTGACCGTGCTTTCCCAGTTTCTCGGCACCCGGGTGTTCACGAGCACGACCTGCCGGACGTCCTTCAGCGAGTCGAGAAGCCTGGAAAGCTGCTTGGAGTTGAAGGCGCCGTTGGTTCCGAGCTCGATCACCACGTAGTCGCCGAGCTTGCCTTCCGCCCGGAGCCGCTCCACGATGTCAGGCGCTTCCGACATTTGCCGGCCGATCTCGGCATCGACGATGATGCCGGGAAGGTACTGCTGCAAATATGGAGCGGCGTCCAGCAGGATGGAATCGCCGATGGCGCTCACCGCCAGATTCCGCTTGACCGGTGGAGGGGCATTCGTTCCCGCTGCGCCGGCCCCTTGCCCGGACGCCTTGCCCGAACTCCCTCCAGGCTCGTCGGCTTTGGCGGGAGGCGTGCCGGCCACGCCTACGGGATCCGCGGACGATGTTGCTTTGCCGCCGGCGGAAGGCGGGTCTTCGGCCTGGCCTGTAGTGCCCGAAGCTGCATCATCCGCAGCCTGCTGGCCCTGGGCTGCAGGAGGCGTTTGCGCCTCGGCTGGACTGCCGGCGGAGGTCTTCGCCGGGCCGGCGTCGTGATGATCGCCGCCTTTTGCGGTTTGCTGGCCGGAAGCATCGGCATCCGCATTTCCTGTGCCGTACCCGGCAGCGGAAACCTCCTGTGACACCGGGCTGGAGCCGTCAGCTCCGGAAGCGGCCGGGCCGAGCGCCTGGACGGTGGATGCCACCGCCGGTGTCCGGGCGATGCCTGTGCAGGAGATAATGACCAGCAGCAGTAAGGTAGCCCCGGTAATCCAGCCCTTCAGCGGAATCTGATCTACGCCCAGTTTGCCGGAGCGCAGCTTCTTCCACCCTTTTCCCAATAACCCTTTGCGGATCGGTTCTTCGATCAATGTATACGACAGCGCAGCCAGCGTAATGCTGGCAGCCACCTGAAATACGGCTTTCAGGACGCTCACGTCTCCGGCTCCGTTTGTTGTGGATAAAATGATTACTGGATAATGCCATATGTATATGCCGTAGGAGCGAACGCCGAGCCATCGCAGCGGCTTGCAGCCAATCCATCGGCCGATCCGGCTTGCCGGGTGGGCGAGCACGGCCACGGCGGCGGCTGCGGCCAGCGACAGGAGAACCAAGCCGCCGGGATACAGGAATGCGTCGTATTCGTTGGTGGTCCAGATCATGACCAGAATCGCTGCTAAGCTGAGTATGCCTATGCTGTCCAGCAAGCGCCTGGAGAACCGGTCGATCCGGGGAGACAGCTTGCGGCTGGGCCAAATAATGCTGAGCGCGGCACCGATCAGGAGCGAAAACGCCCGTGTATCCGTCCCATAATAAACCCGGCTGGGATCCGTCCCCGGATCGTAGATGACCAGCATCGCCAGGGCGGACACCGCCGCGGCTGAGAGCATGAACAGAAACATTTTTCCCCGCCGCGGGGCGAGCTTCAGACCGATCAGCATAAGCAGCGGCCACAGCACGTAAAACTGCTCCTCAACCGATAACGACCACACGATGTCCGAGCGGCGAGACGGGCCCGAATTTTTCAAAGTACGAAACCTGGTGGTAGATCAGATACCAATTGTTGACATAAAAGAGGGACGAGATCGCGTCGCCCTTTAAAACCGGCATCGTAGACGGCCGCGCCAATGTCACCCAGGCGGTCACGGCAGCGAGCATGACGATCATGGCGGGAAGCAGCCTCCGGCACCGTCTGATCCAAAACTGCTTCAGGTCCAGTGTTCCGCTCCTTCGCCACTCGGCGGTAAGAAGATCGGTGATCAAATATCCGGACAGGACGAAAAATATGCTGACGCCAAGCAGTCCCCCCGGCGCCCAGCCGACGTTCAGGTGGTATAAAATGACAGCGAAAACAGCCAGGGTCCGGAGTCCGTCCAGTCCCGGCATATATCTTTTTTCATTCGGCGAGAGGTGAATCATAGCGGCTTACCCGGCTTTCCAGGCAGGTGAGCGGCGCTGTTGTTAACGGTTATGTATGAACTTCCTGAGATGTATGTGCGCATTCTTTAGCTGCCTCCAGACATTGTTGATCGGTGAAACATAAGTTTACCATGTCATACTTTATCATAGGCCACCGGAGGGAAAGTTACAAAATGATTGCGTTCATTTCACATTTTATCATTATGTATATAGATTGAACTAAAGCTTTGATGAACTTCCGTTAGATCTGCTGAAAGTGGGGAATGAATGAAAATGAATGTAATCATGAGAAGGATGAGTGAATTTTCGCCTGCCGAGCTTACGGACCTTTGGAACGAAGGGTTTAAGGGGTATTCGGGTTATATGGAAACGAAAGGCGTCGACATGGACGGTAAAGATATTCTGATCACCAACGGGTTCACGGAAGCTTATGATATCATCCTGTCCTCGCTGAACGTGAAAGAAAAGCACATCTTGTGCGAAAACCCGACTCATCATACAGCCATCAAAATTTCGAAGCTTCAAGGATATGACATCACCGGGATCGGCATGGAGCAGGACGGGATCGATATCGGCGAGATGGAGCGGGCGCTGACCGAAAACTCCTTCGGTCTGGCGTTCCTCACCCCGTCGTATCACAATCCAACCGGGATCGTAATGTCGGCCGAGAAGCGGGTCGAAGTGCTGCGCCTGCTGGCAAAGCACCAGATTCCATTGATCGAGGACGGTTTCAATGAGGAGCTGCGATATTCGGGCTCGCACATGGCTCCTCTGGCGGCCTTCGGCGGGGATGGAAACAGCGTCATTTACCTCGGGAGCTTTTCCAAAATATTGTTCCCGGGCATCCGCATCGGCTGGATCGCGGCGGACAGGGAGCTGATCGATGCGCTGGTCAGCGTCAAGCGGGCGAGAAACATTCACACCTCCACGCTGGATCAGGCGGTGCTGTATCAATATTTTCATAACGGCAATTTTGAAAAGTATTTAAAGCGGGCGAAATCTGAATATAAGCATAAGCACGAGCTGGCGGTAGAGTGCTGCCGCAAGTATATACCGCACAAAAGGTTAACCGGAACCGGCGGGCTCCATCTGTTCCTGGAGCTGCAGGACGGCATCCGCTCAAGGGATATTCTGCGGGATTGTTACGAACAAGGCGTGGTGTTTACCGCAGGAGATGTGTTCTATACGGACGATCAGGGCGAGGGAACGCTGCGGATCGGTTTTTCACGGGTGAGCGATGAAGACCTTGTGCACGGCATTCAGGTGATCGGAAAGGCGGTCCAAAGACGAATGGAGGAGAACGGATGTTAAGAGTAGGCGTAATTATGGGCGGAGATTCCTCCGAACGGGAGGTGTCGCTGATGACGGGCAGGGAGATCATTTCGCATTTGGATCCCGCCAAATACGAAGTCCGGCCGATCGAAATTACGAGGAAACGGGATTTGCCGCAGCAGCTGGCCGGTATAGACATGGCCGTGATCGCCCTGCACGGCAAATATGGGGAAGACGGAACGATCCAGGGTACGCTCGAGACGCTCGGTGTTCCATACACCGGCAGTGGCGTTTTGGCGAGCAGCCTGTGCATGGACAAAAATATGGCAAAGAAGCTGCTCCGTTACGAGGGTGTAGAGACACCCGACTGGACGCTGCTGACGAGTCCGGATGAGCTGGAGAACGTGCTCGCCTCGGAACCGCTCTATCCGCTTGTCGTCAAGCCGAACAGCGGCGGTTCCAGCGTCGGCGTTACGCTGGCGCGGGATGAGCAGAGCTTGCGGGAAGCGGTGGAGCGCGCTTTCCACTGGGACGATGAAGTGATCCTCGAGCAGTATATCAAGGGCGAGGAAATCACGTGCAGCCTGCTGAACGGCGAGTACCTTCCGGTTCTGGCGATCAAGCCGAACGGGGAGTTTTTCGATTACACTTCCAAATACGAAGAAGGGGAGTGCGAAGAAGTCGTCGCGAGCCTGGATCCGGATACCGCCGAACGGGTCCGCCGGGCCGCCGAGCTCAGCTGCCGCGTGCTCAAATGCAGCGTATACGCGAGGGTGGATGTCATGCTCCACCAGGGCATTCCTTACGTGATGGAGGTCAACACGCTGCCTGGTATGACCCGGACCAGTCTGCTGCCCAAGAGCGCGCAGGCCGCTGGGCTGTCCTTCTCCGCCCTGCTGGACCGGATCATCGAGGGGTCATTGGCTGAACGGCGGCGGGAATACGGGCTCGTTGTGTAATCGGTGGGTGACAGCAAAGGAGCTGCTTTTAGGGCGGATCGCCCTGAAAGCAGCTCCTTTTGTTGAAGAGATCAAAAAATATAAACATCCGAAGCCAGATAAGCCGCGTCTTTCTCGCAGTACCGACTCATCCGCCGACGGTCCCCGCGGATTATTTAAAGATACCGCTGATCTCTTCGACTTCAGCATCCGTTAATTGAACGTCCAGCGTCTTCAGGTTTTCCTTCACCTGCTCCGGTTTTTTCGCTCCCGGAATCAATGCGTCAATGGCCGGCTGTTTCAGGTACCAGGCCAGCACCACATGGGCCACTTCGACGTTCTTTTGCGAAGCGATCGGCCGCAGTCGATCCACCTTGTCCAGGTTCCGGGCGAAAGCTTCGCCTTGAAAGCGCGGATTGTTCGCGCGGAAATCGCTGAACGTGGTGTCCTTCGTATATTTGCCGCCAAGCAGGCCGGAAGCCAGCGGGAAATAAGGGACAAATGAGATGCCGTTCGCTTCGCAGTATGGAAGCAGCTCCTTTTCCGCGTCCCGGGCAAAAAGGTTGTATTCCGATTGGAGCACATCCACATAGCCGTTCACGTTTGCCTCTTTCAGCTGGTCGATGCTGAAATTCGATACGCCGATGGCCCGGATTTTGCCCTGTTCCTTCAGCCTCTGCAGCGCTCCGACGGCTTCAGCCTTCGGCGTCTGCTCGTCGGGAAAATGGATGTAGAACAGGTCGATGTAATCCGTCTGCAGGCGTCTTAGACTGTCTTCGACCGACTGCTGCAAAAAGGCGGGCGAATTGTCCATCACGACTTTGCCATCCACAAACTTGTGCGCGCCTTTGGTCGCGAGGACGGCTTTCGCTCTGCCTTTCTCCTTCAGCACCTCGCCGATCAGCTCTTCGGAGCGGCCGGGACCGTAGATGAACGCGGTATCCAGGAAATTCACCCCGAGGTCGAGGGCAGTCCGGACCACGTCCCTGCCTGTCTCTTCATTCAGATTCGGATACAGATTATGCCCGCCGACAGCGTTGGCTCCAAGCCCAATCGGATTAATGTGCAGATCGCTTTTGCCTAAACGAATCGTAGCCATGGTGATCTCTCCTTCTCTACATTCATTGATGGTAATCCTTAATTATCATATCAAATTGCGAACTGTTTATACAATATGTACAGTTAAGCGAGGGACGTGAGAGAGACGGCTCCACTGAAAATGAATCGAAAAAAACCGGGCACGGATAATTTCCGTGCCCGGCTATGCGGCAGTGCCTGCCGAACCACTAAAAGTAACAGTCATGTATGAGTTCCAACACGTGTATATCTCAAAGGCTCTTAACACAAATGTTTTTATGAGCCCGGTCATTTCTTGGTTCCGACGGCATTCGTGATCAGCGATGCGAGCAGTTTGGCTCCATCCTTCTTGAGATGGACCCCGTCGGGTGTAAAGAAGGACTTTCTCCCCATCACGATGAGCATGGACATGCTCCTCAAGAGAAGTGCAGATCAAGGATTGTCGCTTGCCCAGTCGATCGTCGGCTGTGTGGGCGGTATTCCCGTCGGTTTTGTCATGAACGGTCTGCGGAATAACGGCGGCGTGAAGACAGCATGGAACGGGGGAACGGGGATCATCCCGGCGTATCGGGGCAAAGGCATCGGCAAGCTGCTGATCAAGGCCAGCCTTGAGCTGTACAAAGCGGAGGGTGCGGATGTCGCCCTGCTCGAAGCGCTGAGCGATAACAATCCGGCGATATCGCTGTACGAGCGGATGGGATATGAGGTCATTGACGATCTTTTCTTCTATGAATGCAAAAGCCTGAAAGATGAAGCGCTGACGAGCGGCGGTTCCGGGAAGTACGAATTCCGCAGGGGCATTCCGCAGGATATCCAAAGGCTGCACGTGCCGGTCAGTAACCAGCCTTGGCAGACGCAATGGGAGAGCGTCGTGAACGGAGAATCGCTGATCGCGTTCGATCCGGAAGACCAGCCTGCCGGTTACGCATTGTATAAAAGGGGCTTCGATGATCAGGGGACGCATAGTTCCACGTCGCTGTTTCAATGCAAGGTTCTGGGCGGGCAAAGCGAAGACGCTTTGGCGCTAATGAAGGGCCTCCTAAGCGAAGTGTTTGGGCCGTCCAGCCTTGGACTGACCCTGCGTACCGTCAATATTCCCGGGTCCGAAACGATGCTGACGGGTGTGCTGAAGGAAGCCGGTTTTGGCATATCGGTCAGCCAGGTACATATGAAACGCGGCGTGTAACGGCTCAAGCGTTTATAAACTATACACGGGCGGAAGCTGCCGGTGGGAACGCTGAGTTACTCCCGATCCTCATGGATACGACTGACGCTTGTGCAGTTTCGCGGTTATTGTTAAGATATGTTGCGGGCGGTTTCGATCCGAAAAGTCAAAACCGGACGAGCTTTTGGCCTGAATATGGATCAGCTTATGATAGAATTGCAATCGGTTACAAAGCCGGGTCGTCAGATTTCGGACAAATGACAAATGGCTATAACAGCACGGGTGACTATTTTTAAACCTTGAATCAGGAGGATGCATCATGGCGAATACGAGTATTATTCTTAGGGTTGAGCTGGATCACGGGAAGGTAACTTTTGGAGATGTCGCAGCCGCGATCAGTAAATCGGGAGGGGACATCACCTCCATTGACGTCATCCGCCCCGGGAAGGATTCTTCTGTGCGGGATATTACGGTAGAAGTGGTCGACACGCAGGAGGACCGCGTCGTTGAATCGCTGAAGCGGCATGACGGCATCAAGCTGATCAACGTGTCCGACCGGACCTTTCTCGTTCACTTGGGCGGCAAAATCAAGGTTCAGCCGACGCTGCCGATCAAAAACCGGGACGACTTGTCGCGTGTGTATACGCCAGGCGTGGCCAAGGTGTGCACTGCGATCCACGAAGACCAGGATAAGGCTTATTCGCTCACGATTAAACGCAATACGGTAGCGGTCATTACCGACGGTACAGCCGTTCTCGGACTTGGGGATATCGGTCCGCATGCGGCGGCTCCCGTGATGGAAGGCAAGGCGATGCTGTTCAAGCAGCTTGCCGGCGTCGATGCGTTTCCGATCTGCCTGGACACAACGGACACGGAGGAAATTATCCGGACGATCAAGGCGATCAGCCCGATTTTCGGCGGCATCAACCTGGAGGACATCAGCTCTCCGCGCTGCTTCGAAATCGAGACGCGGCTGGCCCAGGAGCTGGATATGCCCGATATTCCATGATGACCAGCATGGTACGGCCGTGGTCGTCATCGCTGGTCTC
>NZ_PCZT01000009.1:1505375-1509040 GCF_002968895.1 Paenibacillus sp. AR247 | reverse complement strand
GGGCGTATCCATTTGCAAAATGCTCCTCAGCGCCGGCGTAACGAAGCTGGTTCCGGTTGACCGGGAAGGCGCAATCGTCAGGGGAGGTACATACAGCCATCCGATGTGGCAGTGGCTGGCAGACCAGCCACAGGTAGAAGCCAACGAAGGCTCGCTTAAAGAGGTTATCAAAGGGGCCGACGTATTCATCGGCGTATCGCGCGGCAATCTGCTGAACGGGGAGGATATCCGCAGCATGGGGCCGGATCCGATCGTCTTTGCGATGGCGAATCCAGAGCCGGAGGTGTCGCCGGAAGAGGCGATTCCGCATTCCCGGGTCTACGCGACCGGGCGCAGCGATTATCCGAACCAGATCAACAACGTGCTCGTCTTTCCAGGCCTGTTCCGCGGAGCGCTTGACTGCCGGGCCCGCTGCATCAACGAACCGATGAAGCTGGCGGCGGCGCGGGCGATCGCTTCGGTCGTCTCGGGCGGGGAGCTGAACGAGCTGTACATCATCCCGAGTATTTTTAACGAGCAGGTGGTGATCGAAATCCGCAAAGCGGTGGTCCAGGCGGCGATCCTGACCGGGGTGGCGCGCAGAATTCCGAAGGACTTCAGATAAAACGCGGAGTTTCCCGGATTAGAGCAGCTGACTTGTTCTCGTGCATACAACAATAGCAAAACCGTCCCTTGTAAAGCGATGTCACCCGGACATCGAAGCAAGGGGCGGTTTTTGTTTGCTCTTCGTGATTTATAACTGACATAAGTAAAACGATCTGCATTATTCGGATGTTTTCGAAAGTTTATGGGATATTTTGTGTTTTGGCCGGGAGCTATAATAACCGTGACGAGAAAATAAAGGGCTTACAAGGAGGCTTTCCCCATGAAGATCACAAGACATCCGGAAAATCCGATCGTCGTTCCGGGCATATATAATTGGAGAAAAGTAACCGTATTCAATCCGGCGGTAATTATGGATAACGGCAAAATTCTACATGATAGAACGGACGGCGGAATCACTGACTCCGTGCAAAAACGTGCTGGGGCTTCTCGAAAGTGAGGACGGCGTCCATTTCACCCATGTCAAGGATGAACCGATTATCACACCAGACATGCTCGGTTTTCCTTACGGAAGTGTTCAGGACCCGCGGATTGTCAAGATTGAGGGCACGTACTATTTGAATTACGCGTTGCGCCCATGCGCGATGAGCTACTACCCGACCGGTTCGGGTGTACCTGAGCGTTCCATACCTTCTTATCCGGACGGGTGGGGCGAAGAAGAGGGACACTGGCTAACCCGTTCCTCTATACTCAAGTCGGACAATCTCTTGGACTGGGAGTTTGTATCGGACACGACGCCGCTGGATATCAATGATCGCGACAATATTCTGTTCCCCGAAAAAATAAACGGGAAATACTACCTTCTTCGGCGTCCTGAAGAATATGTCGGGGAAGCTTACGGTACAGAGAAAGCCGCGATGTGGATCACAAGCTCGGAGGACCTCATCCACTGGGACGAGCCTGTGCTCCTCGCCAAAGCCGAAAATCCGGATTGGGAATCTAAAAAAATCGGCGGTTCCACCCCTCCGGTACGTACGGATCGCGGCTGGCTGGTCCTTTACCATGGGGTGGACGAGGACACGGTGTACCGCGTTGGAGCGATGCTTCTGGATTTGGAACAACCGGAGAAAGTCATCGCCCGGACGAAAAATTATATTATGGAGCCGGAAACTTATTACGAGAAATTTGGCTATCAAATACCGAATGTCATTTTCCCGACGGGCAACGTGGTAAAAGACGGACTTCTCTATATTTATTACGGCGTGACGGATACGGCGATTGCGCTGGCTACCGTTCCGCTGGATGACCTGGTGCAGCATATTTTGAGCGAATCTTTGGTATAGGACAGCTCCGGTATTCGAGAATACTACTTTATATGAAAAGAAGGGGAAAGGTATGAAAAAATCACAGAATCGATTGAAATGGCTGATGACAGGATTGGTTGCCGTCATGATGGTGATTACTGCCGCATGCGGCAATAATCAGGCGGACGGAGGAGCAGATGCCAAGAACGGGAAAGTGACGCTGACCATGATGCATCCTTGGACATCGCCAAACGTGGACAATGATGTGTATAAGAAACGAATCGAAGAGTTCCAAAAACAGCATCCCGATATCATCATTAAGCAGGACGGCGTGCCTTCTGCCCAATACAAGACCAAGCTGCGTACCCTCGCTGCAGGCAACAATTTGGCCGACATCGACGTGTTATGGCCGGGAGCGGATCTGGCCCCGCTTGTAGACGGTAAACTGCTTGCACCAATTAATGACATGATGGACCAGTGGAACAGCATTCTTCCAGAAAGCGCGCTGGCCGGCTTTAAAGTCGGCGACGAGCAATACGCCATCCCTACCAAGCAGACATTCGTGGATATTATCTACTATAACAAAGAGATGTTGGCCAAAGTGGGCTACGACCAATTCCCGGATACCTATGAGAAATTCATCGATGCGGTGAAAAAGCTGAAAGACGCGGGAATGACGCCGATTTCTTTAGGAAATAAAGAGCAGTGGCCGCTGCAATCCTCCTACCTGTCCATCATTGGTGACCGGTTTACGGGCAGCGACTTCTTGACGAAAGTGATGAACAAGGAAGCCAAATTTACCGACCCGGATTTCGTCAAGGCGATCTCCGTCATTGATGAGCTCAGCAAACTGAAAGCGTTTAATACCGACGCTAACAATATGGATACGGTGCAGGCCCAGGATTACTTTATCCAGGGAAAAGCGGCAATGCATATTTCCTCTTCGACCGTTGACGGCCGCATTCGTATCCAAAACGATGAAGGGGACAAGTTCGGAATCGCGCTGTTCCCGAAAGTGGATGGCGGAAAAGGTGATCCTGCCAAGAGCGCCGGAGTCGTACAATACGGCATCGGGATTAAAAGCGGACTGGACGAGAAAAAGCAGCAGGCCGCCGAGGAGTTTCTGAAGTTTTTTGTGAACGAGGATTTGTATAAACAATTGATTAGCAGCGGGGTCGTTGTTCCTGCAAAGGTGGACATTCCCGCAGATGCAAGCAAGTATTTGAAAGAAATGATGGAACTCACCAGTAAGGGAACCGCTCCGGTATTCGACAGCGTGATTCCGACACAGGTGGTTGACGTCATGCAAAACGGCCTGCAGGCGTTAACTGTTGGCCATGGGACTCCGGAGCAGGTAGCCAAGGATGTTCAGGAAGCTTTCGATAACATGAAATAGAATGGCACTGCGAGCCTGTTCGTGTCTGAAATGAAAAACGTGAAGGAAACCTGGGCTACCGGGTTTTCTTCCTTTTATCAGATCGCATGAGTGGGGTGAAGAAAAGGAGGGACCACATATGCACACCTTAAAAGGGACGAAGCTAGCCATCTTTCTTGGCTTGTTTCCTGCGCTTCTCATCTACCTGGGAATCGCCATCGTTCCGATCGGACTGTCGCTGTACTACTCGCTAATGGATTGGAACGGCATCGGCTCCATGAGCTTTGTCGGCTTGGATAACTACTTGGATATTTTGAAGGACGACATTTTTTGGCTGTCGGTCAAAAACAATCTCATCATTATGGTAACAGGGCTGGCAGGCCAGATCCCGCTCGGGCTTGTGCTCGCCCTTTTGCTTAACCGCAAGATGAAAGGATCCGGAT
>NZ_PCZT01000009.1:1493727-1505275 GCF_002968895.1 Paenibacillus sp. AR247 | reverse complement strand
CCTATTTTTTGTCGCGGTTTACGTTTAAGCTGCGGGGTACCGTGTATGGGTTGTTTCTGTTAGGCATGCTGGTGCCTATTCACGCGACACTCATTCCGATCTTCCTGATCATGCAAAAGGTACATTTGCTGGATACGCGGTTAGCATTGATTCTGCCCTATACGGCGTTCCATCTTTCCTTGACCGTGTTTATCCTGGAAGGCTTCATGCGGGGATTCCCGAAGGATCTGGAAGAATCGGGTGTCATGGACGGTGCAGGAATTTATCGTATTTTCTGGTCGATCCTTCTTCCGATCACAAGACCAGCCCTGGCTACGGTCGTGATACTAAATTTCATTTATAACTGGAATGAATATTTGTTCGCCCTTGTACTCATTACCTCGGGTTCCCTAAAGACGTTGCCTCTCGGCCTTTCTAACTTTGCCGGCATTGAAACGGCCAGTATGACACTGCAGATGGCCGCGCTTACGATTGCCCTGATCCCGATTATTATCTTCTATCTGCTGCTGCAGAAGCAGCTGGTAAGCGGTATGACGGCAGGGGCGGTCAAAGGGTGATGCGCAGGGCAGCCTGAAGGAGAAGATCGCATGAAGACAAGCTTCAGAAGGCATCTAGGCAATTTCAGCTTGAAAAAGAAGGCGCTTGTCATATTTTTGCTGTTCGTCCTTTTGCCGACTCTCGGCGTTGGCGTCGTCGTTCAGCATAAATTTAATCAGATCCTGGAAGAGCGCTTTATTAACTCGACCAAACGCAATTTGGACAATGTAACGAATCAGCTTGAAGAACAGACCGCTATGGTGAAGGACATTGCCAATTATTTGATTCTCAGCCCGGATATGAGGACTTTTTTAAGAAGCAGCCCTCCGCTCACGAGCGATCAAAAGACGGATCTCAAGCGGAAGATCGAAGACTTTCTGACGTTCCAGCTGATGTCGAAGAGCTACATCCGTTCGATTGAAATTTCGGGACTGAACGGAAGTTTTATCGGGATGGGAGAACCGTTTTACGGGGACGAGTCGCGGTGGATGGAGCAGGCGAGGCAGCGGAAGGGAGGGATCGTCTGGACGGAAGGGTATGAGCTGAACAGCGGATGGAACGGACGTGTCCGCGTGCTGTCCTTGTTTCGTTTGCTTAATTCGTACAGCGAAATTACTAAACCTCTGGGCAGCTTGATCATTCGTCTGGATGAGGCGAGCATCGTGGAGCTTCTGGAAAAAGGGATTTTCGAGGAGGGCAGCGGGAGCGTGTTCATCGTTGGGGATCAGGGGCAGATGATTATGGAATCGAAGCATCATTTGCCGAAGGCATATGTGCCGGACGATGCACTGATGAATGAGCTTGAGATCAGCCAAAATGGCTTTATTACGGCGAAAATAGAGGACAAGCGGTATCTGACGCTTTATAACCGGATCGAAAATACGGACTGGACGATCATCTCGATGATTCCGGAAGTGAAGGTCAATCAGGAATTCCGGAGCGTCAAAATATTGATGATCTTCATCATCGCCGTAATACAGCTTCTCGGACTCACGGCGCTCATCGGGTTCCATTATACGATTATCCGCCCGATTCTCCGGCTGAAAAAGGAGACGAACCGCGTAACCTACGGCGATTATAACGCTCGGGTTCCGGTCAATTCCCATGACGAGATTGCCGAGCTTAACCGTAAATTCAATGAAATGGTGGTCACGATTAAGGAATTGATTGAGCATAAATATAAGCTCGAGCTTCGTCAGCGGGAATCGGAGCTAAAGCTTATGCAGAACCAGATGGACCCCCATTTTTTGTATAATACGCTTGATATGATCCGCTGGACGGCTAGGCTGGAGAAAGCGTCGAAATCGAGCCAGTTGATTGAGATGCTCTCGAAGTTTTTCCGCAGCAGCATCGACAACGGGAACTACGAGACGTCTCTCTACAAAGAAATGGAGTTCGTGAGGTCGTATTTGTTTTTGCAGCAGAATCGCCTTGGTGACAAGCTTCAGTATGCGCTGTTCATGGAGGCTGGGATCGAGCAGGTGCCGATTCTGAAAGCGACCATTCAGCCCTTGGTGGAGAACTTTATCAAACACGGTTTAGACAAAAATAAGCCGCGGTATATCGTACATGTGAAATGCTACAAAAACACCGGCGAAATCTGGATCGATGTGGTTGACAATGGGTCGGGAATGGAGCCGGAGCGTAAAGAAGAAGTTCAGGCCGCGCTGGAACATGCGGGGGCGGACGTCAACAGGGAGGGCGCCATGATGAACATACACGATAGACTTTCGATCTATTTCGGTGAAGGGTTCGGGCTGCAAATCGTTCAGACTTCTACGGACGGGACTTGGGTGCGGCTGCGGATTCCCGATGCTGACATACAGCTTAGCCTGGCGGTGGATGAAAATGACGGTTAACCCGGAACAGTCCAGAAAAATCAGGATGCTCATCGTCGATGATGAAGCCGTGATCCGCGAAGGACTTCATCATACGATCGATTGGGCAGATTATGGCGTCGAAGTTGTCGGAGAAGCGGAAGATGGCAGAGAGGCGCTGCAGCGAATCGCCGAATGCGGCGGCGTAGATCTCGTTCTCTCAGATATCCGCATGGACGGCATGGATGGGCTTCAGCTTGCTGAGCGGTTGAAGGTCCTCTTTCCGGAGGTGTGCATGATTCTGGTCAGCGGCTATGAGGATTTTGATTACGCGCGCCAAGCAATGCGGCTTGGTGTGACGGATTACTTGCTTAAGCCGGTGGACGTCGATGAACTGACAGCCGTTGTGAAGGGAGTTGTCAGCCGGGTCGACCGACAGGAGCATATGGGACTGCAGGAAGCGAGACATTGGTTTGCAGGCCTTGTCAGAAGCGGTTTTGCATCCGGCAAAGTTCCCGCCTGCCTGCTGGGGACGGAGTATCGTATTGTGGCTTCGCAGATCGCCGAATATCATACCCGGTTTGGCGGAACGGCGTCAGATGAATTGGAAGCGCTCCAAAATCGATGGAGTAAGGCGATTAACCATCTGTTTAACGCCAATCATAGCCTGGAATCGGTATCCGTCCTGAAGAACAAAAATCTGATGATTTCGCTGATCGTGGTGAAAACCCCCCAGGAGCGTCCGGTCTGGGATGAACTGCTAAGCGGAATGATAGCAGCATGCATTGAAGAAATAGGTACCGTTTACCTCGGCGTCTCGGCACCTTTCAATACGCTTGAGCTTGCTGCGTCCGCATGCATGGAAGCGGTCAGCCTGCTGCCGTATTATGTTCTGGAAGGACAGCAGCTGCTGATTCCTGAATACCGGGAAGCCATGGAGATGCAGAGGGTGATTCCAAACTATGACACGGTGACGGCTGTCCGGGAGCTGGTCAGCAGGCTTTTTAAACAAGATGCTGAAGAACTGGGTGCATTTATCGCCGACATGTTTACCGTATTCCGGGAAACAGGACTTTTACTGGAGGATATCCTTCATATTTATGAAGAATTATGGGTACTGCTGCGCCAGCAGCTGCGCCGAAGCGGGATGCCGGATATGGATGTCGGGTTCAAGGCGGCTGCCGACTTGAACATTTACAATTCTTATCATTCCCTTCAAAAGCTAGTGCTGGACGAGATGCTGGAACTGCAGCACCAAGTCAACGTAAGCGGACTTGATAAATCTTACTGGATTATCGAGAAAGCGAAGAGGTACATGGATGATCAATTCAGGATGGATTTAAAGGCTTCGGAGGTTGCCTCCTGGCTGAAAATCACGCCAAGCCATTTCAGTTATATATTTAAGCAGAGTACGGGTAAGGGCTTCACCGAATATATGAACGAGAAACGGATTAACCATGCCAAGAAGCTCCTTGCGACGACCCATGATAAAGTATTCGAAATTGCAGACCAGGCGGGGTACAAGGAGTATAAATATTTTGTGTCGGTTTTCAAGACGTATACGGGAATGACTCCGAAGGAATACCGCGGGTTGATGGCCGGTAAAAAGGCTGAGGGAGAGTAGTGAAGGAGATATCGGAAGGGGACTTAAGGATGGAGAAATATAGACAGCCTGGTTATTCAATCGAGGAAAGGGTCCAAGATTTGATCGAGCGGATGACGCTGCAGGAAAAAGTAGGGCAGCTGAATCAGCGGATGTATGGATGGGACGCTTATGTCCGGACAGGCGAAGAGATCACGCTGACCGATGCCTTTAAAGAGGAGGTCGCCCGCGGCGGAGGAATGGGTGCGCTGTATGGATTGTTCCGCAGCGATCCTTGGTCCGGCGTTCATTATGGGAACGGAATCCCGACAGAGAAAAGCGCGGAAGCCGCCAACAAGGTTCAGCGTTATGTCGTCGAAAATACGCGCCTCGGGATACCCGTACTGCTGACTGAGGAGTGCCCTCATGGGCACCAGGCGTTGGACGGAACGCTGTTTCCGGTCAACCTTGGCGTAGGCGCCACTTGGAATCCGGATCTGATGCAGCGCGCCAGTTCATACATCGCGTCAGAGATCCGGAGCAGGGGAGCCCATATTGGACTTGTATCGGCTCTTGATATATTGCATGACCCGCGCTGGGGGCGTTCCGAAGAATGCTTCAGTGAAGATCCTTATCTGGCTGCGCGGTTTACGGAAGCGGCCGTACGGGGAATGCAGGGCACTACGCCCGAAATGCTGGCGGGTTCAGACAAAGTGGCTGTTGTGCTCAAGCATCTCTGTGCCCAAGGGACTGCGCAAGGCGGGCGGAACGCCGGGCCTGCGGCGATCGGCGAACGGGAGCTGAGAGAGATTCATCTGCCTGGCGCCAATGCTGGTGCAAAGGCGGGAGCAGCCGGCTTTATGGCTGCCTATAATGAAATCGACGGGATTCCCTGTCATGCCAACCATGCCCTGTTAACAGGCATCCTTCGGGAGGAATGGGGATTCGAAGGGATCGTCATGGCCGACGGCGTCGCCGTGGACAGGCTTGTAGCGCTGACGGGGAGCCATGAGTCCGCTGCCGCCCTCGCATTGTCTGCAGGCGTTGATCTGAGCTTATGGGACACTGCGTTTTCCACTCTGGAAAAGGCGGTGAGCCAGGGGTTGACCTCCGAACAAACCATCGATCGTGCAGTAAGCCGGGTGCTTCGCCTCAAGTTCCGGCTCGGACTGTTTGACCGCCCATATGCAGATGAGACCCGGGCCATTTCGGCTGTAGGCGCGCCGGCAGCGCGGGAAACCAATCTTCAGCTGGCACGGGAGTCCATCGTCCTGCTTAAAAATACGAATCAGCTGCTGCCGCTGGACATTCCGAAAGGGGAGAAGCGGAAAATCGCAGTCATCGGTCCAAACGCCGATCGCTTGTACAACCAATTGGGTGATTACACGAGCGTGCAGCGGGAAGGGAAAGGGACGACCGTTCTACAAGGCATTCGAACGTGCGCACCGGAAGGGACCGAATTGGTCTTTGCGCTTGGCTGTGGAATCCGTGACGGATCAACAGCAGGCTTTAAGGAAGCTATCGCCGCCGCCCAGGAGGCGGATGTGGCCGTATTGGTGCTCGGTGGAAGCAGCGCCCGTCAGTTTAACGGGGCCTTTGACAGCAATGGTGAAGCCATCGTGGGAGAAGGAAGTCCCTCCGAAATGGACTGCGGCGAAGGCGTAGATTTGGCCAGTCTATCTCTTGGTGGTGTTCAGGAACAGTTGGTTGAGCGTATCGCCGCCACGGGCGTACCGATCGTTGCCGTCATGATTCAAGGCCGCCCTCATGCACTAACCGGGATTGAGGCGCACTGCGATGCGATATTATGCGGGTGGTATCCTGGAACGGAAGGGGGACAGGCTATTGCGGAGATTCTGTTCGGGAAGGTGAATCCAAGCGGGAAACTGCCGGTTTCGATGCCCCGTTCCGCGGCTCAGCTGCCCGTATACTATAATCAGAAGGATCCAGGGAGACCGCGTCATTACGTTGATATGCCTTCTTCTCCTCTATATCCTTTCGGTTATGGGCTTAGCTACACGACATTTGAATACGGGAATGTTTCCCTTTCCACTGATCGGATCAAGGTGAGCGAGTTGGAAGCTGGAGAACACGTAAGCGTAACAGTCGGGATTGTTAATGCCGGGCCACGCAGCGGCGCTGAAACGGTCCAATTATATATTCAAGTGCGGGAATCTGGAATTAGCCGGAGGATCGCCGAACTCAAGGGATTTCGGAAGATCGAATTGGCGTCAGGGGAACAGCAGAGCGTTGTCTTCAAACTTGGTCATGAGGAGCTGGCTTTTTGGAATCAGGACATGCTGTTTAACGCACAGTCCTGCCGGGTGCGGATCATGGTCGGAGGAAGTTCCGTGGATACAGCCGGAACGGAATTATTGATCGTCCCTTAAATGAAGCCAGATCGTTATCATCGAATATGCCTGACATAGATAAAACCCGCCTTCCAGGAGGCGGGTTTTTATGCTGTATGATGTGATACTTATGTGAGCCGAGTGTAGGGAGGCTCGTTCACTTAAGAAGCAAGGTGATTCCCTTCAGAAGTTAAGCGGCAATACTGTTAGAATACGATCATCCGCTTATTTGCGCAGCGCTTCCGGATCAATCGGTGGAACCAGGCCTTCGCCGGCCGCCCGGGTCAGCAGCGAAGTGATCGCGGCGTATCCGTCGTCCCCGAGGTTGCGCGTAAAGTCGTTGACATACAGGTCAATATGCTGCTGGGCAACGTCAGGATCCAGCTCCTGGGCATGGCTCAGCACGTATTCCCGGGAAGCTTCGGGATGGGCCCAGGCGTATTCGACGGATTGACGGATCCAGTCTTCGATCGCGTCCAGGTCGAGGGATCGCTTGGCAATGATCGCGCCGAGCGGTATCGGCAGGCCGGTATCGCTTTCCCACCAGCTGCCAAGATCCGTCATCAAGGATAAGCTGTAGGACGGATACGTGAATCTGGCCTCATGAATGACCAGTCCTGCGTCAATCAAGCCGTCGCGGACGGCAGGCATGATTTGGTCGAACGGCATCACCACGATTTCGCCAATCCCGCCCGGTACGTTCTGGGCGGCCCACAGGCGGAAGAGCAGATAGGCCGTCGATTTTTCGCTCGGAACAGCAACCCGGCGTCCGCTGAGTTCCGATGGGTCGGCCTGGCCGCCTTTGGTCAGTACCAGCGGGCCGCAGCCGCGGCCTAAAGCGCCGCCGCAAGGAATGAGGGCGTACTCGTCCAGAACCCATGGCAGGGCGGCATAAGAGATTTTAAGCACGTCCAGGTCGCTGCCCGGGTTCGATGCCAGGTTATTCGTAATATCAATATCCGCATAGGTCACTTCCAGCTCCGGCGCGCCTGGAATGAGGCCGTGCGCCGCGGCATGGAAAACAAAAGTGTCGTTAGGGCAAGGGGAAAATGCAATTTTCATCGTTTCAATACCTCCACTAAGATTGAGCTTGCTGCTTCAAGTGCTTCGAAAGCTTCTTTCATCCGCCAGGCGGAGCGGTCCCGGGGACCGATGGCATTCGAGATCGTACGGATTTCCAGGCAGGGGAGTCCGAACAGCCGGGCGGCCTCGGCCACGCCGAAGCCTTCCATCGCTTCCGCGGCGGCATCCTCGTACCGCTGCCTTAACGCGGCGGCGGTTTGGGCTGAGCCGGTCCCGGTCGAGACCGTCAAGACGGCACCGCTGCGAACCGCCAGTCCGGCGGAAGCCATGGCTTCCTCAAGGCGGCGGACGAGTGGAAGATCCGGCTCGAGGCGGGAAGAGCCGAACCCAAGCTCGTCCACGCTGAGAAAGCCGTCCGGCGTCTCCGCGCCAAGATCAGCCGCGATCAGCTGATCGGCAATGACGATCGAGCCGATACCGGCCCGATCCGTAAACCCGCCGCCGATACCGGCGCTGATGACCAGGCCGTATTCTTTGCCGGCCAGAACGCGGGCCGTTCGCGCCGCCGCGGAAGCAGGCCCGACGCCGGCCAGCTCGACGTCGATAAAATCCGGGCTGCCGAGTCCGCGAAGGACCGCCTCCCGCTCGGCCTCGACGGCCGTCATGATCAGCACCCGGGAGTGATTGGTTGTTGGTAAGTTCATGTGCGTACCTTCTTATCGTATAGTTTGCAGGCCGTATATGCTGCTTCAATATATAACCTTATCCTGATCGGAGCCGCGTGTAAAGTGCGGGGGGATGAAGACGGATCGCTGCGTGTTGACAACGAAGAACACCCCTGGGCCTTTTTTGGCCGCAGGGGTATGATGCATTCATTCGATAGTATAGGTGTTGGAATGCGTAATGAGAACTTTCACCTTCACATCATCAACGTTTATTTTAGACAGAACCGGCCCCCGGGAGACGGTTCGTTTCCAAAGGTCATAGTGATGACGGTATAACCATTCCTCGAACCCGAACAAGTCGATATGTTTGCTCTTTGCATCGTTAAACTCCTTCAGGATGTCCTCTTTCAGGATCGCCTGGGCCTTCTGCTCCATCGCATGATCCGTCGCGGCATACCCTTTACCGGTGTGCGTCTCTAGTACAGTGGCATTGACCGTAATGTTGATATTTAAGTTTATGCTCCCTGACGTATCCGGATTTAACGAGATTTTCGTATTTGGCGACGTCAAATTTAACGTGTTGTTCCGGCCATTCTTTTCGGGCAGGCTGAGCGGGTATCTCACCATGTGGCTGTACCGGATCAGTCTGGCGCCCATCATATCCTCCTCCGCGACCGATCCTTCGTTCGTTCCTTTGTTGATGACGAACACGCCGGTGAGCTCCATCATGGAGGGGGTTTTATCCTTTTGGTTGGCTACCCATTTCCGGTCCGTTACGGACAGGACGGGAAGCAGGACACTGGTTGCGGGCTCCCGGATGCTGTTGACTAATTTTTGCAGCTGAATCGGCATCGTCGCGGATCGCTGCTTATAGCTCTCCTTCGGCTCGAACATTTCCAGCAGCAGGGGAGACTGATTCAACGTCGTATCAGCCATGAATATCGACGTGATCGGTTTGTCGGTTCCGTACACCCAGGATGTATACCTCAGCTCTCTGGAACGCAGCAGGCTGTCGAAAATATCTTCCAGCTTCCCTAGCGCGGATTTTGTGATGACGATCGCTTTAACATGCGTCCATAGCGTATGATGCTGGGCGGACCTGTAAATATCGTTGATGGCCAATAACACGGTGGGACCTTTTCCGATTCCGATCCAGGTGGATGCAGGCTTGGATTCCCCGCTGCCTTCCCTGGTACCAACGGCGGAGAAATCGGTCAGCTTGACATATACGACATAATGATCCTTCTCGTAATCGATGCCGAGCGCCGTTACGATATTCATATCCTGTACCGCCTTCAGGTCCCAGCAGCCGGTCAACAGCAGGGAGCAGACCAGAACAATGATGATGGCTTTCATCCGTTAATCCCCCTTGCGGGTATTGTCCTGCGTCCTCAGTGCCCGAGGGCGGTATTTGATCAGCTTGACCGGCATTCGTAACAATCCTTCCCAGAAATCCCTGGCGATATAGGGGGAAGCGGGAGCGAGATAGGAAACCCCGTAGCTTTCCAGCGTGGCCAGGTGAAGCAGGACGGAGAACATCGCGATAAAAAATCCGAACATGCCGAGGAAAGAAGATAGCAGAAGCACGTATACCCTAATGATCGCCGTCGTTCCCGATAGAATTTGATTGACCAGCGTAAAGGTGGCGATAATCGTCACGGCCACCGACACCACCATTGTCGGCGACGTAATTCCTGCCCGGATCGCCGCATCGCCGACAATGAGTCCTCCGACGACTGTTACTACGGTCTGGCCGACTGGTTTTGGGAGGCGAGTGCCCGCTTCATGAAAAACCTGGAACAGGAACAGTATCAAAAAGCATTCCATCGGAATCGAGAACGGAAGTCCGATTCTGGAATTCATAATGGTTGCCAGCAGTGGAGTCGGAACCTGCTCGAGGTTGAAGGTGGTCAGCGCCACGTAAAATCCAGGCAGGAACATAGCGATGAAGAGGCCCGAAATCCGCAAAAACCTTTGCACCGAGACGATGTGAAAGGGCATGTTGGCGTCTTCCGGCGATTTGATCAGGTTGAAGAGTGTGATAGGTGCGATGATTCCCATCGGCGATCCGTCGAACATAATCGCGAAGCGGCCGGCCAAAAGGCTGGATGCGACATAATCCGGCCTGCCGACATAATCGGTCAATGGAAACATGCTTTTGATCGACCCCTGAACGAGGTCCTCGATTTGCGTAGAGCCAATGATTGCATCCCCTTGATAACTTTGAATCTTCTTCCTGATTTCATCGACGATTTCCGGGTTAATGATATCCCGGATGTACATCAGGGCGATTTGGGTGTGGCCCCGCTCGGTGAGCACGAATTTTTCCACGCATAACGACTGGGTCCGCAGACGTTTGCGAATAAGCGCGAGGTTCATGCTCAAGTTCTCGGTAAATCCGTCCTGGGGCCCCTTGATGGAAGATTCCGTGGAAGACTCCTCCGGGGACCGGGATGGCGTGCTGCTGACATTCAACTGGTAGAAGGCGTTCATATGCTGGAAGTACAAGATCAGCATTCCCTGAAACACCTGGGTATCGAGCTCGTACAGTATATTTTGGGTTTTCATTTCCTGTAGAGGCAGCGTTTGATAAGCTTGGATGACGTCTTTGCTAACGAATCCCGTTTCTTTGTACATCTGTTCCAGCCTTGGAAGGACAAACTGGTTGATTTGCACCACATCCGTCATTCCTTCACAATAGATCAGGAGAATGGACTGCTTCAGATTCCCTTCCCCCACCACAAAGGGATGAAGGACGACGTCGCCGCATTGCTCGTAATACTTTTGAAGGAACGGGATATCGATGTCTTCCCGTCTGGCATGAGGCTGCTCTGTGCTAGATTTCATGGTGTTCTCGTCCTTTCTTTCGGGATGATATGAGAGCCAAAACAAACAATACGAGGGCCAAGGCTCCCAAAAAGGCGGCAGAAAACGGGAAATACAAATTTTTTAGAAATTTCAAAAAATTGATATCGTTTGGCCCGAATAAGCAAATGAGCAGGACCAGGCCGGCAGCCGTAACGTATGCGACAATTCGCGGTATCTTTTGTTTAATATTCCAAATATCCACCATAAAATACAGGGCGAGAGCAATCCGAATAAAGGCTCCCGACAGCCATTGATATATGGAGAAAAAGTCCGTTTGAGCGATATATCTTCCGATCGTGGCCACGCGCCATTCTTCATACGCCGGATACAATTGCCTGGACGCCTCAAATGGATCGAAGATCGTGATGGCGCCAATCAGCGGCCCCATGGTGAGTCCGATCAGGGCCAAGGCAAGTACGTATAACTGCCAGGCCTTTGCAGGCTTCGCCAATTTGGGCTGGATGAACAGGTACATGATGATTTCAAAGGATCCCGCACATGAATTGGCCAAACCGTGAAACACCGGCGCCCAGCCTTTGGACAGAACAGGCAGCAGCTGGCTGTAATCCTTGGATTGAAAATTGACCGTCATGATGAAAAATCCCAGAAGAACGACGAACGGCAGGAGAAGGCCGGCGGAAACGGCAATGGGCTTAAATCCCTTGATCGCCGCATATAGGCATAGAAGCAGCAGAACAATGGTGG
>NZ_PCZT01000009.1:1485620-1493627 GCF_002968895.1 Paenibacillus sp. AR247 | reverse complement strand
GGTCATAACGATGCGCAGAAGAACAGCAGAACCCAGGCCATACTCCTGACTCAGCCATTCGTGAATGGAGCGGTCCCCCATTCGTTTGGCCACAAAATAAGTCATTCCAGTCACCGCTAACAGCGGCAGGGTGGACAAGGCGACCGAAATCCACGCATCCCGGCCTGAGCTCTGCAGAAGGAACGGGATAATAAAGACATGGTTCATCAATCCAACGGACAGCAGGATCATCATGAAGCCTTGGGACAAACGGGCCTTTAATATTTTCATGCAGTCACCTCCGGTTTCTGGCTTCATTCTAGAACCATTATTAACCGGGTTTTTCACGCCAATACTTTCTTCATGAAAATGACACATGGCGCGAAGACCGACGATATATTAGAATAGATAGGTCTGTATATTTAGTTAGGCTTCTTATGAGGCGCGGATTCCCGATCCAGGGACCGTGCAAAGACAAGAAAGTTGAAAGTGAGAATTTGCCATGATGATTAATAACCGGATGACATTTGAAAATCTGTGCTTGCGGAATGAACCGCTTGCGAACCACTCGTCCTATCAGATCGGCGGAGAAGCGAATTTCTTCGCCATGCCCGAAACGGCCGAAGAGCTGATCACGCTGCTGCAGGGATGCAGAACCCACGGGCTGGACTATTTTTTCTGCGGGATGGGCTCTAATCTTCTGTTTCCCGACAATCCGCGCAAGGATACGCTGTACATTTCTTTGAAAAGGCTGGTTTACTGGGACATTACCCCGGACAAATGGTTTATTTCCTCGGGGACGCCGATGTCCATGCTGTCGATCGCAGGCCTGATGTATAACATCCCGGGTTACGAGTTTACCTACTTGCTGCCGGGCGGCCTCGGGGCCGGCATTTACATGAACGCCAAGTACAACCACCGGCAGATCAGCGACATTATCAAAACGGTGTATTATGTGGATCTAGAAGATCCTTCCCTGTCCGTCCAATCGATTGATGTCAGCCAGTGCAAGTATGGCTATAAGCAGTCCATATTCCAGATGAATCCGTGGCTCATTTTGGGCGCGGATATGCTGGCCGTACCGGAGCAAATGGATCCGCAGCAGGCGAACCGCCTGCTGAACCGATGGAAGGACAAAGAGGGGATGTCTTCCCTGGCCTCGTTCTATTCGTATATGGCTGAAGAGGCGAAGGCGCTCCAAAGCCGGGGAATCCATCTGCCCGCCCCGATGACCCAGATTGAGGAATACCGGAACGGCAAGCGCCATTTCGAGTATCCTTCCTGCGGATCCGTCTTTAAAAACAATTACGATTACGGCGTTCCCGTCGGTGCTTTGGTCGACCGGCTTGAATTGAAAGGGAAAGCATACGGCGGCGCCATGATTTCACCTTTCCACGGGAACATGATCATCAACACGGACCATGCGACCGCCGAGCACATTAAATATTTGATGAATGTGATTATGGAGGGTGTCGACAAGGCGTTCGGCTTCGTTCCTGAACCTGAGGTCGTCGTCGTCGAGTAGTCTGTTTTCATTCCAAATTTGTGAACTTTATGTGACCGTAACCCGCCTTCACCCGCGATTGGCGGGTTATTTGCGTCACGTTTGTGACCGGGGTGACAATCAAGTTAAAAATCTAGGAAGATATAAAAATGTCTAAACAGTTTATTGATGCACTCAAGAACAGACGTTCCATATATGGAATCAGCAAGGAGCAGGTGATCTCCGACGAGAAAATTCAGGAGATCGTCAACGACGCGGTGAAATACACGCCGTCTTCTTTCAACTCGCAAAGCACACGCGTTGTCGTTCTGCTTGGCGAGCAGCATGACAAGCTGTGGAATGTTACGGAGAACGTGCTGAAAGCCGTTGTTCCGGCTGACAGCTTTGCACCGACTGCTGAGAAAATGGCTGCTTTCCGCGCCGGATACGGCACGATCCTGTTCTTCGAAGATTATGAAGTCATTGAAGGACTGCAAGCAAGCTTCCCTTCTTATGCAGACAACTTCCCTGTATGGTCCCACCATACTTCGGCGATGCACCAATTGGTCATCTGGACCGCGCTTGAAGCCGAAGGCCTTGGCGCCAGCCTGCAGCACTACAACCCGCTGATCGACCAGAAGGTTGCCGCAGAGTGGAACATTCCTGCGAGCTGGAAACTGATCGCCCAAATGCCTTTCGGCAAACCGACAGTTCAGCCAGGCGAGAAAGAATTCAAGCCGCTTGAAGACCGCGTTAAAGTATTCAAATAAGCAGTACGGAATTTTTATACTTAATCTAAGAGAAGCACCTCACGTATAGCGCGGGGTGCTTTTTTGCGTGCCATGCTATTCTGCAGCCGATTTGGGACGTCCGCCGCCAAGCGTGCGAATCTGCTCCTCCATGATGCCGCTGACCTTGGCTGCAAAGTCAATGAGCAGCTCGATCTGCTCCGCCGTATAGGACGAGCCGAGCCGGACCACGGAATCGTGCAGAGGCTTGAAAGTCTCGCGAACTTCGTCCCTGGCAAAATAGTCGGGGACGATCATGACCCGGCGTCTGTCGGACGGGTCCTGCTCCCTCCGCACGTAACCCGCTTTCTCCAGACGGTCGATCAGGGCGGTGACGGTGCCGGTGGAGAGACCGGTAATTTTGGAGAGCTCTCCGGCCGTAATCGGACCGGTTTCCCACAATATATCTACGGATTTCAAATCGGTGTTGGATAAACCGAGGGAACTGGCGACATGCTGTTGGTACAGGACGGTCCTGGTTCCCAGTTTTCTCATTTGCGAAGCCAACCGTTCTTCAGGTGATGTGTTGCCCTCAGCATTTTGACTTGACAAAAGCAAGACCTCCTCTTAGAATCTGGATATCTTGATAATCGAGATACTTGAATTCCGAGATAATGACTTGGTTTCATTTTATCGGAAGGGACAATACATTGTAAAGGGGATAACCAATGGAAACGACGAAAAGCAGCATTAAAATGGTCGTAGCAGGGCTTCTGCTGGCCATTTTTATGTCTGCCATTGACAATACCATTGTCGCCACGGCCATGGGAACGATCGTATCCGATCTTGGGGGACTGGACAAGTTCGTCTGGGTCACCTCAGCCTATATGGTGACGACGATGGCCGGCATGCCGATCTTCGGCAAGCTGTCGGACATGTACGGGAGGAAGCGTTTTTTCATTTTCGGCTTAACCGTGTTTTTGCTGGGGTCCGCGCTCTGCGGTCTGGCTCAGACGATTGAACAGCTGAGCTTGTACCGGGCGATTCAGGGGATCGGGGGAGGGGCGCTCCTGCCGATCGCGTTTACGATTATTTTCGACATTTTTCCGCCGGAGAACCGGGGTAAAATGACCGGGCTGCTCGGAGCCGTATTCGGATCGGCCAGCGTGGTGGGACCGCTGCTCGGTGCGTATATCACCGAATACGCCGGCTGGGAGTGGGTATTCTACATCAACGTGCCGATCGGCATCGTGTCCCTGATTTTCATTTTGCGCAGTTACAAAGAGTCCCCATCCCATAACAAGCAAAAAATCGACTGGTGGGGCGCATCGACGCTCGTTATAGCCGTCATCAGCTTGATGTTCGCATTGGAGCTTGGCGGCAAGGAGTATGCATGGGGCTCCGCACCGATTATTGCTCTGTTTGCCAGCTTTGCGGTGTTCTTCATTATCTTCTTCTTCGTGGAGCTGAAAGCGAAGGAGCCGATCTTGCCGTTCTTCCTGTTTAAACGCCGGCTGTTTGCGGCATCACAGCTGCTCGCGTTTTTGTACGGCGGAACCTTTATCATCATGACGGTATACATCCCGATCTTCGTGCAGGCGGTGTATGGCGGTTCGGCTACGAACGCTGGATTGATCCTGACGCCGATGATGCTGGGATCGGTGGCCGGGAGCGCCATCGGCGGGATTTTCTCCACCAAGACAAGCTACCGGAACCTTATGATCATGTCGGTCATTTTCTATTTGGGCGGCATGTATCTGCTCAGCACGCTGACCCCCGATACCGCTCGGATTTATCTGACGATCTTCATGATCATCGTCGGCTTCGGCATGGGCTTCTCGTTCTCGCTGCTGCCGACGGCATCCCAGCATAACCTGGAGCCTCGCTTCCGCGGTACAGCAAACTCGACCAACCAGTTTTTTGCGGTCGCTCGGCATGACGATGGGGATCACGATTTTCGGCACCATCCAGAACAATTTATTCACGAACCGGCTTGCCGAAAATTTCAAAGGCATGGGCGGCGGCGCCAATTCGGCCATGGCCAACGTCGGCAGTCCGCAGGAAATTTTCCAATCGGCCAACCGCGCCAAAATTCCGGCGGAAGTGCTCAACAACATCGTGGATGCCATGTCTCATTCCATTTCCCGCGTATTCCTGTTTGCGCTGATTCCGATCGCCATCGCCGCGGTCGTGGTGGCCAGCATGGGAAATGCCAGAGTCACCGTCAGCAAGGAACAAAAGGCCGCTTCGGCAAAACAGCAGAAAACGGTATAAATCGGTTAAAAAATGCAAGGGCTGTCCGTTTCCACGGGCAGCCCTTGCTGATTGAAGGCAAACTTTTAATTACAACACGAATGTGGACACTATTTTTATATAGGACAAGAGCGATATATTTTTTCAAGTATGCACAGGCAAAAAAACGCTAAATGTCGTACCTTGACCGGGTTCACTCACAACGCGGATGAACCCGCCGTGGGCCCGGACTAAATGATGAGCAATCGATAATCCGAGGCCCGTTCCGCCTGTGTGCCGCGAACGGGCCTTTTCCACACGATAAAAACGATCGAACAGGTGAGCCAATTCATCGGCTGGAATACCGATACCGGAGTCTATCACCGAGACACATACATAAAGTGCATTCTGATCCCAAACTTGATCTTCAATGACAACCGAAACCTTTCCGCCTTCCGATGTGTAGCGAACTGCATTTGTCAACAAATTGATGAACACCTGCGTCATTCGTCTCGCGTCTGCCATCACCGTTACCGGCCTTGTGTTTGAAGAGAAGCACATTTCCAGCCCGTTCTCCTCAGCCTCCACGTTCATATCCTCTACGATTTGTTCAAGTCTTGCTGAGAGATCGAGCGGTTTGCAATCCAGCGCCAATCGGCCCGCCTCAGCCAGCGACAAGACATGAAGATCTTCCACAAGCAGTCCTAAGCGGATCACTTCGTCATGGAGTCTAAGCAGCATTTCCGGGGGGACGGATTGACCGGCCTGTTGAGCATTTTCTAGTTTGAGCTGCATGATCGACAGGGGGGTCCGCAGCTCATGAGCGACATCCGCTACCAATCGCCTGCGGGCGTCCTCGGCTTCCCGGAGACGGAGCGTCATGTCATTGAATGTCCGGATGACTTTGCCGTATTCGTCCTTGGATTTTACAGGAACGTTCACGTCCAGATCTCCCTGCGCAACGCGTTCGATCGCGGCAACAAGCTTTCGAAGCGGGATCGTGAGCACCCCTGAAATCCATAAACTGGCGAACAGCCCGGTTGCGATGAAAAAGAACCAATTCCCAAGCTCGAATTTCCGCATTTTTCCTGAAACGTAAGTCTTCAAATGCTCAATTTGTTCCCCGGGCAGTGCGTTCAAATAAGCTGTACTGATTTCTTCCTTGCGATATTGATCGAACAAAGACTCCATATAAGCCTGCTTGGTAACGGCATGAACACCTCCGATAATAAAAACGAGCAGTCCCATGCAGACAAATATTTTTTGACGAACCGTGAGTGTCATGATTGTTCACCGAATCGGTAACCGAAACCGTATACCGTTTGAATATAACGGGGATTGGCCGAATCGTCTCCCAGCTTGCGGCGAAGATTCCGGATGTGGGAATCCATCGTTCGCTCGTATCCCATATATTCATCCGCGAGGGCGGCTTTTAACAATTGCAGGCGGCTGAAAACCATTCCGGGACGCGCAGCCAATGTGAGCAAAATTTTGAATTCGGTCGGTGTCAGTTGAATCTCCTGGCCATCCTTGAACACCTGACATTTGGTCTCGGAAATGGTCAGGTTGTCTCTTTCAAGCAGTATTGGCTTGTCTTCAGGTCCACGCAAGCGGCGAAGCAATGCCCGGATACGCGAAGACAACTCGCGCAAGCTGAACGGTTTCGTCAAATAATCGTCCGCACCGATTTCCAGACCGACGATTTTATCCGTTTCATCCGAACGGGCTGTGACCATAATAATGCCGCAATTCGAGGTTTGTCTGATTTCACGGCACACGTCGATTCCGCTTTTCTCCGGAAGCATCCAATCAAGCACAATGAGATCTGGCCTTTCAGACCGGGCAATCATGAGCGCTTCTTTTCCGGTACGAGCGGTCAATACTCGAAACCCCTCACGATGCAAATAGGTCTGCATCTCCTCAAGCATGCCCGGTTCGTCCTCCACAAGCAACAACTTCGGTTCCATTCGAATCCCATCTTTCCAGTTTAGTCTTCTTCGAGTAGGGGAGCTCCATCACTTACCCCAAATTATACTGTGTTTTAACACGATCATGAGTAAATCCATACAAAAGGAGGCGGATCTGCATAAGTTCTCGACATTTATTGTTTACACTGACTGTGCAATGAGAGCGATAGTCGCATAAGAACAAAAATCTTAAATTAACGAAGGCGAGGATTCAAAGATGAGCAATCTACCCGTAAACCGCAGTGTGCGGAACATCGCCGAAGTGACGACGGCGGTAGCGAAGGGCGACTTGTCCAAGAAGATTACGGTCGACGTCAAGGGCGAACTGCTCGAGCTGAAAAACACGATGAACACGATGGTGGACCAGCTCAGCAATTTCGCGTCGGAAGTAACGCGGGTGGCCAGCGAGGTCGGAACCGAGGGCAAGCTCGGCGCCCAGGCGAACGTCAAGGATGTGTCGGGTACCTGGAAGGACCTGACCGATACGGTGAACAACATGACCCGCAACCTGACGATCCAGATGCGGAACATTGCCGGTGTGACCACAGCGGTCGCCAACGGAGATCTGTCCAAAAAAATTACGGTCGACGTCAGCGGCGAGCTGCTGGAGCTGAAAAAATCAGTCAATACGATGGTGGACCAGCTGAACTCGTTTGCCTCCGAGGTCACGCGCGTCGCCCGTGAAGTCGGAACGGACGGCAAGCTGGGCGGACAGGCACAGGTGAGCGGGGTCGGCGGCATCTGGAAGGATTTGACCGACAACGTTAATATTATGGCGAACAATCTGACGGATCAGGTCCGCGGCATCGCCAAGGTCGTGACTGCCGTGGCGAACGGGAATCTGAAGCAGAAGCTGAACGTGGACGCGAAGGGCGAAATTGCCGAATTGGCCGATACGATCAACAATATGACCGAGACGCTGGATACGTTCGCCGATCAGGTCATTACCGTCGCCCGTGAGGTCGGCGCAGAAGGAAAGCTGGGCGGTCAGGCAAGCGTTCCGGGAGCCGCCGGCACCTGGCGGGATTTGACCGACAATGTCAACTATATGGCGAGCACATTAACCACGCAGGTCCGTGCAATCACCAATGTGGCTACGGCAGTAGCCAAAGGGGATCTGTCGCGGACGATCGATGTCGCTGCGGCCGGCGAGGTTGCCGCGCTGAAGGACAATGCGAACGAAATGATCCGGAACTTGAAAGAGACGACCCGCATCAATACCGAGCAGGACTGGCTGAAGACCAATCTCGCCAAGTTTTCGAGATTGCTGCAGGGACAGCGCGACCTGTATGCCATCAGCCGCATGATCCTGTCGGAGCTGGCGCCGCTCGTGTCGATGCAGCACGGCGTCTTCTATATCAACGAGCCGGAGAACGACGAACCGGTGCTGACGCTGTTTGCCAGCTACGCCTACCAGAACCGGAAGCATCTGTCGAACCGCTTCCATGCCGGCGAAGGGCTGGTCGGCCAGTGCCTCGTGGAGAAGCAGCGTATCCTGCTGACGAATGTGCCGCATGATTATGTCATGATATCTTCGGGTCTCGGCGAAGCCGTGCCGCTCAATATCGTGCTGCTGCCGATTATATTCGAGGAGCATGTGCTTGGCGTGCTGGAGCTG
>NZ_PCZT01000009.1:1476824-1485520 GCF_002968895.1 Paenibacillus sp. AR247 | reverse complement strand
TGAGGAGCTGGAGGACAAGGCGAAGCTGCTCGTCCTGCAAAAGGCCGAGGTCGAGAGCAAAAACCAGGAGGTCGAGGTTGCGAAGCAGTTCCTGGAGGAGAAGGCGGAGCAGCTTGCGCTGACCTCACGCTACAAATCGGAGTTTTTTGGCCAATATGTCGCATGAATTAAGAACGCCGCTCAATTCCCTCCTCCTTCTTGCAGAACAGCTTGCGGATAACCCGGATGAGAACTTGAGCGAACATCAGGTCAAATTCGCCAAAACGATCCAGGATTCAGGTCTGGAATTGCTGAACCTGATCAATGAAATTTTGGATCTGTCCAAAATTGAATCAGGCACCGTAACGCCGGACTTCAGCGAAGTGTCCCTCAAAGCGCTGACGGACAGCCTCGACCGGTCGTTCCGCCCGATGGTGGATAACAGCCTGCTTGAGTTCAGCATCAAGGTGGATCCGGACGTGCCGGATACGGTGGTTACCGATCAGAAGCGGCTGCAGCAGGTGCTCAAAAACCTCCTGTCGAACGCCTTTAAGTTCACGGAGAAGGGCCAGGTTACTTTGGCCCTGCGGCGGGCCAGCGAAGGATGGAGCAAGGATAACGAATCGCTGAACCAAGCGCCGAACGTGCTGTGCTTCTCGGTCAGCGACACCGGAATCGGCATTCCGGAGGACAAGCAGCAGATCATTTTCGAGGCGTTCCAGCAGGCGGACGGCAGCACGAACCGGGTGTATGGCGGCACAGGGCTCGGATTGGCCATTTCCCGTGAGATCGCCCAATTGCTAGGCGGGGAACTGACGCTCTACAGCGTCGTCGGCAAAGGCAGCATTTTCAACCTCTACCTGCCGGTCGACACGGAAATGGGGCCGCAGGAGGAGACGCCGAAATACGTGCCGGAAGTCATCGATGTCACGCCGCCGGAGCAGAAGCGTACCTTCAGCCGCAAGGCAGATGACGTGAACGACGACCGGGAGCGGATTGAGCCGGGAGATCGCGTCTTTCTCATCATTGAAGACGACGTGAAGTTTAACGAAATCCTGCTGGAGCTTCTGCACCGGAAGAATATCAAGGCCGTCATCACGACAAAAGGATCCGGCGCACTCGAGCTGGCGAGAAAATACCAGCCTGAGGCGATTACGCTCGATCTTCGCCTTGGCGACATGGACGGCTGGATGGTCATTGAGCACTTGAAGAACGACTTGGCAACCCGGCATATTCCGGTCTGCGTCATCACCGTCGAAGAGGATGAAGTTGAACTGCTCCGCAAGGGAGTCTATGAGTATGTCTGCAAGCCGGTCACCAACGAAGACCTCGAGAAGGCGCTGGATCAGCTGAGCCGGTTTGCCGCTGAACATAGCCGCAGCCTGCTGCTGGCCGCAACGGAAGAAGAGCGCTGCCAGGAATGGGCGGATCTTCTGGGCAGCGAGGATGTGCGGATCGTCATGGCGCAGACCGCCCGGGAAGCGCTCGAGACCTTGAAGAATGAGCATTTTGACTGCGTGCTCGCGGATAACGATTTGGAGGATATGAACGTTCTGCAGTTCGTCCGGGAAATGCAGAAAAATCCAAAGAACAAGCACACGCCATTGGTCTTGAACCGGAGCGTCAAATGGAACCATGACCAAGAGGAGGAACTGGAAGAGCTGACCAAATCCGCGGTCATCAAAGAGGTCAAGACGCCGGCCCAGATGATCGACGAGACGAGCCTGTTCCTGCACCGCAAGCCGGATGACCTGACAGAACAGGCGGGAGAGCTTGTGCGCAAGCTGTATCAATCCGACGAGATGATTCAGTATAAAAAGGTTACTGGTAGTGGACGACGACATCCGCAACATTTTTGCCTTGACTACCATCCTGGAGCGTCATCAGATGATGGTCGTTCCTGCCGAAAACGGTCACGAGGCCATTCAAATCCTGGAGCAGACGCCGGATATCGAGATCGTGCTGATGGACATCATGATGCCGGTTATGGACGGCTACGAAACGACGCGGGCGATCCGCAGCAAGTCGCAGTTCAAAGATCTCCCGATCATTGCTCTGACCGCCAAGGCGATGAAAGGCGACCGGGAGGAATGCCTGGAAGCCGGAGCATCCGACTACATTACCAAGCCGGTGAACAGCGCGCAGCTGTTGTCGATGATCCGCAGCTGGCTTGGAACGACGGCACCTGAGGAAGATGCCGGGCCGGACCAGGAGGAGTAGGAGGAACGGACATTTAAGAGATGTTTCCCGCTGTTTATGGTGGGAGGCATCTCTTTTTCTATTCTCGGAAATGTCCATATCACAATAAGCCCCTGTTCTTTGATCCTGTTTGGCGGGGAGATCGTGATTTCCAGGGATGTTTTGCCTTTCGGCGGAATGGTTAGACTCTTTATAGACGGGCTGCGGCCGCTTCATCGGCATCAACAGCACCCGGAGATGAAGACAATGACTACTACGCAGAAAGAAGGGCTTTCAATGAACGAATCTCTCAAATCCGTAACCGACTGGCTGAACGCGCATAAACAGCAGACCGTTATGATCCGCAAACAGGAGCTCGAGGACACCGACCAGACACGAATCACGCTGGAGGATGTGGAATACAAGCCGAGCACACCGACGATTGACGAATATACCGAAGGGGATTCGCTGATCCTGCACGGCAGCGGAGCTGTGGTGAACGAGCAGGGAGATATCCCGCTTCCGCAGAGCACATACCAAATTTACGTTGACGGGTTGAAGTACGCGGATGTGCAGGAGCAGCAGCTTTCCATGGAAACAGAACGGGCAAAATATGAAATTTTCATACAATCTTGAAAAATTTCAATAAGTATCTTTGCATATTCCAATAAATGTGGTAAAGTAAAAACTGACCTTATGACTGAAATTGAAAATTGGTCAGTTTTTGCTGATACGCGTTTAGATGGGAGGAGAACATCATAGGATCGGTCGACCGGAAGAAACAGGTGCTGGGCGCGGCTGCCCAGTCCTTTTCCTTGTTCGGGTACAAGGCGACGACGATGGAGCAGGTAGCGAAGATCGCTAATGTGGGAAAAGGAACGATTTATACGTTTTTCGATACGAAGGAACAGCTGTTTGACGAAATTCTGCACGGCGTCATCTCCGAAATGAAGACGATCATTGAGCGGGAAGTGGATCACCGGAAGCCGTTTTTCGACAACCTGTTCCGGGTTCTGGATTCCCTTCTGGAGTTCCGGGGGGAGCATGAGCTGTTGATCAAGCTCTCACAGGAGGTCAGAGACTTTGGCACGCCACAGTCCCAAGAGGCGATGAGCCGGGTGGAGGGTGTCATCCTCGGCTATATGGAGAAGGAAGTCCGGTTCGCGGTGGAGCAGCACGAAATCCGTGAATGCGATCCGTCCGTCGTCGCCTTCCTCATGCTGAAAATGTATGTCGCCTTGACGTCCGAATGGAACAAACAGCATCAAGAAACGTTAACCAAGGCGGAAATCAGACAGCACTTCCGGCTGTTTCTGGAAGAAGGGCTGTCTGTGAAATAACCGGGCATGCGTTATATCCCTTTATAAGAGCAGGGACCGCTGCGGCCTTTATCAGGCGCCACGGCGAAGTACCCGAGTACGTCTCGGAGCAATGGCCCCACGTTGTGGGGTCCTTTTGTCCGAAGTATTTCCGTATGCGCAAAACTGACCAATTGAAGAAATCAGTCAATGATACTCGGGAGTGTCTGAGTCATACTAAATAACGTAAAGGGGGAAGCCCGGAAACATGAAATCAATAGCCGTGTTTTTTAAAGATTTGGCGGCGGCCGTAAAGAATCCGAAAGTGCTCATTCCGGTCATTGCCGTCATGTTTATTCCGATTTTGTACAGCGGCGTATATCTGGCGGCCTTTTGGGACCCCTACGGTCATCTGGACCAGCTGCCGGTAGCGGTGGTCAACAAGGATAAGGGCGCCGAATTCAAAGGCAAGCAGCTCCACATTGGAGACGATTTGGTGGACGAACTGAAGAAAGGCAAGGACTTTGACTGGGAATTCGTCAGTGAAAAAGAAGCTGAGCAGGGAATCAAGGATAACCGCTATTATATGAAAATTACGATCCCCGAGGATTTTTCCAGCAAAGCGACGACGCTGATGGATGAAAATCCGCAGCCGGCCAGCATCGAATACGAGCCGAACGGAGACTACAACTTTGTGGCCTCCCAGATCGGCAATACGGCCGTAAAGGATATCAAGTCCAAAGTATCCGCGAAGGTAACGGAATCGTATACCGACAGCCTGCTGGACAATTTTACAGAGGTATCGGACGGTTTGGCTGAAGCCGGTGAAGGCGCGGGCAAGCTGCACAACGGTACCAATGATCTGGATGAAGGAGCCGTCAAGCTGAAGGAAAACCTCGGCAAGCTGGCGGCAGGCACATTGGAAGCAAAGAACGGCATGGGTCCGCTGGCCAAAGGGGCCAGCGACCTGACCAAAGGTGTAGGCGACCTGGAAGGCGGCGCCAAGCAGCTTGCCGGCGGGCTCAGCCAGCTGAGCAGCGCGCAGGGTCAGCTGACCGCAGGGGCCGTGTCGGCCCAGAAGGGCGGCGAGCAGCTGTATCAAGGGCTGCAGTCCTCGCTCAAGGGCGCCCAAGACCTGAATGCCGGTCTGAAGAGCGCCGATGAGGGCGCAGCCGGACTGGAATCCGGTCTGAAGGCGTCAGAGAAGGGAAGCGCCGATCTGGCGAGCGGCCTTGAATCTTCCGCAGGCAGCGCTCAGAAGGTCGCCGACGGCGCCAAAGGCGTGGCCGACGGCCTGCAGCAGCTGGCCAAAGCGAGCCCTGAGCTCGCGGCAAACCCTGAGCTTCAGAAGCTGATCGCAGCCAGCCAGGCGGTAGCCGACGGCAGCGCCCAGCTCGCGCAGGGTCAGCAGCAGCTGCTCAGCGGGGCGAACTCGCTGCATGACGGCCAGAAGAAGCTGGCCGGCGGCGCGGCCCAGCTGCATGCGGGCACGCAGCAGCTCAGCGCGGGCAGCGGGCAGCTCGTACAAGGCCAGCAGCAGCTCGTGGCCGGCGCATCCAAGCTGAATGCCGGCCAGCAGCAGCTTACGGCCGGCCTGCAAACGTTCGGCCAGAAGCTGTCCGAAGCGGCCGGCGGCAGCCAGAGCCTGGTGGGCGGCGCCCAGCAGCTTCTGGCAGGATCCAGCCAGCTGCAGGGCGGCGTGAACAAGCTGGCCAGCGGGCTCGGAACACTTGCCGACGGTTCGCAGCAGCTGAACAACGGCGCAGGTGACCTGAAGAGCGGCATCAGCAAGCTGGAGGACGGTTCGAAAGAGCTGCAGACGAAGCTGACGGACGCGGCGGATAAAACCTCCGAGCTCAAGAAGACCGATGCGCTTGTGGAAATGTTCGCTTCCCCGGTTGATACGAAGGAAATCGATGACCGCAAGGTGCCGAACTACGGCACAGGCCTGACGCCATACTTCATGTCGCTCGGCCTGTTCGTCGGAGCGCTCATTTCGACGCTGGTCATTTCGCTCAAAGGAACGACGGTTCCTGGCGCTTCCGGCTTCAGCCGGTTTGTCAGCCGCTCGCTGTCCTTCGCGGGCATGAGCTTGTTCCAGTCCGTGGTCGCGGCAGCGATCATTTTGTACGGACTGGGGCTGGAGGTTCGAAGTGTACCACTCTTCTTCCTCTTCTCCTTTATTACGAGCTTGACGTTTATGTTTATCGTGCAGGCGTTCGTCACCTGGCTGGATATGCCGGGACGCTTCCTGATCATCATCCTGCTGATTCTGCAGCTGGCAACCAGCGCCGGAACGTTCCCGCTGGAGCTGATTCCGGATTGGCTGAAGCCGCTGAATCCTTGGCTTCCGATGTCCCACAGCGTGCTCGGATACAAGGCGATTATCGCCAGCGGAGATTTCGATCTGGTGTGGAAGCAGGCAGGCATCCTGGGTATCGACGCCGTGATCTTCCTTGCTTTGACCCTTGTCTACTTCCTGATCAAGGGCCGCAAGGCGAAGGAAGTTCCTGCAGAGCCGCAAACGGCTTAATTGCACTCGCGATAACAATCCATTCACAGGAGTTCCGGTTCTTTCCATCGAAGGACCGGAGCTCCTTTTTCGCCTTATCACGCATAAGATGATACGGGTAGATTTCGGACATTGACGATATTGGGTATAATAAGAAGATACAGACAGGAATGAGGGTAGATAAAAAGATGATAATTCTGAAGACGAAAGACCAGATCAAGTACATGAAAGAAGCGGGCGAAATTTTGGCTGCCTGCCACCGTGAGATCCGCAAGATGATTGCTCCCGGCATCACCACTATAGAGATTGACCGTTTCGCAGAACAATTCATCCGCAAGCATGGGGCTACACCCGAGCAGAAAGGATACAACGGTTTTCCTTATGCGACCTGCACTTCGGTAAACGACGTGATCTGCCACGGCTTTCCGGGCAAAACGGTGCTGAAGGACGGGGATATCATTACCGTGGATATGGTGGTCAACCTGAAAGGCTGGCTGGCCGACTCTGCATGGTCCTATCCGGTCGGGAATATTTCCGAGCAGGCGCAGCGCCTGCTGGACGTGACGCATGAATCCCTGTACAAAGGAATCGAGAAGGCGGTTATCGGCAACCGGATCGGCGACATTTCGCATGCAATCCAGGTTTATGCCGAAGGTGAAGGCTTCTCGGTCGTACGCGATTTCATCGGCCACGGCATCGGGGAGGAAATGCACGAAGCACCGCAGGTTCCTCACTACGGGCCGGCGAATGTAGGTCCACGGCTGAAGGAAGGCATGGTGATTACGATCGAGCCGATGCTGAATACCGGCACTTACCGGAGCAAGATGGACAGCGACGGCTGGACCGCCAGAACGCTGGACGGCGGACTGTCGGCCCAGTACGAGCACACCCTCGCGATTACGGCGAACGGTCCGGAAATTTTGACAGCCCAATAAGCCGGCAACTTCTCTTTTTTGTATGGATTAACGCCGAAAGCTACCTGAAATAAATGGCAACGCAGATGATGATGGCCAGGACCACGGTCACCACGTACATGGAAGTCAGCTTGGACAGATTCTTCTTCGTACGATGCTCGTACTCCGGATTGCGTTTTTTATTTTCCGCAGAAAAACCGACCCAGAACGTCCCGACAGCAGCCAGCAGGGCGATCCCGATCACGACGATGTAAATCCACATATTTAATCACCTTTCTTGATCCCTGGCTGTTGGCATGACAGGAACGCATTCTTTGCTTCATCATACCACGCGCCGAAGGATCAGTGAACCCTTTGCTTGTACTTACCGGAGTTCACCATCGTAATGGTGACATCTACGTTCCTCAGCATCTCATCGGTTAGAATAAAATCAGACTTCTTGCTGAGTTCCCGCCATTTGTCGGGGTATTTCCGGTACAGCTTGTCTTCCAGCATCAGCACGTCGGATTTCAGGGTGACGCCTTTTTTGTAGCTGTCGATGACTTCCTTCTTTACTAGTTGGGCGGCCATTTTCTCCAGCGTCGACTCCGGCAGATCCTTGATCATCAGATCCACGTAGGATTTAAGTCCGATGCGAATGTCGAAATGAATCTTGTCGTTTTCCAGCTTTGGATCTACGATAAAATGCGGCTTCATCAGGATCAGGGTGGCTACGGGGGTCTGACCGACAGGAATATTGACGGGTGACCGTTCAAGCTGCCGCTGAATCCAGCGGGTTCCCTTCAGATCATCCTCCGAGAGCCATCCGCGAAGCTCTCGGTTGTCAAAAAAATAAGCGCCGGATACCCGAAGCATCGGGTGGTCCTTTTTATCCTCATACCAGTCCTTATAGTCAATCGTCAACGAAGGAAGAATTGCCGTCCCGCTCGGTTCTTTCAACTGGGCCAAAATTTTAACTCATAAATGGGCAGGATGAACGAACGCTGCGTATAAACCTGCTGCGGAGATTCCAACACGCTTTCCAGCGGAGAAAAAGTTCAGGATGGACTTCTCCGTCAGAATGTCCTGAATCGGATCTTTCGTCCCATACAGCAGCACGTTATAACGGATTTCCCGGTACCGGTTCAGCATGTCAAACACCTGGTCCATGCCATGCTTGAGCAGCCGCTCGGAACAAACGACCACTTTCATATGGCCCCAAAATACGCGGCGCTGAGCCGTCGAGTAGATGGATGTCAATGATTCGGTCACGGTCATCCCTTCCCCCGTGCCAATCCAGATCGGCACGACTTTGCCGACCTGGGCATTTTGGGATTGAGCGATATTGGAGAAGTTCAGCACCTGAACGTAGCTTTTATATTTTCCGTCCTCATAATCAAGCCCGATCGCCGTCACATAGGCCATATTCTGAATATCCTTGGAGTTCCAACAGCCCGGCAGGAGAAGCGTTAACGCACAGCATACAAGGAATAGCGCCAATCGTTTCATGTCGGGGACTCCCCTTGATGATCCGGATCCTGCGGATTCAGGAAGGAGGTGCGGCTCTTGACTTTATCCCACGGCAGCCGGATGACCGAGTTGATAAAATCCTTGAACCGGAATGGTGAAACCGGCGCAAGATAGGACTCTCCGAACGTCCGGAGCCGGGATACATAGATCAGCAGCAGAATCAGGCCGAGAATGAGGCCATACATACCCAGAAACGAGGCGATCAGGAACAAGGTGAACCGGATAACGCTAATGACCGAGGTTAAGCTTTGGTTCACCAAGGTCGCGCCAGTGACGGTCGTAATAGCGCCCACGACGACGGATGAC
>NZ_PCZT01000009.1:1461039-1476724 GCF_002968895.1 Paenibacillus sp. AR247 | reverse complement strand
GCCCACGACGACGGATGACGGCGAGACCAGCCCGGCACGGATGGCGGCATCGCCGATGATAAGACCGCCGATGACGGTCAAGGTCTGGCCGATCGTGGTGGGCAGCCGGATGCCGGCCTCGCGGAAGATCTCAAACAGGAGGAGCAGCAGAAACAGCTCCATCTGTGCGGAAAAGGGCAGGCCCAGACGGGTCACCGAAATCGTCGCCATCATCCGGTACGGAAGCTGGTCCTGGTGAAACGCGGTCAAGGCCACCCAGAATCCCGGCAGAGCTACGGACAAGACGAGACTGAGCACGCGGATCAGCCGGACAAAGGAGATGTAAATGTAATTAAAGTGGATGTCCTCCGGCGATTTCATAAGCAGGGACAGCGAGCCAGGACCAGTAAGCACCATCGGATTGCCGTCTACGATGATGACGAATCTCCCGTTGATCAACGAGCTGACCGCGTAATCCGGACGGCCCGTAAAATCGATCAGCGGCAGCAGGGAGTATTTCGAGTCGGACAGCAGTTCCTCGAGCTGGCTGGCCGTATACAATCCGTCCATGTCGATTTTAGACATCCGCTTTTTAACCTCCTCCAGAAGCTTAGGCGAGATGATGTCTTCAATGTAAAGGAGAGATACCCGCGTCCGTGTGCGTCTGCCCATCACAAACGTTTCGTTGCAGAGCGTGGTGCTGCGGATCCGCTTGCGGATCAGTGCGACGTTGGTGCTGATATCTTCGGTAAAACCGTCTTTCGGGCCTTTGACGGAAATTTCGGTCGTAGACTCCTCCGGTGTCCGTTTAGGCATGTTGCTGATGTCCATAGTATACAGCTCGTTGGTATGCGGGAGGAACAGGACGACACTCCCCTGAAAGACGGCTTCCTCTATCGCACTGCTGGGAGCGTTCGTCTTTAGCAGGCTTAACGGCAGCTTGCCGGCAAGCAGTTCGCCTTTTTTGGATGGGAGGCCGTCTTTCTCATACATGTCGTAGAGCTCCGGCAGAATGACTTTGCCGAGCAGCGATGACTCGCATAGACCATCGGCAAAGACCAGGACGATCTCAGAATAAGGATTGGACTTGCTGAGCCGGTGCATTTGGACCTTGATATCGGCGCTTTTGGCAAATAAATCGTTCAGCCTACTAAAATTCCAAAGCCTCGGTTCATCCGAGGAGTCGTCATCGGAGCTGCCTTTCTGAGGATTGTTATCATCCGAATTGGTGCTCTCTGATGTTTTGTCATCGGTATCCCCATTTTTTCGCTGATTATTCCCCTGCTCGGAATCGCTAACGTTCCGGTTGTCCTCTGGATTGTCGGAAAGCGGCTCGCCATTCTCCTCGCCTGTTTCTTCTGGAGCCTGGTCCGGTGAATTGCCGCTGCGTTTACCTTGATCCCTGTTTTTTCCGCGCTCTTGGCTTTGCTTTCCACTATTACCGTTGTGCGCATGACTTTCTTCTTTGCGATCATCCGATGGATCGTGATCCCCTTGGGGCAAGTAATTTTTATTTTCAGTATCCGTCATGTCGTACGCTCCCTTCTTTTATTCGGAATGAAGGAGATGCCAACGCATATCAGGGAGTACGAGATTCCCAATATCAAGGAAGCCGGAAAATAATACCGGTACATCATGTTGTAAAAGTCCTGCTGGCTGTACGGAAACATACATAACACGATGTAACTGAACGTTAGGGCGATGATAAATCGGCCCCGCATCGTTTGGTTGGAGAAGGGCATGATGTCCGCAAGCAGAAACAAAGACAGGCTAATTCGAATCGATGAACCGGCAAGCCATTGGTACACCGAGAAAAAGTCCACATGCTCTACATAATCACCGATTTTGACCAGCCGCCACTGTTCATAAGGAGAAGTGGCCTGCTTGGCTGCTTCGACTGGCCCAAACTCGGTGATGGCTCCTATGACGGGTCCGAGCGTAATCCATACCATCAGCAGTGTGAACACGATCATGTGCCACGGCTTCGTGTTCGACCGGATCCGGTGCTGCATCGTCAAGATGACGATCAGTTCGATAAACGCCCCTCCCGCATACAGCATGCCATGAACAGGCGGTACCCACCCGTGCTCCATTAGGGGTAACAACATCTTATAATTTTTATGAGCGCTGTTGGACACCGAGACGAAAATCCCCAGAACGACGACGATCGGCAGCAGGACGCCCGCTCCGATTGCCATGGAGCGCAGACCTGTTTTGGCCCCGTACAGGCAGACCAGTGCCAGGGCGGTTACGAGCACCAGCTTTGGGGTGGCCGGCAGGTAATTGGTGATGGTCCAGGTGGAGGTGTGAAGCAGCGTGAGGCCTCCTATGGTGTACAAATACAGGCACATCGGAACCATGAGAACCCAGGAAATCCATGGTTTTGTCCGTTCGGCAAGCCAGGGCTGCAGCTTGCGGTTACCGGATCTCTTCATGAACCAGACGAGCAGCAGCGACCAGGGCACGTAAATGAGCGCAGCCATGAGGACGGAAACCCAGGCATCCCGGCCTGATGCATCCAAAATCATGGGATTGACGATGACATGACTGGTTAGCCCATTCGTCAGCATGAGGATCATACAGATATGGGAGAAATTCATTCGATTGACAGAACCCATTATGCTTATCACTCTATTCCGGGTAGCTTTAATTTAGATAAAGGGTAGTATGGTAAAGAACGGTGGATTTTATGTATTTACATCGATATTTTCAAAAAATCGGGGTGAAATCGGAGGGATAGTGCGGACATTCTTCTAAAAAAAGACCGTGCCAATACCGGCACGGCCTGTTCCAATTATTTTATTCCTTCCGCAGCAGCGCTTCGCCTGCAATGCCCGGATTGGTCATTTGGTAAGGATCAAGGATGATGTTCAGCTCTTCTTCCGTCAGCACGTTGTACAGCAGGCACAGCTCTCGAACCGACTTGCCGGTCGTGATCGCTTCGCGCGCAATGCGGGATACGACTTCGTAGCCGAGGTGCGGATTCAGTGCCGTAATGATGCCGACGCTGTTCTCAACATATTCCCTGCACCGCTCCACATTAGCCTGAATGCCCTCGACGCAGTGCTCGCGGAACACGCGGAAGCCCTGATTCATAATTTCCAGCGATTGCAGCAGGTTGTAGACGAGAACCGGCTCCATGACGTTCAGCTCCAACTGGCCAGCTTCGGATGCCAGGCAGATCGTATGGTCGTTACCGATCACCTGGAACGCGATTTGATTGATAACCTCGCACATGACCGGATTGACCTTCCCCGGCATAATGGAGGAACCCGGCTGGCGTGAAGGGAGAGAAAGTTCCCCAAGTCCTGCCCGTGGGCCGGAAGCCATCAGCCGGATATCGTTGGCGACTTTGGACATGTTCATCATGCAAATTTTTAAAGCGGCGGACACCTCGGTATAGGCGTCGGTATTCTGGGTGGCATCGACAAGATGATCCGCTGCCTGCACCGGAAAACCGCTGAGTTCTGCCAGAATTTCGGCCACGCGCTTGATGTAGGTCAAATCGGCATTGAGGCCTGTACCGACCGCCGTTGCGCCCATGTTAATATGCAGCAGGTTGTTCTTGGTGGCTTTGACCCGCTCAATGTCACGGCCCAGCACGCGGGCGTATGCCTGGAATTCCTGCCCGAGACGGATCGGAACGGCGTCCTGCAGATGGGTTCGGCCCATCTTGATCACCGCATCAAACTCGTTTGCTTTATCGACGAAGGCCTGGTGCAGATCGGTCATGGTCGCCACGAGCTTGTCAATCATGGTCAGTGTCGCCAGATGGACGCGTCGGAACGATCGTTGGTCGATTGCGCCATGTTGACATGGTTGTTTGGGCTGATATCGGCGTAGCTGCCTTTTTCCTTGCCCATCAATTCCAGAGCCCGGTTCGCAATCACTTCGTTCGTATTCATATTTATCGATGTACCGGCGCCGCCCTGGATCGGATCCACGATAAATTGGTCGAGCCACTCACCGCCAATGATCTCATCTGCGGCTTGTACAATGGCCTCACCTTTGGCTGGAAGCAGCCGTTTGATTTCCATATTAGCCAATGCTGCAGCCTTTTTGACCATGGCCATCGACCGGATCAATTCAGGATGCAGACGCTGTCCGGTAATCGGAAAGTTCTCCTTTGCGCGCAGGGTTTGAATGCCGTAGTATGCATGGTTGGGAACTTCTTTGGTGCCTAGAAAATCTTTTTCCAATCTCATGAAAATCAATCCTCCGGGTATCTGTACTGATAAGTCATAGAGCCGCATGTAAACGCTGTGATTTGTCGGACTCGCTACCATTATACGCTGGTTGTCTTCAAATTTGCTAGTTTATTGTCAACGAGGAGTGTAAAGATCATTCATTTGTCCACTGAAAACGGACGATACGGACCTGGGGGACGGTGAATGACGTACTTCTACACACATACGTTTGAGCTTTGTATTGGTGGCAAGGCTTTCTTAGAAGGAGCTTTTACACTTCGCACAGCTTGGCATAAAAAAGAGGAGGCGTATCATGTTCATAGTCTGGGAGTCGGCGGTCGTAGCGCTGGCAGGTATCCTGCTGCTACGGATCAGCGGCCGCAAGTCGATTTCCAGATGACGGTTGGGAACTGGAAAAGATTTTGAAGGCCAATTTCCCGCAGATGCATGTTCCCGAGTCTCCGGAGGAGAGGAACATGTTCAGAGAAGTCATTGACAATGCCGACCAACCGATCGTTCAGGACCGTCTTCATTAACATACCCGGAGGATGGCCGTTTATGATTCGTCACATCGAAGAATTGGTGAACAAGCCAAAAAGCCCGGGTATGCGAACAAGCATACACGGGCTTCTCTATAAAAAATAAGCGTATAAATCGGTTAAACGGAATGCGGAACCTTCACGTCAGGATTTACGTCGGCTTCATAATCGACACCATCCGTCTCAAAGCCGAACAGCTGGAAGAATTCGCGGCGGTACCCATGAAGATCGGTCAGATCATAGATGTTGTCCGATGTGATGCTGTTCCAGATGTCGGCGACTTCAGCCTGCACATCTTCGCGGAGCTCCCAGTCGTCGATGCGGATTCTGCCGACTTCATCAACAGGCGTTTCGCCGCCGGTATACAGACGGTCGGTAAACAAGCGGTACGTCTGCTCGATGCATCCTTCGTGGATGCCTTTTTCTTTCATGACCTTGTACAAGGCGGAGATGTACAGCGGCACGACCGGGATCGCCGAACTGGATTGGGTCACCAGCCCTTTGCTGACAACGACATAAGCGCGTCCGTTTTTGGCTGCCAGCTGGTCGTTCAGCTTCAGCGCAGTGGCTTCCAGGTGATCCTTGGCTTTGCCGATGGAGCCTTCTCGGTACACGGCCTGGGTGATGTCCGAACCGATGTAGGAGAAGGAAATGGTGGCGGCTCCGTCGGCCAGCACGCCGCCCTGCTCCAGTGCATCGATCCACAGCTGCCAGTCGTCCCCGCCCATGACCGCAATCGTACCGCGGACTTCTTCTTCCGTAGCGGGTTCAATGGTCACTTCGCTGATTTCGCCGGTGTGGAAGTTGACGGTTTTATTCGTATAGGGCTTACCCAGCGGTTTAAGGGTGGAATTGTACACTTCGCCGGTGACCGGATCGGTTCTCCGGGCGGATGCCACACTGTACACCACCAGGTCGACCTGACCGAGTTCGGAACGGATCAATTCCACCGTTTTCTCCTTCGTTTCTGTCGAGAAGGCGTCCCCTGTCACGCTGAAAGATTTAAGCCCGGCCGCTTCAGCTGCTTGTTCAAACGCGGCGGAATTGTACCATCCGGCGGAGGCTGTCCGTTTCTCGGAACCGCTGCTTGGGCGGTATACGCCTACGGTATTCGCTCCGGCCCCGAATGCAGCTGTGATGCGTGCCGCCAAGCCATAGCCGGTCGACGCGCCGATCACGAGCACGTTTTTTGGCCCTTGGACGGCCGGCTTGGATTTGACGTAATCGATTTGGGCTTGGACCTGCGCAGCGCATCCTACAGGATGTGCCGTCGTGCAGATAAAGCCCCGGGTTCTTGGTTTGATGATCATGTGAATGATTATCCTCTCTTTTTAAAGTAAAGTATCGTTTGTTTGGAGTCTGGTTTTATGTATCCCATACAACAGCCATGAGGAAACTCCTTTAATGATATTATATCTAAAAACCGAAATACAAGGGTTTAAGCGGTGAATGGTAGAAGCGGAGAGATTTCGGGATGTCCAGCCATTTGACAATGAGAATCATTATCAAGTAAGATGGATACAGTCCGGAAATCACGGAGCCGACATGAGGCGATGATTCCGCAGGAATACAGCAACCATATCGATTGACGGGAGGAACCACCTATGTTTATTCAATTGAGAACAATGGCTGTGCAAAAAGGGTACAGCGAACAGGTTGCCGCCAGATTCACCAAGGACGGCCCGATGGACGAGATGAACGGATTGATCGACAGAACGGTCATGGTCAATACCCGTGGAAGAGAGCAGGACGAAGTCGTCGTCTTGATCCGCTGGGAGTCCCAGGAAGATTGGAAAAATTGGGAGAAAAGCGACGCGCATCTTCAAGGTCATCGCGACAAGAAGGGCCAGGAGCCGCCAGCCTATATGATTAGCACGACCGTCAAAATGTATGAAGTGCAGGCGGTGAAGCCGGGCAAGGCTTCTTCCAGCACCAATTAATATCGTACACAAGAAAAAACCGCCTCTAATGGCGGTTTTTTGTGGCCTTCACGATTATTCTGGGGCGTCCTCTCCGGCCGGCTCTGCAGTTGCTGCACGGACTCTGTGCCCGTAAATCCGGTACAGTACAATTCCGAATAGCGTTCCAGCCAGCGACATGCCGGATATCGTCAGAAACAGTGTCCTCCCGCCGAATGCCTCATACAGCGCACCGCCAGCAAAGGAAGCGATAATGCCGGAAACCCCGAAGAACAGCAGCGCCAGCACCGTCTGCCCGGTTGCCCGCCATTCGACCGGAACGATGCGGTACAGGTACTGAATGGCGGCGGAATAAAAGACCGGAAAGGTGAGCAGCTGCAGTAACTGCAAATAGGCGAGGAGATGCGGATCCTCTATCCAGGCCGATACGAAAAAGCGTATAAAGTAAAAAAATCCCGAAAAGGCGATCAGCATCAGCTCGCTGCCTTTGCGGAGCCACCAGAAGCTCAAGGCGAACACGACGATCTCGCTTCCGGCTGCCAGAAACCAGGCTTGTCCCACCAGGCTGGCCGTCCCGCCCAACTCCTTGATGTAAACTCCTAAATAAGTATCGTTCATCCGCGCGGGGATCGAGCTGATAAAGACCAGGATGAGAAAGAGCAGAGTTTCTCTGCTGCTGAGAAAATGCTTCAGGCTGGAAAGGGTGACCGGTTTGCCCGACACCGGAGCGTCCGGCATGAACAGCGTAATGACAAAGCTGACCAGCCCGATGGCCCCAAACAAATACGCCAGGCTGTGCGCGCCGTACGAAGTCATGAAATAGCCTGCGAACAATGACATCACTGCATAGCCAAGCGCCCCGTAGGTGCGAAGCGAGCCGTAGCTGATCCCCGCCGATTCGGCGACGCGGAAATTCAGGCTTTCCGTCAGCGGATCAACCGGCATTAGAAAAAAGTAGGTAAGCATGGCAAACAGGATGATCAAGCTGTACGTGCCGGTATGATACAGGACAAAGCCAGTCATGATGGCGCAAACAAGAAGGAGCAGCAGCACTTTCCGGATCGTTTTGGTCCGGTCGCTGATCATCCCCCACAGCGGCTGGGCCACAATCGTGATAAATCCCCCCGTACCGACGATGAAGCCGATCTGGGAAGGCGATAGTCCCTGCTCATCAAAATATACGGGAAGAAACGGGATGAAAATGGCCAGCAGGGCGAAAACAAAAATTAAACGCTTTAACAGGAGCGGAAGTTCTCATTGGTACATTAGATCCCTCACGTCATTTTGGAAATAGGTTGAATCGCGTTAGGACATTGTATCATGAATCTATCATTTTCTAAATCACCGATTTGTCACGGAAGGGGCGGACGTAGTATGGTAGACTAGAGTTACAGACTTCAACAACAGCGGGGGAAATGATGATTAAATTGGTATCTTGGAACGTGAACGGGCTTAGAGCCTGTGTCAATAAAGGTTTTATAGAATATGTAAAGCAAGTGGACGCGGACATCTTCTGCGTGCAGGAGACGAAGCTCCAGGAAGGGCAGATTTGCCTGGACGGCATGGACGAGTATTACCAATACTGGAACTACGCCGAGAAGAAGGGCTATTCCGGTACCGCCGTCTTTACCAAGCAGAAGCCGTTGTCCGTGTACTCCGGGCTGGAAGAGGACGGGGAGCCGGAAGGGAGAATCCTTACGCTCGAGTACGAAGGGTTTTACTTGGTCAACGTGTATACGCCCAACGCGCGCCGCGATCTGTCGAGACTGGATCTCCGGCTGGAATGGGAGGACCGGTTCAGAAGCTACATTCAGCAGCTGGATGCGCGGAAGCCTGTCATCATTTGCGGGGATCTAAATGTCGCCCATCAGGAAATCGACCTGAAGAATCCGAAGTCGAACCGTGAAAACTCGGGTTTTACTCCTCAGGAACGCGGGAAAATGACAGAACTGCTGAATACGGGGCTGATCGATACGTTCAGACATTTTTACCCGGAGCAGGAAGGCGCGTATACCTGGTGGTCCTACATGCCCAAAATCCGTGAGCGGAACGTGGGCTGGCGGATCGACTATTTTCTCGTATCGGAACGGCTTGCCCCGTCCCTGATTGACGCCCAGATCGATCATCTGATCCTGGGGAGCGATCATTGTCCGGTCAAGCTGCTGGTGGACGAAACGAAGCTGTAAACGGTGGATCTTGTCCTTGTAATCCGTCATCCCCTTGGCTCACTGCGGCAATAAACATCATCAGACATTGCAGCGGTGAGTGAGGGGCATGATCCTTTTTTAATATCATCCACAAAGATGGGGTGTTGACAATCCGGTAAACCGTATGCTACTTTATTTCTATAAATATAGAAATACGAAATCAGGAAGGAGGAGCAGATATGAACGAAGATGTGGAGTCCAAGCAAGCCGTAAAAATATACAAGGCACTGGGCGAACCGACACGTTTGAAAGTGGCAATGATCCTTTCCCGGGAAGGTGAAGCCTGCTGTTCCACGCTTGGGAGCAAGCTGGAATCCGTAGCGGACTCCACGCTGTCCCATCATCTGAAGCAGCTTGCAGAGAGCGGTCTGCTGGATTCCCGTAAGGAAGGCACCTTTATTTTCTACTGCCTGAACCGTGAGGTAGCGCAGAAATATGCGCCATTTCTGTTGAACTAATTTTTTTGTCCTTTATTTCTATGATTGTAGAAATACGAAAATATTATTCAAAGGAGTTTGATTGCATTTATGACCAGCACCTGGAAGATTTACATTTTGGCCATTATCAGCTTTTTGGTGGGTACCTCGGAATACATCGTTTCCGGTATTTTGGATAAAATTGCGGATTCGATGGGCATTACAGTCGTTGCCGCGGGCCAGCTGATTACCGTGTTCTCACTGACATACGCGATCGCTACGCCTGTTCTCATGGCCCTGACGGCAAGGTGGGACCGCCGCAGGCTGATGATCACGGCCCTTGGCATTTTCGTTGTCGCCAACATCTTGTCGTTCGTGCTGCCCGGATATGAACTGCTGCTGGCGTCACGTATACTGATGGCGCTTGGTGCGGGGATGGTCGTCGTCACGGCGCTTAGCATCGCCGCCAAAATTGCGCCTGAAGGTAAACAGGCTGGTTCTTTGGCCACCGTCATCATGGGCTTTACAGCTTCGCTCATCATCGGTGTGCCACTCGGAAGAATGGTCGCGGCTGCTTTTGGCTGGAAAGCGGTATTTATCGGGATTGCTCTGCTCGGCATTGTCGCGATGCTCATCATTTCGGTGACCATCCCGCGGATTCAGGGAGACGCGCATGTGCCCCTTCGGCAGCAGTTTTCCCTTCTGAAAAATCCGAAAGTCGCGCTGGGCCTGTCTATCAGTTTCTTTTGGCTGGGCGGCTACTCGGTGGCTTACACGTATTTGTCCCCTTATTTGCTTCAAATATCCGGATTGCAGGAAAGCCTGCTGAGCACGGCCTTGTTAGCTTTTGGCATCGCCAGCCTGGTCGGCTCAAAAGTGGGAGGCTTCAGTGCCGATAAGAAAGGGGTGACCTTCACCCTATTGAGCGGGATGACTCTTCACGTGATCGCTCTTATTCTGCTCAGTCTGGCCGGCCACTCGGCGTTCGCCGTGTTCGCCATCCTGATCTTGTGGTCATTCGCCGCATGGTCGACAGGACCGGCACAGCAGTACAATCTGGTGACGATTAAGCCGGAATCCTCCGGTGTCATGCTGGGGCTCAACCAATCGATGATGCAGCTGTCCATGGCGGCCGGCGCCGGCATCGGCGGCGTAGTCGTCTCGGGCGTCTCGCTGTCTGCGGTTACATGGATCGGGGCTGTGGGGGTACTGGTTGCAATGCTGGCGCTGCTCGGCTTGAATCAGCTGTCGGCACGGCGAAAGGTTGTTTGCCCGCGCGGAACACCGGCTCGACGGTGCCGTCCGGCAGTTCACCGTCAATGTCCAATTGGTCCGAACCGATCATGAAATCGACGTGCGTCAGGCTGACGTTGCCGCCTTTGGCGAGCAGCTCCTCTTTGCTCAGCTTGGTTCCGCCCTCGATATTGACCGGATAGCAGCTTCCAAGCGCGAAATGGCAGGAAGCATTTTCGTCCACGCCTGTATTGTAGAAGACACGGTTCATGAGCGAAATCGGGGAGTCATGCGGCACCAGCGCCATCTCGCCGAGGTAGGACGCGCCTTCATCCGTTTCCAGCAGCGATGTCAGGTGCTCGCGGCCCGAAACGGCGTCGTATTCCGTCACTTTTCCGTCTTTGAAGGTTAACTTGATGCCTTCCACCAGCCGGCCGTTCAGGTTGAGCGGAAGCGTGCTGGATACCGTTCCGTGGACTCCGGTCCGCAGCGGCATCGTGTAGATTTCCTCCGTCGGCATGTTCGCCACAAAATACACGCCGTCCTCCTTCAAATCCCCGCCGCCGAGCCACAAATGCCCTTCCGGCATCTCGACCCGCAGGTCGGTGCCTGGAGCACGGTAGTGCAGGCTCTTATACCGCTTGTCGTTCATGTACTGCTGCCGTTTTTTCAGCTCGGCGATATGATCCCGCCAGGCCTCGACCGGATCCCCGCTGTCGACGCGGTTCATGCGGAATACAGCTTCCCACATAGCCGGGACGCGTTCTTCTTCCGGCAAATCGGCGTAAACCTTGTTCGCCCAGGCGCGGGTCGGCGCCTTGATCAGCGACCAGCTGACCTTGTTGCTGCGTACGTAGGCCTGATACTTCTCGCGGGCCACCGCCGCCGCTTTCACGGCCGTCGATACTTTGGCGGAATCGATGCCGCGGAACAGCTCAGGGTCGGGCACCTTGATGTGCAGTACCGCGCCGCCACCTTCGGCGAGCTGCTCCATCATGTCGGCCTGCCACTTTGGATAATAAGCGAAAGAATCTTCAGGCGCTTGTTCATACCGGATGCGGGTCACCTTCTCGTCGTCCCAATCGACCTGAACGTATTTGGCGCCGGCCTCATAGGCTTTGGACACGATCTGCCGCGTGAAATCTACGGTTTCCAGCGGGGATTGCACAAGCAGCACCTGGCCGGGCTGGATGTTCACCCCGACCTTGATCACCAGTTCGGCGTATTTCTCCAGCATTTGTTCAAAATGATCCATAACTCAAGTTCCTCCATCATATGTAAAATGGCATTCCTGCCGAGAAAAGAATGTCTGTGTACCAGTGTATCTCTATCCATTTCCATGATGCAAGTTTATCGGGGCTTCCCGTCTTTTTCGAAAAACTTTTTTGCATGCCTACCCGAGTTTAGGTTTTTTAAGTTTCGGCTGATATCGTGTTTGTCATATGAAGGAAGGGAGAATGGACATGAACAAAGCGGTAAAAAACGTGCTGATCATTTGCGGATGCGTCATTGTGATCGGTGCGGGGGGGACTTATTTTTATCAAAAAAACGCCAGTGCGACGAAAACGGAAACGGCGACCATTACATATGCCGTCGAGAGGGGCGACTTGTCCAAAACGGTAACGTCTTCCGGCAATGTGGAAGCACCCGAATCGGTGAACCTGAGCTTCAGCGGAAACTCCAAAGTGACCAAGGTCAACGTAAGCGTCGGGGAAGCGGTGAAAAAGGGAGAGCTGCTTGCAACGATGGATGCAACGGCGCTGCAAAACGAGCTGCTATCAGCCCAGGCGAAGTATGACAGTGCAGTGGCGAAGCTGGACAGCATCCAGGCTGGGACGGACTCGGCTACCCTAAGCGAACAAAAAGCCCAGGTGTCCAAGGCGCAGTCCGACCTGGAAAACGCCAAGACGGCGCTTACGAACGCGAAAAAGGCGGCCAATGCATCGTACCTGCAGGCACAGGTGGACAAGGCCAAGGCTGCCGTCATCAGCACGCAAGCCAAGCTGGACGAAGCGAAGAAGGGGACGGACCCGTCCCAGATTTTATTCGCTCAAGTCGCGGCGGATAATGCCCAGAACGCTTATAAACAAGCGGTATCGCAGCAGAGTAATCTGGATCAGCTGAAAGAAGCGGTTACCAATGCCGAATCACAGGTGGATAGCGCGTCCCGCGCCTATGATCAGGCGGTTTCGCAGCTGGCCAAGCTGCAGGAAGGGCCGGCTGAAAGCGACGTGGCCAGTGCCAAAGCCGACGTGGCCATGGCACTCGCTGCCTTGAGCGACGCCAAGGCCAACGCTGCCGGGGCCAAAATTTATGCGCCGTATGACGGGATCATTTCCGCCGTGAACGCCAAGGTTGGGGAGACTGTTGCCGGCGACGCTGCTTCGGCCATCTCCATGTACTCAACCGGCGGAAGCTTCCGGATTTCGGCCTCCATTGACGATACCGATATCACCGATGTGAAGGTCGGCCAGGAAGTAAATATAACATTTGACGCGCTCACGGGCGTAACGCTGAAAGGCAAAGTCGTGTCCAAGGCGGTGCTCGGGGAAGCGCAGACCAGCGGCGTCGTGACGTTCCCGGTCGGCATTGAAATCACGGCGGGTCAAGATAACGCAGACAAGCTGATTCCGGGTATCAGCGCGACGATTGCCATTATTACCGACGGTAAGAAGGATGTATTGAAAGTTCCTGATGCGGCGATCAAGTCGTTTGGCGGACGGAAAATTGTCATGGTCGACAAAGGCGGCAAAGAGGAGCAGGTGGAAATTACGACCGGCCTTGATGACGGGGCGAATTCCGAAGTGCTGACCGGATTGTCCGAGGGCGACAAGGTAACCATTACGATGACGACGACAAAGACGAGCACCGGAACGAGCCAGGGAACCATGGGCGGCTTTGGCGGCATGGGCGGTATGGGCGGCTTCGGAGGCATGAACGGAGGCGGCGAGATGCGGCAGTTCAACCGCGGCGGCGGAACGGGTGGAACCGGAGGAACTGGCGGAGGCGGAGCACGCAGCGGCAGAATGGGAGGTGGCGGACAGTGATCACCTTTGATCAAGTGAAGAAAATCTATGCATCGGGCGAGAACGAGGTCCAGGCGCTGAAGGGCGTCACCCTTCAAATCGATGAGCGCGAGTTTGTCTCCATTATGGGACCGTCTGGTTCAGGAAAATCGACCATGATGAATGTGATCGGCTGTCTGGATAAACCGACTTCCGGCAAGTACATGCTGGACGGCATCGACATCGGCTCAGCATCGGCCAAGCAGCTGTCGGAGGTGCGCAACCGCAAGATCGGTTTTGTCTTTCAAAACTTTAACCTCCTCAAGCGAACCTCTGCCATTGAAAACGTCGAGCTTCCGATGCTGTATGCGGGCAAAAACAAAAAGGAGCGGCGGGAGAAGGCCGAGTACTGCCTTGAGCTGGTCGGCCTGAAAACCCGGATGCATCACAAGCCGAATGAGCTCTCCGGGGGACAGCAGCAGCGGGTGGCTATTGCCCGCGCCTTGAGCAACGACCCCGCCATTATTTTGGCGGACGAGCCGACGGGCAACTTGGATACGGCATCATCCGAGGAAATCATGGGCATATTCCGGAGACTGAACGAAAAGGGGCATACGATCGTCATCGTCACCCACGAACCGGACATCGCCGCCCATACGAAACGGGTTATTTGGTTTCGCGATGGCCTGATCGAGACGGACCGGCTGAATACGGAGCGTGAGCGGGTATGAATGTGGGGGAACTGCTGCGCATTTCAATCCGAAGCTTACGGTCCAACATGCTGCGCTCTTTCCTGACGATGCTTGGAATCATCATCGGCGTGGCGACCGTCATTGCCATGATTTCCATCGGTCAGGGAACGAGCAAGCAGGTGACGAGCCAAATCCAGAGCCTGGGTTCCAATCTGATCACGGTTACCGCAGGCTCGGGGTCGTCAACCGGCACAGCGGCAGGAGGCAACCAAGGCGGAAGCACGGGCACGCTGAACATTTCGGACGCTGACCCGATCTCCAAAATCGATACCGTGGAGTACGTCGCGCCGGTCTCGCAGGTGAGCGCGCAGCTGCTGAACGGATCGAACACGGCCTCCGCCACGATCATCGGCTCGACGCCGGGCTATGCCGACATCAAATCGTGGGAGACGGATATCGGTCGTTTCTTTACTGAGGATGAAGTCAATGACCGGGCAAAGGTCGTGGTCCTTGGCGCAACGACGGCGGAAACGCTATTTGGTGAAGCGGGCTTCGATGCGGTCGGCAGCATGATCAAAATCAACAACATCCCGTTTCGGGTCATCGGTGTGCTCAAAGCGAAGGGTTCTTCGGGTACGGTTGACCAGGACGACACCGTCATCGCGCCGATCACGACGATTCAGTCCCGGTTTCAGACCGGGAGCTCCCGGAGCAGTGTCCGGCAAATTTTGGTCGAAGCCAAATCTACCGACGTGATCAACAGCACCATGGCGCTGATCCAGTATACGATGCGCCAAAGCCATAAACTTGGCGGGGCCGACGATGATTTCAGGGTTCAAAGCCAGGAGGATGTCATGTCCTCCGCCGAAAGTGTCACCAAAACGCTGACCCTGTTTCTTGGCGGCGTGGCGGCGATATCCCTGCTGGTCGGCGGAATCGGCATCATGAATATCATGCTGGTGTCCGTTACGGAACGGACACGGGAGATCGGTATCCGAAAGGCGATCGGGGCCAAGGAAGGGACGATTCTATCGCAGTTCCTGTTTGAATCGGTCACCTTGGCTATCCTGGGCGGTGTGATCGGCGTTATCCTTGGCTTCGGCGGCTCCAAGTTCGTCGGCAAGCTGATGGACGTGACCACTGCGGTGTCCATGAACTCCGTGCTGCTTGCAGTCGGGTTCTCGGCCTGCATCGGCATCGTATTCGGCGTATTCCCGGCCAGACAGGCCGCGAAGCTGGATCCGATCGAGGCGCTGCGGTACGAATAGGCTACCGTTTGTGACGGACCGATTTATGTAAATCGAATACCAACCGACTCAAGAACATTACATCTTGGGTAGAAAAAAAGGGCATTTCACCGAATGATGTTCGGCGGAATGCCCTCTTGTCATTTTTGAAGCCGTTACCCGGCGTATTTGTGCTGCCGATACACGGCTTTTTAAGTTTCCCTTGGAAAACCTGGCCATACTGATGGCTGGTTTATCCCAGCTGTTTTTCCGCCGCATCCA
>NZ_PCZT01000009.1:1455787-1460939 GCF_002968895.1 Paenibacillus sp. AR247 | reverse complement strand
AGCTGTTTTTCCGCCGCATCCACCGTGTGCTTCAGCAGCATGGCAATGGTTACCGGTCCGACGCCCGCAGGACGGGGGTAATGGCGCTCGCTTTTTCCAAACATGCCTCATAATCAACGTCCCCGACATTGCCTTCATTGTAGCCTGCGTCCAGAATGACGGTGCCGTCCTGAATCCAGTCTCCCTGAATGAATTTCGGTTTCCCTACTGCGGCAACAACGATTTCTGCCTGGGACACGATATCACCAAGGCCTTTCGTTCTCGAATGGCAGATCGTGACCGTGGCATTGCGGTTCAGCAGCATCAGCGAGACGGGCTTGCCGAGAATCGGGCTGCGGCCGACAACAACAGCGTGCTTGCCTTCTACAGGAATCCGGTAGTAATCCAGGATAGCGATGATGGCCGCCGGGGTACAGGAAGGATATGCGGCAAAGCCGAAAGCATTCTGCGCAAATCCCAGCGTGGTGACGCCGTCGACGTCTTTTTCAATGGCGATCGCGTCGAATGCGGCTCTTTCATCAATCTGATGGGGAACCGGATGCTGCAGCAGAATTCCGTGAACGTTCGGGTCGGCGTTAAGCTTTTGGATTTCCCGGATAAGCTCCTCGGTCGTCGTCCCCGCATCCAGTGTGATTTTTAACGATTCCATCCCGAGCCGTCTGCAGGCATTGCCTTTCATGCGCACGTATGTGGCCGATGCCGGGTCGTCGCCTACCAAAATGGTCGCCAGGCAGGGGGTAATCCCCTGCTCGGACAGCCTTTTCACCCTGCTAGCCAAGCCGTCCTTAATGTCCTGCGCCACGCGCGCTCCGTCCAAAATCAGCGTTTGTTCTGTCATCGTCTGCATCTCCTTTAAATCATGGTAAGGTCCAGAAAACATAAAGAGGCAAGGGGAAATTCCCCTTACCTCTGCCCAGGCGTACGGCTGTTTATATCCATGTGCTCCCTCATGGTTCATCCCATGTTTCCGCCAGTCGCACACAGTCCATCTATGTAGAATGATACCTTATTGTGCTTACGGGCACAATGGGGAGTTTTGAGAATGATGCTTATGGGCTGCCGTTTCTTTTAAACACGATGTAATCCATTTTTGTCTCAACCAGCACCATCAGCTGCTGCGCCATATAAGACGCCGTGTATTTAAAATCAACCTCTGCCCAGTGCATAATGACCCCCACTGTGGCCGACATCCGGTAGCTCAGCATGATTTCGTAGTCGATCGGCGGCTCGGTCGGTTCCATTTCGATATGCATGTCCTTCCGCATCGACTCTCTGAGCCTGTCGTACATGTCCATCGCCAGCTTTCCGCGTTCGACTCGCGATAAGGCCAGGAACACATCTTTATGCTGTTCGATATGCTCAAACAAGCGCAGCCCCGAGGGGTAGGTCATCGATGCTTCAATTCGCTCCAGGCCCTCATACGGCTCGACGAGCAGTTCGGCGATGCCATGCAGAAACTCGTCGTGGATTTCCTTGAGCAGGTCTTCCTTGCTGACGAAATGCTTGTAAAAGGTGCCCCGGTTATAGTCTGCGCGGGCTGCGATGTCCATAATGGTCACCGAATCGAAGCCTTTATCGAGAATTAAGGAAACGAGTGCGGATTTGAGCGCCTGCCGGGTTCTTCTGGCCCTGCGGTCAAGAACTTGTTCGTCTGTCAAATGCAATCTGCCTCCAGCTTGTCGTTTCTACTATTATAACCGCAAGTTGGGCTGCCGCCAAAACGCAGATAATCATCAACAAAAAGAAGGTAAATGTTCAAGATTGTCATGGTTCGGTGACATACGGCGCCAACCTGTTGGATAGATGACATTATTTCTAAATATGATTATTGTGTGAACAATTAATAAGGGTTTAACCTATACATGTAGCAGATATGAGCTATAAAGCCCATAAAACATTTTATAAACTTTGTTGAAAAGGAAGCGATTCAGTCATGAGTCAAACACAAACGAAAACGGCAGTCATTACCGGCGCGGCCGGCGGAATCGGGAAAGAGCTGGCACGGCGTTTGGCCGAGCGCAAGCTGAATCTCGTTCTGGTCGATTTGAAGGAGATGCGGTCAAGAGCGTCGTTGAGGAGCTTGGCCTGAACGATACCAATTCACTGGCGATCGCTGCCGACGTATCCAAAGAGCAGGACGTGCAGAACTATGTGAACCGTGCTGTTGAAAAATTCGGCACCATCGATTACTTTGCGAACAATGCAGGGATTGAGGGCCCTACCGGGCTGATTGAAGAGCAATCCGTGGAAGCGCTTGATCTGGTATATAACGTCAACGTCCGCGGGGTGTTCCTGGGACTGCATTATGTTATTCCAGTTATGAAAAAGCAGAATTCCGGCGCAATCTTGAACACATCTTCGCTTGCAGGCCTGATGGGCGCGCCAGGAGTGGCCCCATACATTATGTCCAAGCATGCCGTGATCGGCTTGACGCGCGTTGCTGCCAACGAGCTGGCTTCGCTGGGCATCCGGGTTAACGCGGTTCTGCCTGGAACGATCAACACCCGGATGATGCGGCAAATTGAGGCGAACTCCGGCAATGCGGAAGCGTACAAAGCCGCCAATGAAGCGGCAACACCGATGGGCCGTTACGGCGAGCCGCAGGAAGTAGCGGCGGTAATGAACCTCCTCCTCTCCGATGAAGCTTCATTCGTTACAGGTTCCCTGTACACGGTAGACGGCGGGATGGTCGGTCAGTAATCACGACAACCGAATTCGTCCAAAAAAAAGAGGAACAAATGTTCCGGGAATTTATTGACAATCGAGAGAAATAACGATATATTGAGTTCAACATAGTTAATGGAAGCGGGAGAAGCACCCTGCAGGAAAGGCGTCATGCCTTACTTGCGGGGTGCTTTTTTTGTCCATTCATTATGAATTTTGATGATTTGGGGGAGAGATGAAGATGACGTATGTAAAAGTTTTATGGAAAAACAGCTTGGTGACGGTTTTATGCTGTACGGTCGCGTTGTTCATGCTGGGTCCGGCTAAGGCGGACGCGGCATCGGACAGTGCTTGGGACGCCGCTTTGCAGAGTATTGGTGTGCTTCATGACAGCTATAAGGCGCTGGAAGAGGCCAACAAGCTGAAGAAGCAGCAGATTCAAGTGCTCCGGAAACAGAATGATGACCGGTTAAAGTCTGTCAATGCGAAGGTGCAGGGGATCGACAAAGCCAAGATCGACAAGCTGAAATCCGAAGCCGATCAGGCCCAGAAGAAATATCAGCCGCTGCTTAATGAATATACAGACCTTGGGAAGAAGGCGGCGGATGCGAGAAAACGTAAGGACCAGAAGGCCGCGCTTCAGTACGATCTGAAGCGCAACCAGATCAAGGCCTCGGCCAGTGCTGCCCGTGCTGAAATCAAGAGCCGTAAGGATGCGCTCGCTGCCGCCAAGAAGGAAGCTTCGGCCAAAGCCAAGGCGGTGAAGGATACGTTGGCGCAGGTCCAAACGTTAAAGAAGCAGGTGACTGCCGAGAATAAGAAGATTACGGCAGCGAACAGCACCCGGAGCGCGTCGGACAAGCGGTATAAAGCGGCAGTCAAGCTCGGGAACGCGATCACAGCCACGGCTGAGCTGACCGTGATGTATAAGGAGCTTGGTAAAATCAGCGCCTCCCTCAATCAAATTTACCAATGGGAGAAGCAGATCGATTCCGTCATCCGGACAGCGGAAACGAAACTCCCCAAGTCTTGAAGGACAAGCGTGATATGTTCTTGAGAAGTACGTTTTTCTAAGGGGAACTACTCCTTTTTCTCCGGTTCGGGTGCTGCGGCCGGCTGCCATAGGATAACATGCCGGGTTTTATAGAACAGCTGCGGCTCCTTCTTGAATACGCAGATGACGACATGAATAAAGAAGACGGTATTCATGGCAAACACAATAAGTCCCAGGATCATGCGAAGGATCGGCGGAACGGTGTCAAGGGAGCCGGCCAGAACCCGGTTGGCTCCAAAAAACAGCCAGTAGAGAATTCCATATCGAACCACAAGCGATTTAAGGGAGATTCGCTCCCCTCCATCGGCAAGACGGATACGGACAAGCCATTTGCCGGGAGTCAGACCTCCAGTCAGCCAAGGTACCAGCATGAAATACAGTCCTGTCGCAACCCAGAAGGAAGCCGGTACATGCAGGATATGCAGAATGCCAAGCAGGATCGCCCAGACGATCCCGTCCGCCATAAAGGCGATTCCCCGCCGCGTATAGGTTACCCGTTTGGCGGCCCGGTCGATATTGGCATCCAAATGCTCAATGCGGGGAAGAAGGCCGGATAACCATTCGGCTGCCAAGAATCCAAGCAAACCGCCGAGCGTGTTAGTGATCAGGTCATCTACGTCGAATACCCGGTACGGGTGATCGTACAGCCCGAATATTCCGCTGAGCTGGGTCGTCTCAAACAACAGCGACAGCAAAAACGACAGCAGAATGGAAAGTTTCCATCCCGTCCGGAAATAATAACGGAGGATCATACCGAACGGAACGGTAAGAAACACGTTGAATACCACTTGAAGGAAGGCGCGTTCCGTAAGCAGCCGCAGGTACGTCGAGGGCTGCGAGGACACGACGGACGTTTCTTTCAGGATGTCGTGAATGAAATTCAGCGGCACCAGCTGAAGCGCCCCTCCGGCCATGGCCGGATTGTGCCGGGAAGCCGGCAGCGGAAGGATGATCAGAAACAGCGCGTTGAGCAGGTACAGCAGGAACAGGTACAGCACAAACGCCCTGATTTTATGGATATAACCGTGTCTGCGGTACTGCACGACCAAGAAGGGAAGGGTAAAAAATAGCGCCGCAAAGGGAAAAGACAGAAATGCATATGAGATTGGAAATACATACGAATGAAACACGACTAAACTGCACCGCCTTAATTCTTTATGTTTTCTTTTTGGCCTTGCCATCGGCTGAATGTACATCATAGCACAAGTATGATCGGTTTCTGGTTAAATTTTGTTTAAAAATTATAAAGAAACGTGAAGCAAATGCAGAAAATTCGGCTAAATTTCTATCAGGTTGCTTAAGCAAAATGTTATACTTGAACTTATGGTTTTTGTACTAATACAACAAGATTCAGCAGGAGGATATTTGATGTCACAACCAGATGGGGTTTCATTGCAGAAAAATTAAACCAAGGCACATCAGCTTGATGGCCAT
>NZ_PCZT01000009.1:1451817-1455687 GCF_002968895.1 Paenibacillus sp. AR247 | reverse complement strand
GGGCAGTGCCGAAACGATCGGTCTTGCCGGACCGGGCGTCATTATCTCTTACGTCTTCGCCGGGCTGCTGCTGCTCGTCGTCATGGGAGCCATGGCGGAAATGGCTACGGTTTACCCGGGTAAAAATATGAAGGACTTCGTCCGAGAGGCCTTTGGCGAGAGAGTGTCCTTTATTATGGGGTGGATGTACTGCTTCCTGTGGCTATCCGTGTGCGTCATTGAAATTATAGCGGCCGGCAGCTTTTTGCAGTATTGGTTTCCCGGGGTACCGTTATGGTTGCTTAGTCTAGCCAGCGCGGCCTTCATTATTCTGATTAATCTGATGAGCGTGGGAAGCTTCGGCGAGTTCGAATTTTGGCTGCGGGGATCAAAATCGCCATGATTATCGTCTTTATCGTTTTAGGGGCATGCTTGATCTTCGGGATCATTCCGAGCAGCAATACGCCGTATCTGCATAACTACTCGGCGGCCGGAGGATTTCTGCCCAACGGATGGACGTCCATCTTTTCCGCTTTGCTTGTGGTCATGTTTTCCTACGGGGGTTCGGAACTGATCGGTTTAACATTGACGGAAACGGAAAACAGCGAAAAGGTGCTGCCCAAAGTGGTACGCAATTTTATTTTGCGGATCATATTATTTTTCACGCTGCCGATCCTCGTGATATGCGGGCTGATTCCCTGGAACCAGCTCGGCCCCGAGTCGAGTCCGTTTGTCCAGGTACTGACTGCGACCGGCTTGTCCGGGGCGGCGGATCTCATGAATTTTATTCTGGTTACAGCAGTGCTGTCTGCAGCCAACTCGGGAATTTACGGAGCATCGCGCATGCTTCACTCCATGGCTGCAGCTGGCGAAGCATCGCCGGCTCTTGCCCGCACGAACCGGAGGGGGATCCCGGTAAATACGCTGTTATTGTGTGCCGTGATATTGATATTGGGATCCATGCTCGGCATGTTTGCACAGGATCAGTTGTTCCGCGTGTTAATGGCTGTCCCGGGATTTTGCGTCCTGCTGGTCTGGATTTGCATATCGCTGGCACAAATCAAGCTGCGGAAGTCGTATCCGGTGGAGCCATCCTTTAAGGTTTGGGGGTACCCTTATGTTACGTCTGCCGTCGTGGCCTGCTTGGCGGTAATCGCGGCCATGTTTTTATTCGATGCGCAGAACCGGCTAAGTATCGGCGTATGCATTGCCGTACTTATCGTGCTGATTATCTGGTCGATGATCCGGTTTTCCAGGACTGGAGGAAGAAGCAAGTAAGCGAAAAAAAGCGAATGATGTGCTTATGAAGCAGTTGGGTTCTGTCTCATATGACCCGTCCCATTTGATATTTTTATCAAGACTATCGATTTTATTGAAACCTGAAGCCGCCTCCGTCCGTCTATGATGGTAACGGAGGTGCAGCATGAAGAATACGATTAAAATCAGTTCGATTCTGCTGGCGCTGGCTATAGCTGTTGCGGTAACCGCATGCAGTGACAAACAGGATACGGCGCCGGGTACGCCAGACCACATGGATGAGCAGAACAATCCGTCAACCCAGCCTGGGAATGCTGAACAGGTACCGTCCGTGAAGGAAGGAACCGGAACATATACCGGCCAGGCTGATCCGCATACGGTGGAGATTGTGGTTGACGGCAAGCCTACCGCTTTTCAGCTGGGTGACGGGCTGGATCAAACGGTAGCCGATTTGCAGGAGCAGGACCACGTCCAATTCAAATACGAGGAAAAGGCTATTGAAGGCGAGGATACGCTAAAGCAGCTCGTACTGACCGAAATTAAAAAAACGGACAGCGTGCAAGGAGCAGGCCAAGGCACCGATAGCGACACATCCGGCAAGGATTCATCTTCCAGTGCTTCGGCCGGCGGCCAATCTGATTCAGGAGACTCTAAATCATCCGCAAACAGCGGTAATGTAAGTAAGCGCCCTGCCGAGGGCAAGCTGGAGGTCACCTTGGAAGGCAACGACGAAGTGCGGCCCGCCAAGCTTGTTCAGGCAAAAGGGTATTCGCTGTATATTCCCGAACAGTTCTCTTTTGATGCGGGCAAGCATCTGCTGTATATGAACATTGACCACGAGTACTCGGTCCGTATTGAGAAGCTGCCTGCAGACTTCAACTTGGACCAGCTGGAGTCGCAGGGGAAGGAAGAGCTTAAGCCGTATGGCGAAATCAAGAAGCTTGGGGAGGCAGACCTTACCGGTCCGATGAAGGACGCGCTTATCTTTTTGACGGCATTCGATTCCTCGGGAACCCATGAATATATCGTGAAGAAGCTTGACGGCAGCGGATTTGTTTTTCATGTCACACAGCCGCAGAGGGAAGCTTCTGAAGGTTTTGGACCACTGGCGTTTGCAGCGCTGAATTCGATCGAGAACGAATAGCTTTCAAACTGAAATTACCGTTGTTTGTACGGGGATTTGCAGGAATAAGAAGAGAAAAACCGCCATCTGGCGGTTTTTTTTCGCTTACGGTTTATTGTTGTCGGCAGAACGCCGGGAACCGGCTGACCCAGGCCACGCAGTGCGAATAACAAGCTCTGCGATGAGAAGCAGCAAAGGAATCGTAATAAACACGCTGATCCGGTAGCTGACCGGGTAAGGACTTCCGGCAAGCGTGCGGATCGTCCACGTGAGGACGTGGACAACCAGGTTTGTAAAGCAGAAAGCATAGCTGCGAATCATCCACTTCCGGTGGCTGGCCATTTGCTTTTTCCGGATCTGAATTACAGCGATCACCGTGAATGCCGGCCATAGCATCGTTAACAGGTTAAAAGCAATGCTGACCGATCTTCCTCCCGTGGCGACCGGTGCCATATAACCTGAGGTGAGGCCAACCAGCATGACGCAAATGACATATAAATATCCGTTGAACCGGTGGAATTTTACGTGTCTGATCCGGATCCGTGCTGCGAAGTTGACGGCTCCGCAGATCATGGCCAAGCAGGCCAATCCGGCATGAATCCTCATGACGATCAGCCACAGCTTAGGGTCCAGGGGATGGTTCAGGTCCGTTTTGAAGCCGAGAAATGCCGAGGCCGACATGGCAAAATACTCCGCTCCGTTTGGCGATAATGTTCGAATCACGGCTGTGCCAGTAGTCGAACTGCGTTCGGAAATTTATGCTATAGGAAAACGCTTTTGGTTGCAACGCATGTTTGGTGTCGTTTTTGTGACGGAATGGATATTATTAGAAAAATAATATTTGACAGAACAGTACAGAATTAAGTATGCTAAGAATCAATCCAATCATCAAACCTATGAAAGGGATGCCTAAACATGAGTAAAAGCGGTAGACCCCGTGAGTTCAAAGACACAGCCGTTATCGACGCCGCTGTGGAGGTGTTTTGGTCACAGGGATACGGGGCCTGCTCAACAAACGATTTATGCAAGGAAACCGGTCTCGGCAGAGGAAGCCTGTATAATGCCTTCGGGAGCAAGCATGAGCTGTATGAGCAGGCGCTGATCCGGTACCATCAGGTGGGGATTGAGGCGCAATTGGAAATCCTGAACACCGACGCTCCGGTAAAGGAGCGGCTGCAAGAGCTGTTGGAATGGGAAATCCGGGAGGGCTCGACAGCCAAGGACCGTGGATGTTTGCTTATTAACGCGTCGGTAGAGCGTGGAAAGACTGACCCGACTGTTGAGCGGATCTTCAAACAGCATGTGGCACTGCTGGAGCAGGCTCTCGAGAAAACGATTCGCGAAGGGCAGTCCGCCGGCGAAATTTCCCGTGAACGGGATACATCGGAGCTGACGGCTCTGTTCCTCAGCTGCTGTTATGGCCTGCGTGTGATTTATCCGGGGACCATCGAACCGTGCGTTGGCCCGGCAGATTATTGACGGCACGCTTGCGGCCATTTTTTAGCAGAATC
>NZ_PCZT01000009.1:1448466-1451717 GCF_002968895.1 Paenibacillus sp. AR247 | reverse complement strand
GTCAGAGATTTATTTAATCTATCATATAGTCTATCTAAATCATTAGTTGCTGTTGTGTTCGTGTTCGAGCTGCCGCTTTGCGCTGGACGATGTTCACGCGATGGGCGCGGCTGTGTTTTTTTGAATAATTTTGTACTGATTGTTACAAAAGTGGGACGTAAAATGAGCCGCAAAGTTATAACCGATTGAAAAATGGGGGTGAGGCATAAGTGAAGACGGGAGAAAGGTGGAGATATAGGAACACACAGAGGATATACAGTGAGGGAAAAGATGAGATTCCGAGGAGCTTTCGAGTAGATTCCGAGGAGTTGTAGAGGAGATGCAGAGAATATATAAAGCAAACACAGAGGATGATTCCTAGGTGAGATGCCTAGAGAGATCCCTGCGCCTAATTTTGTACTAATTGTTACAAAAACAATAGGATAAAGGAGCTGTTTGCATTGCCGCTTGTGATTTATGTATTGGGACTGATGATTTTCTCCATGACGACTTCCGAATTTATGGTGGCGGGAATCATGCCTTCGCTATCAGAGGAGTTTGGCGTATCTGTCGCCGCCATCGGATATCTCATATCCGCTTATGCTGCGGGGATGATTATCGGCGGGCCTCTATTGACAGTCGGATTGTTAAAAGTGCCGCGCAAAAAAGCCTTCCTGGCATTGTCCACCGTGTTTCTGATTGGGCAGACGCTGGGAGCGCTGGCTCCGAACTATGAGCTTATGATGGCGGCCCGGATTATTACCGGGGTTGCTTCGTCGGCCTGCTTCGGCGTGTCCATCGCGATTGCACTCACCTTGGTCCGCCCGGAAGCAAGCGGTCGTGCCGCCTCGATCGTCCTTGGCGGATTGATGGTCGCGACCGCTGTGGGGCTCCCCGCCGCCATGCTGTTTGACCAGTATCTTGGCTGGCGGGCGAGCTTCTGGGCCGTCGTCTTCCTTGTGCTGATTTCGGGAATAATGGGTCTCCTGCTGATCCCGAAATCACCCAAGGAAGAGGCAGAATCGCTCAGTCTCCGCGGCGAACTCGCTGCATTCAAGAACCGGCATTTATGGGCGGCCTTCGCAACCAGCATGCTGATCATCGGGGCGACGTTTGCGGCATTCAGTACTTTTCACCGATACTTACCGATGTAGCGGGCTTCAGCGCATCCATGGTGCCGCTTCTGCTCGGGTTTACGGGGTGGCAACGGTCATCGGCAACACCATCACCGGCAGACTGGCCGACCGGTACATGATGCCGATTATGACCATCGGCCTAGTCGTGCTTACGGGCGCGCTGCTCATGTTCGGCCTATTTGCCGCACACTCGGTCGTTGCGGTTATCGCCGTCATCGTGATCGGCCTGGTCGGGGTCTCCATGAATCCTCCCATGGTGACCCGAGTGGCGAGAGCTTCGAACGGTGGCTCGCTCGTCAATACGTTCCACGTCTCGGTCGTCAATTTCGGCATTGTCGTCGGTTCCACCATTGGCGGGCTCACGATCGATCATGGCTACGGCCTGGCATCACCGTTGTGGGTTGGTGCGGTTCTGGCCGTGCTTGGCCTGCTGTCGCTGGTTCCATATTTGAAAAAGACCCCGGCTCCCGCTGATACCGCAGCGGTTCCGGAAAAAACCTGTGCGTAAGCGTGAAGAACTGGTCCGGTTACGTTGTCTGAGCCTGCAGGTTCCTGCTTCCATCGTTCCTAACGGCTTCAGCCATTTCCATTTATGTCATGAACGGCTACAATAAAGGAAGAGCGAGCAACCGTGATCGTATCTAATTCATATCCAAAGGAGAACCCGTAATTCATGGCAACGATTCGAGAGCTTCTGACGGAAGCGGAACTGCAGGAGGCCGAGCGCAGGAAGCTTCCCATACGCGTGTTTAAAGATGACCATTTGATCGATTCAGATACGCGGATCATCCGGTTCACCGACTCCACGGTGATTACCCAGTCCGGTGTGAGTGATGTTACTTACCACTCGCGTAAAGAATGCCAATTTTATGAGATCCGCAAATAGATTCGATTACATTGCCCGATAAACGCTTAGGCAGAGCCACCAGTGCTCTGCTCAGGCGTTTGTTTTTTTTGGCATCAACCACCCATAGACCGAAATATATATAGCCATGCCGGAATTGATATTATCTTTCGTCTTCAAGCCGCTATAAGATAAAAGTACCGGTCCGGGTTTACAGGCAGGTTACAGGACCTGCGGAAATTTATGAATATGGGGAGAGATCTAGAAATGGAACAATCACACTTGAATATTGGAATCATCCTTGGCAGCACTAGGGAAGGGCGGGTCAGCCCACAGGTCGGAGCATGGCTCAAGGAGCTGGCCGACGGGCGTGGAGATGCGGAGTATCACCTGATCGATTTGGCGGATTATCCGCTGCCGTTCCTCGGACATCCTGGCGGAGAGGACGCCATCCAAAACTGGGCCGCGGTCATCGGTCGCATGGACGGATTCGTGTTCGTCACCGCGGAGTATAATCACAGCATTTCCGGTGTGTTGAAAAATGCGATCGACCTGCTGCGGGATGAGTGGGGGAATAAAGCGGCAGGCATCGTGAGCTACGGGTCCACTGGAGGCGCCCGGGCGGCCGAGCATCTGCGCGGCATTCTTGGGGAGCTGAACGTGGCGGACGTCCGCATTCACCCTACGCTGTCGCTCTTTACCGATTTCGAAAGCTTTAGAACATTCAAGCCGGCCGAGCTGCATCATAAAAATGTCAACGGCATGCTGGATCAGGTGATTGCCTGGTCCACGGCTTTAAAGACGATTCGGGCATAAATTCGATTGGATATGTTGAAAAACGCACAGAGGAAGCGATTAGACGCTGCCTGAGTGCGTTTTTTTGCTGTATCCCCGAGGGTTAAAGGAATTCGCCGCGCTCAGGTGGTCATGGAGTATTGGGTGCTGGGAACATGGAGATCGACTTGCTGCGGACGGTTTACAGCTGATTCTGGGGAATCACGAACAGCCAAGCTGGACTTACGGCGACTTCCTGACCAACTCGATAAAATCGCCGAGCGCCCGGGAGATCCACTTTTTCGGATGGGTCATCAGCTGCAGGCTGAGCCGCAGATCGGGATGACTGAACGGAAGTGGGGCGAGCAGCCCTCTGCGGATTTCATCGTCTGCCGCCATGCGGGGCAAGAGGGAGATTCCTGATCCCGCCATGACGCAGCGTTTGATCGCTTCGGGGTTTCCCAGCTCCAAGCCAAGCCGGCATGGGAGTCCATGCTGCTTCAGAAGCTTCTCCATTA
>NZ_PCZT01000009.1:1440283-1448366 GCF_002968895.1 Paenibacillus sp. AR247 | reverse complement strand
ATTATCAGCCGGTAATTACAGGTTTCTTCCGGCAGAATCCACTCGGCATCGTACAGATCTTGAAGACGGATGATCTCTCGATCTGCCAGGGGATGTCCCGGTCCTGCAATGAGAACGAGCGGTTCCTCGCGGACCGTCTGCCAGTGAAGCGCCGGATCCTCCGGTTCGTTATCGAGAATCAGGCCGATGTCCAAATCTCCCTCTTTGACTCTCTGGACGAGAAGGTCCTCCCGGTCCGTCCATAATCGGATGGACAATCCTTCGTACTGCTTGCGCAGCTGCTGGATCAGCGGGGGGAGAAAGTAAGCGGCGAGGGAATCCATCGTTCCGACGGAGATCGTGCCGCCTCCCTCGCTCCGAAGCTTCTCCTTCGATTCATCGAACAAATCAAGCATTTGTACCGTAAGCTTAAGCAGCTCTTCCCCGGAGGAGGTCAGCCGAACCCCCTTGCCGTAACGCTCGAACAGCTGCGTATCGTATGCTTTCTCCAGCTTCTGTATTTGCGCCGTTACACTCGACTGCGCATATCCCAGCTCTTCGGCCGCCCGGGTAAAGCTTTTGCGGTGCGCGACCTCGCGAAAGGTATGAAAGTACGTCAGGTCCATGCTATTCATCTCCATGGTATCAATATTATCGATGATGCTCATCAACTATTATAGATAACACTGATAATAATTCCTATGCTAAATTAGAGGCACAACCTATAGAGGAGGTCATCGAAATGATCGGAAGAGATGAACTACATGGCGTTTTGGTTCCTGTGGTCACGCCATTTTTGCCAAGCGGAGAGCTTGATTTGGCATCGTACACCCGTTACGTGGAAAAGCTGGCTGAGCATCATATCAACGGCTTGATCATAAACGGGACGACTGGAGAGGCTCCGACGGTACGCTGGGACGAAGTCGTACAGCTCACCCGGGCCACGCAGCAGATTTTGAAAGAAAAGCAGCGAAGCATCCCGGTGATCATCGGAACGGGAACCAACGACACGTTGACGACCGTGCAGCGGACGGAGCAGGCTGCCGCCTTGGGGGCGGATGCCGTCCTCGTTGTGGTTCCCTATTACAGTAAACCGTCGCAAGAAGGGATCATCGAGCATTTTCGCCGGGTGACGGAAGTCGGGGTACCGGTTATAGCTTATGAGATCCCTGCCCGTACCGGGGTCCGCTTAACGATGCATACGGCCAAAACCATTATGGAGATGGAAGGTGTGATCGGTATGAAAGACAGCTCCGACGGCCTGGAACTGGTTACCGAGTTGACTCGTCAAGATGCGGGGGCGGTCTTATGCGGTGACGACCTGTACTACCATGCCAAGCTCAGCCAAGGGGCGAGCGGGGGGATTCTGGCTTCGGCCAACTTGTACACAGATATCTTTATTGAGGTCCATGACCTGGTGCAAAAGGGGATGGTCATGGAAGGCAAACGATCTTTTGACCGTGTTGTCCCGCTCATTCGCAAACTGTTCCAGGAACCGAATCCCGCTCCAATAAAATGGGTGCTGGCTACTCAGGGTGTCATTGCTTCAGATCACCTTCGGCTGCCGATGACACGTATATCCCAGCCGCTCCAGAATGAACTGGCCCAACTGCTGACAGGCATCGAAGCAGCGCATAACTAATACAACGGACGTTAGCAGGAAGGCGGCCTCCATCCTTCAAAGGAAGGGCGATGGCCGCTTTCATGCTGCCCGTATCAGACGCCCGATTCCAGATCCAAGCGCCAGTCATTGCAGTGCATAAAGCTGCCTTTCGGGTATTCAAAATCACATTCACCCATGAAAGCGAAGCCAAGCTTCCGGCAAATCGCATTGGAACCCGGGTTATCCACGGATGGAAAAGCGTGCATATATCGGTGCTTCTTCTGCTGTTTCGCCTGCTCGATCACGGCTGCTGTCGCGGCCGATGCAATGCCCCGCTGCTGAAAGGAAGGCAGGACGCCCCAGCCGATCTCATAAATGGTAGACCCCTGCCAACCACTCTCCCAAAATCCCGCATTGCCTATTGGCACCGGATGATCTGCCAGCCATATGCTATACATGCAGCCGTTCCCGAGGGACTGAACCTCAACATATCGCTTATGGCGCTTCTCAACCTGCTCGTCACTTTCCGGGCCGCCCAGATGCTCCAGCATCTCTGGAACATTCAAATGTCCGGCGTTGAATGGAAGGTGACTATCAAGAGGATGGTGAAGGAAATCAACCATTTATGGAAGGGAGGTGATAACGATGAGTACGATTCACATGCTGGTCGGCATTCCAGGAAGCGGAAAAAGCTTCTATGCCAAAAATTTGTGCAAGCGTGAGCGGGCTGTGGCGGTTTCGACCGACTCCATCCGGGAGCGGCTGTTCGGCAGCGAGTCCAGGCAAAAAAATTCGTATCTGGTGTTTGACGAGGCTTTTGCCGAAATAGACCGTCTGCTTGGGGAGGGCCGCAGTGTCGTATTTGACGCAACCAACGTGAGCCGCGACCGCCGCGTAAAGTTTCTGAAGAAATTCAAGGATGTGCCTGTCGAAGGCCATGTGTGCGATACGCCGTATGCGACGGCCAGGCAGCGGGCGGGGACGCGCAAACGCCGGATCGACGAAGCAGTGCTAACGAAATTTGCCAAAAACTTTGAGTTTCCGGTCATGGCCGAAGGGTTCCAAGCGCTGCATATCGTGCACAGCTCAGAGGATGTGAAGCTGGACAGAATCCAATTGGAAAAACTGCTCGCAGAACGTCCAGATCACGATGAGCTTTTTGCCTATTTAAGCGCCTCCCCGCATTTTTCCGTCATGCTTGGGTACGACCAGGAGAATCCCTATCACTCCAAAACCCTGTCTGAGCACACCTACGCCGTGCTTGCCTATATCAATGCGCAGTACGAAGGGGATGACCTGCTGGCGATGCGGTATCCGGCGCTGTTTCACGATGCGGGCAAACCGTTCTGTAAGGTGTGGAAGGAAACCCGCGGCTATTACTCCTATTTCGGCCACGAGCATGTCTCTGCGGCCATTGCCTGTCATGTACTGAAGGAGCTCGGATATGATGAGGCATTTGTGTTGAAGGTTGTGCATATGATCAGCTTTCATATGGAAATTCTTCACGGGGGAGACGCAGGAGCGTCAAACATTTATCATTTGCTTGGCGGGGATCTGCTGGCCCGGTTGTATTTTTTCGCGGAAGCGGACACGAACGGCAAATAAAGAGGTGGTTTCATGAAAATCAAATATCCGAAAACGATGCATCTTCCCTGGTCGCGAGGATACACCGATGATGACAAAATTTTGCGCAGCACGGACCATTTCGTGGGAAAAGAAGTAGTGATCACCGAGAAAATGGACGGCGAGAACACCACGATGTACCCGGATTTCATTCACGCGAGATCGCTGGACAGCAAGGATCATCCGTCCCGGCATTACGTCAAGACGCTGCACGGCGGCATCAGGTACTTGATTCCGGAAGGGTATCGTCTCTGCGGGGAAAATGTGTACGCCAAGCATTCGCTCGCCTACGATGCGCTGCCTGGATACTTTATGCTGTTCTCGGTGTGGAATGAGCAGAACCTGTGCCTATCCTGGGATGAGACGGAAATCTGGGCGGATCGGCTTGGAATACCTACGGTGCCGCTGCTGTACAGGGGCATATGGGACGAAGAAGCGGCCAAACGGTGCTATACGAAAAAGTCCTGCTGCGGCGGGGAACAGGAAGGGTATGTGGTGAGGCTGGCATCGTCTTTCCCTTACGAGCAGTTCAGGCAAAGCCTGGCCAAATTCGTGCGGAACAATCATGTCCAAACGGATGAGCACTGGCTCAGCAGACCGGTCGAGCCGAACGGACTCCAACCGTGAAGCTGCTGAAGCAGGGGAGTCCGACAATGTAAGCTGAGGAGCTTTATGTACAGAGTCTAAGCAAGATCTAGATTTCTTTAGTGGATTGCAGTTTAGGAACTATATTTGTTGTTCATAGAAAGATGAAATGGTATGGAAGGTGGTGTTGGTCATGTAATTCTAAAGCAGAAGTACCCACATCGGAGGAAATTGACGAGGTTGAAACTATATTTTTTTAAGCTTTAGCTTTGAATACATAATAGCTTTACAGATGAGTAAAAAATGCGATAACGAACATTAATCTTGGAGGGAACGGTATGCCGGGATGCGCAGGAGTTGCGCTGTATCATACGGAACGGATTGGGGCGATGCAGGCTTTTGCCGCCGGGGAGGCTTTTTTTGAGAAGATCGACACGGCTGTAACAGGGACGAGTTACTATGAGCTTTTGGAGCACGGAGATCATGAAGGCGATCACGATCTGGTGGAAACCTCCCCGGAGCAATTACGGGCGAAAATCGGCACTGGAGAGGCTGAAGCCTTCTGGATGTACAGCCAGCAGCACGGAACTTTGCCATGGGACGCCGCTTTTACTTATCATACGAGCGGATACGGCAGTTTCCCGCATATCGCCGCTTTTTGCGACAGCCCTCCGGAAGACACATATTCCGTTCTTAAAGAATGGCTGAGCCATATGGCAGAACAGTTCACCTTTCCTTATGCAATTTTATACGGGAAGAGAAAAATGACGGATGCGATGAGCTACGCCGCAGGGGACAACGGAAAAACCGCATTCCCTTATGAAAAAGCGTTTGCTTTCAACAAGGAGACCCCCGGCTTATACGGCGGACTAGCCCGCTATACCGGCAGCAAGCTGAGAATGGTTTACCCTGCCAATGTACTGAACGGCGAGCATCTCAACATCGGGATTGCGGGGACGAATCTGGAAAACTGGATACAGAGCAGCCATGATCATGGTATACTTTACCGGGTGGGCGAAGAACGGTGGATGTGGGAAGTTGACCCCGGAAACTTGAACAGGTGAATCAAACCTGTGGAGAGGCGGGTGCCTTGATCGCCTGGCAGCCCCGGCAGTCGAAGAAACCGCGGCGCAAGCTGCCTTAATCGCATCGATCACACTCATTTACATTTCATCAGGACCCGGAGGATGGTATGTCACGACCTTTATTCCCGCGCTTAAAAGGAAACAGCAGGGGCTGTCTCGCCTTCGAGCCTTTTTTTCTTATTCCGTACAGTATGGTGAGCACCTACGCGACGCTGTATATGTACGAGCTTGGCATCGCCGAAACCAGCATCGGCTGGATCACTACGATCGGCCTGATCGTTCAGGTGTTTTCATCGTTTATCAGCGGTTATTTGACCGACCGGATGGGCCGCAAATCGGCCATTCTGTATTTTGACCTGTTCAGCTGGAGTCTGGCCACCATCCTGTGGGCGGTTTCGCACAATGTGTGGTTCTTCCTCACGGCGGCGCTCGTCAACGGGTTTCAGCGCGTGCCGCATACCGCGTTTTACTGCTTGATCGTCGAGGATACGAAGCCCGCCGACCGGACTTACGTCTTTACGCTGCTGCAGATTATTAGCGTGATCGGGGGCCTGTTCGCTCCGCTCGGCGGACTGCTGGTGGATCATTACGGCCTTGTGTCCGGCACACGCATCATGTACGTACTTGCGTTCCTGATGATGACGTTCCAGTTCGTGGGGCGGCATCTGTCGACGCGCGAAACCGAAATCGGCCAGAGAAAGATGCGGGAAACCCGCGATCTCGGGCTGAAGGAAAGCCTGATCGATTATGGCGGGGCGATTCGCGACATTGTAACGAGCAAGTCGCTCATGCTGATCTTTAGCGTATACATTTTGTTCAACTTCCAGGCCACGATGAAAACGACGTATCTGTCGCTGTACATGGCGGATTACCTGCACGTCGGCAGCGGGCTGATTTCCCTGTTCCCGGCGGTGTCCTCTGTCATTATGCTGCTGACGCTGTGGCTGCTGATGCCAAAAATTCCGGAGCACGCGGCGAACCGCTCGATGATGGCCGGTTTCATTCTATCGGTCGGTTCAAACGTCATGCTGGTGCTGTGGCCGACGTCCAACCTGGTCTGGATCGGGCTAAGCACGATTTTGGCCGCCGTAGGGCTGATGATCAGCTCGCCCTATTTGGAAGCAGCCGTGCAGAACGCGATCGACGATGACAAACGGGCAAAAGTGTTCTCCATACTGTCTGTGCTGATCCTGCTGCTTACGTCTCCGGCAGGCATTATCGGCGGTTGGGCGTACAAGCTCGATCCGCGGATTCCCGTGTGGCTTGTGGCGGCTGCGTTCGCCGGCGCCGTTCTTCTGATGATGCTGCATCATCGGCGGGAGAAGAGCCAAGAGACACAGGCTGCGCTCCGGCAATAAGGCTAACATAACAAAGATCCCCTGCCGTATGTTCGGCAAAGGGATCTTTTTTGAAGAGATCAGAAAGTATAAGTTTCGGAGGCTCCACTTCCTGATCTCGCAAGAAAAACTTCCTTTAGACGCGGTCTGTCTTCTTTGAAGGTACGTCGATAGACGTTTTTCTTATTCGTTATGAAAAGCACCTAAGGTGCGGTAATATTCGCAGTCGGTTATTTGGACGGTTGTGGCGATACCAAAATTTTGACTTGGCTTTTCTCTTTCAGCAGCGCCTCAAAACCCTGTTCGACGATCTCGCTTAAAGCAATGCGCTTCGTAACGAGCTTATCGGCCGCGAAATAGCCCTGCTGCATCAGGCTGATTACAGCCGGGAACACGTCCCGGTAACCGATGATGCCGGCGATATTGCGTTCCTGCATGACGATCTGGTTCGGATGGATCGGGGCTTCCCGTTCGAAAATGCTGACAATCATAATTTGACCGCTGATTTTCGTCGATTGAATCGCTTGGTTCAGGACAGCCGGAACGCCTGTAACTTCATAGGCAACGTCCGCGCCGCCTTGTGTGAGGCGATGGATTTCTTGGACGACGTCCACGTCTGCAGGGTTGAGCGCGATGGCCCCCAGCTCCTGCGCTTTGCTCCGCCGCTCAGGCGATAGTTCCACGGCGTAGATTTCCGCAGCACCCGACGCTTTCAGCGCTTCGATGACAAGCAGGCCGATCGGCCCCGCCCCGAATACGACCGCGCGGTCGCCTACCTTAAAGCGGCTGGAACGCACGGCGTACAGCGCAACTGCCGACGGCTCGACCAAAGCGCCCTGCTCGTAGGAGACACTGTCCGGAATATGATGAACCATATGCTCATCGGCCGCCACGTATTCGGAGAAGCCGCCCCCGCCGCCGGCGAGTCCCAGGAAGCCCATTTTTTCGCAAAGGTTATATTTTCCCTGCTTGCAGGCGGCACAGTGTCCGCAGGCGAACACAGGCTCCACGACGACCCGATCGCCGGCTTTGAAGCGGGTCACGCCTTCGCCGACTTCCACGACCTGGCCGGAAAATTCATGTCCCATCACGACCGGGGCTTTTTCACCGGTTAATGGATGTGGCGCACCCTCCGGAATGAATATCGGCCCGGCGGCGTATTCGTGCAGGTCGCTTCCGCAGATGCCGCACCATTCCACCTTGATTTTGACCTTACCTTGGAGGGCCGAAGGCTCCTCAATCGTTTCCACGCGCAAATCTTTCACGCCATGCCATCTTAATGCTTGCATGAATCCGTCATCTCCCTATCAGGCAGTAAATAATATGGTGAGCGATATATCGAAAAAATAGGAAACGTTTCCGATCCATATGATGTCACATTCTATTCTGCGTGTCAAATCATTTTTTAGGGCTTTATCGGGTGATTTTAACCATGGTGCGAATGGAAGATTTACATGTCTATGTATAGAAATAAGCTGAGGTTATGCGTTGATTGCAGCGTCTGGCGGCTAAGCTGAGGCATCGGTATGGCGGGGTATGCTATAATATATACTGAAAAAGAAAAAAATGTCTTCCGGATAGGAAACGATTCCGAAGTGAGAGGGATTAATTCGCATGTCCAACAAGAAAAAGGTGACCATTGAGGACGTCGCCAAGCAGGCAGGCGTCGGCATCGCCACCGTCTCCAGGGCGCTTAACAACACCGGGGGAATCAGCGAAAAGACGAAGGCGAGGATCATGCAGGTGATCGATGAAATGGGCTTTGTCCCCAACACGTCGGCCCAAAGCCTCAAAATCCGCCAAACCCACCAGATCGCGCTTGCCGTGCCGGATATCCGCAACGCGATCATTCCGGATATCGCCTGGTCGGT
>NZ_PCZT01000009.1:1429345-1440183 GCF_002968895.1 Paenibacillus sp. AR247 | reverse complement strand
GGCAACGCCCGTCTGGAGCTGGAGACGTTGCGGGAGATCAAGAAGCTTCATGTGGACGGCCTCGTCCTGATGCCGCTGGCGTATCCCAAGCAGCTGGAAAGCTTGATTAACCAGGCGAGCATCCCGGTATCCGTCATCAATTACGGCAAGAAGCTCAGCCCGGATCTGAAGGCGGATATCGTGGGTCTCGCCCGCCAGGAAGGAAGGCTGGTCATGGAGCATCTGCTCCAGATCGGACGGGCACGGATTGCTTACGCAGGCGCGCCCAAGGACAAAATTGAAGAACGGTACCTGGCATACGAACAGTCGCTTAGGCATGTCGATGCTTCGCTGGTTTATTTCGGGGAAGATTTTTCGTTTGAGACCGGACGCCAGGCGGCCGATTATTTTTACAGCCTGAAACATATGCCGGACGCGATTTACGCCGTCAACGACATGGTGGCGATCGGGATCGTTAACCGCTTCAAGGAGCTTGGTATCCGGGTACCGCAGGATGTGGCGGTGGTCGGCATCGACAACAACTTGTGGGCGACCGTAACCACTCCGCAAATCAGCTCGGTGTCCATCATGGGCAGCGAAGTCGGCCGGCTGGCGGCAGAGCTGCTGCTGAAGCGGATCCAGTCGCACAATCCGCCGGATTACGAGCGGGTGGAGTTTGAGCCGCGTCTCATCGTAAGGGAATCCAGCGTTTCAATGACGCAGTATTCGAATAAATAAAATAAGGAAATGCTTCGGCACACATGGGAAGGGGACAGGATGATGAACGAAGAAATCGGCGCACCGGGTTGGGACGCCATCGACCAGGAGCTTGAAAGATTATACGGCAGTCAGGAGCCAAAGCATTACGGGACGCTCATTTCGTATGCGCTCGGCGGCCAGGATCCGCTCGACGGAATCAGTGCCTACAAAGCGGAATCGCCGATTCCGCATTGGCATTTTGTCACGTACGGCTTCTCGGAATTGTATGAAAAAGAGTCGGAGGACCAGGAGGTCAGCGGGTTCGGCTTTGAGCTGACATTCCGGCTGCAGCGGGATGCCGATGAGGAGGAGCCGCCGGCGTGGGCTTTGAACCTGCTGCAAAATATGGGCAGATACGTGTTCGGCAGCGGGAACGTGTTCCGTTCGGGCGATTATCTGGATGCCAACGGGCCGATCTGCCTCGGAGCCGACACGCAGCTGACGGCCTTGGCTTTTACTGAAGATCCTGAGCTGCCCGCGATCCAGACGCCGAATGGACAGGTCGAGTTTTTGGAGATGACCGGCATTACGGGAGATGAGCTCGAAGCGATGCAAACCTGGAATACGCTCGGCGTTCTCGGGGCTGCCGAGGAGCATATTCCCTATTACATAACGGATTTAACCCGCGGCTCCCTGCTGCGCATTCCACCCGTCGCGGAGAAAATCCGGCAGGGCGCGGAAGCGGAAGGATCCAGCACCGGATTTTTGTTTGTAGATCAGCTGGCCTGGGAACCGGGAAAGAGCGGTTGGTTCAGTAAGCAGCCTTCCGTCGTGAAAATGGGAGCCAAGCAGGCTGGAATTATTGCCAAGCTGCTGCTTGGCCGGATTTTAAAGGGCCGTTCGCTCACGCTTGTCGGACCGGACACCCGCGTCGTCTTTGAGCCCGGGCAGAAGCCGGAGCTGAAAGCTGAAGGAGGCGAGGTGCGAATTGCCCTGGACGATCAAGCCGCTTCTGAGCTGAGCCGTTCGCTGGCACCGAAGGAAAGCGTCGTTCCGCTGCCTTCTGTAAAGGGGGCCGCTATCCAGATCGTGAAAACGCAGATCAAGGACAGCGATGGCAATGTAGTCAAAGTCATCGGTTAAGCAGGACCCCGCCCGCGCGGGCTTGTTTATAATATTAGAAAGTATAAACTCCAGAGCGATTGCTTCCTAATATTGCAAGAAAAATTACCTTTAGACGCGGTCTGTCTTCTTTGAAAGTACGTCGATGGACGTTTTTCTTATGGCATGGCTTAAGAAATTCGGGAGGGGAAACGATTGAACGCGAGCGTACAGCTGTTTTTGGATGAGGTGTGGTCCCTGATCAGCGGGATTTATGAGAAAGAAAGCAAGCGCATCCGTGAGATCAAGGAAGTCAGCAGGCTCCAGGCGGGCATCAAGGATTATCTTGGCGTGGCCTGGAGCACCCGCAAAGCCGGCGACGGATACGGCGTAATCAGCATCGACCTGGACCGGCCCTTTGATTGGACCGACTCCTCGTACCGGCTGAATGCCGGGCCTTACATATGCGATATCACCGACGACCTGATCACCGGCGAGTGGCTTCCCGCATTGCGGACACGGCTTGCGGAAGCGATGAGCGCCGGGACTTACGGCCCCAGATTTTTCGATTACCGCTTCGAAATCGTGCTCGAAATGGATAGGGAAGAGGGATTAAGAACGTTCACCGAAGTTTTGATCGATGAGGACAAGCTCGCGGCTCAGAAACAGGACCTCGAAGGCTTTATCCAGTCCAAAGTTTTGCCTTTGCCCGTCATCTGCTCAATTCCGATCNGTTTGAACAGCGAGAGGCGCAATTAGAGCCGCTGATTGGGCGGTTGGAGGNGAAGCACCGTTCGAATCCGGACCGGCTGCTCGGGTGGGTCTCTCAATATACTTCAGCCTTTCGGGAATGGGCGGAGGAGCGTTATTTGGTCCGTTATTTTGAGCGGAGCGGGAGCTTCGGTCAAGACTGGAAGCGCAAAGATGCAGCGGACGGGGTGGTTGTGAATGCGGACGAGCTCGACTTTTTCGTCTATGCCGCGCTGAAGGTCGGCCGCCGGGAGCCCGAACTCCGGGCGCGCTATCTGGAATTCGCCGTTCAGCTGGGCTCGGAGAAGGCGGCTGGCTATATAAAAAACGGCAGCGGGCGCTTCCAGCACAGGTTCGAAGGCACGGCGATCCAGGCAGCGGCCAACGACGTTACGGAAACGATCGACATCCGCCTGCATGTGGAGGAAGAGGCCGCATACCGGGAAGCGCTGACGTATATAACGGGGCTGCTCTCGGAGGGGTTCCCAAAAGAGTACAAACTAAACCTGAGGAGCCCGTCAAAGGACAAGCACTATCTGCCGCTGAATAAGTTGGCTAAATCGCAGCTGCACCGTTTTTTTGCCGGCGCGCTCCGGTATCCTGGCCTGCATCCGCTGATTGCCGGGTACGCCGAGGCAGCCATGGAGGAATTTGCTTGGTATAAGGATGTAGACCCCGGGGAGAAGTCGGTCATGCCGGGAACCTATGCTGTTCTGGGATTAGGCCTCGTGAGCACGGAATATTTTCCGCTGCTTCGTCTGTATATGGAAACAGTTGATACGGAGCACCAATCCGCTCAGGATGGGTACGCCGAAGCTTTTATCGAAGCCCACGGGCTGACCCCTGATCGGATACCGGTGCTTGTGGCGATTCTGCTTGGAGGAAGCGATTCAGCCAAGCCGGTGAAATCCTTCGTTATCGATACACCGGATCTGGCGGACGCTCTGTTGAGTGAGCTGGAGTCCAAAGAGGATTATGAGCAGGAAACGGTGCTGTACCGGATTTTCGGGACCCGCGCCAAGCTGGCGCAGTCCGCGAGAAAAGAGACTTCTCCGATGAAAGAAAAGCTGGAGCGGTTGCTGGCATGGTATCCGTGAGTCAAGTCAATACATGAGAAAGGGGGACGATCATTTGGAATGGACGGAGGCCAGCAAGAGCAAGGAGCTGGAGACGGTCCGGGCGGCGGTGGATCAACTGGACCCGAACGAGCGGGACGCCCGCGGAAGAACGCCGCTGATGCTTTTTATCACCAATCGGATGCCTGTGGACGGCATTAAGCTGCTGCTCGAGAAAAACGTCGATCTGGAAGCGGAAGACAAGCTGGGCGATACGGCGCTCAAAAAAGCGGTGAAGTTCAAGCAGCCGGAGACGGTCAAGCTGCTGATCGCGAATGGCGCTCAGCTGAATTCTCCGCACGGCATCCTGGGGACGGCCTGGCAGGCGGCAAGAATGGACAAGGCCATGGCCGATTTGCTTGCTCCGCGGGTTGTCCTCGCCGGTGCTGCTTCATGCCGTGGTGGATGGCTACAACTGGGACGATGGGCCCGATCCGATGATCGCTGCCCTGGAAAATCCGGAGTGCGCCGAGATCACAATGCTGGATATGTATGAGCTGCTGGATGCCGATTATTGGCTTGGCATGGATGAAGCCGATGCGGCAGCATCGGAAGAAGGCCGGAAATGGCGCAGGCTTGCCGAAAGCCTGAAAGAGAAAGTAGGCGCGAAGCTCATTTGATTCTGGGGATTTAGGCTAGAGGCATCCTGTTTGACCACGGTTGGATCAGGCTGCTCGGGTCAGGAGGTGCCGGAATCTACGGCAGCCTGACGGACTGGAACGGGCTGAGGGACGACAGCGACCGGACCGCTCTTGAAGGAATGCTCGTCGTCGCATACGATGCAGCCGGAGGCTTTTTTGCGCTGGACACGGGGCGCTTCGGGCAAACCGGACATGTATATTATTTTGCGCCCGTTACACTGGAGTGGGAATCTACTGAGCTTGCCTATTCCGGTTTTTTGAACTGGCTGGCCGAAGGCGATTTGGGGCTGTTCTATCAGTCGTTCCGCTGGGAAGGCTGGCAAGAAGAAATGAGCCGGCTGGGAGACGGCAAGGTTTTCGCTTATTACCCGCCGCTCTGAGTGCATGAAGGCAGCGGCGAATCGAGCAGCAAGGCACCAGTGCCTGTAACGGAGGCCTGGCAAGCTGCGAGGAGTTCGGGCTGAATTTGTTACTGAACAGGAGGGGTATCCGCCTACATGGATGCGAAAGCCAAAAAAATATTAACGAATACGTACTGGCAATCGGGAGGCTGGAGACGCGGAAGTTTTATGTTATCGGCTGAGGATTTTGAGTACGCCAAAAGCAAGGGGCTGATGTTCGATCCGCTCACCGTGTCGCATGATGAGCTGATCCGGCGGATCATTCATCTGCATGAGCATAACGTGACGAAGGAGCGGGTGGCTGCTGCGTTTTTGCACAGCCTTTCCACCCGGAAAGTTCATCTGCGCAGCGCTTTATCAAGCTGGACGTTGACCCGCCATTTACCCTCTCATACATTCCGTATGCGTGCCGCCGATATCCCCCGGTACAGTGAGTGCTTTTTCTGCGATGACGGCATGCTGATGTCCCAAGAGGAATATGCCGACGATGACCTGAACGTGCTTAATTTCGAACGGCTCAAATGGGGAGGCGTCCGCCACAATTGGCTCGTTTACTGCTGGCTGGATCTGTTATGCCTGAGCCGTGAGGAGGATCCGTTCCCGGTGCGGGAAGAAGACGTGGATATGCTGAAGGGGATGATCCACGGGATTGAGGCCTGTGGTGACAAGGATGCCGCCCGGCAGCTCGAGAAAAGGTGGAAGGACGTGTTTCCCTCCAATTCGCATGAACGGGATCAGGTCATGGAGATCTGGGGTTACGCAGGCATTTTGGAAACCAAAGATTTTTACCGCAAAGAACGGGGACGGGGCACCGATTTCAATGCCGTTGCCTGCTGGCGCGGGGAAGACGGGTATTCCCGGGAGAAACTGGAGCACTTCTTCGGTCCTTATTTATAGCTGTTTTTTACAGTGTTTATACCTTATAAAAAGGAGAGCCGCGGGCCCTCCTTTTAGTTTGGTGATTTTTCTGGATTTCGATCGGTTCTCCGTTCCAGAACGGAAGCCTGATCAAGCTCAATCCACTGGTTAACTTCGTCATATCCCTTCACAACGGCTTGAACGATGTGTTGCGGGTACATCCATTGCGGCTTTCCGGACAACTTCAGCTCCCCTGTGTCAGCTAATCCTACTGCTCCGGTGTTCGCAAGCGTAATGAGCGTTCCCTGCGGGACAAAGGCTTCGATGGCGCCCTCGACCCTTTGTCCTACGGGGTGGAGCGTCTTCTGGCGCTGCCACAGCTCGCCCGTGGACTTAAGGGAAGCGGACCAAACCTCCTCGAATTCTTCCTGGGTGATAAAGATCACCCCAGCTTCAGATGTATCGATCGGCTGCTCTGCCAGCATAAAATGATAGTCTCCGTCTTTCCGGTTCGAAGCGATGCACTTGCCGTCATCCTCGATGACGAGCTGGCGGTAAGCAACACCCTGCTGGTCAATTTCGAAATACCAGGTGCCCATACCGGGTTCGGGACAATCTTTAATATATTTCATATACCTCTCCTTATCGAATCCATGCCTGGTCATGCAGATTTGAACCCTAATGACGTTTATTTGGTCATCCTTATTTCAGGGGGACCTGCCCGGCCAACCGCTCGAATTGCTCCAGATGCGGGTTCAGCTTTGGCTGAATGCTTTGCAAATATTTGAGGCTAGCCTCGTTTATGCGCTGTTCTGCCGCCGTATCGGCAGGGAAGACCGAGTAGCTCTTGTGGATCTTGGCGTTGCGGTACTCCGCGCTGAACAGGCTGCCGCTTTTCAACGACGCTTTGAGATGGTCAGCGCTTCCCATGATGACGAGCTGTTCCTGCGGCGATTTGTACGCGAAGTAGAAGTCCGGATCGGCCAGGGCATGAATGACATCATATCCGCTCGTCTGCACGCCGCCGCTGAAAGCACCCGTTTGGATTTCATTCGAGCGGACCGCACTATCTTCCTGGATGACTTTGTGGGTCAGCGTGCCGGTGCCGTTCATCCGGTCCAGCTTCCACTCCCCGTTATATACGACTTTGTGGCTTTCGCCGTCGGCGGCGTATTCGTTGATGTACTTACCTTTGCCTTCGCGCTGGCCGTTCACGAACTCCCCGGAATATTGTTTGCTGTCGCCCCATTTCATGGTTCCCCTGCCGTTAGGCTTGCCACCGCTGACTTCACCGTAATAGGTGGTTGTATCCGAGATTTGCAGCCATTCTTTGGCCGGCGCTGCTTGTACCGAAGGAGAGATGGGCCAGATAGCCGCAGACGACAGTGCAGCGCTCAGGACAAGAGATACGGAAAGATTTTTTAGTTTTGATCAACTCAATACATCCTTTCAACTAGCTATTCTATGATTGCTCATGGTTTATTGGCAATGCTTGGACAACGTTACGTGAGAAACGTTTTATTAGATGTTAGCCCTTAAGGTTCTTCGCATGGATTAGACCGCATATTTAAACGTGCAGGCATCGCGCACATAAAATTCGTTACCGATTTTCACGATGTAATCGGTGATTTGAACGATCTTCCCGCTGCCGATCATCTCCTGGCCCAAAAAAACGGCAACAGGCGTCTGCTCAATCATCGCGGTATGGAAGTGAATCGGGGAAGTCAGGGGCTGCATAAATCTTCTGCTTTTCATTGCATTTCACCTCTTCCTGTCATTTTACCAAATTTCAGCAAGGAATGGTGTATACAAAACAGTTTCAAACCGCCTGAAATGGTTGATGATCTGGATCGCGAACAAAACATAACGAAGAAACTAAACGACCGTTCCCAGGTGAATATCACCGAAAGACGGTCGCAGCTTCGTATCCGATTTGTCGAATCAGGTGAAAAGTCCGCCTAAACGATCATCGGCTGGGGGCGGGCAGCCCAGTTGTCTTGCCATGGATACGATTTGGCCTTTGTGATGAAATTCGTGAGTCTCCGTATGAGTTAACAGCAGTAAAGGAGTAGGAGCCTTCGGGTAACCCCGCCAGTTCTCGTCCTGCTTGATCGGTTCATACCAGCGATCTCGATATTCATGGATGAACCGCTGAACGAGTTCATCCGCTTCCGTAAATCGTTCACGGACGTACTTCACATCGGCGCGTTTCAATTTCGTTTATGGAAATATCCTTATGCTCGTTTCTCTTCATAAACGCGAAAGATCCCAACCACCACCGATAGCAGTCAACGACATGAAGATGGGTTCGAATGATCGTTCCACGCCCAAATTCGGGAACGTGTTGATGCAAGATTTGAGGAGGCAGCTCTTCCAAGAACGCAAACATGTTATGTCTAACGGATCGGATCCAATCGTATTGTTGCTGCAGCATTTCGAGCAATGCAATCACCTCTAGGATTTCGAATGATACTTATCGTCTTGCCATTTCAATTTCTCAGTGATCGTCAATACGTTGCCGTCGGGGTCGATGATCGTAAAATAGAGCGTATTGCCGCGCAGCTCGATCCGGTCAACCACCGCGCCATCGTCAATCAACGTCTGGTACGAGCGGAATATCGCATAGGGGTCCGCACGGCGAAAACCTTCGACCAACGCTTCGAACACCTCGATGCTCAGTCCGCCACGCGGAGCTGTAAGCACGGAATCATCCCAATATTCGGGATTGCGTTCAACGGCCGTCTTCAGCCTCGTCCTCGCCCGCCTTAGAGCCGCCTTCACCGAACCCTCGGATTGTCCGAACAGCCTTCCCGTTTCCTTCGCGGTAAAGTGAAATACGTCGATCAGCAAAATCAGAACGACCTGTTTGGGTTCGAGCCGATCGGACAGCAGTTCTAGCGCCTCACGGACATCCCACTTACTCCATTCATCATAGGAACCGATTAAATGCTCTTCGAGTGGTCCGACCTGCGGCTCCCATTTGCGGCTGCGGCATATATCCACCCAAGCGTTGGCAGCAATTCGAAACAAAAATGGCTTCGTTATTTCTCTATTAGGGAACCGAGTATACCAACGATAAGCTTTAATAAGCGACTCTTGGAGCAAATCGTCCGCATCCCACGCCGAACTGGCCTTAGCCAGACAATATCGTTTCAGATCGCTTTGCAGCGGAAGCGTCATCTTAGCAAATGTCTCATATCCTGCGTCTGTTAAGTGATCTTCCTGAGGCACTATTGCTGCTTCCTTATATTATTCTTGTGAGTAAAATACGGCGTTTGCCCCGTCTCTTCCACAATATCCACGGCATTTCCGTCCAGATCAAATGCTTTGAAAAATCTGTATCCGTCCTCTTCGTGGATTTCGCTTAATTTCGCTCCTTTTTCCTTAAGCTGTCTATACGAATGGTCTATATCGTAAGATGTGAAATTGAAGTAAGGCATCATATCTTTACCGGTATCAAATTGGACAGGCTGCGGTTTCTCCACTTTCCATAATAAAACCAAGGTTTGGCCGTTAGGGAACGCGAGCCCGACCCGGTCATCGGTCTTTTCAATCGTCTCCAGATCGAACATTCGAACGTACCATTCCTCTGAACGAGTAATGTCAGTCACCGGAATAAAAATGCCGGATACATAAGCGATGATTTTTTCCATAGATGATCACTCTCCTTTAACCTGATTTTCAATCTAATAACGATAAAAATCCATAATAAGATACGGGGGAGCGAAGAGTTTTTTAAATTTTAGCGCGGCTTATGGATTGCAGCCTGCTGACTTTGAATGCCAAAAAGGGCTGCAACAGGTCGCTCGCCAGCAACTTGTTACAGCCCACAATTCAGCGCTAGATGCCGGATTTTCGCTGTACGAAATCCAGTCGCTCCAGCTGCCGGCGTACAGCCGGACATCCGGGTATCCGAGCTCGGTCAAGGCAAGGACATTCGGGCAGGCCGACACGCCTGAACCGCAGTAGACGATAATTTCATGGTCCTTCGGCACGTCCTTATAGTACTCTTTGAGCTCATCGAGGGATTTCCATTCCCCGTTGTCCTGCAGGACGCCCTTCCAAAACTTATTCTTGGCGCCGGGAATATGGCCAGCGGTATGATCGATCGTCTCGTTCAGGCCCAGGTAGCGGGAGAATTCACGGGAATCCAGGATGACGATCGATGGATCCTTCATCGCCTGGCGGACGTCTTCCAGGTTTACGAGCATTTCAGGATGCACATCAGCTGTGAAGGTTGTGGGGACCCGAACAGGCTGGTCCTTGCTGACGGGGTAGCCTGCATCCTTCCATGCGCTGAAGCCTTCGTTCATGACGAACACCGTCTCATGACCCATGTAGCTCAGCAGCCACCACAAACGCGAAGCGTACAGCCCGCCTTGATCGTCATAAGCGATGACCCGGGTTTCCCGGTTGATGCCGACTTTCCCCAGCTTTGCGGCAAGCTGGCCGGTATCGGGCAGGGGATGCCGCCCGCCATGCTCACTGACAGAGGAAGACAAATCCTTCTCCAGGTCAAGGAATACCGCCCCCGGGATATGGTTCTCCTCATAAGAAATCCTTCCGGCATCGGGCTGTCCCAACATGAACCGGCAGTCGACGATCGTCACGTCGGGCTCGTACATCCGGGCAAGCACCCAAGCTTTATTCACTAGTACGCTCAATAATAACACCGCCTTAATTCAATGATAATATCTTGAATGGAATATTGTTCTATTATACCAGCGGGGCGGGGGGTTGTCTCTCCAATCGGTTTCTTCGGCAAGGTCAAGTGTGTTATGATAAACGCGCTGCGGACAAGCAGCCGCAAAATAAAAAAACGGCCGGGTCACCCCCCAGGGGGAGATATCCAGCCGTCATCATTAGAGCCTGAAATGTAGGCAATCCTTATTTATGGTAAACGATTCTCACATGGAGATGGGTGTAAATCTCTTCCGTATAATGGTCATTTGGACAGCTCTTGATGACGCGCAGGTGATCCTTGCTCGAAACCAAAGGCTCAGAGCATGAAGGGCAGCGGTCTACAAACAAGCTTTTTAATTTCGCAAACAAGCTTATTCACCATCCTATTCCCATTGATTTACTTGGGTTTATTATAAACGCTAATGTTTCATTCGTATAGTGTTAATTTTGAGTTTTTTGCTGCAAACTATTCAGTCATCCAGAGGTGTGTAGTAGATGGATTTAGCAGGACATATCGTTATGTTTATCATCGGGCTGGCAGGTTCCTTTTTTTCAGGCCTGCTGGGCATCGGCGGAGCCATTATCAATTACCCGCTGCTGCTCTATGTGCC
>NZ_PCZT01000009.1:1421033-1429245 GCF_002968895.1 Paenibacillus sp. AR247 | reverse complement strand
GCAAAAAGGAAAAGCCGCTGATGCACAAAGGGCTGATCATGAATATGGGGGCGAGTATTCTGATCGGCAGCTTGGCAGGCAGCCTGGGCTCGGCTTATCTGCCCAGCGCAAGCATCAATATTATTTACGGGGTGCTGGCCGTGATTGCAGCCGTCTTGATGATGATCCCCGGCCGTGGCACCCAGGAGGAAGTGCAGCTGGCATCGGTGCAGTATAACCCGTGGATCTCCGCGGTTTCCGCCTTGATGGTGGGCGTTGTCTCCGGGATTGTCGGTGCCGGAGGTTCCTTTATTCTGATTCCGATCATGCTGACCATGCTGCGGATTCCGGTGCGGGTGACGGTGGCTTCCTCGCTGGCGATCGTGTTTATCTCGGCCATCGGCGGCGTATCCGGGAAAATAGCCGGCGGGCATATCCCGCTGTGGCCCACCTTGTTTACCGTGCTCGGGAGCATCCTTGGCGCACCGGTGGGGACGATGGTCAGCCGCCACCTCAACGTCAAATCGTTGAGAATCGCCCTCGCCGTCCTGATCGCAGCCACCGCCGTGAAAATTTGGTGGGGCATTATTACAACAGGCATATAAGGTGAATCCTAAGCATGTATTATTTCTGTCGCCCGAGGTACAAAGATGAACAAACAGGAAGAGCATACCGAGAAAAAGAAGGGTGTGAAGGCTTTGCATAGACTGCTTCGAATCAGCTTGGCATGCGTGATGTCCATCATGCTCGCATCCGGCTGTTCCTTAAATCACGGAGGAAATAACGCATCTGGACAAACGGGTGCAAACGGACAACATGACGCAACAGGGCAAGAGGGTACCGCCGGAGGGAACGGTGAGCCGAATTCTTCTGCGAATCAAGGCGGAGATTCGTCCAATCCCTCAGAGGGCACGTCAAATGGAGTCGGAGGCAGCGGCCAGGATACGGGTCCAGACGGATCGAATCCGGGTGGCACAAATACAACAGCGGACGATCCGGTCCTTAAGCAGCTAAACCAGCTGACGACCGAAGAGAAGATCGGTCAGCTCGTGCTGGTGGGTATGGACGGAACCGCCACAAGTGCAGAGACCCGNGAGCTCGTGCAGAAGTATTATGTCGGCGGATTTATTTTCTATGCAGAAGTATTATGTCGGCGGATTTATTTTCTACAAAAATAATATCGACAGCACGAAGCAGGCGCTGAGCCTGTTCAACGGCCTCAAAAAAGACAACCAGGACAATCCCGTGCCGCTGTGGATGAGCGTGGACGAGGAAGGGGGACGGGTGTCCCGGATGCCGGATGAATTCGTCGACATGCCGACAAACCTCGCCATTGGAAGGAAGAACAGCACAGAGTTATCCCATGGCATCGGGCAGATCCTCGGCCGGGAGCTGGCCGGATTCGGGCTGAACATGGATTTTGCGCCGGTGCTGGACGTCAACAGCAATCCGGACAATCCCGTGATTGGGGACCGCTCCTTCGGCAATGACGCCGAACGGGTTGCCCGGCTAGGCAAAGCCACGATGGAGGGAATCCGTGAGGAGCATGTGGTGCCGGTCGTGAAGCATTTCCCGGGGCATGGCGATACATCCGTGGACTCCCACATCGGTCTGCCTGTCGTGAACCATGACCTGGCGAGGTTACGGAAGCTCGAGCTCGTGCCGTTCCAGGCGGCGGTGAAAGACCAGGCGGATGTCGTCATGATCGCGCATCTGCTGATGCCGAAGCTGGATCCGGACCACCCGGCCTCCTTCTCCAAAGCCGTCATTACGGACCTGCTCCGCAAAGAGCTTGGGTTCAAAGGGGTCGTCATCTCGGACGACATGACGATGGGGGCGATCGATAAAAATTACAGCATCGGCAAGGCATCGGTCGGGGCCATCCTTGCGGGCGGAAACATCATTCTCATCGGGCATGATTACGCCAAGGAGAAGGAGGCCATCCAGGCACTGACGGACGCGGTAAAAAACGCGACGATATCCGAAGAAGTGCTCAATGACCGGGTATACGCCGTTCTTAAGCTGAAGATGGCTTATGGACTTACCGATGAACCGGCAAATGGGCCGGACGTGGACCGGATCAACAAGGACGCCCGCAGCCTGTTGGGCAAATACGGTTTGAAATAGAGTCAATCATCGCATGCTAGGAAAAGAAGAGGCTTGAACAGCTGTGTCACGGGTGGAAGAATTGTTGAGTCAATAGCACGGGGCTTCAATAACAAGCTTGGCATATATTATTCTATCTTCAGGGAAAGGAATGAGAGATATGCCAACATTTGATAGCATCCAGGTGACAGGGAACGCTACCATAGGCCAGGACCTTCAAGTCAACGGCAATGAGACGATCATGCAAAATTTCAACGTGGTGGGGAACCAGACGATAACCGGGTCCTCCCAGATCAACGGCAACCAAACCATTGCCGGGTCCCAGCAGGTCAACGGCAGCCAGACGGTATCCGTTAATATCGGCGCCGGCAGTACGGTGAGCGCGGCATTCCGAGTGGTCGCGCAAGCCCAACCGACCGTGCCGATGGGTAGTCCCACCCTGCAGCAGGTCCATCTCTATGCGGGAGTCATGGCCAGCCAGCCCGGCCTTGTGCTCAAGGGCACGGACGGTAACAACTACGTGCTCTTCGTTGACGTTTCGAGCGGAACGCCTACGCTTGCGCTGATGCGTGCGTAAAACTGAGGTATAAGCTGACCGGAGTGGATTTGGACCGGGTCCAAGTCGAAATGAAAAAGGCGCCGCCTCTGATGAGAGGGGCGCTTTTTTTTAAAAATATCAGAAAGTATAAACACCAGAGCCAAGGCTTCCTGATATTACCTTTTGAACGCGGTCTGTCTTCTTTGAAGGTACGTCGATCGATGTTTTTATTATGGTGCGGTATGTACGGACATTTCATCCGGCAGCCTCGCGGCGCGGCTGCTTCTCCGGCCCAGCAGTCTGCTGACGTTGAGCTCAGATAGGGCTACGCCGAGCAGAACGAGTCCGGCGCCTGCATATCCTTGGACGGACAGTGTTTCGTTCATGAACAGCAGGCCGAAGATGGCGGCCACGACCGGCTCCAGCGCAAAAATGAGGCCTTAAAGCCAAGCGCGCTGCACACGAGGCTGAGCGCCAGCACCGCACCCAGCCGGAGATGCTGCCGGGCAGGCGCGGGGTCTCCCACAGCACCGTGAAGACGAGCCCGAACGCGCCGGCAAAACCGAGCTGCCAAATGCCGATGCAGAGCGGATCCCGCGATGTTTTGGCTGCACGGCCCGTCAGCATCATGTGGACGGCGAACAGCAGGGCTCCAAGGATGCACCACAGGTCTCCGAAGCCGATGCCGGACTGGGGCCGCAGCGTGAGCAGACCGATCCCGGTCATCGCCAGCAGGACGCCAAGGACGAGCCGCTTGCTTGGCATGCTTTTGCCGAATACGGCCGAGAGAACCGGCACGAAGATGACCGTCAGGCTCATCAAAAAGCCCGCATTGGATGTGGACGTTCCTTGAAGCCCAAGCATAATGGAGGCAAACACGCCGAATAGGATGAAGCCTAATAGCGCGGCATGTTTCAATACAGAGGCGTCGGTATTGCGGCGAAGCCGGCCTGCGAAGAGGCCGCCAGCGGCGATGAACGCCAGCCCGAACCGGAGGGCGATCAGGTTGAAGGGCTGAACCGAATCCAGCCCCATTTTCATAAACAGATAGGAAGAGCCCCAAAAAAGGGTGACGATCATAATCACGACATTTGCTTTAAAAGGTTTCATGGAATAGGAGACCCTGCCTTTACACGATCAAACTTGAACAACAGCTTTCGCCTGATCCAGTATACGTGGTATTTTTAAATAAGAAAATTGAATGTTTTGAATGTAAAGCATGAATGAATTTAATGAAAAAAGGGTGGCGAAGGTGAGTCTGTTTAAGTATGAGGTGTTTCATAAAGTGGTAGAGCTCGGCAGCCTGACAAGAGCTTCCGAGGCGCTGGGTTTGACCCAGTCCGGCGTCAGTCATGCCGTTCACAGTCTGGAAGCGGAGTTCGGTTTCACGATCCTGACACGAAACCGTTCCGGCGTCCGTCTGACCGATAACGGGGAACGCGTGCTTGCATTCGTACGGGAAATGCTGCAGGTGCAGGAGCGGCTGAAGCAGGAAGTGGCGGCCATTAACGGGCTGGAAACCGGCACGATCCGGATCGGAACCTTTACCAGCATTTCGGTGCAGTGGCTCCCGGGGATTATCCGCGATTTCCTGGCCAGCCATCCCCGGATCGAAGTGAACTTGTATGAAGGGGACTACCATGAGATCGAGGAATGGCTGCTCAGCGGCGAAATTGACTTCGGGTTTGTGTCGATGCCCACCCTCGATTCGTTCGAGGTCATCCCGTTAAAGCTGGACCGGATGCTGTGCATCCTTCCCCCGGGCCATCGCCTGGAAAAAGAGTCCTGCATACGGTATGGCGACATTGCCAACGAGCCCTTCATCATGCCGAAGGAAGGCAGCGATTACGATGTTCGGCGGGTACTGCGCAAAGGCAGGGTCAAACCGCCGGTCAAGTTCCGGGCGGCCGACGATTATGCGATCGTGGCCATGGTGGAGAACGGACTTGGCATCAGCATTTTACCGGAAATGATCCTGCGGGGAAGACGCAACGAGGTGGTAGCACTGGAGCTGGAGGACGGAAGCTGCCGGTCGCTGGGGATCGCCCTGAACGTCACGAGGAACGTCTCTCCGGCGACGCGGAAAATGATCGATTGCACCCGAAGCTGGCTCGCCGATGAAGCGCGGGCGGGAGGAGCGAAACCCGCAAGGGGGGAGTAACGTATACACGGGTGGACGAGCCTGTATTTGACAAGAACGATCTGGGCGGTATAACTATAGAAAATGGATCTGGACCATATCATGTAAAGGAAGCGGTGTTACGATGACGGAACATCAATCTGCAATCGGCGGAGCTTCGAAAGAAGCGGCTGCCCCCAAAGGAGACTGGAAGGCGTTCATCCGCCTCGTCATGCAGACGAGGCCGTCGAAATGGCTGCTCGCCGTGGCTTCGGTGCTGAGTGTCATTTCCACGCTGGTCAGCCTGATCGTCCCGTATTTTACGAAAAATCTGGTGGACAGCTTCTCTGTGGAGTCGATCCGTCCGGAGCAGATCGTGCTGCTGGTCGTGACGTTTGTCCTGCAGGCGATTGCCGGCGGCGTATCGATCTATCTGCTAAACCGGCTGGGGCAGGAGGTGGTGGCCAAGCTCCGCGACAGGCTGTGGAAGAAGCTGCTGACGCTCACCATCCCCTACTATGACAATAACCGGACCGGGGATACCGTGAGCCGGATGACCAATGATACCGCGGTGCTGAAATCGCTCGTATCCGAGCATGTGACCGGTTTTTTTAACGGCATCATCTCTATGATTGGTTCGATCATCATCCTGCTGCTGATGGACTGGCAGATGACGCTGATCATGCTCGCCGCCATCCCGGTGGCTTCGGCGGTGCTGGTGCCGCTCGGCCGGACAATGCTGAACATTTCACGGAAAATGCAGGATGAGACCGCCTCGTTCACAGCGGTGCTGAACCAGGTGCTGTCCGAGATCAGGCTGGTCAAAGCCTCGAACGCCGAAGACCGCGAAGAGCGGGTCGGGCGGAGTTCCATTGAGAGCCTGCTGTCGCTCGGCATCCGTGAGGGCAAAGTGCAGGCGTTCATCGGCCCGGTCATTTCGCTGGTCATGATGGGCCTGCTGGTCGTCAGGCGCTGACCGCCGGGGAGCTCGTGGCATTTATTCTGTACCTGTTTCAGATTGTCATGCCGGTGAACCAGATAACGGCTTTTTTACGCAGCTGCAAAAATCCGTGGGGGCAACCGAACGCATCGTCTCCATTTTGGAGGACGAGCAGGAGGACGTGCTGCAGGGCCGCACGCTGACAGATGCGGCTCAGGCCATCGAAGCGGAAAACTTGACGTTTGCCTATAGCGGAGATGGGGAGGGCGTGCTGCACGGACTTAACTTCACGCTTGAACCCGGCAAGGTGACAGCCGTGGTCGGCCCAAGCGGGGGCGGGAAAACGACGCTGTTCTCCCTGATCGAGCGCTTCTACAAGCCGACCGGAGGCACCATCCGTATCGGCGGGGAAGACATTGAATCCTTCTCGCTGCATTCTTGGCGCAGCCGGATCGGATATGTACCGCAGGAGAGCCCGATCATTTCCGGCACGATCCGCGACAATATTTGTTACGGGCTGGACCGGAAAGTGACGGACGAGGAAGTGGAACGGGCGGCGCATATGGCGTATGCCGATATTTTTATTCATGAGCTGCCGGAAGGATATGACACGGAAGTCGGCGAACGCGGGGTGAAGCTGTCCGGCGGCCAGCGCCAGCGGATTTCGATCGCCCGGGCGCTGCTGCGGGACCCGCAAATTTTGATGATGGACGAGGCGACTTCGAGTCTCGACAGCAAGTCGGAGGTGTTCGTCCAGAAGGCGCTCGACAACTTGATGAAGGGCCGGACGACGCTGGTTATCGCCCACCGGCTGTCGACCGTCGTTGATGCGGATCAGATCCTGTTCATCGAGAAGGGCCGCATTACAGGAAGCGGGACGCACCAGGAGCTGTTCGAATCGCATGCCATGTACCGCGAGTTTGCCATGCAGCAGCTGCGTATCGGCGAAGACGCACAGGCAGGGGAACTGCCTGAGCCGGCATCCGAGCCCGCCCTGAATCTTCCGCCGTCGGCGGGAAGGAAATGAGGTATTGTTTTGTTTCGTATATTCATTATCGAAGATGACGCCAAAATCTCCTCCATGCTGAAGGCGCATGTGGAGAAATACGGGTATGAGGCGGCGTTGCTGGAGGATTTCGACCGGGTGATGGAACGGTTTGAATCTTTCCAGCCGCATCTCGTTCTGCTGGACGTCAATCTTCCGAAGTTTGACGGCTTTTATTGGTGCCGGCAGATCCGGCATGTGTCCACATGCCCGGTGCTGTTCATTTCGGCGCGCGACAGTGAAATGGACCAGGTGATGGCGCTGGAGAACGGGGCTGACGATTATATAACGAAGCCTTTTGCTTATGAAGTAGTGATGGCCAAAATCCGCAGCAGCCTTCGCCGTGCCTACGGCTCTTACTCCGGCAGGCAGGAGGAGCGCAAAGTAGAGGAGCCGGGCGGACTGACGCTGTATCCGGAACGGTTTATTCTGTCATCGGCCGGCGCCAGTGTAGAGCTGACGCAGAAGGAATCGATGCTGATTGAAGCGCTGATGAACCGGGCCGGCCGCGTCGTCAGCCGCAACCGCCTGCTGGATCTGCTGTGGGAAGATCATCACTTTGTCGATGACAACACGCTGAACGTCTATATGACCCGGCTGCGCAAGAAACTGAAGGAGCTGGACATGGAGGAGCGGATCGAAACGGTACGTGGAGCCGGCTATGTGCTCCGTACTACGGGAGAGGAGACGCCGTGAGGCTGTTTTTGAAAGAGCACATCCCGCTTCTGATCGTATACCTCGTGCAGATCATCCTGGTCGGAACGCTGTTTTGGCTGGGATCGGATACGCATTCCGTCTCCATCTCCCTGTACAGCGCCGTCCTGATTACGGTTCTACTATCCGTTTATTTAACCTACAGGTATTTGAGCCACCGCCGCTTATACCAGCGGTTGTCGGAGCCGGCCGGGACGCTGGACCAGTCCCAGAACGAAATCGGGGAGACCCCGTTCGCCGATGCGCTGCATGAGCTGCTGGAGAATCAATTTCAGCTGTATCAGAATGAGCTCTATGATACGAGGCAGCGGCTTGCGCTTCATACCGCTTTTATCAACCGGTGGGTGCACCAAATGAAGACGCCGCTCTCGGTCATCCAGCTGACGCTGGAGGATATGGATTTGGACGACGAGGTTGAGGGCAGCCTTCAGGAGGAGCTGGACAAGCTGCGCAAGGGATTGGAGATGGCACTGTATACATCCCGGCTTGACCGGTTTGAGCATGACTTTCGGGTGGACGCCATTCCGCTCCGGGCCGCCGTCCAGGAGGCTGTGGCCGACAACCGGCGGTGGTTTATCCGCAACCGTCTTGTACCGGACATCCGGATCGATGAGGAGCTGGCCGTTTACTCGGACGCCAAGTGGCTTCATTTCATGCTGGGTCAAGTGATCACGAATGCTGTCATGTATTCGGCCGGCCGCGGTGAGAGAGTAGNGTTTGCGGCCAGCCGCCGCGAGCCGAAACGGTGCTGGAAATCACGGATCAAGGCGT
>NZ_PCZT01000009.1:1414049-1420933 GCF_002968895.1 Paenibacillus sp. AR247 | reverse complement strand
GGGAAGTACGGGCCGGAACTACCACGAATCGACGGGAATGGGTCTGTACCTGGTCCGCGAGGTGTGCAGCCGGCTCGGTCACCGCGTAGAAATCGATTCAGCTCCCGAACAGGGGACGACGGTAAGGTTCGTTTTTGATGCGCGGCCGTTACGGCCATCTGTCTAACAATCGCAGAGGGAGAGAGGGCGCTTTGATGAAATGTCATGGCGTCCTTTTTTTGCGGTGCGGGACCCCGAACATAACCTTACGAAGGTTTAAGATTGGCGTAAGACGAATCCATAGTTTCGGCTGCGGGTTATGCTTTACAGTAGAGGTATCACAGAAGACAGACAAGAAAGGAGCATTCCTGTGACGGATATTTTGAAAGTGACCGGCTTGAGCAAAGTCTATCCGGGCAAAGTAACCACCCGCGCATTAACGAATATTCAGCTGACGATCAAGCAAGGCGAATTTGTAGGTATTATGGGGCCCTCGGGAAGCGGCAAAACGACACTGCTGAACATGGTCTCCACGATCGATGCGCCAAGCTCCGGGGAGGTGCTGATCAACGGGCAGAATCCCCACAAGCTGAAAAAAAAGGAACTGGCGGGATTCCGCCGGCGCCAGCTGGGCTTTGTTTTTCAGGACTTCAACCTGCTGGATACCCTTACCGTGGCCGAAAATATCGTGCTTCCGCTGACGCTGGACCGGGTGAAGCTGCCGGATATAGAAGCGCGGCTAACGCGGATTGCAGACAAGCTTGGCATTACCGATATTTTAAACAAACGCACCTATGAGATTTCCGGCGGACAGCGGCAGCGTGCGGCCATCGCGCGGGCGATCATCCCCTCGCCGTCCCTGCTGCTCGCCGATGAGCCGACCGGGGCGCTGGATTCCGCATCCTCCCGCAACGTGATGGAGACGATGGAGAAACTGAACGTCGCCGACCGCGTGACGATGATGCTGGTAACGCATGACCCCCAGGCCGCAAGCTACTGCCACCGGGTGGTTTTCATCAAGGACGGCGAGCTGTCGGGAGAAATCCACCGGGGAGAGAGCCGGCAGGCCTTTTTCCAAAAGATCATCGAGATGCTGTCTTTCCTGGGAGGTAACGCACATGAGCTTTCCTCAATTCGCGTTTAACAACGTCAAGCGCAACGCCAGGGCTTATTTTGCATACTACCTCAGCAGCAGCTTTATGGTGATGGTGTTTTTTACGTATGCCTTGTTTATTTTCCATCCGGACATCAACAAGACCGAGCTTGGACACACGACGATGCTGGTCATGCTGATTATGGAGTACATCATTTACATTTTTTCATTTCTGTTTGTGCTCTACTCGATCGGGGCTTTCCTGAAGGCAAGAAACAAGGAGTTCGGCATCCTGACGATTCTGGGGGCGGAGCAGGGCCAGATCAGCCGCCTGGTCTTCATCGAAAATATGATCATCGGCGCATCGTCCATCGTGACCGGGATCGGCAGCGGCCTCATTCTGTCCAAGCTGTTTCTGCTGCTGAGCGCAAAGGTAGTGGGCATGGAGAAGCTGGGGCTGTACCTTCCGGTCAAAGCGGTGCTGCTGACGGTAGCCGCGTTCGCCCTGCTGTTCATCGCTATTTCGGCGTTTACGCTGATCCTGATCCGCCGCAATCACGTCCTGCATCTGCTGCAGGGGTCGAATCGTCCGAAAACCGAGCCGAAGGCGTCCATCCTGATTTCCTTATTCGGGATCGCCCTTCTGGCCGCCGGCTATATGTCTCTCCGGGTGAATCTCGTTCTCGCGGCTGTGACCGGGATTGCGGGGACGTATTTCTTTTTCACGCAAATTACCGTGCTCGTCATGCGACTCTTGAAGCGCAGTCGCAGGTGGGTGTGGAAGGGGACGAACCTGATCTGGATTTCGGAAATGGCCTATAAAATGAAAGACAATGCGAGAGTGCTGTTCATGGTGACGGTCGTCACAGCTATTTCCTGTATGAGTGTCGCGTTCGTGATGTCCATCAACGAGACGAATAAAGATAATTACAGGTCGAATCCGTATGCTATCCGGCTTTCGGTTTATGACGACAAAAGCGAAAAGGTTGATTTGGCGCTGATCGAGCAATCGCTGAGCCGTCAAGGCATTACCTATCAGACGATTCGTACGGAGCAATATTTTAGCGTGGTGGAAAATAGAACCTCTTCAGTCTCGGTTATGCCGCAGTCCATGTATAATCAACTGGCAGAAGCCGTCGGTGCACCGAAGGTTGGCAAGCTGGATTACCATCAGGCGGTGCATGTCATCCCTGCCACGGAGGTATCAAGGGAGCGTCCGGATTGGTACGACCTCAGGAAGATTACGCTACGGGATACGAAAGCCGAGCTGGACATCACCGATACGATCAAGCCTGCCGTGAACGTGTCGCCTACACTCTCGGATATTCTGGTCATTTCGGATGATGAATATCAGGCGAACAAGAAGCTTCTGTCCTCTGAGCCAAAATCTAACCGGATCCAGGGCAGTGTCGTGTATTTGATTCCCGAATGGTCGACAGGCACCGTTCCTTCTGAGGGAGATCCAGAAATCACGATTGGCATGAAGCTGAAGCAGGAGGGGATCGACAGGGAATTGAGCGGCCAATCCGAAAACATCATCAGCGCCCGGGGCGGGGATTACTACTCGCTGAGGCAGTCCTTTGCGATGATGAGTTTTGCCGGTATTTTCATTACGGCGGTTCTGTCCATTTCCTCCGCGAGCTTCCTGTATTTCAAACTCCACCATGAGCTGACGCAGGATCAGCGGATGTATCAGTCGATGTCCAAAATCGGCCTGAAAATCCAGGAAATGAGCCGCGCCGCAACGCTGCAGATCGCCGCGCTGTTCTTCGTTCCGATCGTGGTGTCGGTCATACAGACGCTCGTCGTGCTAAATGCCGTCCGTAAGGACTTCGGGGTCGGTGAAGTGAATTCATCGGTTCTGCTCGCTTCGATCGCTTTTGTTATCGTCCAGATGGTATACTTCCTGATCGTACGCTCGCGTTACGTTCACAAGCTCAAGCGTGTGATGGTGTAAAATTAGGAAAACCGTCTCCGTTCCGGTACATCCGGTGTGGAGGCGGTTTTTTCTTAAACACGAAGTCCGGAAAATCATGGCTGAGCTGAGGTCGGTACCAAGTAAACGGACTCAAACGATTTGGGCGCGGGATCGGCTTGCTCCGGGTGAGCCCTCAGTCTGCTTGCTTTGCCAAGTTCATTTCCGTGCACATCAGAATAAAAGCGCTGGCGCCGTGGAGGTCGTTCTCGCTCGTAAGGCGGGCAATGTAGTGGGCGTAGTCCCCAATGCCTGTGCCGATGCAGATTTGGCCGATGATCACGCGGCCGTTCTCGTCAAATTTCAGCGTGTCGATAACGCCCTGGTATCCTTTCCAGGCGTACTGAAGATAACTTTCGTCCAAATAACCGAACCGCACCGCTTTGGCAATGGCGTGTACATACAGGGCGGTACAGGAACTTTCCAGCCAGTTGTCCGGGCGGTCGCCCTTGTCGACAACCTGGTACCATAAGCCTGAGGTTGAAGGTAAATCTTATTGCCAGGAAGGTGGGTTTCGGGAGCGTTACGCATTTTGGCCGGGTGTTCAAATCGGTTACGGGACATGCGCCTTTATATTATAGAAAGGAAAATAGACATGATCCTGCATTGACAATTTCCTCCCCGGGGTTATAATCAAATTTGTTAATGACTTATAGAAAATGTTAATGGATGCTTGTTCGATTATCGCCTTTTTGCTGTATGGCAGCACTATGCTGCTGTGAAGCGGCCAAGGACATGATCCCTCGCTACAATATAACCAGGGAGGAACGCGGATGATTTGGTTGTTGCTGGCAGCCGTTGTCGTCATTGGAGTATGGCTGCTCCGGAATATCCTGCCTGTCCATGGTCTTACGCCCATCCGTCCCGACGATTTGAAGGTCATCGCCAGGGATCAGGAAGACATCAAAATGCTGGACGTGAGAGATCCGGTGGATTATTTGCGGGAGCATGAGAATGGCACGGTCAATATTTCGCTCGGCCGGCTGCCGTATCTTTGGAAAAAGGAGCTCTCCACCTCCGAGCCGGTTGTGATTCTGGGAGGCAGCAGTCGGCAGAGCAAACAGGCGGCCCGATTCTTGAAACGGGTCGGCTTCCGTCAGCTGTATATCATCAAGGATGAGCCGGGACGGAAGAACCGCCAGGGCCAGACGGGGACGACGGTATGCTGCTCCGATTGCTGCCGCTGATAGGAAATAAGCAATAAATGCAGGCATACGTTAGAATTTCAGCCGGCAAGCCCTCAAAGACAGTGCGTCTTTGAGGGGTTTTTTTGTTTAGAGATATCCGGTTGAATAGACATGGTGGCAAAAAGGGCTCACGTTTCCGACCGGAAGGTCGCTCCCAACGGATCTCCCAGACCGAAGTAGTGACGGAAGTTGTAAATGAGCGGATTCCAGCGCCGGGGGTCGATATGATGATCTCCAATAAGGATGTCGTCATGAGCATGGACCCGGACGGCACAGGTTTCCACGATCGCGAAGAACGGATCGTATTCCGGCACCGTCATCCGCTGAACCCGTGCTTCAATCTGTATCGGACATTCGGATATGCGCGATGGCTGCACCACCTCGGAATCGATGGCGGTAAAGCCGCCTGCGGCGAACTTATCCTTTTCGTGCGTGAACCCCATGGCTTCTTTAACCTCAGGGACAAATGTCCTCCCGGTATAGGGGGCGATGCGCTCCACGTTCTCCCACAGCGGGGCGGAAGGAAGATTGATGACGCACTCCGGGTGAAGGGTCAAATTGTCATAAGCTTTGCTGCTCGTTGAAATACCCAGGACGATGTTGTCCCCCAGCGCAAAAGAAGAGGAGATCGGGCTGATATTGGATGTGTGGTCTTCGTTACGCGTGGTAATCAGGATAACAGGCATGCCATAATATAAAATCTTCGGTGTGATAGCACGGGTTTGCGGTTCTGCTGCGGCCATTTGGCAAACGCCTCCTTGTTTATAATGTACTTGAACATTGTAACCGGTTCATATTACAATGTTCATCGAAATGTGGAATGCAAAGGAGGGGGCAGGATGAAGGCAGGACCGATTGCGGCTCATCCCGCGGCCATGATCAGCGATCCTTCGCGTGCGGCGATGCTGACCGCCATGATGGACGGTCGGTTCCATCCGGCGAGTGAGCTGGCCTATATGGCGGGGATCACGCCGCAGACGGCGAGTTACCATCTGGCCAAGCTGGAAGAAGCGGGGATGGTCGCCATGCACAAGCAGGGAAGGCACCGGTATTACGGCTTGAAAAGCCATGACGTGGCTGCCGTCGTGGAGACGCTGCTATTGCTTGCGCCGCCGGTTGAGATCAAGTCGCTGAGGCAGTCCGAGGAAAACCGCCACCTGCGGCGGGCGAGAACCTGTTACGATCATGTCGCCGGAGACCTGGGCATCCGCCTGAGGGATGCGATGATCGAGGCCGGCGTGATCCGTGAGGAAGCGGCCGCCTTTGCGATTACCGGGGAAGGGGCCGCCTTCTTCGAACAACTGGGCATCGATGTGGAAGCGGTCCGGAAAAAGCGGCGCAGCTTCTGCAGCAAATGCTTGGATTGGAGCGAGCGCACGCCGCATTTGGCCGGCTCGCTGGGCAGCGCTTTGCTTGAGCGGCTGCTCGAGCTGCGATGGCTGCTCCGCATGGAAGGGACCCGGGCGCTGCGCATTACCGACGAGGGGGTCCGCGGACTGCAGGAGACTTTTCATATCGAGATCCCTCGATCCTGAATTTCAAACGATCCGAGTAATGCGGAGCTTTCACGAGCCGCCGCAGCCGGGTCGTTTTTTTCGTGCTCGGCTCGATGCCGCTGCAAGCTTGTAGACCTTGTAGACATCGGTTTCGATCCCGGCTTGAAGACCTTCCTGACGTTTTTTTCGGAGACCGACGAATTTTCAGATCCTGCTGCAACCAGAAAAAACGGCAGTATTACCACGAATAACGGCGATTGTGAAGAGTGCATGGCCTGGTTACAATTCAGTTCATGACGAACGCCAATATCAACAATCATGGAGGGTGGCAGCGATGAAGCAGGTGAAGGACGAGGACATCAAGAATTCAGGGAGGTATAAGGAGGACTCCGGGCTTACGCGGGAAAGGTGCCTGGAGGCTATGGAATTTATTCGGCGCCAGGTGGACCGGAATCTCCAGACATTTCAGGACACGTTTCCGTCGGAGGCCAGCACGAATCTGGTATACCGGCAGACTGGAAACACGGAGTGGACGCCGGCATTCTGGACCGGGATGCTGTGGCTCGCTTACGAAACGACCGGCGATGCCAAGTACCGCGCCGCCGCGGAAGGCCAGCTGGACAGCTACCGCAGGAGGGTGGAGGAACGGCGCTATACGGACACGCATGATTTAGGATTCCTATACACGCTGTCCTGCGTGGCATCCTACAAGCTGACCGGCAGCGAAGAGGCCAAGACGCTTGCCGTTCAGGCAGCGGATCTTCTGATGGAGCGTTACTGGGACAAGGCGGGGATCATCCAGGCTTGGGGAAATCTCCAGGATCCCAGGCAGCAGGGGAGGATCATCATTGACTGCCTCATGAATCTGCCGCTGCTGTACTGGGCATCGGACGTCACCGGTAACCCCAAATATAAGGCTGCGGCCGAGTCGCACGCCCGGAAATCGGCGGAGCACCTCATTCGGGAGGATGCGTCCAGTTATCACACCTTTTATATGGATATCGCATCGGGACAGCCGAAGTACGGCTCCACCGCGCAGGGGCATGCGGACGATTCATGCTGGTCGCGCGGACAGGCATGGGGGATTTACGGCTTCCCGCTCTCCTACCGTTACACCGGCGATGACAGGTACCTGCAGTTGACGTCCAGGCTGG
>NZ_PCZT01000009.1:1410819-1413949 GCF_002968895.1 Paenibacillus sp. AR247 | reverse complement strand
CCTGCAGTTGACGTCCAGGCTGTCGAATTACTTCCTGAACCGGCTTCCGCAGGACGAGGTATGCTACTGGGATCTTGTATTTACGGAAGGGGATGAGGAGCGGGACAGTTCCGCTGCGGCGATTGCGGTCTGCGGCCTGATCGAGTATGCGGCGCATCTGCCGCTGACCGATCCGCTGAAACGGCTGTACGAAAATGCCGCGCTGCGGATTCTGAAATCCCTGATCGATCATTATATGACCTGGCACGTGCCGGAGTCGAACGGCATTCTGCTGCATGCGGTATACAGCAAGCCGGGCGGAAACGGCGTCGACGAGTGCTGCATCTGGGGCGACTATTACATGTACGAGGCACTGGTTCGCGTAACCCGGGACTGGAAGCCGTATTGGTAGAAGGGGGCAACACGTATGGGAGAGCAAGAAGTGCACAAGAGAAGCGATCCGGCGACAGCATGGTGGACGGATGCGAGGTTTGGCATGTTCATCCACTGGGGACTGTACGCAGCGCTAGCCAAGGGCGAGTGGGTCATGTACGCTGACAAGATCCCCGTCCGCGAGTACGAGAAGCTGGCCGGGGATTTTAATCCGCAGCAGTTTGACGCGGCAACCTGGGTACAGCTGGCCAAAGACGCAGGGATGAAATATATCGTTATTACGGCCAAGCATCATGACGGGTTTGCGATGTTCCATTCCAAAGCCGATCCCTTCAACATCGTGGACGCGACGCCGTTTGGGCGCGATCCATTGAAGGAGCTTGCCGAGGCTTGCCGCGAGGCGGGAATCGTACTCTGCTTTTACTATTCGCATGTGATTGACTGGCACCATCCCCATTCGCTGCACAAAGAGCATAACAACACCTGGGATTACGATCTGGCGGAGAAGCATTTCCCCGAATACTGGGAAGGCAAGGCGAAGCCGCAGCTGAAGGAGCTGCTCACTTCCTACGGGCCGGTCGGCCTGCTCTGGTTTGATACAGCGGGCGGGTTATCGGAAGCGGACAGCCGCGATATGGTGGCCTTTGTGAAAGGTCTGCAGCCCGACTGCCTCATTAATTCCAGGGTGTCACACTTTATCGGCATGGGCGATTATGTCTCCAAGGGCGATAACGAGATCGGGATGAGCGGTGAAGATCAGCGGCCGTGGGAAACGCCGATGACCCTGAACCAGTCATGGGGCTACACGGACCGGGACCAGGTTTGGAAGAGTGCGGAGGCGGTAATCAAGAAGCTGGTAAACGTCATTGGCAAGGGCGGTAACCTGCTTTTGAATGTCGGTCCAACGCCGGAAGGGACGATTCCGGAGCTGTCCGCGGAACGTATGCGGGAGGTCGGAGAATGGACGCTGCGGAATAGCGACGCCATTTATGGTACCGAAGGCAGCCCGTTTCCGGCCGAGCTGGAATTTGGAGCGGTGACAACCCGCCCGGGACGAGTGTATGTGCACATTCATAACGACAAATGGCCTGCGGACAGCTTGGNGATGCACGGCCTCCGCGGCGAGGTATCACGTATATACTGCCTGGCCGACCCGGAGAAAAAAGAACTTGCGTTCAGGCAATCGGTTGACGAGGGGCTCGATCTGCATGTGCTCAAGGCGGAGCTTCCAACCGAACCGGCTGACGAGCATGTGACGGTTATTGCTCTGGAAATGGCCGGAGAGCCCGATTTCGACCGGACGTTAACGCAGCTTGACGGCGGCCGGCTGCAGCTGGATGTCCCCCAAGCCAGCGTAACCCTTGTCAGGGAGGAAGACGAGGCAGCGGGGATTCCGGCGCTGCGGCAGGCGGAATGGACCTTCAAGCTCGTTCGGCCGGGCACCTATGAACTGATGCTGATCAGCTTCAAGCGGCACGACCAGGATTGGCCCGGGCTGTATCCGGAACCGGTCGTCTTGGAGACGGATGGAAGCTGCCTGGTTACCGATCCGGCGGAAGACGGGGAGGATCCGGATTCTCCATCATGCCAGCATCCCTACATCCCGGTACGGTCCCGATTGGGACAAGTGACGTGGCTGGAGCCCGGAATCCATAGGCTGACGCTCCGTTCTTCCAAACTGAAGGACCCGTCTCCCAAATTCACGGAAATCTGGCATGCCGACGCGGTAAAGCTGCGTGCCGTAAGGCTTGTGCGGGTCCAGGATTAGCCGCCCGGATGAAGAAAAGTTAAGGCAGCATTAAAAAAATCAGTCCGTCATCTTACGAAAATACTGCGCTCCTTTCAAAGCGGCAGTATCGCGGGAACAGGCAGGTTCCCTATACGCTGCGCAGCCGGACCGATCTAACCACGGGGCAAACCATCCGGAAGGATCTCCGCCGCAACTGGATCATTTATCTCATGGCGCTCCCCGTCATTGCGTATTACTTGATCTTTCATTACGGACCGATGTACGGTCTCCTGATCGCCTTTAAGGACTACTCGCCGGCACAAGGGATCTGGGGAAGCCCATGGGTCGGCTTCAAGCATTTTGACAGCTTTTTTAACGGCATTTATTTCTGGAGGCTCATCCGCAATACGGTCCTCATCAACTTCTATGATCTGCTGTTTGGTTTTCCGGCGGCGATCCTGCTGGCGCTGCTGCTGAACGAGATCCGCAAAATGGCGTTCAAGCGATTCGTGCAGACGATCTCCTATTTACCGCATTTCATTTCGATTGTCGTGGTCGCGGGGATGATGTTTGACTTCCTAAGCCGTGACGGATTGATCAATCAGCTGCTGGGTTTCATCGGCGTCGATCCGATCGATTTTCTGAAGGAGGCCGGCTGGTTCCGTTTTATTTTCGTATCGTCCGGCATTTGGCAGGGCATCGGCTGGGGCTCCATCATCTATTTGGCGTCGATCGCCAATATCGACCCGACGCTGTATGAGGCAGCCAAAATCGACGGCGCAAGCCGCTGGAGACAAACGTTCCATATCACTATACCGGGCATCATGCCCACGATTGTTATCATGCTCATTCTGAATATGGGGCACATGCTGTCGGTAGGCAGCGAGAAGGTGCTTCTGCTGTACAATCCGCTGACTTACGAAACGGCCGATGTCATTTCCACTTATGTATACCGAAAAGGGATTTTGGAGGCGAGCTACAGCTTTACCGCGGCGGTCGGCCTGTTCAATTCCGTCATCAGCCTGATTC
>NZ_PCZT01000009.1:1403637-1410719 GCF_002968895.1 Paenibacillus sp. AR247 | reverse complement strand
GCCATCAGCAAGCGCGTGTCCGAAAACAAACTGTGGTAGGAGGGATCATCCGATGATTGCACAAACGAACGGCGAAAAGGTATTCGGCGTGATCAATACGCTGCTGATGCTGCTGCTCTGCTTCGTTACACTGTACCCGTTCCTGTATGTATTATTTGCTTCATTGAGCGACGCGGCGAGCTTTATCCAGCACCGGGGCATCCTCCTGCGCCCGCTCGGATTTAACTTCGAGGCTTACAAAGCCGTCTTCAAGAACCCGATGATCACAAGCGGGTACCGGAATACGCTGTTTTACGTAGCTGCAGGAACGGCCATTAACCTGTTTATGACGGCTCTCGGGGCTTATGTGCTGTCGCGCCGGAACCTGTATTTTAAAAACCTGATGATGTTTGCGATCGTCCTGACGATGGTGTTCAGCGGCGGACTGATCCCGACGTACATCCTCGTCGGCAAGCTCGGCATGATGAATACGCCTTGGGCGCTGCTGATCCCGGGAGCGATCTCCACGTTTAACCTGATCATTATGCGGACGGCGTTCCAGGGCGTACCCGTGTCGCTCGAAGAATCGGCCAAAATCGACGGAGCCGGCGAGATGACCATTCTGTTCCGAATCGTCATTCCGCTGTCGATGCCGGTCATCGCGGTCATGATTCTTTGGTATGCGGTTGGGCACTGGAACTCGTATTTTCCGGCGCTGGTGTATTTGCGTGACCGGACGATGTATCCGCTGCAGCTCGTTTTGCGCGAAATCCTCATCGCCAATTCCACCGATTCCATGTCCACAGGCGTGGCTGCGGACGACAAGTATGCGATCGGCGAAACGATCAAATACGCCACCATCATCGTCTCGACCCTGCCGATTATCTGCCTGTATCCATTCCTGCAGAAGTATTTCGTCAAAGGGGTGCTGATCGGCGCCATCAAGGAATAAAAAACTGCCCGGAGCCCTGTCCCTTGCATTATAATGAACATACAAGTTTCATTGATGCGCATGTCGGTCGATACATGAACAAGGTAGGGGGAATGCTTGGTGAAACGGCTGCTTCGTCCGCTTGGAATCGGTCATCTGCGAAGCGTGTGGATGACGATGCTGATTTCCAATCTGGTTCTGCTGCTCATCCCGGTCTCGATGGGAGCCTTCTTGTACACCAAAGTCGAAGCAAGTTTGGAAAGCGGTGCCAACCGTTCCAATCAAGCGATGCTGGAGCAGCTCAAGCTGTCCCTGGACAGCAAATTAAGCGAAGTGCAAAAGCTGGCCCAGCAGATCATTTTCGATCCGAAGCTGGAGTATTTGCTCAAACTGGACCAGGATGCAGGCGGTCCCGACCGGTACCAGTTCATCGAATTTATGCGGAACACCATGTCAAGACAGGGAAGCCTGACGAACTTTATCCTGGATTACTATGTCTATTTCCGCAACAGCGATCTGGTGCTGAGGCCCGGGCTTCTCACCGATTCGCACAAATTTTACGATATGTATTACAGCTATCAGGGCATGAGTTACGACCGCTGGCGGGAAAGCATGCTCACAAGCTTCCATACGATGGATTACCTTCCATCGGCCACGCTGCTGCGGACCGCCGAGTATGATCCGATGCAGAGCATCGAGAAAACGCCGCTGAACGTCATCACCTTCGCCCAGTCGCTTCCGGGGCGGGACCGGCGCGATATTACGGGGACCTTCGTCATTCTGATCGACGAGAGTCAGATTAAGGAAATGTTTGCCCAGATTGAATCCGCGAGCGACAGCTCGATTTACATCGTGAATTCGGACGGACGCACGATCATGGCGACAGACCGTCAGCCGCTGCCGGGCGAATTGTTGTCCCGGATCACGGGAACCGGCGGGTTGTTCAACCAAACGATTAATGGCGATCAGAAAATGGTATCGTATACCTCATCTGAAAAAGAAGGATGGAAATACGTGCTCGTTACGCCCAAAAGCGTCTTTATGCAGCAGATCATTCTAATCAAGCAGTGGGCGCTGATCCTGTTCGCCCTTTGTCTTGCCGTGGGACTGACCGCAGCCTTCATCTTCGCTTACCGAAATTACAGTCCGCTGCGTAAAACAGTCAATGCCATTCTCAGGGGCACTGAATGGAGCGGAAGGCCACAGGTCAACGAATACGAGCTGATCCTGCAGTCCATCGAAGGCTCTCTGCATACCGAAAAAAACTTACGCAGCCTGCTCGCCCAGCAGACGCCCGTCATCCGCTCCAATTTCCTGCTGCGCCTGCTCCGGGGGCAGATGGATGTCGACGCGTCCCGGGAAGGCGGCCAGTCGCTGCGGTTTATGGATATTACGTTCGTCAGTGACGACTTCTCGGTCATGGTTGTCCAATTGGACAGCATCGCAAGGTTCAACGCGGAGCCGAGCGAGGAGCAGTGGGCGCTTGCCCGTTTTATCGTATCCAATATCGGCACGGATCTGATCGAGTATCCGCACAAGGCGTTTGCCGTTGAGCTGGACCGGGACCGGGTAGCGATTGTGTGCAACTTTGCCGCGGAACAGGCCGAGGGCGGCGAGAGGGTGACCCGTGAGCTGGCCACAGCGCTCAAAGGCATGATCGAGGAACGCTTCAAGATCGATGTGACCGTGGCGGTGGGCCTGCCTCACAGCGGCGCGAGAGCATCAGCGAGAGCTATGCGGAAGCGGCGTCTGCCCTAGAATTCCGGATTGTGAAGGGCGGCGGGACGATCATTTATTTTCAGGATATTACGGATGTGCACTCCCATTATTACTACCCGGTCGATATTGAGGTACAGCTGATTAATTTCGTAAGGAGCGGCGACGCCGACCATGCCCTGCAGCTGCTGGACACGATTTATGCGATGAATTTCGAGTCGGGCAGCATCACGCCGGAATACGGGAAATGCCTGTTCTTTAACATCACCAGTACATATTTAAAAATTATGAACGCCACGGGCATGGACCAGAATGACATTCTCGGACCCGATATCGATCTGGTGAAGGACATCTTCTCCTATGAAACGGCCGAAGGAATGCACAAACGGATGAAGCGGCTGTATGAAATTTTGGCGGAGAGCATGGTTGCGGACAAGAGCGGCCACAGCGCTCAGCTATTGCAGGACATGGACCAGTTCGTCGATGAGCACTTCACCGATTCCAACATGGGGCTTGGCATGGTGGCGGATCACTTCGACATGACGCCGCAGTACGTCTCGACCTTTTACAAAAAACAGAGCGGGATCAATCTCAGCGACCATATCGCCAAGAAACGGATTGAGCTTGCCAAACGCCATATGGCTGACAAGGAATTCACAAATGCCCAAATCGCGCAATTGGTCGGGTATACGAGCGACGTTGTCTTTATCCGGGCTTTTAAAAAGATCGAGGGCGTCACGCCGGGGAAATACCGGGAGCTGATGATGTCGTGCGTCTCGGATGAGACCGGGTGAGCTGCAGGAAAAGGCAGGGGAACAGCCTCTGCCTTTTTTTCGTTTTCTCCATCATTGGTGGAAAAGCCCGGAAAAGCTGGTTGACATTCTTCTCCATCCCTGAATATAATGTGCTTAACAGGTTTATATATGAATATATGCTCATATTATATTCGTGATTGGATCGGAGGCATTTTGATGACTGAAGCCGTCTCTAAGGTGAAGCGTGAGCTGCTGCTGAAGCTTGGATTGTGCAAACTGTGCCATGAAGATCGAGGATGGAGTCCGGAAGATGGACGGGATTTCTTCCTGCTCCGTAAATTTCGTCAAGCAGACGCTGACTTTTGAATCCTCAGAAGATCAAGGCCAGCTGATATCGGAGATTACGAAGAAAGTCAAAAAATTAGAGCCGCATGTCAGCGTGCGTGAGCTGGTTCCGAAAGCGGCAGGAAATCATCCGCAAAGGTCCCGCGGCCATTATCATGATGGGCACGCGCATGATCACGGTCATTCCCACGAAGGTCATGACCACGGAGCGGGCGGTCATTCGCATGATCATGGCCACGGCCATGATCACGGTCATTCGCATGATCACGGCAGCTCCGGCATCCGGGTCATGTCGATCCGCCTGGCTGCAGGGGCAGTGATCACGGCAGCCGCGATGCTGCTGCCGGTCACGGGGTGGGCCGAGCTCGCCATGTTTCTGGTGGCCTATCTCATTACCGGAGGAGACATCGTTCTGCAGGCGCTCCGCAACATCCTTAGGGGCCAGGTGTTTGACGAGTACTTCCTGATGTCGGTTGCGACGATTGGGGCGTTCTGCGTAGGGCAGTATCCCGAAGGGGTTGCCGTCATGCTCTTCTATCAGATCGGCGAAATGTTTCAGGGCATTGCGGTCAACCGTTCGCGCAAATCCATCAGCGCCATGATGGATCTCCGGCCGGATTATGCGAACCTGAAGACAGGGGACGGAACGAAACAGGTGATGCCCGAGGAAGTCCAGGTCGGCGAATTGATCATCGTCAAACCGGGAGAGAAGATCCCGCTCGACGGCAAAGTGACTGAGGGCCGGTCGATGGCGGATACTTCGGCGCTGACCGGCGAGTCCGTGCCGCGTGAGCTGGAAGCAGGCGATGAGGTGCTGAGCGGGTTCATCAACAAAAACGGCGTCCTTACGATTGAGGTGACCAAGATTTATGGGGAGTCCACCGCGGCCAAAATTTTGGACCTCGTCCAAAACGCCAGCAGCAACAAGGCCCCTACCGAGAACTTCATCACGAAGTTCGCCCGCTTGTATACGCCGGTCGTCGTCATCGTCGCCCTGCTCCTTGCGATTGTTCCACCGCTCGTGGTGAGCGGCGCGACGTTCTCCGACTGGATCTACCGGGCGCTGATCTTTCTCGTCATTTCGTGTCCCTGCGCGCTGGTCGTATCGATTCCGCTCGGATTTTTCGGAGGGATCGGCGCCGCTTCCAAAGCGGGCATCCTGGTCAAGGGGAGTAATTACCTGGAAGCCTTGAATGATGTGAAATACGTCGTGTTCGACAAGACCGGCACGCTGACCAAGGGGACGTTCCGGGTAACCGAAACCCGTCCGGCCCACGACGGGATCAGCCCTGAACAGCTGCTGGAATATGCAGCCTTCGCGGAACTTCATTCGAGCCATCCCATTGCCGAATCGATCAGGGAANCCTACGGGAAAGAAATAGATGCGTCGCGAATACAGGACTACAATGATAGATGCGTCGCGAATACAGGACTACAATGAAGCTGCGGGACACGGCGTTCACGTGAAATTGGACGGCGTGGAAGTATTGGCCGGCAACGCAAAGCTGCTCAAGGAGGAAGGCATTGCGGCTCAGCAGCCGGATGCGCCGGGCACCGTCGTATATGTGGCCGTGAACGGAGAATACGCCGGTTATCTGCTCATCTCGGACGAGGTGAAGGAAGATGCTGCGCAGGCGGTCGGCGCGCTTCAGCAGCGGGGCAAACAGACGGTTATGCTGACAGGCGATGCACGCCCGGTGGCGGAGAAGGTCGGGAAGCTGCTTGGCGTCAACGAGGTGCATGCCGAGCTTCTTCCACAGGATAAGGTAACGCATATGGAACGGCTGAGCCGGCTGAAGCATCCCAAGGAAAAAATCGCTTTTGTCGGGGACGGCATGAACGATACGCCGGTGCTGGCGAGAGCCGACGTGGGGATTGCGATGGGCGGCCTCGGATCAGACGCTGCCATTGAAGTGGCGGATATCGTCATTATGACCGATGAGCCGTCCAAGATCGTCACCGCGCTTGGCATTGCGGGGCGTACGCGCCAAATCGTATGGCAGAACATCGTTTTTGCGCTGGCGGTCAAAGGGATCTTCCTGCTGCTTGGAGCCTTCGGCATCGCAACGATGTGGGAAGCCGTCTTCTCCGATGTCGGCGTCACTCTGCTGGCCGTCTTAAATGCGATGCGGGTACTGAAGCTGAAATAAATAACGAGTCGATATGAACGGGCGGTCCGCTGCATGCGGTGCCGCCCGCTGCCGTTTGGGGAGCTGATAGTCGCTCGTTTTATTGCTGCCTTTTCATTGTGCAGAAGCGTCCGTACTCGTGCCCGAAGACTGTTCCCAGGGGTTAAGCCCTGAACGGGCCAAGCCTAATCGGTTGGATTACATATGTAAAAAAGAAAAGACCCTTCCGCCAAAGGCAGAGGGTCTTGGGTTAGAAATATTTATCCATGCTGGGTATGCTGCAGCGTCTGCAGGAAAATCTGTTCGATGTGCGTATCGTCAAGCGAGTAATAGGCCGTTTTGCCTTCCTTGCGGCGTTTGACGATCCGCAAATTGCGCAAATACCTCAGCTGGTGGGACACCGCGGATTGGCCCATGCCGAGCAGGGTGGTCAGGTCATGCACGCACAGTTCTCTTTGCAGCAGCGCGTCGATCAGCTTGACCCGCGTGGGATCACTAAAGGCTTTAAACCAATCGGCGACCTGCGAGGCAGCTTGATCATCGATCAGCGCTTCTTTGATTTTGCCCAATTCATTGTCTGAGCCCGTGCAGGTTGCGTCGCATTCCTGGGACGGATGGATGGACTGTTCCATGGCAATCACCTTTCTGTGAAAATCCGGAATAAAGGTTAGATACCTGTATTATATCAAAACGGCACCTTAAACGGAATAATTACTGTTAAGAAAATGTACATGCCCCCGCCGGCACTCGGGTCTGACATGATCAGGCACCGTGACCGGCTGCGAAGCCATCCGAATTTATATATCCGGCAAGCGGCATGGTATACTATGTAAAATGGACAACAATCAAAGGGGAGATACATGATGATGGGCAGTAAGGCGAGGCTGTCTGTGCTCGGAATCGTCCTTGGCGGGCTGCTGGTATCAGGCTGCTCGGATAAGGGCGGCCCGGATTCGGCGGAGCAGACGATGCAGCACGATCACGGCGCACACCAGCAGATGGCCGCAAACGGCGATCTGCAGGAGACGACCGGCGGGAAGGAGCAGCTTCCTACGTTTCTGCAGCCGGCGAACGATACCGTCAGAACGGCCTATATGGCGGCAGCCGGGGTAAAGGAAGTGCTCAGCCAAATTCCATGTTACTGTGGATGCGGGGAAAGTGCAGGCCACAAAAGCAATTTGAACTGCTTTATTAAAGAAGTCAACCCGGACGGAAGCGTGGTATGGG
>NZ_PCZT01000009.1:1402018-1403537 GCF_002968895.1 Paenibacillus sp. AR247 | reverse complement strand
GTGGTATGGGACGATCACGGCACCCGCTGCGGCGTGTGCGTCGAGACGGCGCTTACGGCAGCTTCGCTGGTCAAAGAGGGCAAAAGCGTGAAAGAGATCCGCGGCATTATCGACCAGACGTATTCCAACGGAAAATACGCGGCGCCGACGCCAACGCCGGAAGTATAGTGGGGGATAGGGATCTGGATTCCGGCAGCGCCGGATCTGGACCATCATACCGAAATACGGGCAACATATGTGCTGAATGCCGAATGGGAGCCCGAACGTGCCTAGGTATAATCGCCATCCGCTGACAGGCGCGAGTGAGCATGACATAAAACAGTCCCGGCCAATATATTCGGCCGGGACTTGTTTTTTAATGAGGCTGCGATTCATCCGTAGAACTGCGGACATCACTTGCTTCCCGCAGCATTTCCGGCGTCCAGGACCAGTCGCTGATCTGCGCGGCATCCGTCACGTGATGCACTTTGCTGGCACCGATGATGGCGGCTGTGACCGTGGGCTGATTAAGCACCCACGACAGTGCGTACTGGGAAAGGCTGACTTCGTATTGACCGGCAAGCACCGCGTATTTTTTGACAAGCTCATAATTCCGCTCGGTAAAATACTGCTGCAGCGGCTTCTCCCCGCTGGCGGCGCGGCTCTCCGGCGGGGCATCCCCTGGCGCTTTGTACTTGCCGGAGAGCATCCCGCGTGCCATCGGACTGTATACCATTACGCCGACGTCCTCCGAGGCGCAGAACGGCAGAAGCTCCTGTTCGATTTCCCGGGAGAGCAGGTTGTACTGCGGCTGCACGGAAATGAACTTTTCGAGGTTCATCCGCTCGCTGATCGCATGCGCTTTGGCGATCTGCCAGGCGGCATAGTTGGAGCAGCCGATATACCTTACTTTTCCCTGGCGAACGAGGTCGTCCAGAGCCCGCAGCGTTTCTTCCAGCGGCGTGTGCGGGTCGAAAATATGTACCTGGTACAGGTCTATATAATCCGTCTGAAGGCGCTGCAGCGACTTATCGACTTCGCGCAAAATATGGGTCCGCGACAGGCCGCTGTCATTTTTCCCGAACCCTGACCGGATGCCCACTTTCGTCGCCAGAACGACCTGATCCCGTCTGCCCTTCAGGGCACGGCCGATAATGTCCTCGCTTTCGCCTGTTCCGTGCGGAACGTCGGCATCCTGCCCCTTTCCGTAATAGTTGGCGGTGTCGATAAAATTGATTCCCTGGTCGATCGCGAGATCCAGGATCCGCACCGACGCTTCCTCGTCGATCCATCTTCCAAAAGCCATCGTGCCCAGGCAAAGATTAGATACTTCCAAGCCTGTGCCGCCCAATCTGCGGTACTTCATGACATGTCAGCCTCCCATCTTGATTTGGTATCAGGGATTATAATAGCACAGCAGGACAGGGTTAACGCAAGGCGATAAAGGAATCCGATTGTAAGCGGAAACAAAATGCTTGAAATTGGTATGCGCTGCGGTACGTTTGTAACGAAAGGGGTGTGAAACCATGGAAAATACAAG
>NZ_PCZT01000009.1:1400068-1401918 GCF_002968895.1 Paenibacillus sp. AR247 | reverse complement strand
GGACAGGTGGCTGCGGAAGGCTGGTGGGGGCCTTATGCCCCGGAGCTGCCGCACATGCTGTTTTCGCTGAGCAAGAGCTTTACTTCCACAGCCATCGGTCTCGCGGTGCATGAGGGTCTTCTGTCTTTGGAAGACAAGGTCGTTACGTTCTTCCCGGACGACCTGCCGGAGGAAGTCAGCCCGAATTTGGCTGCCATGAACATCCGGCATCTGCTGATGATGGGCACGGGGAATGACCAGGATACGATGGGGGCCATTGACCGCTGTACGGACGGGAATTGGGCCAGAGCCTTTCTCGCGGCTCCGGTGGAGCATACGCCCGGCACCCATTTTGTGTACAACACGGGCGCAACCTATATGCTGTCGGCCATTCTGCAATCCGTGACCGGGCAGACGCTGCTTCAATTTTTGCAGAAGCGGCTGTTTGAGCCGCTGGGCTTTCACAACCCCACCTGGGAGTCTTGTCCGCGGGGAATCAACACTGGAGGTTTCGGACTGAGCATCACGACGGAAGACATCGCCAAGTTTGGCCAGCTGTTTTTGCAGCGAGGGGCATGGAACGGAAGCCAGCTGATTCCGGAATCGTGGGTAGAGGAGGCGACCTCGAAACAGATCTCCAACGGAGACGGCGGGGAAAGCGACTGGGCGCAGGGATACGGCTACCAATTCTGGAGATGCCGGCACGGCGCCTACCGCGGAGACGGAGCCTTCGGCCAGTTCTGCATCGTCATGCCGGAGCAGGAGGCGGTGCTTGCTGTCACGAGCGGAACGAACCAGATGCAGGAAGTGATGAACGCCGTCTGGGAGCGTCTGCTGCCCGCGATGGCCGGAGAGGAGCTCCCGCTGGACGAAGAAACGCAGGACCGATTGCAGGAACGGGTCCGCAGCCTGCAGCTTGCTCCGCTCGCGTACAGCATTCAACCGGAATTAGAATCCGCCGTCAGTGGTAAAAACTATGTGCTGGACGACAACGACATGAACTGGAGCCGGATTTCGGTCCGTTTCGAGGCCGATCAGGCGGTGGTTGACCTGTATGAGACCGGCGGGAAGCATTTTGCATTGCCTTTGGGACGCGGGAAATGGCTGGAAGGCAAGTCTGATCTGATCATGCCCCGCGAGACCGCAACGGTGTCAAGCTTTACATGGAAGTCCCCGGATACGCTGGAGCTGAGCATCCGCTTCATTGAGACGCCGTTCCATATTACGACGGGCATCCGGTTTGAACCGGAAGACTCCGTCGTGCTGGATCATCGGATCAATGTATCCTTTGGTCCCAATGAGGCTCCGCCCATTACCGGGAGAGCGTGAAGCCCGCGTAGTAATCTTACAAATGTTACGCCTATGAACACATTTTGAAATCAGGCATGCTCCTCTTCGAAGGGCATGCCTTTTTGCTGTGGCGCGATCCGGTAAGCGGCCGGGGGAATGCCGGCGGCAGCCGAGAACATCCTGGTAAAATAGTGGACGGAGCCGAATCCTGTTAGGTCGGCGATTTCCTTGACGGAACGGTCCGTCTCGCGCAGAAGGTACGCCGCAAGCCGGATCCTTTCCTGGCGGACGTATGCCGTGAAGGTCATTTTGAGCTCCTTCTGGAACAAACGGGCCAGATGTCTTCCCGATATATGAAAATACCGCGCCACATCTTCCAGCTTTAGCGGCGACTCCAGGTTATCACGGATGAATTGGAGCGCCTGCCTCAGAGAAGCGGAGCGGGGCGGAGACAGCGTTGGCTTGTGCTGCTGGCGGTCCGGCGTAAAGGTTTGCGGCAGCGCAGCCACAAGCGCAAGGACCAGCCGGTCCAGCGGAAATCGGGCGGTATCCAGTTCGGCGGCCGCTTGCATAATCGCTTT
>NZ_PCZT01000009.1:1398251-1399968 GCF_002968895.1 Paenibacillus sp. AR247 | reverse complement strand
CGTTCCTTTTGCTAACGGATGGATCCGGCCTTCATCCACATACGTTCCTTCACCGCCCGCGACAAAACACATTTCAAAAAAGAATGCTTATGCTCTAAGTTGCTCCGGTGCTCCGCAAGGGCTCCCCAATAATGTATGCGGATGCATAAACCCTCTTCGGTCAGCTCTCCGACGGTTGAATGCAGTTTAGACAGGGCGGCTCCCCAGACGAGATGATCCATTTCAAGTCCTCCTCATCCATTCGTGTCCGAATCCGACAAAAACAGGTTCCAATCCGGCAAAGACGTCAGGTGTCAGTTATCCCTATAATGAAGGCGTATTCACGATTTGTCATTCAAATGTTACGGGAGGGAACGGAAAGATGATTAGCAGAGAAGACGTCGAATTTTATAACGAAAACGGTTATTTGCTCGTCCGCGGCGTGTTCAGCGCAGAGGAAGTCAAGGATATGCAATATGCGGTGGAGCGTACGATTGCCAAGGCGGCTGCGGCCAAGCAGGACGCCAACCATACTTGGCAGGGCGATTACATTCCCCAGGACGAATTGAAGAAGCTGGTGCTCAAAGGCTTTCACGATCTGCAGTTTCACGACGCAAGCTTCACCCGTGCCGTAGCGCATCCGCGTATGACGGGCGTTCTGACGCAGCTGATCGGTCCCAACGTCCAGCTCCATCATACCAAAATGCTGGTCAAGCCGCCGGAGCAGGGCGCCGCTTTTCCGATGCACCAGGATTATCCGTATTTCCCTCATGATCGCCATACGATGCTTGCCGCCAGTGTTCATCTCGACGATGCGGATATGGAAAACGGCTGCCTGTGCGTCGTGCCCGGATCCCATAAGCAGGGACCGCTTCCCCATGTAGGCAGGTACTACCTCGATCACCGCGATTACCCGGTGAGCATGGGCACACCATGCCCGGCAAGCGCAGGCGATGTGCTGTTCTTCAACTACCTGACGATTCACGGGTCCGACCGTAACAAGAGCAGCCGGCCGCGCAGAAACGTCCTGTTCCAATACCGCGATCCTGCCGATCCGCCTAGCCGGGAGACTCATATCGATTGGGGCATGGGCATGATGGTCGCGGGGGAGGACCCGCAGTACCGTCAATATCATGCCAAGCTGGAGCTGAATGTGTAAGCTCACTCCGATTTCGAAAAGGCATGGATTCAAAAAAAGGCTGCCGCATTGCGGTCGTCTTTTTTTGCGTTATTGCGACATTTTTGCAAAACCCCGCTATACAAAATCCGTTATTCAATATAACATATATAATATATCAAATTAAGGAATCAGACGAATAGACCATTTTTTTAGTCAGGATGAATGTTGCGAACCCATGTTCCAGCCGATAATATATATAACAAAATCTCAAATTAAAGTATGGTGATCCTGTTGAATGTTACCGCACGGACCCCGCTGTATCAAAAAATACAGCAGTACATCCGGGAACTGATCGAATCGGAAGGCCTGAAGTCCGGTGATCGTATCCCGACGGAGAAGGAACTCATGGACCGCTTTGATGTAAGCAAAATTACGGTTGTGAAAGCACTGACCGGCCTCGCGAACGAAAACGTCATCAGCCGGGTCCCCGGAAAAGGCAGCTTTGTCAGCGAGCCGGCGGCCGCGGAAGAAGCTGAGGTACCGCGTCCGGTCTTTGGCCGGGCTCCGGAAGAGGCGAAGCCGAAAACGGGGCTCATCGGGCTTGTGATGCCTTCGATT
>NZ_PCZT01000009.1:1396580-1398151 GCF_002968895.1 Paenibacillus sp. AR247 | reverse complement strand
GGGCTTACGCGCGGCGGTAACGCTGGTGGACATCATTGGGGAGGGGACGGACCGGAGCGGAGGTTACACGAAGACGCTGCTCGTCCCCGAGCTGGTTGTCGGACAGACAACCGGGCCTGTGAAACCGCGTTAATTTTCCATCGGAAGAAGCGATGCAGTATAGAAAAAAGACCTTTTCACTTCGAAAAGGTCTTTTTTATTTTTATTAACATATTGAATATGTTAAATATTTATATTATATTATGATTAATCCAAGAGCTTCCATGAATCGACATCGTTTCAAGGGAGGTCAAGTAGATAAGAGAACAGCTGAATATGTTGTGTAATCGCTTACAAAGATTTGAGGGGAGGAAGACTGAGTACCAAGCGCTTTGCCGAAACCTGGAACGTCTATACTATCCGAAAACAGAGGTGGAGCTTATGAGTTCGTCAACACTGTGGAAGCGGATCTGGAAGCATAAGTTGTTTTACTTGTTCATGCTTCCGGGGATCATCTGGTTTTTTCTGTTCTCCTACGTTCCGCTTTACGGGATTCAGGTCGCTTTCCGCGATTATACGTTCGTGGGCGGTTTTACCGGCAGCCCATGGGCGGGATTGAAATACTTCAAGCAGTTTTTCGACTACTACCAATCGACAGACATTATCCGCAACACCATCATCATCAGCCTGATGAAACTAATCATCGGATTTCCGATGCCCATCATCCTTGCGATCCTCCTCAATGAAATCCGAAATCTGAAATTCAAGAAAACCGTTCAAACTTTATCCTATTTGCCTTATTTCATTTCCTGGATCGTCGTCGTCACCTTGATGCAGCGCCTCTTCGCTACCTATGGCGGGCCGGTCAACGACCTGCTGTCGTCAATGGGCGTAGAGCCGATCCAATTTCTGTACAACACTTCGTGGTTCTATGAAGTCATCATCGGCTCGGATGTTTGGAAGAACATCGGCTGGAACTCGATCATCTACATGGCGGCCATTGCGGGCATTGACCAGCAGCTGTATGAAGCAGCGAAAATCGACGGCGCCGGCCGTTTCCGCCTGATTTGGCACGTGACCCTGCCGGGCATCCGCAACGTTGCGGTCATTCTGTTTATTCTGGCGACTGGAAGCCTGATGAGCGCGGGCTTCGAACAGCTTCTGCTTCTGAACGGTCCTTCCACCGCAGCCATCGGCAGCGTGCTCGACGTCCATGTCATCACTCAGGGCATCCAGCAGGGCCGGCTAAGCTATGCGGCGGCTGTCGGCTTGTTCCAGAGCCTGATTGCGCTGGTCCTGATCGTCACCGTCAACAGGATTGCACGGAAGGTCAGCGACGTATCACTGTTCTAAGGAGGGAACCTACGTGGAGAAACGATCGTTTTCCTGGTTTACCGCATTGAATTATTTTCTGCTTACGCTGTTCGCCTTTTCCATGATTTATCCGTTCATTTACGTGCTCGTGTACTCGCTAAATGACGGTAAAGATTCCATGATGGGGGCTCTGTATTTCTTTCCGCGGAAATTCACGCTGGACAATTACGCCCAGGTGTTCGATAATCCGCAGATTTGGCAGGCTTACAAAATCACGA
>NZ_PCZT01000009.1:1372178-1396480 GCF_002968895.1 Paenibacillus sp. AR247 | reverse complement strand
TACGCCGGAATCGCTCCGGATGGCACTGCTCGTCATTACCGTGTTTCCGATCCTGTGTATCTATCCGTTCCTGCAGCGCTATTTTGTCAAGGGAACGATGATCGGATCCGTCAAAGGGTAAGGATAGACGTCCTGCATGCGGGACTATATCATATACATTCATTCAAATTGGGAGGGTTCATATGAGAAAAAAGCGGTTTAAATTGGCAGCTTCTCTGATGGCGTTTACCCTGATATCCGGCATGCTGTACGGATGCAGCAGCAGCGGCAGCGGCGACAGTGCGGACGGGGGAGACAAAGGCGCGGACTCCAAAACGGTTACGCTCACGGTGCTGAATAACTGGAACGGTTCCTCAGGCTCCGATTCGGAAACGAACCCTGTACTCAAAGCGATCGAGGAGAAAACCGGCATCAAGGTAAAAATCGACTACACGAAAGGCAGCGAGGCCGAGAAAGTCAACACGATTTTTGCAACGCAGGACCTGCCGGACATTTATACCGGACCTGCCTGGGGCGGCGAGCTGGACGGCATCATCAAGGCAGCTAAAGAAGGCCAGCTTGTGGATTTGACGGATAAAATCGACCAGTATCCGAACCTGGCCAAGGCGATCGCCAAGGAAAACGTGCCGCCGGCGCTGTACGAAAAAGCGATCGGCGGGATTGACGGCAAGAAGTACATGCTGTACCAGAACCAGCCGGCAACCGACAAGGACGTCAACGACTGGCTGTACGGATTTTACGTACGGAAGGACATTGCCGATAAGATCGGAGTCGATCCGCAGTCCGTGAAGACCAAGGACGATTTCTACAATTTCCTGAAAAAGATCAAGGACGCCAATCTGAGCGAAAACGGCGCTCCGGTCATTCCGCTCGGCGGCTTCCATGACGGATGGGCGGTAGGCATCGGGAATACAATGTTCTACGGGGCCGATTACCAAGACAAAGGCGACGGTACGCTGGAGCATGTGTTCTTTACGAAAGCTTACGAGGATTACACGCTGTATTACCGCAAGCTGATTTCCGAAGGACTGCTGGATCCGGATGCTTTTACGCAGACCGACCCGATCGCGAACGAGAAAATCAAGCAGGGGCGCATCGCGGTACTGTCAGCGCATTATCCAGCAATCTTGGACGCTTCAAAGGAATATGTGAAAGCGCATCCGGGCAGCGATTACGTCCCTGTCGGACCTCTTGAGCGGGCAGGGGCAGAACCGAACCGTCCGGTCGACCTGAACATTCAAGGAAATAACGTTACCGTCATCACGAAAAAAGCCAAAAACGTCGACGCCGCGCTGAAGCTGCTCGATTTCCTCGCTTCCGACGAAGGCTTTATGCTTGTGCATTACGGCATTCAGGGAACGCAATGGGATATGGTTGATGGCAAACCGACCGCCAAACAAGAATGGTTCGACAAGTTTACAGCGGACACGACAGGCAAGGCCAAGAAGAACGAAGGCATCAGCATTGGGCTGGAAAATATGACCGGCATGGATCGCATTAATTCGGTCGGCGGCGGTGATATTTGGGCAGATCAGGATCGCCTGAAAGCGATGGACAACGCGCGTAAAATTTTGCGTCCGAACGGCATCAGCGTCATTTCCGCCTTCAATCCGGGGATGTGATCACCAAATCGCCGCAATGGGAAACGCTGAAGCCGTCCATGGACCAAATCAACGACGTATGGAAGCAGGCGATCTTCGCCAAGTCGGACGATGCGGCCCTGAAGGTGATAAACGACCTTCGCGAGCAAATCAAGAACACCGGTTACGATGACGCCATGAAGTATGTAAACGAAGAGCTGAAAGGGAAAGAAGTCGTCAAATTGTCGATGCCTAACTAAAGGAGGGTTTACCCTTGAGCAGCCGATTGGGAAGCAAGGGGCTGGAGTGGACGGGATTTCAGGAATCCCGTCCTTACGGGCCGAAGTATGATCTCCGCACGGATTTCGTTATGGTCTACGGCATATCGGATGATTTGCCGGAGCGCATTCAAGGCTGGAAGCAGGCAGGATACACGGTTCATCTGATGACCGGCGTATCTTGGGGGGAGTACCAGGATTATTTGTACGGCCGCTTCGACGGGCGCAATCACTGGGATGAAGCCCAGGTCAACCGGGCGGGGGATCAGGTAAGCCACGGCAAGGACGTCCCGTACATGGTGCCGACCGTTTCGTTCGCCGAGTACCTGGCGACCCATATCAAGATGGCGATCGACAGCGGCGTCGAGGCCATCCATATGGAGGAGCCGGAATTCTGGGCGGCTTCGGGTTACTCCGAAGCCTTCAAGCGGGAGTGGCGGAACTACTACGGTGAGGATTGGATTCCTCCGCACTCGTCGCCTGACGCTCAATATCGCGCTTCCAAGCTGAAAGCGTATGTGTACTACCGGACGCTGGACCGGATCTGCAGCCAGATGAAGGAGTATGCGCTTGTTCACTATGGACGCACAGTCCGCTTCTATGTCCCGACGCACAGCCTGATCAACTACACGCAGTGGCGGATCATCAGCCCGGAAGCGCTGCTCGTGAACATGCCGGCCTGCGACGGCTTCATCGCCCAGATCTGGACAGGAACTGCACGGACCGCAAACGTCTATAAGGGTGTCCGTAAGGAACGTACATTTGAAACAGCATTCCTGGAGTATGGCGTCATGCAGGAGCTGACCCGCGGCACAGGCCGCGAAATGTGGTTCCTCCACGACCCGATCGAGGACAATCCGCGCTATACGTGGAAGGATTACGCGTACAATTACCGCTCGACCGTCGTGGCCTCACTGCTGCATCCGGGCGTTTCCCAATACGAGGTATGTCCTTGGCCTTGGCGGGTGTTCGAACTGGGGTATCCGAAAGAGGGCGGCAGCGGCAAGGAAGTCATCCCGGCCGGCTATAAAACGTCGCTGCTTACCGTCATGAATGTGCTGCGGGACATTCACCGGTATGACGGGGATGTGCAGGAAGGCAAGGCGACGACCGGCGTCGGCGTTCTGCTGGCGAACTCCGCGATGTATCAGCGGGGAGACGTCGATCCGGACGAAGAAGGACGCAAACAGGAGTTTAAGTACGACGGCACCTCCGGCACGGAACAGCTGAGCGAAGCGCAGCAGGAGCTGCTGGATTGGTCCGCCTTTTACGGGATGGCGCTGCCGCTCGTCAAAGCCGGCATTCCGCTGCGGCCGGTCCAGCTGGACAATATTCTGACCTTTCCCGGATATTTGGCAGATTACCGCGTGCTCCTGCTGAGCTACGAGCTGATGAAGCCGGAGCATCCCGGCATTCACCAGGTTCTCGGGCAGTGGGTCCGCGAGGGAGGCGTGTTGATCTATTACGGCGATGGGAGCGATCCATTCCACAACGTGCAGGAATGGTGGAACCGCGACGCCGGCCGCGCCTATGACCGGGCGGAAGAGCATCTGTTCGAGTCGATGGGGCTGGGGCGTAACCCGGGCGAAGGAGAGCACCGGGTCGGCGATGGGGCCGTGCTGTACTACCGGCAGCATCCTGCGGAATTGTCCCGCTCGGATGCAGGCGCCGAGCAGGTGCGGAGCAGCGTGCGTCAGGCGCTCCAGTTCCGCGGGGAGCAGGACGCGTACCTTGAGAGCGGCCTGCTTCACATCCGGCGCGGTCCGTATGTGATCGCGCATGCGCTCGACGAGCGCGATGCCGCGGAGCCGGCGGCACAGCTCGAAGGGGCGTTCGTCGATCTCTTTGATCCGGAGCTGCCCGTGCTGAGCCGTGTGGAACTTCAGCCCGGTGATGACCGTCTTCTGTATGATCTGGACCATCCGGCAGCACAGTTACAGGATAAGCCGGTCATTCTTGTCAGCGCATCCCGGATTCGCGAGGAGCAGTACCTCGAAGGCAAGCTGACATTCGTCTCCGAGTCCCCTTCCGAAATGACGGTCAGCACGCGTATTTGCGTTCCGGCTGAACCGTCGGCAGTGACGGCAGGGGGACAGCCGGCAGCCTGTGCCTATGATCCCGGTTCAAAAACGGTCTTGATCCGATACCCCGGCGTACCGGAAGGGATTGAGATCGTGGTGAATTGGGCGGAATAAGCTTATCTGCAAGTTTTTCTGGTGAGATTGTGAAGAAAACCGGTGGAACTCCTTGGTTCCGCCGGTTTTTTGGTCCTATTGCTATTGCTGTCTAGGTCATCACCTCTGGAGTTCTGGTATCGAGGCAACAGATTGCGTCAGCCCTTCAAAATCGATCAAAAATTTTTATCAGGGTGTTCACAGCTTGTCCCGGCTTGTCCTTCGGTTTGAAGACATCCTCTAATTTGTGTTAGAATAATCATATATGAATTTTTCACAAGAGGGGGGATAGGATGGCAGCATGGATGAATAGACTTCGGATGATGTTCATTGTCGTTCTGGGTGTCATTCAGATGGCAACCTTTCCCGTTTCTCTGGAAGAAGAAGTGTTTACCTCCCCTGCAAGTTCGACGGAAACCGAGACGGTGTACAGCCGGATCGATCCTCCAAGCAAACCGCTGGTACGGAAAACGCCAACCCTCATGCAGAGACTGATCATGCTGGCGTCAGCGCTTCCTCTCTGTTTTGTGCTGCCGCTGCTGCTTGTGCTGCGTATTCCGAAACCGCGGCTACCCTTTGTTCCGTGTGTTTTTCTCCGTAAAAAATATTTACTGCTACTTCCGATAAAATTTACCTCGAGTTATGTGGCTTAATCTCCTTCCTGAATAGACGGTTCCTTATTGGCATGCTCCGGGGCATTCTCGCACCTGGACTGTAAAAAAGCCGATAGCGGGACGGTTCGTTTCGTGTACCCCAAAATGGATGAAAGACCGCAGGATGGCTTGGCTCTGTGATAGCTGCTGTTCGCTGCATGTGGCAATGCCGTTGAGTGTTTGCTGACGTGTGAAGAATTTCGTTATTTGGTATTTTTGTCACGATTTATCGTTGATCGTTTGTTTTTTCGGCAACGGCTGTATTTAGCATGAAAGTAAATCAGTTAGGCATATTTTGTTGTTATTTATGCTGGATCGGCCAGGCTTTTTGGGCTTTGATGCAGTGCTGGATTTGCTGCGGATTGCAATGGCTTTGATGGCAAGTTGTATACCTTTGTTACGGCAGCATTTAGTCTGAGTGTGTTTTGTTGCGGTTGCCTCGAGCTTTTTTGAAAAAACGTGGCATTCTGCCATTTACATCAACCCAATGATATGTGAAATGTTTCTCAAATATAAACATGTAATTACAGGAGGCTATTCTCATGGATATTCGTGAGTCTGTATTGCCCGGAATCGGGATGAAATATGTAATGGATACCGCCAGCGGCGACCGGATGGTCGTGGTCATTCATGATGACGGCCGGCGTGAGCTGTACCATTTTTCGTATGAGGATTTGGACCAAAGCATCTCGATGGTGACCCTGGAAGATCCAGAGGCGCGGCAGCTGGCCGCTCTTGTCGGCGGTATGACGTACAAACCGAAGCAGCTCGAACGGGTGGAAATGGCGTTTGACGAGCTGACGATCGAGTGGTACCGGATCGAGCCCCATTATGGATGCACGGGAAAGACGATCGGTGAGCTAAATATCCGGCAAAATGCCGGGGTTTCGGTGATCGCGCTGCTGGATAAACGTAACGGCAAACAAGTGAATCCCGGCCCGGAAGCCGTGCTGAACGCGGAGGCGACGGTTGTCGCCATCGGAGAACGGGAGCAGCAAAAGCGGTTCAAACAAATTCTAATGAACGGAAGCGGGTGAAAGGATGGAGCATTTGGTATTTGAAATTGGTTTAGCGCTAGTCCTCATTGCACTGGGGGGACTGATCTCGGCAAAGCTGCGGTTTTCGGTGATCCCGTTCTATATCCTGATCGGCATGGCGGTAGGTCCGCATGCGATGGAGCTGTGGCATTTCGATTTCCGGTTTATCGACAGCGCACCGTTTATCGATTTTATGGGACGGATCGGCGTTTTGTTCCTGCTGTTCTACCTCGGGCTCGAATTTTCCGTCGGCCGGCTGATCAAGTCGGGTCGGTCGATCGCCGTGGGCGGTTCGATTTATATCGGCATTAATTTTACGCTTGGGCTGATGCTCGGATTTTTCAGCGGATTTCCGCTCGCCGAGACGCTGATTATCGCGGGAATTACGACGATTTCGTCCAGCGCGATCGTAGCAAAGGTGCTGGTGGACCTGAAACGGACCGCCAATGCAGAAACCGAAATGATTCTCGGCATCATCATGTTCGAGGACGTCTTCCTCGCTGTGTATATCTCGATTCTGTCCGGGTTTGTGCTCAGCGACTCCAGCTCGATCGGCGGCGTGCTGCTGTCGGCACTTGTGTCGCTCGGGTTTATGCTCGCCGTCATTATTCTCGGACGTAAAGCGGTGCCTTATCTGAACAAATGGCTGCGGATCCGTTCCAACGAGCTGTTTGCCCTGGTTATTTTCGGCGCGTTGTTTCTGGTCGCCGGCTTTTCCGAAACGATCCACGTGGCCGAGGCGATCGGGGCGCTGCTGGTCGGGCTGGTGCTGGCCGAAACGGAACACGCCAAGCGGATCGAGCATTTGATCATGCCGTTCCGGGATTTTTTCGGGGCGATCTTTTTCTTCAGCTTCGGCCTGTCCATTGATCCGATGTCCTTGGGCGGAAGTGCCATATGGCTTGCGCTGGCAGCGGTCATTGTGACGCTGATCGGGAACTTTAGTGCAGGCATGCTGGCCGGGCGAACGGCTTCGCTGTCTCCCAAAGCATCGGCCAACATCGGGCTGACGATCGTTTCGCGGGGCGAATTTTCGATCATTATGGCGAACCTGGGCAAAGACGGCGGCCTGATGGAAATCCTCCAGCCGTTCTCGGCGATCTACGTGCTGATCCTGGCCATCTTGGGTCCGCTGCTGACCAAGCAGTCGAAATCGATTTTTACCTTCTTGAACCGCTGGATCAAATTTAAGGACCGAAAACCGGGAATTCAGAAGGAAGAGGCGCTGTAAAAAGCCGAAAGAATGCTGCAAGGCTAGTTCCATTGTTCGCGATGGTGAAGCGGCTGGATAAGACTAACGAATGTTTGGGTAAATGCGATCCCATCCAATGGACTTCCATTTCAGTTTAGGGAGGGAAGGTTATGCATGATCCGATCAAGCAGGCCGTATGGTCATGAGAAAAACATTTGGAGCTTCCGGCAGAAACAGCAAGCATGCCATCTTCAAATCGGTGATCGGCGGCATCGCCGCCTCGGTCGGCGTTGAGCTATTTCTGCATCCGCACGAGCTGATCGCCGGCGGCGTCACCGGCATTTCCGGCCTGGTGTCGTTTCACACCGATAATCATTTCGGGATGCTGCTGGTGCTGTTTAATTTGCCGCTGCTGTTCTTTTATTCACTTCTGGGCCGGAAAAAAATATTGCTCCAGGTGCTCCCGGGGCTGCTTGCATTTGCCGGGTCGGCGTTCCTGCTGGCGCCGCTGCCAGCCGTCAGCGGTGAGCCGGTCATTGCCGCTCTGGCAGGCGGCCTGTGCCTTGGCTTCGGCGGCGGGCTGGCCGTCAAATCAGGCGGCCTGCTGGACGCGCTTGGCCTTGAAAAAACCGACCGCATCCGATCGGCCGGAATTCAGGCAGGCACCCGCCCGGCCATCTCCGTGGAGCGGCTGCTATTGCTCTGCCACGCCCTGGTGCTGGTCACCGCTGGCGCGGCTTTGGGGTGGGAGCGGACGCTGTACTCCGCGTTCGCCTGCCTGGCGGCGTATGAAACCGCCGGGATCGTCATATTCGGGTTTCGCCGATTGGCCGGCGTGACGACGGCGAATCCCCGGCAGGTGGAGGCCGAAATGAAAAGCCGCCTGCGGCTTGAAGGACTCGCGTGGAATGATGCTGAGATCGGCCAAGACCGTGATCGTAAGATGGATCGTGACAGCGACTACGCGCGGGTTTCCGCTCAGACGCGATTGGTGTACAGTGTGCATCTGCTGGATGTGCCGCGCTTCAAGGCGGTAGTTCGCAAAGCCGATCCGCAGGCGGAGATCGTATGGGTGGAGCGGTCCGGAATGAAGCAGGAATAAGGCAGGGGAAGAGCAGGAATACAGCAGGGATGAGGCAGGAATTAGGCAGGAATGAGGCAGGAATGAAGAAGGTTGAGTGGCAAGGGGCAAAGTGACTCGAAGTACCTGAAATTTACTCTTGTTTGGCAAAACAGAGCGTTACAAGCTAACTAGTTGCATAAGTGCATGCAGAAGTGCAGTTCATTTCCGGTGAAACGGCCGCAAGCCAGTGAATCGGAAATGAACTGCACTTTTTCCGTTGTTCGCAGCAATGGATGACTGGGCGGAAGTAGTGATCACAAAATAGCTGTTACTTTTACGCCCTATACGGCACTGAGGACACCAAGCACACTGTGCTTATTTTTCCGCACCGCGCATGCATTTTATGCCATCTGCAAAAATTATCCAATCAAAAACTTTTGAAAGCGCTATTGTCAAACGCAAAGTGATGTGTTACTTTATGTGTGTAACCGGTTCCACATTTCGAGGTGATAATTTCAGATGGTAACGATTAAAGATGTAGCACGCCATGCAGGTGTTTCGGTTGCGACCGTATCCCGGTGCATTAATGAAACAGGATACGTACACGCCGATACCCGCAAGAAAGTGGAAGACGCGGTTCGAGCGTTGAATTACGCGCCAAACGAGGTTGCAAGATCATTATACACACGCAAGTCGAGGCTGATCGGACTTTTGCTGCCTGACATTACGAACCCCTATTTCCCGCAGTTGGCGCGGGGCGTGGAGGACGGCATGCAGGCTAACGAATTCCGCATCATTTTCGGCAATAGTGACGAGAACGAGCAGAAGGAACAGGAGTACATCCAGACCTTCATTCAAAATAACGTGGTCGGCGTCATCTCTTCAACCAACCGTCCGGATTCGGATATATACGCCAAGCTGAACATCCCGGTCGTGTTTCTGGACCGGACGTCCAGCGACAGCCCGTCAGTCTACTCGGACGGACGCAAGGGCGGACGGCTGGCCGCCCAGGAAATGATCGCCCGCGGCAGCAAGCGGATCACGGTCCTGCGCGGACCTGTACATATCCGTCCCGCCCAGGACCGGTTCCAAGGCGCCGTGGAGGTACTTGAGGAAGCGGGGATCGACTACAACATCATTCAGACTTCGTCCTTTTCCTTTGCGGAAGCGGAAAGCTGGGCCAAAGAGCTGTTCGCCAAGCATCTCGACACCGACGGGGTCATCGCCAGCAACGATATCGTGGCGACCGCCGTTTTGCATGAGGCTCAGCGCCTCGGCAAGCGGGTGCCGGAGGATGTGCAGGTGATCGGTTTTGACGATATCCCGCTCAGCAGCCTGCTCTCCCCGTCGCTGTCAACGATCCGGCAGCCGGCCTACGACATGGGCAAGGAAGCGGCGCTGCTGCTGATCCGTCTGATCGAGCAGGGAACAGTGGACAATCGAAATATACAACTGCCCGTATCTTTTGTAGAGCGGGATACGACCAGAAAGGTGGATTAAGATGGCTAACATTTGCGTAATCGGAAGCAGCTCGATGGACCTGGTAGTGACATCGTCCAAACGTCCGGGAGCGGGGGAGACCGTTCTCGGAGAGAGCTTTAAAACCGTGCCTGGAGGCAAGGGAGCCAACCAGGCGGTGGCAGCCGCCCGGCTTGGAGCGAAAGTCAGCATGATCGGCCGGGTGGGAGATGATCATTTTGGCGAAGCCATTTTGAACAATTTCCGGGCCAATGAAGTTTCTGTAGACAATGTGGAACCGGTTACAGATATGGAAAGCGGAACGGCTCACATTGTGCTCGCCGAAGGGGACAACAGTATCGTTGTTGTCAAAGCAGCCAATGATGAGGTCACACCGGCCTATATCGACAAGGCTGTACAAGCGATCACCGCCGCCGATATGGTGCTGATCCAGCAGGAAATTCCCGATGAAACGGTGGAGCACGTAAGCCGGATCTGTGCTGAGCACGGCGTCCCGCTGCTGCTGAATCCGGCGCCGGCGCGTCCGGTCAAGGACGAAGTGATCGAGAACGCGGCGTACATCACGCCGAATCAGCACGAAGCTGCGATCATGTTCGGCGATGGCCGAGTATCCGAAGCGCTGCGCCGGTATCCGAACAAGCTGTTCATTACCGAAGGCAGCAGCGGCGTGCGATATTTTGACGGACAGGAAGAGGTTGTGATTCCTTCCTATAACGTCGAAGCAGTTGATACGACCGGAGCGGGAGACACCTTTAACGCCGCTTTTGCCGTGGCGCTGGCTGAAGGCAAGCCGATCGCGGACAGCGTCCGGTTCGCCAACCGTGCCGCTTCGCTGTCGGTCATGAAGTTCGGCGCGCAGGGCGGCATGCCAACGCGTCAAGAAGTGGAGGAGAACCTGTAATGAAAAAACATGGGATGCTGAACAGTCACATTGCCAAAGTCCTCGCCGACCTCGGCCATACCGACACGATCGTCGTGGCCGATGTGGGCCTTCCCATCCCCGAAGGGGTCACCAAAATCGACCTCGCCCTGAAGCTTGGGAATCCGAGCTTTGAGGAGGTTGTGAGTTCCATCGCGGAGGACATGGAAATCGAAAAGGTCATCGTCGCCGCGGAAATGAAAACGGATAACCCAGAGGCGCAAGCTTACATTGACCATACATTTGTGGATTGCCCGATTGAGGACGTGCCTCACGAACAGTTTAAAGCTTTGACCCGCACAGCCAAGGCGGTCATCCGGACCGGAGAAGCCAAGCCGTTCGCCAACTGCATTCTGCAATCCGGCGTCCATTTTGGATAAAGAGGAGGAACCCTTATGCACATACAAATGCAAGGCATTTATAAATCCTTTGGCACCAACCACGTGCTGAGCGGAGTGGATTTTGAGCTTCGGGAAGGCGAAGTTCACGCCTTGATGGGGGAGAACGGCGCCGGCAAGTCCACCCTGATGAACATTCTTATCGGTCTGCATCAGCGGGATGAGGGCGTCATCCGGATCGACGGCAAGGAAACGTATTTTCCAAACCCGAAGGAAGCGGAAAAAGCGGGCATCGCTTTTATCCACCAGGAATTGAACATTTGGCCCGACATGACTGTCATTGAAAACCTGTTTATCGGCAAGGAAATGACCACGAAGTGGGGACTGCTCAGCACCAAACAAATGAAAACGCTGGCAAAGGCTCAATTCGACAAGCTGTCGGTAGACATCCCCTTCCAGCGTGAAGCCGGGGAGTGCTCGGTAGGCCAGCAGCAGATGATCGAGATCGCCAAGGCGCTCATGACCGACGCCAAAGTCATCGTCATGGACGAGCCGACGGCCGCGCTGACCGAGCGGGAGATCCGCAAGCTGTTCGAAGTGATTGCCGCCTTGAAAAAGGAAGGCGTTTCCATCGTCTATATTTCGCACCGGATGGAAGAAATATTTGAAATCTGCGACCGGATCACCGTCATGCGCGACGGGAAAACAGTGGATACGAGGGACATTCCGCACACCAACTTTGACGAGGTCGTGAAAAAAATGGTCGGCCGCGAGCTGACCGAGCGTTACCCGCACCGGAACCCGTCGCCCGGCGATGTGGTGCTCGAAGTAAAGAACGCCACCCGCAAGGGATTGTTCGAGAACGTCAGCTTTCAAGTTCGTTCCGGCGAGATCGTCGGCTTCTCCGGCCTGATGGGTTCGGGGCGGACCGAGATCATGCGTGCCCTGTTCGGGCTCGATCACTTGGACAGCGGGGAAATATGGATTAAGGGCAAAAAAGCCCATATCCGCAAGCCTGACGATGCGGTCAAACGCGGCATCGGCTTTATTACCGAGGACCGGAAGGATGAAGGGCTGCTGCTCGATTTTTCGATCCGGGAAAATATGGTGCTGCCAAGCTTGTCCGGCTTTACGTCCAAAGGCTTTATAAACGGGAAACGGGAAAAAGACTTCGTCGACCTGCTGGTCAAACGTCTGCAGATCAAAACGCAGTCTGCGGAAACCGCGGCAGGCGACCTGTCCGGCGGTAACCAGCAAAAGGTCGTCATCGCCAAATGGGTCGGCATCGGTCCGAAAGTGCTCATCCTGGACGAGCCGACACGCGGGGTCGACGTCGGGGCGAAACGCGAAATATATCAACTGATGAACGAATTAACCGAACGCGGCGTTGCGATTATTATGGTTTCCTCCGAGCTGCCTGAGGTGCTGGGCATGAGCGATCGGATCCTGGTCGTCCATGAAGGCGAAATCAGCGGGGAACTGAGCAGCGAAGAAGCCACGCAGGAAAAAATAATGACGTTAGCAACAGGAGGACAGTAACATGACAACCATTCAAGACGCTAAAAAACCAAAAGGCTTCCAACTATCGCAAGTGACGCAAAAGCTGGGCCCGCTGCTGGGGCTGATCATCCTAATCATCATCGTGTCGGTGCTGAATCCGAGCTTTTTGGAACCGCTTAACATTCTGAACCTGCTCCGCCAGGTGTCGATCAACGCGCTTATCGCGTTTGGTATGACCTTCGTCATCCTGACAGGCGGCATCGATTTGTCCGTCGGTTCGATTCTTGCATTGTCCAGTGCGTTTGTCGCCAATATGCTGGTGTCGGGCTTTGATCCGATCCTGGCGATCATCATCGGCTGTCTTCTCGGCGGCGTGATGGGTATGGTGAACGGCCTGCTCATTACAAAAGGTAAAATGGCGCCGTTTATCGCGACACTGGCGACCATGACGGTATTCAGAGGCTTGACGATGGTGTACACGGACGGTAACCCGATTACAGGACTTGGCGACAGCCGGCTGTTCCAGCTGTTCGGGCGCGGATACGAGCTCGGTATCCCGGTACCGGCGATCACCATGATCATTACGTTTGTCATTCTGTGGGTCATTCTTAATAAAACGCCATTTGGCCGTAAAACCTATGCCATCGGCGGTAACGAAAAAGCATCGATCGTATCCGGTATCAAGGTACCACGCGTAAAAATTATGATCTATTCCCTGGCAGGACTGCTGTCGGCTCTGGCCGGCGCCATCCTGACCTCCCGCCTGAACTCGGCGCAGCCGACGGCAGGCACATCCTACGAGCTTGACGCCATCGCGGCGGTCGTCCTTGGCGGCACGAGCTTGTCCGGCGGACGCGGACGCATCGTCGGCACCCTGATCGGCGCGCTTATTATCGGTACACTGAACAACGGTCTGAATTTGCTCGGCGTTTCTTCCTTTTACCAAATGGTCGTCAAAGGGATCGTTATTCTGATCGCCGTCCTGATCGACCGGAAGAAATCCGCATAAGAAGGAGTAGATCATCATGAAAAAATTAACGCTAATTGCAGCTGCACTCTTGTTGATTCTGACCACAGGCTGTTCGCTGGAACCGCCGGAATGGGCCAAGCCCAAAACGGGCGGCGATATTAAGGAAATGAAAATCGGTTTGTCCGTCTCCACGTTGAACAATCCGTTCTTCGTCTCGCTGAAGGACGGCGTGGTGGCCGAAGCCAAGAAGCAGGGCATGGAAACGATCGTCGTCGACGCCCAGAACGACTCGGCCAAGCAGAGCAATGACGTGGACGACCTGATCCAAAAAGGGGTCAACGTGCTCCTGATCAACCCGACAGATTCCGCCGCAATTTCTACTGTTGTGCAGAACGCCAACGATTTGGGGATTCCGGTTATTACGCTGGACCGTTCTTCGGACAAAGGGGACGTCAAAGCGCTGGTTGCATCGGATAACGTCAAGGGCGGCAAAATGGCGGCCGAATACATCGTGAAGATGCTCGGCAAAGGCGCCAAAGTCATCGAGCTGGAAGGCGTGCCGGGGGCATCCGCAACCCGTGAACGCGGCAAAGGCTTCCACGAAGTGGCCGACACCGAATTGAACGTGATTGCCAAGCAGGCGGCCGATTTTGACCGGACCAAAGGTCTGAACGTCATGGAAAACCTGCTGCAGGGCAACCCGGACGTGCAAGCTGTCTTTGCCCACAACGACGAGATGGCGCTCGGCGCGATCGAAGCGATCCAAAGCTCCGGCAAAAACATCCCGGTCATCGGGTTTGACGGCAACGAGGACGCGCTGAACTCGATCAAAGCCGGCAAGCTGACCGCCACTGTGGCACAGCAGCCTGAGCTGATCGGCCAGATGGCCGTGCAGGCGGCGAAGGACGTGCTGCAGGGCAAAACGGTCGACAAGTCGATCCCGGCGCCGCTGAAGCTGGTGACGAAGGATCAGCAGTAAGATCGCAGCGAAGAGGTAACGAATAAACAGGTCAGCAAAGTGATAGGTTTTGATATTAGAATGATAGAATAAGAAGATTTGAGAACGGTGACGCCCCTCAGTCTGTCTTACGCCAATGCTGCGTAGGAAGGACGGGGGCTTTTTTTGTGCTCAACGATTGCTCCAGGCACAGCGTGCATGAGCGCTAATTTGATGACTCTTCCGGGCGGTTAGGTTATTCCTGGGCTAATGCTGAGGCAGCACGGCAAAGGCACACCAATGCGGGCGATGTCACATATTCTATCAGGAATACATCCTCCAAATGAGGTGCATACAGTGAAGCAGCTGGAGAAGTTATTGAAAAAAACGGCCGTAAGTCGTCCGAGTAAAACAACAAGTCGTCAGATCGTCGTGTTCAAAACGCAGCAGGATTACCGGCAGTGCCTTGATATACTCAACGCAAATGGAATCAAACCGGTGAAGGCCGTGGACAGCCACCGGCTGATCTGCTGCCATTTTCATCGCTCCACGGATATGGAAAAAATAAAACAGCATCCCCGTGTCGCCTATGTCCAGCGGGACGCGAAAGTGAAGGCGCACGCGATCAAGCCTGCGGCTGCCGCCAAACGCGGCGGTGCGAACAAGGCCACTAAGAAAAGCGCATTGGTGGACACGGCCAAAATTCCCTGGAATGTCAGTAGGGTGAAGTCGCCCGAGCTGTGGAACCGGACGATGGGCCGAGGAGTAAAGGTGGCCATCATCGACACGGGCATCGCCAAACATCCGGATCTGTGTATCGCGGGCGGTGTAAATACGATTACCGGCGGATCGTTTCAGGATGACAACGGCCACGGCACGCATGTGGCCGGAATCGCGGCAGCCACCGGGAGGCAAAAAATTTTCGGCAATGCGCCCAAAGTCAAGCTGTTCGCCGTGAAGGTGCTGGACCAAAACGGAAACGGCTTTGTTTCCGACATTGTGGAAGGGATCGACTGGTGGCAGGCGGTAGGCGCCGGACTGCTGCAGGTCGCACCCGCGGCGGTCATACCCGCGGCGATTGCTTCAGGGAGCCGGTTCCCAAGCAAGGCGCAGCGCTTGAAGAAGGCAAAGTCTGCGTCCCGGCCGGTGCTGTTTACCCCTTCCGGACGGAGCAAACGGTAAGAAGGAGCAGGCGGGATGCCTGCTCCTTTTTTCATGGATAGCCGGGGTGGTGGATGAATGGTTCATCCACCATTGGATTACCGCAGCGGCACGGTGGACAGCAGGGGAGTCCAGAATGGATAAGCTTTTGGGTTTTATTTAAGGTCATGCCTATAGATGGTTGGGGCGGACAATGTGCTTTTTGGATCATGGGTAAAGGCAGACTTTGTTTGAAAAATATGGTATATAGTAAGGGATGGAGCTGTGAAAGGAGCAGTGGAATGGAAACTAGTAAATACCGGATCCTCTATGTCTGTTCCATGATCGCGGGGTTGATGCTCCTTCTCTGGGGACTGGCACTCTGGATACCCAGAACGACGAGATCGGATACGCCAGATGTGTATTATATTGTATGGGACTGCCTGAAACTCCTCCTTCCCACCGCAGGCTTACTGCTGATGGTGATCGGATCCTTCGTTTATTCCGCTTACAAGGACTTATACCGGGAGATTCGGGAACTGAAAGACCAGGTCCGATCGCTGGAGAAAAAAATATCCGGTTAATAATGGAACGGCGGGCAGAAGGTTTACGAGAAAATCCCTTTATCCAGCCCCTGACTCAAAATAAGGAGGAGTGTATTTTGCGATTGATATGGGCAACGTTCCTGGTTGTCTTCCTGCTGTCCGGCTGCAGCGAAGTTAAGAAAGAAACAGCAGGGGGATACGAAGATTGGCAGCAGAGCCCCTCGTTTACGATTTCCAAATCCGGACCTGATGGGAATCCGGTGCCGTACGGGCTCAAGGGAATCAAAGACAGATTTGCCATCGTAGACGGCTTAGTACAGGCGAATTCGAGCAACAAGCAGCTCCTCCACTTTTCGGGTGACTCGCCGGAAGAAACCGGGCGGCTGCTGGATAAAGAAGTGAAAGTCATCGGAACAAGCCGGGAGACGGGAGAGCAGGTGACGGCTTTTGAAGGGAAGACGCAAATCCAGAATGACGATCCTGTGGAGGAGCCACGGGAGTACGTCGAATCTGTTGGCTATCTGAATCTGCCGGCCAAAGGACTATGGAAGCTGGACGCCTACATCGACGGGAAAGCAAGTGGAAGCATCGTCATCGAGGTACATGACAAGCCCGGGCAGCAGTGACCCGTGGTTCCACACCTCTTCAAAACCAAGATATAATCTTTCATTCTACTTGAAAGGCAGCGGTATAAAACGGGTATATTTTATTTTCCATTGTTCTCCGGCGCGCTTTATGAGTAAATGAAATAGCCGTTTAGGCATAAATGACAAAGACAGATTCCGATACGAAAGAGGAGATTGCTCATTAAAACGTTATTCCAATATAATTGGCAGGTTCGTGAAGATTGGTTCCGCTGGTGTGAGAGCGTGCCGGAGGAGGAGCTGCTTCGCACCCGCACAGGCGGAGTAGGCGGAATTCTGCACACCCTGTTTCATATCGTCGATGTGGAATGGAGCTGGGTCCGCTGCCTGCAGGGGAAGCCTGATTTTCAGGAGAGCTTTGATGGGTACCGCAGTCTGGACAAGGTGCTGAAACTGCAGGAATCGTTCAAGCCGGAAGTAGAGGAGTTTGTTTACTCCTGGAATGATGCTTGGGAATACAACGTATTCCGCGATGTCCATCCAGACGGTCACCCTGTTGAGGACCGATGGGGCGAAGTGGTCCGGCATATGATCGCTCACGAGATTCACCATGTAGGGCAGCTGTCCGTCTGGTCCAGGGAACTCGGGATCAAGCCCGTCTCCGCCAATTTGATCGGCCGGGGCTTGATGAATCGTCAAGCATAACTGCCGCTTTCTACAAACTATGAATCCCTCGTCACCATCCGTTATAATAGAATGGGAACGTACATTCGGATGGAGGGGACTTAATGAAAAGCTTTTTGGTGTTATTAGGAGATAAACAAACCGGGAGTCTCTGCACTGATTTACTAGAGCAGCATGTTCAGCACCTTGAGGCGATGAGCCGGTTAGGCTGTCTGCGGTTATGCGGACCTTTTACAGACGGGGACGGTGCGGTAATGGTCTTCAGCGGACGCAGCGCCGAAGAGGTTGAGGACTGGGTCATGCAGGATCCTTTTATTAAGGAGCGTTACTATGGCTCCTACGACATTAAGGAGTTTACGGAAGCGAACGAGTCTAACCGCTGGCTGATGGGCGAGCCAGAGGCGTGACACGCAAGTTTGAGAGCGTGCGGGCAAACCGTGTTTCTATCCGCGTATGACGGTAGAATTCACGGTTTTTTCGTGTTGCGGGGAATTTGACGTGTCTAAACAACGTCTCTCAGGGTGTGCGATGCCGAAGCTGATTCTGTCCTATGGGATAGCCCGGAGCTGCCAATATTCTTATCAGAGGACCGAGGCAAATACCGGTGCAAATACGGGGCATATCCGGTATACTGCTTGTTATGAAGGAGGATGAAACCGATGGGCTACACAGACGAGGTGTCGAAGGAACTGTACAGTTACCTTCCCCCTCTCACCAAGAGAGACGATTTCGACGAGTTTTGGGAGACGACCATCAGGCAGGCCAAGGAGGTTCCGTTGGAACCGGAGCGTATGCTGATCGAATATCCGACGCGGCACGTGAAGGTATACGACGTTTCGTATTGCGGAATGGATGAGACGAGAATTTACGGCTGGCTGATCGTTCCCGCTTTTGACAACAAAGAGAAATATCCCTGCCTGATCCATTACCATGGCTTTACCGGAAGCAGGGGCAAGCCTTCCGAGCTGATGCACTGGGTGATGATGGGGATGGCCGTATTGTCGGTGGACTGCCGTGACCAAGGTGGACGGACCGGTAACAGCGCTTCATACTCGCACGGGTATGTGGCGAACGTGGCCAGCAAAGGCGTACATAACAAATGGGAGTATTATTACCGTTATGCATACATGGATGCGCTGAAGGCGATCGATTTTGCCTGCGCACAAGCGGATATCGACGCTTCAAAAATCGTGATCGAGGGTGGCAGCCAAGGCGGTGCGCTCGGGACGGCGGTATCCGCCCTGGACGACCGTCCTGTGCTGGCGATGGTTGACGTGCCGAGCAACAGCAATCTCGTCTGCCGGATCGAAGGCAACCACGGGGCTTTCGCTGCGGTAGCCGAGTACTTAAACCGCCACCCGGAGCAGACGGATCTTGTGATGGACAACCTGAGCTATTTTGACACGATGAATATGGCCGATCGTATCGCGTGCCGGGTATTAGCCAGCGTTGGACTCAAGGACGAAACCTGTCCGCCCCAGATGTATTTCGCGACCTATAACCGGATCCAAAGCGACAAGGACATCGTCATCTATCCGTTCAACGGACATGAGGGCGGAGGGGCAGGCCAGACCGAGGTTAAGCTGCAGTATTTGCGGAAGCATTTCCCGGAGTGGTTCACGGAATAGCATAATTCCGCATTGACCAGGAACATATGTTCCGGTATGATAATTTCAAGACAGCATGCGGATATGAACAGAGAGCCAATGAAAACCATCCTGGAAGGGGAAAGCAAAATGAGCAGCGGTACCGCATTATTGGTCATTGACGTGCAGGAAGGCATGTTTGTACCGGAGTATCCCGTTTTCGACGGCGAAGCTTTGTTGGACAAGATCCAAGGTCTTATCACGGAGGCTCGCTCAAGCGATGTACCTGTCGTGTACATTCAGCATAACGAAGAATCGGGCGAGCAGCTGGAGCCGAACAGCTTTGCATGGCAGATTCAGTCCCGAATCGCTCCTGCCGAAGGGGAGATCGTCGTGCAGAAATTTACGCCCGACGGGTTTCACGAGACGGACCTGCAGGAGAAACTGAATTCGCTTGGCGTGCAGAGGCTGATCGTGTCCGGTATTCAAACCGACATGTGCGTTGAAGCTACCAGCAAGCGCGCTGGACAGCTGGGCTACGAGGTGGTGGTCGTTGAAGACGCGCACACGACGTATGACCAAGGCGGCAGGACCGCCCGGGAGATCATCGAGGAATACAACGGGATGTTCCGCGATTTTGCGAAGGTTCAGCCAGCAGCAGCCATTGCGTTCTAAGGAAGTCCGGATCCCGGCTGGAATGAAACAGTCATCACTTATAAAGTTTATGGTATGGTTGGGAGCCCACGTTGATGGTAATGGGGCTCTTTTTTTCTGTTGCGGCGCATGAATAGTGGGGAGGGAAACCTCCAGCTTTCCTGATCGGATGCCGTGGATCACAGTTTTTATAGTTAAAAACTATTATATCTATATGATTTATATATTAGAACTATAACAATCCTTTGTGTAAGCTTAATCTGAAAATAATTATCCGGAAATGAACAGGAGGCGGCAGCAAATGAATAATGAGCCGATGACCCGGCGTACCGAATTATCCGGCAAACTGACGAATGTTCTTCAGGCCAGAACGCTGGCATTATCGCATCCCATCCTGCAAGGAATGTTAACGAAGGGCATGTCGGTCCTGGATGTTGGATGCGGCACGGGAGCCATTACCCGCGGCATCGCGGAAGCCGTAGGTCCGGAAGGCAGCGTAGTCGGGGTGGATCAAAACCCCCATTTGATTAAGCAGGCAAGGCAAACGCATGGAAAGGTTGCCGGGTTGTCGTTTACGGAAGGGGACATCTATTCGCTTGAGGAAGCTGTGGAGGGTTGTCCTAGGTTTGATATCGTCACCTGCTCAAGGCTCATGGTATGGCTCCCCGATCCATTGACGGCGCTCAAGGCTATGGTAAAGGCGATAAAGCCTGGCGGGAGGATCGTCATTGCCGACTATAACCACGAAAAAATAGCCTGGTCGCCGCAGCCGCCTGCCAGCATGCTCGTGTTCTATTCCGCGTATCTAAACTGGCGGAAGGATGCCGGCCTGAACAACCGGATTGCGGACGATCTCCCGGACTTATTGCGGCAGGCAGGACTTGTGCAGATCAAGGCCACGCCCTGTCATGAAGCGGTGCGGCGGGATGATCCCGATTACGTGCAGCGGTCTGGCCTTTGGGCGGATACCGCTTCCAGCAGGGGCCCGCAAATGGAGCGGGATGGATTCATAACACGCGGGGAATACGAACGGGCGGAGCGGGAGTACCGCCAATGGGTTCAGTCTGAGGCTGAATCCATAACGATGTACATGCTTACCGTCGTTGGCGTCAAGCCTTAGGATCCGATACGGCTATGCCTGCGGCAAAGAAAGGACCCCGGAACGTGAGCAGCGAAAGAATGCGTGCCATCTCTGCCGGCGTTTCCTGTCTTCCGCTCATCAGCCACTGCTGGATAATGCCGAGATGGGCGGAAGACACATATGACAGGAAGTATTCGGCAGGGACCTGCAGATTCTCTTTGCGGATCAGCGGCGATAAATTTTTTTCCAGCAGATTTTTCCGGAACATCGCTTTCAGCTGCGATTGGAAAGACACGTCGCCCTTTGGCCCCAATATGGCTTTGAGAAAAGCCGCATGCTCCTCGATATATTCGAACACGGTAACGATCAGGGAGACCGAAATGCCGGTTTCCCGGTACGTTTCCAGATCCTCTGACGTCGCCTTCGTAATGATCGCGATGATCCCCTCAATCACTTCGGCTTCGCTCTGCTCGAGCAGGTCCTGACCGGTATGATCAAACAGCAGACTTCATCCACGGCTTCAGCAGATGGACCGGCGATTGAATGGGTTCATGTAAACACGGAAAAGGAAGCGATGTCCGGTTTGGATGAACAGAAATATTATGCCGCGCTGGTCGTTCCGGCTGATTTCAGCCAGAATCAAGGGACGCTGCTGACGGAAAAACCGGTGCAGCCTCAGCTGCGCATTTACGTGAACCAAGGCATGAGCTCTTCGGCTTCCACCATGGCCGGTCAGGTGCTCAACCAAATCGTCGACACGATGAATGTGAAGATCCGCGCTGACCTGCTGGCTGCAGCCGGTAAGCAGAGCGGCAAGGTTACGGTGCAGCAGGCATCCGTGCTGGCGGCGCCTATTGCGAAGGACGTAAAAAATGTCCATGAGACAGGCACCCATACGGCGAACGGCAACGCACCGGTGTCGTTATTCCAGCCAATCTGGATGGGCAGCATATTGGCGGGGTTATGTTCTATCTCTTCATCAGCAAGCTGAACTTTGCCTACCGCCGATCTCTGCTCGCTGCCCGAGTAGTCCAGACCGTTGCGGGAGCTGTTCTGGCACTCATTGCCGGGTTCGGCCTGACCTGGTTTGCTGGGAGCTGGGGACTCCATATTCCGGACGGAACGGCTACGGCGATATTTTTGTCACTATGCTACTTTGCTTTTTTCCTGATGATCTCCGCCGTACTGTCCTGGGCAGGGCTCAAGTCGATGGTGCTGTTTATCCTGCTGCTCTTCTTCGGGGCTCCCCTGCTGAGCCTTCCTGCCGAGATGATGGGATCGTTCTACCGCGACTACGTGTTTTCTTGGCTGCCGATGCGGTTTATGGTGGAAGGGCTGCGTGAAATGTTCTTCTTCGGCCGGGGCCTGGATTGGAATCATTCGACAGTCGTGTTAACCGGCATTGCCGCGGTTAGTCTGGTTGTTCTGCTTGGCTCGGCTCTGAAGGCTCGGCAAAACCGGCAAACGGCAAGAGGTACCGTCGAGACGCAGACCGTGGAGGCGTAATGAAGGCGGCCCATGCCAACATCGCGCTCATCCTGCTAAATAGTTTTGCGCTGAAGAAGTACCGTAAATTATAATGAAGCGTAGAGAACCGCTAACCGTTTGAAGAACGGCGGCGAACAGGTGCAGGAGGATAACGCATTGAAGCTCGAACGCATCATATCGATGATTTACATGCTGCTGAATCACGAAATTATTACCGCGTCGGCGCTGGCCGAGAAGTACAACGTTTCGCAGCGGACCATATACCGGGATATCGATGTCATCTGCGCGGCTGGCATTCCAGTGGTGTCCTACCAAGGGGTCAAAGGCGGTTTCGGCATCATCAAGGATTATAAAATGGAAAAAAGCCTGCTCGGATCGTATGACGTCGGGTCGCTCGTGACGCTGCTCTCCAGCATGTCGACCGTGTTCGAGGACGAAAAGGCGGCCGAAACGATTCAAAGGCTGAAGACCATCCAGCACGAAAAGGATTCGCCGGTGTTGTCGATGAATCTAGCGAGCCGGCAGCTGTATAATGACTCTTTGCGGCTGCTGCGGGCGGCAATCACGGAATGCTGTGTCGTGCGCTTCAAATATATCAACGCCAGAAATGAGAAGACCGAGCGAATCGTGGAGCCGGTGCGGCTGATTTACGAGTACGACGTCTGGTACCTGTTCGCTTACTGCCGGGACCGCCAGGATTACCGGAAATTCCGGCTGTCCCGGATGGCCGACCTGCAGGCGATGGGCGAGCATTTTACGAAGCATAAGCATGCGGCTCCCGAAGAAGTGACATTTAAGCAGCTGCACAACCAAGGAAACCCGGTGCATGCGGTGATTCATTTTTCTTCCGACTGCCTGGCGAGAGCGATGGATTATTTCTATGGAGCGGAGAAAACGTATCTCGACGACGGTTCGTTCCTGCTTAGCATTACCCTGGAGCATATGGAGCGAACGCAGTGGCTTATCCCGATGCTGCTCAGCTTCGGCGACGGTGCCGAGGTGAAGGAGCCCCCGGAGCTTCGCGAGGCCGTCCACGCCAAACTAAAAAAAATGATTCGGAAATACTCAGAAGTATGACATACAGTTGTCATACTTTTTTGTTTACACTTAGAACCGGTTACAGAGAAATCAGAAATTTAAAGGAGTGTTTGAGAACGTGAAACCTGCACAAAAAAGCAGTCTTCCGGTCGTCATCGCCGGCCTGCTGCTGGGCATCCTGATGGCCTCGATGGATAACACCATCGTCGCCACGGCCATGGGAAATATCGTGGGCGAGCTCGGCGGCATGGATAAGTTTGTATGGGTCACCTCGGCCTACATGGTGGCGGAAATGGCCGGGATGCCGATCTTCGGAAAGCTGTCGGATATGTACGGCCGCAAAAAGTTTTTTGTCTTCGGGATTATTCTGTTCATGCTGGGGTCTGCGCTGTGCGGCACGGCGACCACGATCACGGAACTGGCCTTGTACCGGGCAGTTCAGGGCATTGGCGGCGGAGCGCTGGTCCCGATCGCGTTTACGATCATGTTCGATGCGGTCCCGCTGGAGAAGCGCGGCAGCCTCGGCGGTTTGTTCGGCGCCGTGTTCGGCATGTCCAGCATTTTCGGACCGCTTCTCGGGGCGTACATAACGGATCATATCGCCTGGGAGTGGATTTTCTACATCAACTTGCCGCTGGGCGTCATCGCCTTCATCATGGTGGCGTTTTTCTACAAGGAGTCGCATGAGCATTCCAAGCAGCCGATCGACTGGTTCGGCGCCTTTACGCTGCTGGGAGCGGTGATCTGCCTCATGTTCGCCCTGGAGCTGGGCGGCAAGGAAATCGCCTGGGATTCCTGGGAGATTCTCTCCTTGTTCGGAGGATTTGCGGTGCTGCTGATCGCCTTCCTGTATGCCGAGACCAAAGCGAAAGAGCCGGTCATTTCGTTCGGATTGTTTAAAAACCGGCTGTACGCCACCAGCGTCCTGGTCGGCCTGTTCAGCGGCGCGGCGTTTATCGCGGCTTCGGTGTACATTCCGATTTTTATCCAGGGCGTGCTGGGCGGTTCGGCCACCAATTCAGGGCTGGTGCTGCTGCCGATGATGGTCGGCTCGGTCGTCACGGCGACGCTGGGCGGCAGTCTGATGAACAAAATGCCGTACCGGAACATTTTGATTCCGACGCTGCTGTTATTCCTGGTCGGCACGGCCTTGGTCGCCACCTTATCGGTGAACTCGACCCGGCTGATCGTGACGATCTATATGATTCTGATCGGGCTTGGAATCGGCGCATCGTTTTCGGTGCTCGGAAACGCCGCCATTCATGGTTTGGACTACCGGCAAAGGGGAACGGCCAGCTCGACGCTGAACTTCCTGCGCTCGCTCGGCATGACAATCGGGATTACGACCTTCGGATTGATTCAGAGCCATTCGTTTACACATG
>NZ_PCZT01000009.1:1359867-1372078 GCF_002968895.1 Paenibacillus sp. AR247 | reverse complement strand
ACGAAAGGGTTCGGCTCTGCCGGGGGCTGGACGCAGCAAACGCGGGAGGAGCATCGGCAATAGGCCGGCGGGGCTCGATATCAAGGATCCGCATGCGCTGCTGGCTCCGGTAGACGCGCTCGCTCATTCCGCCTGAAGTGCTGAATAACATTTCCGAGATGCTCGCTTCTTCAATCGTCCAGACATTCGCATGGGCCTGCGTGCCTGCGATTCTGGCCCTGCTTGCGTCACTGTTTATGGGAAGTAAGAAGCTGGATCATACGGCGGAGGTTGCTCCTGCAGGCGGCGAAGGGAAGGAATATTCTCCGGTTCACTAAGTAAAAAATTGAGCTAAGATCACCGCGGCTGCAATCTGGAGGCATCATGGATGCCCCGGACTGCAGCCTTTTTTTTGGGAATGCAGGTTAGGTGTTTGCTATTCCCCAATTGACGCAGCTGCTGTACCTCCATACAATGAAGCTGAGATCTTACCTCGGAAGGGAAACGAAGAGCATGTTTAAAATCAGCGCTTTTGCCAAAATGAGCGGGATATCGATCAAAACGCTGCGTTATTACGATGAGCTGGGGATTCTGAAACCGTCCGCTGTGGATGAGAGTTCCGGCTATCGGTATTATTCCGCCGATCATCTGCTGACGGTGGAACGCATCCGCGCTTTTAAAGAGCTGGGGCTGACACTGGAGCAGATCGCTCCACTGCTTCAAGAGGTGGGAACGCCCGGTACGGCTGCGGATACGCTCGCTATGAAGCGGGCTGATCTGGAGACCGCCATCCAGGAAGCACAGCGTCAGCTAAAAGAAATCGACCGGAGAATGCAGCGGCTGGAACAAGTCGGGGCGGCTGCGGTGGAAGGACCCGAAGCCGTAACGCTCCGCGAGCTGCAGCCGCAATGGGCCGCCTCGGTCAGGGATACGATCCCGCGGCAGGACCTCTGCCTGCTGGTTAATGAGGTCAGGGACTATGTCATGGCTGGCGGCTGCGGAACAGCGGACGGACCGCTGATTCTCTCTGGCATGACGCGGGCGGGGAAGGCGAAAGGGAAGTCATTGACATTGAGGTGGCATTTCCACTGGAGGAACCAACTCCGGAGCGCGGGCGCGTCCGCATCGTAGAGCTGCCCGGCTATGAAACCGCCGCATCCCTGATTCATGACTGCAACCCCTATGCCGCCCACTGTCCTGCAGCAGCGCACGTCATGGCATGGGTCGCATCGCAGGGATATGAACCGTTACCCGGTGAGCCGGTCCGTGAAGTCTATATTGCCTCCGAACAAGACATGTACGGAAAATTCCGCAGGTCGGAAGTAATCCTCCCACTGCGCGGTACTCTGAGCCCTTGATTCGTTATTTTTGACCGAAGGCTCACTCCAGGAGTTGACTCTCCCCTTAAGGGGAGAGTGTACAGTGGGTTTACAAACCACAGAAGAAGGAGTGAGCAGGTATGAAAAGATTGGAAGGAAAAACAGCTCTTGTGACTGGAGGAAGCCGGGGGATAGGAAGGGGCATTGCACTGCGTCTTGCCTCTGAAGGTGCGCTTATTGCGGTTCACTACGGCAGCCGCAGGGATGCAGCGGACGAGGTCGTACGGATGATTGAGGAACAGGGAGGCCAGGCGTTTGCCATCGGTGCCGATCTTCAGGACATTCAAGGTGTCCATCGTCTGCTTGAATCACTCGATGCCGAACTGACCCGGCGGACAGGCAGCCGCCAGTATGACATTCTGGTGAACAATGCCGGCATCGGAACATCGAAAACGATGGAAGAAACAACGGAGGCAGACTTCGACGAGGTGTTTGCTGTGAATGTGAAAGCGCCGTTCTTTCTCGTGCAGCAGTCGATGGATCGGCTGCGGGACGGAGGGCGGATTATCAATATTTCTTCAGGCGTGACCCGAATCGCATTTCCGCATATCATGTCCTACAACATGACCAAGGGGGCGGTGAACACCTTTACGCTGCACCTTGCGAAGCTGCTGGGTCCGCGCAGCATTACCGTAAACGCCGTGCTTCCCGGCATTATCGACACCGATGTGAACGCCTCTTGGCTGAACACGCCGGAAGCCCGTCAGGGAGCGGCGGAAATGTCCGCTCTTGGACGAATCGGAGAGGCCGCGGACGTCGCGGATGCCGTCGCTTTCCTGGCTTCGCCGGACGGCCGCTGGGTGACGGGGCAAATGCTCGATGCGACCGGAGGTTCGCATTTATAAGTGACCCGCGGTCATCGTTTTCCGTTCGGCACCATGGTTGCCACAAACAACCCAGAACCTCAAAGAAACAAGCGGCTGGATTTTAGCCGCTTGTTTCTTTTTCAGAACTGATGCCATCTATCTTTTTCACCAGGTATTCATACTTGAAGCGCAAAAGTTCAACTGCGTTGGTCATGTCCCTTTCAGACTTCAAATGAATGGATACCCAACCCGAATGAGGGAACATATGATGCGGGTTGGCAAGACCGGTGGTTACCACGTCATTCCGTTTCGATTTGGGCAAGAGCAGATCAACCAGATGGTCCCCATGTAAATGACCTATTTCTTTTCCCCCATAAAGAAACTCAATTCCGCCGAATCGGTGGGGGTTAACCGTTACACCTGTCCATGACAGCAATTCATCGGATAAGACTTCCCTTCGCGAAATGGTCATCTGATCATGTTCTCCTCTCCACAAGCAGATTTGGCTCAAGCTCTATTTCAGCCTTTTCAACCAAGAGGCAAGGGCCTCCCCGACCTTATCGGGGGCATCTTCCATCGGGTAATGAAGCCCTGGCACCGTCACTTCGGTCTGCTCGGGCCAACTACGGCAAAAATCCAGTTGGGACTGCGAAGTTCTTCCCGGTTCTGCATGGATGAATAATTTGGGGACGTGGCTGTGTGCCAGCCAGTGGCCATAAGCCGCGACAATTTCATTCACCTCCGCCGTTGACTCGTCGTCAAAAGGAAGCTGTCTTGCCCAGGAGAGCATCGGACGACGACCTTCCCCTGGTTCGACGAAGGGGCGGTGATACTGCTCCTGCTCTTCCTTCGTTAACTGGCGGATGACATTAACGGGAAGATTGACATTCAGGAACGAGTTTTGTTCCAAGATCATCTGTTCACCTTCTTCAGACCGCAGCGCTTGAAAAATGTTACGGCCTTGTTCCGGCATCTCGCTCCAGCTGCTGGATTTGATGATCGCTTCCATATACACGATACCGTCCACAGCGCCAGGATGCCGCTGCGCCCAATCAAATCCCAAAGCGGAGCCCCAGTCGTGTACGACGAAGGTGATCTTCTCATGAATCCCAAGTTTGTTAAGAAGCTCGTCGAGGTATTCCCGGTGCTGAGCGAAGGTGTAGGCGCCCGGACCGCTAACCGGCAGTTTATCGGAATCTCCCATCCCGACTAAATCGGGGGCAATGCAGCGCCCGGCGTTTGTGCGTAAGGAATAATGTTGCGCCATAGATAAGAGGAGGAAGGGTTACCATGCAGGAAAACGATCGGATCACCACTGCCGACCTCTACATAAGCCATCTCTAAATCATAAACCCGTTGACGCTTTTTTTCGTAAGGAAATGCTCCGCTAACCATACGTATCTCACCCTTCTGCTCACACCGCTGCTGTTGGGCATCTAGTGTGCATTTTGTTTTTATTTAGTTGACTTGTAAACTTAGTCTACGAAAATGATAACGTAATTAAGTTGAGTAGTCAACTAAAAATTCGACTTGATTTTTCTTTGCCTCCCATTCATTTATCCAGCCCAAAGAAAAAAGCAATCCACCCACAAAATTCCTGTGGATGGATTGCTTTGATTTTATATGCGTTTCACCGCAATTACAGCAGCCAAGCGCCCAGCAGGCCGCTGATTAGTCCGGTCACGATGACCGCGCCGAACACGAACAGCAGCACTTTCCGCGGGAAGGACTTGGCCACGATCAGCATGGACGGCAGGCTGACTGCCGGGAGCGTCACGAGGAGCGCAGCGGCTGGGCCCGAACCGACGCCCAGGGACAGAAAGGACTGGATGATCGGAATTTCGGCAGCCGTCGGAATGACGAACAGCGTTCCGACGACAGCGAACAGGATAATAGCAGCGATCCCGCCCCCAACCCATACTGGGAACAGGGTGGACTGGAAAGCACCCAGCAGCAGGACGGCAATCAGGTATGCCGGAACGACGCTGAGAATCATCAAGCCGAGGCTCTTGGCCCAGCGGACCAGGAAAGGTCCGCGGTCCGTTCCTTGACAGCCGCTGCTTCTTCCAGCGGTTCTGGCACTTCGGAGGAACCGGCAAAGCGGTTCGCGAAGTAGCTCACGCCGAACGTCAGGGCCAGTCCCAGAACAATGCGCAGCAATGTGAATTTCCAGGACAGCACGAAAGCCATGAAGATAAGCGTTGCCGGATTCAGCAGCGGGTTGCCGAGCCAGAAAGCGAAAGCCGCCCCGACGGACACGTTGCGCTTGCGCAGGCCGCTCGCAATCGGGGCGGCACAGCAGGTGCACATCATGCCGGGCAGGGAGGCGACCCCGCCGATCAGGGTGCTCTTAAACGTCGTTTTGCCAAGCAGTTTATACAGCCACTGGACGGGCAGCAGCACCTGGACCAGCGAACCAAGCAGAATGCCGAGAACGGCCGCTTTCCACACCGACTTGAAGTACGTCTCTGCATAGGAAACCGCCGAGTGCCAGGATGGCGCCGATCCGCCCCGACACTGACCGTTTCCAGCGAATATGTAGTGAATGCGGGCGTTTACGTCGAAGCCATCGGCAAAACGATTTCCACGGACTCGGGTGTGACCAATACGCCCAATGAGGAACTGAAGCTGATCTCGTCGCTAATGGCCGTTACGCCCAAACCATCGTTCTATAGGAGCGGAAGCCGGATTTTTTTCATCGAAACGGAAAATAACGGCGCGGTCTGGTCTTATATCGAGATTTCCAGACCCAAGCTGTTGGAGGCTTTGAGAGAAATTGCCAATTTGTATCCGCAATCCGAAGTGCTGCTCGGGGATAAAGAGGCGGGAACCGTTCTGACGACAGCGCAGGAGCAGGGGGAGTCCGCTGCGGTTTTGGGGCTTTTTGATGATGAAAGCCTGCATAATTCGAGTATGCCTGAGATGCGGAAGATGCACGGCGTGAACTATTTTATTACACCCAATGACGTCAGTTCGCTGCATTTATCGCTCATCATGTATGTGAATCAAAATGAGATCACGCGCCCGTTGAGCCAATTTATTACATGGTTCTACACCCTGTTTATCATCGCGATCATCGTGATGATTCTGTACTCTTTTTCCGTCAATCTCATGATCCACAGGCCCTTATCCAAACTGGTCAAGGCGTTTCATATGATTGAGACCGACAATTTGAACATTATGATCGAATCCAAAACGAAGGATGAGTTCCATTACGTCTTCAACAGCTTTAACAATATGGCACGCAAGCTCAAAAATTCGATCGAGGATAACTATGAGCAAAAAATAGCGCTGCAGCGCTCCCAGCTGAAGCAGCTTCAATCCCAGATCAATCCGCATTTTCTGTACAACAGCTTTTTTTAATATTTACATGATGTGCAAAGTAGGCGATTCGGACAGCGCTGCTGAGCTCTCCCAGCGTCTCGGCAGCTATTACCAGTACATTACGAGAAGCGGTGCGGACGAGGTGCCTTTCGATAAAGAGTACCGACATGCGCTCGATTATTGCGATATTCAGTGCATCCGTTTTTCCAATCGGGTACATTTCGAATACGAGGAGCAGACCGAAGTTCCCGCTACAATCACAGTGCCGCGGCTGATCATTCAGCCGATCGTGGAAAATGTGTTTGAGCACGCCTTTGAAGACGGCATGATGGAGGGAAAGGTCTACATCCGGACGGAATACCGGGAAGGGAAACTGTGCGTGACGGTCGAAGATAACGGGAATTTGGCTACCGATGCCATGATCGAACAGTTGAACACCAAGCTCGCCAGGGATTCAAAATCGATCGAGAACACGGGTTTGATCAACGTCAATAATCGCCTCAAGCTCAAGTACGGGCCGGAGAGCGGCTTAACGGCGTCAAGAAGCATGCATGGCGGCTTAAAAATCAACCTGACCATTATACCAGAGACATAAAAGGAGGCAGCATCATGTACCGATTGTTGATCGTGGATGACGAGCCGGTTATCGTAAACGGGCTGATTCAGCTGCCGCAGACCCGGCAGCCAAGGAAGAAACCAAGAGCACAGACGCACCGCCCGAGCCGCTTGGCAAATACCCTGAAACGGTAACTGTAACGGAGGTGCTGGGTTATAACCCGCCAGAGGACCCGCGGACACCGAAAGGCATTACGCCTGACCAAAATGCTTACCTCAAAGATCTGAAAGACATGTTAAACATCGAGGTCAAATACAAATGGACCGTTCCATCCAGCCAATTCGAGCAAAAATTCTCGCTCGCGATGGCTTCGGCCGACCTGCCGGACATTATGGAGCTGGACCAGAAAAACTTCGAAAAGCTGAAGAAGCAGGGCATGCTTGCTGATTTGACCGCAGCTTACAACGATTACGCTTCACCGGAATTGAAGAAATACATGGAGTCCGACGGCGGCTTTGCGATGAAGACGTTCTCCGAAGACGGTAAGCTGCTCGGTATCCCTGCATTTGAAGACCCTTTCCTGTCGACGCAGCTGCTATGGCTTCGTAAAGACTGGCTCGACAACCTGAAACTGCAGCCGCCTGCGACGATGGATGACCTGGATAAGGTCGCGAAGGCATTTGTTGAGAACGACCCGGACCAAAACGGACAAAACGATACGTACGGCGTATCGCTGCAAAAAAATCTGTTCTTCTGGGCTTATGATCTGCGAGGCTTCTTTAACGGCTTCGGGGCGTATCCTTCGATTGGCGACAATCAATCCGCCTGGATCAAGGACAGCAGCGGCAAGCTGATTCCCGGCTTGATTCAACCGGAAGTGAAGAATGCGCTTGGCAAGCTGCAATCCTGGTACAAAGACGGCATTTTGGACAAAGAGTTCGCTTTGAAGGACGAAAACAAGGCTGTCGAAGACATTACAGCAGGCAAAGTCGGCATCGTCTACGGGGAATGGTGGTATCCGAACTATCCGCTGAACCTGAACGTGGACAAGGATCCAAAGGCAGAGTGGATCGCCATTCAAATTCCGGGTCTGGACGGTCCCGGCAAATCGCTGGTGCCTAAGATCCGGAGCGGAAAAGTGTATGCCGTCAACAAGAAAATGAAAAATCCGGAAGCTGCCATCAAAATGATCAACTTCTACATCGAAAAAGGCAAAAAGAAATACATGGAACAAAACAAAGCGGAAAACGGATACGTCTATAACTGGTTTAATCCGCGGATCTATAACCCGGCCCAGATCGATACGATCTACACGGAAGTCAACAAGGCACTCGATGCGAAGCAGACCGAAATTACGCTCGATGACGAGAACTACAAAAATGTGGCCGATGTGTTCAAAGCAGCCCAGGATTACCTTGCAGGCAACACGGCCAACGCTTCCAAAGGCGTAAACTGGGGCCAATACTTCAGCCGCGCGGCGAAAGACGGCGGTTGGGGGATGACACGGAAGATCAAGGAAAGCGGAGCTTTCGTGAACAACGAGTTCTTCGGATTGCCGACGGAAACGCAGGTCGAAAAGGGCGCCCAGCTCGATAAGCTGATGCAGGAAGCGTTTACGAAGATCATCTTGGGCGGATCCCTGGACGATTTCGACAAATTCGTTCAGAGCTGGAAATCCCTTGGCGGCGATCAAATTACCAAAGAGGTTAACGACTGGTACAGTCAGCAGGCTGCGAAATAATTCGATTCGCGATTGCCGCTAGCAATCCTGAAATGAAGTGAAACGGGAGGAGGAGCCTGCTTTAGTCCTGGCGATTCCTCCTGTTTACGATTGAACGGGGAGGTCCATCTGTGAGAACGCTGAAAAAGGAATATATCCTTCATCTCATGCTGCTGCCCGGCGTTATCGTGACGCTGATTTATGCCTACGGCCCCATGGCCGGTCTCGTCATGGCTTTCCAGCAGTTTGAGCCGCTGTCCGGCTTTTTTCATTCAAAGTTCGTTGGTTTTGACAATTTCAAATATGTATTTGCCATGCCTGATTTCAAGCAGGTGCTGTGGAATACGATCGTGATCGCGGTTATTAAAATGGTGCTGTTCCTGTTAGTTCCGTTAATCCTGGCATTGCTGCTGAATGAAGTCACCAAGCGGTGGTTTTCCCGCTTTATCCAATCGGCCGTATTTCTGCCTTTTTTTCTGTCCTGGACCGTTCTAGGCGGTGTCATTATCGAGCTGTTTTCCTTGAGTGGACCCGTTAACGGACTGATGACAGCCATGGGACTGAAGCCGATCATGTTCATGCTGGATAATGAGTGGTTCCGTGGAATTGTAATTGGCTCGGATGTCTGGAAAGGGATGGGCTATAACATGATCGTCATGCTCGCCGCCATTACCGGAATCAATGCCACGCTGTACGAAGCGGCCGAGGTTGACGGTGCGGGAAGATGGAAGCAGATGATTCACATAACGCTGCCGGGCATGGCACCGATATTGATATTACTCGGAGTCCTCAGCCTTGGCGGGATTTTGAACGCCGGATTTGAGCAGATCCTGATCATGTATAACCCGACCGTGTATGAGGGAGCGGATATCATCGATACGTTCGTATACCGGCTTGGTATGTTCAGCCAGCAATTCGGACCTGCCGCTGCCGTCGGACTGTTTAAATCCGCGATATCTTTGGTTTTGGTGTCGCTAACGTATTACGCGGCTTACAAATACAACAATTACCGCATTTTTTAGCTGGAGGCAGAGAGATGCACAAACCAACTTTGAGCAGAAAAATGTTCGTCATTTTCAATTCGGCGCTGCTGACGGCGATTACGCTTCTTGGCATTATCCGTTTATCCACCTTCTATCCGTGTCCCTCAGTTCGAATACGGCGGCGATGGCCGGCGAGGTCAAACTGTGGCCGTCGGCTTCAACTTTGATGCTTACCGGTACCTGGGCAAAAGGTAGAATTCTTCGTTCGCTGGGGTTTCGATCGAGCGGGTAGCGCTCGGCACGGCGGTCAACATGTTCCTGTGCTTTATTTCGGCTTATCCGCTATCCAAGTCGGTCGACCAGTTTAAGTATCGGACGGTCTATGTCTGGTTCTTTGCGATTACGATGTTTTTCGGCGGAGGTCTCATTCCTACGTATATCATCGTGAAAAATACAGGTTTGATCGATTCCATCTGGGCGCTGATTTTGCCTGGCGCGCTGAACGTATGGAACATGGTGCTGATGCTGAATTTCTTCCGCACCATTCCACGGGAGCTGGACGAGGCGGCAACGATCGACGGCGCGGGACACTGGAGAATTTTATGGCGGATCTATTTGCCGGTCTCTTTACCTTCGATCGCGACCATCGGCCTGTTTACGATTGTCGGCCACTGGAACTCCTGGTTCGACGGCATCTTATACTTGAATTCGCCGGAGAAATATCCGCTGCAGACCTATTTGTCCACGCTCATTATGTCGATCAATTCCCAAATGACGTCCGTTTCCATTGAACAAATCAAAGCGATGGAAAATTTGAGCGAGAAAACGCTGCAGACGGCGCAGATTTTTATGGGGGCGCTGCCGATCATGGTCGTATATCCGTTCCTGCAAAAATACTTTGTCAAAGGGATGACGGTCGGAAGCGTCAAGGAATAACGAAAGGGGAAAGAAGACGTGAAAAAAGTGAAAGTTGCCTTGATCGGAGCGGGCCTGCGCGGCATCAATTACTTGGAATACGCGCTGTCGCATCCGCATGAGCTTGAGGTAGTTGCCGTGGCTGAGCCGGTCAAGGAACGGAGGGAAAGCTTTCAGGCGAGGCACAGGCTGGAGGATTCGATGTGCTTTGAACATTGGGACGATCTGTTCCAAGCTCCGAAGATGGCCGACGCCGTGCTGATCTGTACCCAGGATCAACAGCATTTCGAGCCGACCATGCAGGCGCTGCAGGCAGGCTATCACGTGCTGCTGGAAAAACCGATGTCACCCGATCCCGGGGAATGCATCCGGATGGGGGAGATGGCTTCACAAGCCGGACTTGTGTTTTCCATCTGTCATGTCCTCCGGTATACGCCGTTTTTCCAGACGCTGAAAAGCTTGCTGGCAGATGGTGCGATCGGGCGGCTGATGTCGATCCAGCATAATGAGAATGTGGGGTACTGGCATCAAGCGCACAGCTTTGTCAGAGGGAATTGGCGCCGTAAGGAGGACTCCAGTCCGATGATTCTGGCCAAGTCCTGTCATGACCTGGATATTCTGCTGTGGCTTGCCGGTGCGGACTGCGTCAAAGTATCTTCCTTCGGCACGCTCAGCCATTTTACGGCATCCGAAGCGCCTGAAGGAGCTCCGCTCCGCTGTCTGGACGGCTGTCCGGTTGCGGATGAATGCCTCTATTATGCGCCCGATCAATATTTAACCGATGATACGAACTGGCCGACATCGGCCATCAGTGACGACATGAGCTACGAAGCCCGTTACAAAGCGCTGCAGGAAGGGCCATACGGCAGATGCGTATATCACTGTGATAACGACGTCGTCGACCATCAGGTCGTGAATCTCGAGTTTGAGGGCGGTATCACGGCTGCGTTTACGATGAGCGCATTTACAAGAGACGTCAGCCGCACGATCAAGCTGATGGGCACGACAGGAGAAATCCGCGGAGCAATGGAGAAAAACGAAATCGAAATCATTCACTTCGGCAGCGGCAAAGTCGAACGGATTACGTTCGGGGACATGGGCGGCCATGTGGGCCATGGCGGCGGCGATATGAAGCTGATGAGCGATTTCCTCAAGCTGGTACGGGCGGACGCCAAGGCTCAAGGCCTTACATCTGCAGACCATTCCGTCCAGAGTCATCTGATGGCTTTTGCCGCTGAAGAGTCCAGAATTGCAGGCGAGACCATCCTTTTGAAGGAGTTTGAACAGCGTTACGCCGTCCGCGAGCCATCAGTTTAATACAATACCTTCAACCTAACCACAGGAGGAACTTATGTCTACGTTTCGATATTCGGGATCTGCCTTTTATATGAATGATGATCCGATTCAAATTTTGTCGGGAGCGATTCACTACTTCCGTGTCGTACCGGAGTATTGGGAGGACCGGCTCATCAAATTGAAAGCCTGCGGTTTAAACACCGTGGAAACGTATGTGCCGTGGAATTTGCATGAACCGCAGAAAGGGGAGTTCCAGTTTGAAGGCATCGCGGATTTGGTGAAGTTTATCGAACTGGCTGGCAGCCTCGGACTTTATGTTATCGTTCGGCCATCACCGTATATCTGTGCGGAATGGGAATTCGGGGGACTGCCTTCCTGGCTGCTGGCGGATTCGGATATGCGCCTGCGCTGTTACCATCAGCCGTTCCTCGACCATGTCGATGATTATTATGATGTGCTCCTTCCTAAGCTGAAGCCTCTGCTCTGTACCCAGGGAGGCCCGGTGATCGCGCTGCAAATCGAAAACGAATACGGGAGTTACGGCAACGACAAGCCGTACTTGAACTATTTGAAAAACGCGATGATCAGCCGGGGGATGGACGTGCTTCTGTTTACTTCGGATGGCCCGGAAGACGCCATGCTCCAGGGCGGGATGGTGGAAGACGTACTTGCAACGGTCAATTTCGGCTCCCGCGCCCGGGAATCCTTCGAGAAGCTGCGGGAGTATCAGCCGGATGCGCCGGTCATGTGCATGGAATTCTGGGACGGCTGGTTTGACCACTGGCGTGAGGAGCATCATACTCGTCCGGCGGAAGACGCCGCTTTTGTTCTGGATGAAATGCTGAGCCTGGGAGCCTCCGTTAACTTTTATATGTTCCATGGGGGAACGAATTTCGGCTTCTGGAGCGGAGCCAACGGCCATACGGAAGACAGCTACGAGCCAACGGTCACCAGCTACGATTATGATGCGCTGTTAAACGAAAACGGTGAGCCGACGGACAAATATTTTGCCGTTCGTGACATCATCGCAAAGTATAAGCCGCTTGCAGCGGACGGGCTGCCGGACCCCATCGCCAAGCAAGCGTACGGTAAAGTGGCAATGACGGAGCTTGCTCCCTTGGCGGGCAATCTGGACCGGATTTCGGCGGCGGTGCGCTCTCCCTATCCCGAACCGATGGAGAAGCTCGGCCAGAACTACGGTTTTATTCAGTACAGTACGTTGATCCCCGGCCCGCGGCCTAAGGAGGAGCTGT
>NZ_PCZT01000009.1:1354685-1359767 GCF_002968895.1 Paenibacillus sp. AR247 | reverse complement strand
GGAATCCGTGCAAAGGGCGTTTCATAATAACCTGCCTGACTCGATCACCTGTGAGTCCTCCATATCGGATGAACATATCGTTGTGTGGCTGCTTCAGCCGCAGGCGGAACTGCTCGGCCGTTTCCTTCACCCTGATCCGGAGGCACAGGCTTGGAAAGGATTCATGGCGTATATGAAGGGGATCCTGGAACTGGTGCAAAATGAATGCGAAGGCCTGCTTGGCGCATCCGTGTCATTCGGCGTTTCCGGCGATTTGAGCAAGGGCTGGGAGACGATCCGCGACCAATACAGCGCGCTGCTCGGTGCACTGGAGTCCCGAGTCTCGTTCGGCCACAAGATGATCGTGATTGATATTGAGCAGGCCCATCAAGAATTTTCGCCGGACTCCGGGCAAATGAAGCAGGAAGACATGAAATCCTGGGTGATCAACCAGATTCAGAGCTTTATCCAGCACCATCTGTCCGGTGATGTGTCCCTGACCGCGATCGCGGAGCATGTCCATTTCAATCCATCTTACTTGTCGCGCTACTACAAACAGATGACCGGTCAAAATTTGCAGGATTACATCCAGTCGAAAAAGCTGGAATGCGCGCTTCACCTGATGCAGCACACCAATCTTAAGTTAATCGAAATCGCCGCCCGGGTCGGCTTCGATTCGCATTCCTATTTTACGACCTTTTTCAAGAAAAAGATGGGGGTTTCTCCCCAGGAATACCGAAACTCCAAATAGGTAAAAAAAGTGAAAGCAAAGTAAAAAACTCAAAATTGATAGCGCTTTCCTTCGGAATCTATAATGATGACGTGAAGCGATAACAAGATGACAGCATACAAAGGGGGAAGGCCATCAATATGAAATTACACAAGCCATGGAAATTGCTTTTGCTCGCCACGATTTCTCTTTCGTTATTCACGGCATGCTCGAGCCAGGGGAACGATTCGGCGGCAACCTCAGCCGCAGACCCGGCAGCCAAGGAAGAAACCGTTTTTATCGGACTGGACGACGTACTCGCTGCCGTTAACCGACTTGTCCGGTCTCGCTTTTCACGCACTGCAGCCGCAGCAAGGCTCTGCCTTTTACCGTGGGCAGCTGCAGGTTCACGAACGGGCAGACACCTTTCTGAGCTTGAACGGCTGGACCAAAGGCGTCGTATTTATCAACGGCTTCAACCTTGGCCGGTATTGGAACATCGGGCCGCAAAAAACGCTGTATGTGCCGGGGCCGCTGCTGCGGGAGGGTGCCAATGAAATTGTCATTTTCGAATTATACGGCACGGAACTGCCGGAAATTGATTTTGTTGAGCAGCCGGATTTAGGATAGTCGTTTTATGGGTCTGGAACCAGCTCTTTGCAACTCTAAGCTTGATCATTGATCAGGCTTAGAGTTTTTTTGTTGAGCCTGCCTTGTGTGTTGAGATACATCCACCCACCGGATCCATGAGGTAAAGAAAGTGAAAGGTTTGTAAAGATCGAGAAATGGATGCGCTTTCTTTCGGGCTTTATAATGATATAACACGTCAAAGATTAAAGGCGATGTTGATTACAGCATGATAACAAATAGGCTGGCGAGGGATGCATATGGTTAAAATCATTCATCATTTTGGCAGTCCCAAATGGCTGTTTACGGCCGGATTGTTGGTCTTAGGTTCCGTGATCGTTATATTCACTGCGGGGTCCGGGTTTTCCAAGACGAAGCATCACGCTGAGGTGATCGCGACGGTTAACGGTGTACCCGTTCATGTCAACGAATTCCGCAGAGCCATCACTGCAAATAAAGCTGGAGTCATCAGCTACTTTTATGAAAAATATGGCGCTGAGCCGTCGCCGGCGTTTTGGACCACGTCTTACGGAGGGGAAATTCCGCTGGAAATGATCAAAAAAAGAGCGCTGGAAACGAGCGTGAACATCAAGATCCAGCAAATCATTGCGCAGGAGCAGGGAGTGCTGCGAGATATCGATGAGGGCAGTTTTGTACAATCCCTCGAGCGTGAAAACAAGAGAAGGCAAAAAGCGATCCGCGATCATCAGGTTGTTTTCGGACCCGCCTCCTACAGTGAGGATGCTTATTTTGAATACGTCATGACAAACGCAATCGTATCCGTCAAAAACCATCTGATGGAGCAGGATTGGAAGCCCGATGAACAGCAGCTGAAGCGGTTTTACGAGTCTCGAAAAAGCGCGGAAACGAAGGATCAGGCATTTGACGCTGTGAAAGACCAAGTAGTCAAAGACTACATCGACTATAAATACGAGCGCTATGTCCGCGAACGCATCTCCGAAGCAAAGGTCGTCGTGAATCAGGGACCATACGATTCGTTTCAAATGTAACGATGTAACGCCTAATGGGCTTTACATACATGATAAAACGAAAGGATGATGCTTTTTGAGGAAATGGGGAGGTAAAGTGTTCTGCATGACTTTGATTGTCTCCATGGTATGTTCTTTCTTCACCGCTTTGCCGCAGGCCGCGATGGCATCCGGCACGACTTATTACGTGGACCGTACGGGAGGAGATGACCGGAACAACGGAACAAGCCAAGATTCCGCCTGGAAGACATTGGACAAAGTCAATGCGACCACCTTTTCACCGGGGGACAAGATTCTGTTTAAAGCAGGGGAAAGCTGGAGCGGCAGGCTGTGGCCCAAAGGCTCGGGCGAACAAGGAAATCCCATCATTATTGATAGGTATGGGGAAGGCAGCAAGCCGTTAATCGCCGGCGTGACGTCACAGCTGGAAGCGATCTTGTTGAAAAATCAGCAGTATTGGGAGATCAACAACCTGGAAGTGACGAACAGCTCCCCACTGCCATTTGACAGGGACTGGGAAAACCCACGCGGACAACGGCGGGGCGTCTACATCTTAAACGAAGAAGCGGGACTGCTGCACCATATTCATATTAAAAATTTAAACATTCATGATGTAGACGGTTCTTATACGACTCGATCCGGCGGAATTATTGTCGACTCGGTCGGGTCAACGACGCCAAGCGCTTTTGACGACGTCCTGATTGACGGGAATATGCTGACGGACGTGGATGCGTATGGCATTTACATCGGTTCCAACTGCATCCTGCGTAATGGAATGGGCGATTTATGGCCGTGGGTGCCGAAGCCTTACGGGCCTTGGACACCTTCGACTCGTGTGAAAATATCCAACAACACCGTCCTCAGAGCCGCAACGGGAGGAATTGCCTGGAACGTAACCGATGGAGCGGTTGTCGAGCGCAATACGGTAGGGCAGGCTACATATCTGGCGACCAATGCTTCCATTTGGTGGGCCTATTCGGACAACAATTTGGTCCAATTCGCCATGATAACGCAGGCGGATTTATGCTGTTTGTAAACGATACGTATGACACGATCAATACGGTCGTAAGGTATAACATCAGCCAGAATGACCGAAAAAGCATTTTCCGGTACAGCGGATCGATCGATAACGTGTATAACTACAATAATACGGTTTACGTCGGAAAAGCATCCGGCAACCCAGTCATGAGCGATTATTTCACCAAGGCTTCCGGCGCTCCGCGCAACATCAAAAATTATAACAATGTCTATTACAGCTTAGGGGATAAAGGCTGGGATTTGAGGGGGCAAACGTTCGACTATAACGCGTATTACGGGGGGAACACGCTCGTTCAGGCCGATGCCCATGGGGTAACCGGCGATCCGAAATTTGCGAATCCCGGCAGCGGAGCGGATGGGATGAATACCGTCGACGGTTATAAGCTGCTGACCGATTCTCCTTTGATCGGTGCAGGCATTCGCATCAATGAAAACGGAGGCAGGGACTACTTCGGCAATCGGTTATACAATGAGGCTCCGGATATCGGCGCACACGAATACGAAGGCAGCGTGCCTCCAGCCGGTTCTATGCCCGATCCCATCGACGTCGTTCAGATCCGGCCGGTCAGCACGCCTGTCGATGACTTGGCTCCACAGGCTGCCGCAAGCACGACATTTCATTCGTCGTCTTCACAGCCGATTGAAAATATCAACGATAAGTTTTATGATACCGCATGGTCTACCGAGGCTTCGCCTTCTTTTCCGGGATATATCACGCTTGACTTTGGTGGTCAAACCATTTCTACCAATCAATTGAAGATCAATACGAGATTCGGGCAGGAATCGGGGATGACGGATTTCGATCTGGAATACGACAACGGTTCAGGATGGGTGCCTATCCGGACGAATATTCATCTGTCATGGGATTTGAATAATGGCTCGAATGAGATCAAATCCGTAGAGTTTCCGCTTACCCGTTTTTCCAAAATCCGATTGAAGGTGCATGGAGGAAATGCGCTGTCCGGCAGGATCACACTGAACGAACTAGAACTATATAACAATCCGGATTTATCCAAAGACATGGTCACCACGTCCTTCCCTACTGGAGCGGGCACGATCACAAACATTATCGACAACAATTTGAACTCGGCATGGGGAAGCGACGTTAACGTATCTTTTCCGGGCTATATCACGCTCGATTACGGACATGATCCGGTACCTGTCAACAAGGTCACGTTGGTTACCTTTTTCGGCATAGGTCAAGGGATTACGAAGTTTGACGTGGAGTATTACGACGGCAGCGGCTGGCTAACCGCATTGCCTGGTGCATCGGTCGAATGGAAGCTTAACGACAGCACCAAAGAAAGCCAAGCCGTCACCTTTCCGACCGTTCATGCTTATAAACTGCGGCTGAAAGTGAATGATGCGAACCGGGTATGGGGCAATATCGCGCTGAATGAGCTTATCGTTGAGCATACCCCTGAACACGTACCCGTCACCGGTATTTCGATCGACCGACCGGAGATCGTTTTTAATGCGTCTTCCGATCGCAGTGCGGCACTGCAGGCTGCCGTTAGTCCCAGCAACGCGACCAATAAAAAAGTCAAATGGATTACCGATGATGATCAGGTGGTTGAGGTGGACGCTGAAGGACGGGTGAAGGCAGTAGGGGAGGGGAAAGCTGTTATTACGGCAACGACGGAAGATGGGGATTTTCAGGCTTCGAGCCAAATAACCGTCGATTGGACAGCCCCCGAGATCAGGCTGGGCCCTGTGACTACATCTGAATTCACGTCTGGT
>NZ_PCZT01000009.1:1330246-1354585 GCF_002968895.1 Paenibacillus sp. AR247 | reverse complement strand
CGATTTGAAATATCGGATGCCTTGACAGGTGTCGATAACGCGAAAACGGAAGTCCTGCTGGATGGAAAAGTTCTGACGGATGTAAAAGACACGCCAATGTACGAGCTGGCTCTGGGAGCGCATACGTTCACTGTTAAAGCCAGCGATTTGGCGGGGAATACGAGCGCAAAGTCCGTTGATTTTGAAGTGAAAACAAGCAACGCGGCTCTCGAGGAATTGGTTCAGCGTTTCGCAGAAGCCGGCTGGATTGACAACAAAGGAATTGCGAATAGCTTGCTGAAAAAGCTGCAGAATCAAAATGTAAGCAGCTTTATCCATGAAGTCAACGCTCAAAAGGGAAAACATGTATCCACCGACGCTGCGGAGTACCTGCTTCGCGATGCGGAATCGCTTCTTCATGAATAGAAGTCGTTATCTAACCTTTGAAGGGAGAGTTAATCATGAAAAAACACTTCATCACATCGATCGTCAGCCTGCTGATCGTATCTTTGTTCTCAACGAGCGCCATGGCGGCTGGTCACGGGACTGGCAAGGAAATTCGCACAACCGTGATGTCGTACAACATACATCATGGCGTCGGTTTGGATGAACAGCTTAGCCTGAAACGAATTGCGGATGTGATCCGGGATTCCGGCGCGGAGATCGTTGGCCTTCAGGAAGTGGACCGGTTTTTCGGAGAGCGGAGCGACTTTCAGGACCAAGCCAAGGAATTAGCAGGCTTGCTCGGCTATCACTACGCGTATGGCGCCAATCTGGATTGGGAACCGGCGGAAGGCCAGACGAACAACCGTCAATATGGAACTGCTATCCTGAGCAAGTATCCGATCCTCCGCTCTGACAACGTGCTGCTCAGCAGCTTCGGCGATGAGCAGCGGGGCGTTCTGCATGCGGTGGTCAATTTACGGGGAGTTCATGTGGATGTGTATAATACGCATCTGGGACTCGATGCCGCAAGCCGGAAGGCGCAGGTTCAGGAAATCGTTAACCTGGCTTCCACGGTGAAGGGACCAAAGCTTCTTATGGGCGATTTTAATGCGGAACCCGACAGTCCGGAATTTCAGGCTCTGTTAGACAGCGGCTTATTCGTCAACAGCTTTCAAGGCGTTGGGGATGCCTATACGTTTCCGGCCGACCAGCCGTCCGAAACGATCGATTACATCGTAACGTCGCCTGAAGTTCAGCATTCGAATCAACGGGTAATCGCCACGGAAGCTTCAGACCACCGGCCGATCGCTGTCGACGTCGTGTTCAAGCGTTAATGGCACCCTGATATGCTTGCTTATAAAAAGCGTGAAAACCCGCCCGAATGGGCGGGTTTTCCTTTTTCATTTTGCAATGCTTCTTTTGACAGAAGCCCGCAGTTTATCGGGACCAGCATCAGACTCCCTTTTCCATAAGTACAGGCAAGCCCGTCAGCTTTTGATCGCCCCGGCTGCGATGTCGGAAATAAACTGCTTGCTGACAAACAGGAACAAGATGATGAGTGGAATGACGGCGAGCAGCGTGCCCGCGATGACCATCGCATAATCGGTCACATAAATTCCGTTCAGGGAGGAGAGCGCCACCTGCAGCGTAAATTTACGCTCGTCGTTTAGAATGATCAGCGGCCAGAGATAATCGTTCCAGGAACCGATGAAGGTGAACGCTCCCAGGAAGGACAACGCCGGGCGAAGGATCGGGATCGCGACGTTCCAATAGAGCCGGAAGAAGCCGCAGCCGTCGATGCGGCCGGCATCCAGCAGTTCGGAAGGAACGGATTCCTCCGCGTACTGGCGGATCCAGAAAATGCCGAAGGCGTTGGCCATGCCGGGAATGATCAGCGCCTTGAAGGAGCCTACCCACCCGAACTTCGCCATGATGACGAAAGAAGGAACGAGCGAGAGCTGCGACGGCGCCATCATTGTGGCGAGCAGCAGGACAAACAGCCACTTTTTGCCGGGAAACTTGAATTTTGCAAACGTAAAGCCTGCCAGAGAATCAAAGAACAGGACCAGTAAGGTACTGCAGCAGGCTACAAACAGCGTGTTGAGAAACGCGCCGAAGAAATCGATGTTCTGAAACACCCGCGTTACATTGCTGATGAACTGCGTCCCGAACCAGAACTTGGGCGGGAAGCTGTAGATTTCCGCCGTGGTACGTGTAGCCATGACGGCCAGCCAGTAAAAAGGAAAAATGGAAACGATGAGTCCGACGATCAATCCGAAATACAGCAGGATAGAATACTTCCTTTTAACCATGCTTATCACCCCGTTTATTCATCTTTGGCACCGCCGCCCTGAACTACCCGCCAGTTGAAGATCGAGATGAGGGCAATCAATATGAACATGCCCCAGCCGACGGCCGAGCCGTAGCCGAAGTAATTGTTCACGAATGCCTCGCGGTACAGGTAGAGAACGATCGTCAGACCTCCGCCGCTGACGCCGCCGTCGTTGCCGACGAGCACTTGCGATTCGGTGAAAATCTGCATGCCTCCGATGGTTGAAGTAATGACGGTAAAAAGAATGATAGGCCGTAAATTCGGGATTGTGATGCGGAAAAAGGACTGGATGCCGGTGGCTCCGTCAATTTTGGCTGCCTCATAGAGGACCGTAGGTATGCTCTGGAGTCCCGCCAAATAAATGATGGCATTGTAACCGACCCAGCGCCAAATGACCATGATAGATACGGCCAGCTGGATGCCCCAGGTTTTGTTCAGCCATTCCACAGGGGAAATCCCGAACAGGGAAAGGAAATAATTCAAAAGTCCGTAGTTGTTGGAGAATACGGTACTGAACACAATCGCCACCGCAACGAGTGAAGTGACGTTCGGCAGAAAGTAACCGATCCGGAAGAAGGTACGGAACCGCACGAACGACGCATTCAGCAAAAACGCAATGATGAGCGCGAAGAACAGCATCGGAATGGTCGAATAAATCCAGATCAAAAGTGTGTTGCCGACCGCCTTCCAAAATTCCGGATCGGTGACCATGAACTGATAATTGTTCAGACCGTTAAAGGTCATGACGCCGATGCCGTCCCATTTTTGGAAAGAAAGATACATCGAGAACAGGATCGGGAACAAGCCGAAGACGGCAAACAAAATATAGAATGGGGAGATGGCCAGGTATTCTTTCCGGTGCTTCCATATTTCAGACCCCAATCTCCGCTTCCGCTCCGGCGACTGCATGGAGCTGCCGGGATCGAATTGAGTTCGCTTCTGTAATGGTTGACCCATAAGACTCTACCTCCATTGTCGGGATGGTATGACCGTTTAACGCAGCAGCTCCTTTTTCACTCTGGATAGTGCATCGTTCCATGCCTTATCCGGGTTTTTGCCCTGAAGGGCGACCGATGACAGCTCGCGGCTCACGATGCCGTTCAGGTTGGCGTATTTCGTGCCGAAATAGGAGGGCTTCACGTTGCGCGCGGACTCCGTAAAAATTTCACCGGTAGCCTGCCCGCCGAAAAAGTCCTCTTTCTGCTTCATGACGTCCGAATCGAGCGCCTTGGAGGCGGATGGGAACAAGTTAAGTTCCTTGAAGCTGGTTACCTGGTTTTCGGGATTCAGGAGCCAGCTCATCACCTCAAAGGATTCTTTCGGGTATTTACTCGTTTTCATAATAGCGAGGAACGAGCCGCCGTTGTTGCCGTCTCCGCCCGGAGCTCTCGCGACGCGCCATTTACCCGCCGTATCCGGGGCCGCGTCCATCAGGATTTGCTTCGCCCATACGGCGCTCACGAAGGAAGCGATTTTGCCGTTGTTCATCGCGGCGTTCCACTCGGAGGAGAACGTGCTGGCATTGGCGAGCAGCCCCATTTGAGAGGCTTTGACAGCCAGGTCCCATGCCTTCTTCATGGAGGAGGAAGGATCCTCACCGATGAAATTTTCATTTCTATCAAAATAAATTTTATCCGACTGCGCATTGACCTGGCTGTAGACTTGGCCGATGTTGTCCAGCAGCTTCACCTTGCCGCCGAGCGCCTTCTGCAGCTTCTCGCCTGCGGCGAAATAGTCTTCCCAAGTGCCCATCATCTGATGAACCTCTTCCGGATCGGTCGGGAGCCCCGCTTGCTCGAACAGGTCCGCACGGTAAAACAATGCGGTCGGGCCCGTGTCGATCGGCATGGCGATCATTTCGCCCTTCGGCGTGACCCCAAGCTGCCATTTCCAGTCCAGGTAGTCCCCTTCGATGTCCTTCGCTCCGAGATCATACAGGTTGTAGAAGCGGTCGGCGCTTGGGAACAGCTCGGTGACCCAGTCGTTAAAGGCGACGATATCCGGACCGCCACTGCCGGCAGCCAGCGTCGTTTTCAGCTTGGATTTGAAGTCGCCCCCGATTTTTTGGGCGTTGATGCGAATTCCCGGAAACTGCTTCTGGACCGCGTTGATCAAATTATCGTCCAGACTCCGGTTCCAGTACCAAAGAGTAAGCGTTTTCACTTTGCTATTAGATGAAGACCCGCTAGAACATCCGCTAACCATGAAAGCAACAAGCAATAAACACGTTAATAAGATTCGGTATTTTGCCATCGTTTTCGGCCTCCCATCGCGGCTATATGGTACTGCAGCAGCATCATCACTCCTTTAAATCCCTAAAATGTGTCCGTTCTAGGAACATTATAAACGCTTACAAAACATTTTGGAACCGCTTGCTTGAAATTAGACGGTCGTAGGACATCGCCCCCGCGCCATATATTGAATATGGGTTTACCATCTGAAGGGAGGGAGTTCGCCACTGTCAGTCCGCAGCCTTTATCGCCGTTATGCCGCGGCAGCACTCGTTCTAGTTCTGTCCTTTTGCTGGATGTTTCCGGCCGGGGCCGAGGCAAAAATCGCCTCGCAAGACCTCATTATCGTCAATAAAAAGACGAATAAACTGGCATATTTTAGCAGCGGAAAGTTGGTTAAGGAGTTCAGGGTGGCGACGGGCAAGTCGCCAGACCTGACGCCGGAAGGAACGTTTGAAATCGTCAACAAGATTAAAAACCGTCCCTATTACAAGGAAAAGATCCCGGGAGGCGATCCCCGCAATCCGCTCGGTGACCGTTGGATCGGCCTCAATGTCAATGGGACGATGGGGACGACGTACGCCATCCACGGCAACAGCAACAAAAACTCAATCGGAAAGTACGTCAGCGCGGGATGCATCCGCATGTACAATGACGAGATCCACTGGCTGTTCGAGCAGGTGCCCCTGCATACGATGGCTATTATAACAACCTCCAGCCAAAGTTTTGAAACGATCGCCCGAAATCACGGCTATGCGGTGGGTGTGCAGTCGTTTGACGGTAAGCTAGTAGTGAATGGAAGGGAAGCTCAGCTGAAGCAGGATTTGATCATGGTCGATTCCCGCATTTATATTCCGCTTCGCGCTTGCTTCGAGCTGTTGGGCGGGACGGTTGAATGGAACGCCAGCACCCAAACGGTGACGGTCTACACGGGAAATCGCAAGATTACCCATAAGGCGCTCTCCGGCAAGGCTGTCGTGAACGGCAAAACGGTAAACATCACCGCCTCCCGGTTTCAGGGGAATTCGCTGATGCTTCCGCTTCGCAACATGTCGGAAATATCTGGTTACTCGGTCGTGTGGGACGGAGCCTCCAATACGGTGAACCTAACAACGGGCAAATAAGCCCGAGCCGCGCGCATGCGCGGTTTTTTTGTGCTGTTAGCCAGGGAAAAACAGGGTTGGAACTGCCGGCTGGGGTGTGTATGATGGAAAGGCACGGAAGCGGTCGCAACTTAGGGTCCGGCCGTTGGGTGGCAAAACATACGAAAGAGGTGTGCGTGATGGACTGCGTAATCGAAATTGTGGATTATTTGCCGGAATGGGCGGAAGGGTTCGCTATGGAGAAAGAACGGCTGTCCGGAATAGCGGGCTTGGATGCGGTCGTGTTCGAGCATGTCGGCAGCACGGCCATTCCCGGCCAACAGGCCAAGCCAGTGGTCGATATGTTCGTGGGCGTGAATCCGTTCCGTCCGGCTGCTTATTACAAAGACCTGCTGGATCCGGCCAGCTATTCTTACGTTGAGACCGGGATGCGCGGAAGGCATTTATTTGCCAAATCGACAGAGGGAATCTGGACGCACAATGTTCATCTGATGCCTTATGACGAACAGTTCCATACCCGCAATGAAATTCTGCTCCGCGATTACTTGCGCCGCCATCCGGAGCTCGTAGAGGAGTACGGAGCCATTAAAATGCAGGCGGCACGAAGCGCTGAATCGATGAATGCTTACACCCGGGCCAAAACGGCATTTATTCAATCGGTCGTCGATGCGGCCAGAGAGGAGAAAGGGCTTCCCCTGGAAGACGTATGGGAAGAATAAGCTGCCTGTTTACGCCCGGACGGCCCGATGAATGATACGGACAAGTTCGCTGCTGTAGGTCTCCAGGTCGACCCTGCCGATGACCGCCGGGTTCAGCATGTATTCCCCGATCGCGCCTTGAATCATGTTGGACATGACGGAAAGGTGAAAGTCCCCGAAAACGCCCTGCTCCTGACCCTCACGCAGGATAGTACCCAATGTCTGCAGCAGAGGGTCTTCCTCCTCCTCATCAAGCTTGTCATATCAAAATGGAGGAAGTCAATCCGCGCCGGCCCGCAAGCAAAAAAACGTGCCAACGGAATAAAATTCCTGGCACGCTTTTTGACGATTAGCGGTTTCGAGACGAACTGGTTGATGTGCCCCCGATATAGAGGAAAACGAGCACGCTTCCAGCCAGGCACAAAATGCCTGTCAACAGCAAGGAACTCATGACGCCATGGGACAAATCGGGGGCTGCGGCCATGAGGACGCCGGGCAGCGCCACTCCCAGCGTAGCGCCGAGCTGACGGAAGGCATTCAGCGCGCCGGAAGCCGTTCCCGTCTTGCCCTGCGGCGCTGCACTCATCACGACGGAGACGAGCGGCGGCAGGATGAATGAGATGCCGCAGCCGATCAGCGCAAGTGAAATCCCGGTGGGAATATACCCTATATCTACAGGAAGGGGAGCCTGGATCAGCATTCCGGTGCATGCCAGGAGAAATCCTGTACCGATGGTGCGTGCTGCTCCATACCTGCTGATCTGAACAAGGACAGGGGCAGCATCGGCGAATGGCTTCGCTTTTCGAGCCAGACGAACAAGCCGATCAGCAGGGCGGCGGCGGCAAACAGAACAAGAATGACGGGTGATCCCCACCCGAGGTCTTCGCTTTCCATAAAAGCGCTCGTCAGTGCCGCAACGCCCAGCAGGCCGGCAAGCTGACCGGCCGGATCCATGCCGGACGGTGCGGGTTTCCGGGCCGAAAAGTTAACGTTCGCCCATGTACATAGCCAACTGAGGATGCCTACGGGGATATTCAGCAGAAAAATGCTCTGCCACCCCAGGGTGTCGACCAGAATGCCGCCGATGATCGGACCGGCGGCAAGCGCCAAGCCCGACACCGCCGCCCAGATGCCTAGCGCCTTGGTCCGGCGGGCGGGGTCCGTAAAGGTCTCCGCAATGATCGTCAGGGAAGACGGCAGCAGTGCCGCTCCGCCGATGCCGAGCAGCGCACGGAAGCCGATCAGCCAGCCGATAGCAGGCGAAACGGCGCAGAGGACCGAAGCCAGCATAAACAGGACAATCCCGCCCAAGAATACGCGGGCTGCCCCCAATCGATCGGCCAGCGCACCCATGCCCAGCAGCATGCTGGCAAATACCATCGTATACGCGCCCGTTACCCAGCTCATTCCGCTGAGTCCGCCGCCCAGCGCTTCCCGGATGGCAGGGAGCGCGACCGTGACGACCGTCGTGTCTAGCAGCACGATGAAGTAGCCAAGGGACAGCCCTGCAAGCAGCCAGGAAGACCGTTTTCTTTGGTTGGCCGGCTTGGTCCCGGCCGTGATGGATGTTCCATTCATTCCATAACCCCTCCTATGATCTTTTTCAAACCCATCGATGTGTTGTATAGTGTATATTCAGAAGAAACGGGGATGAAGAGAGCGGTTTATCCTAGGAGTGGTACTCCTAGGTATCGGTCATCTTGCCCACTTCGGATAGAAAATGGAGGGTCTTTACATGGAGACAACGCATCAGCGTACGAGCCAGCTTGCCGAATTTTTGCAGACCCGGCGGGCCCGTCTGACTCCGGAACAGGCGGGTCTCCCCGGCGGAGGGAGACGAAGAACGCCCGGCCTTCGGCGGGCGGAGGTGGCGCTGCTTGCTGGCGTGAGTGTCGATTGGTACACCTGGCTTGAACAGGGAAGGGACATCTCTGTGTCCACTCAGGTGCTCGAGAGCATCGCCAGGGCGCTGCAGCTGGATGAGAATGAAACGAAGCATCTGTTTCTGCTGGCTTCGAGACTTCTGCCGTTTCATTATCAGCAGCCGGAAATGGCGATCAGTCCGCTCCTGCAGACATTCCTGGACGAACAGGGGGAACATCCGGCGTTTGTGGCCAATTCCCGCTGGGATATCGTCGGCTGGAACAGGGCGGCACGGCTCGTGTTCGGCGATTATGAGCAGATGACGGTCAGGGAGCGGAACTCGGTTTGGAGAATGTTCGTTTCTCCCTATACGAAGGAGCTTCTGGGCGAGGGCTGGGAGAAAAACGCCCGGCTTCGGCTCGCCCAGTTTCGTGCGGGATACGGACTCAATGTCGAGGATCCATGGTGGAGCGGGATGATTGAAGATTTGAACAAGGAAAGCGAGGAATTCAGGACATGGTGGCCCCAGCATGATGTGCTGAACGTCAAGGAAGGCCGAAAAAAAATCTACCATCCGCGCGTGGGGCTGCTTGAATTCAGCCATATTACGTTCCAGGTGGAGGATTCTTATGATCTTCGTGCCACGGTGAACCTGCCATACAATGACGAGACCATACAGAGAATGAAACAGCTGCTTCAATAATGAGCAAAAAGGCAGAAACCCATGCGGTTTCTGCCTTTTTTTGCTGAGTCGGTCCCATATTTTGCCCCCTCCCGTAACTCGCGGCTCTGCGCTGGAATATGATCGTATAGGACGTAATTCAGTTACGGCGGCTGGCGGGCTATATTCCAGCCAGAAGCCTGACAGGAGGCGAGGACGGTCGAAAAGCATCTGCTTATTTACGATGTCGACTGGTGGATCCTGGGCAAGACGGCCAAGATCATTCAACAGCATCATCCCTGCCTGGATATCATGTCCGCCAAACAACTGGAGGAGAGCATCGGGAGCAGGGGCAGCGAGGCGCTGAACCGGGAATATTCCCGCATCTCCGCCATGTGCCTGGGCCTGGCGGCATTTGCCATCTTTAAGCATATCCGGATCGATTCATCCGCTGCGGTTTCCTATTATTATTTCAGCAAAAATTACGACACGTTCCGTGAATGGGCTGACAAGCCGGAACCCGATCCCGATTTTCTGCGCCTGGTGATTCCCCGCATCGGCTCGATCGGGTCGATGAATCTGAAGCTGACCGAATGCCTCGCAGCGATGGCACCGGCTGCTTCCGTCCGCCATATCGGACACTTTGTCGACCATGTGCTGTTCCATCCCGTTCCTGCGGACGGGGAGCCCTTGGAGCAGGAAGGCCGGCCGCTCGTCATCGGGTGGGCGGGAGATCCGGGAAAGGCATCCAAACGTTATGCGGCTCTGTACGAGCCGATCAAAAGTCATTTTGCCGGCCGGCAGGAAGTGCGTTTCGTTGAAACGGCAGGAGCATATGCGCATGAAGAGATGCCGCGCTTCTATCGGGATATTGACCTGCTACTGATTACGTCGGCGAATGAAGGGGGCGGAGCGACGGCGCTAGAGGCTTTTGCCAGCGGCAAACCGGTGTTGTCCACCAACGTCGGATACGTTAAGGAAGCGGCTCATCCCAGCGGGCATCATTTAATTTTGGACCGCGACGATCCCGGGGCATTTATCCAGGCCATTGATGGCTGCCTGCAGGAAAGATCGCGTTTATGGGAAATCGGGCGGATGTGCAGAACGGAAATCGAAGCGCGCTGGACCATCGAGGCAGGCGTGAAACGCTGGCTCGCCGTTTTGTTCGGAATTTAGGAGGTGAAGACTCACATGGGCACATCCAACTGGCAGAACCTGTCCTATTGCGTGGAACTCATCCGGCAGGCGGATCCGTCCAGCATTCTTGACATCGGGGTCGGGTTCGGCCGGTGGGGCATGCTCTGCAGGGAATTTCTAGATGTCTGGCAGGGGCGAGTCTTTCGAGAGCAGTGGCAGACGAGGATCGAGGGGGTCGAAGTTTTTCCGAAAAATGTGGACGACTATCATCCATACTTTTACAACCATATATATATTGGGGATGCCTACGAACTGATGATGAAACGGCAGCTTGGAGCCTATGATCTGATCATTGTGGGCGATGTCCTTGAGCATTTTGAGAAGGAGCGCGGGATTGGGCTGCTTGAAGCCTGTCTGAAGCAATGCCGCAGCCTGCTCTTGAACGTTCCGATTGGGCCTGATTGGCCGCAGGGCGCCGAATACGGCAACGAATACGAAACCCATCGCAGCGTTTGGACGGAGGAGGAGCTGGACCGGTATCCGACCGCCTCCAAGCGCATGTTCAAGGATTATATTCAGCGTGACTTTGCCACTTATTTGTTCCAGGGCCCACAGCCGCACGGTTAAAGGTCAGAGGCTTTGGTCAATATCAACACCGAATGGGGGAAGCGCCATATGACAGGGCATGATGCCAGCAGAGATTACGTAGTTACTGAAATCCCTGTGGAGCTGCTGTTCACCGAATTGGATGTTCGATCGGCCCGTACCGACCATCTGATCAAATCTTTTACTGACCGTTGGTACGAACACCATCTTCAGTATGCCGACATTTCCATCATGCGGCTCGTTCCGCACCGGGAGCTGTACCGTTCCTTTGCCGGGGAGCCGGGGGCTGCGCCGGATGCTTACCTGGATTGGTATGAGCAGATTCATGCAACTCGGGGAATAACCCCTCCAATGTCCCGCAAAGGGCTGTTGATTCAAAGACGGATGGAATACGAAAATATGCAGTCTGAGCTCCGCAGCGGATCGGACTTTTTTTTCGATCATCCGGTCAAAGTGAAATGGAATCCAGCCGGATATTTCAACGTTTTAGACGGACATCACAGAGCCTGTTTTTTGTACTGCCTCGGCTTTCGGAGGATTCCGGTCCGAATCCCGCTGCAGGATTATACGGTCTGGCTTCACTCCGCGGCAGCGGCTGACGTCGAGCAGACGATGCAGGGCCAGCAGCGAACGCTGATTTACACGCCGATCTTACACCCGCAGTTTTATGATATGCGCAGCGAGCGGGACGAGACATATCCAACGAGGCTTGACCATATTTCCCGGTTTTTGGGGCCAGGGAAGCTGAAAGGGCGGAGCGTCCTGGACATCGGCTGCAACATCGGTTACTATTCCAGGCATTTTGTCAGGGAAGGGGCGGACGTCACCGGGGTGGAACCGGATCCGTTCCACTATGCCCTCCTTCACAAGCTGAACGCGATGGAACGGACGGCATTTTCCGTCATGACGGAGCGTTTTGAAGAATCCGAAGCCGTGCAGCAATATGATATCGGACTGCTGCTGACCGTTTTTTATCACATGATGAAAGATCCGGAAGCTTGCAGGCGGTTTCTTGCCCAGCTGGACCGGAGCGTCTGCGGTCTGCTCTTCTGGGAATCCGGGGATGCCATTGAATCGGAGAAGAAGATGCTGATGGAGAATACCGGTTTTAAGCATTATGAAAAGCTGGCGGATACGTTCGGCACAGGGAAATACCGGGAACTCGGTGTTTTTCGAAAAGCATAGACCGGCAAGCCGGTTAATCTATCGGAAGCGGAGGTGAGATGTGGATGCATGACGAATTGTCCGTTCTGATCCCATACCAGCCGGACGGCGGGCCGAGGGATGAGGCGCTGTCCTTTGTCCTTCGGTTTTACAAGCATATTCTGCCCTCGGCGGACATTTGCATCGGGGAGATCGGCGCGGACGAACCTTTCAGCAGATCCAGGGCGATTAACCGGGCGGCGTCCCGGGCAAGCGGCAGCATCTTCATTATTGCCGACGGTGATATCGTCTACGACCCGCAGCTGGTGGCCGACTCGGTCCGCTGGATCGAGCAGGGGCGGTGGGTCATTCCGTTCAGCCGGATCAACCGGCTGACGCAGCGCATCTCCAGGTTGGTCATAGAGGGAGAAGCCATCTGGCCCCCTGGAAACCGAACCGGATACTAGAGATGAACATGCCGCCTTTTTCGTCGGGGGCTTAAATATTGTCGGCCGGGGCGCATTTGAACGGATTGGCGGTTATGATGAGCGTTTCATCGGCTGGGGAGGCGAGGACGAGGCTTTTGCTTATACGATGGATACACTGGTGGGCGAGCATATCCGTCTCGACGGAATGATGTACCATTTCTGGCATCCTTTCGTAGGTCCGCAGGGCAACCCCCATTATGAGCATAATTACAGACTTTTTGAACGATACAGAGCTGCTCGCGGAGACAGGGAGTCGATGAACGAACTGATTCGGGAAAAGCAAGCGGGTAAGCCCTGACTGTGAGGCGTTCCGTCGTAACAAGGGCAGCATGGGATGAAGAGGAAAGGAAGGAGCAGAATCTATGACATTATCGGTCATTGTCCCGATCCTGAACGAAGAGACCTTTGTTCCTTTGTATCTGGAGAGCGTGGCAGCCTTTGCCGATGAAATCATTATCGTGGATGGGGGAAGCACGGACGGAAGCCTGGAGCATATTGCCCGGCTGGAGACAAAGTATCCGATCCGGCTGTTTACGATGCCGCAGACAGGTCTTCCCTATACCGAGGACTGGAACGAATCGGAAGTACGGAACTTTTTGATCGGTCAGGCCACCGGAGACTGGATTATGAACCTCGATATCGATGAAATGATGGACGACGGGTTCCGGGATTTGCTGCCTGAGCTGATGGCGAACACCGCCGTTGATGTCTATCAATTTCCGTTTGTGAACTTTTGGAGGGATCCGAACACGATTCGGGTCAACAGTCCAGGGGATGAGCGCTGGTCCAATGACATCACCCGGATGTGGCGGGCCGGTAAAGGCATCCGTTACCGGGACGAGAAGCATCACTGCACTTTGGAAGCGGCCGGCGGAGCCAGCATTTGGAGCCTTCCGCGCGGACGGGCCGACGTTAACGTATACCATTACCACTATGCGATTGGCAAGCGGATCAAATATAACGACAACCGCAGAGGAGATGTCAATCTGCTGAACAATGTAGGGGAACCGGATTGGAATTACAGCCATAAAGAGTACCAAATTGCCACGGTCCCTTTTCATGGAGAGCACCCGGCCGTCATTCAGCGCTATTTGGAACAGCTGAATGGCAATGGTTAGAGCACTCCAAACCTTTGAAGCATGAAAAGAACTAAAGCCCTCACTGCCGAACCGGGAGTAATCCGGGATCCGGGTGAGGGCTTTATCGTGACATCCCTTTGCCTCAAAACGAATGACACAGCCATCGACGTAAAGGCCTATCATGCAAGAGACTGCTGAACGATCCGGGACGCTTCAGGCTCATCGTACAGCTGAATTTCCGGTAATTTGGCGGCCAGCGGCTCGAATTGACTAACCTGGTAGCATTTTCTATCCACCGCATAACGATCGGCATGAATCTCTTCGAACACCTGCTGCGACCCGCAATAAACGGCTAAATCAAAGCTGACCTGGCTGAACAAATCGATCCGGTTGGTCAAATACAGCCGGGGGCCGGCCTTGCGGATGCCGACGACGGGATGCTGAAGATATGTCAGCGTGTAGACAATCACAGTGCAATCGTCCCTTTGGGCCAACTGCTTCACCAGCTGCTGCCATCTTGCAGATTCGTCGTTCCATGACAGTTCTCCAAGCACCAGCACACGTTTTTCCCCAGGATGGAGAGCATCGGCCGCTTCCCGGACTTCTTCTGGGGTTACGGACAGGTTAAAGGGGTTCAGCGGACCTTTGGGCAGCTGCCACGACTTGCTCCATTTTGCTTCATAATAATGCTTGTTTCGTTCCCAGAGCGATTGATATTCCTGGCTTTTCAGCTTCTTGATCGTTGCGCTGCCGTGATGGTACACAAAGGCGTCTTCCACGATCACCATCCGGTAGCCCGCTTGCTTGACCCGTTCACAGTAATCGTCGTCTTCAAACATTCCGATGCCGTAATGGCGGTCCAGCTGCCCGATCTCTTCAAATGCGCTGCGCCGGATGGCCACACAGAAAAATCCGAGCAGTCCGGTTTCGCGGGTGCGTCCGCGGTAATTTTCATAAAACTCCTGCAGCCAGCCGGGATCCGCTCCTTGTACGGGGTCACCGATAAAAAAGTCAAGTGCCTGATCATTCCCTACGTGGTTGGACATCGGTCCGGTCATGGCGATATCGCTGTGTTCCTGGAACGGCCGGATCAGCTTGGGAATCCAGGTCGAGTCGGGGACGATCGTATCGTTATTAAGGAGAATCAGATATTCGCCGGTGGCACAGCTTGCTCCCAATGAGTTCCCCTCGGCAAACCCCAGATTGATGGGTGAAAAGACGGTCTGCACCGGTTTCTGCGCCAACGCCGCAAGCTGAACTCGGGTCTGATCGGTGGAGCCGTTGTCGACTACAATGATCTCCATGTTCGGATAGGCGTCTTTCCGAAGCAGGCTGTTCAGACACTGCCTTGTGAACGACCAGTTGTTATGGGTCACGATGACGATGCTGACCTTCGGAAAAATATGCTGTACAATGGCCCGATGCAGCATTTCGTATCGATGCCCCCACGTATTGCTCATGGCAAATTTACGCCGAAATCTCGCGGCTTCTGGCTGCGCCGCCTCGATGCTGAGCGTCCGCTCCACCGCCGCTTCGAACGCTCCGGGGGAATCCGCGATTTCCACCATGTCCGAAGCGATTTCGGTCAGCTCGGGCAAAGGGGTGGAAACCACCGGCTTGCCCGCCGCCAAATATTCATAGAGCTTGACGGGGTTTGTCGCCTGGGTCAAATTGTTCTGGACGAACGGAATGATCGCGCAGTCAAACCGGTGAAGATAGCCTGGAAGCTCCTCGTAGGGCTTCTCCCCGAGCAGCAGGACGTTCGGCAGCTGTTCCACCCCGGAGGTGTCGCAGCCGAACGTATGGCCGATTAAGGCAAAGGTCCATTCCGGCCTGTTTCGGGCCATCGTTTCAATCAAGCCGATATCAAACCAATCCGAGATCGCGCCGTAATAGCCGATCACCGGGCCGGTAATGCTGCTGAGTTCTGCGGGGGCGCTGTCCGCCCAGCCGGCGAAATGACTGACATCGGCCGCGTTGCGCACCAGAATCGAAGAGGGATTCAGCTCACGAACGCGCTGATGGAGCACTTGCGAGGAAGTGATCACCACATTTGCTTTTTGGATCAGCAGGTCTTCCTGATGAATAACGTCGGCATGATTGGTCGAAAACCCGGCATGATCGTCCATGCAGTCATACATGATGTTGTGCTGGTTCATCGCTGTAACAAGCGGAGTCCAAAACGGAAGGTCGACGATGTTTACATACGAGGTGACCGCAAATTTGGCAAGGACATGCTCCATTGACCATTTTAAATATTGGATATCCAAATCGTCCATTTGGTCCTGGTACAAGTTTAAACGTCTATGGGCACAGAGGGTCACCAGCCATATGTTCCGGTCCACCATTTTGAATTTGACATAGCGGCAGACTTCATCCCTGGCGGCACGCTCCTTCGAAATGGAGACGACGTCCGTCGTTATATAAAAAACGCGGTGACCTCGTGCGGCAAACTGCCGGGACAACTGCTGCGGACGCTGCCAGCGGAAATCCCAGTCAATAACGGGAAACCGGATGATGTCATAGGGTACCGCCGAATCCGGACCGGGTTTTGCTGTTCGAAGATCCTGTGAAGGCTCCATCGCAATAGGCACTGTGATTGGCAAGCGAGGGGGCGAATACGCCCCGAGGTGCTGCCCTGGAAAAGGCTCCATCGGCAGAGAATCGCGCGGTGAAGCAAGCGCGGTTATACGCGGGTCGAGGGCACGTTTTGGCTTGGATGAATGATTGCTTTTTGGTTTATCGGCCGCGGAGGCAGACAATGGGCGGGATGCCTTCCTGGATCGGTTCCTCGGTTTGTTCAAGCGTTATTCTCCTCCCTAACGTTTGTCTATGTACAAAATATGTGCCGGGTCAACTTTACGTTTGGGTATATCACCATATGAGCTGATCATTTTTAGGAGAATTGCCCGGGTAAAGGCTTACCGCTGGGCATTTTGATCAACTTCCACTTGGCCTGGTCCCCATCGTTATCTATTTACATATTGTACCAGTGACTATAAAGGAGGTAGGTCAAGTGAAATTGGTACTCATGAAAAAGCACAAGAAGGATTACGGTATTCCAGCACATCACAAAAAGAAGCGGCATTTCCATAAGAAAAAGCCGGGTTCGCTTCTGAAGCTGATCCATGATATCAAGCACCGGCTGTTAAGATTGAAGCAGCAATTTCAGAGCTTAACGGGCACCGTGGCGGAGCTTTCGGCCAGGGTAAGCACGCTGGAGCAGCAGGTCGCCACCCTGAACAGCCGCTTGGGCATTGGTCAAGGACCGGCACCAGGCCCAGCACCAGGCCCCGGACCGGCACCAGGTCCAGGTCCAGCCCCAGAACCGGGACCAGCGCCGGGTACTGGACCTACAGGCATCGTGGCCCTGCTCACACCGCGGATCAATACACGCGTCACGCTGGAAACGCCAGTGGGGACCATATTCGGCACTTTGATTCTGATTGGCGAAGATTATGTGCAGGTTCTTGAACAGGATGGAAGCAACGTGTTGATTCCGTTCCGCAGCTTGCTGGCCGTTTCAGTCCCATTGTCCCCGGCGTTCATCCAGCTCAGCCATTCCGGGTAATGATCTGCATGGCGGTGCGTAATGCTGTGCAGGCGGATTCGCCGATGGTACAGTGCCCTATTGACACGCAACAATTCGGCGGACCCCGACATTCTGGCGAGGATTTCGATATCTTCGTACAAACGGCCGCCGAACGGGGAATCCGTGCTCCAGCCGGACAACGATCTAAGCTTGGCTGTATTGAACATCCGCGGGGCGATGGGAATGCCTGCTTCGATTACACTGGCAGTAGAGAAAGGATGAATCGCGGTACGTACGCCCTGATAGATCAGCTGCTTGTTTTCCGTTCCTCCCATTGAACGTGATCGGCATATATAACGCCTGCCTGCATGTGCAGGCTAGCCTTGCTGTATAACTGTTCCAGGCAGTCGGGGGACAGCCAGTCGTCGGCATCGAGCTCGAGCAGCCAGCTTCCTCTCGCCATGGACAATCCCGAATTCAGAGCATGGGCCTTTCCCGAATTGCGTTCCAGCCGGCAGGTTCGGATGCGGTGGTCCGGATAAAGCGAATCCAAGATATGCTCCGTATGATCGGTCGACCCGTCATCGATGATTAAGAGTTCCCAATCGGGCAGCGTTTGCGCCATGACCGAACGGACAGCCCAAGGAATATAATCGGCATCATTATAAGTACATAACAGGACGGTTACCAGCGGCACTTTATGTGACGCGTCCGTCCTCGGCTCAACCTGGATCGGTGCAGCGAGCAGCGGACACAGCAGCTCCCATTCCTCACGCTTTTTTTGCCAGGGTAACGGGGAGGAGACAGCCGGAACCACCGGACAATTGCGGTTAGAAGTCCAGGTAAAAGCGGCGTTGAGCTGGTATTGTTTGTCTAACAGGATGTAGGATTCGAAAGGCAGCAGAGCTGGTCTAACAGGATGTAGGATTCGAAAGGCAGCAGAGCTGTTTCCGTGAAACCTGGTGATGGCGGTGCCATGACAGCGCCGTGCGCCAGATCAGCGGGCCTCTGGGCGGCTGGAACCGTTCGTGTCCGCCCTCATCTGGGATTGTGGGGCTGAAGAGGCAGCCGGCCGACGTTTCGGGAAGATGGCAAAGCTCTGTGCGCAGGAAGGCACCCATGCCCGGAAACAGCCGCTCCCCCGCGTGCAGCGTCAGAAAGTAGGACTCCTGGTACGAGGCAAGCTCCTTGTTCATCCGGGAACCGAGACTGCCATGTTCCAGCACGACGACATTCGAATCAGGGAGCTCCTGCTGTACGGAACTGGCGGTTGATTGTGCGTGGCGCAAGTGGAGGGAAGGCAGAATGAAGACGAGCATGGCGGGCTCCTTTCCGGAAAGTTTGCGGCAGCAGGTCTATCTTCTTTATGTGTTGTATATTCATGATCAAGCAAAGCACCGGTAGAAGCCGCTGGTATATCCTGAGCAAATCCGTCGTTAACATAGCGTATGTAACAATGGCCCAAGTGCCACTGAGAAATTGACAAATCGGCATGGCCGAAGGAAGAGCCGTAAAGAGGAAGAGTTAAGAAGAAGAGTTAAGAAGAAGAGTTAAGAAGACGGCCGCAGGTATACAAAGCAGCCGTGGGGGATCTCATCCCACGGCTGCTGCGTATATCCGCTTATCGCCTTAACGGTTGTCGATTTTCTCCGGATACAGGTCGTGGTTGATCATGCGCTGCTCCGCCCACTGCTCATACTTGGTGCCCGGGCGACCGTAATTGCAGTACGGATCGATGGAAATGCCGCCCCGCGGCGTGAATTTCCCCCATACCTCAATATAGCGCGGATCCATCAGCTTGATCAGATCGTTCATAATAATATTCATGCAGTCTTCATGGAAGTCTCCATGATTCCGGAAGCTGAACAGGTACAGCTTCAGCGACTTGCTCTCGACCATTTTCTGGTCGGGAATGTAGCTGATATGAAGCGTGGCGAAATCGGGTTGTCCCGTGATCGGGCACAGGCTGGTAAACTCGGGAAAATTAAATTTAACGAAATAATCGCGGTAGGCATGCTTGTTATCAAAGCTCTCGAGCAGCTCAGGGTCATATTGGAACACATACTTGGTCCCCTGGTTGCCGAGAAGCGTCAAATCCTTCATTTCGTGAGGCTGTCTTCCAGACATATCGTCATTCCTCCTGGATCGTTTCTAGTTTGTTCAATAGGAAATTGTTTTCAGCTGGCATCCGCCCGAATCTGCGAGCTTAAGGCTGCTGCAGATTTGGTCAAACGCCGCGCTTATTTCCCCACACCAGCGCGTGAAGCTGGGGCAGCACGCGGACCGCGTTCAGCTCGGGGGAAGCGACCACGACGTCGATGAGCCGCTCATAGCGGGCGAGCAGGTCGGCGGCATGGCCCGCGATATCCATCCGCTTCAGGTCGGGGTTGCCGACCTGAAGATACATCGGCGCCTGCGGGTATCGGGCATGGACTTTGGCGGCATAGGCCAGATCGGCATCGTCAAAGACGACGACTTTCAAGCTGTACGCATAAGCGACCGGTCTGGCCGCAAGCCGGGTCACGATGCTGTCCAGCATCTCCCAGTCGGTCTCCATGCCGGAGCTCGGCGGCTTCGGCGACAGTGTGACTTCGTGAATGTCGTCAAGCCAGTCCTGCCAGCGGGAGCCCTGGGTTTCGACTGCTATCCGGATCCCGTAGCTTTCCAGCAGGCTCACAAGCGAGCCGAGCTGGGGAAGCAGAGCGGGATTGCCGCCGGACAGGGTGACGTGGGAGAAGCGCTCGCCACCGATCCGCTGAAGCTCCTCCCAGATGTCGCCGGCACTCATTTGGCGGATGTCCGCCTTGGCACTGCCGTCCCATGTAAATGCGGAGTCGCACCAGGAGCAGCGGTAATCGCAGCCGGCCGTGCGCACGAACATCGTCTTCTGGCCGATGACCATGCCTTCGCCCTGAACCGTCGGGCCGAAAATTTCAAGCACGGGAATATTCATTCGTACATCCACTCCCGTCTCGCCTCGGCATAACTCGTCGGCGTTTCGAACAGACGGACGAATTCGGTCCGGCCGCCTTCGATTCGGTAATCCCCGCAGTTAAGCGCCTCTTCCATCCGCTCAAACAGCCAAACGACTATATTCTCGGCAGTCGTGTTCATCGGAGGCAGCGTTTCGTTCAAATAGCGGTGGTCCAAGGAGGGTTCGATCCGCTCCTTCCAGATTTGCTTGATCAGGCCGAAATCGGCGGTAATGCCGACCTCGTCCGGAAAGGCGCTGATCCCAAAAACGGCTTTATACGTATGGCCGTGCAAGTTTTTGCATTTGCCCTCATAGGCATGCAGGTGATGCGCGGCGTCGAAGGTAAACTCTTTGCTGACAAGCACCCTCTTATGATGATAGCGCAGGTCGGATGGCTGGATGTCTTCCCCCAGCTTTTGCAGCCGGTCCACGATGCGGAATTCGCCGGGAGTCTTGGTCATGGCTGCAGCGCCTCCGCCTTGGATTGAAGGTATTTATCAAGACCAGCCTTGCGCAGCCGGCAGGCAGGGCATTCGCCGCACCCGTCGCCGATGATGCCGTTATAGCAGGTCAGCGTGCGTTCACGTACGAACGGGAAGGCGCCCAGATCGTCGGCAAGCTTCCAGGTCTCCGCTTTGTCGAGCCACATCAGCGGCGTATGGATGCAAAGTCGTAGTCCATGGCGAGGTTCAGCGTCACGTTCAGGGACTTGACGAAAGCATCCCGGCAGTCGGGGTAACCGCTGAAGTCCGTTTCGCATACGCCGGTGACCAGATGTCTGGCGCCGGATTGCTTGCCCAGCACGGCGGCGAAGCTCAGGAACAGATGGTTCCGGCCATCCACGAATGTGCTGGGAAGTTCGCCTTCCTCCTGCGTGATTTCAATGTCGCTTCGCGTCAGCGCGTTCGGGGCGAGCTGATTGAGCAGGCTCATGTCCAGCACGGTGTTCTTCACGCCAAGCTCCGCGGCGATCGACTGCGCACATTCGATTTCAAGCCGGTGGCGCTGACCGTAGTCGAACGTAACCGTTTCGACTTCCTTGAACTGCCGGAGCGCCCAGAACAGGCAGGTCGTACTGTCTTGGCCGCCGCTGAACACGACGACCGCTTTTTCGTTTTTGAGCATAAAAAAACCTCTCCTTCATGATTTGGTCCGGAAGCGCAGGGCTGGAAAGCACCTGATCTCCGGCAGAAGAGAGAGGATTCTTGAACTGATCCGTAAAAAAACAAGCCCGGTCTTTATGGCCAAAGAGGGCAGTCTTAGTTTTTTATAGAGGGAGTTCGCGAACCTCTCCCGCGCGGGAACGCGCGGATTTTCTTCAATTAAGCGCAGGGTGCTGCGCCGGACTATTATATCATATCTTTGCGGATGAGGGAGTTTTGGATTTCAACATTTTCGCTGCTGACCTTTTTACGGAACTGGCTCGGCGAAATGTTCTTGTACTGCTTGAACTGCTGGATAAAGTAGCTTGAGCTCGAAAATCCCGTCTCCTGGGCGATTTCCGTCATGGTCATCTCGGTGGTCAGGAGCAGCTTCTCCGCCTCGGTAATCCGAATATAGTTCAAATAATTGGTAAACGTTTTGCCCATGATCGCTTTGAAGCGGCGCGAAAAATAGCTGTAGCTCAGGTTGCAGATCCGCGCGGCGGCCTGGGCGTTGATGTCAAAGCGGTAGTTATCGTCGATGTACTCGAACACTTTCTGCAGCATCTGGATGTCCATCTCCTTTAAGGAGTGGGCAACATCCCAATGGAGGCCGAGGTTTTTCGATTCGCGCAAAAACCACAGGAAGAGCCTGCAGATCAGCGTCCGGACCGCGAGCTCGAAGCCGTAAGACCGGGTCGTGAATTCGTCATAAATTTCGCGAACCAGGCCCGGGACGACCGTATCCTTGATTTCGGACTCGGCGAACATCCGCTGATTGTTCGATTCCGCCATCGTAAACGGCAGCACATACTTCGATTCGAATACGGTTCTGGACGTCGAGTACAAAATTTCAGGATCGAATTTAATGACAATATAAGAGACCGGCTCCCCATCCAGTGCATAGATGGAGTGGGTTTCATGCGAGTGGATCACGATCAGATCGCCTTTGCTCAGGGTATGGGACTCTCCTCCCAGGAACACCTTGGCTTTTCCCGTAAGAAAATAAAGTATCTCGATATACATGTGCCAGTGGGCGTGAACGATCCAGCGGCTGCCGGCGCTTTGATGGATCATGCATTCGTACGGATAGTGGATCGTCCCGATGGATGGGCGGTTCGACTCAAAATAAGGCTCGGTCATTTTCGCACGCTCCCGTTATACAATGACAAATATTTAATATATTAGAATAGGTTCATTGTATAACTTATCGAGGGATTTTGGTATCGTTACTTTGTATCAACGGAAGGGGTGCAAAGGATGGAAAAGGTGGCATTGCAGTTATATTCAATCAAGGAACTGACAGGAACTGATTTTCTCGGGACGCTCCGGAAGGTTGCGGAGACCGGCTACGATGGCGTCGAATTCGCCGGTTATTTCAATACTTCCGCTTCGGATCTGAAGAAAGCGCTGGACGAGTATGGCCTGCAGGCGGCCGGCAGCCATATCGGCGTATCCGAGCTGACGGATCACCTGGATCGGACGATCGAGTATTCGCAGGAAATTAATAGCGCTTACATCATCTGTCCCGGTCTTCCGGAGGAAATGAGAAACAGCGCTGACAGCTACAAGCGTACTGCGGAGCTGTTCAACCGCATCGGCGAACGCTGCAAGCAGAGCGGTATCCGCTTCGGTTACCACAATCACGGCATTGAATTTGAGAAATTCGATGGCGAATACGGGCTGGACCTGCTGGTGAACAATACGGACCCTGATCATCTGTTCATCGAGCTGGATACATATTGGGCGGAGCACGCCGGACTGCGCTCGGTGGACTTTATCAACAAATACAAAGAGCGCTGCGCCATTCTGCACATCAAGGATATGAAGAGCCTGGAGGACAAGCGGAATACGGAAATCGGTTCCGGCATCATGGATTTCCGTGCCATTACAGCGGCAGGCAAGCAGTACGGCGTCAACTGGTTTACGGTCGAGCAGGAGGAATATGAAATTCCGCAGCTGGACAGCATCGGCCAGAGCCTGAAGTATTTGCGGGAAATTTTGTAATAACAGGAACAATCCCAATTTATATACAAAAAGGAGAATGAGTCATGGCGCAAAATACGGATCGAGTATTGAAAGTAGCAGTCGTGGGCTGCGGAGGCATCGCCAACGGCAAGCACATCCCGAACCTGGTTAACCAGAAAAACGTGGAGCTGGTGGCGTTCTGCGACATCATCGAAGAGCGTGCCATCGAGTCTGCGCGCAAAATCGGCAAAGAGGATACGATCAAAATTTACACGGATTACAAAGAATTGCTGAAAGACGAAAGCATCGACGTCGTGCATGTGTGCACACCGAACAAATCTCACTCCTTTATTACGATTGACGCGCTCGAATCGGGCAAACACGTGATGTGCGAGAAGCCAATGGCCAAGACGGCCAAAGAAGCAAGAGCGATGGTCGAGACCGCCAAGCGGACCGGCAAGAAGCTCACGATCGGATATGACAACCGCTATCGTCCGGATTCCCTGACCCTCAAGCAAATTTGCGAAAGAGGCGACCTCGGCGACATTTACTTTGCGAAAGCGCATGCGATCCGCAGACGCGCCGTGCCGACATGGGGCGTGTTCCTGAACGAGGATGAGCAGGGAGGCGGACCGCTGATCGATATCGGTACGCACGCGCTGGACCTGACGCTCTGGCTTCTGGACAACTACAAGGTAAAGAGCGTCAAAGGCAACGTGTACTACAAACTCGGCGACAAGGAAAGCCCTGCCAACGCTTTTGGCCCATGGAAGGCGGAAGAATTTAAGGTGGAGGACTCCGCGTTCGGCTTTATTACGATGGAGAACGGCGCAACCGTCATTCTGGAAGCGAGCTGGGCGCTCAACACGCTTGACGTGGGCGAAGCTCAGGCTTCCCTGTCCGGTACGGAAGGCGGCGCGGACATGAAGGACGGCCTGCGCATTAACGGTGAGGACCTTGGTGTGCTTTATACGAAGAAGCCGGAGCTGAAGACAGGCGGAGTCGCCTACTTCGCAGGCAATTCCGAGAGCCAAGCCGGCAGAGAATGCCGTCTCTGGATCGAGAGCATTCTGAACGATACCGAGCCGATGGTTAAACCGGAACAGGCGCTGGTCGTAACGGAAGTTCTTGAGGCCATTTACGAGTCGGCCCGTACCGGCAAAACGGTATATTTCGACGACCAGCTTGTCACGGCCGAAGGATAAGTTCAGCCCTGCCATAAACAATACGCTACAATCAAGTACAACCGTCCGGCTGCTGCCGGGCGGTTTTTTCGTTGAAAGGCTCGTTCGCAGGAGAGCTATTCCCACGCAGCTGCCCCGGAGCAGCGGTGATGTACGGGTTAAGGCTGGATTCTTGGTTTCCGAGGATCCGGCTTTTTTTGCCTGAAGGGGATGCGAGGCTTGTCCCCAGAGGCGTCGTGTGTAGACGTTTGTACCTAATTTGTTGATCAATTT
>NZ_PCZT01000009.1:1323659-1330146 GCF_002968895.1 Paenibacillus sp. AR247 | reverse complement strand
GCTATTAAAAAAATAGGAAAAATTGGCCGAATAGTAATAATGAACGTTAGTTTTTTGTAGGAGGTTCAACCTAAACAAATCGATGAATTGGGGAAAATGTACTAGATTTCGCATCTTTCATTTTAGTAGCAAAAGCTGCTGTAAGCGGACCTGGTGATTACGAATGGAGCAACGTGCTCAGGAGGGCTTGATGATCAAACTGTATATGATTGGGATCAAGAATGTTTCTGCGGCGCATTTCGATCATTTTGTGAAACGGGTCTCTCCCGAACGAACCAAACAAGTACGACGAATCAGAAACAGGAGGGATGCTGTAAGAAGCCTGTTCGGCGAAGTCATGGTGCGCTGGGCGGTGAACCAAGTAAAGCCTGCTGCCGCCTTTTCCAAGCCATGGACACGCAGCGAATTCGGCAAACCGGCCTTTGCAGACGAACCGGATATTCACTTTAATCTTTCCCATTCCGGAGATTGGGTGGTAGCCGCCCTCGGCCCGTCTGAACTTGGAGTGGATGTCGAGCAGGTGCTCCCTGTGAACCCGGGAATGGCTGAATTATGTTTTTCACCCGCTGAACTCGGAATGCTTCAACACTTGACCGAAGAAGAGCGGCTGAACCGGTTTTATGACATCTGGACGCTCAAAGAAAGCTATATCAAGTGCATCGGCAGAGGATTAAGTCAGCCGCTGGGCTCATTTACGATCACGGTTCGTCCGGACGGAAACATTGAGTACAGCGGTCCCGACATTGAAGCACGCAATTATCAGTTTATGCTGATCCCGATGGAAGAACCCTATAAGCTCGCGGTCTGTACGAAAGCAAAGGGGCCGATCGAAATTTATACGCCGGAAATGGACCAACTCTTGGATATGGAAATGTTTGCAGGTTAATTTCTGAAATGAATGGAAATATCCATGAAAATTATGGTAGACTAGGTTTGCGAAATGAACAATTTATAGTTACTAATTATTCATTAGTTTCTATAAAAATGTATATGTAAAATCCATAGGCAAAACTGCTGAAAAGCAGTGACGCAAAGCTATAGGGACTACTTCCGAAACGGGATATGTCAGCCAGTTGCAGATGAATTGGTGAGCTGTGGTTTGCATTCCCATAGGTTGCATTTTTTTTGCCCTGAACATGCTGTTTTTCGCCACAGGGAGGTGTGATTCGTACAAAAAACCAAGATCGTTTCTAGCATGGCCAGGTGGATAGGCGCCTGTAAGATTACATAACAGAGAGTCAGACAAAAGGAGAGAAACGAGAATGAGCAAGTTTCAGCAATTTTTCAAGAAGCGGCGGTTTAAAAATTTAAGTATTGTAAGCAGAAGTATGCTGCTGACCAGTCTTTATATTTTCATCACCGGGGCTGTCGTCATTGGCGCAAGCTTTTACATTCAGGGCACCGTTCTGACCGAGCAGCTGCAGTCGGATTCCGGTAAAACGATGGATGCCCTGGTAAAGAGCGTATCGGTACAAGATGTCGAGCAGGCCAAGGATGTTAAGGATCCCAACGCCGCTGTCCAGCAAAAGCTAACGGGAATCTTTGACGAGCTGTCCCGTACGCATCCGAATATTGCCCAAGGGTATATTTTCGGGCCGGAGCTCGAAGGAGGCAATCAAACCTCGATTATTTCGATGCCGTCGGCTGTGCTGGAAATGTTCGCCAAAGATAATTTGCATCTGGGCGATCTGTACGAGCAGCCTAAAATTCATGCCGATGCCGTCCGCGAAATGCTGAAAACGAAAAAACTGGTGTTTACCAAAGCATATACAGATAACTATGGTACATGGATCACGGTCCTGTATCCGTTCCAGGATGCAGGCGGCAACATCTTCGCCTACATGGGCATCGACGTGGATGCCAGCCTGGTCTCTACCGGTCAGAATGATCTGCTGCGCAACACGCTGTTCGCCCTGCTGATTACGCTGGTGATCGTACTGGCGCTGCAGTATTACACGAACAGACGGACGTTTGCCCCGATCAAATCGCTAATGACGGCGCTGGACAAGCTCAGCAAAGGCGATTTTACCGTACAGCTGAAGGCTGGCGACGATGAGCTTGGGCAGGTTAACGCCAAATTCAACACGATGGTGAACCAAATCAACGAGCTGGTAGGGACGATTAAAAAAGTATCGGAGCAGTCGGCGGAGCAATCGAAGTTCCTGTTCTCGGCTGTGGAGAACAATAACAAAAACTCGTTGGCCATTACGAAAAATATTGAACAAATGTCCGAGCGGGTTGCACTGCAGAGCACGTCCATCACGGAGAGCGTCGTTTCACTGGAGGAAATTTCGTCAGGTGTCAACACGATTGCCGGCAATACGTCCGAGCTGTCGGACATTTCGATGCAGATGAAGGATCAGTCGGAAAAAGGGAACGAGAACGTTGAGCAGGTTATCGAGCAGATGAATTCGATCAACCACTCGGTTAAAAATTCCGTGGACATTATTGAGAAGCTGCAAGTCCGTTCCCAGGAAATCGGCCAAATTGTCCAGGTCATTACGGAGATTGCTTCCCAGACCAATCTGTTGTCCCTGAACGCAAGCATCGAAGCGGCGCGGGCCGGCGAGGAAGGCCGGGGATTTGCCGTGGTAGCCGATGAGGTCAAAAAATTGTCCGAAGAGTCCAGAAGATCCGCCACGCAAATTATCGAGCTGATCCGCTTCATTCAGGATGAGACCGCACTGGCCGTCGAGGCCATCAGCGAAGGCGAGCAGAACGTCGCCAAAGGGATTGAGGTCGTTAAGGAAACCGGCTCCCTGTTTAAAGGCATGATGATCGCAACCGACTCGGTTACGAGCCAAATTCAGGAGGTTTCTGCAGCGACGCAGCAGATGGTTGCCGAAACTGAGCAAATAACGGCTTCCATTAAACAGCTTGCGGAGCTGGCGGAGAAAAACTCGGCCGTATCCAGCGAGATCAAGACGAGTGCCCAGGAGCAGCAGGCTTCCTTTGACAGAATTTATGATTCCGCCAATCAGATGAACCAGGTGGCTGACCAATTGGAAACCTTAGTCGACAAATTGCGGGTGTAATCATGAAGGAGCTGAACATTTTGAACACAACATCGATAAGCGAGCGCAGCAAGGCATACTGGTCCCAGGAACTCGAGCTTCCTCTGCCCGGACTCAATCTCTACACAGATGAGCCGGTGCGGGAAATTCAGCCCGATATGCTGCGGATCACGGAAACGCTGGACTTGGGACCGGAAGAGGCTGTTGAACTGGGCCGGCTGGGCAACCCTCGTGCCTGGTGGCTGGCTGGTTACGCGGTGTTCCTGTACAGGATGAGCGCCGATCAGGATTTGCTGCTTGGCGTGGTGAGCCGGCAAGGAGAACTGCTGCCGCTTCGCGCAGCGATCAGCGGACAAGATACGTTCCGGCAGGTCTATGCGCGGATCGAAGCCAAGCTGGGAGAGCTGGACGCTGCGGATTTGAGTCTGCAGGAGCTCGAAGAAATGATAGGCCAGCCCCTCGGCTATCAAGCGGTGTACGGCGAGGTTCATGAGAGCCGTCCTGCTTGGCTGGGATGGAACGTTCAGGCGAAATCCGGTCGTTGGACGATGAGCATCGCCTATGCACGCCAGTTGTTCCGGGAACAGACCGTGCGCAAGTTCAGCAGGCATTACGCTCAAATCGTTCGCGGTGCGCTGCGGAACGCGGATCTGGAAATCAGCCGCCTGCCTTTTCTGCTGGAGGAGGATCGGGCCGCTTATACTGCTTTGAATGATACGCAGATGGACCTTCCGGAACAGCCGACGATCGTCCGGATGATGGCTTCCACCGTAGCGAAGTATCCGGACCGGATCGCCGTCACTCAAGATGGGCAGCAGCTAACCTACAAGCAGCTTGACCGGCAGTCCAACCGGATTGCGAACATGCTGCTGTCCAAAGGGCTGCAAAAAGGGCAGTTCGTGCCTATTTTCATGAAACGGAGCCTCGAAACGATTGTTTGCATTCTTGGCGTTATTAAGGCAGGCGGGGCTTACATTCCGCTGGATCCTTCCCATCCGGATGAAAGAAACGCCTATATTATTGCTGACACGCAAACCGGGATGATCCTGACACATGCTGAATATGTGGACCGTCTGGAAACGCTGCTTGCCGGTTTTGACAGGAAGCCGGAAATTCTCCCATTGGGAGAACAGGCGGACTCCTATCCGGAAGAAGCATCTCCGGTTGCCATTGAGCCGGATGATCTGGCCTATATCATTTATACGTCCGGTTCCACAGGCAAGCCGAAAGGAGCCCTGATCGCTCATCAAGGCGTCGTCAACTTGGCGGAGTCCACGCGCAGGGAGATGGATCTGACCGAGGAGGACGTGATTCTTCAGTACTCTACGTTCAGCTTTGACGCGTCGGTCTATGACATTTTCGGATCGCTGGCCTGCGGCAGCCGGCTGCATCTGCTCACCGACGAGGAGCGTTTCTCCATCGACGCCTTCACCGCGGCGGTGGTGGACCAGCAGGCGACGCGCGTAGCAATTCTGCCGACCGTTTTCTTCAACCAGCTTGCCGCTCATTTGCCTGAAGAGGATGCGCCCAAATACGGGAACATCAAGAGCATCATCGTCGGTGGCGAGGCGTTGTCGGGAGAGGCCGTACGCATGCTGCAGAAAAAGCTGCAGGTTCCGATCGTCAATCTTTACGGTCCTACCGAGATTACGGCGGTGGCAACCTCCCATATCGTCGATTATCCGGTTTCGGACGATCTGACGACAGTATGTATCGGAACGCCGCTGAGCAATTATGAATTGTACATCGTCAGCGAGCACGACGAGCTGTGCCCGATCGGAGTTACCGGCGAGCTCCTGATCAGCTCCGTCGGCGTGGGCAAGGGGTATTTGAACCAGCCCGAAAAAACGAAGGAAGCCTTCATCACCGATCCGATTACGCCGGAGTCGGGCAAGAAATTTTACCGTTCGGGCGATATGGTCCGCCTTCTTCCGAGCGGACTGGTGGAGTATCGGGGGAGAAAGGATGCCCAGGTAAAAATCCGGGGCTTCCGGATCGAGATCGGAGAGATCGAGGACAATCTGGCAAAGCATGAGGCCGTCAAAGATATCGCTGTCATTCCAAGAACCGAAGCGGACGGAACCAAAGTGCTCGCTGCCTTTTATACGTCAAATGACGGTCTGCCGGTTGCTTCCAAGGACCTCGCCCAATTTTTAGGCCAAAAGGTGCCCGGCTACATGGTTCCCAAATATATGTGCTTCGTGGATCAAATGCCGCTGTCACCGACAGGGAAAATCGACCGCAAAAAGCTGGCGGCCTTCGAGATCGTGCCGGAAGAGGACGATTCGCCGTATGAAGCCCCGGTCACGGCCATTCAAAAGGAAGTGGCCGCTGCCTGGGAGAAAGCGCTTGGCCAGACGAGAATCGGCATCCACGACGATTTCTTTGAAATCGGCGGCTACTCTTTGAAAATATTGGAGATCCTGGTGCTGCTCAAGCCGAATTATCCGCAGCTGAAGATCAACGATTTTTTCGTCTACCCGACGATTGCCGCATTGGCCGGCCGGATCGAAGTGCTGGCCCATGAAGCGTCCACAGCCGAGGAGGCATTCGGTGAGGACGTTCCGCTGCAGGATTTGGCGGAGTTTCCGCTCAGCTTTTACCCTCAGGATCCTGTCGAAGGGCGGGTATACACGCAGGAGAATATTTTGCTGACCGGCGCGACCGGCTACCTTGGCTCTCACCTGCTATACGAGCTGCTTCGCCAATCGAAAGCTTCGATTTATTGTCTCGTTCGGCCTTCCGGCGTGCAGGAGCCTTATGCCCGGCTGGAACAGACGATGGTCGGATATTTCGGGAATGAAGTCAAACGTCTGATGGACAATCGGGTCATCGCCGTGCATGGCGATCTGGAACAGGAGCATTTAGGATTGAGCGAAGAAGTTCGGGACATGCTGGCAGATCGCCTGGACTCTATCCTCCATTGCGGTGCGGAAGTCAAGCATTTTGGGGAAGCGGACTATTTTGCTAGGGTCAACGTGGACAGCACGAACCGTCTGCTGGCATTGGCCAAATCCAAGCCGGGCGTTCGGTTCCATTTTATTTCGACGCTCGGCATTCCGGAAGATTTGGCGCTGAATGGCCAATGGGCTTCGATCACGGCCGGCTCCGGTTATGACGAAGCTTACGTCGAGAACGTCTATACCAACAGCAAGCTGGCTGCCGAGAAGCTCGTCGTGCAAGCCGGCCGGGAGGGCCTTGCTGCTTCCGTGTATCGCGTAGGCAATTTGTCCTGCCGGTCGGATAACGGCTTATTCCAGAATAACATCGACAACAATGCGTTTTACCGCATGCTTAAGGCAATGCTGCTGCTTAAAAAGGCGCCGGATGTGCGCTGGGAAGTCGATATGACGCCGATCAATTACGCAGGAGAAGCCATTACCGCCTTGGCCCTTCAGGACGCGACCGTCGGACGGATGTTTCATATCTGCAACCCGGTCACGGTATCTTATCGAGACATGGTGCGGTACTAG
>NZ_PCZT01000009.1:1318835-1323559 GCF_002968895.1 Paenibacillus sp. AR247 | reverse complement strand
GATGTCCGTCGGTTTTTTTTTTTTGTCTAATCCCTTGAACCTTACGCTACGTAATGTTTTATATTAGAGCTACCGGTACAAGTCTTCGCGAAGCAAGGGGATGATTATGAACACGCAGTGGAAGGTCGGGGAGCTGGCAGCCATGACGGGACTGACGATCCGGACGTTAAGGTACTACGATCAAATCGGTTTGTTTTCTCCGTCCGGGCATACCGAATCCGGTCACCGGATCTATAACGGGCAAGATTTGGCCAAATTGCAGCAAATATTGTCTCTGAAAGAGCTGGGATTGTCGCTGGATGAGGTCAAGGAAATCGTGGACGGGAACGAATTCAGCCCGCTCGACATTGTCCGGATCCAAATGGACCGCCTGAGAAGTACCATCCGGTTGCAGCAGCGGCTCCTGCAGGAGCTGGAGAACGTATCGGCTCTTCTGCAGCATGACCAAACATTGACGGTCAATGAGTTTACCGCACTGCTTGAAGTGATGAAGAAGAGCAAGGAAAAGTTCTTTTTGGAAAAACGGACAAGCATGGAGCGCAGCCTCGACCGGCTCGGGGAGGCGCTTGGGGAAAACCAGCCGGATCCAATAAATAGGAACAATCCAGGGAGGCCATAACCATGAATAACGAACGATCTGTCATTCACGAAACATTTGTTATTGAACGCAAGTATCAAGCAGCGCCGGCGAAGGTATTTTCGGCCTGGTCCGATCCCGAACTGAAGTCAGCCTGGTTTCCGAAAGCGGACAGCTTCGAGTTTAAGGCAGGGGGGCGCGAAGTCAATGCCGGCGGGCCTCCGGATGGGCCGGTGTTTACCTTTGATGCCGTCTACCAGGAGATCGCAGAGAACGAGCGGATCGTCTATACGTATACGTTGGATCAAGGCGACAACCGCATGTCCATCTCGGTCGTGTCGGTGCAGTTCCAGGCGTCGGGGCAGGGAACAAGATTGATTTATACCGAGCATGGTGCGTTTCTCGACGGACTGGATACAGTCTCGATGCGCGAGCACGGGACCAAGATTATGCTGGATAAGCTGGGCGAAGTCGTAGCTGAGTAGCCCGGTCAAGGTGGTCATTGCAAGATGCAGTACTGCATTCAGATTCAACAAGGTCGCCTCAGGGATCCTGAGGCGCCTTTTTTGCATTGAAGGGTCGGTCTTCAGTCTTCAGTTAGAAGTGCCACCGTGTAGAAAAAATCGAATGCATACCGCATGGACTCTGCTATCATATAGATGATGAGGCTTTATACATACAAAAGGAGGGGATTCCATGAACCGAGACGAAGCGTGCGTTCAGACGCTGACCCGCCGCATTGAGGCAAATCCCTTTCCAGGGTTTGTCGAATGTGTTCCGGCGTTTACGAGCGTGACCGTATTTTATGATCCGTTCGAGCTTGATTTACCGCTGCATGAGACCGGCCGGATGGATTATGTGCAGTCCCTTCTGGAAACTTATATGGCGGACATCCAGGGAACGCACGAAGCGGAGCCGGTGGTGATTGACATCCCGGTATGCTATGGAGGCGGGTTTGGCCCGGACTTAGAAGAAGTCGCATCCATCAACAACCTGACCACCCAGGATGTGGTCCGCATCCATACAGCTCAAGCCTATTTGGTCTATGCGGTGGGGTTTGCTCCCGGGTTCCCTTATTTGGGCGGGCTCGACGAACGGATCGCCGCGCCGCGTAAACCGTCGCCGCGGCTTGCCATTCCGGCCGGGTCGGTCGGAATCGCGGGGACGCAGACGGGAATCTACCCGGTGGAAACCCCGGGCGGCTGGCAGATCATCGGCCGGACGCCGCTTTCCCTGTTCAGGCCGGATCAGGATCCGCCCGCGCTGCTGCGGGGAGGGGAATATATCCGGTTCCGTCAGATTGACGCGGCGGAATACGAGCGGATCAAGGGGGCGCAGTCATGAGCATAACGGTCATAAAACCCGGTCTGATGGCGACGATCCAGGACTTGGGAAGAGTCGGCTACGGCAAGTATGGGATCATCGTCTCCGGCCCCATGGACCGGTTTGCGCACCGGACGGCCAATTGGCTGGTGGGCAACGATGAGGGCGACGCCCTCATCGAGGTGACCTGGTCGGGGATGTCCGTCCGCATGGAGCGGGAGATGTGGGTAGCCCTGACCGGAGGGGATTTTTCGCCGCAGATGGACGGTGTACCGGTTCCGATGTGGAGGCCCGTTTTTGTCCGAAAGGGCAGTACACTCACATTCACCGGACCGAAGTCAGGCTGCCGGACGTATTTGGCTGTTGCAGGAGGCATCGATGTGCCCGAGGTTCTTGGCAGCCGCAGCACGTATATCCGCGCCGGGATCGGCGGCATGAAGGGAAGGGCGCTGAAGGCAGGGGACATCATTCCAGTAGGGACCGGCAAAGGCCGGTTACGGCATCCATCCACAAAGGGAACGCAGCCTTTTGATGCGGTGAGGTGGGCGGTTCCGGCCTCGGAAAGGCCCGCTTACAGCGAGCACCCTTACGTGCGGATCGTACGCGGACCGCAATTCGGCGATTTCGACGATGCGAGCCGGCGCGCGCTGCTTGATCATAATTTCCGGATTACGCCCCAATCGGACCGGATGGGGTACCGGCTGGAAGGTCCGCGGCTGCAGCTTCACCGACCGCAGGAATACACATCGGAAGGAGTGACGATGGGGACCGTGCAGGTACCGTCCGATGGGCAGCCGATCATTCTGATGGCCGACCGCCAGACGCTCGGCGGCTATCCGAAGATCGCCCAGGTTGCCGGTGCGGACCTGCCGGTGGTTGCACAGACACCGCCCGGTTCAACCCTCCGTTTTAGGGAGATCAGTCAGACGGAAGCGGAACAATTATGGATGGATCAGGGCATACGGTTAAGGCGGCTTGCACGGATGATTGCCCTTAAATTAAAGGAGGACGGATGGCTAGATGGGTTGGATTGACTTGAACTGCGATATGGGGGAAGGATTCGGCGTATACCGGATCGGGGCCGACGAAGAGCTGATGGGGGAAATTACGTCCGCCAACATCGCCTGCGGATACCACGCCGGCGATCCCTCCGTCATGCGGAAGACGGTGAAGCTGGCTTTAAGCCGCGGGGTCGCCATCGGCGCGCATCCCGGTTTGCCGGATCTTGCCGGCTTCGGGAGAAGAAACATGGATATTTCGCCGGAGGAGGCCATGGATTTGGTGACGTACCAAATCGGCGCGCTGCAGGCGATTGCCAAACAGGAAGGCGGGCGCCTTCATCATGTCAAACCGCATGGCGCCCTGTACAACATGGCTGCGGTCTCCGTTCCCCTGGCGGATGCAATCGCCGAAGCTGTCTGCCGCACGGACGAGTCCCTGATTCTCTACGGCCTGGCAGGCAGCGAGCTGCTGGCTGCGGGGACAAGGTACGGGCTCACAACGTCCAGCGAAGTATTCGCCGACCGGACGTATCAGCCCGACGGCACGCTGACGCCCCGCAGGCTGCCTCACGCGCTCATCACAGGCTGCCTCACGCGCTCATCACGGACACCGATCAGGCGGTTCGGCAGGTGATTCGCATGGTGAAGGAAGGCAGGGTAACTTCCGCGGACGGAGCGGAGGTGAGCATTCAGGCTGACACGGTCTGCCTTCATGGCGACGGCGAGCATGCCACGGCCTTTGCCAGGGAGCTTCGGGCACGCCTGGAAGCGGAAGGCATTGGAGTCAGGCCTGCAGCAGTATGACTCTGTCATCAATAAAACCAAAAAAGACAGTCCGTCAGGCCCATTATGCCTGATCCGGACTGTCTTTTTGCAGTTCTGACCGCATGATTCAGCATGAGGCCCAGCTGCCTCACGTAAGGTCTCAGCTCGTCGACGGAATCCAGAAAGTTCGTATACACCCGGATCAAAGTCGCGTTCGGTTTATCCTGTTCCAGCTCCCCCCGAAGCAGGTCGATCACTTCCAGCAGCTCTTTCTGAATCCGCTCCGGCTGGGGCAGCTCTTGGACCTTTTGGGCAAAATACTGCAGAAACTCACCCAGGTTCGCCCGCCGGGTCGGAAGGTCCACCGGATTGATGTCGTTAAAATAGGCGCTCGACACCTTGAGAATCGGGACCGGCTCTTTATCGATCATGTCGCGGATGACCGCGTCCATCCGATCTACGCAAAACCGGGCCAGTTCCCCCATCGGGCAGGCGATGGCCGTTTGGACGGCATGGGACAAATATTCCCGCGACATGCCGCGGTAGATCGCCACGATATCCCCAAGATAAGGGGAGATGGAATCGCCGTATGCTTCGTAGAAGCAGTCGCGGTGCCACGTTAGAAACGCGGCGCGCTTTTTTTTCCATTCCACCTGGAAGTTATCGTTAGCGGTGATCGGCAGCTCTTTGAACTCGCTCGTAAAAAAGTGGTTTTCCAGCATGTATTGAAGCTGAAACTCGATCTTGCGCCGCAAAATTTCCTTCGGCGGGTCCCCCGCCAGCCGCAGCGAGCGATCCAGCTCCCGGGCTTGCTCGAACATCGTCCGGTGCACGAAGGTGAAAAACGCCGGTAAACAGGTCCTCTTTCGAAGGAAACACTTTATAAATGCTTCCCTTGGCCATGCCGCATGCTTCCGCAATGTCCTGCATGGAGGCGGCGAAATATCCTTTTTCCTTAAAAATACGCATTGCCGTATTGATAATCTGCTGCTTTTTGATTTGCTCCATCCTTACCACCCCTACACATTTTGACATGATGTCCGCTAAGGGTCAACAAA
>NZ_PCZT01000009.1:1315065-1318735 GCF_002968895.1 Paenibacillus sp. AR247 | reverse complement strand
TCAAGAGTCATATAATGAACTAGCGAGTTTTATGCGGATATTTAAGTTGACAGGAGGTGAGCCAAAGCGAGATGCTTTGGCGTGAAGTATGAAAATTTCGGATCAGATCGAAATGCTGGAACTGTCCCTTTCCATGGGCGATCGGGAGATGGTGATTCATCCTGTAGTCATCCGGGATAAGGATTCCTATGTATTGGTAGACACGGGGATGCCGGGCTGCTACGAAAAAATCGTGGAGCTCATGTCTCAGGCTGGGATCGACCCTGCCGCCCCTCATTCCATTATTGTTACCCACCAGGATATCGACCATGTGGGCAGCCTGCCTCAATTTAAGGGCGAGGGTGTTGAGGTATATGCACATGCGGAAGACCAGCCTTACATCGACGGACTCAAACCAATGATCAAATTTAGCGGGGACCGTAAAAAAGGACTGCTGGAGTCGATGCCGGCCCAACTGGCTGAAGCCTTTGAGACGACCTTTTCCGGAAAGGTGACCAATGTGACCCGCCTTCTTGCCGATGGCGAGAAGCTGCCTTTTGGCGGGGGACTGACCGTCATTTATACACCGGGCCATACTCCAGGGCATATCAGCTTGTATCACGAGCCGAGCAAAACATTGATTACCGGTGACGCCATGGTCGTTAACAACGGCGAGCTGCAGGGACCGAATCCGCCGGTGACGCCGAATATGGACGAAGCGATGCAGTCGATCACCAAATTCAAAGCCTATCCGATCGAAAATGTCATCTGCTATCATGGCGGTCTGTACCAAGGGGATGCCGGGGCGCGAATCGCTGAACTGACTGAGAGCCTGTAATGACAGACACCGCAAGCTTGAACAACAGCCGTTGGAGGAACAACAAATGGCTGCGGTTTTTGGTGACCTGCGTGTTTGCCGTCATCGGCGGATTTATCTTCCAATGGATCCATATGCCGATACCATGGCTGCTGGGCTCCATGGTTTTTGTCATGATCGGCTCCAAGCTGTTTAAAGGCGTTTCTTTCTTTTGGCCGGGGCAGGTGCGGAATACGGGAATGATCATCATCGGTTATACGATGGGATTGTCTTTCACCTTGTCCACGCTGAAGCAGATCGGGCACCAGCTGCCGACGATGGTCCTGTTTACGGCGCTGCTGCTGGTCGTTGCTGCGGCGATCGCCTTTATGATCGCTTTTCTGTCGGGAATCCCGTTTCCTACGGTGCTGATGGGCAGCATTCCCGGCGGGCTGAGCCAAATGATCACGCTGGCGGAGGAAGTGGAGGGAATCGATTTGACGGTCGTGACCTTCCTTCAGGTGTCGCGGCTGATCATGATTATTTTCTGTGTGCCCCTTTTGATCTTCAGCCCGCTGTTCCATCCCTCGGGATCGCATGCATCAGGAGCCGCATCTGCGGCGACATCGGCCGATTGGTCCGCCTTGTTTCCGCATATCTGGCTTTTCGCGGTGGTATGCGTCGTATTTGCCTTGGTGGGTAAACGGATCAAATTTCCGACAGCCTTTCTGCTGGGGCCGATGATCGGCACCATCCTGCTCAATTTATCGGGATATGAGGGACATTCGCTCCCGCCGGTGGTCCTGAGCCTGTCGCAGCTGATGATGGGCGGGTATATCGGATTACTGCTCAAACCGGAAAATTTGAAGCATAAAGTGAAAATCATATTGCTCGCCATATTGAGCGGTGTCGTGCTGATCGCATGCTCCCTCGGGCTCAGCGTGCTGCTGACCAAGTTTCACGCGATAACGGAAGTCACGTCATTTCTCAGCCTTTCGCCAGGCGGCATGGATCAGATGGCACTGATCGCCAAGGAAGTGAACGGGGACCTGTCGGTCGTCACCTGCTACCAGCTGTTCCGGACCCTGTTTATCTTTTCGCCGTACCGCCGCTGCTCAGGCTGATCTTCAGATCGATGCTTAAAGGGAAAAAATTGGCCAACAGGCCGATGTGATCTATCAACAGCGCAACCTACATGTTTTATCTATTCAACAGCCATCGCATTTCAGCCTTGGCTTTTTTTTGTATCTTTATGCCGCCAGCCGACGCTGCGCCAGCTAACCCTGCGAATGCTGCAGTGTTATGCTTTTGCTGCTGCCGAATATCTTCTATACTATAGTCATTATCGGGCTGACCTATTTGGGAGGAACAAAGTGCATGAGCATATCACATGAATCAAGTGACAAGCCCGTCCAGGTATTTCCGTGCCTGACGGCGGTTTCGCCTGAGGAGTGGCGGGAGTCCGGGCCGTTCATCCGTCGATTTAGCGCCAAATCGCGAATATTCCACCGGGATGATGCGGCGGCATATGGTATGTTCCTTCTCAGTGGAACCGCGAGGATTACGGTGATCGGCGAAAATGGCTCCGAAACTGTCATCAACCTGCTGACAGCGGGAGAAATTTGCTCACTCCTGGTGCTGAGCGGTCTAAGCGGGCGCGAGTATCCCGGTGAGCTGACTGCCGAGACCGAAGTGGAAGTGCTGTTTGTGCGGAAAAGCAGCTTTATGCGTTGGGTACAGGAGTACGAGCCTATTCGCGCTACGGTGTTCGGCGGACTGCTTGACGGCATGCTCCGCATGGTGGAGAGGACGCAGCAGCGCCAGACCCTCCCGCTTGACAACCGCCTTGCCGGAGCGCTGCTGCGAATGACGGCCGGGGAAGCGCCGACGGTTCGGATCACCCATCAGGAGCTGGCCGAAGAGGTCGGGTCGGTTCGCGAGGTCGTGACAAGGGCACTTGCCCGGTTTCAGCGGAAAGGGTTGATCGAGACCAGCCGGGGAACGGTCCGTATTTTGCAGCGTAAGCTGCTGGAAGAGGAGTTTGGTGACCTGGTCACAGAGGAATCCGGAGCTTCCTGCTAAAGTGGGTTCATGCATTTCATGCATAGAAGATCCATGAGGAGGAATTTCCATGACCAACCTGCTGATGACCGGGGACAAAGCCCCGCTCTTCCAATCGATCAACCAGCACGGCGATCCGGTTTCGCTGGACCAATTCCGCGACCGCAAGGTGCTGCTGTCGTTCTTCCGTAATGCGGCATGCGCTATGTGCAATTTACGCGTTCATCAAATGATCCAGAGGTATCCCGACTGGCGTCGCCATGGGCTTCAAGTCATCGCGTTTTTTGAATCGCCGGAAGCGAACCTGCACAAGTATGTAGGCGCGCAGCAGGCGCCTTTTTCGCTCATTGCCGATCCGAATGCCGACATCTATAGCCTGTACGGAGTCGAATCGTCGAAATCCAAGACGGAAGCTACATTAGCGCTGCCGAATGTTCATGAACTGGCAGATGAAGCGGCGGCCGCCGGTTTTCCGCTTACGCCTGAAGAGGGGGCCAATTTCCACCGCATTCCGGCCGAGTTTCTGATCGATGAAGAGGGGATCGTAAGGACCGCATATTACGGAAAGCTGATTACCGATCACCTTCCTTTCGAATGGGTGGACCGGTTCGCAGCGTCCTCCCCGGAGGAGGCACTTGTGAAGCCGGAGAATCAGTCACGCTAAAAGCCGCTGAAATAAGGCGAGAAAATCCCTTACCATTGTATAGATTTGTTTGGGGACCCAAACAGTCATAGCAGGAATTTCCTTGTTTTGGCTGTTTTTATTTTCGTTTTCTCTAAATATTCCTTTGTGGTAGTATTTGGTCAGGAGGCATGAAGATGAACACGACAACT
>NZ_PCZT01000009.1:1307463-1314965 GCF_002968895.1 Paenibacillus sp. AR247 | reverse complement strand
CGCGATGTCGTGTATGTTTTTTTTCTTTAAAGTTGAACCCCTTTTAAGACTGTATGGATGCCCCTAATTCTTCCAAGTCATGTTTTAACCACTCCATAAAACGGCGGGACACCTGCGAATGGGTCTTTTCCTTGCGCTGGATGACGCCGAGGTAGACAGGGCCGTGATCCGGCAGATCGAAGTCAAGAATCGCGATATTGTCCTTGCGGAAGGCCGGCTCGTTCATGAACGAAAAGTTGAGCCCGATGGTCACGGCGCCATGATTCATGCATGCCCTGAAGATCAGATCCCGGTTATTGGTGGTGAAGAGCACGTCTACCGGGCCATAAAGTGACTGAAAGTCGTCCATATACCACTTCACATAATCGTCGTTATAGAGGACGACGGTCTGCTGCCTTAATTCTTCAGGACCGACCGCGGACTTCAGGGCGAGCGGCGACGCGCTGCTGATGCCGGCGACCATGTGCACGGGGAGCAGCCGTTCGAAGGCTAGGCCGGTGCGTTCGATCAACCGGTTTTTGAACAAAATGATGAGTCCGAGATCGCTTTTGTCCTGGTTCACATCGTCAATGATGTCCTGCGAGCCTTTTTCCACGATCTCCAGCTTCACGTCCGGAAACTTCTTTTTAAATTCGATCACGACACGCTCAAGAAGAGACATAGGGCTTGGTATGGTCGCCACCCGCAGCCGGCCCTTGACCGTACCCGAAAATCCGCGGGCGGCCTCCAGCAGATCTTCATATTTCTCCAGCGTTTCATACGCTTTTTTGATAATGATTTTGCCTTCGGGAGTCAGGGTGACTCCGGATTTGGACCTGGTAAAAATGCTGATCCCCCACTCCGATTCCAGACTGGTGATGGCTTGGCTGACCGCTGAAATCGTCACGTGAAGCTGCTCGGCCGCTTTGGAAATCGAACCGGCCCGCGCCACCTCCACCAAGTACTCCAGCTTTTCCGTATTCATGAAGCATCGTCCTTTGATCTTTAAGTTTTTCTTAAACAAAATTCAATAGGTTTAAATTTTGCTGAATCTCAAGACATGTTAACATAATGATGTGAGATATGAAAGGAAGGGATTCATGATGAGACTCGAAGGAAAAGTTGCACTGATTACAGGCGCAGGCGCCGGGATCGGCAAGACGACGGCTCTCCGATTTGCGGAAGAAGGCGCCAAAGTCGTCGTTACCGATATTGATCTCGACAGCGCCAAGCAGACGGCTGCGGAAATCACACAGGCCGGCGGCGAAGCTGCAGCATTCCGTCATGATGTCAGCAATGAGGACGAATGGAAAGAAATTGCGAATGCCGCGGTTCAGCAGTTTGGCCGCATCGATATTTTGTTCAACAATGCCGGCATTTATTTCATCAAGCCGCTGGCCGACATCGAACTGGCGGAATGGAACCGGATGATGGCGATCAACGTGACCGGCGTTTTCCTTGGAATGAAGCACGTGATGCCGCTCATGGCCAAACAAAAGGGTGGCTCCGTCATTAACGCATCCTCCATTGCGGGGCTGACGGGCGCATCCGGCCATATCGCTTACGGAGCTTCTAAAGGTGCGGTCCGGACAATGACCAAGGACGCCGCGATCGAATACGCAGCCGCAGGCGTTCGGGTGAACTCGATCCATCCGGCCTACATCAACACCGCCATGGGCGCTTATGCGTCCGAGGTGAGCCAAATGTCCGAAGCCGAACTGGGTAAAAAGGTAGCGCCGATGGGCCGTTTCGGTACGGTGGAGGAAGTAGCGAATCTGGTGGTATTCCTGGCATCGGACGAGTCGTCGTATTCCACGGGATCCGAATTTGTCATCGACGGCGGGGCAACGGCTATCTAAGAGTCTGTACATTAAAGTGAATTCATAGGAGCGTGTTCAATCATGAAATTTGATTCCAAAGTAGCGATAGTTACCGGCGGCGCCAGCGGCATCGGGGAAGCGACGGTGCGGATGTTTGCCTCCGAAGGGGCGAAAGTCGTTATCGCCGATTTTTCGGACAGGGGCCAGACCCTCTCAGAGGAGCTGAATGCACAGGGATACGATACGCTGTTTGTCAAAACAGACGTGACGCAAGAAGCCGAGGTGCAGCGAATGGTCGAGCAGACGGTCGCCAAGTTCGGCAAGCTGGACATCCTGTTCGCCAACGCGGGTATCGCCAAGGACGGACCGGCGGACCGGTTATCGTCGGACAGCTGGCAGCGGACGATCGACATTAACCTGACGGGTGTATTTTTAAGCGACAAATATGCGATCCAGCAGATGCTGGCCCAAGGCACGGGCGGGGCGATCGTGAACTGCGGATCCATTCACAGCCATGTGGGCAAGGCGGGTGTCACGGCCTATGCGTCCGCCAAGGGCGGGGTGAAGCTGTTGACCCAGTCTATGGCAGCCGATTATGCCGCTAAGGGCATCCGGATCAATGCGGTGTGTCCGGGATATATCGACACGCCGCTCATTCAGGGCAGGGACGAAGCGATTACTGCACATCTGACTTCCCTTCATCCGATGGGGCGGCTCGGCAAACCGGAAGAAGTCGCCAAAGCCGTGCTGTTCCTGGCGAGCGAGGATGCTTCCTTCATCACTGGTGCCAGCTTGCTGGTCGACGGGGGATACACGGCGGTATAAGAGGAGTGCCTGCTGGGCATGATAGAGTACTAAACCGATACAGCGCAGAATATGGAGTAGGGTCAACCCCCTAATGCTCCTGTTCTGCGCTTTTTTGTATTTAACGATGCCTGAATTCTATTGAATATGTAAAAAGAATTTCGCTCATCAACATGATCACAACGGGTAAGACCGGGTGGGAGTTTTCGATTTTGCTGGTTGGAAATGCAGTGTTTTGGTGGACCCGCGTATTTTTTAAGCGGAAAACAGAGTAAATATCGTAAGCAACAGAAGGTGAACCAAGCTCTGCTATAGAAATTAGCTGTATGGCTGATATTCCGATGCTTGCACGAAGCGGCATGGATATGCGCAGCACTATAACAGCAGGGAGGTAGCTCGTTGTGACTAACCATCCATTGCAGACGCCGGAAATTCAGGCTTATCTGGACCGGATCGGATTCCAAGGCAAGCTGGACAATGGGGCGGACACGCTGGCGGAACTGCAGCACTGCCACATTTACAGCGTACCCTATGAAAATTTGGATATTTTAAACGGTGTGCCGCTATCGCTAGACATCCCGGACCTATACGACAAAATCGTCGTGCGCCGACGCGGCGGATACTGCTTTGAGCTCAATGCGCTGTTTGGCTGGCTGCTGGGCGAACTGGGATTTCCCGTGACCCACTATTTCGCCAGATTTTGGCGCGATGAGGATAACCTGCCCCCGAAGCGCAGGCATCATGTGCTTCAGGTCGAAGCAGAAGGAGCCCGGTATTTATGCGATGTCGGGGTAGGCGGAAATGTCCCCGGCAGGCCTGTGCTGATCAAGGAGCATCTGGAACAGCCGCAGGGAACCGAATGCTATCGCCTGGACCGGGATCCGTTTTTCGGCTGGCAGCTGATGGAGCGGAAAGGGGAGGATTGGCGGCTCATTTATTCTTTTGCCGAAGAGCCCCAGCTGCCGCGGGATTATGTGATGGCCTCATTCTGGTGCGAGCATGCTCCGGAATCGATTTTCAGACAAGGTCCGATGGTGTTTATCCGCACGCCGGAAGGGCGAAACACGGTCGCTGGCGACGAATTCCGAATCTTTGCCGGCAAGGAGGTGCGCATTCTCACTCCCCGGACACCGGAAGAGAAGCGGGATGCGTTCAGGCAGTATTTTGGCATTGTCCTCCCTGAATAAAATGACTGCTGCTCCCATTAAGATTGGGCGTGGGCAGCAGTATCATAATGAAAAGTGCCGTCTCCCTTTGAAAGGGATAACGGCACTTTTTTTGCGGTTGACGGTACACACTAAAATACGCTCCGAACTAACCCGCCGTCGATCCGCAGCGCGGCCCCGTTGATCGCAGAGGAGAGAGGACTGCTGATAAACGTAACGAGGTGAGCAATTTCCTCCGGCCGGATCAACCGCTGAATGATCGAGGTCGGCCGGTTTTCCCGCATGAAGCGCTGCTCAGCCTCCCCGATCGTTAACGATTCCCCCGGATACAGGGTATCGAGCATTGTCTCAACCCCCTGTGTCAGGGTGGAGCCGGGCATCACGGTATTAACCGTCACGTTCGTGCCCTTGGTCAGCTCGGCCAGGCTGCGGGAGATCGACAGCTGCATCGTCTTGGTGGCGCTGTAATGCGCCATCTCCTGCGACGGCATAACGGCGGCTTCGCTGGCAATGAAAATAATTCTTCCGCGGTCCTGCTGCATCATGCGTTTCAGATAATGCCGGCTCAAGCGGACACCGCTCATAATGTTGACCTCAAAGAAGCGGAACCATTCCTCATCCGGGATATCGAAAAATTCGGCAGGTTCTAAAAATGCCCAGATTGTTCACCACGATATCGACATCCGGATGCTGTTCCATCATGGTGAGGCAGCCTTGTTCCGTTCCCAGATCGGCGACTAGCGGGAACGAGTTCGGCTCCGGTATGCCGCCCCCGGTATTTCTTCGATCGTTTCGTGGACCTTGTCTTCACGGCGGCCGTTAATCAGAACCTTGGCCCCTTCTGCAGCCAGGGAAGACGCGATAGCCTTGCCGATGCCGGAAGTGGAACCGGTGACTAGCGCGGTTTGTCCAGATAGCTGAAGCTCCATAATGATACCCTCCTCCATAAGAATCCCCAAATAGGATCCCTACAATTTAATCTTTTATACCACTAGTTTCCAGTTCTTCATTCTAACTGTCAAGCCGGCCGCGCATCAAAAAGTTCAAAACTTCAGACATCTGTCACTTGCCGGCCGGAACCGAGGCGTTGTTTGCCAGTGATCGGAGTAACGATTCTAGCAGAATGGCTTTGATCTATGAAAATCGAGGTGCAGTACAACTCTCCGCTCGGCGCATACCTGATCAATATCGGCTCGGTCGTCATCGGCATCATCGTGCTGCTTACCTGGTCGCTCCGCAAGAAAAACAGGGTGGACTGGAACCGCATAGAGCCGGAAGACGCTAAGCAGGTAAGTTAAGTACAAGCATAATCCGGAAAGAAAAACCGATGGAAGGCGGGCTCTGTGGGAGCCCGCTTTGGTCATTCGTGCAGAACGGTGTAGACGTGCGGTATTGTGAGCAATCAGGGGGAATGGCGGGCTGGGAGGATACCGGGCATGGTTTTCCCGTACATTTCCACCGTTTTCCTGCCTTGTGCGCTCCTTTTGGCTGAGAATATAATCAGCTTATTACACGACATATCGAAGAAGGAGAAGTCATGGGAATATGGGTGCGTGAACGGTCGTTTTACAGCATGTTTATCCGGTTAACCGTGCTGATCGGACTGCAAAATATCATTACGCTTGGCGTCAATTTGTCCGATAATCTGCTGCTTGGAGGATACAGTGAATCCGCGCTGTCCGGGGTTGCGCTGGCCAACCAGATCCAGTTTATTTTGCATATGCTAGTCATGGGCGCGGCCGAAGGGCTGGTCATCCTGTCCTCTCGAAATTGGGGAGCCAAAAATATAGACGCCATCAAACGGGCCTCCAGCATCGGGATGCGGATCGCCCTGGCTGTAAGCGTGATCATGTGGGCGATCGTTTTTTTCTTCCCGCACGGCTGCCTGTCGCTGTTTACGAACGAGCAGAATGTGATCGCGGAAGGGGCGAAGTATTTAAAGATTATCTGTTTTTCGTACATATTTTTTGCGGTGACCAACATTTTGCTGGCGGCGCTCCGCAGCGTCGAGGTCGTGCGGATCGGCTTTCTCGTTTCGCTGTCCACTTTGATCATTAATGTGTGCCTGAATTACCTCCTGATTTATGGCCACCTGGGCTTCCCGCGCCTTGGGGTGAGCGGTTCGGCCATCGCTACACTGACCGCAAGGGTGATCGAATGCGTGATCGTCCTCACCTTCGTGAAGAAGTTCGATCAGCGGATCCGCTTTAAGCTGAAAGATTTTTACAGCATCGACAAGTCTCTGTTTAAGCAGTATCTGCGGATCGGATCACCTGTGCTGATGGCCAACCTGCTGTGGGCCGTATCGATGGGTGCCCAGACCGCCATCCTGGGGCATATGGGCGAGGCGGCGATCGCCGCCAACAGCGTGGCGAACACGATTTTTCAGCTGGTCACGGTCGTTACTTACGCATCGGCCAGCGCGACGGCGGTCATCATCGGCAAGGAGCGATTCGCTTAAGATGATATGGGACTGCGCGATCATCGGCGGAGGACCCGCCGGACTGAATGCCGCATTGGTGCTGGGGCGCTCCCGCAGGACGGCGGCGCTGATCGATAATGACCAGCCGCGAAACCGGGTCACACGGGTATCGCATGGCTATCTGACGCGGGACGGCGTCAGCCCCGAACAATTCCGAAGCTTGGCATATGAGGAGATCGGGAGGTATCCTACCGTTCGCCGGTTCATGGCAACGGCTCTGGAGGTGCATCCGGCCCGTGGTGCTTTCCGCGTTATCACTTCGATGCGGGAAGAAGTGTGGGCCAGAACGCTGATTCTGGCTACCGGGCTGCACGAAACGCTGCCCCGCATTCCCGGCCTAGAGCCGCTGTATGGAAAAAGCATCTTTAATTGCGTTTATTGCGACGGCTATGAGCTGCAGGACCGGCCATTGTTTGTGCTGTCGGAGCAGCCGGGACTGTATCACTTCGTCAAGACGGTGCACCATTGGAGTCGGGATATAATCGTCCTGACAAACGGCAAGCCTGTTCTGACGTCCGGGGAAAAGGAAAGGCTCCAGGTCAAGGGGTTGCATGTTGTGGAGGAGCCGATTCATTCGTTCAGGGGAGACGGGGGGCAGTTAACGGAAGTTGTATTTCACAGCGGTGCATACGTACCGCGAGCCGGAGGCTTTATCGTACCCCATTGGTCGCAGAAGGCTCCCTTCGCGGCGCAGCTGGGCTGCCGGCCCGATGGAGCGGGCGGCATTGCCGTGGATGAACTGGGTAGAACGAGCGTAAAGGGTGTGTACGCTGCTGGCGATACCGCCCGTTTCGGGCCTTCGCAGCTGATCATTGCCGCAGGTCAGGGGAGCAAAGCCGCCATGGCAGTGAATGCGGATCTGATCGATGAGGAGTTTTGATGGGAACGATGCTCGTTGTAGAACCAAGCTCAGCATGTATAAAATCGTACATCGTATCCGTGCCACGGGCCATATTCCCGGTTTCTACTTGGGAATACGGCCTTTTTTAGTATGGATGATCCAACCGATCAAGCAATTGATCCGCTACGCTTTGCTCGGCCACAGACAAATCGCCTGTTTGCTTCAACTGTTCCAGTTTCCCTTTAACCTGAGCGGTATTCTGATCACTTAGACCATAAGCCAGATGGGATACTACGGACTCAATTTGAGATGGAGTTTCCAATCCTGCGAGTGCTTCGATGAACTTGGATGGTTCCCGCGTGTACAGCTCGGCCAGAATAGCGTCATAACTCTCGGTAAGCGCGCCATCC
>NZ_PCZT01000009.1:1300625-1307363 GCF_002968895.1 Paenibacillus sp. AR247 | reverse complement strand
TAATCTCCGACTGCGATCATATCTGCGTGATTATAGAGATACTCAACGGTTTCAAGCGACTGATGGCCGCTGATCCGGTTATACGTCGTCCAATTGATCCCTGCAATTTGCCGCATCATTTGAGCCACTTTCTCCTCATCGCCAATGTCTGTCCTGGAATAGATTTCATACAGCGCTTTTTCCGCGGCGATCTTCCCGCCTCCTTTGGGAATTACGGCCGCTTGCAGGGAACCGTTCGTCCCGGATTGACCGGCCGAATCGGCGGAAGGCTGCTGCCCGGAAGTGCTGGAGCTACTTGGCGCAGACCCTGTAGTAACGTGATTTGAATCCGAAGAATCGGCACAGGCGCTGAGCGATCCGCACAGTATCGCACACACGGCAAACAACGTAAATTTGTGGTTCATCAGAAATCTCAACCCTTTCTTGTATATCTGGATACATATTCCAGACGGTATAAAGGGATAAAAGTTGCTGTGGACCGGGAGAATTAACAAATTTATACAGCAGAGGAAGAGAAAATTATCGTATCGGCATCCGTCAGCAAGGCCTTTTGACAACCCATCTGCCATAGTCAGAAACCAAGCGTTACTTATGAACTAACTTCATCTGCTATAATTAGGTCTAATGATGCGTTAAGGAGGCCGCGCAAGTATGGCGAATTCAGTTTTTGAGCTGCTCGAGATCGATGACAGCCTTCCGTTTGACGTATCCCTGCATAGTGTGAATTACGTGCCCAGCCACTGGCATAACAGCGTTGAGATCATTTTTGTGCTGCGGGGAACGCTTGAGGTTTCGATCGACACGGTCAGCCATACGCTCAAGGAAGGGGATGTGCTGCTGATTAACCAGCATCATGTCCATGAGGTCATTGGCCTGGACATGAACATTATTGCCACCTACCAAATTCCAACCGCTTATTTGAAAGAGCATATTGCAGGTTTTGAGGGCTTTTCCTTTGCATTTCAGGCCAGTAAGGCCGGGCCAGAATCCCGCGATGCCGTTTCCCGGCTGCGCCGGCTGCTTGCCGAGATGGTCCAGCTCAAATACAAGCAGACAGAGACGTACGAACTGGAGATGCAGGCCGCGATGCTTGGCATTCTTTCCATCCTGGTCAAGCAGTTCAAGGTTCCGCTGTCCGAAGGCGGTATCAGTGAGCGGTACATGGACCGGATGCTGCGGATTATTACGTATATCGATAACCATTACCGCGAGCCCATCACCCTTCAGTCCATCGCAGACCGGGAGTTTCTGTCCGTGCCTTATTTATCGAAATTTTTCAGCGAAAATATCGGACTGAATTTTCAGGCTTATCTGACCAGCATTCGGTTAAAAAATGCCGTCGAGGATCTGCTGCGCCAAGAGGAAATCCCCATCGCCGACTTGGCCATGTTTCACGGTTTTCCGAACGCCAAGTCGTTCTATTCCGCGTTTAAGAACAGATACCATGTGACGCCGAACGAGTATCGGAAACAATACCGGCCGGAGCCGGGAAAGAAGAAGGAAAAATCGACTTCGAATTATATGGAGTTCAATCAATCCAGCGCTCTTGGGATTATCAATCAATATCTGGAGCGGGGCGCATCGCCGGGCGACAGGGAGGTGCATTCGTTGGAAACGCTCACCCGCCAGGTGGATGCGGCCGTGAGGACGCAGGCGATATCGCATACGTGGAAAAACTTGATCAACGATCGGCAAAGCCAAGGAAGGACTTCATGCCGACGTTCAGCGGCAGCTCCGTTACGTTCAGGAGCGGTGCCCATTTCGCTTTTTGCGTTTTCACGGCATTTTTGATGACGGCATGATGGTTTACAACGAGAGGGAGGACGGGCAGCCCGCCTACAATTTCCGGCTCGTCGACCAATTATTTGATTTTCTGCTCTCCATTCATCTGAAGCCGTTTGTGGAGCTCGGGTTTATGCCGTCCGCGCTCGCGGCCGATCCGGANAAAGGGCTCATTTTCGCAGAAGCTATACAAGCCCGCCAAAGTCACTCGACACCTGGTGCGAGCTCATTGACCGCTTTATCCGGCACTGCATGAACCGGTACGGTCCGGCGGAGGTCGAGAGCTGGATGTTCGAATTTTGGAACGAGCCGGAGCTCGAGGTGTACTGGCCGGGAACGGATGAAGAGTACTTCGAGTTGTATTCCCGAACTTTCCATACGATGAAGAACATTTCGCGGAATCTGCTGATCGGGGCGCCAGGGCGGATTATAACGCTTCGCTCCAACTTGTTCAGCGAGCGGTTTTTTGCCTTTTGCCGGGAGCGGGAATGCCTGCCTGACTTTATCCCGTGCCATTTTTATCCGCATGAAAATCTCGAGGGCTTCTTCGAGCCGGATGAGGAACAAAGCGAGCTTCGCAAACTGGAGCCGTACCGCATCCTGCTGGAGGAGTTCCGGGGCATTTCGCCGAACCCGGATTATTTACGGGACATGCTGACCCGGGAGAAGCAGCTTCTTGAAAAGGAAGGCCTGTCGGACCGCGAGATATACCTGACGGAATTCAATTCCACGGCATTTCACAGGGAACTGACCAACGATACGCTGTACAAGGCGGCATACATTGCGAAAAATTTGATCGATAATCTCGACCGGATTCAGGGCTTCGGCTACTGGGTGCTCAGCGACAATATCGAAGAAACGTCGGCATCCCCTGCGTTGTTCCACGGTGGGCTGGGACTGATCGCCCAATACGGGATTCCGAAGCCGGCTATGTATGCCTACGAGCTGCTGGCCAAGCTGGGGGATCAGCTTATTGAACGCGGCGAAGGCTATATTGTGACGAAGAGCGCGAATGCCTATCAGATTCTGTGCTACAATTACTGCCACTTCGATGACCTGTATGCCCTGGGGGATACTTCGTTCGTAACTCCGACCAGCCGGTACAGCGGGTTCAAAAACGAGAGAACCGTCAAGCTGGAATTCCAGCTGGATGGAATAGACAGCGGCAGGTATACAATCGTCCGCCGATCCTTGAACCGGTCGAGCGGGAGCAGCTTTGACGTATGGGTGGAAATGGGTGCACCGTCTATCATGACCGGGGAGGATCTGCATTACATCAAGCAGAGATCAGAGCCCGGTCGCCATATCACCCACGTCGATGTGGAGAACCGCCATATGACCTGTACCTTTACCCTGGAACCGCACGCAGTCGAGCTCGTCGAGCTGATTCCGGTCATTTGACGCGGGTGTTGTGTCAATTTTTAACCTGAATTTTCGCTGTGTGAAGTGAAACGCTTACAAATGAATTAAAAATGGCCATAAAAGACTGCAAACCGCCGCCTCTCCTGAGCTGGGCGGTTTGTTTTATAATTGGTTTGTAAACGTTTTCAATCAATGAGGAGGTCAACCCATATGGCTAAAGCAAAAATTATCGGTCAAACGATCACGCCATTCAAACGGCTCACTTTCGGTATCATGTTCGGATATGCCTGCATGATGCTGGCTCTCATGACACCTGCAACGCTTCTATTAACTTTTAAAATGGTCGAAATCGATCCGAACGGCTATACCTCCTCCTACGGCTTGGTATCCGGGATTGGCGCCTTCTTTGCCTTAATCGGCAACCCGCTAGGCGGAGCGATCAGCGACCGGACCAACATCTCCTTCGGCCGCCGGCGCACATGGATTCTGCTCGGCCCGCTGTTTGGCTGTGCCGCCCTGCTGTGGGTCGGAATGTCCACGCAGATCTGGCAGATCATCATCGGCTGGGCGATCGCCCAATTGTTCTTCAACTTCGGCATGGCCGCGTACACAGCGCTGATTCCTGATCAGGTGAAGGAAGAGAAGCAGGGAACGATCTCCGGGCTGCTGGGTACCGTGTTACCGGTAGCTATGGCGCTGGGCATGGTGCTGATGACGGCCATGACGGACGCCTCCTCGACGACGAAATGGAGCCTGCTTGCGGCCATCGGGATCGTGGGGCCTATCATCAGCCTGTTTATTATCCAGGACGGAAAAGTACAGATCGAACACATGGCGCAGGAAAAGATGACGCTTGGCGAAAAGTTGAGCAGAGTATATCCAAATCCGCGAAAATTTCCGGCGTTCAGCTGGGCGGTCGTATCCAAGTTTCTGTTAATGATGGGGTACTGCAGCAGCTTGTACCTGACCGTTATGCTGGTTAACCGCATGGGCTATAGTGAAAGCGCTGCAACCGCAGCCGTGGCTACCATCAACATCGTGTCCATGGTGGCGATGGCGATCACGAGTATTTTCGGCGGCGTCTTATCCGATAAGTTCCGCAAGCAAAAGCCGTTCCTGTATATCTCGGCACTCATTATTATCGCAGCCATTCTCATCTATGCCTTTATCGCGCATAACACGGCATTTATCGTAGCATCCGCCGTGATGGGACTCGGGTTCGGCTGTTTCACGGCGGTTGATATGGCACTGGTTTCGCGAATCCTTCCGAACAGGAAGACGCGGCCCGTAGCCAACGCGCTGCCGCAATCGATCGTGCCGGCCATCGCACCGCTGCTGCTGAACATCGGCGGCTGGTCCTTCTTCTATATCGTGCTTGCGGTCTGCGTCGTGCCGGGGTGGCCGCGCTCAAGCCGCTGCCTGAATCGGGGAGCACGCTGGTGAAAGTAATCCAACCAATCTGGAAATGGGGAGAAGCGTATCATGAAACGAAATCTGACAGACATCATCTCTCAAATGACCTTAGAAGAAAAAGCCAGCTTATGCTCGGGGCTGAATATGTGGCAGACCAAACCGGTTGAGCGTCTCGGCATTCCGCCCATTGTGATGACGGACGGTCCGCACGGCCTGCGCAAGCAGGCCAACCCCGGGGACATGTCGAGCAAGACGGTACCGGCCACCTGCTTCCCGAGCGGAGCGGGTCTGGCCTCTTCCTGGGACCGCGAGCTGATCCGGGAGGTCGGCGCCGCGATCGGCGAGGAGTGCCAGCAGGAGGACGTGCAGATTATCCTCGGGCCTGCGGTCAATATTAAGCGGTCACCGCTATGCGGCAGAAACTTCGAATATTTCTCGGAAGATCCGTACCTGTCCTCGGAAATGGGCGCGAGCCATGTGAAAGGCGTCCAAGGCCAAGGCGTTGGAACGTCGGTGAAGCATTTTGCAGCCAACAATCAGGAGACGCTGCGCAACTCGATTAACGCCGTGGTCGACGAGCGGACACTGAACGAAATTTATCTGCGCAGCTTTGAGGGTCCGGTCATCGAGGGTGATGCCTGGACCGTGATGTGCGCCTATAACCAAGTGAACGGCGATTACTGCTCGGAGAACGATTATCTTCTGAACCAGGTGCTGAAGCAAAGATGGGGCCACGGCGGACTGGTCATGACCGATTGGGGCGCCATCAACGAACGGGTGAAAGGACTAAAGGCCGGACTGGAGCTGGAAATGCCTTATGTTGGTCCGGAGCATGACATGATGATCGTAGAGGCCGTTCGATCCGGAGAACTGGATGAGGCCGTGCTGGATGAGGCCGTTCGCCGTCTGCTCACTGTCATATTTAAAGGATACGACGGTAAAAGGAAGGCTTCACCTACGATGCGGAAGCCCATCACCAACTTGCCCGGCTGGCGGCCGCGGACTGTATGGTTCTCTTAAAGAATGAGGGAGGCCTGCTCCCGCTGAAGCCGGAGCAATCGGTCGCCGTCATTGGCGCATTCGCCAAGCATCCGCGATACCAGGGCGGCGGCAGCTCGCACATTACTCCGACCCGGATGGACGCTCCGTTTGATGCAATTGCGGGAATGTCTGCTGACTGTGCGTTTGCCCCGGGCTATCTGCTCAAAGGCGGCGAGGCCGACGACAGCTTGATCGAGGAAGCCGTGAAGCTGGCGCAAAGCAAAGACGTGGCCGTCATCTTCGCCGGCCTGCCGGATTCGTTCGAATCCGAAGGCGTCGACCGCACACGGCTGGATATGCCTTCCTCGCACATCCGCCTGATCGAGGCGGTCGCGGCGGCGCAGCCCAACACGGTTGTCGTGCTATCCAACGGATCGCCGGTGACGATGCCTTGGCTTCCGCGTGTCCAAGCGGTGCTGGAAGGCTATCTGGGCGGGCAGGCGACGGGAAGCGCAGCGGCCGACGTGCTGTACGGGAAGGTGAACCCCAGCGGCAAGCTGGCGGAGACGTTTCCCGTTCGGCTGGAACAGACGCCGGCGTTCCTAAATTTCCCGGGGGGCATGAGCGAAGTGACGTACGGGGAAGGCTTGTTCGTAGGCTACCGGTATTATGAAGCGAAAAAAGAGGAGCCGCTTTTCCCATTCGGTTACGGTCTTAGTTACACAACCTTTGCTTATGAGGATATCCGGGCTGACCGAACGTCTATGAAGGATATCGACACCGTCAACGTGTCTGTTACCATTCGCAACACCGGTGCGGTTGCCGGCAAGGAAATCGTGCAGCTGTACGTCAAGCCGCTGGAGAGCCATGTCGTCAGACCGGTCAAGGAGCTGAAGGGGTTTGCCAAGGTTCATCTGCAGCCGGGTGAAGCGAAGACGGTCCATTTTGTGCTGAATCAAAGGGCTTTTGCCTACTTCAATACCAATATTCATGACTGGTTCGCCGAATCCGGCGCTTACGACATCGTTGCAGGTCCATCATCGGCGGATACGCCCCTGTCCGTCACCCTGAGCTTGGAATCGACTGGGATTCCATTCCGCAAAGTGGGGCGCAACACCAAGTTCTACGAGCTGATGGCCATTCCCGAAACGGCTGCGTTTGCCGAAGAAGCGATGGAGGGCAGCCTGGAGCGGCTGAAAC
>NZ_PCZT01000009.1:1289440-1300525 GCF_002968895.1 Paenibacillus sp. AR247 | reverse complement strand
GAGCCTTCGGGACTGCTGCCGATGCAGATGCCGGCCCATATGAAGACGGTTGAGGAGCAGCTGGAGGATGTGGCTCATGATATGGAATGCCATGTGGACTCTGATGGCAACACGTACGATTTTGGCTTTGGCTTGAATTGGGTTGGCGTTATCGAAGACGAGCGAACGCGGAAATACCGGAAGCGTTGAAGCAATGAAGCGTTGAGAGGAATCCTCGACAAATATAAATAGTAGATTCCCTCCCGCGAAAAGAATAAATATCACGAAAAGTGCACAATAGCTAAGGATCGCCCGCTGATGAAGCGGGCTTTTTTTCGGACCTTCAACGCCGAACGTCCGTTGGCGCAGTGGCACCCCTCAATAGCTGCTTGATTAGACTCAAGTTTATGTTTTCCGTGTCTTTATAAAGTTTGGCTATATTTAATTTTGGCGTTGAGGCGGCCGGAGTTCTCTGCTACAATTCCAAGCAGAAAGGCGGTCGATCTCGATGGCAAATCAATTTGCCAGTATGCCAAGCGGCTCATGCAAAGCCTATTCATAGGGCGAACCTTTGCATGGGCGGACGATCAGTTTAACAGTTCGCCCTCAGGACGTTTTATTGGATGGGCTTTGCACCTTATTTTTTCATTTTAAATAATAAGGGAGTTGAATGCATTGACCAATCCATGGATAAACAAACGTCAGCATTTCATCAATCTTCAAACACAGGTCCAGCGGCTGCTGGATGAACTTGCGAAAGACGATATCGGTGCAGGATTCCAAGCCGCAGCCTACTGGCACGGTGAACTGGTGGTGAATGCTTTTTCAGGCAGCGCCGATGCCTTAGGACAAAACCCCGTCCATCCGGATACGCTCTTCGTGATGCAGTCCTGCTCCAAAGGTGTGATTTCCACGGCGATTCATATTCTCGCCGAGCAGGGCAAGCTGGCGTATGATGAGCGGATTTCTCATTACTGGCCCGAGTTCGGGGCGAATGGGAAGGAACGGATTACGCTCCGCCAGGTCCTGACTCATACGGCAGGAGTTCCTTTGATGCCTGCGCACGCGGATATGGAGCTGGTTACCAACTGGCAAGCGATGGTGCACGAGATGGAACAGTTACAACCTATCTGGGAACCTGGCACCAAGGCAGGTTATCACGGCATGACCTTTGGGTGGATTCTAGGGGAAACGGCCGCCAGAGCGGATGGCCGAGCGATTGGCCAGATCATTCAGGACGAGATCTGCAAGCCATTAGGAATGGAGAGGGATCTGTATTTAGGGGCCCCAGCGGAAGCGGAAACCCGGATCGCCGAAATTAGCGGCGAAGCCGTACCTATTGCTTCCATGCCCGATGACATGCTGTTCAAGCGGGTGCTGCCTCCGGCCCTGGTTCCGGTTGCCAATCCGGAGTGGAACTCGGCTTGCTTCCATTCGGCAGCCGTACCAGCCGTCAATGCCGTCGCAAATGCTCAGGCGTTGGCGCGCATGTATGCTTCACTGATTGGCGAGGGCGTGGATGGCAGACGCCTGCTCAAGCCGGCCACCATAACCGAGGCAGCACAGCTGCAATTTGAAGGGATCGACGAAGTTGCGCTCGCTCCCGTTCGGTTGGGGCTGGGCTACTCGCTTAGCCAAGACGGTGATGCCATGGGCGGCGGCTGGGCGGCTTTCGGTTATGCCGGATTGGGCGGCATGATCGGATACGCCGATCCGTCGAACGGCCTTGCCGTGGCAGTGCTGTGCAACCGGATGAAGGTTGGGCGGGGAGACCGGTCTCCGGATCGGCTGGTAACGGATCTGATCCGCGAGAAAATTTGTCATATGTAAATTGAATTTTATTCCTTCGTTTGGAGGGCCCGGCTTGTTTTACGGTCGGGCCTTTTTTATCATCTAACAGCGGTTTCAAGAGGAATAATCGGCACGAAGCCACTTTATCAGCAAAGCTGATAAAACCTATAAGATCATTCTAATTGACCGTTCCCCCCTGCTGTGATAGGTTCAAGAGAGAAAATATGAGTAATCTACTAGGAATTATCACTAATGCATGCTACGCGAGGTGGATATTTGTTGGAACTTCAAGTAACGAACAGCCCTTTTAACCAAGAGCAGGTCGAGCTGCTCAACCGTCTGCTGCCCACATTAACCGATGCCCAGCGCATCTGGTTGAGCGGATATATCGCAGCGGCCGCCGTAACGGGTAGCGCTGTGCTGGGAACCGCCCCTATTGCGGCTGCCGCAAATGCGCCGGCTGCGTCTCCGGTAAGCACGGCACCGGCTGCGCCGAAAGAGGTTACCGTCCTGTACGGGTCGCAGACCGGCAATTGCGGGGCGTTGGCCAAGAAGGTGACCAAGAGACTGCAGGATCAGGGCTTTGAGGTCAAGCTTTCTTCGATGAGCGATTTTAAACCGAACGGATTGAAAAAGGTGGAAAACCTGCTGATTCTGGTCAGCACGCATGGCGAAGGGGATCCGCCGGACAACGCTATATCCTTTTATGAATTTCTGCACAGCAAGCGGGCGCCGCAGCTTGAAGGCATGCCGTTCTCTGTACTGGCGCTTGGAGACACCTCCTATGAGTTCTTCTGTCAGACAGGCAAGGATTTTGACAAGCGGCTGGAAGAACTGGGCGGCAAGCGGCTCGTTCCGCGTGTCGATTGCGACGTGGACTTCGACGAGCCGGCGGCGGAATGGATCAACAGCGTGGCCAGTGCGTTTGCCGAGCTTGCCGGAGCAGGAGCCGGAGCTGCACCGCAGGCCGTGCCTGTCACGGCAGATTCGCTGCTCGCATCCGCGGAATCGGAATATTCCAGAACCAATCCGTTCCAGGCCGAGGTTCTGGAGAATATCAACCTGAACGGCCGCGGTTCCGACCGCGAAACCCGGCATTTGGAAATTTCGCTGGAGGGATCGAATCTGGAGTATGAACCCGGAGACAGTCTGGGCATCTACCCGGAAAACCATCCGCGGCTTGTCGATGAATTGATCGAGGCGATGGGCTGGTCCGGTGAAGAATCTGTACCGGTTAACAAAAACGGCGATGAGGCTACGCTGCGCGAAGCGCTGCTCCACCATTATGAAATCACGGTGCTCACCAAGCCTTTGCTGGAAAAGACAGCCGCGCTCATTTCTAACGGTTCTTTGAACGAACTGCTCGCATCGGGTCATGATGAGCTGAGAGCCTACATCGAGGAACGCGATTTGCTCGATCTGGTGCAGGATTATTCCCTGAAGGGCATCCCGGCCAGAGAATTCGTAGCCATTTTGCGCAAAATTCCGGCCCGTCTGTATTCGATCGCCAGCAGCCTGAAGGCGTCGCCGGACGAGGTGCATGTAACGGTCCGGGCCGTCCGCTACGAAAACCGCGGAAGAGAGCGGTACGGCGTCTGCTCCGTACAGCTGGCTGAACGAAGCGAACCCGGATCGGCTTTACCGGTCTATATCCAGCATAATCCGAACTTTAAGCTTCCGCAAAATCCGGATACCCCGATCATCATGATCGATGGAGTGGAGGAAAGAGAACATGTCGAATCAAAAGCTGCGCTAAATATAGAGAAATTCGTTATGTGACAATCCCGATGGGCCGACGCTGGGCTATTCGGCTGCCTCAGGCGTAAAGATCCTGGAACAGGACGGCCTTTATTTCAAGGACCTGAGCAGGGACGGCCAACTGGATCCTTATGAGGATTGGAGGCTGTCGCCTGTAGAGCGGGCCAAAGATCTGGCGTCCAAGATGACGACCGAGCAAATTGCCGGTCTGATGCTGTACAGCCGGCATCAAGCGGTGCCTGCGGCGAGCGGAGGCTGGTTCTCCGCAACCTACGGAGGCAAATCCTTTGAAGAGAGCGGCGTCAAGCCATGGGAGCTGACCGATGAACAGCTTCATTTTCTGGCACAGGATCACGTGCGGCATATCCTGGTTACCACTGTGGAGAGCCCGGAGACCGCCGCCAAGTGGAATAATCGGGTGCAGGCGTTTGCCGAAGGACACGACCTCGGCATCCCGGCCAACAACAGCTCAGATCCGCGGCACGGCTCCGACTCCAGTTCGGAGTTTAACGCAGGCTCCGGCGGCGCCATCTCCATGTGGCCGGAAACCTTGGGCCTGGCGGCGACCTTTGACCCGGAGGTGACGCGGAAATTCGGGGAGATCGCCTCGAAGGAATACCGCGCATTGGGGTTGTCGACGGCGTTGTCCCCGCAGATCGATATCGCCACCGACCCGCGCTGGTTCCGCTTCAACGGAACGTTCGGGGAAGATTCGGCGCTGGCGGCCGATATGGCCCGGGCGTACGTCGACGGCTTCCAGACTTCGGAGGGAAAACGCGAAATTCAGGAAGGCTGGGGCTATGACAGCGTCAACGCCATGGTGAAGCATTGGCCGGGGGGCGGATCCGGTGAAGGCGGCAGAGACGCCCATTTCGGCTGCGGCAAGTATGCGGTCTATCCCGGGAATAATTTCGGCGAGCATCTGATTCCGTTTACGGAAGGCGCCTTCAAGCTGTCCGGGAAGACGGGCAAAGCCTCGGCCGTCATGCCGTATTACACCATTTCCGCGAACCAGGATACCGTGAACGGCGAAAATGTAGGCAATTCCTATAACGCCTGGTTGATCGGAGATCTTCTTCGCGATCAGTACGGATACGATGGCGTTGTGTGCACCGATTGGATGATTACGGCCGACGAGTCCCCTGCCAAGGATTCTTTCCTCAGCGGCAAGCCGTGGGGTGTGGAGGAACTGACCGTCGGTGAACGGCATTACAAGCTGCTGATGGCCGGGGTGGACCAGTTCGGCGGCAACAACGAAATCGGACCGGTGCTGGAAGCCTACGAAATCGGGGTGCGCGAGCACGGAGAAGACTGGATGCGGCAGCGGTTCGAGCAGTCCGCCGTCCGGCTTCTGGTCAATATGTTCCGGCTCGGATTGTTCGAGAATCCGTATCTTGACCTGGATACGAGCGCCCGAGTTGTCGGAAACGCCGAATTTATGCGCGAGGGGTATGAGGCCCAGCTGAAGTCTGTGGTGCTGCTGAAAAATAAAAAATGCGGTGCTGCCGCTGAAGGCCGGGAAAAAGGTATATATTCCGAAGCGATATACGCCGGCAGGAACCGACTGGTTTGGCAACCAAACATCGGAGAAGCTGGAGTATCCGGTCAGTCTCGAGCTGGTATCCAAATATTTTACGGTGACGGATCAGCCGGATGAGGCGGACTTTGGCCTGGTCTTCATTGCCTCCCCGAAATCGGGCTTCGGTTACAGCCAGGAGGACGTGGAGCAGGGGGGGAACGGGTATGTACCGATCAGCCTGCAGTACCGGACTTATACAGCCGAGTATGCACGGGAAGTGAGCTTGGCGGGCGATCCGCGTCCGGAAGACGTGCTGAACCGTTCTTATAAGGGGAAAAGCGTTACGCCTCAAAATACGACAGATTTGGACGCGGTGCTGGACACCAGGAAGGCGATGAAAGGCAAGCCGGTCATCGTGTCGATGCTGCTCTCGAATCCGGCGGTGGTAAACGAATTCGAGTCCGAAGCGGATGCGATTGTAGCCGATTTTGGCGTTCAGGCGCAGGTGATCATGGAGATCTTGACGGGCAGTGTTGAGCCTTCGGGACTGCTGCCGATGCAGATGCCGGGGCCCGGGCACAGGCGTCGCTCCGTTCCGCGCATTTTTGAGCGAGCGGGAAGAGACCGGAGCCGAAGGCAAGAGCTGGCTGTTTTACGGCGACCAGCACTTCGCGACCGACTTCCTGTACCAGATCGAATGGCAACGTTGGCTCAAGGACGGTGTCCTGACGCGCATGGACGTGGCATTCTCGCGGGATTCTGATCAGAAGGTTTACGTCCAGCACCGCATGCTGGAGAAGAGCAGGGAACTGTATCAGTGGCTGCAGGAAGGCGCTGTGGTATATGTGTGCGGCGACGAGAAACGAATGGCCCATGACGTCCATTCCACGCTGATTACGATCCTTGAACAGGAAGGCGGTCTCAGTCCTGAGGAAGCTGCCGAATATATGATTCGCATGCAGCAGGAGAAACGTTACCAGCGGGATGTCTATTAAGCGCATCCGATAGGCAAGCGAGAAGGAGAGAGCAAACATGTCTGATAACAATTTGATGTCACCAAACAGCGCGCCCCACAGCGATGTGGAGGATATCAAACGCAGAAGCAACTATTTGCGGGGAAGCCTGGTGGATACGCTGAAGGATCCGATCACCGGGTCGATCCCCGAGGACGATAACCGGCTGATGAAGCATCACGGCAGCTACATGCAGGATGACCGGGACCTGCGCAACGAACGGCAGAAGCAGAAGCTTGAGCCGGCTTACCAGTTTATGCTCCGGGTGCGCGCGTCGGGCGGCGTGGTTACCCCGCAGCAGTGGCTGATGATGGACCGGATTTCCCACAAGTACGGGAACGGGACGATCCGCCTGACGACACGCCAGTCGTTTCAGCTGCACGGAGTGCTGAAGTGGAACCTCAAGAACACGATCCGCGAGGTGAACGAATCGCTGCTCAGCACACTGGCCGCCTGCGGCGACGTGAACCGGAACGTCATGTGCAATCCGAATCCGTACGAGTCGGAGATTCATTCGGAGGTGTACGACTGGGCCCGCAAGCTGAGTGCCCATTTGGATCCGCGGAGCCGGGCCTATTATGAAATATGGCTTGACGAAGAAAAGGTGGTGGACAGCCACGATCATGACGTGGAACAGGAGCCGATCTACGGTCCGGTATACCTGCCGCGTAAATTCAAGATCGGCATGGCGATCCCGCCTTCCAACGATGTCGACGTATTTTCGCAGGACCTCGGGTTGATCGCCATTGTAGAGGACGGACGTCTGGCCGGATTCAACGTTTCGGTCGGCGGAGGCATGGGGATGACCCACGGCGATCCGGCCACGTACCCGCAGGTAGGGCAGGTCATCGGGTTCTGCACGCCGGAGCAGGTGATCGATCTGGCAGAGAAAACCGTGACGATCCAACGCGACTACGGCGACCGTGCCGTGCGGAAACACGCGCGTTTCAAGTATACGATTGACGACCGCGGCATCGACTGGTTTATCCAGGAGCTGAGTGCGCGTCTCGGGTGGGAGCTGGAGCCGGCAAGACCGTTCCATTTCGAAAGCAATGGCGACCGGTACGGCTGGGTCAAAGGCAGCAACGGCAAGTGGCATTTGACCCTCTTTATCCAGAACGGACGGATCAAGGACGAGGAAGGGTATGAGCTGATGACCGGCTTGCGCGAAATCGCCAAGGTTCATACCGGAGATTTCAGACTCACGCCAAACCAGAATCTGGTGATCGGCAGTGTGAGCAGCCAGAAAAAGAAGAAGATCACCGAATTGGTGCAGCAGTACGGTCTGACTGACGGCATCCATTATTCGGCACTGCGCCGTAATTCGATGGCGTGTGTGGCCCTGCCGACCTGTGGTCTGGCAATGGCTGAATCCGAACGCTACCTGCCCACGCTGCTCGGCAAAATCGAGCCGATCCTGGAGGAAGCGGGGCTCCGTGAAGAAGAAATCGTCATCCGGATGACAGGCTGCCCGAACGGCTGCGCAAGACCGGCTCTGGCGGAAATCGCCTTTATCGGCAAGGCGCCGGGCAAATACAACATGTATCTCGGCGGCGGATTTGCCGGAGAACGGCTCAACAAACTCTACAAGGAAAATATCGGCGAGGCCGAAATTTTGGATTCCCTGAAGCAGATTATTTTCCATTATGCCAAGGAACGCCGGGACGGCGAGCATTTCGGTGACTTTACCATCCGCGCTGGTTATGTAAAGGAAGTCCGCTCGGGACAATTCTTCCACGTCTGATGGCATAAGCAGCCGAATCGGCAGTGGCTCGGTTCGCCGCGGGCAGTCATAACGGCAGCGCAAAAAAAAGTGCAGTCCCCAGCGGACTGCACTTTTTATACTTCATATAAACTCATAGATTGATCACGGCGACAGTGAGCACTGCCGTCATGCTGCCGACGAAGCTGCCGACCAGACAGTCCGAAGGGTAGTGCAGTCCGAGGTAAATCCGGGAAATACAGACGATGAGTGCCATAACAAGCAGCAGGACGGCGACCCAAGAGCCCATAAACAAAAACGGCGTAATGATGGAAAAGATGGCCGTTGAATGCCCGGACGGGAACGAGGGGTCCTTCAGCGGGTTTTTGCCAACCCGAACGCCTTCGAGGGCGAGGTAGGGTCGAATCCGCTGGACCTTGCGTTTAATCAGGGTCGTAATCAAAAAGCTGATGGCCAGCGCGGCAAAGCTCTGCAGACTCGTCGTCCGCCACGGCTCGGGAGCAAACAGCGCCACGGACAGCGTCAGGGTGATCGTAAACAGCGCGCCGCCCAGGTGGGTCAGCATGCGCAGCGCAGCATGGAGCATGGTCGGATTCTGAGTGCGGTTAATCCAGTGGAATACGCGCCGGTCCCAGCCGTGCGCCTGCTCCATATAACGGGTGATGATCATGCATCGGTCCTCCTCAAAAATGTGTTTTTTTTACCCTATTGCCTCATTGCCTCGAATGAACCTTAGTACGCTTGCGCCATTTCAGGTAAACGTATACGGCCAGAATGGCGAACACGGCGGCCACGACGTATTTCAAAAAATGCTCCGTCCAGGTCAAGACCAGCTGCCATTGATTGCCGAAAATGTAGCCGATCCCGATAAATACGGTAACCCAGAGCGCGGATCCCGTGTAGGCGTACAAGGCGAAGGTGCGGTAAGGGATGCGGATGATCCCTGTAAAGTAGCCGATAAACTGCCTGACTCCCGGAATGAAATAACTGAACAGCAGCAGCTTGTTGCCGTATTTGTGATATACCCTGGCAGTCTTTTCCACATGCTCCGGTTTGAGAAACAGCCATTTCCCGTAACGCTCAATCAGCGGCTGACCCAGCTTGTACCCTAGCACGTAAGTAACCGTCAGCCCGACGATGGAGCCGAGGTAGGCGGCACCTAGAGCCGGAAGTAGGTCCAGTACGCCTTTATAGGACAAATACCCGGTGTAGGTAAGCGTCGTATTGCCTGGCGGGATCGGCAAGGCGATGGCATCAAGCGGAAGTCCGAGAAGCAGGACCCAATATCCGTACTGTCCGAACAGCCGCTCGATATATCCCAGCACATCCATAAGAATCTCCTTATCGTGATTGTACTTGTGCTTTCTATTTTAATTAGCAAAGATTAAGAACGGATGAACAGAAAGCTTAAGAAAGTATTAAGCCGTCTGCCCGATTTCTTAACAGTCCAGAAGAACTTGTATTCCCATGATACGCAAATTTTTGCCGGAACAAAACCGTCTCCGGTTGGGGCGGAAACCCGTCTTAAGACCAGGTTTTTCTTGCGGCGCGATTTTATATAAAATTGTCGTAATATTATACTGTATTAACGGTTTTTCATGTGTTAGATTAAGGGCATGATGTCTTAATATTAAATACTGAGGAGCGCTGGATATGATCAGAATCGGTAAAATAAGCTATTGGCATGTGCATGCATGGGACTATACGAAACAAGCTGAGGCTCATCCGGGTGCGGAAATCGTGGCTGTGTGGGACGAAAATCCGGAGCGTGGGCAAGAAGCCGCTGATAAGCAGGGTGTAACTTTTTACGCTTCATTGGATGAAATGCTCAGCCGTGACGATATCGATGGGGTCATCGTGGATGCGCCAACGAACATGCACCGCGAAGTCATGATCAAAGCCGCAGAAGCCGGCAAGCATATCTTTACGGAAAAGGTTATTGCCGCAACGCTGAGCGAGGTCAACGACATTATTGCGGCTGTGGAGAAAAATAACGTGAAGCTGACCGTATCCCTTCCCAGACTGAACGACGGCTATACGCTGGCGATTCGGGAACTTCTGGACCAGGAGCTCCTGGGCAAGGTAACTTATGTACGCGTGCGCCTGTCCCACAACGGGGCGACGGCCAATTGGCTGCCTTCGCATTTTTATAAGAAGGAAGAGACGCTCGGCGGCGCCCTGATCGATCTTGGCTGCCATCCAATGTATTTGACGCGACTTTTCTTGAGAGAAGAGCCTGTGGACGTGAGCGCGCAATTTGGATACATAACCGGAAAAGAAGTGGAAGACAACGCGGTTGCGACTTTGTCTACGAAATCAGGCGCAGTAGGCGTCGTTGAAGCCGGATTCGTGAACAACTTTTCGCCGTTTACCGTGGAGGTGCACGGCACTGAAGGAACGATCCTGTTCGGAACGCCGGACAGCAAGCTGCTGCTTCGTACGACCCGCAATGAGGAATACAAGGATGCCTGGGTCGAGATTCCGGTTCCGGCCAACCGCGAAAGCGCGTTTGAGCAGTGGATCAGCCATATCGAACAAGGCACAACTGCCGATGAAAACATCGCGATGGCGATCGAATTGACGAAGCTCATGGAAGCGGCCAATCTGTCGAACGCGGAGCGCCGCGCCGTTAAACTGAACGAACTGCAAGGCTAACCATCACAGAACTTATCAGACATAAGGATGTTGCTGCAATGATGAATAATTTTCCATACGAAACTATGCAGGGACGCCAGGATGCTTTGGAGCGTCTGGATTTACGCATCTATTGGGGAAATTATGAGATTCGGGTGATACGTTTTCATTTGACTTCTTTTCCTCCGGGGAAAATCGTGTCCTTTCACAAGCATGCCGAGTTTGAGTTTCACTTTATACCGCGCGGCAAGGGAACGGTGATCCTGGTGGATGAACCCTATGCTCTTCAGGAGGGCATGTTCTACCTGACGGGTCCGGAGGTGCTCCATTACCAGGAAGCGGATCCCGAGGAATCGATGGATGAGCTGTGTCTGCATGTGGATATCAGGGACCTGTCGCAGGTGCCGGATGCCGGCCAGTCGCCGCGTCCATACGCCGATCCGTGGGAGGCGGCCGAGGCGCATGACTGCATTGAGAAGCTGCGGACGCTGCCGCTGAAGCCCGTGATGGATACGTACAGGGCGATGCCGTTTTTCCTGGAAGCCTTCAACGCCTCACAGCAAAAATATTTAGGACTGTATACAACGATCAAAAACTGCATCATTCAAATTCTGCTCCGTGCCGTGCGCGCTTACGAGCCGGAACCACGGGAGGCAGAGCTTCCGTCC
>NZ_PCZT01000009.1:1287980-1289340 GCF_002968895.1 Paenibacillus sp. AR247 | reverse complement strand
TGGAGGATGTTGCCGACAAGCTGCATATCAGCTCGAGGCAGCTGCAGCGGATCATTAAGGATCAGGGGGGCGGGCGGTCCTTCAGCGAAATTTTGGAGGATTTCCGCCTGGCAGGAAGTGTGCCGCCAGCTGGTGGAGACGCGCTGGTCCATCGAGAAAATCGCCGTTCAGGGCGGATTTTCCAGCGGAAGCTATCTGCATACCGTTTTTCGGAAGAGGTACGGCTACACGCCATCGGAATACCGGAGAAAGAACGCGAAAGTATAGGAGGATTACGATCTCGTGGGAAAAACAATTCGGATTGGCATTATCGGAAGCGGGGGCATCGCTGGAGCGCATGCCCGGGCTTACAAAGGAATCGAGGATGTTCAAATCGTCGGGGTGGCGGATATTCTGCCAGACAAGGCGCAGCAATTCATTGAGCGTTGGAACCTGCCGGATGCGACCGGCTTTGACGACCACCGCAAGCTGCTCGAGCTTGATCTGGATGGCGTAAGCATCTGTACGCCGAACGTGGCGCATTACCGCACAACGGTGGACGCCCTGTCGGCCGGCAAAAACGTCATGCTGGAAAAACCGATGTCGGTCACGCTGGACGAAGCGGTCGAAATGGTGCAGGTTTCCAAGAAAACCGGAAGGATGCTGAATGTCGGTTTTCAGCCGCGCTACGACCCGAACATGGCCATCATTAAAAATATGGTGCAGAACGGGCAGTTGGGTAAAGTGTATTACGTGGAAACCGGGGGCGGACGCCGCCGCGGCATGCCGGGCGGAACGTTTATCCGACAAGATATCGCTGGCGCAGGCGCAATGGCCGATATCGGCTGCTATTCGCTGGATCTGGCGCTCAACACGCTTGGTTATCCTAAGCCGCTGACCGTCTCCGCTTATACCTCGAACTATTTTGGCACCAATCCGAAATACCACGCGGAAGCCGGACAATTTGACGTTGAGGATTTCGGCGTGGCTATGGTCCGGTTCGAAGGAGACCTGGTCCTGAACTTCAAGACGTCCTGGGCGATGCATATGGATACGCTTGGTGCGACGATGTTCCTCGGCACGGATGCGGGCATGAAGGTGCTTCCGGCAGGCAGCGGCCCTTGGAGCGGGGTATGGGATGGGCATGTCGGTTCCATCTCGCTGTTCCATGACATCCAGGGACATCATACCGAGAGCAATATTCCGCTCATCAAGCATGAAATCAACGTATTTGAGGAGAAAATCAAGGATTTTGTCCGCGCGCTGCGTGAAGGCACGCCGGCTCCGATTCCGGGCGAGGAAATTTTGCGGAATCAGGCCATTATCGACGGCATTATCCGCTCCGCACAGACGAAGAAGGAAGTCGAAATTCATATTCCTG
>NZ_PCZT01000009.1:1284149-1287880 GCF_002968895.1 Paenibacillus sp. AR247 | reverse complement strand
ATCTTCGGGCTGCTTTATTTTTTCGGATTTCCGTCCGGCACAGGTGTTANCTTTTTCGGGAAATAGGCAAACCTGATTTTGGGAGACCTAAAACCAGAATACAGGAGGACGATTGCAAGTATGAAAAAAATGGTGATGTCCATCTGCCTCAGCGCCGGATTTCTGCTCGGATCTGCCGCTGCAACACCGGCTGCTTATGCCAATTCGGAAGAGCCGCAGCTGAAGGTGAAAATCGTGGATTCCAAAGGCGGAGAAGTAGGGACGGCGCTTCTGACTCAAAAAGGAGCCGCAGTACAGATCCATATCGAAGCCGCGAATTTGCCGCCAGGTGAGCACGGCATTCATTTCCACGAAAACGGCAAGTGTGATCCGCCTGACTTTAAAACAGCTGGAGCCCATTTCAACCCGACCGGCAAGCAGCACGGCTTCCATAATCCGAAGGGCTATCATGCCGGAGACCTGCTGAACATTCAGGTGAAGCAGGACGGGACGGTAACCGCCGATTTGGAAACCCAGTCCGTAACGCTTAAAAAGGGAGCCGACAATTCGCTCCTCAAGCCGGGTGGAACCGCGATCATCATCCATGAGAAGGCGGACGATTACGTGACCGACCCGTCGGGGAACTCCGGCAACCGGATCGCCTGTGCGCGGATTGAATAGCTGCGGCTTACCGTCAGCATTCCTGGCTGCCGTTAGCATTTCTGGCTGCCGATAGCGATGATATACACTCCTGAAGGAAAGATGCCTTCAGGAGTTTTTTTGTGTTCTCGACGTGTCACAAGCACATATCGGAACGGGATTGTTATCGCTTGCAAAAAAACGTTGCCCGGCTCTATATTCCTGTGATATATTAAAACTCCTTCCATTTTTTCCACATGATCGGCTATTTCACCGCCAATGATTCTTCAGGAAGAGAAACGACCCCATCATAAAACAGGAGGAACCTCTGTTGTGAACTGGCTTAAATGGGATTTGAACTTGCAAATCCGGCTGATCGGCGACACACTTTTCAATTTGCTGTTTTGGATGTACTTTCCTTACATCACCCTGTTTTTCAGCGACGCGTTCGGCAAGACCGCGGCCAGTATGCTGATGGCTGTTCCCCCCTTGGTCAGCCTGCTCGGGAGCTTGTTCGGCGGGTATCTGGCGGACCGCTTCGGCCGGAGGCCCGCCATGCTGCTCGGGGCCTGCATGCAATCCTGCATGTTTGCCGCCTTTGCGTTATCCTCGTCCCATTGGCTCGATTATGCCGCATATATCGGACTCGGGCTGGGAGGGGCGATCTATTCACCGGGAAGCTCGGCCATGGTGGCCGACGTCACTCCGGAAAAGGACCGGCGGATGGTGTTCGCAACCTTCGTGACGGGCAGAAATATCGGGGCGGTCTTTGGCCCGGCGCTGGGCTCGGTATTCTTCTTCCATTACCGTCACGAGCTGTTGTGGACCTGCACGTCGGTAACGCTTCTGTACTTTTTGACCATTTTATTGTTCAGCAGGGAGACGCTCCCGGCATCGGCAAGGATGAATCGTACCCGCAGCAAGCTGACCGCTATCTTGAAGGAGCAGGTGGTGAGTTACGGCGTCATTTTTAAGGACAAGGTATTTGCGCTCTATATTGCCGCGGGGATCCTGGTGACGATTGCTTTTATGCAGCTGGATATGTATTTGGCGATGTATGTCAAAGAATACGTGCCGGGACAGGCGCTGCTGTCCTTCAGCGGCTGGACGTTCAACCTGAGCAGCGCGCAGGTATTCGGGTTGATGCTGGGGCTGAACGGTCTGCTGTTCGTGCTGTGTGTTCTGCCTGTAACCAAGCTGTTCGAAGGCTGGTCCGAACGGAACATCCTGATCATGTCGGCCTTGCTGTTTGGCGGGGGAATGTTCTTGATCGGTTTGACGACGCAGGTGTGGCTGCTGCTGGTGTTTACGTTTGTGTTTACGATCGGCGAGCTGTCGCGGAGCCCCGTCACCGACAGCTTCATCAGCAAATATGCGCCTGAACACGCGAGAGGGCAATACATGGGGGCGGCGAATCTGCAGTTCTCGGTCGGCCGGTTTATCGCTCCGGTCACAATTATGCTGTCGTCGTGGTTTCCGCCGGTGGTCGTGTTCGGCTTCATCTTCCTGGCAACAATCCTCAGCTCGCTTTTGTATGTTCAGGTTTTTAAAATCATTCCGGCAAGCTACTACGAGAAGAAAGCCGAAATTACAGGTTGAACCCAAACAAGGCCGTTCAAGAGCGGAGGCAATCCGCATCGCTTGAACGGCTTTTTTAGGCTGTTATTCGGCTGCTGCCGGCATTCCCGCCTGGACGGGTCTGCCTGTCGGTGCATGGACAGGCTGGTCGCGAAGGACGGACCCGTCCTGCAGATGCAGCCAGGTGTCAAAACTGCGCTCTCCTTGCGTGAGCCGGATGACCCGGGCTCCGGGCATAAATGGCTGATCCAGATAGGCGTTGCGGGTGGTCCGTCCGTAACACAGGCGGATACCGTGCAGCGTTCCCCAAAAATCGTTGCCGTGATCATGGCCGACAAAGGTACCGAGAATGTCCCCCATCTCAACCATGCTCGCAAAAAAACCGGTGTTGATCCAGGGCGCACAGCAGTGACGGTCAAGCTTGCTCCCATAACAGACCGAGAAATCCCAGATATCGTTATATTCGGGCAGCGGGATATGGAAGAAGGCTAGCGATGGAAGGGGGACTCCACCGTTGCCTGCCGTAAGACGGTAGGACTGTTGTGTATACCATTCAATCTGGCTGCGGCGGATCCAGTCGTAAAATCCGACGCGCAGATGCTCCAGCGGCGAGTAGCTGCCCGAATACCAAAAAGTAAAAGGGCTGCCTCCACGTTGTCCCGGTGTGAATCCCGGATTTCCTAAACAATAGTTGCCGGTGCCCTTGACGTGGGGCGGATCGGGAATCGCATAGCAGTATCGGTGGGACAGCTGCAGGGCATGAAGCTGTTCCCGCGTCATATCCGGAGCCTCGGAGTCGTGGTTTCCAAAGACGGCTGCCCAGGGGATGCCCATCTGCTCCGGAACCGACACCGCATCCCGGAACGCTGCGGCCGGATTCGGACTTTTATTGCTGGCGATCACGTCACCGGTGTAGACGACCAGATCGGGCTGTTCCGCCTCTATAATCCTTCGCATCATATCCTTCATTTGAAGCTCTTCATCACCAGGCTCGCAAAACTCCGTATCGGTAAATTGGACGACGGTAAACGTGCCGTCCTCGCGAAATCGTAATGTTTTCCTCATCTGCCTATCCTCCCGCTATGCGTTTTCCGGCATGGACCGGGTCTGGAGCAAGCCGGCAGGGACAACGGCATCCCAGGCATCCGGAATATCCAGGCCGAGAGCGGCTGCGGTGACAGCAGCTGTGTCCACGATCGAGATTTCCCCGATGGTCGTTCCCGGCGCGATTCCCGGCCCCACGCATCCCCAGAACACATTTTTGTCCATCGGATGATCGCTGCCGTGGCTGAATTTGTCGTCGCCTCCACCGCCGTGATCTGTCAGTAAAATCACCAGGCTATCTTCAAGAAGTCCCAGCCGCTCAAGGGTACCGAGCACCTGACCGAACAGGACGTCATTTTGTGTAATCGCATTCAAATATTCCGGCGAGTCCGGTCCATACCCATGCTTATGTCCGGCCGCATCGGGTTCATCCAGCTGCATGAACAGCAGTTTGACGTCCGGATTCTGTTCCAGATAGTTCTGGATGGCCT
>NZ_PCZT01000009.1:1280493-1284049 GCF_002968895.1 Paenibacillus sp. AR247 | reverse complement strand
GAACCAGATCCGCATCCGGAAGAGATTCTTTATGTATTCCGATGCCATCCTCAACGATCCCGTCATTGATCGGGCTCCAGCTGGTGAAGGAGGCGAGCTTGGCCTCGGGCCATGCCTTCCTTGCAAGCCGGAATACGGAAGGGTAAGGCGATTCGGCAGGATAAGGCTCGCTCGCAGCGACCTCGTTCGTTAATCCATGCTTCTCCGGTACGACGCCGTGAAGCACGGAGCCCCAGCATTCCGCGCTGATTGTCGGCGACTGCGCCTGGGCGTCATAGGTGACGGCCCCTTTTGCCAGAAAAGCGTCGATGACCGGTGTAGCCGTGTGCTGAATAAAGCTGCCGGCGCCGTCCATTCCCAGAATGAATACGCGCGAAACGGCATTTGCATTGCTCATGGGTCAACCTCCCCAAAGATGATTTCGCTTTCATAGGATCGATCAGCCCCTAGCATAAAGATTCCCGTACGGAGTGTCAACCACCATTTGGGAATTAGGCAAACAAGTCATCAGAGCGTTAGCAGGAAGTCATCATCGTGGTAGCCGGACTTTGCTTGCACCGTATAGAATCGGAATTGTAAGGGGTTACAGGTCACGAAACGACAAAAAGGAGTGAGATCATGCAAGAGGCGGTGCAGCTTGACCGGAATGCGGTGAGCCCGGCAAAGATCCGGCGGGTTTCCACGTTCCGGAGACAACTGAAGAAATACAAATGGCTGCTGCTGATGACACTGCCGGGAGTTATTTATTTATTCATCAACAACTATATCCCTATGTACGGCGTCATCTTGGCTTTCAAAAATTACAATTATGTCGACGGCATTTGGGGAAGCGAATGGGCAGGACTGGACAACTTTAAATTTTTGTTCAACTCCCAGGACGCCTATGTCATTACGAGGAACACCTTTCTATACAACTTCGTGTTTATCGTCCTGAATCTGGTGCTGGCCGTCCTCGCAGCGCTGCTGATTAACGAAATCAGGGACAAGGTCATCACCCGGTTCTACCAAAGCACCTTTCTGCTGCCGCACATCATTTCCATGGTCGTTGTGGCGTACCTGGTCTACAGCTTTCTGAATGTTGAAAGCGGGCTGGTGAACCGGCTTATCGCCAAATGGTTCGGCGCTGAAGCCGTTTCCTGGTACGGCGAGCCACGCTACTGGCCGTATATTCTCGTGATCGTTAACGCGTGGAAGAACGTAGGGTACCTGTCGGTCATCTATTTCGCCGCAATTATCGGGATTGACAAGGAGTATTACGAGGCGGCAACCATCGACGGCGCCAGCAAGTGGAAGCAGATGACGCGGATTACGATCCCGCTGATCACGCCTGTCCTTACTACGATGACACTGCTTGCGGTCAGCGGAATCCTCAGAAGCGACTTCGGTTTGTTCTACCAGGTGCCGATGAACACGGGCGCGCTGATCCCGACCACGAATACGATCGATACGTTTGTGTACCGGGCGATGACGCAGTCGGGCGACATCGGGATGTCCTCGGCAGCAGGCTTCTATCAATCGGTCGTCTGCTTTGTCCTGATTTTGGCAGCCAACGCAGCCGTCCGGCGGATCAACAAGCGCGACGCTTTGTTTTAGGGAGCCGCATGCAATCGTGTATTGATTTTTCCAAGAAAGGTAGAGGAACGTCATGAGGACAGCAAGCGTGAAAAAAATCATCGGCCCTTCCTTGATCCACCTGTTTTTCTGGGCTTTTACACTGGCATCATTGATCCCGTTTATACTGATTTTTATGGTGTCGATCTCGAGCGAGGATTCGATCCTGCAGAAGGGGTATTCCTTGTTCCCCAAGGAAATCAGCTTTGCTGCTTACCAGTTTTTGTTTAATGATTTCTCGGAGATTGCAAAGGCTTACGGCATCACCATCCTGACGACACTGATCGGAACGGTGGTCAGTTTGCTCATGACAGCTCTGTTCGCCTATCCGTTGTCCCGCCCGGATTTGCCCCTGCGGCGTACGTTATCCTTTTATATTTTCTTTACGATGCTGTTCGGCGGGGGGATGGTGCCCTGGTATATGACGTACGTCAACATGTTTGACCTGAAAAATACGATTTTCGCCATGATCATTCCCAATCTGCTGCTGAGCGCCTTCAACGTGCTCTTGATGCGAAGCTTCTTCTCATCGACTATTCCGGAGTCGGTCGTGGAGTCGGCGACCATTGACGGAGCCAGCGAAATCCGGATATTTTTCAGCATCGTCCTGCCCCTGTCGCTGCCGATCATGGCGACCATCGGGCTGTTCAACACGCTGTCTTATTGGAACGACTGGTATAACTGCATGCTGTTTATTGATAAGCCAGAGCTGTACAACATCCAGTACTTGATGAACCAAAACGTTAACCAATAACCTGCTGATGAAATCGGGAAGCTCTGCCCAGGTGGGCGAGCTGCTGGCCAAGATGCCCCGGGAAACGGTCCGGATGGCGCTGGCCATCGTCGGGATAGCCCCGCTGCTGTTCGCTTACCCGTTCTTCCAGAAATATTACATCAGCGGGATAACGAGCGGCGCCGTCAAGGGCTGACTCTACATTATCTAATCGTTGAGAGGAGAAGCGTCGACAATGAAAAAAGCCTACCATTTGGTGCTGATCATGATGCTGTGCGGAATGCTTGCCCTGACGGGCTGCGGCAAAGGAGGTGCAGGTGACTCCGGCGAAGCTTCGGGCACGGCCGCCAGCGGCACCGGTTCGGACAGCGGCACCGGTCTGAAGCCTTATAAAATTACGCTGGTGTATCCGGCGTCCGCACCCAAGGATCTGCAGCTGGTCCAGGATGAGATGAGCAAATACCTGACGGAAAAAATCAACGCGACGATCGAACTGAGGCCGATTGAATGGGCGTCATGGGATGACAAGACCAACCTGATGAAGATTTCCAACGAGCCGTTCGACCTGCTGTTTACGGCAAGCTGGTTCTCGTATGCCAAGGATGTGGCCAAAGGCCAGTTCGTGGAGCTGGATGAGCTGATGGCGCAGTACGGCAAGGACATTCCGGGAATTCTCGGGGATGACTTCATTAAAGGCTCGAAGATCGGCGGCAAATTGTACGCGCTGCCGACGAAGAAGGAATTCGGACAGGGCTTCGGTTTCCTGCTCGACAAGAAGCTGGTGGAAAAATACAAATTCGATATTACTGGCGTCAAGTCGCTGGAAGATATGGAAGCGATGTTCAAAACGATTAAAGACAACGAGCCTGCCGTGACCCCGATCGTCTCCAGCAAGTTCACGAATACTTGGAGTGCGGCCAATTACGACGGGATCGTGGCGAATCTGGCCGTTCCGCGGGGAAGCAAGGAACTCAAGGCGATCGATACGCTAGAGGATCCCAAGTTCATCGACTTCTTCCAACGGATGCATCAGTGGTATCAGAACGGCTGGTTCGACAAGGACATTCTGACCTCGGACGCCGACCAGGGGATGAATATGATTAAAGCCGGCAAAGCGTTCGCCGTGGCGCAATCCCTGAAACCGGGCAAAGACAAGGAGATGAGCGTCACGACGGGCGTGGACCTGGTACAGGTCGAGACGGCGGAACCGTT
>NZ_PCZT01000009.1:1268852-1280393 GCF_002968895.1 Paenibacillus sp. AR247 | reverse complement strand
AGTTACGAGGGAATCTCCAACCGGTATAGTTTAAAACCGGGGATGGGGATTCCCTATTCCCCTTCCTGAAACACTTTATTTTGACAAAAAGGACCGACAGAGCTATGAATATCAAACGTTCGCTGCGCAGCAAATTAGTGATCGGCTTCATTGCCATTACGCTTCCACTCTTCCTGCTTTTGCTCTATAACAATTACTACGCGATGAACACGGTCCGGGAACAGGTGGCCGATTCGAACAAAAATTCGATCATCCTGTATTCAAGCCAGATCGAGGCGGCGCTCAACAAGGAGATCAAATTTTTGTACAACTTCGCTGTCGAGGATCCCAACATTGCCGCGCTGTCCCAGCTGCTGAAAGATGAAGACGAATATGTTCTGGCCAAGGCCCGGATCCTGAACAGCCTTACGCGCTATCACCGGTTCGATAACAGCGTGGACCTTCAGTTTATCTATTCGGTGCAGAATCATGATTTGTTCAATACGCCGATCAAGACGCAGTCTTATGACGAACTGCAGTCGATTCAAATGGCTATTCAGCAAGTGGTGAAAAATGCCCGTCCGGACAGCCCTGTGTTCATGCAGTGGAAGGCGATTCCATACAGCAAGGGCAAATACGCCCTGATCCGGCTTGTGGATGCGGGTGACGGTTTCTATTTAGGGGCGTTCGTTAAGCTGAAAAACTTGATGATCCCGCTCGATCTGGTTCATCTCGGGGAAGACGGCTACGCCGGATTTCTGAACGAAGCGGGCGAACTGATCACCAGTTCGGCGTCTCCCGATTCTCCCAAGCTGGACATCCCGCCGGTCGAAGATACAACCGATACCTATCAGGCCGTAAAGGCGGAAGGAAGACGGTATATCGTGGTCCAGCACCCGATTCAGAGTACGGAACTCAGCCTGGGCGCCTTTATTCCGGAAGCCCGGATGCTGCAGAATCTGTACCACTTCAGACGGGGGATCCTGATGATTTCCGTCTTAGCGGTCATCGTCCTGATCATTTACTTGATCTACTTGAACGATATCATCTTGAAGCCGATGAACAGCTTGATCCGTGGTATGCGGAGCATCAAGAACGGCAATCTGGCTTACCGGCTGAAGCCTTCCAAATCGAAGGAATTTATGATCATCAATGAAACCTTTAACAATATGGCTTCCGAAATTCAAGAGCTGAAAATCAGCGTGTACGAGGAGCAGATCAAGGCGCACAAAGCGGAGCTGAAGCATCTGCAGCTTCAGATCAATCCCCATTTTCTGCTGAACTCAATCAATATCGTGTACAATTTGGCCCAAATACAAAATTACGGCGTCATTCAGCTGATGTGTCTGAATCTCGTTCAATATTTCCGCTTTGCGACCCGGACGAACCAGGTGGCGGTGACAATGGCGGAGGAGATGGAACATTTGGAGAGCTATATCCGGATTCAGCAGGTCCGCTTTCCGGACCAGGTGACATACGCCTACCATTTGCCGGAGGAGCTTGCCCAGGCGGCGGTTCCGCCGCTGCTCATTCAACCGTTTGTCGAAAATGCGATGAAGCACGGCTTTGATTTTATGGACCATCCGTTTCATATCGATATCCGCATCGATCATGTAGGAACGGGAGAGCTGACGATCGTCATTGCCGACAACGGCGCCGGGTTTGACGAAGAGACGCTGCAGCTGCTGCGGACAGGGGCATATATGGAGAGTCGAAGCAACGAGCATCTGGGCATTACGAACGTCCTGTACCGCTTGAAGCATTTTTTTGGCAGCGATGCGGGACTGTCTTTTGGGAATGCTCCTGAGGGCGGCGCTGTCGTCACGCTGACGATTCCCCACCGGAGAGTGGAGGAGTTCGCTTCCTAATCTTGAACAGAACTGGAGGGAACCTGATGTATAAAGTGCTGATCGTGGATGATGAGATGTATGCCGTTATGGGAATCAAGAGCGGTGTCGATTGGGAGGCGCTGCAGGTTTCAGAGATTTACGAGGCGTATAATCTCAGGGACGCGCTGAAAGTGTTCGAGCGTACGGCGATCGACGTGATGATCTGTGATATCGAAATGCCGAAAGGAACCGGAATTGAGCTGCTGGAGCGCGTAAATGACATTTCTCCGGAAACCGAAACGATATTTTTGACGGCTCACGCCCATTTTGATTTTATGCAGCGGGCGATTCAGCTCGACGGATTTGACTATCTGCTGAAGCCGATCGAGTACGACGTGCTGAAGTCGTCGATCGCCAGGGCGCTGGAGTCTGTCAGGCAGGAACGGGAGATGACGGAGCTGAGGGCACGGTACAATGAAACCTGGCAGAAGAGAAAAGGACTGATCACCGAGAAATTCTGGAACGACGTCCTTACCCGGCGCATCAATTGCACACCGGATAACGTGCTTAAAATTTTGCAGGAACATGAGCTGCTTGCTTTATCGGGGACGACCTTTATGCCTGTTCTGGTCAGCGTGGAATCGTGGATGCGGGAGTACAGCACCCGTGATGAGGAAATGATGGAATACAACGTCCGCAAAGCTGCGGAGGAGATGATGCTCGATCCCGGCCGCGGTGAGGTGATCCAAACCAAGCAGGGGGTCAACGTTGTTATTTTGTACGGTCCGGAAGATGGGGAAATACTCGAAGATACATTGTATGACCGCTGCATGGCCTACCTGGAGTCCTGCCGGCGTTATTTTCACTGCACCTTATCCTGTTACATCGGGGAGCCGTCGACATTATTTGGAATTGGCGAAACCTATCAAAAGCTGCTTGAGATGGAGTACGGCAATCTGAACAAATCGAATGAGGTGTACCGGCTGGCCGGGTTCGAACCGGAGAGCGGCCAGGTGCCTGCTGCCAAGCTCCGGAATTGGATACAGCTGCTGGAGCTGGGAAAGCTTGAGGATGTAGAGCGGGATCTGAAGACCTGCCTCGCCGCCCAACGCCTTATCCCCGTAATGTCCGAGAAAGAAAGCCATCCTTCGGTCATTCAACGCGTCCAAGGCTACATTGCCGAGCATCTCCATGAACCGATCACAAGGGAGCAGCTCGCCTGTTGTGTGCATTTGAACCCGGCATACCTATCCCGTCTGTTCAAGCGGGAAACGGGAGAGTCCATTACGGATTACATCCTTCGCGAGCGGATGGAGGCCGCCAAAGAGATGATCAGGGAGTCCAGCATGCCGATTTCTGATGTGGCCAAGTCTCTCGGATACTACAATTTTTCGCATTTTTCCAAAATGTTTAAAAAGGTGCATCACGCCTCACCCCAGCAGGTCAGACGAAAGTCGGTTTGAAGGCGTGGATGCCGTGCGACATCTCGCCGCCTAAGTTTGCTCGTCGGGATGGGCTGCTGCAGGCGGAAACAGCCGGAATGCCGTATCCACAAACAATCTGACGGCAATGGATGCCTGCTTGAAGGACGGAACGGCAAGATGCAGCTTGCGGTACGCTCTAGGAGTCAACTCCCGGCTCATGACGTGTTCAGGCACGCTCTGCAGCGACAGCTCCGACATGATGCAGATGCCCAGTCCTTCGTTGATCATATTCAGGGCGGTCGGATAGTTGGTCGTAATATGCTTCACGTTCAGATTCGCTCCCCCGGCGCGGAACAGCTCCATAACCGGCAGCTCATAGCCACCCTTGCAGACCAGCATCGGCTCATCCGAGAGATCCTGAATCCGGATTTCCTTGTAATTGCGGAAGGGGTGATCGTCACGGAAAACGACGTGAAGTGCTTCGTTCCGCAGCAGCCTTGTGTCCAGATCGTTCAGCGGCGGAATGAGGAAGCCGACATCCACGACCAGCTCATCGAGCCAATGCCGGACTTCCTCCACGGTGCCTTCATACATCTGAATATTAATGTTCGGATACTTGTCGTTGATGGCCCGGACGATTTTCGGATAATAAAAGGATGCGGCGGCCGGAAAGGCTCCGACACGGATGCTGCCGGTCTCCAGTCCTTTCTCGGCGGCAACCTCCTGCGAAATTTTTTCGTATTGGAGCAAAATTTCCCTGCCAGTGACCACGATCCGTTTGCCGATATCGGTCAGGACGACACCGTTTCGCGGATGGCGGTTCAGGAGGGTAACTCCGAGCTCGGACTCCAGGCTGGATATGGCGCGGCTGACCGCCGGCTGGGTCATATTCATCATCTGGCCCGCTTTCGTAAAGCTTCCCGTTTCAGCGACGGCCACGAACAGTCTGATCTGCGTTTCATTCATAACGGATATGTTATACCTCCTATGAGGAATATGCATTTTATTTATAGTTCAACGTATTGTATCATGGTTATTGACCATGATTCAAGGAGTGACCTTCCGTGCGAATGCAGAAGAATACATTGTTTCTATTAATCTTTTTAATATTGGTATGGGGAATCAACTGGCCATTATCCAAAATAGCTCTGGACTATGCGCCGCCAATCTTGTTCGCCGGCTTGCGGGCACTGATCGGCGGTGTGCTGCTCGTGCTTGTGGCTCTGCCTAAAGCGAAGCAATTGCGGCTGCGTCAGGCCTGGCCGATCTATTTGACCTCCGCGCTTCTCAGCATCGTTATATACTATGGTGTCCAAACCATCGGACTGCAGTATACGCCGGCCGGATTGTTCTCGGCGATCGTGTTTCTCCAGCCCGTGCTGCTTGGGCTGTTCTCATGGTTGTGGCTGGGAGAGGCCATGACGAAGCAGAAGATGCTTGGCCTGATCGTCGGCTTTGCCGGCGTCGCCACCATGAGCGCGGGCGGGTTTACCGGGGACGTTTCCGCCGTCGGTATTATTTTGGCGCTGGTCACGGCCCTCTCCTGGGCGCTTGGCACGGCCTATGTCAAGAAGATCGGACCCAAGGTCGACTCGACCTGGCTGACGGCGATGCAAATTACGATCGGCGGTGTCATTTTGCTGCTGGCCGGTTCGGGGATGGAAGACTGGTCGAAAATCCAGTGGAACGGGACGTTCATTTGGGATACGCTGTTTATCGCCGTTTTCGTTATCGCGGCAGGATGGTTCGTCTATTTTAAACTGATCAGCGAAGGGGAAGCGAGCAAAATCGGTTCGTTTACGTTTCTGATTCCGATCGTTTCGATCTTTTCGAGCGTGCTTTTTCTGAACGAGCAAGTGACGATAAATCTTGTAGCCGGCCTTATTCTGGTTCTTGCCAGCATTGTGCTCGTCAACGTCCGGTTCCAGCGCAGAAGAGCGTCAGCGCTGCCTGCGGTGCCTGAGGGGCACGAAGGGCCGGGAGCCCGATGAAGCGGGAGACCGGGGCTGAAAGTTAAAGCAAAATCCGCGTTTATCGCGGATTTTTTTCATTTTTTTGCGAGAAATCAGCGATAATAGCAATTTATAAGAAATGTAGGCGTCATTTCCATGATAGAATGCAATTAAGTCAAACGGTATCACGATCTGTGAAGGCAGACTAGACTCAGGAATCTCCGCTTGGCGGAGCGAAAGTTGAGCCTGATCATGCTCAGGTTACCGTGAATATTCCGAGAAAAGGTGGTAATTTTAAATGGCGCTGCAATTGGACAAAATTTTCGTGAATCTCCCGGTTAAAAACCTGAAAAACTCGATCGAATTCTTCTCCAAAATCGGATTTGCCTTTAATCCTCAATTTACGGATGACAATGCAACCTGCATGGTAATCAGTGATCATATTTATGTCATGCTTCTGGTTGAGCCGTATTATCAAACGTTCACCAATAAAGAAATCGCCGATGCCTCCAAAACGAACGAGGTCATCGTGTGCGTGTCCGCCGACAGCCGCGAGCAGGTAGACGAAATCGTAAACAAGGCACTGGAAGCGGGCGGCAAGCCGTCCAATGACAAGCAGGATCACGGATTTATGTACGGCTGGAGCTTCCAGGATCTCGACAACCATTTGTGGGAAGTTATGTATATGGATCCAAGTGCCGTGCAGCAGCAGTAAGCCATTCATCAGATATAATATAGAAAAGAAGGTGCAGGCTGCCGAGCCTGTACCTTTTTTTGATAATATCAGAGAGTATAAACTCCATAGCCATGGCTTCCTGATATTGCAAGAAAAATCACCTTTAAACGCGGTCTGTCTTCATTGAAAGTACGTCGATAGACGTTTTTCTTAAGAGATCAGAAAGTATAAGTTTCGGAGCTTCTGCATCCTGATCTCGCAAGAAAAACCTCCTCTAGAAGCGGTCTATCTTCTTTGAAGCTACGTCGATAGACGTTTTTTCTAGGAAAACGGTTCCATAGTTTGGTAAAATGATGTACAGGACAAGTCACTTGTGGAGAGGAGCAGCATTGTGAATCTTAAAGGTAACGACCGCCGTTCAGGCAACCCGATTTTTTCCGGATGGTATGCCGATCCCGAACCCCGAATTTTTGAGGGCCGGTACTGGGTATATCCTACATACTCGGCAGCTTACGATGACCAGACGTTTTTCGATGCGTTTTATTCCGATGACCTGGTTCACTGGACCAAGGTTGAACGGATTCTGGAGATGAAGGACATTTCATGGGCAAGGCGGGCGATGTGGGCCCCTTCCCCGATCGAGCGAAATGGACGCTACTATTATTATTTTGCGGCAAACGACATCCAGAGCAATGAGGAGCTGGGCGGCATCGGTGTTGCCGTGGCTGACCGGCCCGAAGGACCTTTCCGGGATGCCCTGGGGAAGCCGCTGATCGACCAGTTTTACCATGACGCCCAGCCGATCGACCCTCATGTTTTTATCGATGACGACGGTCAGGCTTATTTGTATTACGGGGGATGGAAGCACTGCAACGTCGTGAAGCTGAACGAAGACATGGTCAGCATCGCTCCATTTTCAGACGGGGAGGTATACAAGGAAATTACGCCGGAGAACTTCGTGGAAGGTCCCTGCATGATCAAGCGCGAAGGCAAGTATTACTTTATGTGGGCCGAAGGCGGTTGGGGAGGCCCGGATTATTCGGTGGGGTACGCCGTCTCGGATTCGCCGCTGGGGCCGTTTGTACGGGAGGCCAAAATACTGCAGCAGGATCCCGAGGTGGCTACGGGAGCGGGACATCACGGCGTCATTCAGATTCCGGGTGAAGACGAGTGGTACATCGTTTACCACCGCCGTCCGCTGACCGAAACCGCAGCGAATCACCGTGAAGTCTGCATCGACCGGATGGAGTTTGACCACGAAGGCCGGATTAGGCCGGTGAAGCTGACCTTTGAAGGGGTGCCACCAAGAACATTGCCGACACGGGAGAAGAGCGATTCGTAAGGCAGAAGCTTGTTCAATAGACCGTTTTTGCGATATAATAGAACACGTCTTCTACAAGGAACGATAGAATCTGATATTAGTGAAAGAGAGCGGATCGTATGGGTCGTAAGTGGAATAACATTAAAGAGAAGAAAGCATCGAAAGACGCAAACACTAGTCGTATATATGCCCGCTTCGGGCGTGAAATTTATGTCGTCGCCAAGCAGGGCGAGCCGGATCCGGAATCCAACCGGGCGCTGAAGGTCGTTCTGGAACGCGCCAAGACGTACAATGTGCCGAAGGCCATCATTGACCGCGCGCTGGAGAAGGCGAGAGGCAACTCTGATGAGACCTATGACGAGCTGCGGTACGAAGGCTTCGGGCCGAACGGATCCATGGTGATCGTGGATGCTTTGACGAATAACGTCAACCGCACCGCTTCAGAGGTCCGGGCTGCATTCAGCAAGAACGGAGGCAACCTTGGCGTCAGCGGATCGGTCGCCTACATGTTCGATTCCACCGCAGTCATCGGCGTCGAAGATAAGACGGAAGAAGAAGTCTTGGAGCTGCTGATGGAAGCGGATGTCGACGTTCGCGACATCATCCAGGAAGACGATTCCGTCATCGTATATGCCGATCCGGAGCAGTTTCATGCCGTGCAGGAAGCCTTCCAGAACGCTGGCGTAACCGAATTTTCGGTTGCCGAGGTTTCCATGATCGCGCAGAACTATGTGGAGCTTCCGGCCGAGTCCCAGCCGGCATTCGAGAAAATGATCGATGCGCTCGAAAATCTGGAGGACGTCCAGAATGTGTACCACAACGTGGAGCTTGAAGATTAATCAGCGTGACGCGATTTGCAGGAAGAAGGCCATTGTCTGAGAAGACGATGGCCTTCTTTTCGGTAGGAAAGGAGAAGACGGAATTGTATGAATTGGCGAGAAAATCGAACGGAAGTCAGGAAATCGTCGTCTACGAAGCGCATGAGCTGTTTGGTCAAACGGGCCGCTTCCGTGTACTTCAATTTGGAGACAACGCGGTTCAAGGTGCCATCGACCTCCGGGATCCGGACCGCATCGTATTGGAGTATCCGCGCGAAATTGTCCGGCTGATTCGCAAGCGGACGCCCGAAAACGGCAGGATTTTTATGATCGGACACGGAATTGGAACGATTGCCGGCCAATTTCGCGAAGATCAATGCCTCGTGGCCGAGGTCAACGCGGATATCGTGGAGCTGAGCAGAAGCTATTTTCAATACGGCTGGAACAATGTCGAGATCGGAGACGGAAGGGCCCTGTTGGAGCAGCAGGCCGACGGCTCCTTCGATTATGTGATCTTAGACGCGTTTACACGCGAAGGGACGCCACATCATCTGACGACCGAGGAATTTTTTGCGCTGGCCCGGCAAAAGCTGAGGGCGGGCGGGATGCTGATCATGAACGCAGCTGGCAAGCTGCAGCGGGACCCCGTGCTAAGTGCCATTCATACCACATTGGAGCAGGTGTTTGCTTCAGTTCGAGCATTCGCTCTGACAGAAGGGGAACGGGATGCAGAACGGAACGTGTTGTTCCTGGGCTCGGAAATGCCGGCCGCAGCGGAGGTCAATGGTTTGGAAGGTTTTAAGTGGGTACAGCTGGAGCAAGGATACATTCTTAGAGACCGCGTGTAATGCCAGAATATGGTTAACTGTGTGCAAAAACGATTGAATTGAAAAAAACGCCACCCTTCCGAATCCGGAGGAATGGCGTTTTCGTATGGCGAATGATAAAGCAAAATTAGAAATCGAAGTTGTCCGGGTCGGGACCTACACGGCGGTTCTCGTTGAGCCCGTCGATCCGGTCCATATCATCCTGGGACAGTTCAAAGTCGAACAGCGATGCATTTTCGACGATACGGTGCTCTTTCGTCGATTTAGGGATGGTCACGACCTCATGCTGCAGGTCCCAACGGAGGATCACCTGGGCGATGGACTTGCCGTATTTGTCCGCGAGTTCTTTCAACAGCGGATGGTTCAGCAGCTCGCCCTGCATCAGCGGAGACCACGCCTCCAGCTGAATGTTGTGCTGCTTCGTGAAGTCACGAAGCTCTTTCTGGGTCAGCATCGGATGGAATTCCACCTGGTTGACGACCGGTACGATTTCCGCATCCTTCATTAAATCTTCCAGGTGGTGTACTTGGAAGTTGCTGACGCCGATCGATTTGACGCGGCCGTCCTTGTACAGCTGCTCCATCGCTCTCCATGCCTCTTTATATTTACCGGCAACCGGCCAGTGGATCAAGTACAGATCCAGATAGTCGAGACCCAGCTTATTCAGGCTTGTCTCGTAGGCGGCGATTGTCGAATCGTAACCGAGGTCTGCGTTCCACACTTTCGAAGTAACAAAAAGGTCTTCCCGCTTCAGTCCGTTGTCGGCCAGCGCCTCGCGGATTCCCTGGCCAACGCTCGTTTCGTTGGCATAGACCGCAGCGGTGTCGATACTCCGGTAACCGTGCTTCACAGCAGCTTTCACGGCTTCGACGAGCTCGCTGCCTTCCTCCACTTTAAAGACGCCCAGGCCCAGCCAGGGCATCTCGATGCCGTTATTCAATCGGGTTTTGCTTTGTACATGTTGAGTCATTATAAATTGCCTCCTAGATGTTGTTATTCTTGTTATAAATTCGTGATGCTGCCGTAATTCCGAAACCCCATTCGCTTATCATTACCGGATCCGTATAGAACTTATCCGCATTAGATACGATAGCTAAAAAAGCATCAGGATTGCGCACTGAGCATGTTGTTGTCACTAACCGATTGCGCCGTATCCTTGCGTTCGAGAGCGCGGCTCCACCAGGTGAGCAGAACGGCTGCCGCAACCATGATCGAGCCGATCCATGCGGTATGAATCAAGCCGAGATGATCGGTCACGATTCCGCCCAAATACGCGCCGAGCGCTATACCGGCGTTAAATGCAGCAATGTTCACGGACGAAGCGACGTCGACGGCCTTCGGCGCAAACCGTTCCGCCAGCATTACGACGTAAACCTGAAGTCCAGGCACGTTCATGAAAGCAAGGAGCCCCATGCCGAAGATCGTAATCAGCCCGGCGACCTTAAACGGAGCCGTGAATGTGAGAAGAAGCAAAATGACCGCCTGGATCAGGAACATATACAATAAGGCGGATAAAGGCCTGCGGTTGGCCGCTTTGCCTCCGATCACATTACCAATCGCAATGGCGATGCCGTAGAGCAGCAGTATCAGGGCGACGGTTGATTCTTTAAAGCCGGTAACATCATGCAGCAGCGGCGACAGGTAGGTAAACACCACAAAGGTTCCTCCATAGCCAAGCGCAGTGATCAGAAAAGCAAGCAGCAGGCGGCCGTTCGCCACAATTTTGACCTGATCGCGGACTGGCGTCCGGACGCCTTTGCGCAGGTTGCCCGGTACAAGGATCAGGTTGGCAATCAGCGCGATAACGCCGACGATCACGATGGCCACAAACGCGGCTCTCCAGCCGAGCTGCTGACCAATGAATGTTCCCAGCGGCACCCCGGTGACGGTCGCCACCGTCAGTCCGGAGAACATGATGGAAATGGCGCTGGCCCTGCGGTTTTCCGCGACGAGATCGGCGGCAATCGTCGACCCGATCGACATAAACACGCCGTGGGACAAGGCCGAAATGATGCGCGCCGTAAGCAGCAGACCGATCCCGGTGGATGCGGCCGCCAGACTGTTGCCGACAATGAATACCAGCATGATGCCGATAAGCAGAATTTTGCGCGGCACACCTGACGTTAAAGAGGTTAGAATCGGCGCTCCAAAGGTGACACCGAGCGCATATAACGTAACGGTCAACCCGGCAAGGGTTACCGAAATGTGCAGGTCATTGGCGATCAGGGGAAGCAGCCCCACACTGATAAATTCAGTGGTACCAATCGCGAACGCGCTGATGGCTAAAGCTAATAAGGCAAAGGTTGCGCGTTTTTTATCCAAAGACATGGTATTATCTCACTCCTATATATGTTGTTCTATCTATTTGATGCTGCGATCAAGCTACAGGGTAGTCATTACCGGCCGGTGAATGTTATTATGTACCCGTGAAGTAAATTTGAACAGTACGTACTTTTTAGTACGATAGGCACCAAAAAGTGCCCATAGATGTTGAGGAGGGTCTTGGATGGAAAAAAAGAAATACAACATTTCGGTAGAAGCAACACTGGAAGTGATCGGCGGCAAATGGAAGTGCGTGATTTTGTGCCACTTGACGCACGGAAAGAAGCGGACAAGCGATCTGCGGCGGCTGATGCCGTCCATCACTCAGAAAATGCTGACCCAGCAGCTTCGTGAGCTGGAGGACGACGGAATCGTAAACCGCATCATCTATCA
>NZ_PCZT01000009.1:1267766-1268752 GCF_002968895.1 Paenibacillus sp. AR247 | reverse complement strand
TGCGACAGAAATGGATCAAACTGCGAAAGAAGAGGAAACTTCATTGTCCAAAAACTGAAATTTGTCTTTTATTTGAAGGGTAGAATATGGTAATATAAACGGGAACAGTTGTTCCTGGTTTGGCGAGGGTTGGCCCATGCTCATCGCGCCCACATCCATCCGGGACTCAAGGGAGGTAAGGTATGACCAACAAGTTTCCTGAACTGGATGGAGTCATTGCCTATATTCAGAACCGGCTGGATGAACCGCTGGAGCTGAACATGCTGGCGAAGTATGCAGGGTACAGCCCGTACCATTTTGCCCGGATTTTCAAAGCGCGGATGGGGCTTCCGCCGCTCTATTACGTATCATCACTTCGGCTGCATCGAGCCAAAGAGCTGCTGCTGAGCACCAATCTAAGCATTCGTGACATCAGCCTGGAAATCGGCCAGCAGAGCCTCGGCACGTTTACTTCCCGGTTTACGGAAAAGGTTGGGGTTACACCTTCCCTATTCCGCAATTCCAGGGACATCGCGGACAACCATTTAAACTCTCTCAAAGCGCTCGAAAGCTGGTATGATCTGCCTGTTTTGACGTCACCTGTGGGAACCGTGGAAGGGTCCATATCCTTCGAGGTACCGTTCGAAGGGGTGATCCTCATTGGATTGTTCGCTAAACCGATCCCTGAAGGGCTGCCACCTTACGGTACGCTTATCTCTTCGGCGGCACGTCGATTCCGGTTTACCGGCGTGAAGCCTGGAACCTACTATTTATTAGCGACTTCTGTCTCATGGGGAATGAGGGCGGCCGATTTTCTGGTGCCCCAAACGACGCTTCGCGCCAAGCATAAGGTCCCGATCGTCGTCGGTCCCGATAAATCGGTTCCGTTTCAACGGGTAACATGCGGGTTCCGCATCCGGATGATCCTCCCATCCTGATATCGCTGCCGCTGTTGATGAACATTTTCTCATATCAACAGTCAACTCAGCAATCGGTAANAATCCGTT
>NZ_PCZT01000009.1:1261931-1267666 GCF_002968895.1 Paenibacillus sp. AR247 | reverse complement strand
CAATCGGTAAGAAATCCGTTCCTGATCGCGGTGTTATAGTAGAGACAGCGGGGCAGGAAGTCATCCATGTACATAACGATTCATACAATGTTGCGCCTTTTCGGACTCCGTAATCCCGAGCTTTTTCGGCTGCGGCTTGTTTTCTTGGAAGGGACAAGCATATATTCATCCGCGGCCATGTCACATGTCTAAGGCTTCTATATCAGTTGAATTTGTAAACCAACAGGGGACTTCCGGGATTCATGCGGAGATCCCTTTTTGCAATGGAACAACTGGAGCTTGTAAGTTAAATAACCATGATCCCGGCTGGCGCTATGAGGAAGGCGAAGAGAAGGACCAGAAGAGATAAAATGATTATCGAACATCATTTTTTGTTATAAACCATCATGAAAGCGTTGACACGCGGGAAGCCGCGGAGTTACAATAAACCTGCCTGAAAGATCAAACGTCTTTCATTCTGCAGAATAAGACAAGAGGTATACTTATGAAGGATCATAAAAGACTGACGTTAAAAGGAATCGCCCAGCAATTGGACATCTCGGTCGCCACGCTGGACCGGGTCCTCAACAATCGCGGCAATGTGAAGCCGGAGACGTACCGGAAGGTTATGGAGAAGCTGGAGGAACTGGAATACACGCCGAACAAATCGGCGAGATTCCTGTCACGGGGGACTGAAATTTCCTTTGCGATTGTGTTTCCGGAGCATCCGGATTATTTCTGGACACAGATTGAGCGCGGCATTCGCCTTGCGTACGAGGAGCTGCGGGATTACGGCCTGCGGATTGAAATTTTCAAATCGGAGAGCTACGACACGGAGAAGCAGAGACAGATCGTGCAGGAGATCGTGGACAGCGGCGCCTACGATGCGCTGGCCTTGTCTCCCAACGACTCGCAGCAGATGGAGGATCCCATAGACCAGGCGATCGATAAAGGAATGGCTGGCGGTATGCACATTCAATAACGACGCGCCGCTCAGCAAGCGCCTGTTTTACGTGGGCTGCGACTATCGGATCGCCGGCAGACTCGCTGCCGACATGCTATGCAAGCTGATCGGAAAGGGCGGCCGGGCCGGACTCATCACATCGGATGCCAGCAGCCTGCCCTCGGCGACTACATTTCAGATGCAACAGAAAATTACCGGCTTCCGCGAAGTCATTGCCGAGCAGGGGAACATCGAAATGGCTCTGCCGCTGAAGCTGAAGCATGAGGAATACGATCATCCGGACCGCTTTGGCGAGTACTTCCGCCAGGTCGATGGCATTTATGTCACGAGTGCCAAGCTGCATGTTATTGCGCGCCATCTGGAAGAAGCGGGTCTTGGCGGCACCGTGGCTCTGATCGGCCATGACATGACGGAGGATATTTATCAGGATCTGGACCGCGGCACGGTCACGGCGACGATCTGCCAGGACCCGGTAAACCAGGGCTATTTGGCGGTCAAGACGCTGTTTAACCTTACGGCCAGCGGCGAGAAGGTGAATTTGCGGGAGAACATCTCCAAGCTGGAGCTGGTTACGAGGGAGAACGCACGGTACTATATCTAAGGGTATAGGATGCCGGGCTTCTCACGAACAAAATGATGTACGTACATCATTTTCTGATTTTAATAATCATTAAAACCCGAATACTAGATCATTTCGTAAGGAGGACATGCTTATGCGCGGCAAAATGAAAGCGCTCTTTCTCGCCTTTTCGCTGTTTGCCCTGACGCTGACCGCCTGCTCGGCAGGTTCCGGTACAGATTCGGGAAAAGTCACCCTGACCTGGTGGGATACGATGACGACGGACGGCAGCGTAACCGCGATCAACAACATCATCAGCGAATATGAGAAGGCTCATCCGAACGTGAAGATCAAGCGAACATACGTATCTTCTTCCGATATTAAAAACAAGCTTTTGCTTGGTTCGATCGGCAATCAGGGGCCGGATATCGTATGGATCGACAGCGCAGACCATCAGACGTTCGCCGCTGCCGGCATTTTGGCTGACATCACCTCCGAGGTCAAAGCGTGGGGCCAGGCGGATCAATATTATGACGGACCATGGTCCTCCACGGTGTACGACGGCAAAAATTACGGCGTTCCGGTCGGAAGCAACAACCTGGCGCTGTTTTATAACAAAGATATGTTTGATGAAGCGGGCATCAAGCCGCCCACCAACTGGGATGAGCTGAAGGAAGACGCCAAGCTGCTCACCAAGAAAAATGTATACGGTTTCGCGGTCAGTGCGGTGAAGACGGAAGAAGGGACGTTTCAGTTTTTGCCGTTCCTCCTGCAGGCCGGCTCGGACGTTCCCGACTTTGATAGTCAGGGGACGCTCGATGCGGTAAACCTGTATGACTACATGGCCAAAAACAACTACATGTCCAGGGAAGTGATCACGCAGAAGCAATCCGACACCGCGACGCAGTTCGCCGCAGGCAAAGTGGCGATGATGGTGAACGGAACGTGGCAGATCCCGTTCCTGCAGAAGGAAGGCAAAGTCAATTGGGGCGTCGTGCCGCTGCCGAAGGGCAAAACGGGAGCGACCGTGCTCGGAGGAGAAAACTGGGCGATCTCTGCAGCCTCCAAGCATAAGGATGCTGCCTTTGACGTCATTCGTTTCGCCAACGAGCCGGACCGGCTGAAGAAGCTCCTTCAGACCAACGGCCGTCTGCCGAGCCGCAAAGATTTGCTGCAGGATCCATTCTGGCAGAAGGATCCGCAGATGAAGGTGTTTGCGGATGCGATGGAGGTGGCCAAGGCACGTGCCTACGGCCCGGATTATGCGGGAATTTCCGAAGCGATCCAGACGATGCTTCAGCAGGTGCTGACCGGGCAGGCTTCTCCCGAACAGGCCGTTCAAACGGCCGCCGGCAAGATCAAACCGCTTGCACCCTAAATATTGAAAAGGAGGAGGAACCCTATGTCAGACCAATCCTATTCCGCGGCAGCGCCGAGAACGTCCAAGCGTTTAAGAAGTACAGCATGGACCCGGTATCTGTTCGTTCTGCCCGTCATCCTGTTCCTGCTGGTGTTCATTATTTTCCCGATCGTGTACAACCTGATTCTCAGCTTTCAAAATGTGACGGTATACAACTTTAAGGGGCATCACGCTTTTGCGGGTCTGGCGAGCTACATTAAGACATTCAAAGATCCGGTCTTTTACACCGCGCTTGGAAACTCGGTATTGTTCACCGTTCTCAGCCTCGTGTTTCAGTTTTCGATCGGCTTTGCGCTGGCCCTGTTCTTCAATCGCAGTTTTCCGGGCCGGGGCCTGATGCGTTCGCTCATGCTGCTCGCCTGGATGCTTCCGGTCGTCATCACGGCTTCGGTATTCCAATGGATGCTGAACGGCGACTACGGGGTGGTTAACTATATCCTGCAAAGCCTCGGGATCATTCACGAGCCGCACAGCTGGCTCAGCGAAAACGGTACGGCGCTGCTTTCCACGATCGTCGCCAACATCTGGGTTGGCATTCCGTTCAACATGATCATCCTGCTGTCCGGACTTCAAGGGCTGCCGGAGCAGCTGTATGAGGCGGCCAAGCTGGACGGCGCGGGAAAAATGCTGCAGTTCCGCCACATTACGCTGCCGCTCATGCGACCAACGATACTGATTTTGCTCATGCTGGGGATCATCAATACGTTCAAGGTGTTTGACATGATCTTCATCATGACGGCGGGCGGACCGGTGAACTCGTCGAACGTCCTGCCGATTTACGCCTACCAGCTGTCCTTCACCACAAATTCCAGTTCAGCCAGGGCGCATCGGTATCCATGATCATGTTCGCGATTCTTACCGTGCTGGCCGTGATCTATCTCCGGATGTCCAGTAAGGAGGAGGCTGCATGATGAACCAGCGAGCTCAATGGAAGGGCGCCGGTATGACTGTGATCGGTGCCGTCATCACCCTGTTGTTTTTGTTTCCCGTCTATTGGATGGTCAAAACGTCGATAACTCCAATCACGGACCTGTTCTCGTCACCGCCCCATTTCGGCGTGCTGAACGCGACCTTTACGGCTTACTATGACAACTTCATTCACAACACGGATATGCTCCGGTATATCGGCAACAGCTTTATTATCGCCATCGGGACGATGATCATGTCGCTGCTGTTCGCCACGCCCGCGGCGTATGCACTGGCGAGACTGGATCTGAAAGGCAAATCGCTGATCATGATTCTGCTGCTCGCGATCCAGATGCTGCCCGGCATTATGATGGCGATGCCGCTGTTCATCATGTTCTCGAAGGTTCATCTCGTGAACAGCTACTTCGGGCTCATCCTGGCGGACATGATCCATGCGCTGCCGTTTGCGGTCCTCGTCCTCCGGCCGTCGTTCATGGCACTGCCCAAAGGGCTGGAGGAAGCGGCGAAGATCGACGGCTGCAACCAGTTTACGGCGTTTACCCGAATTATCCTGCCGCTCGTTGTACCAGGCATGATGACGGTCGCGGTGTTCTGCTTCCTTTTCGGCTGGGGTGACTTTATCTTTGGCCTAACCTTGACGACCGAGGACAGCGTACGCCCGCTGACGCTTGGACTGTACCGCTTTATCGGGCAGTACGGCACGGAGTGGAACAACCTGATGGCGGTCGCCACGCTGGCTGCGCTTCCGATCATTATCATTTTCATCGGCCTGCAGCGCTACGTCGTAGGCGGCATTACCGCCGGTTCCATGAAAGACTGACAATTTTAAATAGAAGATATAGATAGGAGAGAGACCCACTATGAAATTTACAGACGGCTATTGGCATGTGCGGCAGGGGCTGCAGGTATTGTATCCGGTTGAGGTAAGGGATATTGAGACCGGGCAAGACGAAATGACGGTGTATGCGTCCACCAAAAAAATCGTCCACAAAGGCGATACGCTGAATACGACGCTGCTGACGGTTCGTTATTCTTCCCCGATGGAGAACGTCATCTGCGTGGAATACATCCATCATGACGGCATGGACGACAAGGGCCCAGCCTTCCAAATCTATAAGCAGCCGGATTTAAAAGTCCAGGTCGAGAAGCGCGACGGCGCCGTTACACTCACCAGCGGCCAGCTGACCGCCACCGTTCGTCCGGACGAAGGGTGGAACGTCGCGTATGCATATGAAGGACGCCGCCTCACCGGCACCGGCTATAAAGGACCGGCTTACATCAAATCCTCCGAATCGGCGGATGTATATATGAGGGAACAGCTGGACCTGGGGGTCGGCGAATATGTGTACGGGCTTGGGGAACGGTTTACGCCTTTTGTGAAAAACGGTCAGGTTGTGGACCTATGGAACGAAGACGGGGGGACCAGCAGTGAGCAGGCCTACAAAAACATCCCGTTCTACGTGTCCAGCGAAGGATACGGCGTGTTCGTGGATCATCCGGAGCGCGTTTCTTATGAAGTCGGCTCTGAGAACGTCTCAAAGGTGCAGTTCAGCGTTCCCGGCGAAAAGCTGAAGTATTACATCATCGGCGGATCCAATCTGAAAGAGGTTCTGCAAAACTATACGGCCTTGACCGGGAAACCGGCACTGCCGCCTGCCTGGTCTTTCGGCCTGTGGCTGACGACCTCGTTTACGACCAGCTATGACGAGGACACGGTCAACAGTTTTGTGGACGGCATGCTCGAACGGGGCATTCCGCTGCATGTGTTCCATTTTGACTGCTTCTGGATGAAGGAGTTCCAGTGGTGCGATTTCAAATGGGATCCCGACGTGTTCCCGGACCCGCAGGGGATGCTGCGGCGGCTGAAAGACAAAGGCCTTCATATC
>NZ_PCZT01000009.1:1260852-1261831 GCF_002968895.1 Paenibacillus sp. AR247 | reverse complement strand
ACGGCCGGCGGCCAGCAGTTCCCGGTGCATTGGGGCGCGACTGCTCCGCCTCATACGTATCGATGGCCGAATCGCTTCGCGGCGGCTTGTCCTTGTCGCTCAGCGGCTTCGGGTTCTGGAGCCACGATATCAGCGGCTTTGAAAATACGGCCACACCGGACCTATATAAGCGCTGGACCGCTTTCGGGATGTTGTCCACGCACAGCCGGCTGCACGGGAACCAGTCATACCGGGTGCCTTGGCTCTTCGATGAGGAAGCGGTTGACGTATTGCGCTATTTTACCAAGCTGAAATGCACACTGATGCCATACCCTGTTCCGTTCCGCCGTGCAGACTGCTGCAACAGGGGTGCCCGTCATGCGGGCCATGGTGCTGGAATTCCCCGAAGATCCGAACTGCCATGTGCTGGACCGCCAGTATATGCTCGGGGATTCGCTTCTCGTCGCACCGGTCATGAACGACCAGGGACTGGCACGGTACTATGTACCGGAGGGACGCTGGACTGATTTCGTAACCGGAGAGAGTGTAGAGGGAGGCCGGTGGATCAGCCGGCAGGTCGACTACTTTGCGGTTCCGCTATTGGCGCGGGCCGGAACCATCATTCCGGTCGGAGACAATGACCAGCGTCCGGATTACGACTACGCGGACGGTGTGACCCTTCACGCCTTTGAACTTGCGGATGGAACGGAAACGACAAGCGTCGTGAACGGGACGAACGGCAAGGAAGAATTAAAGGTCGCGGTAACCCGGAACGGGGAGCGCATCGATGTTCAGGCGGAAGGAACCAAGCCATGGAAGCTGCTTCTGCGCGGCATAAGCCAGATCGCTCAAATCGAAGGCGCCGAATCCGCCGTGACCGAGCAGGGGGTACTTTTGACGCCACAAGCGGGCGTTAAGCAGATATCGATTCAATTGTAATGGGCATTGTCTTAAGCAAACGGGATCAATAGCCATACTGACATCAGGCTCCCGAAATACC
>NZ_PCZT01000009.1:1258501-1260752 GCF_002968895.1 Paenibacillus sp. AR247 | reverse complement strand
AATGGCGCGATGCGTCACTTTAACGTTAATTTTCTTAAGTTCATTCTATCTACTTTTAACGTTAACGCTTACGTCAACCATGACGCCAACCTTTGGAAAAAGAGCGAATCAACAACCGCTGATATCCATATTGCAACATGTGAAAAATTCACAATAGAAAACCAAAAAAACCCCACCTATCTCCGACCTGCAAACCCATTTTATCGTACAACCTAGACACTACTCACTGGTCACAAGGTAGGTCTGTCCACTTCGCCAGACCACCTCTCTGCGGCCATAGTTGCTTCAGACGAACCTTTCAGGATATAATCTGCTTGGTAAAAAACGGACTTCAAAGGAGGATCCCTGGTGTTCAAGCGGTGCATACATTCCATTATTGAGAAAACGGCATATGAAGGAAGCGTTGAACACTAAGGCATAAGCGGCTTTAGTGTTTTCTTTTTGGCCTTCTGATTAGCGGTGTTGGCTGAAGGAATTTGGATGTTTCGAAATCAATACTGAGGAAGCTTATTTATCTAGGTGGGCGTATCACGATAGTCATTTTTTCGGAACCGAAAGGAGTGTTTGATCCATGGCGGCGTACCAAAGAGTGTTAATTAAGCTAAGCGGCGGAGCGGTGGCAGGAACGAGCCAGTTCGGCTTTGATCCGGGCCGGCTGGAGCATATTGCGGACGAAATTTTATCCGTTGTATGTATGGGAGTGGAGGTTTCCCTGGTCATCGGCGGCGGCAACATATTTCGGGGGAACATGGCGGAAACCTGGGGCATCGAAAGGGCGGAGGCCGATAATATCGGCACGCTGGCCACCGTCGTCAACAGCCTGATGCTGCGTGGTGTTCTCAAAGCAAAGCGGACAAGGAGGTCCGTGTCATGACCTCGCTCCCCATCGCATCGGTGGCCGAGCCGTATATTCGATTGCGCGCCATACACCATCTGGAGAAAGGGTATATCGTCATTTTCGCCGGCGGGAACGGCCAGCCTTACGTCACGACCGATTACCCTTCGGTGCAGCGTGCGATCGAGGTGAACTGCGACGCGCTCCTCGTTGCCAAGCAGGGAGTGGATGGCGTGCTGAGCGCCGATCCGAAGATTCTGGCCCGGGACTACCATCTGCCTATTCATGTATTCAACTTTGACAAGCCGGGTTCAATGAGAGAATTGTGCGAAGGGAAGCATCAAGGTACGATCATCAGCCGCGATTCTGTACTGGCTTATGAGTAACTTCTAAACGGTGGAATAATACTTAAATGACTAAAATAATAAATCATTTAAAAAAAGCAATTTATAAGAAACATTTTCATGGTGTTATGTGGTAAAATAGGCTCGCTGATGCCAAATATAGACATATTGCAAGAAACAGGAGGGAGAATATATGAATCCAACAGGTGTCGCAGCTGCATCTGCATCTGTACCGGCTGATATCAGCCATATCAAGAAGCTGCCTATATTAGTCTCATTGATTGTGGGGGCGTTCTTTTCGATCTTAAATGAGACGCTGCTCAATATTGCTTTTCCGGAATTGATGGTTGAGCTCAAAGTCTCGGCCTCTACGCTGCAATGGCTGGCCACGGGCTACATGCTGGTCGTCGGCGTTCTGGTTCCTGCATCAGCGCTGCTGGTCCAGTGGTTTACGACGAGGCAAATGTTCCTTGGAGCCATGATCATTTTCACGGTGGGAACGTTTGTCTGTGCCTTTGCCCCGGGCTTTGAATTCCTACTGATCGGCCGTTTGCTTCAGGCCGCAGGAAGCGGTTTGATGCTTCCGGTCATGATGAATACGATCCTGATTCTGTATCCGCCGGAAAAACGCGGGGCCGCCATGGGCAGTATTGGTCTCGTTATTATGTTCGCTCCGGCCATCGGACCGACGTTGTCGGGATTGATTCTCGATTCGTTTGAATGGAGATGGCTGTTCTACTTGGTTCTGCCGTTTGCCATCATTTCGATCATCATCGCGTTTGTGTATTTGAAAAACGTATCACAGCCTACCAAACCCAAAGTGGACGTTCTGTCGATCATTCTGTCTACGATCGGATTCGGCGGAATCGTCTATGGCTTCAGCAGTCTGGGTGAAGGTGGAGCGGGCTGGTCGCATCCCAAAGTGTATTGGACCATTATTGTCGGTGCGGTTGCCCTGCTGCTGTTCGTTATTCGTCAGCTCCGGCTGAAAGNTCCTTTAATGGATATCCGGTCCTTCAAATTCCCGGCGTTTACCCTGACGGCGATCATGCTGATCATTATGATGATGACG
>NZ_PCZT01000009.1:1252000-1258401 GCF_002968895.1 Paenibacillus sp. AR247 | reverse complement strand
GCTGATGCTGCCGGGCAGCTTGCTCAACGGCTTGATCTCGCCGATTACCGGTAAACTGTTCGATAAGTTCGGTCCACGGGCGCTGATCATTCCGGGAACGGCTGCTCTGGTCATCATTATGTGGTTCTTTACGCAGGTATCGGTTGAGACGAGCAAAGTCACGCTGCTCATCCTGCATATCTGTATGATGGTTTCCATCTCCATGATCATGATGCCGGCGCAGACGAACGGCATGAACCAGCTTCCGGCCCGGTATTATCCGCACGGTACGGCGATCTTGAATACGCTCCAGCAGGTGGCGGGTGCGATTGGTGTGGCCTTCTTTATCAGCGTCATGTCCAACGGCCAAGCCAGCTTCCTGAAGGGCTCTTCGGATCCAACCGCGCCTGGGCAAATGGCTGAAGCGATGGTAACCGGCGTGCATAACGCGTTTGTCATCGGATTTGGCTTCTCCATCGTGGCGTTGATTCTGGCATTGTTATTCAAACGGACCAAAGGTCCTGCTGAATCCTAAGCGGTTGATGCCCTTGCCTGCCATGTTTCCTTCCGGTTATCCAATTACATAGCCGTGAGTGAAGGGACTTATGCTCCTTCTGCATGGTGGTGCATCTCGCTGCACAGAAAGAATCTGCTCCCGAAGAGGGAGCGGATTCTTTTTGTTGATCAGACGTTGTTTTCATAGATATTAGCGGGTTTCTATAATACAATGTTAAAAAATAATAGATTTCAGGAAGGGAAGGAAGTACACAGATGATGAACTCCAGCATTCCCCAAACGATGCAAGCCGCTGTGATGCACAGCCCGCGCCAAATCCGGATTGAAACGGTGCCGGTGCCGGACATCGCACCAGATGAAGTGTTGATCAAAGTGATGGCCGTCGGCATCTGCGGATCCGACCTCCATTATTATACGCATGGGCGAATCGGCAAGTACGTCGTGGAGAAGCCGATTATCCTTGGCCATGAATGCTCGGGCGATGTCGCCGCCGTAGGCGCAGATGTAACCGGATTCAAAGTGGGGGACCGCGTAGCTGTGGAGCCCGGGGTGACCTGCGGCCGCTGTGAAGCCTGCAAGGAGGGGCGGTATAACCTCTGTCCCGACGTGCAGTTTCTGGCGACGCCGCCGGTAGACGGGGCTTTTGTCCAGTACATCAAAATCCGGCAGGATTTTGTGTTCCGGATCCCGGACTCGCTGAGCTATGAGGAGGCGGCGCTGATCGAGCCGTTTTCCGTCGGCATCCATGCAGCGGCGAGAAGCAAGCTTACGCCGGGATCCACCATTGCGATCATGGGGATGGGACCGGTAGGATTGATGGCCGTGGTCGCGGCCAAAGCGTATGGTGCTGCCGAAATTATCGTAACGGATTTGGAACCACTGCGTCTGGATGCCGCCAAGAAGCTCGGAGCGGATCACGTGATTAACGTCGTAGAGCAGGACGGCCTGGAGGAAATTCAGCGGTTGACGGACGGGAAGGGCGTCGATGTCGCTTGGGAAACGGCAGGCAATCCCAAAGCGCTGCAAACGGCGCTGGTCTCGCTGCGCCGGGGCGGGAAGCTGGCCGTCGTCGGACTGCCGGCACAGGATGAAATTCCGCTGAATGTTCCTTTTATCGCGGATAATGAGGTCGATATTTACGGAATATTCCGGTATGCCAATACATATCCGAAAGGCATCCGCTTCCTTGAGTCCGGCATTGCCGATGTGATGACGCTGGTCACAGACCGTTATTCGCTCCAGGATACCCAGGAAGCGATGGAGCGGGCCTTAAATCACAAAAGCGAGTGCTTGAAAGTTGTCGTCTACCCGAACGGCGTGCCAGAGGCAGAGTGAGGCGGTTCTTGTTCCTAAGGATAATATAGCACGGCTTAGGTCGTGCTTTTTGTCTTCTTTTTGAACATTCCAAATATTTCTTGTCAGCGACAGGGCTCATGGCTTATGATGACTTTAGAACGATCGTTCTGTAAATAAGGAAAGGTAGATCGCTTTGAAACGACATTATGACAGTGAAGAAACGCGGCGGATTATTGCGGAGAAGGCTGCGCAGCTCTTTTCGCAAAAGGGGTTCGCCGGAACCTCGATCTCGGATATATCCAAAGCCTCCGGGTTCAGCAAGGGCCATGTGTACTATCATTTTGAGAATAAGGAAAAGCTGTTCGTCTATCTAGCATTGGACGGCATGCGGGCCTGGGGGGAGAAGTGGGCCGGTGTATCCCCGAACTATAAGACAGCCAGAGATAAATTGTATGCGATGTCTACGTTCGTGATGAACAATTATCAAACCCCTCTGCTCAAGGTAGGGCAGGAGCTGGCGGCGAATCCGGCGACCAGTCCGGAGACGGTCCAGCAGCTGTACGGACTGGCGGTTACGCCGATGCAGGTTTACTCGGACATTTTCCAATACGGGATCGATACCGGAGAATTTGAGATCGACGATCTTCAAGGAACGACATTTTTATTCGGGACGCTGCTGGGGGCGCTGTGCCAGCATATTTACACGATGGAGCATGAACGGCTGCATGGTCTTTTCCGGAAAAGCGTCGATCTTTTTCTAAGCGGAATCCTCAAACGATGAGGTTTTACGCTTAAGTAGATTAGAACGATCGTACTAATTGTTCTAAAGTTAAACTGATGAGGAGGAGTCAAGGATATGGCAGAATGGGGTAAAGTGGCTATTGTCACAGGAGGGGCTTCGGGAATTGGCCGGGCCATTTGCGAAGCGTTGGCAGGGGAGCGTATTTTCGTTGTGGCAGCCGATATGGACCGAGCAGGCGGTGAGGAGACGGTCCGAAGATTTACCGCTGCGGGTGGGGAGGCGTTACGTTCACCTGGACGTGACGGACGCCTATCAGGTGGAAGGGCTGATCGAGAGTGTGTATGAGGAGTTCGGGCGGCTCGACTATATGTTCAACAATGCGGGCATCAGCATTTACGGGGAGCTGTACCACATGACACTTGATCATTGGAACCGGATCATTCAGGTCAACTTGTGGGGCGTCATCCATGGAACTCAGGCAGCCTATCGGGTTATGAAGCAGCAGGGCTTCGGCTGTATTGCGAATACCGCGTCCGCGACCGGATTGGGGCCATCGCCAACCTCCGCCGCGTATGCTGCGACCAAACATGCCGTGGTCGGACTGACCACATCCCTTCACTATGAAGCGGAAGCGTTTGGCGTTCATGTCAGCGCCCTATGCCCGGCTTTTGTGGATACTCCGATCCATCGGACTGGCGAAGCGCTCCATTTGGATCAAGAACTCGTCCTGAAGCAGATGCAGAAACAGAAAATGATGAGCCCCGAGCAGTTCGCCCGAATTGCGATAAAGGGCATTCACAAGAACGAGCCTGTGGTATGCCCGATGCCGCTGCGCCGCACCATGGATGTCGTATTCACCTTGTTTCCGCAGCTCCACCGCAAACTGATGCGACTTGTGTGCCGCGTTGCCCGCCAAGCAGCGGTTCAGCCGGACCAGACGTAGGAAAAGACTGGAACAGAATTCTCAGACAAGGTAATATAGCGGAAAGGAGGCAAAAAAGTATGAACTATACGATACATGAACAAGACGGCTCGAAGGTAGCGGTTCTTGACGACCCTCATGCCGTTATTGCCGACGTCCAGACGGCTCTGGATCTGATGGCTGGCATTGGGTGGGATCCATCGGGGCCGTGCCATAAGCTGCTGCTGAATCAGTCGAATTTGCCTGATGCGTTTTTTGAGCTGAAAACCGGGCTGGCAGGGGAAATCCTGCAAAAATATCGGACCTATCATTTTAAAATTGCCATTGTTGGTGATTTTTGAAGTCTTATTCCAGATTTATTCGGACATGGGATATTCATTGCCGAAAATCTGACCAAAACTGACCGGCTGCTATCTTTGACCGCCTTTGAAATGATCGCTCTGCCTTTGTTGATCCGGGCGGATTCATCCCCGGCCGCATTATTGCACGCAGTATAGAGTAAGCGGAATGCGTTGTAAATCATCGTCGTATATAACGCGTTGTAAAAAAGATAAGGGGGATCCTGGATGAAGGATGTCGTGCTGAGTACGGACCGGTTGATCCTGAGGCAAATGGGACGGGAGGATGTCCCTTTGCTGAAGCAAATTTTTGCGGACCCCGTCGCAATGAAGTACTATCCCTCCACCAAAGACAACCAAGAAACGCTGGAATGGATTGAATGGAACCTGCGAAATATGAGGAATGCGGTGTCGGCTTATGGATTGTGGAGAACCGGATCAACGGTGATTTTCTGGGACAGTGTGGCATCGTTCCACAGATTGTGGAAGGAGTTCGGGAAATGGAGATTGGCTACCTGTTCGCAAGGCGCGTATGGGGGAACGGTTATGCCACTGAGGCAGCAACGGCTTGCAAGCACTACGGTTTTGAGCAGATGAAGCTTCGCAAAATCGTTTCACTTCCCGATGCCAGTAATAAACCATCCGCTCGGGTGGCCGAACGGATCGGAATGACGCTGGAAAAACAAATCGTCAAATGGAACAAAGATGTGCTAGTATATTCTGTTTACGCCGATACAGAAGAGGTGGTCGAAAGATGAATCAACATGTGCCCATTATGGGGATTCCTTTCCCGAAATTGACGATGGAGCAAAGCGTAGAGCTTCTTCAAAACGTGATTGACCAAAAGGAGCAGCGGCTGTTTCACGTCGTTACCGGCAATCCGGAGATTGTGATGTCCTGCCAAAAGGATGCGCAGCTGCGCCAAATCGTCGATGAGGCAGGTTTGGTCACTGCGGATGGCATCGGCATTGTCATGGTCTCCCGGGTGCGGGGCGGCAGCCTGCCGGAGCGGGTAACCGGCTGCGATCTGCTGTTTAAGCTGCTTGAGGAGGGCGACCGGAAGGGTTGGTCGTTTTACTTTCTGGGCGCGGATGAGGAAACGAGCAGGCAGGCCGTCATCAACATTGGCCAGCAGTACCCGGGCGTCGCCATACGCGGCAGACATCACGGTTTTTTTACGCCGGAAGATGAACCGCGAATCGTACTGGAGATTGCTGATGCCGCGCCGGATTTTCTGATCGTCGCTCTGGGCGCACCCCGGGCAGAGAAGTGGATACATACCCATAAGGACAAGCTGCAGGCAAAAATTGCCATCGGTGTCGGCGGCAGCCTGGATATCATCGGCGGTAAAGTGAAGCGGGCGCCGGCAGCTTGGCAGCGTCTAAATCTCGAGTGGCTGTACCGGCTGATTTCCCAGCCGTCGAGATGGCGCAGACAGCTGATTTTACCCCGGTTTGCGGTGAAAGCGGTATTTTTTAGAGAGAGATCCAGAAGCGTTTAGCCCGTGTGAGCGGGTGGTTACAAGATACCTGGATAAGGTGAGCGAGATCCGCTGCTTACTTGGGATCTCCATGTAATGATACGTATGACCGTAAAAGTAACGGAAGGGAGAGGAAGGCATGAGCCAGTCACAGCCACAGAAGCAAGGCCAGCTCCTGATTCAGGAAATCGAGGAAACCTTCGTGCCGTACGGCATGGTCGCGGTATGGCCGCTTGGACAAGCCAGTTTTATCATTAAGGGAGGGGATACGGTCATTTACATCGATCCGTATGTCAGCCATAACCCGGATCGTACCTACCCGGCGCCGATCGGACCGGAGCATATTACGGATGCGGATTACTGCCTGGTCACCCATGAGCATTCGGACCATATGGATCTGGAGTCGATTGCGGCCATGTCCAAGGCTAGCCTGCAGACCGTCTATATGGCACCGGCATTCTGCCGCGAGGACATATTGAAGCAGGGCGTAGCCCCCGAGCGCTTCGTGATCGCCGATACGGAAAAGGATTACGGCGATGAAGTGATCATACGCCCCATCGCGGCCGCTCATGAAGAGCTCGAAACAGATGAGCAGGGCTATCATCGTTACGTCGGGTATCTGATCAAACTGAACGGCGTTACGGTGTACCATTCCGGAGATACGGTCATTTATGAAGGATTGACGGAACGGCTTCAGGGTGAGTCGATCGACCTCGGGCTTCTCCCGATTAATGGCCGCGACGCATTCCGGAACAGCCGCGGCATTATCGGCAATATGGACTACCGGGAAGCAGCCGAGCTGGCGAAGACCGTTGGGATCGGGATGACGATCCCGATGCATTATGACATTTTTGCGGGGAACGCTGAGCATCCGGGATATTTCGTGGACTATGTATATGACCACTTTCCTGAAATGCGTATTCATGTGATCGCACGTGGCGAAAGATTTATCCACGTGACGGATGCGGCACTGAGCGCTTTGAAGTCATAGACTGAAGGTGACCATTCGATAACGTCAAAGGTATGGATTAGAGCAGCCGCAAACCGCCTTCATTTGAAGGTGGTTTGTTTTTTTAGTAATCTGCATTACAGAAGAGGAAATTAGGGTGGTTTATGATGAGTGTAACA
>NZ_PCZT01000009.1:1250770-1251900 GCF_002968895.1 Paenibacillus sp. AR247 | reverse complement strand
TTTATGATGAGTGTAACACTCCGTTATCGGNGTTACATGAGGAACGATTATCGCGGTGAGTGGAGCGGTAGTCGCTTGCAGCAATGAAAGAGGGGTCACAATGTTACATGATGAGGCGATGGAAAACACACCATCATTTTTGCCACAAATCAAGATATTTGAATCGCTTCCGGCAGAAATTATCCGTGAAATCGAACAATTGGTAACCATATCAAATACGTATAGGCTTCCAAAAAACTGTATTCTTCAGACGCCCGATGATGAAAGGAATGGCTTATTTTTCGTAATCGCCGGTAAACTGCGCTTATACAAAACCAATTCGGCCGGCAAACAACATACAGTCTGTATCGTAAGCGAAGGCGGGATGTTTGGCGAGGTTGACACGTTTTCATTGGGCAATAGAGGAACTTATGTGGAGACGATGGAAGACTCGATTGTTTTTTCGATTCCGACTGAACAATTCGAACCGCTTTTACGCAAGTATTCTGAATTGTCTTTGCGATTTTTATCGGAAATAAGCAAACGCCTGCGAGAACAGGATGAATTGGTGGAAAAATTGGTTTTTAGGGATCTACGTGGTAAAGTGCTTTACTTTCTCAACCGATTGTCTAAAAAGTTCGGCATAGAAGAAAATGGATACCGAAAAATCGATATTCCCCTGACTCATCAAGAATTGGCCAATATGATCGGTGCCACAAGAGAAGCGGTATCGCTTACCTTACAGGAACTATCCAATGAAGGTATTATCGTGACCAGCCGCAGAATGGTCATGATTCATATCGAAAAAGCGATGAAAGAACTGGCTTGATTCATGACCCGAAAAACTTCGTAATCTAAATTACTGTCGAATTATTCATTTAGAGTTATGATCAATGCCGTAACGGAATTACTGCAAAATATGAAGCTTATAGGAGGAGTCAGCATGGCCAATCAACAAGTCCAATTGAATATTCGATTCAAAGTTAAACCAGGAAAAAAGAAGAATTCCGCAGGGAGCTGTATTCCCTTATTGAGGAGATGTCATCCGAGAAGGCATTCATTAGCGCCATTGTTTCGGACGATCTGGATCAGCCGGATGACTTGATTATTTATGAAACATGGCAAGGCACGAGAGACAGCTGGCTTGCGGA
>NZ_PCZT01000009.1:1229607-1250670 GCF_002968895.1 Paenibacillus sp. AR247 | reverse complement strand
GTGTAGCAAACTGATTATTCCTCTACNCGGAATCGGATTCCTTCCCGGTCGGCTCGCCGCCAAACGGGGATCCGATTTCTCCCTGAACACGAATTCGAGACCTGAAAGCTTGTCAGGCAGTGGCGGAGAAACCACGTAATTATAAGTTGCGTTGCCGGAGCAGCTTACGCCCCGATCCATCCGGCAATCATAATATTCTCCCATATCTAACGCGAAGTTGGATATGTCAGTCGAGCATTCCGGGATTGTCACATCACCGTCTACATGTAGCGTCACGACGCTGGCATTGGCGTATTGCCGAACCGAAGTCAGCGTGAAATAGTATCCTTCATGCTCCTGCGATACTAGCACCGGAACATGCTTGATAAAACCGGCAGGTTCGACGATCGGTTTGAAAAACTCGTCGGATCGGATGGCACCAAAGATCATTTTTAGAAAGTCCTCATAAAGCCCCGTTTCGGCCGCCCATTGGTCAATGTACGCGAAAGGCGGGTAGCCCGGATTCCCTTCCGAAATCTCTTTGCGCTGCTGCAGCAGCTGGCAGATTTGTCTGTCGATGGGGAGCAGGCTTTCATCATAATGCTCGGTGGGTCGTGTGAAAGGCATCCGTTTCATCATCATTCCTCCTCATATATTCTATTGTACCCCAAAGTGCTAAATGTTGGAAAACGATCAGCGAAGAATCATTCATAAAATAGCAGCCGCTTCGAGTATGCGTTGCGGAATTCCGTCGGGGTCAACCCCACGATTTTTTTGAAGGATTTCATGAAGTGATGCGGGTCGCTGTAGCCGAGCTGACTGGAAATTTCACTTACGTTCTGGTTCGTATCGGTCAGCAGATATTTGGCCAGCTCCATTTTTTGCTGCAAAATGTACTGTTTCAGCGAAATACCCGAGACGGTTGTAAACAGATGGGACAGGTACTTCTCGTTGTAGCCGAAGTGCGAGGCGATTTGGGAGACCTTGATATTCTCGTGGCGGCTCCATTTGATGTAGTCGAGAATATCGTTGTACAGCTGGGTTTGCTTAAACGATTTGCCGGGGTTGTTCTTTTCGAAGAACAGTTGGTTGTAGAGCTCGCAAAGGATAACGGTAGACATGTAATCATTTAAGGTCTGTTCGTTGTAGCCGCGCACCGAATCCTGGAGCTGCTTCATCATGACGACGATTTTCTCGGGATTGCGCAGGGTGCCGTATTGGGGAATGACGATCCGCCCATTCTCGTGAACATGGGTATAGTGGGAGAGGTCGAGCTTGGGAAGGTTCTGCGAAGACGAAAAGTGCAGCCAATAAAAGCTGCAATCCGACGGCTTGGCTCCTTTCTGGCGCGTGAACGGGGGAAGCAGCAGATACTCTCCCTGGGAGACCTCGTAGGTTTCATCGTCTCCGGAAATGTACAGCGTCCCATGTGTCATGACAATAAGCTCGTAATCCATCAAGTAACGGCTTAAATGAATCCAATCCGCAGAGGGAGCAACGAACTTGCCGGTAAGCTCCATATGGACCGGACGCTCGATGCGGAGCTGATGGGCATTCATCTAAAGTTTCACCACCATTTCTAACCTTTTTCCACCCATTGAAGGGTCGGTAGAACCTAAAATTATCACACGGCAACAAAAGGCACCATCAGCAAGTGCAAACCTTTTGACACAAAATCGATCGTTGAACTATTTTGCCCTCTCAGGATTGAGTATAAGCTTGTGTAAACGGATTCATAAAACCCAAGGGGAGGATGAAGGATGAAAAAAATACTCGCATCCGTGCTCGCGCTTACACTCGGAACGTCACTGCTGGCGGGCTGCAGCAGCGGCGGCAATGAGCCGGAGGAACCAACCGCGCCAGGGGGAAAAGTAAAGCTGAAAGCGATCATGACAAAACATCCGCTCACGCAAAAGTTCGAGAACATGAAATGGCTTCAGGATGCGGAGGAGAGGGCAGGGGTTGATATCGAATGGCAGGAAGTGTCCGCCGACTGGGATCAGAAGAAGGGAGCCATGCTGGCCAGCGGGGATATTCCCGATTTGATCGTTGGCGTTAACTCCATTACCGATTCGGATTTCGCCCAGTTTCCGGGGTTGTTCCAGGACCTGTCCGGAATGATCGACCCATATGCTCCGAATGTCAAGGCAATGTTCGACGCCAAACCCGAAACGAAAATCATAGCCACGCAGCAGGACGGTAAAATATACGGACTGCCCAAATATCAACGGTTCTGGCCCGATACGGCGACCCGTCAGTTTATTAACAAGGAGTGGCTGGACCGGCTGGGGCTCCAGATGCCCACGACATGGGATGAGCTGTTCGACGTGCTGAAGGCGTTCAAAGACAAGGATGCCAACGGGAACGGAGATCCGAACGATGAGATCCCGATGGACTTTGCCCCGACGGGAACCGTCGCATTCGGTTATTTTATGCCGACCGTGCTGCTGGGCAGCGAAGGGATTACGTTGTCCGATGGCAGCGGAAGCGGATATTTTGTAGAGGATGGCCAAGTTAAAAACTTTTTCATCGACGATCGTTACAAAGAGTTAGTCAAATTTTTAAACAAATGCTTCAGCGCCGGTCTGATAAATCCCGAAGTATTCACCCAGGACTACACCAAATACCAATCCGTGGCGAGGGGTAAAGGAAATACGGCTACCGTTGGCTTTACGTGGGGCTGGGAGGTCACCGACCGTTTCGGCAACGCGGTAAGTCCGCAGTATACGGCTATGGCGCCGCTAAAATTTACAGCGGATTCCACCGTTCAGCAGTCGTGGTCGTACGATTACAACACGCTGAATTACGGTACAAATACCGTTCAAATGTCCGCCGCTTCCAAGCATAAAGAAGCCGCAATGAAGTTCATCAACGAATTGTACAACCCCGAGGTCAGCATGCAGGTGCTCTTCGGTTCGCTTGGCACGAACATCAAGGATAACGGGGACGGATCGTTTGCCGTACTGCCGCCGCAGGATCAGGCCATGGATCCGGGAACCTGGAAATGGACCTCCACCTGGGCCGATAACGGACCGATGTATATCGCCGACTCGCTGAAGCTGACATTGGGTACAGACATGCAGTCGGTCGGCAAGCAAACCGAGCCGCTGCAGAAGGTGCTGGACTCAATCGATAAGGACAACGATGTGTTCCCGAACCTGTTTATTAAATACAGCGCGGTGGACAACAGCACGATGGCTCTCGCCAACACGGCGCTTGTGCCGATGGCATTGGCCAAATGGTCGCAGTGGATCACCAAAGGCGGCGTGGATAAGGAGTGGGACGCCTATGTGGAAAATTGCAAAAAGACAGGGCTCCTGAAAAATATCGAAATTATGCAGAAGTACTACGACGACTATAAAAGCAAGCTGTAAAACGCGATCCCCGGTCCGGTGCATGCTCCCTGCATCCGGGCCGGATAATCTAGTATGCAAGCACTGCTGTTACAAGGAGGTAATCTGGTCATGATATCGCGATCCGGCCCCAAATTAAAGCAGGCCGCTTCTTTGCCGAAAGCACGCAAACAAACCGTTCTGAATACGTTCAGGCGGGACTATCAGCTGTGGATCATGATTATGCCCGCCGTTGTCGTTATTTTTATTTTCAACTACATCCCGATGTACGGCATTCAACTGGCTTTTCGGGACTATAGCTTCACTAAGGGGCTGACCGGAGGAGAGTGGAGGGGATTGTTCTACTTCCGGCAATTCTTTGAAAATTACATGTTCGTGGATCTGATGAAAAATACGGTGGTCATCAGCGTGGCGACGATTGTGCTCAGCTTTCCCGCACCGATCATTCTGGCCCTGCTCATCAATCAGGTCAGGTTGAAGCGGGCGAAGAAGACGCTCCAGACGACCGTGTATTTGCCGCATTTCATCTCGACCGTCGTCATGGTTGGACTGCTGAACGTGCTGCTCTCGCCGAACTCGGGAATCATCGGGCACCTGCTGCAGTGGCTTGGCCTCGGGGATGTCAATCTGCTGGGGTCGACCAAGACGTTCGTCCCCGTATATGTACTGTCGGAAATTTGGCAGCATGGCGGATGGAACAGCATTATCTATTTGGCCGCTTTGTCCACCGTGGATCCGCAGCTGTACGACTCCGCAAAGATGGACGGAGCAAGCCGCTGGCAGACGATCCGGTATGTCGACATTCCCGCCCTGGTGCCGACGATCATTATTTTATTTGTGCTCAGCATGGGCAGCGTCCTGGGAACGGGCTTCGAGAAAGTATTTCTGATGCAAAACCCGCTCAACTTGCCGGTTTCCGAAGTCATTGCCACCTACGTGTACAAAATCGGGATTATCAGCAGCCAGTTCAGCTATTCGGCCGCCATCGGCCTGTTTAATACCGTCATCAACTTTATCTTCCTATTTGTCATGAACATGATCGCCAAGCGGTGCTCGGACATTAGTCTGTGGTAGAGACGGCGATCCCGAAAGGAGCATGGAGTATTGATACTTACACATCGTAATCGCAGGAGTGCGGGGGACGTTCTGTTTCAAGTCATGGTTACCGCCCTGTGCGTGCTGATTTTTCTGATCGTGGCCTATCCGCTGTACTTCGTTGTGATTGCATCCATCAGCGATCAATCGCTGGTGTCGACAGGCCAAGTGACGCTGTATCCCAAACATATCAGCTTTTTTGGCTATCAGGAAATTTTTAAGGATGCCCGCATTTGGACCGGATACAAAAACACGATCATTTACACGGTGCTGGGTACGGCGGTAAACCTGCTGTTTACGCTGCCGGCCGCCTATGTCTTGTCGCGGAAAGAGTTCCGCGCCCGCCGTTTTATCATGTTTGCCTTCGTTGTGACCTTGTTCTTTAACGGCGGCCTGATTCCAACCTACCTGCTGATGAAGCAGCTGCATTTGACCAATTCAATGTGGGTGTTTATCATCCCGTTTTCGGTCAATGTGTACAATTTAATTATCGCACGGTCGTTCTTTGAGCACTCCATTCCGAAAGAGCTGCATGAAGCAGCTTCGATGGACGGCTGCAGCCACTTCACTTTCTTCGTAAAAATCGCGCTTCCGCTCTCCAAGGCGGTTGTGTCTGTCATCGCCCTGTATTATTTAGTCGCCCATTGGAACGATTTTTTTACCGGACTCATCTATATCCAGAGCAATTCGCTCCAGCCGCTGCAAATCGTGCTGCGGGACATCCTGCTGTCCAACCAGGTGTTTTCATCCGGAGCAGGCTCCGGCGGAGCTGCCGGAGGGTATGCGCAGCAGTATGCGGACCAGGTCAAATATGCGGTGATCATCGTATCCACACTGCCGATTCTTATCGTGTATCCGTTTATACAGAAATATTTCGAAAAAGGCGTCATGATCGGCTCGGTCAAAGGTTAGTAGAGCGGGTTCATGCCAGCACGAATGAATAAAGCCGCCGGGCAGCTGTGCCCGGCGGCTTTTGTATCATCGAATCATCATAATGATCGGACCTTTAGAATCGTTTCGATGGCAGGGATCGACGATTAAGCTCCCTCGGTCAATACTGGCAACGTAATCGTGAAGACGGATCCTTCGGATTCCATGCTTTTGACGGTGAGCGTACCGTTGTGATCCTGGATGATTTTATGGCAAATAGATAGGCCGAGGCCGGTTCCTTCTTCCTTGGTCGTATAGAACGGATCGAAGATTTTCGGGAGCAGGTCTTCGGGGATCCCCTTTCCCGTATCGGACACGTCAATGGTCACCATCGAATTCGTTTGATGCACCTGAATATGGATATGACCCGGCTGTTCCATCGCCTCGATGGCATTGCGCACCAGATTTATCAGCACTTGTACGATTTTATCCCGCTCCATTTCAACCATGACGGAATCACTGACATTCTCCATGCTGATGCTGTGCCCTCTGGAAGTCACTTGCGACTCGGTTAAATTTCTCGCTCTTTCCACGCAATGCGAGATGGGCTCGGGCCGGATGTTGCCAAGATGGGGCTTGGAAAACTGCAGAAACTCCGCCGTCAGCTCGTTCATACGCGTGATCTCGTTGGTGATGATATCGACCCATGGCCCGATATTGTACGACTGCGATTTGGACAGGTGGATGAAGCCCTTCAGCGTTGTGAGCGGATTCCGGATTTCATGAGCCATGCCCGCAGCAAGCTCGCCGACGATTTTCAGCTTTTCGCTTCGGAACATTTCCTCCTCCCGCTTCAGCCACAGCATCCTCTTTTTCTGAAACAACCGGTCTTCGGCCAGCATGATAATATCATGCGAGGTTGTGCTTTCCCGGGGAAACCGGGCCGTGCTGTAAGTTACCTCATAGCCAAGCTTGCCCGATTCAAGAATATCCTGGGCTTGTCCAAGCGACCCATCGGTATCCGGGATCACCATGGCAAACCGGTCCCCGGCATAACGGGAAATGGCGAAGGCGCTCGGGAAGTAAGTCCGGATGATGAGCGATATTCTCGTCAAAATTTCGTTGCCGCCGCGGATGCTTTCCTTGTTTAGGCTTTTAAAGTCCTGAAAATCCAGCAGGATCAGTACAAACGGCGATTTTTTCGTTTCAACTAATTCGTTGACGGCACTGACATAACCGTCGTAGTTCAAAAACCCGGTCAGCGGATCATGTGATGCGAGAAACTGGTTTCGCCTCAAGAGCCGCTTTCTTTCAATCTCGGTTGTGACGAGATAACGCATTCCAAGGACGATTAATACCAGACTAACCAGATCGTAGACCGAAACCAATAGATTGTAACGGTCCCAGGGGAGGTAGCTTAGCCGGATGACGGTATACAACATGGAATAAGCAAATGCCAGCGACAGCGTATACTTCAAGTTTCTCGTATTTCGGGTTTCCATAATAATTAATATAAAGTAAATGATTTGCGTCCAATTGAGCTGGGAACTCCAATGGAAGAAGGCGAGGCTTACGGATTGAAGAAGCAAGGAACGGCTGCTGGACTCGGCGAAAAAAATCATGACCCCCGTCAGCATCGCTCCGGAGAGAAATAGCAGAAAGATGCTGTCGGCTTTGCCCAACAGAATGGAAGATAACATGATAAATGTAGTTAAGGAAGGAATCAAGACGTGTCTTGTCTGTTTTACGATCATGTTTATGCTCCTAGGGAAAAAAGTAAAATTTCAGTAAGCCCTTATCTACTGCCATTATATCGGATAGGCTCTGAAAACAATGTCGAATTTCCGTGTCGCCTTGGAAATGATCATGATTTTTTTTCTCCTATGGAGAAAACAGATTTTATGGTATAAATGACCTCATAGCCCGCCGGATGAATTCGGTGTGGAGGGATGCCGGAAGGATCCGGCACGAACGCAAACCAGGGGGAGTGTCATGCGGACGTATTTTGTCATCAGCCAGATCATCTATGTGTTATGTTTTATTCCGTGGCTGCTGATTTGGGGGATTTCGTTCATGGGGTTTGATAGTGGAATCAGTGGAGCGGCCATCGCCTTGGTGTCCGTGATCGGCGTTTACCCGCTCGTCACCATTGCCTGTGCCATTATGGCCTGGGTGTTCTACAAGAAGAGGAAGAGAGCGGCGGTCATCGTGAATTCGATTCCGCTCTTGTGGGTACTGGGCATCGGCGTGCCGGTGTTCGCATTGAATCTTTCGTGAACGATTCAAGAGCATGAACAATGCAAAGCCCGGCAGTTTCAGGATAAATCCTGAGTTGCCGGGCTTTGCGTCTTTACAGCACCTGCTTTGGCTACCGACCGTTAACCGATGGTCATTCGGACAAAGCCTCATAAAAATATCCCGCAGACTCCACTTTAAAGCTATACTTTTCCAGGGATATCCACTATTGTTGACTGTGTATCAATATGGATGACCAGAACAATCGGGGAGTGTGAAACAGTGGAGTCTTATGATTGGGATGAGAAGATGGGGTATTTGCGCCGGAGAATGAATCTTTATTATAATGACGACTACATCGCGTTTTTGGTCAAATCGGTTTGGAAATGGGAAACACCGGTTCGGATCGTCGATTTCGGCTGCGGTTACGGGCAGCTGGGCTTGATGATGCTTCCGCACCTGCCGGAAGGCTCAACTTATACGGGGATCGATCCGGGAGCAAGACAGATTGGGTCGGCCAATGAGCTGTACGCTCACCTGCCCTGGAAGGCCGAGTTCATTCAGGCGGAGCTGGCGGATGCTGACCTGGGCAGCGCCTTTGATGTCGCCGTATCGCACGCAGTGCTTATGCATAGATCCGATCCCCTGCAGCTGCTGGCCAAGATGGCCGAAAGCGTGAAGGACGGAGGAACGGTCATTTGTTACGAGCCTCACGGTTGTGCTTCCATGTCGAGCTATTATTTTGATGATGTTTTATCTACGGAAGTCATGCCGCTTGGCCCCCTGCAGAAGCTGCATGAACAGGATGCATTGCGGACCGGAAAAGACGCCAACATCGGCATGAAGCTTCCGGTTTACTTTTCCCAGCTGGGGCTGCGCCGGATCGAGAGCAGAATCAGCGATAAGGTGAACTATTACGACCCGGCACAGGATTCCGAGGAGACGAGGGCTTTGTTCAGCAACTTGCAGTTTGAATGCCCGGCTCAGGAGGAAGACTTTATTCAAGCGCTGATTGAGCGGGGGCTAACCCAGGAGGAAGCAGAGCGACTCTATATCGCAGAGGACCTGTTATCCCAGGTCAATACGCCGTCGATTGCGTTCGCCCATGCGCCGAGCATGAAAATTACATTCGGTACGGTAGTCCGATAAGTCCGTGTAACATAAAAAGGAGCTGTTCCCAAGGTTCATTGACCTTCCGGGACAGTTCCTTTTGCTTACGACCATTTTTAACCAGACCTTATTCAACATCATAACAGAACCGAAAGAAACAGTCTATATTTTCAGCAGGGGACTGGGGTATAGTTGGTGATGCCGGCAATCCAATCATAGAAACGGGGAAACAGTATGGAAAATGCATGTCATCTTTCCGAGTCGGAATTAACGCATTATACCAAGCAGGTATTCGGGTCGGGTTACGCGATCTCGCAGATTACGCGGCTGAACGGAGGGGCCCAGAAGGTGGTCTATCAGCTCGATTTTCTGAACGGTTTTTCCTGTATGCTGTACGTTTGGGATTTATCCATGAATTACTTTCGGGAAGAAATCGAACATTCGGATCATGATATGCGCTCCTATGGAGCCGACTTGTTTGGTGAGAACAACCGGGTATTAACCCAATTGGGCATTCCCACACCCGAACTGTATCACCTTAATCTGGAGCGCCGGGAGTATGCGTTTGATTATGCGCTTGTCGAACGTATTGGGGGCGGCAAAGCGGAAGACTATTTTGCACACCCGGATACGGCAGAGCAGCAGCGATTGTTTCGGCAGATCGGGGAGATGGTAGCCAAAATGCACGATAGCGCGAGAGATGTGCACGGGCGGCCCGGTTCAACCAAGCCTCCGCGGAAGTCCTGCCAGCAGGAGCTGGTGGACAATGCCCTCAGGCAGATCACGTATGCAGCCTCTTATTTGCCTGAGATTGCGGCTGCTCAAGAGGGGCTCATGTCCGTCCTTCAGGAATGTTCATCGCGAATTCTTCCAAGGACATCTTACGGACTGATTCATGGCGAACTTGGACCGGACCACATATTGGTGAATGCGAATCTGGAGCCGTATCTGATCGATATTGAGGGTGTAACCTATTTCGACATTGAGCATGAGCACAGCTTTCTCGAGTTTCGGTTCGGGGAGCATTACCGCTATTTCCGTCAGGACCATCTGGATCCCGACCGGATGGCCTTCTACCGCCTGCACCACCATATCTCCTTAATCGGAGGCGGTTTAAAACTGCTTCACCGCGGCTTTCCCGACCGGCAGTTTGCCCAGGGTATCGTGGATCACCATCTAGAGTGCGCCTTAAAATATGTTCATAAAACATTCCATTAACCCATTAACTGTGGAAGCCTCTATCAGAGGCTTCTTTTTTGTGAGGAGCAACCCGGCAGGCAAATTTTATGATCCCTGGAGTGCCGCGGAAACTGAATCAAGCTATATACAGGAGGATAACCTATCCTTGCAGACATCGTTAAATAAAGGAGGTACAGGTCAGACATGAAGGATTTTCCGCTTGCACCCCATGAATCGATCGATCTTCATGAAGTGCTCAATTTTAAAACGCTCTGCGTCGCCAAATCGAAGCTGATGCAGGGGATGGTTTTTGACAAAGAACTGAAGGCGCTGATGCAAAAGGACGTTGAACAGTCCACGCAGGCCATCAACGAGCTGAAGGCCGTTTATGAACGAGCTCCGTTTCAGGCTCCGGTTCCGGAAAGCAAGCCTGCCCCCATCCTAAATTGAAGGTGATACTCTGATGAACAACGATTATTTAGATCCGATCAATTCGCTCAACATGCCGGAGATGGCCGATATGACTTTTGCTATGGACTTTTTGATCCGGGCGAAGGAAGGGGTTCGTAATACTGCGGTTGCCCTGACCGAAACCGTATCCACAGAAGCGAGGGAACTGCTGAAAAAGCAGCTGAAGCAGGGGATTGCCCTTCATCAGGAAATAACCGAGCTGATGATCCGTAAGAAATGGTTTCACCCGTATGAGCTGCACGAGCAGTACCAGCTGGACCAGCTGTCGGCCAAAAACACGGCCATGATTGCCGGGATGAACCTGTTTCCCGCAGATACTTCGCGCAAAGGGATGTTCGACCGGACGCCCGATGAACATATGGAGGAAAGCCGAGCATGATGAAAGCCGTTACGTACCAAGGGGTTAAAAATGTCGTCGTCAAGGACGTCCCCGATCCGAAAATTCAAAAACCGGATGACATGATCGTCAAGCTGACCAGCACCGCTATTTGCGGCTCCGACCTGCATCTGATCCACGGCATGATTCCCAATCTGCAGGAGGATTACGTCATCGGTCATGAACCGATGGGTATAGTGGAGGAAGTGGGGCCCGAAGTCACCAAGCTGAAGAAAGGCGACCGGGTCATCATCCCGTTTAACATCGCATGCGGGGAATGCTTTTTTTGCAAAAATCATCTGGAGAGCCAGTGCGACAATTCGAACGACAACGGGGACATGGGTGCGTATTTCGGCTACTCGGGAACGACTGGCGGTTATCCGGGCGGGCAAGCCGAGTATTTGCGGGTTCCATTCGCCAATTTCACGCACTTCAAAATTCCGGAAAACAGCGAGCGGCCGGATGAGAGCCTTGCTCTAATCGCCGATGTGATGCCCACCGCCTATTGGAGCGTAGACAATGCCGGCGTAAAGAATGGAGATACGGTCATCGTGCTCGGCTGCGGTCCGGTCGGTCTTCTGGCCCAGAAATTCTGCTGGCTCAAAGGGGCGAAGCGGGTCATCGCCGTCGACTATGTGGATTACCGGCTGCAGCATGCCAAAAAGAACAATCATGTTGAGACTGTCAATTTCGAGCAGCACGACAATGTTGGTACATACCTGAAGGAAATCACCAAGGGTGGAGCCGACGTGGTCATTGACGCGGTGGGCATGGACGGGAAGATGAGCGACCTCGAGTTTCTGGCGAGCGGCTTAAAGCTGCAAGGAGGCACCATGAGCGCCTTGGTCATCGCCTCCCAGGCCGTTCGCAAGGGCGGAACGATTCAAATTACAGGCGTGTACGGCGGCCGCTACAACGGATTCCCACTAGGGGACATCATGCAGCGCAATGTGAACATCCGCTCCGGACAAGCTCCGGTCATTCACTATATGCCTTATATGTATGAATTGGTGGCGTCCGACAAAGTAGACGTGGCCGACATCATTACGCATGTCATCCCGCTCAGCGAAGCCAAACGCGGTTACGAAATGTTCGATACGAAGACGGACAACTGCATCAAAGTTATTTTAAAGCCGTAAAGTACTTGACAACACAAGGGAGTGAAGTTCTTGATAAATCCAACGTATGCCATGCATGAATTGTTGGAGGCGCATGAAATTGCCGCCTTCAAGACGGTTTGTATGACGAAGTCCAAAACGATGCAGGCGCTGGTCACAGATCCTGAGCTCAAGCTCATTCTCCAGCAGGATGCCGCGATGTCATCCGATCAGCTGGCCGAGCTTGCAGCCGTTCTGAACAAAGGAAAGGAGACGCTGCAATGAATCCCGTATTGGAATACATGACCGGCACGAACAAATTAACCGACGATGTGATTGCCATGGACTTTCTGGTCAGCGCCAAGAGCGGCGTCCGAAATTTGGCGATGGCCGTAACGGAATGCGTCACTCCGGAAATCAAAGGCATCCTGGAGCGGCAATTGGAACAGGCAATTGATACGCATGAGAAGATTACCAAATACGCGATCGCCAAGGGGCTGTACCATCCTTTCAGCGTGCAGGAGCAATTGCGTGTCGATCTGCAGCAGATTCGGACCGCGCAGAGCATTCCCTTTCCCACGCCGTAACAGCTTGATTTGTATCAGGCATCTTATCGGTAACTGCATACGCACGTTATCAATCACTTTATCCCGGCGGTCCCCGGTGCCTCTGATCCAGATTGCGCTTGGCGTCGCGGTCACGTACATTCCCGGCGTGCATCATGTACCGCTGAATCCCGAACTGTTCTTGCTGCTCTTCATCGCGCCTCTGCTCTTTAATGATGGAAAAATGACACCCCGAGACGAGCTGTGGCAGCTGCGGTCGTTCATTCTGCTGCTGGCGCTCGGCCTCGTGTTTGCCACCGTGCTGATTGCAGGGCCGTTCATTCACTGGCTCATTCCGGCCATCCCGCTGTCGGCGGCTTTTGCGCTGGCGGCCATTTTGTCGCCGACCGATGCGGTGGCCGTCGGCTCGCTGTCCGGCCGGGTGAAGCTCCCGGGCCGCATCATGCGCCTGCTCGAAGGTGAGGCGTTGATGAACGACGCTTCGGGCCTCGTTGCTTTTAATTTTGCCATTGCCGCAACCGTCACCGGCCATTTCTCCCTGCCGCGGGCGATTGGCAGCTTTATCGTGATCGCGGTCGGCGGGATTGTGGTCGGAGCGCTGCTCGGCTTTCTGGCGATTTGGCTCCGCATGCTGCTGCGCAGGCTTGGGATGGAAGATGTCACATTACATGTGCTGATTATTATTTTGACACCGTTTCTGATCTATTGGATTGCTGAAGAATTTCACGTATCCGGTATTTTGGCCGTCGTTGCTGCCGGTGTAACCCATGCGATCGAACGGGACCGGATGAGGACGGGATCGGCGCGCCTGCGCATCGTTTCCGACAGCACGTGGTCGGTCATCCTATTCTCCTTGAACGGTCTCGTGTTTCTGCTGCTTGGACTCGAAATTCCCGCGTCATCCGACGGTATGGCAGGACTAAGGCATACAATAACGGCCAATCCATTGCCTATATCGTGCTGATTACGCTGGTATTAATGGTCCTTCGCTTTGTGTGGGTATGGGCATCGAACCGCCAATTCCGTTCCGCCGTGCAGACAGCGTTGTCCGGTGTCCGGGGAGCCCTGACGCTGTCGGCGGCCTTCTCCATTCCGTTGACACTGGCCGACAACAGTCCTTTCCCCGAACGGGACTTGATCCTCTTTATCTGTTCAGGCGTCATTCTGCTGACCCTGATCAGTGCCAGCGTGTTACTGCCCATCCTGACCCGCGGTCCCCAGGTGGATCCCGCTCTCGCCGAGGATGCCGAGAGACAAGCACGCATCCGTGTCATTGAGGCGGGTCTCCGTACGGTCAAAGAGGAGAAAAACGATGAAAACCGGCAGCAGGCTATCGAGCTGATCGCTGCGTATTCTCGCAGGCTGCAGATGTGCAGATTCAGAGATCGTGCGGAAATGAACAGATTATGGAAAGAGGCTGTGGAAATCCGGCTGGAGGCGCTTGAGGCGGAGAAGGAAACCGCGGACCGATGGCTGCAGCAAGAGCGGATATCGCCAAAACTTGCGGATCGGTTCAAGGCCACGATATCGCAGATCGAGCTGCTGCTGTCCACCCGTTTCAAGGTGAAGAAGCTGATGATCGTCGGATGGTCGGCCATCACCCGGCTGTTCCAAGGCAGCAAACACAAAAAAGCCCGCATGACACCAGACCACCCGAAGTGGAATGCTTATAAGGCGCTGAAGCTGGAAGCGATCCGTGCTGCGATAGAGCGGGTTAAGGGGCTCGAGACATCGGGCAACCGGGACACCATCGCCATGATTATTGCCGATTACCGCGGGCTGGAGCTGCATCTGACACAGGAACCTGCACACGAGGAGCGGGCTGAAGAGATGGATGCGGTCCGCCGGGAGCTAGAACTCAAGGCGATCCAGTCGGAGCGGAACGAAATTCAAAGGTTGTTCGAAACGGGTGAGATCAGCCGGGCGCTGGCCAACAATTTAAGGCTGGACGTCAATTATCATGAGGCGCATCTTTTTTGAATCGCAAACCGTGCATGAGGAGGAGGAGGAGCATGCTTAGAAAGCTGCTTTGCCTTCCCTGCTGAGAATGGTAAAATAAGCTCATTCCGGTTGGGGAGGGGAAAGTATGGAAGCTTTCGTTAACGGGATCAAGCTCCATTATGTCGATGAAGGAACCGGCTTCCCGATGATTGTATTGCATGGGCTTGGCCTGGACGTTCACTCGATGGAATCCGTCATTCACTCGTTCAGCACTGATTTTCGCGTCATTGCCATCGATGCCAGAGGGCATGGCCTGTCGGATAAGCCGGCAGAATACAGTCTCTCGGATCATGTTCGGGATGTCATCGCGGTGATGGATTTCCTGAAGCTGGACAAGGTATACCTGGTGGGTGGATCGATGGGAAGCTATATCGCGCAAGGAGTCGCCATTGCCGCTCCGGAGCGGGTGGAGAAGCTGGTGCTTGTCACGCCCAAGTCCAACGGCAGGACCTCGTCGATGGCCCGTTTATTCAGTGAGCATGCCGAGGAACTGGAAGGTATGGATACCCCGGCAAAGGTGCAGCATTTAAGCCGGTACATGTTTCACAATCTCTCATTGGTCGGAGTGTGGATGCAGCATGTTCAAGAGGGTGGAACAAGCTTGACGGAGGAGCAGAACGCCGCTTCCAACCGGGCGCTTGAAGGGTTTGATTTCCGTCCCGATTATGGCCGGATTACGGCGGAGACGCTGATCATCAGCGGGAGATACGACGGTCTGAATCCGCCGGAGTGGGGCAGGGAAATCGCGGATGCCATTAAGGGAGCACGGTTCGTGGAGTTTCTTCACTCCGGGCATGCGCCGCATGTGGAGGAGCCGGAGCGGTTTGACCAAACGGTAAGAAGCTTCCTGCTTGCGCCTCCGGAACAAAGCTGAAGATTGCACCGACCAAGCAGCAAGGGGAGCGGGGATAAAAGTCATGTTACATAAATTCGGATTTTCACAATATGAGAGCAAGGTGTACGAGGCGTTGGCGTCGGCGGAGCAGCCGATGGACGCCACGATGATCGTGAAGCATTCCGGCGTGCCTAAGGCGAAGATATATGAAGTGATCTCCCGGATGGTGGAGAAGGGGATGGTGCTGGAATCCGTTTCGGAAAAAAAGAAGCTGTATACCGCATTGCCTCTTCCGCTCGTAATCGAAAAATTAACGTCAGAGTTTCAGTCGGACATTCAGGAGCTGGAGCAGCTTAAGGTTCAGAAGGCAGTCATCGACGACCATGTCTGGAGCTTGAAGGCAGACTCATCGATCGGATCCCAGTTAAAGCAGATGATGGAGAATGCAGAGCGCTCGATCCGGTTTTCGGCATGGGAGGACGATTTCCACAAGTATCTGCCTATCCTGTTGGAGAAGCAGCAAAATGGCGTCAAAGTGGAGGGTGTCGTGATTGGCGATACGCCTGATGGCCTGCCCCAGATCGTCCCGATGAAGCCTAGCGAGCAGCATGTCATGCTGGAGCGGTTCAGGCTGCTGATCGTAGACGACCGCGAGGTCGTATTCGCCGGCGTGGAGAATGATTCGTGGCAGGCGATCAAGACCCAGTCACAGCCGTTTGTGCGCGTGTTTACGGACTATTTCCATCACGATTTGCTCTTGGCGAAAATAACAGGCAAATACAATGATATTCTGCTGAACGACGAGGAGATTATGACGGAATTGCTTCAGTTGAAATATTAAGCGCGTCACGTGAAAAACGGGTGGACCCGGATCCACCCGTTTTTTATATGCAAAAAATAGGGGTTGATCCTCATTTTGAATTAGGTTACCATTGCAGTAGTAACCAAACCAAACATGGAACAGAGAGATTTTTACAGAGGGGAGTTACATGCTGCATGAATTTTAAAATTTACATTTTAGCGATCGCCTGCTTCGTGACCGGAATGGTGGAGCTGATCGTCGGGGGGATGCTGGATCTCGTTTCATCGGACCTTCATATTTCGGTGAGCACAGCCGGGCAGTTGATCACTTTGTATTCCGTGGTATTTGCCGTATCGGGGCCTGTGCTGCTGGCGGCAGCTTCGAGGGTCGAACGTAAACTGCTGTACCAATGCGCCCTGCTGGTCTTCATTGCCGGCAATGGGCTTTCGGTCGTCAGCCCGAATTTTACGATGATGGTGATCGCGAGAATTTTGTCGGCGGCGAGCGCCGCGCTCATCACCGTGCTGTCTATAACGATGGCTTCCCAGATGGCGGAACCGGCGTACAGAGCCCGGGCAATCGGCGTTATCTTTATGGGAGTCAGCGGCTCCCTCGTACTGGGCGTACCAGTGGGCATGATGCTGGGCAACGCTTTTGGATGGCGTGCTCCGTTTGTCATGATCTCCATTCTGGCCGTTATATCGTTCATCGCGGTGCAAATTTTTATTACCAAAACGCCTCCCAGTGAGACCGTGCCTCTGCGCAAGCAGCTGGCATCCTTGAAAAACGGCAAAATCATTTTTGGCCAGCTGATTACGATTTTGATGCTGACCGGTCACCTGACCTTATATGCTTATCTGACGCCGTTTTTGCAGGAGACGCTGCACCTGAGTCCTTCCATGCTCAGCCTGTTTTATTTTATTTTTGGCATCGCGGCTGTCCTTGGCGGCGGGGCAGGGGGCTGGGTCACCGACCGGTTTGGGCCTGAGAAAAGCATTCTGACCATTGTCAGCGTGTTTGCCGTGGCCATGGTGCTGATGCCGATATCTACGGTTTCGGTGTATGTCTGCCTGATCGTGATGATCGTCTGGAGCATGCTCAGCTGGTCGATCTCTCCTTCAATGCAGAGCTACCTGATCAAAGCGGCACCGGAATCGCCGGACATCCAGCAGAGCTTGAACAGTTCGGCATCCCATATCGGTATTGCTCTGGGGTCGGCGATTGGAGGCATGGTGATCGAAGGATCGTCGGTGTATTACAATGCCTGGGTTGGCGTTATTTTCGTCCTGCTCGCACTGGGATCCGCGGTGCTGTCGATTACTTGGAAAAAGCGCCGGACCCAGTCCCGTGCGGCTGCGGGCGTCCAGGAAACATCATGATGGAGGTGAATTCCGCAGTGGCGGCACAGCGGAATGTCAATGGAACAACAGTGGAATATGGAGCCCGCCAAATGCATGGCGTTGACCGTTCAGTTGATGCAGGGTCGGATCTGCCCAGTGACCGGCGGTGATGAAGAAGCAGACGGCTTTTACCAAGAGTTGGGGCGATTTGCCCAAGACCCTGTCATTCACGAGCTGCTTGAGAGTGGAAGCTTTGAATTGGTTGACGTGGGGGATGATGATATATTTGCTTACAAACGAAGCATGGATCAGCATCGGCTGCTGATCGTAGCGAATATGAACATGGAGGAGGCGGCATTCCGGGGTGACGGAATAACAGGCGGACAGAAAATGGTATCCGTCTATCCGGATACCGTTCCATCCGAAGCGATGCGGCTGCGGCCGTATGAGGCGTTTGCGGTACTGATCAACGGATGAAGGAGGGGAAATCCCTCCTTTTTTTGTGCACTGCTGGATGTTTTAGTATAAGGGGTATCTTAATCGGTGCCTAGTTGGAGTTGGATTGTTTAAGGTGGCTGCCCATCGCTTTTTTATAAGAACTGCCCCATTCCCTGATCTGCAGAATGACCGGTTTGATCGTCTGGCCGAACTCGGTCAGCGAATATTCCACCCTCGGGGGGACCTCAGGATAAACCACTCTTTGGACGATTCCGCAGTCCTCCAGCTCCCTAAGCTGAAGTGTGAGCATGCGCTGCGTAATTCCTGGAATGATCTGACGCAGCTCGTTAAAGCGTTTGGTGCCGTCCAGAAGGGTGTACAGGATCATTCCCTTCCACTTGCCCCCAATGATATTCAAAGCGACTTCAACGGAGCAGCCCTGGAGATATTCGGCGCGGAGTACGCCATATTCCGGATTTTTCTTCTAACCCGATCCCTCCTCATAAGTTACAAGAAGTATACTGTACCCAAAAATGTGCGTACTTACTTCTCTCCATTTTAGCACATATAATCAGATCAGCAGCTGCATACATGGACTAAAGGAGAGAAAAGGATATGGAAAATCAAGCTTTAACAGGCCGACAAGCTTCACCTTCTGTAGCGGGATACCGCTGGTGGTCCTTGACCGTCATCCTGCTTGCGACCTTTATGGCAATTCTTGACGTATTTGTTGTGAATGTTTCGATACCCGATATTAAAAAAGGCCTTTCGTCAACCGACGGGCAGGTAGAATGGGTGGTGACTTCCTATACGATCGCTTATGCCGTTTTATTGGTGACCGGCGGGCGGTTGGGCGATTATTGGGGGAGAAAACGGATGTTTCTCTGGGGAATGACAGGTTTCACCGTTGCATCCGCTCTTTGCGGCATGGCCCCAAGTGCTGAGCTGCTGATTGCCGCGCGGGTACTCCAGGGCATGTCGGCAGCCATGATGATTCCGCAGGTCCTATCGACCATTCAGGTCCATTTCACCGGAAGAGAGCGGGGGATTGCGCTGGGTATATACGGCGGGGTGATCGGTCTGGCATCCGTTGCCGGGCAAGTGATAGGCGGTTTTGTGCTGGAATGGAACATCGCAGGACTGGGATGGCGGAACGTATTTTTTATTAATATTCCATTCGGAATCATCTCAATCGTCGGATCCATGATCGTACTAAAAGAATCACGCTCGGATTCGCCCTTCGTCAAATTGGACATCATCGGTCTTTCGTCCATCACAGTGGGGCTGCTGCTCCTGATATACCCGCTGATCAGCGGAAGGGAGTCGGGATGGCCCTGGTGGACCTATGCATCCTTGGCATTGGCGGCACTTGTCATCTCGCTCGGTCTGGCCTATGAACGCCATGTGAAAAAGAAAGGAAGGGTGCCTTTCATTCAGCTGTCTCTTTTTCAATACCCCGCTTTTACAAGAGGTCTGCTTGTGACATTAGCCTATTATTCCGGCAACGCCGGCTTATACTTTGTTCTCGTCCTGTTTCTTCAGCAGGGTCTGGGACTATCGCCGCTGGCGTCAGGCTTAACTTTTCTGCCGCTCGGAATCGGGTTTGCCGTATCATCCATGCTTGCCCAAAAGCTGGTCAAGGCTTTTTCCGAAAAAGTCGTATATTGGGGCGCGATCCTGATGCTCGTCAGCGATCTTGCGCTGATCGGTCTATTATATGAATCGGGAGAACATTTAAGCAAAACGCTGCTGTATCTGCTTATGCTCCTTGTGGGAGCTGGCCAGGGAGTCATTGCTCCCCCGCTGCTTCAGACGATACTTTTCAGGATCCGCCAGCAAGATTCAGGGGCTGCCTCGGGGATCCTGACAACGATGACCCAAATCTCTCAGGCATTAGGGATAGCGATATTAGGCGGTGTGTTTTATACTCTGGCGGATCACCACGGGTACGTTACTGCGTTCAGAGACGCGCTGTGGGTCCTACTTGCCTTAGGCACGGCTGTGCTGATTGGTTTAATGAATTTGATTCGCCTCCATAAATGAGAGCTAGGACTGACTTAGAAGTTCCAAAGGAGAGCTTAAGGGCTTCATCGGAAGGATTACAGATTTCTAGACCTCAGAGATAAGCCTTCCGATGAAGACGATATACAACAGGCATAAGATCAGCATCATATTTAGCAGTATGGTGCCCAATGAGAGAATGATTTGATTTCGGCTCCCTCCAGGGTAAAGTCCGGCTATGCCCCAAACAAAAGACAGGGTGGCGGCTATGAGCAGAAGACCGAAAGGGTCCAACCGAATCAGTTGTCCAATTCTGAATGCGAGGTCGGGGGTTGTCATGAGGAGGATAAACGCAGTCCAGCAGATAAGGGCAACTCCTAATGATATGGCACCGCTTCTTCTCATATTTCTCGCTCCTGTGGGTTATTTAATACCAAGTATACCCAAAGACGGGTCACTGTCACGAAAAAAACACTTGATAATGAGATTCATTATCACTTATGATACTTAAAGAGATATCTTTCACGTAAAACCGGATGGATCATGGATGTACATATAGGTTTTCGTAAAAATAATAAGACTCTAGCCTATATAGAATGAACTAAAGTTTTGCATTTCTTTAGTTCATTCTATATAGATGAACCAGTGGAGGGGACATACAATCATGAAATTCAAACTTAAAGGATCACTGTTGCTCGTGCTGCTGATGAGCTTTACTGTATTGGCCAGCGCCTGCGGCGATAAAGCCGGCAATTCGAATACAACGGATTCGGGGGCAGCGGCAGGAGGTAACAGCACCGCGGATACCAAGCAGGAACGCGTGCTGACGGACGCGCTTGGTCATGAAGTGAAAGTGCCTGCGAATCCGCAGCGGATCATCGCTTCCTATTTGGAGGACCACCTGCTGACGCTTGGCGTCAAACCGGTTGCCCAGTGGTCGACTGGCAAGGGTTCCGTGCAGTATTACCTGCAGGATCAGCTGAACGGCATTCCGGAAATTTCTTACGACCTGCCCTATGAAGCCGTCATGAGCTTTACGCCGGATCTGATCATCCTGAGCAGTGCGGACATGGCGACGGACGACAAGTACGAGCAGTACTCCAAGATCGCTCCGACCTACGTCGTAGGTAAAGAGAAGAGCAACAATTGGCGCGAAGAACTGAAGGCGGTCGGCGAAGTTCTCGGTAAGAGCAAGGAAGCAGAGGAAGCCGTTCAAACTTATGATAAGAAAGCTGCGGACGCCAAGGAGCAGCTTCAGAAGGCCATCGGCACGCATACGGCCGCGGCACTTTGGGTGACGGGCAAAGACATCTAC
>NZ_PCZT01000009.1:1216297-1229507 GCF_002968895.1 Paenibacillus sp. AR247 | reverse complement strand
ACTTTGGGTGACGGGCAAAGACATCTACGTCTCAAGCGACCATCTGTCCAGCGGCTCGGTGCTTTATGATGATTTGGGACTCGCGAAGCCTAAATTGGTAGAAGAACTGTCCAAAACCGGCACGGTGAGCTGGAACCAGGTTTCGCTGGAAAAATTCGCGCAAATGGACGCCGATTATCTGTTTATCGTCAACAGCCGCGGCGTATCGAAGGATGAGCTGCTGAAGGATCCGGTATGGGCCAACATCCCGGCCGTCAAGGAAGGCCATGTGTATGAGTTTGACGATCATTCCAGCTGGCTGTACTCGGGAACGATCGCCAATACGCAAATCATCGATGACGTGTTGTCCAACGTCGTCAAATAAATCAATGAAAACTTGTAACGCTCCACATTAGAAACTAAGGTTTAGAAGCCTCGGTTCCGGCACCTTCTGTCGGATTCGGGGCTTTTTTCTGTCTTCACCACCGGATGCCACCTGAAATTTAGAAACCTTAACTAAAATTTGAAGACTATTTTTCATAGGAACCGCCGCCTATAATTAGTACCTGAAAGGGCTTACATAAGAGATTTCAGAAACGGGGTGCTTTCCAGAACATGAACGCAAGGGCCGGTATCGAAGCCGAGTGGGAACCTGCCGCCGAGAAGGCGAAAGAGAGGAAGCTGTGGCGGAAAATTGTGGGCCAGCGCTATCTGCAGATTATGGCTCTGCTGGGCGTCGCCTGGATGATTGTTTTCAATTATATCCCGATGTACGGGGTCATCATTGCTTTTAAAGAGTTCGACATTATTCACTCGATCTCTTCGGCTCCGTGGGTCGGATTGGATCATTTTAAGGAATTCCTGGAGGACGACAGTCTCGGATACGTGATCAAAAATACGCTCGGGATGAGCCTCCTGAAGCTGGTGATCGGGTTTCCGCTGCCCATCCTGTTCGCACTCCTGCTGAACGAAATCCGTTCGATCGTGTTCAAAAAGTGGATTCAGACGATTTCCTACCTGCCTCACTTTTTGTCCTGGGTCATTCTGGGTGGCATCCTCGCCACTTGGCTGGCGGATGTGGGCATCGTCAACAAGGTGCTGATGGCGCTTCACCTGATCGATCAGCCGATTACATACCTGGCCGAGCCCAAATACTTCTGGTCCATCGTCGTCACTTCAGATATCTGGAAGGAGATCGGCTGGTCGGCGATCATTTACCTGGCGGCGATTTCGAGCGTATCTCCGGAGCTGTATGAGGCGGCTACGATCGATGGGGCGGGCCGGATGCAAAAAATGTGGAACATTACGCTTCCTTCGATCAAAGGCACGATTTCCATTTTGTTCATTCTGGCCGTCAGCGGCATCCTGAACTCCAACTTCGACCAGATTCTCGTGCTGCGCAACTCTCTGAACGAAACGTCAAGCAACGTCATAGACGTCTACGTATACAACGTTGGTCTGGCAGAGAGCCGGTACTCCTACGCGGCCGCGGTCGGACTGATCAAAAACGTGATCGCTCTCGCGCTGCTGCTTGGAGCCAACAGCATTACGAAACGGCTTAACAATACTTCCTTATTCTGATGGGACGGCGGTGACTCTTCGTGTATTCATTCAAACGCCAGAGCGCTTCGAGCGCGATCTTTGAAATATTCAACTCCGTGCTGATGCTGATCGTCTGCTTCGTCACGCTGTATCCGATCTGGTACGTCATCGTGAACGCATTTAATGACGGGGCGGATGCGATGCGGGGCGGCATTTACTGGTGGCCGCGGCAGTTCAGCTTGGACAGCTTCCAAGCCGTATTCCGCAGCGAGGGCATCATGACCGCTATGGGGGTCACGGTGGCCAAGACGCTGATCGGTACCCCGGTTCACGTGTTTTTTACCGCGATGGTGGCGTATGCCTTTTCCAGAAGGGAGCTTGTGGGACGCAAGCTGTATATGTTCATCGGCACGGTGACGATGTTCTTCGGCGGGGGCCTCATTCCGTATTACCTGCTGATCCGGGATTTGCATCTGCTGGACAATTTTCTGGTATATATCATACCTGCTGCATTCAGCTTCTTCGACCTGATCATTTTCCTGTCGTTTTTCCGGGAGATTCCCCCGGGATTGGAAGAAGCAGCGAAGATCGACGGGCGAACGATTTTAAAATTTCTACAAAGTCATCATTCCGGTATCCATGCCGGTGGTGGCGACAATCGCGCTCTTTCACGGGGTGTACCAATGGAACGATTACTTTACTGGGATGATCTTCATTAATGATACGAACCTGCAGCCGATCCAGACGTATTTGTACCGCGTCGTTGCGCAGTCAAGCTCCAACCAGATGCTGGCATCCATGCCAAGCGGCATGGCGGTGTCGGTGACGAGCCAATCGCTGAAGCTGGCTACCATGGTCGTTACCACCGCGCCGATCGTCTTCGTGTACCCGTTCCTGCAAAAGTATTTTGTAAAAGGCTTCATGATCGGATCGATCAAGGAGTAACCGGGAATCCGGGTTTATTCATGGTTATCAGTCCCGCCTGGCGGGAGTGTTAATAGATTAACGAAAGAAAAGGGGTTAGAATCCATGAGCAAATCGCGCAGACTCATGACTTCCATGATCGCTCTGACCGTCGTGTTCACGATGGCGCTGTCCCTTGCGGGCTGCTCCGGCGGCAAGAGCGAGACAAACGGCGGCAGCACTGCCGCGACAAGCGAAAGCACGGATGCGAAGAACACGTCGTCCACGGGCGGCGGGGAAGCCAAACCGAATCCGGATGAGCCGGGCTGGAAGTCGGACAACGCACCAATCACGTTTGATTGGTACATGAACTTTTCGTGGTTCAATAAAAAATGGGGCGGCGACGCGACTGCCGAATATGTCACCAAGAAGACGGGCGTCAGCATCAACTTTATCGTTCCGGCGGGAAATGAGAACGAGAAGCTGAACACCATGATCGCCTCCGGCAAGCTGCCGGATTTCATCACTGGCTGGAGCGAGGAAGCCGTCAAGAAGATGATCGAGGGCAAGCTCGTGCTTCCGCTGAACGAGTTGGCCGATCAATACGATCCTTACTTCTTCAAAGTAGCCGACCCTGCTAAACTGGGATGGTACACGCAGCCGGACGGCAACATCTACGGTTATCCGAACGCATCGTCCTCTCCTGAAGATTACAAAAAGTACGGCTCGAACTTCACGTCAAACCAAACGTTCGAGGTTCGCAAGGACATGTATGAAGCCATCGGCAGCCCGGATATGAGCACGCCGGAAGGGTTCCTGAATGCGCTCAAGCTGGCGAAGGAGAAATTCCCGGAAGTGAACGGCCAGCCGCTCATTCCGCTCGGACTGCATGAATTCAGCGAGACCGGCAACTATTCGCTCGAAGGCTATCTCCAGAACTTCCTGGCGATCCCGCAGCAGAAGGACGGCAAACTGTACGACCGACGCCTGGATCCCGAATACATCTCTTGGCTGAAGACTTTCCGCAAAGCCAACGAAATGGGACTGCTCTCGAAGGACATCTTCATCGACAAGCGTCCGCAAATGGAAGAAAAAATCGCGCAGGGCCGCTACTTCGCGATGCTGTACCAGCGCTCCGACTTTGATGCGCAGAACATGTCGCTGTACCAGAAGGACCCGAATTCTGCGTACATCGCGATCAACGGTCCGGCCAACTCCAAGAAGGACGCGCCGACCCTTTCCGGTCCTGGCATCTCCGGCTGGACGCTGACCCTGATCTCCAAGGACGTGAAGGATAAGAAGCGGGCGATCGAGTTCCTGACTTACCTGATCAGCGAGGAAGGCAACAAGGACATGTTCCTTGGCGAAAAAGGCGTCACTTACGACAATATCGACGGCAAAGACCAGTTCCTGCCGGATGTCGTGAAGCTGCTGAACACGGACCGCACCGCGTTTGACCAGAAATACGGTGCGTCCTACACCTACTGGATGCTGATGGATACGAACATGAACCTGCAGTGGGCACCGCCGGGCGTCGATCCGCAGAAACAGATGGCGGACTGGACGAAGGGCAAATCGATCAGCATGTCCGAATTCGACAATCTGGATCCGCCGAGCACTTCCGAAGAGGGGGTTGCCGGCAGCAAAAACGCACGGAATTGGGGCAAACTGCTGCCGAAACTGCTGCTGGCCAAATCGGATGCCGACTTCGACAACATGTGGAACAGCTACATCGAAGACCGCAACAAGAACAAACAGGACAAAATTGACGCATACCGTCAAAAGGCATACGAAGAAAACGTCAAAAAACTGGAAGCGCTCAACAAATAAGCGCCTTCTGACACAAGCCTGGAATCCGCGATTTTTTGCTCGCGGATTTTCAGGCTTATTACCATAATTGGGCTGGGTGGTGCTTGCGACAATGATCGAACTTGCCCGGAATCGAATGGCCAGGCTGTCGACCGCCATCGGCCGGATGCCGATTCAATTGAAGCTGATCCTATCGTTTATCTGTATTATTTTGATCCCGATCACCCTGGTTTCCTGGTATTTATTCAACGGGGTATACCTGAATACGATCAAAGATTTGACCAAGAAAAACCAGTATATTCTGGAGATCGAGAAAACGAACGTGGCCAACAACATGCAGGTGATGGAACGGACGGCCCAGCTGGCCATCTCCAACAGCGAGATCAATGAGTATCTGCAGAGCCGGGAGGAGCTGGATACGGCCGATTTGATCGATTTTAAGATGAAGACGTTCTCCAGCTTTCAGTACTATCTGTTTAACAATCCGAACATCGCCAACATCCGGCTGTATTCGGAAAACCCGAACGTGAGAGAGTTTTGGCCGGTTATTTTCAAAGAATCCCGAATCAAGAACAAGCCCTGGTACCAGACGGTTCTTCGGCGCAACGGACTGGTCTGGTGGGAGATCAGCGCGACGAATAAGGACGTGATCAAGAACAGCACGGTGGCCAGCGACCAGGTCGGCGATTTTGTCACGCTGCTGCGCGAGATCAAATATCCGAACGATAAGCATAACGGGATCCTGGAGGTGACGATGGAGCTGAACAACTTTTTTATGAAAACCTTCAGCAGCGTACAGGATACAAGCTCACAAATGATCGTGGTGAACCGGGAGGGCAAAGCGTTTACCAACCCGTCCCTGAGCCTGATGCAAACGCTCCCCGTCGAAACGATCATGGCCGAGTTCGCCAAGCACGGCAAGAAGACCGACCACGAGTTTACCTTTACCTATAACGGGACGCCATATTTGTGCATTCCGAGCGATATGGAGCCGCTGGACAGCTATCTGTTCAACGTCGTTTCGCTAAAAAGCGCTTTGTCGGACGTCAGCAAACGGCGGAATACGATTATCATTGCCACGATTATTCTGATCGCTCTGCTGTCGGCCACGTCCTATATCCTGCATTCCTTGATTTTGAAAAAGCTGAACATTTTGCGCGATTCGATGAAAAAAGTACGCAAAGGCGACTTTAATTTCGAAATTGACATTACGAGCATGGATGAGATCGGAGAATTGGCGCATCATTTCCGCCAGATGCTCAAACGGATGAATGAGCTGATCGTCGAGGCGGTGAACCGCCAGGCGGCAACCAAGGAAGCAGAGCTGAAGTCGCTCAAAAACCAGATCGACTCCCATTTTCTGTACAATACTCTCGAAAACTTAAAGATGCTCGCCGAAATTGAGGGCCAATACACGATTTCCGATGCGCTCACCTCACTCGGGCGTATGATGCGCTACAACCTGCAGTGGACCAGCAACCATGTGCGGCTGAGGGATGAACTGGAGCATATCCAAAACTACATCGCCATCATGAACATACGCTACGACAACAATCTGGTGCTTAACATCAACGTTCCGCCGGTCCATATGGAACAGGAAGTGCTGAAGATGTCGCTCCAGCCCATCGTCGAAAACGCCGTTAAGCATGGGATGGGTTCCCGTTCCGAGGGCGAAAAGCTGGAAATCGCTATACATGCTTATGTATCGGGGGACAGCATCATTATCGAGGTCTGTGACAATGGCGACGGGATTCCCGAATCCAAACTGAAGAAGATCAACCTGATGATCCGGCTGGAAGACGCGGATTATCAGCAAATGCGGAAGGAGCTGAACGACGGGGAAAGCAGCGGCATCGGACTGCGGAACGTCGATCAGCGTATCGTCATGTTTTACGGGAAGTCGCACGGGATCCGGGTGGAGAGCACCGAAGGAAGTTTTACACGAGTCACGATGACGCTGCCTTATCTAATTCTAGCGGGAGGTGTGCCTGCCCATGTGCAATCTGCTAATCGTTGATGATGAGAAAAATATCCGGGATGGCCTGAAAGCGATGATTCGCCGCGAGTTCGGCGACGACTACGCACTGTACTTTGCCGCGAATGGGGAGCAGGCGCTTCAAGTCATGGACGAGACGGAAATGGACTTGGTCATTACCGACATCCGTATGCCGGTGATGGACGGAATTGAGCTTATTAACCGTATACAGGATCAGGAGGCGCGGCCGGATCTGGTTATTCTAAGCGGTCATGACGACTTCCAGTATGCCAAAGCGGCGATTCGCTGCAATGTGAAGGAATATTTGCTGAAGCCGATCGTTCGTGACGAGCTGTTCCGGACGTTGCGGCGCCTTGACGAAGAGCGTATCCGCAAGGGAGAAATCGCTGATCAGCTGCGCGGAACGAAGGCGCTGAAGGAAAATTATGCGGTGAGCCGGCTGCAGTATTTGTTTTTGCAGGAAGGCATGGACGAGCACGCCATTCGGGATGTGGTCCTTCAGGCGGGACTGGATTGGCTGGATGCGGGCGGATACGCCGCGCTGGTCCTCGTCCCGGAACGCTACCGGGAAGCCGGCTGGGACGAATTCACCGCTTATGTGGACCTGATGATCGGCTGGCTGCCGGGTGAACGTCATATCCGTTTTTATGACAAAGACGGCAAACTCGTATTGTTTACCGACACCGCTGCTCCGTTCAACCGGCTGGGAGAGGAAATCATCCGCCAGTCGTCCAGCGCCATCCGGGCCGGTATCAGCGAAGGGATGGCGGGTGCAGGGGAGGTGAAGAAAGCTTACCAGCAGGCCGGCCGGGCGTTGAAGTACTTTTTGTTCCAAAACATGCCGGGACTCATTCGGAGCACTGAGCTGTCCGGCAAACGGACGGATTACCGCATCCCGGTGGAAGACATCCGGAAGACGGCCAACCTGCTCGGACTGGATCGGGATGCCGAGCTGAGCCGGCTGCTGCAGCATATTTTCGATATCCGGACGATTCTTCAATATGATATCGGGTATCTGGAAGGGATAAGCCATGCTTTTAACGAGCATGTATTCGACCAGGTGTTTCAAACCTATGGCGAGGAATCCGTCGACATTTTAAAACTCCACAAGCAGGTGGGGAATCTGTACAACTTCAACCATTTTCATGATTATTTCCATAGTTTGGAGAGCCTGCTCTTCCTGCTGAGCGATTATGTGAAACGGATGCGGTCGATGCATTTTGACCAGAGCGAGATTCAGCGGGCGATCGTCTATATCGAGGAGCATTTTCATGAAAACTTGAATATGGCCGTCGTTTCCAATCATGTCTCATTGAATTATTCGTATTTCAGCCAAGCTTTCAAGGAGTATACAGGGGAGACGTTTGTCAGCCACTTGCGGAAGCTGCGGATCCGTAAGGCCAAGGAGCTGCTCGGCAGCACGGACCTGAAAGTGTACGAAATCAGCGAGCGGGCCGGGTTCGAGAACGTGAAGCACTTTACCAAGGTCTTCAAGGAAATGGAGGGCGTTGCGCCGCTCGAATACCGCTCGCAGCAGGAGGCGCTAAGGCGGAGGTGAACAAAAATTGCCGGGACGATGGGCATCCTGTAGCAGAAGGCATTGCCCTTCAGAGACGTGAAAACCGCTGAAAGCAAATAAATCAAGCGTAACAGGCTGCCGAGAGGCAGCCTGTTACTGTTACTGGACGAGTAATGAGGAGTCGTGATGCTAAGCATGAAAACCAGAATCTAGGGGTCATGATGTCGACCTCGGATGGCCACGGCGAGCCAATCCACGCTTCATCCCGTAAATGAGGAGATCAACCGCCGCCCCGATGATGACAGCCATGACGATGGAGAGAAGATACGCCGGGAACCGTAAGGGGATAAAGTAGCTGTTCGTTACGAAGGCATGTTTATCGGACAGCCAGCCCGAGTACACCGGGTCATGCAGCAAGGATTCAAGCAAGGGATTCAGCCGGATCAGTATGATGTTGGCCAAGCCCTGTCCGGAGGCATCCAGTATGCATGTGAGAATCATACATAACGTGAGCCAAAAAGAAACGCTTTTTAACAAAGACATTCCCCGCCTTCAAACTTGTTCTTGTCATTTATAACGCATCCTGCCGCAACTAAGTTCTGCACAGCTTACATAAAGCTGGTTTATTTATATCCAACCTTTCTGTTGGTTGGTATAATATGGTGGAGAATAGCGAGTCTACGGAGGTGGTTGCATGAAAGAGAGGGTGCTCGAGGCTTATACCAAGCTCGCCAAGGACTATGAACTGCATACCGATTCGGACAGCGGCGCCAACGCATACTACGAGCGTCCGGCCATGCTGGAGCTGCTGCCAACGGATATGTCCGGACTTCATGTCCTTGATGCAGGCTGCGCTGCAGGATGGTATACCGAGCAGTTCGTTTCCCGGGGCGCATTGGTATCGGCGATCGATTTCAGTCCCGATATGGTGGAGGCGGCCAAACGGAGAGTCGGCAGTCAAGCGGAGATTCGGGTTCACGATCTAAGCGAACCGCTGCCATACGGAGCCGATAAGTTCGACTTGATTCTCAGTTCGCTGACGCTGCATTACATCGAAGACTGGGATCCTTTGTTCCGTGAGTTTCAGCGGGTATTGAAGCCTGGAGGAACGTTTTTGTTTTCGGTGCATCATCCGTTTATGGACTTTACCGTTTTTAAGAGACCGGATTATTTTGCACGGGAGCTGCTTGTAGACTGGTGGACGAAGAAAGAGGCAGGCAGCGTTGAAGTGACGTTCTTCCGCAGACCCCTGCAGGAAATCGTCAATATGACGTCAAGCTGGTTTGTACTGGACCGGCTTGTCGAACCAAGGCCCGTTCCCGAGTTTCTGGAGCGGCTGCCGGAGTCGGCCGACTTCTACCAGCGGATTCTGCATCACCCGCATTTTTTAATTGTGAAAGCTCACAAGCCGGAGTGAGAGGGGAAAAGTTTTCGCCGCGAGAGGCAAGAAACAATCGGCATAATTTTACTGAGAATGGCTTCATTCCAAAGGCCCTGACCGGCCCAAAATGGAGGGTTTGGCAATGATTGTGATCGACCTTATCTTTTTTCTAATGGAGCTGTGTGCACTGGCAGCCTTTTGCCTGTGGGGATTTAAATTGGATACCGCCTTGTGGATCCGTATCGTGGCAGGAATAGGTTCGCCGGTCGTTGTTGCTGTTTTTTGGGGCATGTATGTCGCACCGAAAGCGACCTTCCCGGTGACGCTTCCCGTCCGGGCTGTGCTGCAGCTGATCGTATTCGGTCTGGCCGCGGCTGCGCTGTACGGATCGGGTTATCGAACGGCAGCTATCATTTATGCCGCTGTCGTCATCGTCGTGATGATCCTTTCATACGCGTTGAAAAGATAAACACTTGAAGGTGGAAGGAGATCCGCATAAACGATCGACAAGCTTTTTCCCGGTATCCCGCCGGCAGCTTTTTTTGTTTGACAACACCGGCAAACGGAGCTACAGTTAATCATGAACTTGTAAAATATCATACGAAAATCCACTAGGGGAGCTGCGGAGGCAGCTGAGACAAGTGATCGCTTGGACCCTTTGAACCTGATCCGGTTAATACCGGCGGAGGGAAGTGGAGCAGGCCTTTACATACGCAACTTTCTTGATGAGATACATTCAGGATGACACTGCAAATAGCGGCCGCTCCATTTCGGGGCGGCTTTTTTGTGTTGGCTTCCCCGCGCTCGAACATGCGATTTTCGTCAAAATTAACGGAGGTGCATTATCATGGCCCGGTTTACCGAAGAATTGAGACATGCGGCAGATCCCATTTATCAAGCGATCTTCAAGCATCCGTTTGTACGGGGGATTGCGGAAGGTACCTTGTCCAAGGAGCAGCTGATTCACTATGTGAAGCAGGATTTTGAATACCTGAATGCCTACATCCGGATCTATGGCATTGCCATATCCCGATGCGATTGCCGGCAGACGACCGCGCTTTTTAACGAACAGATTTCGTTTATTTTGAACAGCGAAACGCATCCCCACCAAAAACTTTTGTGATGTCGCCGGTGTTGCATATGAGGAACTGCAAGGCTATCCGCTGGCTCCATCGGCCAATCATTACATCCGGCATATGCTGAACGTTGCCCACGAGGGGGGACTTGAGGATATTGTAGCTGCGCTGTTACCTTGCCCGTGGACCTATACGGAAATCGGCCAACGTCTGCTGGAGGAAGTCCAACCGGAGAAATCCCATCCGTTTTATGAATGGATGCACTTTTACGGAGACCGGGAAAGCGGCGTAACGGTACAGCTGCGGCGGCTGCTCGACGAATGGGCGGAGGGTCTTCCTCCCGCAAGAAAAAAACGGCTGATGGAGCATTTTCTGACCAGCTGTCAGCTGGAGTACATGTTCTGGGATATGGCGTTTACGCTTGAGGATTGGCCGGTTTCCCTGGCTGCAGCGGAAGGGGTGGGACGATGACCGCCGATATGTTTCCGTCCGGACTTATCCAGCTTCCTTTACGGATAAAAGAGCAGCGTCCGCTCATTCACAACATGACGAATGTGGTCGTGACCAACTTTACGGCCAACGGCCTGCTTGCCCTTGGCGCCTCTCCGGTTATGGCCTATGCCAAAGAGGAGGTGGCCGATATGGCCCGGGTCGCCCAAGCCGTCGTCCTGAATCTCGGAACCCTGAGCAGCGAATTGGTGGAGGCGGCGGTCATCGCCGGCCGATCGGCAAATGATCATGGCGTTCCGGTGTTCCTGGATCCCGTCGGCGCGGGAGCGACCGCATTTCGCACGGAGGCTGCGCTGCGGATTTTGCGCGAGGTCCGTGTGTCACTGGTTCGGGGCAACGCAGCGGAGGTTGCCCATCTCATTGGTGAAACCGGCGCGATAAAAGGTGTCGACGCAGGGGAGGCCGGGGAGGCCGCTCCCGCCGACTTGGCGGCACGGGCGGCACACCGTCTGGGGACGCTCGTCGCCATTACCGGGCAAGAAGATGTGATCACCGACGGAACGAGGGGATACTTGATCCGGGGCGGACATCCGATGCTGACCCAAGTCACGGGGACTGGCTGCTTGCTGACATCGGTGATCGCCGCTTTTGGAGCGGTCGAATCCGATCTGCTGTCCGCTGGCGCGGCCGCCTTGGCTTACTACGGTGAAGCGGCCGTTCGGGCATATGAGCGGACGGGTATTGAGGGGCCGGGAAGCTTCCAAATCGCTTTCCTCGACGCGTTGTCTGGGATGGACCGGCATCCTTTGGAGGAAGGAACCATTACGGCTCTTCTGGAGTCGGCAGGAAGGGGATTTGTACAATGAGCATCCCGAAAGCATTGACGGTAGCCGGTTCTGACAGCGGCGGCGGGGCAGGCATCCAGGCGGATATCAAAACGTTCCAGGAGCTCGGCGTATTCGGTATGTCGGCCATTACAGCCATTACCATTCAAAACACACTCGGGGTACAAGGCGTTTATCCGCTTCCTGCGGCTGCGGCAGCCGAACAAATGGATGCCGTGGGCACCGACCTCGGCGTGGATGCGGTCAAAACCGGCATGCTGTTCAGCGCGGATATTATTGAGGCCGTCGCAGGACGAATAGCCGCTTTTGGCTGGAGGAATGTGGTCGTCGACCCGGTTATGGTCGCCAAAGGCGGCGCGCGGCTGCTGCAGCAGGACGCTGTTGACGCGCTGAAGAACAAGCTGCTGCCGCTGGCTGCTGTCGTCACGCCCAACATTCCGGAGGCGGAAGTGCTCGCGGGGATGGCGATCCGGTCGATGGAGGAACGCTGCGAGGCGGCCTACCGCATTGCGGCTTACGGTCCGGCGATGGTTGTGATCAAGGGCGGACATGACGAATCGTCTGACAAAGCGGTTGATCTTACTTTCGACGGAAAATCCTTTTCGACCCTGGAAGGAAGCCGGATTGACACGCGTCATACGCATGGAACGGGATGTACCTTCTCGGCTGCGATCGCCGCTGAGCTGGCTAAAGGGAACCCGGTCAACGAGGCCGTGCGGACGGCCCGTGAATTCATCCAGGCGGCCATCGAGAACGCGCTCGGTATTGGCGGCGGGAGCGGTCCGACCAATCATTGGGCCTACCGCAGCCAAAAGGAAGGGGCGGCTAGATAAAGGCAGCCGATACCGGCCTGCTTCACAAGCGATTAGCACCTGTCTATATAGACAGGTTTTTTTCTTGGCGCTGGCTTCCTTAAGTGGTCGTCGATAGATGGTTTTTTGCACCGAGCTTCGGTTAGGCTTTGTCCAATTTTTAGTGTTACAATGGTAGAACGATTCCAACGCTAGAAAGGATGTTAACCAAATTGGACCAACTCCTCATCCGTACTCATAATGGCCTGATTCAAGGATATGTTCAGAACGGCGTCCGGACCTGGAAGGCGATTCCTTACGCCGAGCCCCCCGTCGGCGAGCGGCGTTTCCGGAAACCGCTTCCTGCACGGCCATGGGCAGGCGTCAGATCCGGGGACATGACGGTTCCGCTTGCCCCGCAGCGCGTCAACCCCACGGGTGGCGCTTTTAGACTGAAACGGGATCAGATCCCGCAGTCCGAGGACTGCCTGTACGTCAATGTGTGGGCCCCTGACGAGCCGGCACCGCAGCCGCTTCCGGTCATGGTGTGGATCCATGGCGGCGCCTTCGTGACGGGCGGCGGTGGACTGCCCATTTATGACGGCTCCGAGCTGGCGCGCCGGGGAGGCTTAATTGTCGTCAGCCTCAGCTACCGGCTGGGTCCTCTCGGTTTTACGCATTTTTCTCCATTTTCCGGAGAGTCCGAAGACGGTTATGTAAGCAACGCCGGTCTGCTGGACCAAATCGAAGCGCTGCGCTGGGTGAAGCACAACATCACCGCTTTCGGCGGAGATCCTCAGCAGGTGACCGTATTTGGTGAGTCGGCGGGAAGTATGAGCATCGCAGCGCTGCTTGCAATGCCTGCAGCCCGAGGCTTGTTCACCCGGGCGATTATGCAGAGCGGGGCTTCCCAGGCGAT
>NZ_PCZT01000009.1:1210939-1216197 GCF_002968895.1 Paenibacillus sp. AR247 | reverse complement strand
TCGGACTCCCATGGCAGGCTGCTTACGAAGGGACTGCTGGATATCCTTGGCATTCCAGAGGATCGGCTGGAGCGGCTGCAAGAAGTGCCTGCCGAGGAGATCCTAAGAGCGGCAGACGAGTTAAAACAGGCGGCGGGAGCAAGTGCTGTCATGCTGTTCCAGCCGGTCGTCGACGGGAAGTCGCTGCCTGTGATGCCCTTGGATGCGGTGGCTGCCGGTTCTGCAGCCGGCATCGAGATCATCATTGGTACGAACCGGGATGAGGGGGCGCTTTTTATACCGGAAGGCATGCCGATGCTGACCAAGGAACAAAACGCCCGGGCGTATACAGCGGTAACCGGATCGAAGGAAGCGGCGAGCTGGATCGAAGCATATCCGGCCACCGTGGAGGGACAGCGTCAGGCGATGACCGAGCTGTTCTTCTGGAGGTCGGCCCTTCAGTTCGCAGAAGCCCAGATGCCGCATGCGACGGTATGGATGTACCGTTACGATTATGCGATGGTGCCGGGCGATCCGCTGCTGGGAACGGCCTTTCATTCCGCCGAAATTCCGTTTGTGTTTAACAATCTCGACTTGCTTGCAGGCGCAGGTATGCCGGTCAACGAAGAGATGAGGAGCGTGGCGGAACGCATGCAGGAGGCCTGGACGTCTTTTGCAAAGCGCGGACAGCCCTCAACGCCTTCTCTGCCGTGGCCTGCGTACGATGCGGAGGAACGCTGGACGATGGTGTTCGGTGCAGACAGCGCGGTTACCCGTGATCCGGACGCGGACAAACGGCGGATGCTGACCGACGGGTCTGACAGAAGAACAACTTAAGCTCCCTATGTCAAAAGGTCACGCCTGGGAATCCAGGTGTGACCTTTTTTTCATAAACCATGAAGTATTCATTACACTTCGTTACTTAGCGGTTTGGTTACTTTACAGCTATGTAAATTTCTATTTCTCCGCCGGGGTGGTATTTCTCATAATCATAGGTATAAGCCCGACGTAACGCCCCTGCTTCTTCTTTCTCCCAGATGCTTCTCCACGTTTTCACGATTCCCATTTCATCAGCGGTGTCTACCGTAAAAACCTCGTACGTCGCGTCATCCGGGATTTCTATCCAAGTATCGCCTGGGACATTCTCGGTTGCGACGCTTAATGAATAGTCTCCCGTGTAATTACTTTCATAATCATAATAAATACCGTATATCATGTCGCGATGCCGCTCAACCTTGTCCGAGGCTTCGTTCCAAATGGCCTGGATTTTTCCCATCATGCCGGGGTCATTAAAATTATTCGTCCGCGTGCTGTTGATCAAGTGCAGTTTCATGGATTTCCCTCCGCTTTCCGTATCGATTCGGTTTCATTCAAGGCGTCTTGTTTCATCCATTATAGAACGTTTGTTTGTATTTTTCAAATTTTAACCATTCCGGATGATTAGAGATCGTGCGAAAAAAGCGAATTTGAATAAAAGGGTATACCCGATGCCGGAACGAAGAATAAGGGAGTGCCGTCCGGCAGTGCAGTAAGCAACGCTGTCGAATTTTGCTGCGGCACAAGTCAAGAAAACAGCTATTGGAGGGCGAATAGGGCATGAATCCGCGTTTTGAAAGAACGGCAACATTAATGAACGACCGCTTTGGCCTGTTTATTCATTGGGGATTGTATGCGATTCCGGCCAGAGGCGAATGGGTACGGAGCCAGGAGCGCATCACGAATGAACAGTACCAAGCCTATTTTGAGGAGTTTAATCCGACTCTGTATGATCCGCGTGCATGGGCCAAGGCGGCCAAAGCGGCCGGACAGCGCTACGCCGTGCTGACGACCAAGCATCACGACGGCTTCTGCTTGTTTGACAGCGAACTGACGGATTACAAAGCAACGAATACGCCGGCTGGAAGAGATCTGATCCGCGAGTATGTCGATGCGTTTCGCGAGGAGGGGCTTCAGGTCGGTTTCTATTATTCGTTGATCGATTGGTACCATTCAGATTATCCTGCCTTCGGCGACCGCCAGCACCCGATGCGTGCGGAAGAGTCGTACAAGAACCGGGAGGAGCAATTCGACCGGTATTTGGAGTATATGCACGGACAGGTCCGGGAACTGCTGACCACTACGGAAAAATCGATATGATGTTGAACAGATTATTCCGCCGCGCGGCATCGTGAATGAACTGGGCGAGCCGATTCCATGGGAGGCATGTATCACTCTAAACGACCATTGGGGCTACCATGCGACGGACAAAAACTATAAGTCTCCGAGACAGGTCATCCGTGCGCTGGTGGAATGCGTCAGCAAAAACGGCAATTTGCTCCTGAACGTCGGACCGGACGCCAAAGGGGAAATTCCAAAGGAGTCCCTGGCCATTTTGTCCGTTGTCGGTGAATGGCTGCGCCGGAACGGGGACAGCATTTACGGCTGCGGGATTGCGGCACTTCCCAAGCCGGAGTGGGGGCGGTATACGCAAAAAGGCAATAAGCTGTACGCCCATATTTTTGACCGCGGTATCGGCCCGATCTACTTCCAGGGACTGAAGGGGAAGATCAAGAAGGCCCGCCTGCTGTCGGACGGCAGCGAGCTGCACGTGGAAACGCCTTGGATGGCCGATCAATATTCGGATACGGACAGCGGCGCGTTTATTCACCTGGCCGGCGGCGATTTGCCGGATGAACTGGATACGGTCATCGAACTGGAACTGACAGAAGAAATTTAACAACAGACTGGAGGGATTGCGCGAATGAAGCCTGGAGTAAGTACATACAGCCTTTTGCAAGCGATTAAGGCGGGAGAGATGACCGTACTGGACGTCATCGACTGGATTGCGGAGCAGGGCGGGGAACATATGGAGATCGTACCGTACGGATTTACGCTGGAGGATCAGCCGGAGCTGGCCGATGCGGTTCGTGAGCGGGCTGCTGCCAAAGGGATCGAGCTGTCTAATTATTCGATGCCGGCCAACTTCGTGCAGGATACGCCGGAAGCCTTTGAAGAGGAAATAGAACGCATCAAGCGGCATGTAGACACCGTTCACCGATTGGGCATGAAGCATATGCGTCATGACGTGACAGCATTTACGCTGCCGCCGGAGAAGCGGGGCATCGATTATCTCGAAGCCAACCTGGACCAGATCGTCGAAGGCTGCCGGCGGATCGCCGATTATGCGGCGGGGTTCGGCATCACGACCACCGTCGAGAATCATGGCATGAGCGTTCAGGCTAGTGACCGTGTTCAGCGTGTGCTTCAAGCTGTTGACCGTCCCAATTTCAAAACGACGCTCGATATCGGCAACTTCCTCTGCGTCGATGAGCAGCCGCTTGTCGGCGTTAAGCGGAATCTCCCTTATGCATCGCTTGTGCACGTAAAGGATTTCTATATCCGTCCGGCGGACCAAAATCCGGGAGGCGGCGCCTGGTTTCTTACCTCACACGGCAACTATTTGCGGGGAGCTATCTTCGGGCAGGGCGATATCGATGTTCGGCGGGTGCTCCGTTTGATCAAGGAATCCGGCTACGAAGGCTACATTACGCTGGAGTTCGAGGGCATGGAGGAGTGCCGGGAAGGCACGAAGCTTGGCCTTGAAAACCTCAAGCGGATCTGGGACGAAGTGTAAAGCACTTCGATAGGGAAGCGGCTGCCGGGCCTGCCCGGCAGCCTTGTTTTTTGCTGAAACATAATCATTTACTTGGAGGTTGATTGCATGATGATGCCTACGCATATCGGAGCCGTCGGTGGCTTTGTTGAAAACGGCCGCGGGGATATCCTCCTGGTCAAGACACGGCACGGCGGATGGGTTTTTCCCGGCGGCCAGGTGGAGAATGGTGAGAACCTGATGGATGCCCTGACCAGAGAAATCAAGGAAGAGAGCGGCATCGACACCGAAGTGTCGCATCTGATCGGGATCTATTCCAATACGGGCAGCTACCTGTGGCATGACGGACAAACCCCGGTTCCGACCAAGCTGATGCTGGACTTTGTATGTACGCCGACGGGAGGGGAGCTGTGCACATCCGAAGAGACTTCAGACAGCCGCTGGGTGCCGAAAAGTCAGGTGCTCGACCTCGTAACCGCGCCGGCCATCCGGCTCCGCTATCAGGCTTACCTGGACTTTACCGGTAAAATCCATTATGTGGAGTACATCACGAGACCGGAATTTGAGGTTAAGCTGCAAAGAACGCTTTAATCCGAATGTAACGCCCCGGGCTCGGGGCGGGTCCATTTGACCCATACCCGATAGATGGTTGTTTTATCGACGTGCTGCTCGTCGGCAAACACCTCACGCCTGCCGTCACCCACGGTCTTCGCTTTCATCAGCTCCCATACCAGGGCGCCGGCGATCTTCGGATCGGCCGTCCGGTACCCGTCATACTCCCAGCCGAGTTTGTTATAGGGTTCGTCCAAGGCCCATACTTGGGCTTCATACATCGAATCAAACGTCATTTCTTCATCGTGCCAGATCAAACCGGACAAGTCGTGCTGCTTCAATCCATTGCCCGTATTTTGGGTTACAAGCTCGAAAAATGGCACAGGCTTGTTTCCATCATGCTTCATGTCCTGTCATCCCCCCAATTATCAATTCAACGAAACGCCGTACTAGCGGTGCATAAGTTTCTTGCGGTTGCTTATGGTTCGTCCAGCGCAAAAGCTCTGGAATCAAACGTCGTTGACAGCACGGTGATCGTCTGCGTGAAGCCGTACTTGCTGCAGGCCATCCGGAACTCCTCCAGCGATTGCATCGAAGCCGCAACCACCTTCAGGATAAAATTATATTGACCGCTGATTTGATGCAGCTCAAGCACGTCGGGAGACTGGGAGCAAAATTCGGTCAATGCGTTGCAGTGATCGGCCTGCACGAGAATAAACGCCGTGATCGGTTTGCCTATTTTATCAGGAGACAGCACCGCACGGTAGGATGCTATGACGCCTTTATCCTCCAGCTTGCGGATCCGCTCGGTCACGGCCGGACCGGACATGTTGATCATCCGGCCCAGCTCGGAAATGGAGATCCGCGCATCCTTTTGCAGAATATCTAAAATACGCAGGTCAATTTGGTCCATAAAATGAACTCCTTTCGTCATTTGAAAAAATCCAGGCAGAGCAAGCCTCTTGATTCAGATTCCGGATAGCACCTTCAAATTATAAATTCCGGAACGGTTGAAAACTTCAAATTCAAAGTATAAGGGTAGGAATAACTTGGTTTTGTATGTAACGATGCCCTGTGACTCTTACAATGGAGCTTAAGAAATCCAAACACAAGAGTCTTAGGAGGAGATAACCAT
>NZ_PCZT01000009.1:1201317-1210839 GCF_002968895.1 Paenibacillus sp. AR247 | reverse complement strand
GGCTTGCCGGCGGAGCCGCGATGGTGATGCTGGAATCGACCGGGGTATCGCCGAACGGCAGGCTGTTCAGCAACGACATCGGCATTTTTACGGATGAGCATGTAGCCCCCTTGAAAAAAGTGGTCGAAGCTGTTCACGCCAAAAACACGCCGGTTTTCATTCAGCTTACGCATGGCGGCAGAAAGTCGTGGAGAAACGGGGGGGCTCGTCTGCTAGCACCGAGTCCGATTGCCTACGACGACGAATACGGGATTCCGGAAGAAATGAGTTTGTCGGAGATCCGGAGCGAGATCGATAATTTCCGGCTAGCTGCCAGAAGAAGCCTGGAAGCCGGCTTTGACGGCATCGAAGTGCACGCGGCACACGGTCATTTGGTGCATCAGTTCCTCTCCCCGCTGTCCAACCACCGGACAGATGAATATGGCGGCTCGCCGGAAAAACGAACCCGGTTTCTGCGTGACATTTTGGAAGCCGTCCGTTCGGAGGTGGGACGCGACTATCCGGTACTGATCCGCGTATCCGCGTCCGATTTTACCGAAGGGGGCCTTACGCCCGTAGATGTGGCGAAAATTTCCGCTTCCCTGGAGCCACTGATCGATGCCGTTGACGTGTCTTCCGGCGGCCTGCTCCCGGTCAATCCCGCCGCGACGCCCGAAGGGTATCAGGTACCCTATGCCTCCATTATAAAGCAATACGTGAGTATTCCCATCATTGCCGTGGGTAAAATTTACACCAAAGAACTTGCCGAGTTTATCCTAACGGATCGACTGGCGGACTTTATCGCCATCGGACGGCCGCTGCTGGGAGATCCGGAGTATATTCGCAGCACTTTTTTTACTTCTGAAGTGGAAGCCGTCGGTGTTAATTCTAATTGAGCCTTGAGATGAAAGAGTATCGAAGCTATCGTTAAGGGAGGAAGTAAATGATACGAGGAGTTGTTAAAAACGGTGCAGCTAATAAATGAACATGCGGTTCCATCGGCGTATCCTGACGCCGGGGGGACGCTTGAAGCCGAAACAGCCCGGCTGATACAGCTGATCTACCTGTATGCTCCGCATGACGGTGCCTTTGATCAGCGCATCCCTGGTTTGTTCATCGGCCGCTATTCACGAGTAGATATGGACAACGTTAAAACCTTTTACTCGCCTTCTTTGGGAATCGTTGTGCAAGGAGCCAAGGACATCACGGTCGGGAAGGAGGTTCATCGAATCGGCCAATCGGATATGTTTGTGACACCCGCGGCTCTGCCGGTTGCTGTTCAGACCACACAAGCCAGCCATTCCGAACCGCTGCTCGGTGTCAGATTGGATCTGGATCCGCAAAGAATCGCCGAGTTGGTCCTGAAAGTGTATCCCCAGGGACTGCCTCCAATTCATGAACGGAGTGCATGCTACGTCACTCACGCAGACTTAGGCATTGTAAGGACGATGTCGAGACTGATAGAGTATCTATTTCACCCCGGCGATGCCGAATTGCTGGCTCCACTCGCAGTGGATGAGATTTTAATACGGCTTCTGCGCAGCCCCGTCGGCGTTCATGTTGCCGAAATGGGTTTTGCTGACTCGGAAATGCAGCCTGTGGTGAAGGCCATTGCTTGGCTCCGTGACAACTTTTCTCAGCAAATAAAGGTTGAAAACTTAGCGGAATTGGAGCATATGAGTGTGTCTACTTTTTATAAGCATTTTAAGTCAGTCACGTCGATGAGCCCGCTGCAATACCAAAAAGCGCTGCGCCTTCAAGAAGCCCGGCATCTGATGTTATCTCGCCAAATGGACGCGACCACTGCATGCCGGCTTGTAGGGTATGTAAGCGACTCCCAGTTCAGCCGGGATTACAGCGCTTATTTTGGACGCCCTCCAAGAAGGGACGTTTCCAGATTGCTTCAAAGAGAACTAATCATGGACTGACCGAATGGTGTGGGTGAGCGGGGGTTTGATCAGATTCGGGAAGCATACCAGAATATCAGGCAAAGAGTGGCGAAGATCAGGCAAAGATCTGGGTGAGCTGTGGAGTATGCTAAGTTTAGCGTTGAATCAGCGGCAAGGGGATAAGAGATCTCCGCCGCAAGGGATGCAGCAGCTAAACTACTCTATAGCTTTAGGAGGACTTTACTATGCGTGTTTTTGTTACAGGAGCAACAGGCTTTATCGGTTCCGCTGTCGTCCGCGAACTCTTGGGTGCCGGACATCATGTGGTGGGGCTTGCCCGCTCAGACAAATCGGCTGAAGCTTTAACTGCCGCCGGGGTTGAGGTGCATCGCGGCAACCTCCACGATCTCGACAGCCTTAAAGCTGGCGCCGAGGCATCGGAAGGTGTCATACACACCGCATTTAACACGGATTTTAACAACTTTGACGAAACCACGAACTTTGTAGACACCGCCGAAGCGGACCGGCGAGCGATCGAGACGTTGGGCGAAGCGCTCGCGGGAACGAATCGGCCCCTCGTTGTCACATCCGGTACCGCCCTTCTTAGACCGGGCCGTCTCGCAATGGAAGAGGACCCAACGGATTCACAGTCGTTCGCAGCGCTTCGGATCCCATCCGAAGAGACGGCACTGTCATTCGCCCAACGAGGTGTGCGTGTATCGGTGGTGCGGCCCCCGTTGTCCGTACACGGCAAAGGGGATCATGGCTTCATCCCGGCCCTCATCAACCTAGCTCAGACCAGAGGTTACTCGGCATACTTAGGCAAAGGGTCTAATCGCTGGTCCGCTGTGCACCTTCTCGATCTCGCGCACCTGTTCCGGTTGGCCTTGGAAAAGGCTCCTGCCGGCGCACGGCTGCACGGTGTCGGCGAAGAAGCGATCCCGTTTAAAGATATCGCTAATGTTATTAGCCAACGCCTTGAAGTGCCGGTAAAAACCATTTCCCCCGAGGAGGTTGATGAACATTTCGGTTTCTTGCGGCCATGGTAAAGATGGACAACCCGTCCTCAAGCACCTGGACCCAAGAGTAAGTCCGCTTGGGCTCGGGTGCTGGGCGATTGGCGGAAACTTTACGCTCGGCGGCCTGCCTGACGGATGGGGCGAAGTGGACGATACGGAATCGGAGGCGGCCATTCATACGGCGCTGGACATGGGAGTGACCTTCTTTGATACGGCCGACGCTTATGGAACCGGACATAGTGAAGAAGTGCTGGGCCGCGCGGTTAGGGGACGCCGGCAACAAGTGGTGATCGCCACCAAATTCGGATTTTTGCAGGACGCCGCGAACAGGGAAGTACATTTGCGTTACGACGTCTCGCCCACCTATGTCCGCTTTGCCTGCGAGCGTTCGCTCCGGCGGCTGGGGACCGATTACATCGATTTGCTGCAAATTCATCCGGGTTCATTGACCCGCGAAGAGATGGAGTCCGTGATCGATCCGCTGGAACGTCTGTGCGGGGAAGGGCTTATCCGGGCATACGGGTGGAGCACGGGCGATGCTGGGAACGCCGAGTTTTTCGCCAGCAGGTCGCATGCAGCCGCCATTCAGCATGAGCAAAATGTTTTTCATGACAATCGTGACGTAGTGGCCGTTTGCGAGCGGTTGGGTCTTGCAAGCATTAACAACACGCCGCTGGCGATGGGGCTTTTGAGCGGCAAATTCCGGCCGGAGACAAGCCTGCCGAATACGGATGTCAGAGGCAGCGGGCATGACTGGGTGAGGTACTTTAAAGACGGCAGCCCCCTTCCCGAGTTCATTGAGAAGCTTGACGCCATCAAAGAAATTTTGACGAGCGGCGAGCGGACGCTGGTGCAGGGAGCCCTTGCCTGGTTGTGGGCGAGAAGCGATGCCGCGATCCCGATTCCGGGCTTTAAAACGAGACGGCAGGTGGAGGAACTGGCAGGAGCTGTATCCCTTGGCCCATTATCGGCTAAACAAATGCAAGAAATCGATGCGATTGTGAACAGCTTCTAGCAAAGTTCGCAAATCGATATAGGTATGATCCGACCCTCACGGTAATTCCGTGGGGGTTTGTCAATTCACAAAATTGTAATGCCAATATAAAGAGAATGTTAAATTTTCGTATGATTTTAATGTTTTTTTAAGATAATTGGCGTATACTGATCGCTTGAGAACAGATGGGAGTGATACCGTGCGCCAATTATTTGTGCCGTCCAGGCGGGTGGGGGCAACCCTTTTCTCCTTGCTGCTCGGCGGTTTTATTTTGAACTTCTTCATGCAGGCGGCTTCGCTCGGAATGAATATCGGAAGCGTGCTGAACTGGATTTCCCAATATTACTGGCTGTATTTGTCCGGCAGTTTGTTTTTCTTTTTCGTGCTGCTGGTCTGTGCCATGATCATTCCGAATGTCTATACGGGGGCATTGATCGCTTTTCTCGTATGCGTGGTCCTCGGGATCGCCAATTATGAGAAGCTGTCCACAACGGGCGAGCCTCTATTCCCATGGGATTTGATGCAGATCAAGAACGCCCAGGAAATGACGAAAATTACGAAGGGCATGATTTCGCCGACAGCAGTCATCGTATCGGTACTGCTCGTTGCGGCATTGATCTATCTGATGCTGAAGCTGCCAAAGGTCAAGGTCCGTCTTCCGCTGCGGATTACGCTCGGCATTATCTCGTTGGTGGCAGTCGGCGGATTTATACAAATGGTCGGAGGCCAGCATGCGCTGGCCACATCGCTGAAGTATCAGAACATTCCGTGGAACCAGAAGGTCAACTACGCCCAGAACGGGTTCGTGTACGCCTTCGCCGGCAACCTGATGCAGAACCTGATCGAGAAGCCGGAGGGTTACAGCAAAGAAGCGATCGAAGTCATCGCGCAAAAATACGGAACATCTACCGGTACGCCGCCAACCAAAGCGGTAGAGCAGCCGAATATTATGTATATGATGGACGAGGCTTTTTTTGATCCGACCCGGATGCCGTCCTATACGTTCAGCGAGGATCCGCTGAAGTTTATTCACCAGAATGCCCAATCGACGCCGGATGGTTTTCTGCTGTCCCCCGAGTTTGGAGGCAACACGGCCAACGTGGAATTCGAGGCGCTGACCGGCCTGTCGATGTATTTTTTGAAGGACGGGTCGATTCCGTACCAGCAGCGAATTGTCAAAATGTCCTCACTGCCTTCCATCGTCAGCATTCTGAAGGACCGGGGATACGAGGCGCTTGCGCTGCATCCCTTCGATGACACGTTCTACAACCGCAATCGGGTGTATCCGATTCTCGGCTTCGACCAATTCACGAGTGAGAAGGACCTGCCGAACGCCAAGCGGTATACGCCGAATGGCTACATTTCCGACATGGCCGCCGTGCAGGAAGCCGTCCGTGAGCTGAAGTCGGCGAGCAAGCCGACGTTCCTGCACCTGGTGACGATGCAGAACCATTTTCCGTTTACCAAGGGGCTGAACGGTTCGAACACGATTACGGTTTCCGGCGTCAAACCGGAATATAAAGACGAGCTGGAAACATACACACATGATACTAAGCTGACGGATGAGGCAGTGGCTTACTTGAGCCAACAGCTGAAGACGATTCAGCGGCCGACGATCGTCGCGTTCTGGGGCGATCACCTGCCGGCATTGTCCTCCGGGGTGTATGCCCAGGCCGGATTTAACGACAACCCGCGCCTGAAGCATGAGACGAAGCTGATCTACTTGGCCAACTTTGATATCGGCAGCAAGTCTCCGGGCACGATGAGTCCCGCTTTTATCGGACCGACCGTGTTCGAGCTGTCCGGCCAGAGTATGCCGGCGTATTACAAGCTGCTGGAGAAAGTGAAGTCCGAAATTCCCGGCTTGAACAAAAGCGTGTTAATCGGCAAGGATAACGCCGTGATCTCTGCCTTGACGCCGGAGCAGCAGAAGCTTCTGAACGATTACAAGCTTGTGGTTTACGATATGCTGGAGGGAGAGCAGTACGGCAAGGATTTGCTGTACTAGGGATTGCGTGCTGTCCTCACCGATTGAAGAAGGGGATGTCCCGTGGTTATACACCACGGGCATCCCCTTTGCTATATTTATAGCTGTGCCGATACGGTCCGATAATAGGTTTTGACCGTAAACGCATAATAGGCGAGATAGATCAGAAGATAAGCCCCGCCGGAGAGTAGGATCGGAACGGCGAACAGGCCGCTGATCAGGTTAATGCCGGCAAGTGCCTTTAGCATCATGATGCTGTGGACCAGTCCGACAATCAGCGGGAGTCCAAACACGAACAGCACCTGCTTGGCGACAGACCGGCGGATAGCTTTACGGCTTACGCCGATTTTTCGTAAAATGCCATAGCTTCCTTTGCTGGCTTCCGCTTCGGTCAACTGATTAAAGTAGATGATGCTCCCGGTGGCTGCCAGAAAGACCAGCCCGAGAAATCCGAGCGTAAAGACGTTGATGCCGGCGTTCTCCACATTCTGGCGATACTGCTGATAGAATGTGGCCATTCCGCTTCCGTCTCCAGAAAGCTTGATGAGCGCCGTTGCAGTTTCCTTCGTCGTTTCCTGGCCCCTGACTTTAAAGGCCTTATAGGTGCTGGCTTCGAGGCTCTTTCTCAATTGGCTGAACAGGCTGTCGCTCATGACGATGCACAGATCCGGATAGCCCCAAGGAAGGATGCGTCCTTCAGCAACCCCAGTCACCTCTAAGCTCACCTGTTCATTCCCTGTGGTGACGGATATTCGATTTCCTTGTACCTCATCAGCCGATAGGTTCGTGTACAATGGGCGAACGAGGACAACATCCCGACCTGAGGGCTGAAGGCGTTCTTTATAGCTCAGTGTCGAAGCGGCCTGATTATACGTTGATGCAGATATCAGCTTTACAGGAACCTTATTTGGCTCGTAATTTCCCGGATGATAGGCAAACCGGGTCAGATCGGCCTCGGTCGCAATCACAGGAAGGTCGATTTCAGCGATAACCGGATGCTTGGCGTCCGAGAGAATGAGTTGTCTGGCCACGGCATCAAGCCCATTTTCCGAAGCGGCGTAGGTGTAGCTGAACGGCATCTCCTGTTCGGCGCTCTGTTTCTGTGTATAAAAAAAGCTGTAGCCGACGCTTACCGCGCACAAGGTCAGGGAACTGAGCAGCGCGATCGTTGTCAGCATGACCGTATTGCTGCGGATGCGGTAGAGCAGCTGGGAAGTGCCGATCATGTTGATGCCGCGGTAATACCTTTTTTTATGATGTGATGACAGCTGTAAGAGCGCAATGACAAGGGAGCGGAACAACAGATAGGTGCCTGCGCCTAGTCCTATAAAAATGATGGAGAAGTTGACAAGGATACCTTGGGTCGTACTTATAGGTTTAAAGGCAGTCCAGTAACCCAGAGCAATGAGGATGACGGACAGCCCTGCAGCGAGCCGAGAAATTCGGGGGGCATGCTCGCCTTTTCGCTCAGCTTGGAAGAGCTCCACAAGCTTGAACTTATAGATCAGCCGGTAGCCCTGCATGGAAGTGATCAAGATCAGGACCGCAAATACCAATGTAACTTGACCAATGGCCTCAATGTGAATTTCAAACCCGGCTCGGACCGGGTTATCCAGCAGCTTCAGCAAAATCATAGTGAACAGCTTCGATAAAAGGGTGCCGAGAAAGACGCCCAAGATCAAGGCAACCAGACTCATGATCAGGTTTTCATAGAATAGCATCCGGGCGATCGTTTGTCTTCGCATACCGAGCAGAGCATATAAACCAACCTCCTTCTTTCTTTTTCGGGTAAAGAAGGCATTCGAGCCCCATACGAATATGGCTGTGAATAAGATCAGGATGACGGATGCCTGGGACAGAACGGCTCGGAGGCTTTCGGAGGACTGAAGTCCTTCAGCAATTGCCTGGCTATATTGAAGCGACACGAAAATATAGTAAATCATGACACTGAAAATCATGGACAGCAGGTAGATTAAATAGTTTTTGACGTTCCCCTGAATATTTTTCTTCGCTACGTCAAACAGCGTCAATGGCTCCGCCTCCCAGTACGGCCAGTACATCCAGCACTTTTTTGAACATTTCCCTTCGCGACTGGCTTCCCTTGACCAATTCGGTGAACAGGCTTCCATCCTTGATGAAAATCACCCGATTGCAGTAGCTGGCGGCATAGGCGTCATGCGTAACCATCAGAACTGTAGTTCCTTCCTGTTCGTTCAGTTCCTTCAGGCTCTCCAGAAAGTCGGTCGCCGATTTGGAATCGAGCGCCCCGGTAGGCTCGTCGGCTAGCAGCAGCGCGGGTTTCGTCACGATCGCCCGGGAAGCGGCCGTGCGCTGCTTCTGCCCGCCCGATATCTGGTACGGATACTTGTCCAGAATCGACTGGATCCCGAACCGGACCGCAACCTCGCTTGCCCGCTGCTCCAGCTGCCCGACATTCATTTTGGCAATGGCCAGCGGAAGCACGATATTTTCCTTAACTGTCAGCGTGTCGAGCAGGTTGTAATCCTGGAAAACGAAGCCAAGCCGGTCTCGGCGAAACGAAGACAACTGCTCTTCGTTCATGTTCAGGATGTTGTGTCCGTCGATCACCACCTCGCCCGAGGTCGGGGAATCGATAGTGGCCAAAATATTAAGCAGCGTCGTCTTTCCTGAGCCTGACGGTCCCATAACAGCCACGCTTTCGCCTTCCATGACGGTTAGGTCAATGTGTTGCAGGGCGGGTATGACGCTGTATCCCGAGCCGTATACTTTGGAGATTTGTTTGCCTTCGATGACGACATTCATTGATTGTGTCTCCTCCTTAATGGGGGTCTGTATTAGACTTCATTAACCCATGCGGCCAAACAAAGTGAACAGGGAAATCCCGACGCAAACGATTAGCGTCCAAGTTCCTATTTTCAACCATCCGGGAAAAGGGGTGCTGCGCAGTATGGTCCACCCGAATGGAATAAAAGCGACGGCAAGCCCTCCGGCTGCCGCGATGGACCATGGCGTCGTTCCTTTCAATACGCCGAGCGGGAGTGCGCTGGCCAGTGCCAGTGCTGCGGATTGGACCAAGCCGAGTGTTCCGGAACGGTAAGAGCCGATGGCCAGCACGACCCATCCTAAGATGATAGCAAGATTAAAAGTGCTGTAGATGTGGAAGGCACCGTACGCAGCTCCGACCATGTTCACCGCCTGACCAACGCCGCCCGTTTTCACCAGCTGAAAAGCCAGATGGTCGACACCTGCATGGAAGGTGCGGGCAAACAGGCCTGAAATGACGAATAATCCGCCCCAAAGCGCGAAGCGCGGTTTCGAAACGCCGATCGACTGGACCAGCAGCAGGACGGCCGGCCAGAGCATGATAATCCCGGCCTCGAACAGGCTGTACGAAGCCGTCATCTGCAGCGGATGCTCGTCATAAGCGGCCAACTGGTCGGGAAAGAAAAAGTGATACGGTGAGCGGAGCAGGATGCCCGCCAGAAGCAGTATAGGCGAAACGATCAAGGCGATTCCTCCGGCCCACGGTCCGGGAAATCTCTGCTTCGCCACTGCTGAGGTCAGCGCTATTTTACCATGTCCTTGCATAAAATCTCTCCTTGTTCTTTGCTGTTACCAAGCCCGGTAGTGTTCATTATAGAGGAGTCAAAATGCATCAAAGCTTACGGTATT
>NZ_PCZT01000009.1:1199359-1201217 GCF_002968895.1 Paenibacillus sp. AR247 | reverse complement strand
AGGAAGAACCTAACGATTTTGTCACATTGGGCGGAAAAGCTGGAGGCAGGGGAGGATGTCCTTTACAATAAGGATACGATATAAGTGCGTGAGTAAAGGATGAACCGGATGAACATGAAAAATTTTGGTCGTGGAAGACGAACCCGTAATCCGGGAAATGATCGGGGACTCGCTTGCGAAATGGGGATTCGAACCGATCTTGGTCAGCGATTTCGAACAAGTGATGTCTTTGTTCAGTGAACAGGCCCCTGGACTGGTCATTCTGGATATCAACCTTCCAAAGTTCGACGGTTACTATTGGTGCAGCCGAATCAGGGAGGTATCCAAGGTACCGATCCTCTTTTTATCCTCGCGGACGACGCCGATGGACATGGTGATGGCAATGAATATGGGTGGGGACGATTTTATACAGAAGCCTTTTCATATGGACGTGCTGATGGCCAAGATCAACGCAATGCTGCGAAGAGTGTACTCCTACCTTGATGTACAAACCCATGTTATCGAGCATCAAGGCGTATTGCTGAACCTGAACGACGGGGATGTGTCCGTCGGAGAGCACCGGGCAGAGCTGACCAAAACCGAATTTATTATCCTGAACATGCTGATGCGGCATGCAGGCACGATCGTCGGACGAACGAAGATGATGCGGAGCTTGTGGGCGGACGAAAGTTTTATTGACGATAATACGCTTACCGTGAATATTGTCAGAATCCGGAAGAAGCTGGCTGACCTCGGGAAGAAGGATTATATTGTGACCAAGAAGGGGCAAGGGTATCTGATACCATGAAATTTGTGGACTATGTAAAGGTCAAAAGCTGGTTTATCGCGTTCTACATCCTGCTGATGACCGTTGTGACACTGTTTATGTATATGGATTCGGACGGCTCTTCCGGAATAGGAAACATGGTATATTTGAATATTATCTGTTTTGCCGGTGCCGCGCTGTACATGGTGATCGGCTATTATTACCGGAGACCTTACTATCAAATGCTTCAGCAAATGAAGATCAGCAAAATGGAGGAAGTAACAGCCCTCCTCCCTGAACCACAGCATCCGCAGCAAGCTATCGTTAATGAATGGGCCGGGCGGCTTCAACGCCTGCACTCTGCCCAGCTCCAGCAGCAGCTTCGTGAGAAGAAGGATCATCAGGACTTTATCATGTCATGGATTCATGAAGTAAAGCTGCCGATTACCGCGTCCAGGCTCCTGTTGGAGAACGGTATGACTCAGAATGCGGAAGCTGTCATGGACAAGCTGGAGGACGAGATCGACAAAATCGATCATTATGTGGAGCAGGCGCTCTATTATTCACGGATCGACTCGTTCAACCGGGATTACTTGATTACCGAAACCGCGCTGGAGCCATTGATTAAAGCAAGCGTCAAGAAATACGCCAAGCTGTTTATAAACAAGCGAATCCAGTTTCAGATGGCCGGCAAGCCGCTTTTCGTTCATACCGACGGCAAATGGCTGGGTTATATGATCGACCAGATCGTGTCCAACGCGCTCAAATATACCGGCGAGAACGGCCGCATCCTGTTCCGTTGTGAGGAAGATGCCGCCGAGAAGCGGCTGGTTATTGAAGACACGGGGATTGGTATCAAGGCGGAGGATCTGCCGCGTGTTTTTGATAGAGGCTTTACGGGCGGAACGGGCAGAATCGAAGCCAAATCCACGGGTATGGGGCTCTATTTGGCCCGTCAGATGGCCCTGAAGCTCAGCCACCGCCTGTCGGTTGATTCTGCCGAAGGCGAGTCGACTGCGTTTACGCTGCATTTTCATAAATTTAAGCAGGAATAGCGGACATATATTGTCGGTTATTCATAAGTTTTCTCGTAGAGCTTTAATATAATTTGGG
>NZ_PCZT01000009.1:1194391-1199259 GCF_002968895.1 Paenibacillus sp. AR247 | reverse complement strand
ACTCAGGACATGCAGCCCATAACCGTCCTGAGCGAAAAAATCGACCGGACGCAGCCGACGGTCACTGTGCTCGTAAACAAACTGGAGAAGGTGGGATATGTCCGCAAAGTGAAGAGCAAGGAAGACAGCCGCATGACGCTGGTTTCGCTGACGCCAAAAGGGAAAGAATTGGAGCCGGTGTTCCAGGAAGTGTCCGCCCGTCTCAACGAGACGATATACGGCGGACTTTCCGACAAGGAGCAGGTCCAGCTTGAATCCCTGTTGGAGCAAATATTCAAGAGGTTCTAATGCTTCATCTGCAAATACATAGACATCTATGTAATTATTCGGTACACTATACTACATAGATATCTATGTAAATAGTGAGGAGGCATTCTTTATGAAATGCGAGCTGAAACATACGACGATTCACTACGAGATTCACGGCAACGGTAAGCCGGTTTTGCTGCTGCATGGGTTTTCCTGTGACCATCACCTCATGACGGGATGTATGGAACCGGTGTTCAAGAGCCAATCCGGCTGGAAAAGGATTTATCCGGATTTGCCGGGAATGGGGGACAGCACCGTTACGGACGGTATCCAGAGTACGGATGATATGCTGGAGGCGCTCGATGAGTTTGTTGGAGAAGTTTTGGGGGATGTGCCTTTTATTTTGGCTGGAGAATCTTACGGCGGCTATTTGTCCAGAGGACTGCTCAAGAAGCGTCAGCATCAAATCGAGGGTCTGCTCCTGATTTGTCCGACGGCCGGACAGGCGAAGCACGACGCGCCGGCATTTCAGCTCATTGCCCGGGATGAAGAGTTTATGTCGCAGCTGAACCATCCGTACGCGGGTGAATTTACCGGGATGCATACGGTACAGGACGAGTACAATTGGAGCCGGTTTGAACAGGAAATTGTGACCGGACTCAAAAAAGCGGATCGGCCGTTTCTGGAGCGTCTACGCCAGCGTTATGATTTCTCGCCTGAAATGGAGCAGCTGGACACCCCTTATGTGAAGCCCGTGCTTATTCTGGCCGGCCGGCAGGATCATATCGTCGGTTATCGGAATCAGTGGGCGTTTGCGAATGAGTATCCGCGGGCAAGCTTCGTCATGCTTGATCGGGGCAAGCTTCGTCATGCTTGATCGGGCCGGCCATAATTTGCAGATCGAACAAAGCAGGTTGTTCCACGTCCTGGTGGAAGAATGGCTTGATCGGGTAACCGAAGAGCAGGAAGCCAAGCACAGAAGAGCTTAACTAGGATGCGTTGAATCTGAATTTTATTCACACACAGCATATTTTCAAAATGGCCAGACTCCCGATAGGGGGTCTTTTTTTTCTGGAAGGTACCTTTTCCGGCAATAGCCCGATCTTCATAAATAACCGTTGCAAGCTTTAGGGACAGAGGGGCTTTCCCAGCGCTTTTCTTGACGGAAGCGAAAATATTGATTATCCTTATATTTAATAAACATTAAATTTAATATGCATATAAAGGGTGGTTTTTCTGCAGCTCGATAAACTGGTCAATTATTATAAGGCTTTAGCCGACCGGAACCGGATTCGGATTCTGGTACTCCTGTCTCAAGAAGAAATCAACGGCATGACCCTTGCTGAGAAGCTGGGTGTCACCCCTGCGACGATCACGCACCATATAGCCAAATTAAAGGAAGTCGGGGTTGTCATGGAGCGCCGGGAAAAAAACGTGTCGTACTACCGGATTTCGCAGGACATGATCGAGCGTACGGAAGGCCAGCTCCTGAAGCTGATCCGCAATTATGAGCCCCAGGAGGATCAGCCCGGGACGCAGTTGTCCGCTAAGAACGAGAAGCTTCGGGACACCGTGCTCAAAAGCTTCATCATGGATGACGGCCGGCTGAAGAACATCCCGGCACAGCTCAAGAAAAAGCTGATTGTGCTTGAGTTTATGGTGCGAAACCTGGATATGGGACGAAAATACACGGAGAAGGAAATCAACGAGTTCATTAAAACGTTTCACCCCGATTTTGCCACGATCCGCAGGGAATTCATTATGCATCACTACCTGTATCGTGAAAAAGAAATCTATGAGTTGAACCCGGTGGAAATGTGGGAAAAATGGGAGTATCTCTAGGGAGGCGGTCACGTGCTAGTAGACCCATTGGAAGTTTTGGAACGCTGCGATACCCCGCGCGGTGAAATTCAGCTGCAGCGCCGGTGCGGCGAATACGAATTGATCAGCAACGGTACGTTTCTCATGGCCACCTATAACGGCGAGTCGGAAAAAAGGCTTGTCCGTTCGGCCATCGAGGCCTGCGCCAAAGACGGCATGACCTTGCTGATCGGAGGCTTGGGCGTCGGCTATTCTTTGGGAGAGGCCGTGCATCATCCGCAAACCGGTCAAGTCACTGTCGTGGAGATCGAAGACCAGGTCATCGCCTGGAACCGGACCTATTTGGCGCCATTTTCCGGAAACGCGCTGTCCCACTCAAAGACGAGGGTCATATGCGCCGATCTGCTGAAATGGATATCCGAGACGGACGAGACGTTCGATGCGATCTGTTTCGACATCGATAACGGGCCGGACTGGACGGTGTTTCAAGACAACGAAAGCCTGTATTCTCCGGAGGGACTTAAGGCGCTTACTCGCCTGCTGAATCCCGGAGGCGTCATGTCTTTCTGGAGTGCTTCGGCGTCTCCGGCATTTAAGGCGCTCCTCAAGTCCCGTTTTGCCGGAGTGGAAGAAATCCGCATTGAGCAGCCGCGGAACGTCGAGCCGGATGTGGTGTACATAGCCAAAACTTAAACTAGTAATCGTGCAACGCTTTATGGAAAAAAAGGTTGAACCTGTGCCTGCGGTATGGTAAATTAAGGGCATTCAAGTCATGAAAGGGTGACCTTAGGCCAATGATCTACTAATCCTATCCACACAAAACAATCGTTTGAAACGATGTTTAGGATAGGATTCGTGCGGGCTTTTTTAAGAAGTCATGCCGGTTGGGCATATGCTTCTTAAATACGGGATCATGGTGCACTCTCTTGACGAGAGGTTTCAGCGGATTTCCATGCGTATACAGCCTCCTGTCCTGAACATCGGGACAGGGGGCTTTTTTGTGTGGCAATGAGGCGACCGAACAAGCTATCCAATCTGCTGAACAATAGAAAGGAGTGACTTGCATGCCAGGTCCTAATCCGAACGCGAAGTTTCCGATACCAGGGGACAACAATATGCAGTTTATCAAAAACGTGATCACGATGCCGAACCTGATCGCGGGAGATTATTCTTACTACTATGCGATCAATGGAGAGTCGTTTGAAGATCAGGTGTTATATCATTACGAATTTCTCGGAACCAAGCTAATTATCGGTAAGTTTTGCTCGATTGCCGGAGAGGCGCGTTTTATGATGGATGGAGGCAACCATCGGATGGACGGCTCCACGTTTCCTTTTAACATTTTCGGAAACGGCTGGGAAGCCCACACGCCAACACTAGATCAGCTCCCGATCAAGGGGGATACCGTTGTGGGAAACGACGTCTGGATCGGACGAAGGGCAATGATCCTGCCGGGCGTGAAGATTGGTGACGGAGCGATCATCGCGGCAGAAGCTGTTGTGACAAGGGACGTCGAGCCTTACACCATCGTCGGCGGCAACCCCGCGAAGGAAATCCGCAAGCGCTACGCACCCGAGGTGATCGCCGAGCTTCTGGAGATCCGCTGGTGGGATCACGACATCGAAGAAATCGAGCGGTTCATGGGCGCTATCGCCAGCAGCGACATGGATCTGCTGCGGCAGATGGGCAAGCCGAAGCAAGAGGAAGGAGGGAGGTCAGATGAGGATTGAAATAGAGGAATTCCTCTTGCCTTTGCCGGACTCAGGGCCGTACGGTATCACGGCCGGCAGAGACGGGACCGTGTGGTTCACGGAACAGAAAAGAAACCGAATCGGAGCCCGGGGCGAGCGTGGCGAATTTACCGCTTTTGACGTGCCGACACCCAATGCGGGGGTGCGATCTGGTTCACCGAGATGATGACCGGCCGGATCGGCAGGCTCAGCCCTGGGGGTGAAGTGACCGAGTACAAGCTTCCTCATGAGGATGCTTTTCCATCCTTCATTACCACAGGCAGTGACGGGAAGCTGTGGTTTACGGAAAACCAAGGGAATCGGATCGGCACCATCGCACCGGACGGTTCAGTTACTCACTATGCGCTTCCAACGCCAGGTTCCGCACCGGTCGGGATTACGGCGGGGCCTGACGGCGCGCTGTGGTTTGTGCAGATCGCCGGTAATCGGGTCGGCAGAATCACGACGGAAGGTGAGATAAGCGAGTATTCGCTGCCTACCGCAGGGGCGAAGCCTCACGCGATCACGTCCGGAATCGGCCAGGACCTTTGGTTCACGGAATGGGGTGCGAACCGGATCGGCCGCATCTCCGTGGACGGTAAACTGACCGAATATGACATTCCGACACAGGGGGCGGAACCGCATGGCATCGCTGTGGCCGTGGACGGCACGGTGTGGTTTGCCGAAGAAAGCAATCGTCTTGGACGATTGACGATCAAGTAGAGAGTGCGAAGCAAAAGTCTCAGGATCATCCGTGACCTGAGGCTTTTTGGTATGAAAATGACATATCTTTTTCTGTTCGTTTATTCGGAACAATGGACTAAGTGGATGCTCCGCGAGTACTAATTTTTAACTATTTTTGTCGAAAGCCTTGTAAAAGCAATATTAGATATATTAAATATAGATTGTGTAACAGCAATGGAGAACCTCGATTCCGTTCGGCGTTCAGCATGGCGAGGTTTCAAATACGGGCCGGGAGTAGGGTGTTTCTTTCAATTGCCAACCAAATCAGCGTAAAGTTGAGGTGTATTATTCATGCTTCGAAAGTTCACCGCGGTTTGTCTCGCT
>NZ_PCZT01000009.1:1192752-1194291 GCF_002968895.1 Paenibacillus sp. AR247 | reverse complement strand
AAATGGCCGGAATCGCAAGCGCTTCCAAGCTTTGCTAAGGTGAAGCATCTGGACGTTGCGGACGTTTATGACGCCCCAGGAGACGTCAAGATCATGCTGGCGACCCTGCAGGGCATCGTCAACCGAAACCAGCCTCGAATCTATTTGCTGGAGAGTCAGGAAGAAGGCAAAATGACTTGGCTGAACGATCTCAAGGTGCCTTATACGGTGCATGACGATCCTTGGGAACTGGTAAGCGATTTTAAAAAAGAAGTGAAGGGAATCATCGTCTACGATCCGAAAGTGCCGGACAGCATTAACGTGGCCACAACGCTTGCCGGGCTGAAGGATGCGGTGGTTGCCAGCCCTGAGCTCAGCGCCAAGCTGACAGCGGCTCCTTATGGCCTGAAAGTGCTCGATGATTTGCAGGGCAAGTTTAAGGATAAATTGGATGCCTACACCTGGCAGTACGAAAATTTGTGGAAGCAGACGACGCACCGGATGCTGATCGGGCTGAGCCCGGATACGTCAGTGAAGCTGCCTCCGGGACTCCCGCAGTCGTTCAAAGTGGTGGCTGAGGAGAAGACGCAGGAGCGGGATGCGAAGAACCGCAAGATCTACGACCTGGATTTGACGTCTTTCCTGGGTACGGATGCGGTATACCTCCGCTTTGAGGATGCGTTCCAGCAGGACGGATGGGGATCGGCCGTTCATGAAGTGACCGTGAAGGCTGATGGTCAGACGATCGCCCAGTTTGTGCCCGGAACCGATGACGAGAAGCCTTTCCTGTACGACGCCCAAGGCTCGCAGCTTTCCGCCGGCAGCGGCGGACACCGGTTCGCAGACAACGGGCGGTACTTTGTGTACGAATTTAAAGTACCTGCTGGCACGAAGTCGTTGACCGCTTCGGTGGACATGTGGAACCAATTCAAGGTGTATGCGGGCAACGAAGCACCGGCTTCATCGGAACAGAAAGAGCCGTACGGATATCTCCGCGATTATGCGGTCGCCAACAAGGCGATGGTATTCTGGCTTGGCACCAATACGCCTGAGCAAAAGGCATTGTTTGATAAGATCCTTGCCGATGTTCCTGCAGGAACACCATACCTCGGCTGGTTCAGCAACGATACCGAAGGCGAATTCAACGGAGTAGAGCTGTTGTCGAACCACAGCATCTACGTTCTTGCTGCCGACTGGTTCAGTAATCTGACCGTATTTTCCGGTACGGAGAACAAAGGCCAAGGGCCGCTTCCGTCCGACAAGGTCAAGACACCAAAGCTCGAAAATAAAATTTATGTGACGTACACCTTCAGCGAAGGCGACAACTTCCAGTACAACCAGCACCGGATGCGCAATTTGTGGGATGATCCGAACCGCGGCAAAGTGCCGATCAACTGGACGTCCAGTCCGATGCTGTACGACGGGGCACCGGCTATGCTGAACTACTACAGAAGCACGGCTACGGCGAACGACCAGCTGATCGCTGGACCTTCCGGCGGCGGGTACTTCTACCCGAACGCTTGGCCGGAGAAGACGCTGCCTGCATTCCTGAAGAAGACT
>NZ_PCZT01000009.1:1187982-1192652 GCF_002968895.1 Paenibacillus sp. AR247 | reverse complement strand
CGGAATGACCGTACCCTACGTACTGAACCGCGTTGCGAACCAAAACGTTCCGCTCAGCGACTCGGTCGTCAAAGCTTATGAGGACAATTACCGTCCAAACGGACTGCTCCTGAGCTGGGAAGATCATTTTGGTGTGGAAATCCTGAATGGAAACCTGCCGGTATCGACGATCCAGGGCATTAGTACCGTGCAGGACGGACAAAAGATTCTGGCAGACGCCAAAGCAAAGTGGGATGGCAAATCTCCGCTGTTCGTATCCCTCGGGCTGCTGGCCTGGAATATGACACCGACCGATGTAGTGAAGCTGACGGATTCGCTCGGGCCTGAATACCAGCCGGTGCTGGCCGACCAATACTTCTCCCTCATTCGGGAAGCGAACGATCTGCCAAAAAAGCCGTAAATCAAGGACAATAATGAAAGCGGTCAACGCGAGAAGGCGTTGACCGCTTTTTAGCATCTCATCAGAAAAAAATTTAATATACCCATTGACAAAGGATCTAGGAATCCATTATCTTTATGATTAAAGATGAGTGAGTAACTCACTCATTGTAAAACGAAAGCGGGGAATTCATATGAGCAATGCTTTGGTTCAAATCGTGATGCGGAAAAGAAATCAACAGAAAAATGCGCGGCTGCTTCGTATAACAGCTTCTGAAGGAATCGCTGAATCCAGCTTTGTACGTATTGGTGGGATTGAACAATGGGTGACCATCCGGGGGGAAAACCGGCGCAATCCGGTGCTGCTGTTTGTTCATGGAGGGCCGGGATCGGTGTACTCCATCTTCAGTCCACTGCTGCGTTCCTGGGAGAAGGATTTTACGATCGTGCAGTGGGATCAGCGGGGAGCAGGAAAGACCTTCCGGCGCAACGGCAAACAAGGCAGCGGATCGTTGACCTTCGACCGGTTGGCGCAGGATGGGATCGAGTTATCCGAATATCTATGCGGCAAGCTCCAACAGACCAAGCTAATTCTGGTTGGCAGTTCGGCGGGCAGCCTTACCGGCATCATGATGGCTGCGCGACGTCCGGATTTATACCACGCTTATGTAGGGACGGATCAGAACGCCCCCGATCCCGAACACGTTGGGCATCGATTGCTGCTGGAGGCATTCCGAGCTACGGGCAGCAAGAAGGGAGCCGAACTGCTTGAGCGTATGGGGACCGATCCTTCTACTTGGAACAGCAGGGATGTCGATACACGCAACCGGCTTATGGTGAAGGCAATACGTGGTGTCCCCAATATGATCACGGATTTGATCATGCCGTCGATGCTGTCATCTCCGGAACATACGATGAAGGATATGTCGGATCTGTTTAAAGGAATGAAGTTTTCCGCTGAGGCTCTTCATGAAGATATGGTCCGTTTTGATTTTGACAAGATCGGATACCGCTTCGAGCTGCCTGTGTTTATTGTTCAAGGGGATTCGGACTTTATTACGCCGACGGCAACGGCCAAAGCGTATTACGGCCGCATCGATGCCCCATACAAAGAGTTCGGGCTCATCCATCAGGCCGGCCATTTGGCGTGCTTTTCCCGGCCGGAACAGTTTTACGCATTTCTTCAGAATAAAGTCCTCCCCTTGGCGGTGGCTGCGGAAATGAAGCAAGCACGGTGATCCAAAAGGAACGTCATGGTACAATAGGGATACATTATTTTTCAGAGATTGGAGTTCGGAGTCTATTGTCACCACTAAATAAGGAACAGCTGGCCCATATCCGGGATGAGAGGAAAAATCAAATCAAGCAGGCCGCGACAAAGCTTTTTGCCCGCAGCGGCTTTACAGGAACGAAGACCAGCATGATCGCGGCGGAAGCCGGCGTCAGCGAGGGGCTGATATATCGTTATTTCACGTCAAAGGATGAGCTGTTTACCAGCATCGTCCAGGAGCTGATGGAGGAAGGGCGGAGAGAGACGGGGAATGTGCCGAGCCTGCCGGGCACGCCATATGAGCAGATTCAAGCGCTGACGGAAAATATGCTCAGCGAGAACAAATTCGCTTTTATGCTCATTCTCCGCGCCGTCCGCAGCCTTGACGCCATTCCCAAGGACGCCGCAGACATTCTGAAGGAGCACTCGGCTGATGCCATGATCGATCCGCTGATTCCTTTGTTCGTGCAGGGGCAGGAAGCCGGGGAGTTTGCCGAAGGCGATCCTCGCGAGCTGCTCCACTGGTATTTTTACATCGTGAACGCCTTGATCGTCGAGGAAGCGGATGAGAAGCCGTATGGAACACCGTCGGCGGAAATGCTGATGAGGATGCTGAAAAAGTGATCGTATTGAAATGGGGATAAATTCGTAACTTCCGGACAACTCCTGCCTGTACACCTCCTATCAATCTAGCATAGGATACCGTATCGGAGGTGGTGGAGGCTATGTTGTACGAAAGTCGCAAACTCGCCAAAGGAACCTCGTTTGAAACAACGATGCATATTTTTGACGGTGATACTCCTGGTACGTTTTCATGATCGTGGCAGGCATTCATGGCAGGGAAGTGGGGAGCATTCGCGCCGCCCAGAAGCTGGTGAAACAGCTGAAAAACGGCGATTGGACGATTGAACGGGGCACGCTGATCGTGGTCCCTATTGCCAATCGGCCTGCCTTCAAAAAACGGATCCGGGGCAAGCCGGATTTGAACCGGATGTTCCCGCGAGGTCCGTCAGGCCGCACCACGCATGAAATGTCGCGTGCTTTGTATAAAATCATGCAAAAGTATAAACCTGCCTGGTACCTGGATCTTCACGAAGCCAACGGCCTGTCGTCCGCGAGCGCAGACGTGCTGGGGCAGACGCCGAGCGCAGACGTGCTGGGGCAGACGCTGATTACGGATTCAGGTAGCCCGGCTGTACCTGCTGTCCGGAGGGTGATCAAGCATATGAACGGGAGGGTGGTCCGCCGTTCTCATCGTTTTCATATCCGGATGCACAAGCTGAAGGGCTCTTCCCGGACAGCTGCGGCTGATCGGCTAAAGGCCAAAGCGGTAACCGTTGAAACGTGCTGGAGCCTTGACATGAACGTACGGATCAACTACCAAACCGAGGTGGTACGATCATTTCTAAGGGAGGCGGGCTTAATTTAAGAGATGGTTCAATGCAAAACATCGTTATACGGCAAACGGCCGGTCAGGATAAACCCTGATCGGCCGTTTATGATTGTGTGATTTTATGCCAAAACAGCTGCATAGAGCTTATTCCGCATCAACGAAGAAATTCCGGCTGCCGATTTGAACATCTTGAACATTTGGTTTTCCATCTTTGCCGGTGTGGATAAAAAAGACGTAACGTTCAACTGTACCGTCAGTAAACTTGAGGGTAATCGTATTGCCCGAAATGCTGTACGTCCCCGTTCCACTAGACCCCGCGGAGGTATTGGTTGTTCCTTACAGATACGACAATTCGGCGACGACAACCATGTGTATGCGTAAAATGGCCGATTATTCCCGGACGCTTCCGATTATAGTTCGATTTGGATCTGCATGTGAGGTCCATCGTTCCTTTTTTTACATATACGTTATAGGTCGAAGAGAAGAATAAATTTGCATATCTGCACACGTCTGCCACGGTTGCAGATGTGCCGGATGTTGATTGGCAAAGGTGAAAAGAAATGCGGCTAATCCCGGACCGCCGTTACGTCTGTCGTGACTTGCGCCGGCCTGCGGATCACCCGCAGAATGCTGTCCAGATTGGTGATCAGCGTTCCTACAATAATCGTAATCATGCCGGCGACCGAGAGCCAGGTGATGCGTTCATGATACAGCACGGCCCCTGCCGCCATAGCGATCATCGGCGAGATGTACAGCCATGTCGACGGAAAAACGGGATTCGTCTTGGCAACCAGCCAATAATAGAGACTGTGGGCGACCATGGATCCCATGACGATCAGATAAACGAGTGAACCGAGCGCGGCACCGGCGGGCAGTCCGGCGGCATGTATGGGCTCTGTCAGCAGAGATAGCACAAGCAGAAGGAATCCGCCATGCATCATCTGCGCCGCATTCAGCGCAATGGGCGACGTCTCGGGGAAGCGTTGGATCACCTTTCGTGAATACAGCGTTCCTGCAGCGTAGCAGATTTCCCCGGCAAGGATGACCAGGCCGCCGATAATCCAGGCGCCTCCGGTGGAGGAAGAGAGGTCCGAGAGCAGCAGCAGCAGGACGCCCGCGAAACCTAGAAGGCAGCCGGTGACGGTCCTCGCCGTGCTTTTTGCTTTGAAGACCAGTATTTGGATAAGTAAAATGATCAGCGGACCTGTAGCCGAGAAGACGGCGGCGGATCCGGAAGAAACGTGCTGCTCGGCCCAATAGAGCGGCGCAAAAGTGCCGAAGGTCAGCAGGGTGCCGCTCAGCAGCATTTCTTTGCGCAGCAGAAGACGGAAACGGGATTTTTTACGCCAAACCATCCACAAAAACAGCGCCAAGCCGGCCGCGAAAAAGCGCAGTCCCGCAGAGAAAAAGGGCGGAGCGGACGCGTCCACCCCGATTTTAATGGCCAGAAACGTTGTGCCAAAAATAAGACACATCAGCAAGTAGTTGACAAGTATCATGCTAAATCCTCCTTTGGTTGTCTCCCCATCATACAAGGAGGATTACAGAACAGATGCATGATAACAGAACAGATGGACGCGGGTTTATAGTACAATGAGACTACAACCCATTTGATGTCCGGAGGGAAAT
>NZ_PCZT01000009.1:1185620-1187882 GCF_002968895.1 Paenibacillus sp. AR247 | reverse complement strand
AAGGATCATCCGCTGCTGTACCGGCAGGTCTACGATCATATTGTCGCCAGGATTCAGCGGGGAGAACTTGCAGCCCATGACAAGCTTCCTTCGATCCGGATGCTGGCCGAGGAGCTTCAGGTTCATCGGCTCACCGTTTTTCGCGCTTACCAGCTGCTGAAGGAAGAGGGGAAGGCTTACGTAAAGGAAAAATCGGGATATTATGTTGCTCCGATGCATGAAATCACGGGGCTGCCAACATATGAAAAAAGCTTCGCTGCTGCCCGGACCTATCAGAACGAGATGTCCGACATTCAGCGCGTGCCTTCCGTTTATCAATTTTCGCAGGCGCTGATTGATCCCAATCTGCTGCCCAATTTGTATCTGTCCCAATATGTCAAAGAGGTGTTTGACCGCTATCCGAAAATGATCGGCACTTATTCCGATTTGCAGGGGGATGCCGAGCTGAGGGATTTTCTGGGCGATTACATGACGGGAAGGCTCAAGGTGAGTATATCGGCGGACGAGTTGATCATTACATCCGGTGCGCAGCAGGCTATTGATCTGTTAGCCCGGCTCTATATTCGTCCGCTGGACGCCGTGATGGTGGAGCGTCCGACTTACAGCGCGGCACTGGATATTTTTCGCGCTCAGGGGGCCCGGTTTCTTCCCGTCGACATTTCGCCTGGCGGATACGACCTTGACCAGGTCGAGGAGATGATGAAGCGGCATAAGCCCCGCTTTTTCTATATGAATCCGACTTTTCACAACCCAACGGGCTATTCGGTCCCTGCCGGTCAGCGGAAAGAGCTGGTCGCCTTAGCCGAGAAATATCAGTGCCTGCTCGTTGAGGACGACACGTTTCGCGACATTTATTTCGGCGAGCCTCCGTCGTTACCGCTGTTTACCTATGACACGGAGGGATGGGTCGTCTATTTGAGCAGCTTCAGTAAATACGTAGCTCCGGGTCTCCGGATCTGTGCTGTGGTGGGCCGAAGCTCGGTCATCCAGCCGCTGTTAACCTTGAAGTCGCTTGCGGATAATGGCTCGCCGCTCGTCAATCAGAAGCTATTTCTGCACTATTTCGGATCAGAGCGGATGCAGAATCACCTGGAAAAGCTGCGGATTGCCCTTCAGATCCGGCGGGATCTGATGATCGAGTCACTCCGGGGCACCGGTTGGCAGTGGACTGTGCCTGAAGGAGGTCTCAACCTGTGGGTGAAGCTCCCGGATCATCTCTCTGTGGACATGTTATGGCAGCACGCCACCGCGGAGGCGGTTTCGTTCGTTCCGGGCGCGGTGTTTGACCCGAAGCGCGAAATGTGCTCCTGGATACGGTTCAGCTACAGCTTTGTCAATGAGGAGCAGATTCGGACCGGCATGCGGCTTCTGACAAACTTGGCGGGCAGCATGCACAATGGATAGCCTCGATCCCACCTTCGTTACACCCAAAAATGACCATGAACTTTTTGCCATGACGCGTTACAATAATGATGGAGGCCGAACAAACGGTTCACGCTTGCAGCAGGCAATGGAGCAGGCGGGAAGAACGGCAGCCGATTCAATGGATCGATTATAGAGAGGTGGACTTATATCATGGCTTTGATTCAATGTCACTTTTTTTCGGACGTGCTGCAGCTCAGTACTTCCATGACGGTCATTCTTCCGCAGCAGACCCGCCATCAGATCGGGATGCAGAATAACACATTTGCGGACAAGCATCCGACGCTGTATCTGCTCCACGGATTGTCGGATGACGATTCCATCTGGCTGCGCAGAACGTCGATCGAGCGTTATGTCGCATCGACGGGACTGGCGGTCGTTATGCCTCAGGTGCACCGTAGCTTCTACGCGGACATGGCTTACGGGAACAAGTACTGGACGTTTATCAGCGAGGAACTCCCAAGCATTGCCCGCTCTTTCTTCCCGCTATCGGCGGAAAGGGAGGACAATTTCGTCGCGGGGCTGTCCATGGGAGGTTACGGGGCGTTTAAATGGGCGCTTAGCAAACCGGAGAGCTTTGCGGCCGCCGCTTCATTGTCAGGTGCTATGAACGGTATGAGAGCCCCGGAAGATCCGGACCGCTTCCCGGATTATAAGCTGATTTACGGGGACAAGCCGGAAAAAAACCGCGAGGAAGACTTGTTCTGGCTGATGGAGCAGTGCGCGAAGTCGGAAGGACCGAAACCGATGCTGTATCAATGCTGCGGCACCGAAGACTTTTTGTACGAGGACAACGTTATGTTCCGTGAAGCGTGCAAGCAGTCGGGGCTGGACTATACA
>NZ_PCZT01000009.1:1184446-1185520 GCF_002968895.1 Paenibacillus sp. AR247 | reverse complement strand
GAAAAAAGTAATCAGCATCAACGACAGAACTTCCTTACATTCCACTCTGGGGAGCGGTTTGAATCCTCGTGTAGAATAACCTGTCCACGGAAAGGGTAATGTTATACAGAAACAGCCCAAGAAATGGATAAGGAGTGAGCGAAGAATGGGTAACATGACGGCGACGGGAAGTACCAATCAGAAGTCTGGCAACACAGGGAAATGTCTCGGCCAGTATTTGTTCGACTGCTTAAAGCTTGAGGGAATCACCGAAATTTTCGGCGTGCCCGGAGACTATAATTTTACCCTGCTCGATACGCTGGAGAAGTATAACGGCATTGAATTTATCAATGGAAGAAATGAATTGAACTCGGGATACGCGGCGGACGCTTACGCCAGGATCAAAGGCATTTCGGCGCTGATTACGACGTTCGGCGTCGGTGAACTCAGTGCCTGCAACGCGATCGCCGGGGCGAACAGCGAGCATATTCCGCTGATTCATATCGTCGGATCCCCTCCGGACAAGGATCAGAAGGAGCATAAGCTGATGCACCACACCTTGATGGACGGCAATTTTGACGTCTTTCGCAAGGTGTACGAGCCGATTACGGCCTATACGGCTGTCGTCACGCCGGAGAATGCCGAGATCGAAATTCCGACGGCTATCCGGATCGCCAAGGAGAAGAAAAAGCCGGTCTATCTGGTGATCGCCGACGACTTGGTCTCAAAGCCTGTTATGGGAAGGGGAGAACCGACACCGCCAAAACCGTCATCCAACCTGACAACTCTTAAAGCAGCGGCGGATCAGGTGCGCCAGCTGCTTGACCGGGCCCGCAAGCCGGTTTTGCTGGTTGACGTGAATGCGATGCGTTTCGGACTTCAAACGGCGGTGCGTCAGCTGGCAGATGCCATGAATATTCCGGTGGCGACGATGATGTTCGGTAAAGGTGCTTTCGATGAGTCACACCCCAACTATATCGGGGTATACGGCGGCTCGTTTGGTTCGTCTGAAGTACAAACGGCGGTGGAACAAGCCGACTGCGTCATCGCAGTCGGGATGGTGTGGGCGGACAGCAAGTACGGGCACGTACACCG
>NZ_PCZT01000009.1:1172102-1184346 GCF_002968895.1 Paenibacillus sp. AR247 | reverse complement strand
CAAATGAAGGTGTCGGGAAATCGGCTGGAGGTCATCGTGGACGGGCAGCCCGTTCTCCAAGCCTCGGTCGATCCTTCGCTGAAGGGCGGTGCCGTTGGACTGGGATCAGCCTATAGTCCGCAAAACACCAAGGACGATATCTATGACGGAATCTTTGAGGATGTCACGGTGACTACGGAAAATGCGGCGGATGGAAAAACCTCGGTGTGGTATACGAATAAGCTGCTCGGCTGGAAAAAAGTAGCGGCGCAGATTGAGCATGCCATGGACGCGACGATCGATTGGGCTATCGATACGTTCTGACGAAAGAGCAACTTCAAAGGCGAAATGGCGGTGTAATGAGAAGATGGGTATGAAGCAAGTGGCTCAATCCGGATGGATGACTTTGGTGCTTGTCATCGTCGCCGTAGGGGTCGGTTTCAGCATGTGGATGAGGCAGCCGGCGATGCAAGCGGCGGCTCCGCCGGCCAGAACTCCTGTGAACCTCACCGCATGGGTGGTGGATTGGCAGTGGGAGTCGGGGCTTACGGATGCAGGGGAGCTGGGCAAGGCTCTGAGCCGTGTTCAGGCGTTTGCCGCCTATTTTGACGAATCGGATCAGCCCTATTTTACGAAGGCGTTCCAAGAAGCGCTGCCGCAAATCCGGGAAACGGCGGAGGCTGCTGGCATCGGCGAGCTGAACTTGACCCTTGTTAACGATATCGTGCGGCGGGACGGCAGCGAGTCCCCCAAAGACTCGGAGCTGGTCTCGCGGTTGGTATCCACGAAGGAAGCGCGGGAGAAGCATATCGCCGAGATTGAGGCCCTGCTCGATCAATACTCGTTTCAAGGGGTGGAGATCGATTATGAGCGCATCCCGGACAAGGACTGGGGTTATATGACCGCTTTTTACCGCGAATTGTATGAGCGAATGCATGCCAAGGGGAAATCGCTCCGCATCGTGCTGGAGTCAAGGGCTCCCGTCGAAACGCTGAAGCTGCCCGAAGGGCCTGAATATGTGATGATGGCCTACAATTTGTACGGTACGCACAGCGGTCCGGGACCCAAAGCGGACAAAGCTTTTCTGAAAAAGCTGGCCAAGCGGATGACAGCCGTTCCGGGGGTGAAGACGATCGCGATTGCGGCCGGTGGCTTTGACTGGCATGGGGATCAAGTGACTGCCATTACCGAACAGCAGGCCGTAAAGATACGGTACACGAACGGCTCGGAGCTCAAGCGGGACGCGGCCAGCGGAAGTCTGCACTATCAGTACACCGATGATAAGAACGTAAAACATACGGTGTGGTATGCGGACGGTTCAACTCTGACTTCCTGGATTGACACGCTGCGCCAAGCCGGGATTAGCCATGTGGCCGTATGGAGGCTGGGAGAACTCGGAAGCGGCACTTTGGATAAGCTGGTTCAAGCTGCCACAACGGCAATGTAAATAAAAGGCCGCTGCGCGTTTACGCGTCAGCGGCTTAATGATGGATTTCCGGAGCACCCATGGAGGCATGGGTGCTCATATATTTTTTCGGAGAGATGCCGCAGGCGGACTTAAACGCTTTGCTGAAAGCGTAAATGCTGCTGTAGCCAACCTGCTCGGCGATCGCGGACAGGGATAACCGGCTGTACATCATCAGCTCCTTGGCCCGCTCCATCCGGTACCGGATCTGGAATTGGTGCGGGGACACGTCATACGTCTGCTTGAATACGCGCGAGAAGTGATACAGGCTCAAGCAGGCCGTTTTGGACAAGTCCTCCAGCCGGATGATGGTATCGTAATGCTCCATAATGTGGGTCACCGCCCGATCCATCGCGGCCTGATGCAGCGAGAGCCGGCCATGTCCGGCAGCCTTCAGGCCCTTGATGACCAAATACAGAATATCCAGCACGAGCGATTTCTGAAGCAGCGGAAATTCGGCATCCCGGCGCTCGTAGGCGTAGATGAGCCGCATCAGCTCCTGATGAATTTCCGCATGGTTCTGTACCCGGATCAGATGGGGGATTTCCAGCACGGAACCCAGCCAATCCGGCCGGAGCCACGAAAGCTCTTGTTGGCTGCATTCCGCCCGCAGCTTGAAGTTGATCGGTACCTCCTCGTAGTCTTCATAATACAGGGCGTCGAAATGGATATGGGGCATCCAGCAGGGTCCCCTGGAACGGACAAATTCATGCTCAATACCGGGCTTGAACAGCAGCAGGTCGCCTGGAAACACAGTCAGTGAATCCCCGCCAATCCGGATATCGAGCTCGCCTTGTTCAACATACAGCAGTTCGTAATCAAAAATGATCCGCGGCGCCAGTTTCATACGGTCAACTTTGTGATGCCACGCCCTTCGCACGTAGGGGGACAAGGCTTGCAGCAGCTGTTGCCGGTCCATACGCTTTGACAGCTCCCTCCTTTAATGGTCCCTTATCCGGGTTTCCGCTCTTTCAGCGGCTCGGCGGTTCTTTATTCTGACAATAGCAAGAATGGATAACAAATAACAAGTCCCAACATCGATAAAGAGGGGAAACGCCTGTAGAATGACTTGTAACCGCTTTAATGCAAATCCGATTTGACCAATGACAGGAGAGATGAGCATGGAACCTTTTAACGGGCTGAACATGGGCCTCGGCAATCTATTCCGGATGTCCTCTGCACAGACGAGATCGATCAGCGCGGAAAATGTGACGGGAGCTAAAGGAAAAGGCGGCATGGCCACCCTGGGAACCGGAGCGAATGCCGGCCGGGATTTGGGTCAGGGATGGAAAATATCGCCATCGGTGGAGATCAAACCGGGTGAGGTGTTTACCGCCGCAGAAATCGACGGACCCGGGGCCATTCAGCATATTTGGCTGACCTGCTTTCCGGACAGCTGGCGTCATATGATTCTGCGCTTTTATTGGGATGATGAGCCGGAGCCTTCCGTAGAAGTGCCTGTCGGCGACTTCTTCTGCAACGGATGGTGCGAGCGGAGCAATGTCAACTCCCTGCCTGTGGCGGTCAATCCCGCCGGCGGGATGAACAGCTATTGGGTGATGCCGTTTCGCAAGAAAGCCCGGGTTACGGTGGAGAACCGGATGGACAAACCCGTCGTACTGTATTACCAGTTCACCTATACGCTGACCGAGGTGCCGGAGGATGCGGCCTATTTTCACGCCCAATGGCGCCGGAGCAACCCCTTGCCGTATAAGCAGGACCATGTGCTTCTGGATGGCGTGAAGGGGAGGGGGCAGTACGTCGGCACGTACATCGCCTGGCAGGTGAACAACACGGGGTGGTGGGGAGAAGGCGAGATCAAGTTCTATATGGACGGCGACCGCGATTTCCCGACGATTTGCGGCACCGGGACCGAAGACTATTTTGGCGGCGCCTGGAATTTTGAGCATCCACAAGGACAGTACGGTGCGTTTTCCACTGCCTATTTGGGCTTTCACCAGCAAATCAGACCGGACGGCCTGTACCGGAGTCAGCAGCGATTCGGGATGTACCGCTGGCATGTGATGGACCCGATCCGGTTTGAACAGGACTTGAAGGTAACGATCCAGGCGCTCGGTTGGCGTTCCGGCGGCCGTTATTTGCCGCTGCAGGACGATATCGCCTCCGTCGCTTTCTGGTATCAGTCCGAGCCGCACACCCCGCATCCGCCGCTGCCGGATAACGATGGCCTGGAGGTTATTTAATCTCCACCCTTTCCGGTTAAAGCATGCATAATGCGGTTTACATTGGCCGAAAATGATGTTAATATGGTCAAAATCAAATCGGAACGAAAACGCGGTGAAGAGAAGAGTAGATGAACGGGCAGCCTTGCAGAGAGCTCCGGCAGCTGTGAAGGAGCAGGCCGCCCGTCATTGAAGCAAGCCTCCGAGCGGCGCATCGGAAGAGGGATCCTCATTCCTTCGGATGGTGCGACAGGAGCTCCTGTTACAGAGCTAGGGTATAAGCATGCGTCCATGCCGTACCCGAAGAGGCGGATGTAGCGATAGATCCGCGAACCGGGGTGGCACCGCGAAATACAATCTCGTCCCCAAGACGTCAGCGTCTTGGAGGCGGGATTTTTTTGTTTCTTTTTGATTGATATAAGAGCAGGAGGGGACAGTTTATGGAAGGAAAAGTAAGGAAAGAAGAAGCCGTGGATTTTCTAACGAAAACCGTGATGGAGGATGTGGAGAACGAAACGTACTCTAGACCGATCGCGACCCGGTTTCCGCCGGAGCCGAACGGCTATTTACACATCGGAAGCGCCTATGCAATTCACGTGAACGCAGCCATTGCCGAAGCATTTCACGGGAAGATGAATCTGCGCTTTGACGATACGAATCCACTGAAGGAAGACATGAAATACGTGGAGGCGATCCGGGAGGATGTCCGGTGGCTTGGTCTGGACCTGCCGGTGTACTTTGGCTCGGATTATTCGGAAGAGATCTTCGAAGCGGCTTTGAAGCTCATCCGTAAAGGAAAGGCTTATGTCTGCGATTTGTCGGCGGAGGAAATGACGGAATACCGCGGAACGCTCACGGAGCCTGGAAGAAACAGTCCTTATCGCGAGCGGTCTGTGGAGGACAATCTATCCCTGTTCCATCAAATGAAGGAAGGCCGGTTCCCGGACGGTGCCAAGGTGCTGCGGGCCAAAATCGACATGTCCTCGCCCAACATCAACTTGAGGGACCCGGCCTTGTACCGCATCATCCATGCCGAGCATTACCGGACAAGGAGTGAGTGGTGTATATATCCGATGTATGATTTTGCCCATCCGATCCAGGATGCCATCGAGTGTGGGCGGACAGCAATACGGGCACGTACACCGCCAAATTGAATCCGCTTGTTACCGTCGATATTCAACCTAAGATGGTTAAGGTGGGAGGGGCTGAATTCCCGAATGTGCTGGCTGCCGACATGCTGCTTGAGCTGCAAAAGATCGGTTATAAGGGCAGCGGCGCCGCCGGCAAGGGGGCGTTTCCGTACGATCAAATTACGGGTGAACCCGAAGCGCCGCTGCTCGCCTCGACTTATTATCCAAGGATTCAGCGCATGCTGAAGGAAGGCGACATCGTCGTCGCCGAGACGGGAACGTTCTATAACGGCATGGCTTATGTTCGGCTGCCCCGGAACGTCACGTATATTACACAGGGAGGTTGGCAGTCGATCGGCTATGCCACACCGTCAGCCTATGGTGCCTGCATTGCCGCCCCGGACCGCAGGGTGCTGCTGTTTACGGGGGACGGCTCGCTGCAGCTGACTGCGCAGGAGATCAGCTCGATGCTGTATTACGGCTGCAAGCCGATCATTTTCGTTCTGAATAATGACGGATACACCATCGAAAAATACTTGAACGTGAAGACGGAGAATCAGCACTACAACCAGATTCCGCGCTGGTCGTACACGAAGCTGGCCGAAGCCTTCGGCGGAGAGGCGTTTACGGCGACGGTGCGGACAAACGGGGAACTCGAGCAGGCGTTCGCTCAGGCGGATCAGGAGCGGGCCGGAAAGCTTTGCATCATTGAAATGATCGCCGCCGACCCGATGGATGCGCCGGAATATATGAAGCGGATGCGCAATTACATGGAGGAGCAGGCGAAAAAAGGGCAGAAATAAAGCATGGGAACAGTGCTGCAGGAAGGTTCTTGATGAACTTTCCAGCAGCACTTTTTTTGTGTATGTATCCATTCCGGTAAGATGACTGAAAATCGCTGATTTTGACCGGGTCTATGGGCATGTTCAGAATTTGTACAGTTGAATCTAGTAACCTAGTACTATACACATAGATAAATGGAGTGGTTATTAGGATGTTCGACCGTTATTTTACAGAAATGCGTAAGTTTAGTCATGAAGACGAATTGCGTTACCGTTATTTGATCAGAGGGGTTAAACTGCTGCTGGAGCAGCGAAAGTCGGAGAATTCCAAAGGATTTCCGCGATGGAGAAGATGCCGGCAGTCCGAATCGATCCAGCCCGGGACCTGGGATTAAAGTATGAATGTCGAAAAATTGACATCTTTTTGTCATTTGTTGAATAGGCTTTACACGTTATTCTTTTGGTAGGACTTAAGAGTGTGTCAAAGGAGATATCTATGAAAGTGATGAAAGACTTCTCGCCCAGAAAACCGGCCGGATGGCTGGTGCTCGCGGTTCTGGCAATAAACATGCTGTCAGGATGCTCTTGGATGGGGGGAGACGATACGGACGGCGGCACGAAAGCAGCTGAGGCTGACAAGCCGGTCCAGTGTTATACCGGTGAGATGAGTCAAGCCGTTTCTCTGGCATACACGACCAGCCGGAACCTTGCCTTAACGTTTAACGGGATGGCAGACGCCCAAACGATGGACAAGCTTCTTGATCAGCTGGATGCCTTAGGCATAAAAGCAACCTTCTTTTTGCCGGGGATGCGGGTCGCGGAGGAACCGGACATCGCCCGGCAAATTTTGTCCCGGGGACATGAGATCGAGAACAATACGCTGAATGCGGTCGATATGAGCCGGATGGACTACGGACAGATCTACAAGGAAATCCATTTGGCCGACGATGTCATCCGCAAACAAACGGGGGTCACTCCGAAGTTCGTCCGAACGCAAACGGGAGCGATCAGCGAGGATATCCGGCTGGCTGCGGCACAGAGCGGGCAGCAGGCGGTCATATCCTACAGTCTGTTTTTACATAATTGGAAGGCGGAGACCCCTCAGCAAAAAAGAACTATATCCGGAAATACATCAACCGCGGTGGGATCGTGGCGATTGACCTGGCGGAGAACCGGACTTTGAATGAATCGGTGGACCTGATCGCTGCGGAAGCTTCAGCAGCCGGTTATCATTTCGTTACTTTAGACAAGCTGGTCGCCACAGGCGGCGTACGTAAACGGGCCGACACGGTTCAAGGGTATCAGGCTGCGAAGTATAACGCGGATTACACCAAAGCGGATTACAATCTCGTGTTCAGCCACAAGACCGCCAAGAAGGAAATTGCCCTTACCTTTGACGACTGGGGCACGGATGAAACGATCACGAAGCTGCTCGACATTTTGGATCAGTACCACGTGAAGGGTACGTTTTTTTGCGTGCGGACGGGGTTGAGAAAAATCCGAACCTGGCGCGGGCGATCGCGCAAGCAGGGCATGATGTCGGAAATCATACTTACAGCCATCCGGTCCTGACCAAGCTCAGCGTCAAGCAGCTGCAGGATGAAGTGGTCAAGGCGCACCGCATCATTACGGATGCGATCCAGCAGCAGCCGGCCATGCTGTTCCGGCCGCCGACCGGCGATATTGACGACCGCACAGCCCGGATTATCGCGGCGGCCGGTTACCGGAATATTGTCGATTTCGATATCGATCCGAATGATTGGAATCGGGAGCGCACCGCTTCGCAGATCGTGAACTCGGTCATCCAGCAAAGCCACAGCGGCGGAATTATTTTGCTGCATTCGCTGGACGATACCCACACGGCGGAGGCGCTGCCGGGCATTATACAAAACTTGCGGAAACAAGGATACACGTTCGTGAAACTGTCCGACTGGATTTCTGATGATGGGAATCCGTCAGGTAATGAAAGATAGATGGAGATGGAATATGTCAACACCAACTAAAGAAGTGCTGTATGCATACAGCACGGTCGCGGTCATTGGACTCGGGTATGTAGGCCTTCCCCTGGCACAAGCGTTCTCGAAAAAGATGCGGGTGATCGGTTTTGACGTCAACCCGGACAAGGTAAGCCGGCTGCAGGAGGAAGCTTCTTCTGACGCGCAGACGTCCGTGGATGACGCAGACCCAGCGTCTGCGGGATTGGAATATAACTCCGACGCGGACCGGATTGGCGAAGCCATGTTTTATGTGATTGCCGTACCGACCCCGGTGCAGAGAGGTAACGTGCCGGATTTACGGTTTGTGGAAGAAGCGAGCCGCATGGTCGGCAGGAGATTGCGCCAAGGTGCGGTTGTAGTTTATGAATCGACCGTGTACCCTGGCGTCACCGAAGAGATTTGCGTTCCGATCCTGGAGGCGGAGTCAGGCCTGCGCTGCGGAACCGATTTTAAAGTAGGATATTCGCCGGAGCGGATCAATCCAGGAGATGAGGTTCACCGGCTCGACAATATCGTCAAGATCGTGTCGGGAATGGATGAGGAATCGCTCGGGATCATTGCCGGCATGTACGAACAGATCATCGATGCCGGCGTATACCGGGCGGAAAGCATCAAGGTGGCCGAAGCGGCAAAGGTTATTGAAAATGCCCAGCGGGACATTAACATCGCCTTTATGAACGAACTGTCCATGCTGTTCCACCAGATGGGCATCGACACCCGGGAAGTACTGCGCGCCGCAGGGACAAAGTGGAATTTCCTGAACTTCGTTCCCGGTTTGGTTGGCGGGCACTGTATTGGAATCGATCCGTACTACTTGACGTACAAGGCGGAGGATACCGGCATCCGTTCACGGATCATTCTGGCGGCACGGCATATCAACGACGGGATGGGCAAATTTGTCGCGGAGCAGCTGATCAAGCTGCTCGTCCGGCAGCGGCTGGACCTGCGCGACGTGAAGGTCGCCGTTCTCGGCTTGGCATACAAGGAGGACTGCGCCGATATCCGGAATTCCAAAGTGGTGGATATCATCAAAGAGCTTCAGGATTACGGTATTGAACCCCGGATCGTTGACCCGCTGGTAGACCCGAAAGCGGCTTATGCCGAATACGGTCTGGAGCTGTCCCGGGTCGAAGAGCTTCAGGACCTGCATGTGCTGGTCACCGCCGTCCCGCATCATTGCTTTGCGGGCATGGGCTATGCGGATTTGGATCGGATGTTCAGAAAGGACTCGGTAAAGATCTTGCTGGACGTTAAGGGAATATATGACAAAGCAGAGTTCGAGCGTCAGGGTTACATTTATTGGCGGCTGTAACGAGAGCAGATGGGAGAAATAAGAACCGTGTTCAGACGAAAGAAAAAACAAACCGATGAGGTTCTGACCTTACCCCGTTCGGATCGGCGGATCTTATCGAACGTTCCTGACCCGGAACAAATTCGCCGTTCAGTCGACCGGAGAGGCTTGCGGGATAACGATGCGGACCAGTTCAGTTCGGATTATTTGGAACGGATGCGGAAGTTCAGCCTGCGTTACGAGGCGGATTTTCCCGTGCTTCTGACTTGGGGCAAAGGAAAGAACCGGAGAAAACTGAAAACGAAGGCTGTCGATGTATCTTCAACGGGCCTCCTGCTCGAGCTGCCCTTCACGACGGACCACATCCAGCCGGGAAGCAAAGTGTCCATGCACTTTGAAATTCCGGCAGGCACGATGCCGGAAGGCTTTGAATCCAAAGTGGATATCGAAGGAGTCGTCGTACGGACCTTTGAGCGCGGAACCGGCAGAGAGGCCGTTTCGATGGCGGCTTTTGAGTTCACCAACCCGCTGCATGAATATTTTCAGCGCAAACGCTGGGGGTACTCCGTGTATACGGCCAGCGGCCTGCTGCTGCTTGCCGCCGTTTTTGTGCTGCTGCTTCGGGCGGAGAGCATCATTTATTTTAAGTACAATTTCCTGCTGTATTTATACAGCCTTATCGCCGCGGCATTTCTGTTGACGAGATACTTGTTCGGGTCTCTATATCGTGATGTGCCGGTCAATCCGGATTTTACGCCGGGCGTATCGATCATTATTCCGTGCTTTAATGAAGAGAAGTGGATCCATCGGACGATTATCAGCTGCATCAATCAGGATTACCCGGTGGACAAGCTGGAGGTCATCGTCGTTGATGACCGCTCTACCGATAGTTCCGCGGAGCAGATTCAAAAAACGATCGACCTGCTTCATCAGGAAGCCGACCGCTTTCAAACCAAAGAGCGGCTTCGGATGCATATCCTCCCTGAGAACGGAGGGAAACGGGAAGCCTTGGTGCAAGGGGTACGGATGGCAAAGCATGATCTGGTCGTGTTCGTGGATTCGGACAGCTTCCTCGATCCGCTCGCCATCAAGCACTTGGTGCAGCCCTTCCAAGATCAGCGTATGGGCGGGGTTGCCGGGCGGACGGACGTGGAGAACAAGTATACCAACTCCATTACGAAGCTCCAGACCGTGCGCTATTATATCGCGTTCCGTATTATGAAAGCGGCCGAGTCCTGGTTTGACAGCGTCACCTGCCTGTCCGGGCCGTTATCCTGTTATAAAAAGAGGCTTGTGCTGAAGCATGCGGACGCCTGGCTCAACCAGAAGTTTCTGGGACAGCCCGCTACGTTCGGCGACGACCGCAGCATGACCAACTTTATCCTGAAGACACACCGGACGGCGTACCAGGATAAAGCGATTTGCTCTACGATCGTTCCTTCGGAGATGAATGTCTTCCTGAAGCAGCAGATGCGCTGGAAGCGTTCCTGGCTGCGGGAATCCCTTAGGGCGGCCGGATTTATTTGGCGCAAGGAACCGTTTATGGCCCTCTTTTTCTACATCGGTGTCATCGTTCCGATCGCAGCGCCGCTGATTGTGCTCTACAACCTGCTGTATATGCCCATTTTCCACCATGTGTTTCCGGGAACCTTCTTGATGGGGCTTCTGCTGATGTCCCTGCTGATGAGTCTGGCCCATCTATTGTTCCGTAAAAGCAAGCTGTGGGTATTCGGCTTCGTCTTTTGCTTTTTCTACGAAATGGTGCTGCTCTGGCAAATGCCGGTCGCCTGGTTCACCTTCTGGAAATCAACCTGGGGGACAAGGGAAACGCCGCAGGACGTCGAGGCGAGAAATAAAAAGGCCGCAAGAAAAACCGAAAAAATACGAAGACGGAAGTGCCGCTGTAACCCGGCGGAACCGCGGAATTTAAATGAGGATGCAGGATGAAAAAAGGAAAACGCAGCGAAGCGCTTGATGTGAAGCGCAAAAACCGGCGGAAGTGGATCAAAACCTGGATCCAGCTCTTCCTGGTGATCATGGTCATCTTTCTGATCTACCAAGCCGTCGCAAGAACCGACCGCTACGCCGAACCGGACAAGTCGACGTGGCATAATCGAAGCGGGTTTGTCGCGCTGTCTTATTTTGGGGTCAGCCGAACCGGAACACCGCTTCTGATCGATAAAGCCCAGCTCAAAGCCCAGCTACAAACCCTCCATGATCAAGGTTATGTCACGGTGTCACAGAAGGACATCCTCGATTTCTATCAAAAGGGGAAGGCGCTGCCGGACAAGGCGCTGTTTTTTGTCCTTTGAGGACGGGCGCAACGACTCCAGTCTTTATGCCCAGCCTTTGCTGGAGAGATACAATGATAAGGCGACCTTCCTCACCTATGCCAACAAGATGGGGAACGGGGATCATAAATTCGTGCAGCCCAAGGAACTCCGCAGCATGATGAAAAGCGGGTATTGGGAAATGGGGACCAACGGGTACCGTTTGACCTACATCAATATTTTCGATAAAAACGGCGGCTACATCGGCGTCAAGGACGAAAACAAGCTGGACAGCAAAGAGGACATCGAGCATTATAATCACTACCTTATGGATTTTATCCGCGATGAAAATATGATTCCGCTCGAGGACCGGGATACGATGCAGGCGCGGATCAGCAAGGATTATCAGCTGATGGACACGGTCTATACTGACAAACTCGGCTTTGTGCCCGGCGTCTATATGATCATGCATGCCAACGCGATGTACGGGAGCATGAACCCGCTTGTGACGGATGTAAATGACCGCAATATCCGTTCTCTGTTCCAGATGCATTTTAACCTGGAGGGCAATGCGTTCAACGGGCCGTCACAGGATGTGTACAACCTGACCCGCGTCCAGCCTGAGCCCTACTGGTCAACCAACCATCTTTTGATGAAAATCGGCAAGGACAGCGGCCAGCAAATGACGTACGTGACCGGGGACGAGAAGCAATCGGGGCAGTGGAAGCAGGCTGGAGGCGCCGTCGAATTCAAGGATAACCGGATCGTTCTGACGTCACCGCCTGCCGGGGAAGGCAAGCTTTTGCTGGATCAAGGAGAACAGGCGCCTGAGGATTTCACCTTAAGCGCGAAGGTTTCCGGCAACGTGGTCGGCAAGCAGTCTTTTTACTTGAGGGACCGTGGAGATGGTCAGCAGTACGTACGCGTCACGCTGGACCGCAACAAAATCCAGGTGGAGCAGAAGCTGTCTGGATCCTCTGTGACTGCCTTGGGTTCACAAAAGCTGGATCCGGTCAAGTGGTCTTCGGAGGACCTCGCCTTTGACAAGGCAACGGTATATTCCGCAGAAGAAGCGCAGGCCGGCGCCAATACGGATGACGAGGATGAATATCCCGTCAACATCAAAAGTACCCGGCAGATTCAAATG
>NZ_PCZT01000009.1:1170703-1172002 GCF_002968895.1 Paenibacillus sp. AR247 | reverse complement strand
AAGTGGCGGAACCCCCGAAGCAGCGGGAATTCGGACGTCTGAACGTTTCCGGAATGGTCACGAGCAAAAGGTACATCAGGGAGCTGGTCGAAGGCGGATTCGTCGACGGCTGGGATGATCCCCGTCTTCCGACCTTGAAGGGGCTGCGGCGAAGAGGCGTTACGCCGGAAGGCCTCCGGAGGTTCATGCAGGAAGTGGGCATGCTGAGGGGGAGCAGCACGGTGGATGCCGCGATGCTGGACCACTTCATCCGCCAGGACTTAAAGGATAAGTCTGTCGCTGTGATGGCTGTGCTTAATCCACTTAAAGTCGTCATCACGAATTATCCGAAGGATCAGGTGGAAATTCTGCATCTCAACCACAGCGATGCCGATCCGATGCTTGGCGGCAGGGATGTCCCCTTTTCTGGAGAATTGTATATCGAGCGGGAGGACTTTATGGAACATCCGGTACCGGGCTTTCATCGTCTGTTTCCAGGAAGCGAAGTTCGATTGAAGGGGGCGTACTATTTAAAATGCCATCATGCCGTCAAGGATCCGGTGACAGGTGAAGTGATTGAGCTGCAATGCACGTACGATCCCGAGACGAAAAGCGGAACCGGGTTCAGCGGCAGAAAGGTGAAGTCGACGATACATTGGGTGTCCGCCGCACACGGTATTCCCGCCGAGATCCGCTTGTACGGCAGCCTGCTGAAAGATGCCGTGTCCGTGGCGGAATCGGACAATGATTGGGCAGAGCTGGTATCCCCCGATTCCCGAATCATTTTCAGGCAAGCGATCATGGAGCCATGGATGAAAAATGCTTCACAGGATGTTAAATACCAGTTTATCCGCCAAGGCTATTTCTGCCTGGATCCCAAAGAACTGAGCGGGCCGGTACAGGTATTTAACCGGATCGTTTCGCTGAAAGATTCATGGAAGAGGGAAGCATCGCGTTGACCCACACGCTGCATACGCTGCCGCAGAGCAATACATTGGTAATCAGAAGGATATGGAGGTCTTTTACGATGAAAATCCAACAACTTACGATAAATGCCCGGCATTTTGCGGAGATGAAGCAATTTTACGCCGGGAAGCTCGGTCTTCCAGTGGCCGAAGAACAGTCGGATAGGGTCACCATTCAAGCCGGCGGCAGCCAGCTCATTCTTCAGAAGGCGGCAGCGCCCGGCGAAAAATCGATGTACCATATTGCCTTTACGATTCCGACGAATCAGCTCGGCGCAGCCAAAAAATGGGCCGCTCAGCGTGGAATTACCCTGTTCCGCGATCAGGATGGGGATCAATTTCACTTCGGGAACTG
>NZ_PCZT01000009.1:1168975-1170603 GCF_002968895.1 Paenibacillus sp. AR247 | reverse complement strand
ATCCGGGATGAGAATCTGATTGAATTCATTGCCCACCATTCCTTTTGATAACGACGAAAAATGAAGACTTTTCAAGCAGCCAGCTGCTGCGGTATCAGCGAAATCGGGCTCCCTGTTGATGAAGTGGCCGCTGCCGTGGAACAGATTCAAACGACGCTGGGACTGTCCATGTGGAGCGGCGACGGCCGGCAATTTGCGGCGATGGGCGACGCCGAGGGCTTGTTGATCGTAGTGGACCGCGAACGGCCTTGGTTTCCGGACAGAAGAGCGCCGATTGTCAGCGGGACACGGGTTGTCATTCAGGCACAAGGCAGCGAGCAGCTTTTGCTGCAGGCAGATCAGTACGACATTCAGTCCCGGGATGAATAATAACCTGCGGCTGGTCCACTATCGTAATGAGGATCGGAGTCAGCGTGATATAATAAAGGAACCATTCGAAATGAAAAAGTCAGAAGGCAGGGAGTTATGGCCAACATTCACGAAATCGCCAGACGAGCCGGTGTTTCGGTATCCACGGTATCCCGGGTTCTCAACCAGCATCCGTACGTTTCCGCTGAGAAAAGAGCCGCCGTGCAGCGAGCCATCGACGAACTGGATTACACGCCAAACCGTAATGCGGTTGATTTGATCCGCGGCCGGACCCGCAGCATCGGCGTGATCATCCCGTACAACAACAACCCGGCTTTCGACCGGATGTTAAGCGGTGTATTGAACAAATCGGTTGAGGAAGATTACACCGTGACCGTGCTTCCAACCCGGTATGATCCGGAGAAAGAGCTGGAGTATTTAACGATGCTGAAAACTAAACTGCTCGACGGGATCATCATTACGTCCCGTGCGAACGATTGGTCGTCCATCGTCCCCTTTGCGGGATATGGTCACATCGTAGCCTGCGAGTATACGGAGCTGGAGGAAATCGGCTGCGCGTACATTGACCGGTATGCCGCAACGCTCGAGGTGTTCTCCTTCCTGAAAAACATGGGACACACAGAGGTTGCGTTCACGACAGCAAGAGGGGAGACCAGCATCAGCACCCGGCTGACGATGCAGGCTTACCGGGACGTTTTTGGGGAAGTATCGCCATGCCGGTGCCTGGATGGCTGCACCACATTGAAGGATGGTATGGATGCAGCCCGCCACTTTCTTGAAGGAAAAGTCCGGCCGACCGCCGTGTATGCCAACGGGGACGAGGTGGCAGCCGGAATCCACCAATTTGTTCTCTCTGCGGGGCTGCGTATTCCGGAGGATGTCGCCATCATCGGACAGGAAAATCAGCCGATTGGCCAAGTCCTTCAGCTTACCACGGTAGACCATCAGCTCTTCCGGGTAGGTGAGGAGGCTTTAAGGCTCGTGACCCGTGGTTCCGGGGAAAAGGTGCAGATCCCGTACCGGATCATATACCGTTCTTCATCCGGATAAAGCCAACAAAAAAGACCCGCAGGAGAACATCAACGTTACTCCGGCGGGTCTATATTATGTAATTTAATCCAAAAGGCTAAATTCTATGAAACATATTGAAATGTAAATGCGTATATGATATTATAATGTGTACTCCAAAATTAATCACATTATTACCATTTATCGTATCACAACGATTGGTGATTGTCAATATTTTTACACCTCAGAAA
>NZ_PCZT01000009.1:1164601-1168875 GCF_002968895.1 Paenibacillus sp. AR247 | reverse complement strand
TTCCCGCTGCTTCAGGAAAGAGTAAATCATCTGCATCAAATCAAGCCGGAACTGCCGCAGTGCGGACACATTCAGCGCCTGCCGCCCGGTCAATTCATGCAGATACCGGCTTATCTCCGCACAAAATGCGGAAGTGTCACCATCACTCAGCAGTCTTTCCAGCAGCTCCAGGTCGGGCGGGATATAAGCCGCTTCGTCCACCGACCGTTGATCGATACGGAAGACTTGATTACGGATGTTGATCATTTCTTCATTGAGATGAATCAGCTGCCGGATCATGGGATGCACCGCCGCCAAGCTCTCAGTAAGTCCCAAATGACAGTATACGTCGCACTTCAGGAACCGGTTGGCTTTGGGGATGAGGGAGGCGCATGTGTCTTCAATCTGACCGGTAGAAGGTTCGGCGCTCCATTGTAAAATGACAATCCAGTGGTTCTCGGTGTATTCCAGCACCGTTTCGACCTTGTACAAGGGACTCCTCAGCAGCTCGTTCAGCACGTTGAGCAGGGCGTAATCAAACAGGTCCTTGTCGTTTTTGCCAAGACTCCCGTCATGAGGAAACACCTTGATGATCAGGGGAGTAAACCGGTCGGACAGCTGATAAGGCAAGTGCTGTTCTTCCATAACACGCTGAATGGCCCGGGGTTCCGAGGGAAAGCTTTTGCCCGTGATCAGCTTGCGCCAGAACAGCTCCAGCAGGCGGTTCTGGTTTTTTTTCCACAGCAGCCCCTCGCGCGCAGCCTCCTCAATCGAACGTTCCTCGCTCGCTTTGATTGCCGCCTTGCGGATAATCAGGGCTAATTTGTCAAACTCGATCGGTTTGAGGAAATAATCGAAGCTCTGCAGTTCGATCGCTTTCTGGGCGTAGTTAAAGTCCGCGTAATTCGTCAGGAATATCGCCTGCACCCGGTAGCGCTCCTCCCGGATCCAGGCCAGCAGCTCCAGGCCGCTGCCTTGCGGCATTTCAATATCGCATATGAGAATGTCTACGGCGTGCTGCTGCAAAATTTCCTTCGCCTGGGAAACGTTATAAGCCGTGTAAATTTGCTCAATGGATAGTGCTTGCCAGTCGATTTTGCTTTCGAGCGCCGCTACGACAAAATAATCGTCATCCACCAGTAAAACGTTCATGCGATTCCTCCTTAATCAATGGCTTCCGGCGGCGATACGGGGATGGTCATGGTTACTTCCGCTCCGCCTCCCTCGCGGTTAGAAAAGGAGACGCTCGCTTGACCCTTGTAGAGCAGCTCAAGGCGCTGTATCGTGTTCATTATACCGATCCGGTTGCCGTTCTCCGCGTTCAGCGGCCCACCATGCATGAGCTGTTCTAAAATGTCCGGAGGAAAGCCCGGTCCCGAATCCGAAATCGTGATTTTGGCAAGATCATCCGGCATTACCCTGCTGACCGATAACGTAATGTTCGCCTCGGTGACGCGTGATACGGCATATTTTACGGCATTTTCAATGAAGGTCTGCAGCACGAGCGGGGGAATGCGGATATCTCCGGTTTCTGCATCTTGGGAAATATGATAGGCGAAGGCGTTCCTGTAGCGGTGACGCTGGATGTCGAGATAAATGCGGACATGCTCAATTTCATCCTGCAGCCGCACGAAGTTGTGCCCGTTCTGAAAGATGTAGCGAAAGTATTGGGTCGTCGACATGGCCATTCGCTCGATTTCGCCATACATTTGCATTTGGGCCATGCTGTACATGCTCGTCAGACAGTTGAGAAAAAAGTGCGGGTTGATCTGCAGCTTCATGTAATCCAGCTGGATCCGCTGCTTTTCCAGCTCCTGCTCATACATATCGATCTTGAACCTGCGGATTTGCCCGATCAGATGCTTAAACTGCTGGCTGGCCTGCTCCAGTTCGATAATCTTGCTGTTTTTAAAATCCAATGCGGCGCTCTCCTCGTTCCACCGGGCGAGCGTATCCGAGAAGCTTTGGATCGGCCGCAGCACCCGTTTGTTGAAATAGAGCATGACGATGCAGAGGACGATCGCGATCATCAGCGCCAGCAGAATGATGACCAGCTGGGCTACAGGATGATGGAAGAACGTGAACGCGATGAAGTGATGAGAAATCAAGCCGAGTCGAATCAACAGGAGCAAGATCAGCCCTACGCTGACGTCGAGCTGCTGCCGACGGGCATGAAGAATGATGATTCTGTGCGTATGTACTTGAAGGGAATTGGCCGTGTCGGCCTGCTGAGCACGGAAGAAGAAATCAAACTGGCCAAGCGCGTCGCCGAAGGGGACGAGGAAGCCAAGAAAATCATGGTCGAGGCGAACCTGCGACTGGTTGTCAGCATTGCCCGGAGATATGCGGGCCGCGGCATGCAGCTGTTGGATCTGATCCAGGAAGGCAACATGGGGCTCATCAAAGCCGTAGATAAATTCGATTACACGAAAGGCTTTAAGTTCAGCACCTATGCCACATGGTGGATCAGACAGGCGATTACGCGGGCCATAGCCGATCAGGGAAGAACGATCCGGATTCCGGTCCATATGATCGAAACGATTAACAAGCTGGCACGTATATCGCGGCAGCTGGTACAGGAGCTTGGACGCGAACCCGAAGTGGAAGAAATCGCTGCGGCGATGGAGCTCAGCGTAGAGAAGGTCCGTGAAATTATGAAAATTTCGCAGGATCCGGTTTCGCTCGAAACACCGATCGGGGACGAGCATGATTCCAAGCTGGGTGACTTTATTGAGGATCATGACGCCCTGGCACCGGTTGACTCTGCGGCGTTCACCTTCCTGAAGGAGCAGCTGGGCGATGTCCTCGACACGCTGACAGAGCGGGAAGAGAACGTTCTCCGTCTGCGCTTTGGCCTCGAAGACGGCCGCACGCGCACGCTGGAAGAGGTCGGCAAGGTATTCGGCGTAACCCGTGAGCGTATCCGCCAAATTGAGGCGAAAGCGCTGCGGAAGCTGAGACACCCCAGCCGGAGCAAACGATTGAAGGATTATATTGATTAAACGATAGAGTCTAAGCGAATTCATTCGATTTGGAATTCATTAACCATTTCATATGTCATCCTATTCATTTGAAAGCTGTCTGCAGGTCTAACTGCAGGCAGCTTTTCTCGTTGGCCGTGGCTTGAAGGTCTGAAAACGACCGGCGCTGGTTACACTGATTTTCATAGAAGGAGGTTGGAAGATTGTGATCATCAGTATATTAATCGTGACCAATGTCTGCTGGCTGCTGCTCTATCTCCGGCAGAAAGGGATGTTGATGCATTACCGATCCAGTGCGATCGATACGCTGACCACCCATGAAGAGATGAAAGAAACGCTAAAAATCGGCTTATATCATCGATATAAAAAGGAACAGGGTGAAGACAAGGACGAAGGGTCCCTGGAGTTCGAGGCGTTTGTCGCCGAAATGATGGAAGCGGTAAGGGGAGGACGGACCTATGTCACCCGGGCATCACGCAATTACGGAATCGACATCGAGGAGCACACCGACCATGGCTTGTACCTGGGGCTTGCCGTTTGTGCTGACGACCGGAATCCGGTGGATTACGGCCCCATTGCCGTGGTCCATTCCCAGATGGTGAAGCGCGGTGCCGTCGGCGGGTATGTAGCAACGACCGGGGAATTCACGGCGGGTGCGTACCAGTATGCCGATGAGCTGAACATCGAGCTGTACAATGGAGACAGGCTGGTGGACCTGTGGGTGGGAAGCGAAGAAGCCCAGGAAGAAGAACTGACGGAGTTCAGCCCGGCGACTTGACCGTTGCCCTTGATCTGACTGAAGAAACACCGAGTGCATGCTGTTGATAAGACCGCCTACCCCAGGCGGTCTTTTTGCTGCTTGTGCCTAAATTCGTAAGGAGTCAAGCCGCATTCCTGCTTGAACAGCCTGGAAAAGTACGAATCGTTGGCATAGCCAACCTTTCCGGCGATCATATGAACAGGCATTTGTGATGTGGCGAGCCAATGCTTTGCCATCTGAATTCGGGTCTCGATAATGTAATTGCCTAATGGCACACCCGTTTCCTTTTTAAACAAACGCGCCAAATAATCCGGATTGAGATAGACGGTTTCGGCAAGGCTGTTCCGCGTCAAATCTTCCCCGATATGCTTGCTGATATACAGCTTGATTTCCTCCACGACCGAGTTGGGCTTTTCCGCAAACGTCCGGTACGCCAGAGCAGTATCTACCAGATAGGCGATATACTGCTCCATATCCTCAATCGATTGGAGCGACTGCTGAAACAATTGATCGTTGGTGCTCCCGGAATAGAGCTTATGGGCTTGGATTTCCCG
>NZ_PCZT01000009.1:1154615-1164501 GCF_002968895.1 Paenibacillus sp. AR247 | reverse complement strand
GGGTCTCGTCCACGCGGATCGGTGTGGAAATATTGATGCCNGTTCATCAACAAGAGAGACGGTGCCGTNTTTCCCATGTCGATGCTCTGCAGCGGACGGATCAGTTCGTCTGCAGAGATAAGGCAGATCAAATAACGGTCATGATAAGGGACGATATTGACAATATAATATTTATTCCGGACAAGGACCGGCGTCCAGCGGGAATAAAACTTGTCGTATACATTTTTGTCCTCGGCGTAGGAAATGATCTGCCGCTTCAGTTCCAAATAATCGGGATACCCGATGCTTAAGGGAGCGCAGTTCAGGAAAAAATCTTTGTTTTTCAGATAGATGAAAAATTGATATGCCTGGCCGTAATTTTTCTGCAGCTCGGTAAATCGCTGATGAAGCTGGGTGTTGGACTTTAGAAATTCGGCCGAACCTGAAGCGTTCTCATCCATCGTCTCGATGATTTGGTCATTGGCCAGCGACCAGCCCATGTAGTGATTGATGTAGGCGAAATCATGGTTGATCCGGTTGATGTACAGATCGGCTGTGTCCCGCAGGCTTCGGCTGGACTGCTGCTTGACGATGGAGATCGAAGCATAGCTGATCATAAAATCGAGGACAAGCGCCGTAAATAAAATGACAATCAGCATGTTGACATAATGTTTGACCGGGTAAGGTTTGCCGGTACGGTGGATGATTAGCCGCATGAAAATTCTGTTCTGACGCCTCCTCTTATGAATGCGCTTTATTTTTCATTATATATAACCCCAGCCCGTAACAAAATGCGAAATACTGCGCATCCGCTCCAAAAGTCCGGAAAGTGACATCCTTACGTCCGGATCGGACGGTTGGCGTGGCTGCGCGGACAGACTTTTCCGTACCCGGGAGTCCGGATAACGGCGGCAAGAGGTCCGATTAAGCTCCTCAAGTCCATTTATAATGAGTCTTGTTCCGAAAGAAAGGAGAGAGGGGGGACCTGCGTTGAAATCAGAGTCATCCGGCTTCCGGCGAACCTGGGGAAGAATCGAAAGGAATTGGGGGCTGTACGTGCTGCTGCTGCCGGCGGCGATACTGCTGCTGCTGTTCTCCTACAAGCCGATGTACGGCGTCCTCATTGCGTTCAAGGATTACAGTCCGGCGCTGGGCATTATGGGAAGTCCCTGGGCAGGGATGAAGTATTTCGAGAAATTTTTTCATTCCTACCAATTTAACGTCACGATCAAAAATACGCTGATCATCAGCCTGTACAGCATCGTGACCTTCCCGATCCCGATCGTATTGGCCTTGATGGTCAATCAGATGAGGGCGAGCCGGTTTAAACGTTTTTTTCAAACCGTGACGTACATGCCTCATTTTATCTCTACCGTCGTCATGGTCGGCCTGATGCTGATCCTGCTGTCTCCAGGGAGCGGCCTGATCGGCAGCATCTACCGGCTGTTCGGTGCGGAGGCACCCAACATCATGGGATCGGCCGGGATGTTCAGCAGCGTGTATGTATGGTCGGATGTGTGGCAGCATGCGGGATGGGACAGCATTATCTACATTGCGGCGCTGTCAGCCGTAGATCCGAGCCTCTATGAAGCGGCAACCGTAGACGGGGCCAGCCGCTGGCAGAAAATCCGTTACATCGATATTCCGATGCTGATCCCGACGGCCGTCACCCTGTTTATTTTGCGGATGGGCGGACTGCTGGGCGTCGGCTTTGAGAAAGTGTATCTGATGCAGAACAACTTGAACATCTCATCCAGCGAAGTCATTTCCACGTACGTGTACAAAATCGGTCTGCTCAGCAGCCAGTACAGCTTCTCATCGGCCATCAACCTGTTTAATACGCTGATCAACTTTGTGCTGCTGATCCTGGTAAACCAAATTTCCAAAAAGCTCAGCAGCAACAGTCTGTGGTAAGGGAGGGAATAACACCGTGGAAGCCATGCAGGCAGCAAGCACCGCCACCGGAAGGGCCGGCGGCCGATCATCCGACCGCGTTCTGGAAGTTTTGCTCTACATCGTCGCGGTGCTGCTGCTGATCGTCCTCATCTATCCGCTGTATTTTATCGTCATCGCCTCCTTCAGCGACCCTTCGGCCGTGGGCAACGGCCAGGTATGGCTGTTTCCGCGAGGCTTTACGCTTGACGGCTACAAAGAGCTGCTGAAGCATGAGAACATTTGGATCGGATACCGCAATACCATTCTCTACACGGTCGTCGGCACAGCGATCGGCCTGATCGTGAACGTATCGGCCGCTTACGCATTGTCCCGGAGAGACCTGGTCGGCCGTAAAGCGATTTCCCTGTTTTTTATTTTCACGATGTTTTTTAGCGGCGGCTTGATTCCGACCTTCCTGACCATCCGGGATTTTCACATGTACAATACGTTCCTGGTAATGGTGCTGCCATTTTCGGTCGTCGTTTACGACATCATCGTAGCGCGGACCTTTTTCCAGACCAGCATTCCGGGGGATCTGTGGGAGGCGGCCCAGATCGACGGGTGCGGCAACTTGCGCTATTATGTCCTGGTCGTGCTGCCGCTGTCCAAGGCGGTCATCTCCGTGCTCGCTTTGTGGATCGCCGTCGGCTACTGGAACTCCTATTTTAATGCTTTGATTTATTTGAAAAATCCTAATTTGTATCCGCTGCAGTTAATTCTGAGAAACATCCTGATCACGAATCAAATGCAGTCGAGCCTCGGCAGCGGGGAAGCGGCCAATATCGCGCTGCGGCTGGCGAACATGATGCGGTATTCGGTCATTATCGTATCGACCCTCCCGATTATGTGCCTGTACCCGTTCGTGCAAAAGTACTTCAACCAAGGGGTGATGATCGGAGCGGTCAAGGAATAAACGGCAAGGCCACTTAATAAATATTAGGGGGATTTCTGGAATGGGCAAAAAAAGAGCCGGTAAACTGTTGGTTACCTTGGGGCTGGTGTCCACGCTGCTGGTCGGTGTGACGGCGTGCAGCGGCGGCGACTCCGGCGGCAAAACGGCCGAAAGCAGCGACAGCTTCAATCAAACAGGCCTTCCCATCGTGAAGGAGCCGATTACGCTGAACGTGCTGACCGTCCGGTGGGGAAATATGGGCGACACATTCACGAAGAACACCTGGCTGCAAAATTTGGAAAAAGAAACGAATATCAAGATCAACTGGCAGGTCATGTCTTCCAACGATTGGGGCGAGCAGAAATCGATCATGCTGGCCAGCGGCACGCTGCCGGATATCGTCTTCGGGGACATCGCTTTCTCCGACTCGGATATCGTGAATAATCTCAGCCTCTTCCAGCCGCTGGACGATTATATTGACAAGTACATGCCGAATTTGAAAGCGGCCATGGAGGAGTCGCCGGAGCTGAAAAAGATCAGCACTTTCCCGGACGGAAAAATGTACTCCCTGCCCGCAAGGCTGCCGTCCCGTCCGGTGACGCAGAATCAGCCGGTCATCAACAAAGCCTGGCTGGACCACCTTGGGCTTCAGGTTCCCGAGACGATTGATGAGCTGCATCAAGTGCTGAAGGCTTTTAAAGAAAACGATCCGAACGGAAACGGTAAAAAGGACGAAATTCCGTACAGCGGATCCGGCGACATCAGCATGGACCTGCTCAATCCATTCGGCATTACGGACCTGAATGGTACCGGCATGATGATCAAAGACGGCAAACCGGTGTATTATCCGACATCCGAAGAATACAAGGAAGCGATCAAGTGGGCGCATCAGCTGTTCTCGGAAGGACTGATCGACCAGGAGCTGTTTACCCAGGACAACACAATGCTGACGGCCAAGCAGCAAAATCCGGACGTATCGCTGGTCGGCTTCACCCATCAGTGGACGCCGGATGCGGTGTTCGGCAAATGGAAGGACGAATATGTCACCATTCCGACGATTTCCGGACCGGACGGTAAGCGTTATCAAGTCGGCGATCCGAACGGGCTCAGCTACCGGCGTAACGAGCTGCTGATCACCACGACATGCAAATATCCGGAAGCGGCAGCGCGCTGGGCGGACCAGTTTTATACGAACGAAGCCAGCATCCAAAACTTCTGGGGCGCCATCGACACCGTCATTAAGAAAAACGACGACGGCACCTATGCCCTGATGAATCCGCCGGCAGGGACCAGTGCGGATGCGTGGTACTGGGAGTCTTCTGTCCGTGATTTTGGCCCGAAATACGTGAGCCCGAGCTTTGAGAAAAATATTATCCTCGACCCGAGCAACGGGGACGGCCTCAAGCTGACCATCGACAAGCTGGGCAAGGATTACGTTACGACCCCGTTCCCGAATGTCATGTACACCGCTGAGGAATTTCAGGAGCTCCCGACGCTCACGACCGATATCGATACGTATGTGCGAACGACCCGCGCACAGTGGATTACAAAGGCGGTATCGACGAGCAGTGGGACGCTTACATTGATGGGTCTGGAACGGCTGGTGACGATCCGGACGGATGCCTATGAGCGTTACAACAGCGTAAAATAGCGCGCCGGACGGTTCCAGACCGTCAGTATCGGCTTTTCGAAGGAGTGCTGAACATTATGAAAGTTACGGTCTGGAATGAGTTTCGTCATGAGCAGCGGCATGCCGCCGTCCGCGAGATTTATCCGGATGGCATCCATGGCACGATCGCCGGATTTCTAGGGAAGGCCGGATTGACGGTTGCAACGGCGACGCTGGATGAACCGGAGCACGGATTGACCGATGAGGTGCTTGCGCAGACGGATGTGCTTGTCTGGTGGGGTCATCTTGCCCATCATGAAGTCCAGGATTCGGTCGTGGACAGAGTGTACCGCCGGGTCATGGACGGGATGGGTCTCATCGTGCTTCACTCCGGCCATGCCTCCAAAATATTCGGCCGGCTGCTCGGAACGCCGACCGGGCAGCTGAAATGGCGCGAGGCGGACGACAAGGAACGGATCTGGGTCATTAACCCGGCTCATCCCATTGCCGCCGGGCTCGGCGAGTATATCGAACTGCCGAAAGAGGAGATGTACGGGGAGCATTTTAATATTCCGGCGCCCGATGAGCTGGTGTTCGTGTCCTGGTTTGAGGGCGGGGAAGTATTCCGCAGCGGAGCTGTATTCTATCGTGGACGGGGCAAAATTTTCTACTTCCGCCCGGGTCATGAAACCTATCCGACTTATCATAACGAGGAAATTCAGCGGGTGATCACAAACGCCGTGCAATGGGCTGCTCCCAGCGGGGCGGCGGCCCCGGTCTACGGCAACCGGGCGCCGCTGGAGCCTATCCAGGTTAAGAGATAAAGTGCCCTGCATTACAACAGCACATATTGGCGGGAACCTTCCTCTTAGCCCGCTCCTCTCCCAAGATCGAATCATAGAATGTGATGTATTCCGATACGAAGGAGGGACTCGCACATGAGTGAAGTAGCTGGTGTTGGATACGGCGGCGGAATGTGGGGGAACAGCGTAGCTGCCATTCTCGTTCTGTTTATTCTCCTGGTCATTATCACCAAGGCATTTATCTATTAATCTCTCAAAGGGCTTAGCTATCGGCTAGGCCCTTTGCATTTGTACGGCAGCTGAAATGGAAGCCCGAAGAAAAGTTAGGTACGTATAACAAGGGAGTCTGTGCGAACAACCCTGTGTTATCGCCCTGATGTTTACATAACCTTCATTACGTAAATCTGCACACGGATCGCAGCTGCTTTCTTTGGACCAAATGGAGTTTTGGCACCGGGGCCAATCCTATTCAGCTTTTTCTTTCCCTGGTTGGTGTCGTCCCCATGTACTTTTTATAGAGCTTTGTAAAATAATTCGGATTATCAAGCCCTACACGCGAAGCGATTTCCGTAACGGACTCGTTAGTTTCGGTCAGGAGCCGACGGGCTTCCTTTACTCTGCAGATGTTAACGTATTCAACAAAAGTGCGGCCCGTCAACCGCTTGAACAGCTTGCAGAAATAGTGCGGATTCAGGCTGACCTGCCTGGCCGCCTGCTCAACGGTCATCTTATCCGAAAAGTTCGATTCGATATGCCGGATCAGCTGCTTAAACCTCTCCCGGTTGGGAAAATAAGCGTTATGTGCCTCTGCTTCGAGCATGCTCGGATTATTCTCCCTGGCCAACAACGTCAATAAGAGATGCAGTCTGGATTTCACGGTCAGCTGGTAAGCCGGAGGCTTGGAGCTGAGTTCCCGGATGATCTCCTCCAAGTGGGCCCAATAACCGGGATGCCCTTCTTCAAAAGAGCTAATTTTCACAGGGAACCGAAGCCGGCCTTCCAGATAGGGGGCGACGTATTGAATATGTATAGGATCATGCAGCCAGTCATTAAACAGGGAAGCATTGACGACAATGCAGTCATAATGGACGTCGCCTTCGGCGAGGGAGTAGCCTACGTGAAGGCTCCCGCCGGGAATGATGAGGACATCCCCTTCAGCTGCAGCATACGGGCGGCTGTCGATATGGAACACGGCGCTGCCGCGCTTCATGACAAGCAGCTCAAAATGCTCGTGCCAGTGCAGGTACAGAATACAGTGGCCGGCGCGGGCGGCAAGGCAGCGGTTTTGAAAAAGCTGAAACGGATAAGCGGTATTTTCCAGCGCGGTATCTTCCCATAGGTCCCTGGGATAGGTCATTTCCACACCCCCTCAAAATCAGACTAGTATTCCACAAGATCGGTTAGAGAAAACGGCGGTTCTCCCCGCTATAATGGTGATGTTATGAATACTATATGTCAATATAGGAGTGATCACAATATTGGATACCAACATCATGCGTATCGGAACGCTGGTCGGCGGCGCTGACGCGGTCCGGGTGATCCCGCAGATCGTCAAGCACGGCTTTGAATCGTTTAATCTGACCTTTTGGCAAACCTCGGGTGGCACCGATCTGAAGGAGCTTGCTGCGCGAGTGAGAGAGCTGGCGGATGAGCATGATTTCGTTATTTCGGCCATCAGTGTGTTCGGCAATCCTTTGACCGGGGAAGGCAACAATGAGGATACGCTGGCGACGTGGGAGCGGCTGATCGATCATGCCCATTTGTTCGGCACTGAAATTGTATCCGGTTTCACGGGCCGTTTGACAGGACGTCCCATTGACGAATCCATCCCGAAATTTGCAGAGGTATTTGGAGAGCTGGCGCGGCGGGCGGCAGATCAAGGCGTCAAACTGGCGTTTGAGAACTGCGACATGGACGGCACCTGGAAGACCGGGGATTGGAATATCGCCCATGGTCCGGCTGCGTGGGAAATGATGTTCAATGCCGTGCCGGCGGACAATCTCGGACTGGAATGGGAGCCGTGCCATCAAATGGTCAGCCTGATCGATCCGATCCCGCAGCTTCGCAAATGGGCCCCGAAAGTGTTCCATGTGCATGGAAAAGACGCCACGATCGCATGGGATGTCGTCAGAGAGCATGGCGTTCACGGCAATCAGCCGTTCGTCTGGCACCGGACGCCGGGATTCGGCGACAGCAACTGGGCGGACATCATCACCATTTTGCGGCAGAACGGATATCAGGGAACGATCGACATCGAAGGCTGGCATGACCCGGTTTACAGGGGCGAACTGGAGATGACGGGCCAGGTTCACGCATTGAATTATTTAAAACGGTGCCGGGGCGGGGATTTCATCCCGAATCCGGTGTAGGAGGACAAGCAGATGACTGCGAAGTACAAAGTCGTCGTCGCAGGCTGCGGCGGCATGGCGAATACCTGGGTCGATTACGCGGCCGGGCGGGAAGACACCGAGATCGTCGGATTGGTGGATATTAAAAAGGAAGCGGCGCTGGCGATGGCTGAGCGCAAGTCGCTGAACTGCCCGGTATTTACAGATGTCAAGGAAGCGATTCAGGCCTCGGGAGCCAATCTCGTTTTTGACGTGACCATTCCTTCAAGCCATCATGGTGTGAGCGCGACGGCTCTGGAGCTGGGCTGCGACGTATTTGCAGAGAAGCCGCTGGCTGAAACGATGGAGGACTGTCTGGACATTGTCCGGAGATCGGCGCGGACCGGGCGTACGCATGCCGTGATGCAGAATCGGCGTTACGACCCGCGCATCCGGGCCTTCCGCAAGCTGATTGCCGAGGGAACGATCGGACGTACGGGGTTTATCGGAGCAGACTTCTTTATCGGCGCCCATTTCGGCGGCTTCCGCGAAGCGATGGCCAGCCCGCTGCTCCTGGACATGGCAATCCATACGTTTGATCAGGCCCGCCTCATTACGGGTGCCAATCCGGTCTCCGTATACTGCCACGAATTTAATCCTCCGGGGTCCTGGTATGAGGGGAATGCCATGGCGATCTGCATCTTTGAGATGTCCGACGGCACGGTGTTCAACTACCGCGGCTCCTGGTGCGCTGAGGGGATGCCGACATCCTGGGAAGCATTCTGGCGCGTCACCGGAGAAAAGGGGACGGCCGTTTGGGACGGTCACGGCGAACCTTATGCCGAAGTCGTAGCCGAAGGGGATCAGGACGGCAAGTTTATCCGCGAATATACGCGCGTGCCCGGCGTGCTTGATTCCATGCGCAACACCTTTCATCACGGCTGCCTGGACGAAATGTTCGCGGCGCTTGAAGCGGGGCGCAAGCCGGAAACGGACTGCAGCGACAACATCTACAGCATGGCCATGGTGCTGGCTGCGCTGGAAAGCGCCAAGACGGGCAGCAAGGTGCTGATCCGGGAAGTGATGGAGGCGGGCCCTGCGGTGCAGGCATAACCCGTTGAATCCAACTTATCAAGGCGGATGAATGGTTATTATCCATTTCGTTTGCTGTTACATGACATGACAAGGACTGCAGGCTTTTGCTGCAGTCCTTTTTTGCGTCAAGTGTAAAAAATACGCCTTCATCGCTTTACCGGACTGAAAATTTAATGAGATTAATGATCCCTTTACATTCCAATGACATGGCGTAAATAAAAACTCACTACACTGAAGTATGCAGACATCAGGATGCAGACAACATTTCATGAGTGAAGGAGAGACTTACCCATTGAAGAGGACTAGTAAGCTGCAGCGCAGCGTGTCCGCCGTGATGCTTGTCAGTATGCTGATCAGCGCAGCGGCACCCCTCAGCTACGCAGACGGCCTGAACGATCAAACCGCGCCTGTCGTTACGGCGGAGCAGGTGAACGATCCCACTGCCCCGGCAGCAGACAACAGCACGAACACGGAGACCCCGCAGGAGGATCAGCAGACGCAAAATACGCTGCAGATCGATCATCAGGCACCTGCTGAAGTTTCGGCTGATCAGGATTTCACGGTGAGCGCAGCCATCACAGGAACAGCCGCGGCGGGTTGGTCTGGTGTCGTGAAGTATGCGGTGGACGGGAACACCGAAGCATCGGTACCGTTGGTACAGGTCGAAGGCAAGCAGGATACATACAATGCAATCATTCCAGCAGAGGCGCTAAAGGGCACGATTCTGAATTATTCGATAACGCTGCTGGACGAGCAGTCCAAGGTGCTCCAGACAATCTCTTATAGCGCGCCAATTAAGGGCAGCGAAACAGAACCAGGCACCGGGCAGGATACGGTAGCGAACATTTCCGCCGGGCTACCGCTGCTGATTACCGAGATGGTTCCGGATACAGCCAACGTGGCTGGTGTTTCAGCAGATGCTTACGAATATGTCGAAGTTTATAACAATACGGATCAGAACATCAATTTCAAGGACTATTCTTTCTTTTACAATAATAAAGACAACTGGACGCCGGTCAGCGGCGAGGATATGATCATTCCCGCGCACAGCCCGGCAGTTTTCTGGATTATGAACGAGAACAACAAAGGCGAGACCGAGGAAGCCTTTAACGAAAACTACGGGACGAGCCTGGTTGAGGGGCAGAACCTGTTCCGGATCAACGGTGGCGGTGGCATGGCCAATGGCAGTGCCAGGACGCTGTCCATTAAGGACAGCATGGGCAGCATCATTGTGACGGCATCTTAT